>NVXH01000006.1 GCA_002746985.1 Porticoccaceae bacterium | reverse complement strand
GACTATAGAGGGCAATCTATCCAAGGGGATGCGTCAACTCAACGGCGTATACACGCAGAGCTACAATCGTCGCCATCATCACACCGGCCATCTTTTTCAAGGTCGATACAAAGCCATCCTTGTCGACAAAGAAACCTATTTATTTGAGCTTACGCGCTATGTGGTGTTAAACCCGGTAAGAGCGCGGATGGTGAAAAATATTGGTGATTGGCCCTGGAGCAGTTATCCGGCAATGGTGGGTGATAGTCAGCTCCACGATTGGCTTGAAACCGACTGGTTATTGAGTCAGTTCGGGAAACAACGGAAACGAGCACGGGTAAAATACACAGACTTTGTACGTGCCGGCATTGGCCTCCCTTCCATTTGGGATGACCTGCAAAAGCAAGTGTTTCTTGGTAGTGAGGCATTTATTCACCGACACCTTAAAGCCATCGCAGAGAAAGAAAGCCTGGATGATATCCCTGCCTTGCAGAAACGCGCACTGGCGAAACCGATAGCCTACTATCAGGATAAATACCCCGACACTAGAGAAGCGATTCGGCAGACATTTGTGACAGGTGCCTATACTTTGAAGGAGATTGGCGAGCATTTTGGAAAGCATTACTCAACAATAAGTCGCATTGTCAACCGGGGATGATGTTGCATGGAAAGGCTTGACCCTATTTACATTTGAGGCTTTTGGCGTGGTTAAAGTCTTCTTCAATTCCGGTGATGGTGTGGCATGGAAAGACAAAGTATTAAAATGTATCTTTACGAGCCTTGGTATCAACAACTATGACAAACCGACTGCCTCAGAAAACCTCCKCGACWMTATCGACGCTCGACGATCTTGCGAAGTTGGCAAACTACTCCCTCATGGACACGCTYAACTGWGATCCTGACGCGACAGAAAACGGTGCCGAYCACGCGCCGCGACAAGTYTTCACGGGCCATTATGTCCCCGTTAATCCTACTCCAATCAAAGACCCAGAGTATGTAGCGCACAGTAAAAACTTTTTTTCCGAGCTTGGCTTCGCAGACAGTATGGCAGAGTCCTCCGACTTCGTCCGCATGTTCTCCGGCGACATTTCTCAGGTTCCAGAGCCGATGCGCAAGGTCGGCTGGGCGACTGGGTACGCACTTTCCATCTATGGCACTGAATACATCCAGCAGTGCCCGTTCCAAACCGGCAACGGATATGGAGACGGTCGTGCAATTTCTGTGCTTGAGGCCGTYATCAACGGTCGACGCTGGGAAATGCAGCTGAAAGGWGGCGGYCGCACGCCATATTGCCGCGGCGCGGAYGGTCGYGCTGTCTTGCGGTCGAGTATCCGCGAGTTCTTGGCTCAGGAGCACATGCACGCACTGGGCGTGCCCACATCACGGTCTTTGAGTTTGTACGTTTCAAAAAYGGARAAGGTAAAGCGACCGTGGTACTCGGAGGGMTCGCGCTCGGAGAATCCCGACATKCTTATATCTGAAGCCGTCGCCATCTCGACACGTGTYGCACCGTCGTTCATCCGCGTCGGCCAACTCGAACTTTTCGCTCGCCGTACCCGTAAAAACGAACACCCGAAAGCGATGGAAGAACTCGAKAARATTGTGCTGCACKTGATTGATCGTGAGTACGCTGACGTTGTCGATAGGCAACTCACCACCYCAGAAAAAGTGGTRTTGCTGGCGCGCGAGTTTCGTAGCCGCCTCACGTCACTGGTGGCGAACTGGATCCGCGTCGGCTTCTGCCARGGTAACTTCAACAGCGACAACTGCGCAGTMGGTGGYTTTACACTTGATTATGGTCCYTTCGGCTTTTGCGATGTSTTTAACCCGCATTATCAGCCTTGGACGGGTGGCGGTCATCACTTCTCGTTCATGAACCAACCAMGCGCAGCGCAAAGMAACTTCGACATGTTTTGTTCGGCGTTACGGCCGTTGCTKGCGTCGCATCAGGACTATTTGCWAGAGCTCGACGAGATTCAAAGTGGATTTTCGAAAGTAATGCACACGCAAATGAAAAAGATGTGGGCTGCCAAGCTGGGTCTTAGCACTTTGAACRCAGCGTCTCACRAGGCACTTTGCAACGTACTGCTCAGCGAGCTAGAARCACTCATGATGCAAACGCCTGTCGATTACACTATTTTCTTCCGCGAGCTCTCGTCGATACCCGACGACATTGGCCCACTCAAGAAAAGCTTCTACAATAACTCGGCGCAAGATACAGACCCCAAAGAGTTCGACAAGCGCTGGGCAGAGTGGCTCGMAAAATGGAAAACGCTCCTCAACAGCTCCAATGACGCGAATGCTACTTCGTCCCGATCCAGTGAGGAAATCTCTAGGCAGATGAAGCTCGTCAACCCAAAATACATTTTGCGAGAGTGGTTTGTTATGCCGGCTTATCAGCAAGCAACTGCGGGAAATTAYTCTCTAATTCGAGAGCTGCAGGACGTGATGACACAGCCATATGCAGAGCAGTCGAAGGAAGTGGAGGATAAATATTATAGGCTGAAACCACCTGAGTTCTTTGATGTGGGTGGRTTGTCCCATCTTAGTTGCTCGTCGTGATTCTTTGGATTTAAAAAAGTAGTGCCAGAAACAACTTAATAGTGAAGGCTAGGTTAGTATTAATAAAAGATGGCTAAAAGTTGTAACTGACCTTACTGATTGGACTCTACTTATTGAATATATATAGCCACGAGTATTGTCAGTAAACACATAACAAGGCATTTCACGTGGAAGTTCAAAACCTACGCTTCGGTTTTACCTCCAGTGAATGCGGGGTTAGAAGTAAATAGATAAAAAATGAAACATAAATTATGGTTGCACAATGAGAGATGATTATAAGTTTTTGAAAGAAACAGTTGAGCCTGRTGTGTTTACTGAATGGCAGGAAATAGATGTAGAGATAGATGCTTTTACAAGTTTGGGAATAAAAGTAATTATCAATGATGAGTACATAGGGTTAGTTTATGGAACTCAGGTTTATGAAGAGTACCGAAAAGGCCAAGAACTCAAAGCATATATAAAACTTGTTAGAGAAGATGGAAAGATAGATGTTTCCTTGCAGCCGAAAAAAGGCAGGCATGTTTTTTCTACTACTGGAAAAATTATGGAATACCTTGAGATTGCTGGTGGGAAAAGCGGGTTTAACGACAAAAGCTCCCCTGAAGACATTGAGGATGCATTTCAAGTAAGTAAAAAAGTGTTTAAGCAAGCAATCGGAAGTCTATATAAACAGGGAAAAATAAAAATTACAGATAAAGGGATAGAGCTTGTTAAATAAATACAAAATACAGAGAGTAAAAGTTCTAACCAATTAAAGGGGCCGTAACAATTATTAAATATTCAATCTGACCCCTTTAACGTATGTTAAGAAAAAGAGAAAATTATGAGTAATAATATACCAAATGTTGTATTTAAAATTCGTGCCCGTGGTGAAAGCGTTGGCGGGAAAAATCCATTTCGCTGGAACGATGTTTCAACGGCAGACATATCCTCGGGTAAAAGCATCATTGTATTTGCGCTGCCGGCTGCATTTACTCGGACGTGCTCGAATACTCATTTGCCTGACTATGAAGCCAAGTATGATGAACTGAAATYACTAGGYATTGATGAAGTGTAYTGYTTGAGCATTAATACTTCCTTTGCCATGCTTCAGTGGGCGAGAAATTTAGGTCTTAATGATGTAAAAATGTTACCTGATGCACATGCAGAATTTACTCGCTCGATGGGGATGCTGGTTACAAAGGAAAACGGTGAAGTGTCATGGCGTTATTCTGCTTATGTCGTTAATGGGGAAATAAAGAAAATATTTTCTGAAGCTGGGATGATGGATGATTGCCCAGATGACCCATTTGAGTGTAGTGATGTTGACACAATGATTTCTTATCTAAAGAAATAGAACATYACTTGTAGGATGATTRYTGAAACAGTTTCAGGTGAATGGCCGGCAATTAAAGGGGTCGTAATGATTATTAAATATTCAATCTGGCCYCTTTAACGGTAARAAATYTAAACACCCKGCTCAAGAAAGTCACTTAACCCCGCYTGCACGAGYTCATATGTTTTATCGATATTAGAGGCAATATCGCCTTCCATAACATTGAGCCCACTTAAAATTTCACGCGCTTCAGTAAAGCCCTGGTCAATGCCCCCACGAATCACATCAACAAAGGCTGTTAAGGCATCCTCTTTACTGAGTTCAGGGTGCTGTTCCTGATAAGCACCAAAAAAGGCGGTGCTCAGAGAAACAATTCGCTCAGCGGTGGCCTCAGGRCTGACATYCAGACCCGCATCATAGGCTGCTCCAATGGCATTAGGCCCGCTCGTGGTTTCCAGTGCATYGTTAATGCCTTCTATCGCGGTTTTAAGCAACAGTGACAGTGATTCATTGCCGCTACTGACACTCACGTCTATTGCCCCTTGAACAATAGCGGCATTAAGCTGATCCTTGGCAGACAACTGTAGTTTCTCAGCATTTTTTTGATGAGCCAGTTCAGACACTTCACGACCCACMGGRCCATTGGCATGTTTCTCRTCAGATTTGACTAATGCATGTACATCTTGACTAAATGTTTGAATTTCCATTAAAGCCTCACAACATATTTTCACTTATATGTTAGGTTAGCGGCTATTTTTAGAAAAACTTGAGTCACAGAATTAAAGGGGTCGTAACGATTATTAAATATTTAATCTGACCCCTTTGCTGTTATCTTTACTTATAACGAGGAGAATGAAAATGCCAAAATTCGTGATCGAACGTGAGATACCTGGKGCAGGYAACCTGACTCYGGATGAACTACAAGGTATATCTGGAAAGTCTTGTAGCGTACTGCGAGACCTTGGACCACAAATACAATGGGTTCAAAGCTACGTAACAGACAACAAGATATATTGTATCTATATTGCGCCAGATGCGGAGCTAGTTCTTAAGCACGCTGAAATGGGCGGGTTTCCGGCTAATTCAATTTCGGAAATTCGCTCAATAATAGATCCGACGACGGCTGAGTGAAAAGGGCTTCTTACCAGACGCTTTTGTGGACACCGAAACTGACGTTTCGATGTCACAAAGCTGGGCGTTAGCTTTTAAAGCGAAATGGACGAATACGAACAAAAGGCAATTGATGATATGGGGCAATACGGGCGCCATCACCTTTATTTGGACCCACGCTATGACCTCTATTTATACCAGTGCCTGCTTCACCTTCTTACATAGTGAAATTAACAGTTTAGCCTCATCATTACTTAAGTTTGTTGCACATAATGCTTGTTGAGCCACTTTTTCAGCGTCCGGTGCCAAGGACTGCCCTAATGAGGTTAAAGCCACATTCTTTTGACGGTCATTACTCAATTCAAATTCCCGCGTAATATAACCTGCTAATTCTAGTCGTTTTAATAATGGTGTCATTGTAGGCTTGCTCAAGCCTACCGTTTTAGCTAGCTYGGTTACTGAAATATTATCGTTTTGCCATAAGGACATCATCACTACAAATTGAGGGTAGGTGAGTTTAAGAGGTTCAAGTAAAGAGCGATATGCCAGCGTTATCAGACTTGATGTCGAATAAAGTGAATAGCACACTTGTTGATCTAATAGCGGGCCCATGTTTAAAATTCTCATAAAAATAATACAGTTGACAAATTATACACAAGCTTTAATAATTCGTACACGAATAGTTCYTGRGCGAATATGTTTGTAAACCTTAAACTTATATAAAGGATTTAACATGAAAAATCTAATTTTGACTTTATCACTCCTTGTGGCACTTTCATTATCTGGTTTAGCTGCAGCAGAAGAACATGCTAAAAAGCCAGTTGATTACATGCCAAGCCTTATTACTGCAACGCCCCTTGAAGGTAGAAACCTTGCAATTCTTATTGTAAGAAAAACCGTAGGGACTATTCAGCGTGATGGCACGGTGAAACATGCAGTAAGAGATATATATGCCAAAGATCCAATGATGCTGATGCGTGCAGTTGAATTGGTAAATAAGGAATTTGCAATTATTGCTMTTGCAAATAACTATTGGCGNTAAATMWAWMWMWCASWWMAAAKYWTYSMWWWYRRWYRMMGGRSSCYYMWWKMATATTAAATATTCATTAGGGCCCCTTTAACGCGTGCTAAAAGCGTTATGGATTTATCCAAACTATAGTATCTAAAGCATGGGAAATGTAACGAATATTACACAGGTTAAGTTTGCCGTTGGTGAACTAGTACATCATCGCCTTTTCGACTATCGAGGTGTAATAGTCGATGTCGATGAAAATTTTCAAGCAACTGAAGAATGGTACGARGTTGTTGCAAAGTCGYGTCCTCCAAAAAATAAGCCTTGGTACCATGTACTTGTGCATGAAAGTGATCATTCTACGTATGTTKCTGAGMAAAATYTGGAAACTGATGATGATCTGAAACCCATCAACCACCCGATGTTAGAACACTTTTTTTCCCGGTTCGATCATGGGAGGTATCTGCGCATTGACTTGGATAACTAGCCAAGAAACTTATAATAAACATATGCAGGTGGACGTGGTGGATCCGCGCCACTGGTGTGGGCGCTATGCCAAAAAGTAACTAAGCTAAAATCATGACAGATCTACGAAAAGATAATTAAGGMCATAGTAATGGCTATTGAACTTGAGGTTGCTTCTAATATTGTTTTAATCAATGTATCTAAAGAACTGGGTATTGAAGAGCTAAAAAAAKCACAAGAAAAGTGTGAAGCGGCTATTAAGGCTGTAGGCMATATAAAAATCTTGGTAGTTCTTAGTGATTTTCAAGGATGGGGRAAAGCGGAGGGATGGGAGGATACGAGTTTTGCAGAAAAAAATGATGCTTATATTGATAAGATCGCAATTGTAGGTGATAAAGAACGGTGGAAGGATTTGGTTTACGCATTCACTCTCAAAGGTCTAAGGCCCGTGCCCATTGAGTTTTTCGGAGAGRCAGAAATGTCGGTAGCCAGRGATTGGTTAAATGCATAACAATCGCATCAAACATGAYGCTCGCACCTCGCGTGYTTTATSTGGGCGTCCCTAGGGAACGAGCGAAATACCAATATTTTTGTAAGGCAGCGAATAGAAGAGAGCCTCACTCCAGCAGTTATTGGCGTGGGCCGGGCAATCAAATGTACTTCGCTATGCATATTTTGCGGGGATTATTTGCACGGCGYGGYAGAGCATATCCAGGGTRCAATTTTATCAYAGCYCAGAAATAAAAAAGGCCTGCGACKRGTCGCAGGCCTTTAGAATAGTGGTGCCCAGAGACGGAATCGAACCGCCGACACGAGGATTTTCAATCCTCTGCTCTACCGACTGAGCTATCTGGGCACAGCTTGTKACACATGCTGTGCGACAAGAGGCGCGTATTAAACCTTCTCGTCTTTATGTCGTCAAGAGCGTTGTTGGAATTTATTTTGATGGTGGTACATAACCATCAGCTTCATCAATTTTTTCACCGGCTAAAAACTTGCTTCTTTGYTCATTWAGRTAGGTTCTGGCGGTCAGGTCCATCATGTTTAAGTGTTTTTCGTTGATTAGCCGGGTTTGGTGTTCCAGCCATTCTTGCCATGCTTGTTTGGATGTTGTTTCGTAGATCTCCTGACCTTGTGGTCCCGGAAAGGGTGGGTTATCCAGGCCTTCTAATTCTTTACCCAGTTTTTTGCAATGAACCATGCGCGCCATTGATGTATACCTTATACCGTTAGTTGTTCCAGAAGCTGCTTGACGGGTTGAGCCGTACCTACCTCTAGTGGTGAGGTAGGGTTATACCAGACAATGGCATTGCTATCCATGATGGCAGAGGGTTGAGGCGTTTCAATGACCACGGGTTGATAGTCCAGGTGGAAATGGCTAAAGGTATGGCGCTGTTGTGGTAGTAATTCCCATGTTATTGCCTGACAGCTGAGTTGCTCACAGGTACTGGGTATGTCTGCTTCGTTGTCACATTGGGGAAATACCCATAGCCCACCCCATAGCCCATTAGMGGGACGACGCTCCAGTAGAACTTCACCTTGAGGGTTACGAATAATTAAAAATAGACATTCTCGTACAGGTTGAGGTTTTCGTGGTTTCTTGCCGGGGTAGTCGGTGGGGTTCCCTGTGGTCAATGCCATGCAGTCGCTTGAAACAGGGCAATCATGACATTGTGGTTTGGTGCGGGTGCAGAGGGTGGCCCCTAAATCCATAATGGCTTGGGTGTAGTCTGCAATTCGTTTCYTGGGCGTGTGTTGATCTGCCACAGCCCARAGTTGTTTGYTTGTACTGGATTGTCCCGGCCAACCATCTATGGCCTGGTGGCGAGCCAATACCCGTTTTACATTGCCATCGAGAATGGTGGCCGGTTGTTGATGGGCGATAGCACAGATAGCCCCGGCGGTGGARCGGCCAATACCCGGCAGGGTTTCTAATTGCTCAACAGTTTTTGGGAAGTCTCCATTAAATTCGTTAACAATAATCTGTGCCGTTTTATGCAAATTTCTGGCGCGGGCATAGTAGCCAAGYCCGGTCCAGTGGTGGAGAACTTGATCTTGAGTAGCATTGGCCAGGGTTTCAACGGTGGGGAAGCTGGCCATAAATCGCTGGTAATAAGGAATAACTGTATTGACCTGGGTTTGTTGCAACATGATTTCTGAGATCCAYACCCGGTAGGCAGARATRCCTTGTTGCCAGGGAAGATCCTTTCGCCCATGTTGGTCAAACCAATGAAGYAGCCGTTGGGCAAATGGGTCTTYAGGTCCCGRATTTTCGCATAAGGAGTCTTTCACTATTGGAAGATGCCTTTAAGCAGGCTGTCAATTAACTGTTCTTTAATGTCTTTTGGTTCTTCTGTGGTGGGTTCTTCAGAGCTGTCTGTTGTCTGGTCAGAAGATGCTGGCTCTGTGGTAGATGTATTGGATTTAGGTTTAAGGAATTTACCAAATAGAGCCTCCTTAATTTTTTCTTGCAGTAACTGGTTGATAAATTGTTTGTCCGGGCGGCAACTGCCTTCTCCATTTTCAGCGAAGGAGCCAGTACAGCGAAAGGGGATATCACGGTTTCTGATACGTTTGCTTTTGACCAGGCAGCCTGTTTCAGAGGTGTGGTCACCTTGAAGATTGGCAGTGATCAGTATGTTATAAGCTTCTTGCTCCAAATTAACCGTACCATTACCTGATATAGCCAAATTACCCAGGCCGGTAGTGAGGCCTGGCAATGTAATAATTTGGTTTTTCCAGTGGAAATCACTCTGTAAGTCTTTGAGTTGAGTGTTGTTGGACCAAGTCTGGTTGAGCGTGGTTTTTTCTATCAATGAGGCCAGCTCACAATAGCTGCGTTCAACATTGATATTGTCTATCTGAAGTTTTTTAACACTGAGGTTGCCGTTACCGTCTACATTGGCCATCAGGGTTTCTTGGGTATCTCCGTGGCTGGTACCACTGAACTCCATGGTTAGGCGCCCCCGTAGGTTAGATTGATCGGCTAGCGTGGACAGAGCGCTATAAATATCGATGTCGACCAGTTTCTTGGAGAATTTAACTTGAGGTGTTTTACCCCGAAGATCAACTTTGGTAGCAACCTGAAAAGTCCCATCAAAGATGGCCCCGGACAGATCAGTTATTTCCAGAACATTACCGTTGGCAAATAAATTGAGGTGGAGTTGGTCAATACGAATATTGTTACTGGTGACACTGTCGAGGTTCAATTCTATATGGCCTTTGCCACCGTCTAACAGCAGAAGAGGTGCCAAAATAGGTGTGAGTAATGCCGCCTGGTTACTGCTTGTCGTATTTTTACTCTCTTCATTCGAGGTTGGTAATACCAGGTTGTCCCCTTTTAATGCCATGTCTAACTGACGAAGTCCTTTGAGTTTCAGGGATATATTTCCGCCGATGTTAAAGCTGTCGAGGCTCAGTTTGAGTTGATCGAGTTTTACTAATGTTTCTGAAACGGTAAATCGGGTTTGAATATCCAGCTTTTTAAAACCCTCAGGTAGCTCTTCGATGGGCAATTCATTGAATAACAGGTTCTGAATGGAGAGCGAGCCTTCAGCTGATGGGGAGGTTTGCAATGCGAGGGCATTAATTTCACCGGCAATGATGGCAGAACCCACTTTACCACTAATATTAGTCAGGTTGAGAGCATCGTCCTGGCCCTTATACAACGCATTAAAATGTAAAACTATTGGTAGTTGGTTAAAACCGTCCACTGTGAGTGTTGAATCTATGAGTTCAGCAATTTGTTCTTTGAGCTGAAATTTCAACTGAGTATCAAATGCAACAGCAATTGAAGAGGGTTGCTCTGGTAGTGTTGTCGCAACCTTGAGGGTCACAGAAAATGGCTGCCCATCCAGATTTAACCCTTTGCTAGTGACGTTTAATTGTTCGAGAATTTTGTCTGGCTCGCCGGCTGCAATGATCGTAATCCGGCTATTTGTCAGCGCTAGTTCATCAATGGCCAACTCGAAGGGCAATTCTATTTCATTGTTTTTCTCGGGTTGAGTTGCTGCCGCAGCAGCGGGTAGGGAGGCAATATTGGCGGCTTCTTCAGCTGTTTCTATCTTGATGTCGGCGCCATCTATGACAATGGCCCTGAGACGGACAGTCCCTGAAAGTAGTGCCTTCCAGTCCAGAACAAAATTGGCTTGCTCAAAGTGAATGTCAGGAATGCCTACGTCTTTACCTGAGATGTCAGTAGAGCCAGCTTGTACGGCCAGATTGGGAAAAAAAGACCAGCTTAAATCTCCATCAATAGAGAGCTCAACATTATTTTGCTTGGCCAGTTTTTCCAGCTCGGGCTTATAACTGTTGGGGTCAATCCCTACCAGTAAAAAGGTGATCCCCGCTGTGACCACTAATAGCAAAATAACTATCAGCGCAAAAAAGCCTTTTAACCATTTCAATTCAAGCACTCCTTATTTTTAGACCCAGCTTTTCAACACTTGCCTTTGAATACCATCAATAAACCTGAGGTGGTTTTAAACTTTCCGGTCATTGTGAGTCATCATCTTACCCGCAATGATCGGAATTGTTTATAGGGTTTTCTGTGTTAAGACAGTCTTGGTTAGAAACTTAGACGTATGCCAAGTTCCAGGCTTCTGGCGGGTTCTGGCGCAATATCTCGTAAAAATGAAGTGGCATTACGAATTTCTTCGTCTAATAAATTATTGGCTTTTAAAAACAACAGCCAGTGACCTTTTTCGGTATCCATATGATAGTGGAGGTGGCCATCGAGCCGGGTGTAACCACGGGTATCATTTTCAGCGTTACCAGAGTGATTTTGCTGTTCCACCTCCGTCAGTCTTAGGCTGGCATTCCATTGTTGCTGTTGGTAGTTCAATGCCATGCCATAACGAAGTGGTGGAATACGTGGAACATCGCCGCTCTTATCGAGTTTAGCCCGAACGTAGTCGCCAAAGAACGCAACCTGCCAGTTATCGGTTAGGTCGAGATCAATGTTGGTTTCGATACCCCTAAATGTGGTGTCTTCCTGCTGGTATTGAAAGATGTCCAGCTCATCATCTATATCTATTGCTCCTGTATTTTTCTTGAAAATAAAATCATCGATGGTGTTGTAAAACAGGTTAACACTCAGTTTCAACGGAATTTTACTGTTAACAGAGCCGTCATATTGATAGCCAAATTCAAAGTTGTGGCTGGTTTCTTCATCCAGATTTTTATCACCAATATCAAAGCTTTCACTGGCATGGTGGGGGCCGTTGGATAGCAATTCTTCTACCGATGGTGCTCGTTGAGCTCGAGTGAACGACAGGCTGATACTTTGCTTATCCGTCATTTGCCACAGGCTGCCAAGGGAAAGGCTTTGTGTGTTGTGGCTGATTTCTGATCCAGTTGAGGGCGGTGTGCTGTCAGGGTCGATAGTTTGACGATCTACACGAAAACCTAACTCATAGCTCCAATCTCCACGGCTGGTTTCACCCACCCAGAATAGCCCAGTATTTTGGATGTCTGATTTGGGGATAAAGGCTTCTTCACCGATAGCAGCAAATTGCCGATCTTCCAGTTGTAACCCAATAGCACCAGTCCAGCCTGAAATTTCTCTGTGAAGGAGTTCTACTCGGGCTTCAACGGCCTCATTGGTGAATCGCGTACCTTTTTTGCCACCTTCAATTTCGATATGCTCGTAATTATTGTGGCTGATACGAACTCGACCCAGATTAAAGCCAGGTAAAATATCGGCCCATTCAGCTTTCAGATCTACTCTGGTTTGCTCCATGTCGATACGAATTATTTCAGGCTCTTCATCATGGTCATGACCACCTGGGGGGATACCGTAAAGATTTTCCATGGTGCTGACAGAGATACCGATAAAACCTTCATCGCCAATCCAGGAGAGTCCTCCGGTGACGGTATTGGCTTGGGTGTCAGTATTGGCAATAAAGCCCTTTGTGCTTTCGTGGTCGGCGGGATCTTCTCCTTGTTCTGGCCGTTGTGCTAGCCCTTCAATTTCGGTGTTATTACTATCGCGATACAGGCCATCAATATGCCAAGCCCAGTTTCCCAAAGGTGTCTCAGTTAGTGCACCTTCTACTAGTACTACGGTGCTATTTTGATCATTGACACTATTGTGGCGATATTCAATGGCACCCTGTATTTCTTCGGGCAGTTTATCGGGTATACGATTGTCGATGACATTGACGACGCCGCCAATGGCACCATTGCCATAGCGCAGGGTGGCGGGGCCACGCAGTATCTCAATTCGTTCGGCTACCAAGGCTTCTGTGGTGATGGCATGGTCGCCACTGGCAGATGATGCGTCGAGGGTTCCCAGGCTGTCTTGCATGACTTTGACTCGATTGCCCCCTTGCCCGCGGATGACGGGTTTACCTACGCCGGGACCAAAGCCCGAGTTGGTTACACCCGGTTCGTGTTGCAGGGTTTCTCCGATAGTGGCGGCGGCTTTTTTATGCAGTAATTCACCAGTTAAAACACTGGCCGTTTGATTAATGCCAAGAGTGTTTTCTTCCAGTGGTGAGGCTGAAATGACTATTTCATTTATTTCAGCTTCGTTGAGTTTGAATTTATGGTGTTGCAGTTCTTGTGCGAGCACAGTACTGGGCAGGCTAGCAATAGCCAGCACCACCAGAAAAGTATTTTTCATGGTCGATTTTCCTATAGCAAGAAAATATTAAAAAAGAATGATGTCGGTTTTCTGATTAGCTATAGGGAAGGTGGGGCACGGCTATTGCGAGGAGCAACAGGTACCAGTGTCGGTGCTGTGAGAAGGTCAGCTGAAATACTGGTTTCAGTTGAAATAATCTTTAAATGGGGAGGATTATTTTCGAGGCTGGCTTCGCTGCCATTGGGCGTTAGGCATAGCTCACATTGAACATTGTGATCATCCAGATGGATATGCGCAGCAGTCGCGCTACTGAGCCATAATGTCGCAAGAGTCAGCAAACATACGAGAAGAAGGCTCTGTATGGGGCGGTTTTTGATGTGAATACTATGAATGCCCATACTTTTTAGTGTGATTAATGAATAATTTGGTGTGGTTCACCAATAAATTGGTACATTATTCTAATCACTTCATGCTTGTTATGGAAGGGTGGCGGAGGTCGCTCTATAATACGTGCTATTAGAAGACCTGGTTATTGATCCGGGTGATGATTGTTTGATTTAGGCAGCCTTACTTTGGAGAGCAGCTTTGGAAACAGCTTTGGAGAACAGCATGGCGGAACGTAAGGCTACAGTGAGTCGTGACACACTCGAGACCAAAATTACTGTTGAGGTAAATCTTGATGGTACTGGCCAAGCTAGTTTTGAAACTGGCGTCCCTTTTCTTGATCACATGTTGGATCAGATTGCTCGACACGGTTTAATTGATATCAATGTGCAAGCCAATGGTGATACTGAAATTGATGATCACCACACTGTTGAGGATATTGGCATTACTCTGGGGCAGGCTTTTCACAAGGCGCTAGGCGATAAAAAAGGCATACGTCGATATGGTCATGCCTATGTACCTTTGGATGAAGCATTGTCTCGGGTTGTAGTAGATTTTTCTGGCCGTCCCGGGCTGGAGATGTTTGTTGATTTCACTCGTGCCAGAGTGGGTGGCTTCGATGTAGATTTAGCCTATGAGTTCTTTCAGGGGTTTGTAAATCACGCAGGAGTGTCGTTACACATAGACAATTTGCGTGGTGATAATGCTCACCATCAAATAGAGACAATCTTTAAGGCATTTGGCCGTGCTGTGCGCATGGCTATTGAATTAGATCCTAGAATGGTCGGAGTAATGCCTTCGACCAAAGGGACTCTTTAGTCTGAACTTTCTTATAACCGCCATTTAAATAAACTGAATTTTCTATGACAGATATTCGTACACGTATTGCCGTACTAGATTATGGTATGGGCAATCTTCATTCTGTTTCTAAAGCACTGGAGCATGTCGCCCCTAAGGCTGAAGTCGTTATAACGGCTGATGCGGCTGAAGTTGCTGAAGCTGATCGAGTRGTATTYCCMGGTGTGGGWGCTATCCGTGATTGYATGGCTGAAATTCGTCGGCTGGGTTTTGATAAACTRGTTGCYAAAGCTATAGAAGAAAAGCCTGTTTTGGGTATCTGYGTTGGYATGCAGGCATTACTTGAGCACAGTGAAGAAAACARCGGYGTTGATTGCYTGGATATTTTGCCGGGCAAGGTTCGCTTTTTTGGTCGTRATCTCCATGATGCCAGTGGTGAAAAATTRAAAGTACCACACATGGGTTGGAATCGTGTTCATCAAACSGTTGATCACCCCATGTGGCAGGGTATAGAGCAGGATWGTCGSTTCTATTTTGTTCATAGCTACTATGTTGATAGTGGCGGTGTCGATGAAAGCCAAAAGGAATTAGTCGCTGGTACCTGCGACTATTCGGTAAAATTTGCCGCAGCGTTGATGAGAGATAACTTGTTTGCTGTGCAATTTCATCCGGAGAAAAGTCACACGGCTGGTCTTCAGTTACTCAGTAACTTTGTGAGTTGGCAGGGGTGTAGATAGCCCTGTCAGCCTTTGTTACAAAACAATTATTACTAACATAAATAATCCATTTTTAACTCTATATGTGACAGGAATTAATTCGTGCTAATAATCCCCGCTATTGATTTGAAAGACGGYGAATGTGTTCGCCTGCGCCAAGGTCGTATGGAAGACTCTACGGTATTTGCCGGAAAACCTGTTGATATGGCAGCCCGATGGGTTGATGCCGGAGCACGTCGTTTGCACCTGGTGGATTTAAACGGTGCTTTTGCAGGCGAGCCAGTCAATGGTGATGTGGTGAAAGACATTGCTAAAGCCTACCCTGATTTGCCCATACAAATCGGTGGTGGTATCCGTAGTGGAGAAACTATCGAGGCTTATCTAAAAGCTGGTGTGGAATATGTCATTATTGGTACCAAGGCGGTAAAAGAACCAGATTTTGTTACTGAAATGTGCCAGCAATTTCCCGGGCATATTATTGTTGGTATTGATGCCAAAAAAGGCCTGGTTGCCACTGATGGTTGGGCTGAAGTGACAGAAGTAAACGCTGAGGATTTGGCCAAACGCTTTGAGTCCGATGGTGTTAGTGCGATTGTTTATACGGATATTGACCGAGATGGCATGATGCAGGGCGTTAATGTGGAAGCTACTGTGGCAATGGCTCAGGCTTCRTCTATTCCTATTATTGCCTCAGGTGGYATTACGAATATGGACGACATTGTAGCCCTTAATAAGGTTGCTCGTCAGGGCATATTGGGTGCCATCACAGGCAGGGCAATTTATGAAGGTACATTGGATGTTGCAGAGGCACAGAATTTTTGTGATCAATAGCCATTAGCCGGTATTGGATAATTCATTAACCTGGTGGCGCCGTTCTAAATACTGTTCTATTTTTATTGCTATACGATTATTAATTTTATAGAAAATAAGGACAGTTAAATGGGTAAAGGTGATAAGAAAACCCGTCGAGGAAAAATTTGGCGCAATAGTTATGGGAAAACCCGGCTTAAGGCAAATCGAAAGCGGACAAAATCCAGTAAGAAGTGAACGGTAGCAGCTTTAATTTACCATTTCGTTTAGCAAAAATTCTACCAAGGCCTTTTGGGCATGAAGTCGATTCTCAGCTTCATCCCAAACTACGGACCATTTTGATTCCATCATTGTCTCGCTAATTTCCAATCCACGGTATGCGGGTAGGCAGTGCATAAACAGAGCGTCATCTGCCGCCAGTGACATGACATCTTCATTTACCTGAAAGCCGGCAAAGGCTTTTTCTCTCAGTTGTTTTTCTTCTTCCTGTCCCATTGAGGCCCAGGTATCTGTCACAACCAGGTCTGCGCCTGAAATTGCGGCAACAGGGTCACGAACAATAGAGACACGATCACTGAATTTCTCTAATAATTCAGCGCAGGGTTCATAGCCTTCTGGGCAGGCAATAATTAGCTGAAAATCCAGCATGTCTGCGGCGTTCATGTAGGACTGACACATGTTGTTRCCATCACCAATCCAAACCACACGTTTGCCCTGGATACTACCGCGATGCTCAATATAGGTTTGCATATCAGCAAGTAGCTGGCAGGGGTGATAGTCATCGGTGAGAGCGTTGATGACCGGTTTTAATGAGTATTCTGCAAACGTCTGTATTTTGTCGTGACCAAAGGTCCGAATCATGACGATATCGACCATCCTCGAGATGACTCGGGCTGAGTCTTCAATTGATTCGCCACGGCCCAGTTGGGTGTCATTGGGCGAGAGGAACAGGGCACTGCCTCCCAGCTGAGCCATGCCCGCTTCAAAAGAGACTCTGGTGCGAGTTGAGGACTTTTCAAAGATCATGGCCAACACTTTGCCGGTGAAAGGCCGTTCGGCAGTACCGTTRTGGTGGGCTGCCTTGAGYTCAGTTGCTCGYTGTAGCAATTGTTGAAGCTCTTGTTTTGACAGRTCTTGTARTGTCAGAAAATGTCTTAGTGCCATGTTGTACTACCTAAATTTAACTATCCAAATTTAACGGCCCAGAGGGTTTATAACCCTTGCTTGATCACATGACTGAGAATRTCTACCAGCTGATCAGCGTCTTCGTTTGTTATGTTAAGAGGCGGTAGTAACCGGATAACCGATTCTGCCGTTACATTAATTAAYAGYCCYTGTTYGGCGGCTTTATCAACCAGTCCTGYACAGGGYGCGTCCAGTTCTAYGGCAAGCATTAATCCCTGGCCTCTGATGTCTACGACATTTGAACAGTCAGCCAGCTTGTTTGCTAGTTGTTGTTTCAGATAATTTCCAGTTGCCAGTGCTTGTTCACAGAGATTTTCATTGATAATGGTTTCTACCGTGGCAAGAGCCGCAGCACAGGCCAGTGGGTTGCCGCCAAAGGTGGAACCATGACTTCCTGGTTGCATCAGGTCTGCGGCTTTTTTGCCGGCAAGRCAGGCCCCTATGGGTACACCATTGGCGAGTCCTTTTGCCGTGGTTACCACATCGGGTAAAAAGTCGTAGTGTTGGTAATTAAAATAACAACCGGTACGACCGTTACTGGTTTGAATTTCATCCAGCATCATTAACCAGTCTTGTTTATTACACAGCTGACGAAGGTTGGGTAAATAATCTTTGTCGGTAATTTTAATACCGCCTTCACCCTGGATGGGTTCAAGCAAAATAGCGACAATATTTTTGTTGTTTTCAGCAATAGTTTTTACTGCATCAAGATCATTAAATGGTGCCCGAACAAATCCTCTTACCAGGGGTTCAAAGCCGGCCTGTACTTTGCGATTCCCCGTAGCGGACAATGTAGCCAGYGTCCGGCCGTGGAAMGAGTTTTCCATCACGATAATGGCGGGTTCAGCGATGCCTTTGTTATGGCCAAATAGTCGTGCCAGTTTAATAGCGGCTTCATTTGCTTCAGCACCAGAGTTGCTGAAGAATAATTTGCTCATTCCTGAAATATCCCGCAACCGTTCTGCTAGGGCTTCTTGGGCCTTAATATTGTAGAGGTTGGAACAGTGGGTAAGGGTGGCGGCTTGCTCAGCAATTGCTTTTGTTACCGCTGGATGCGCATGGCCTAATCCGCAGACAGCTATGCCTGAGAGAGCATCCAGGTAACGGTTACCCTGATCATCCCAAACCCAGGAGCCTTTTCCTTTACTTAAGGTGAGTTTACGGGTGCCGTAATTGTTCATTAATGCATTGCTAGTCATGCTCGTCTTCTCAAGAAAGTTCTGATACCTAAATCTAAAGTGGTTAAAAACAGCTTAAAACGAAAAAAGGCAGCGTCTTGCTGCCTGATAAAGGTGAATTTTATAAGGATTTTTTATGGTTGGCAATGTTTGTCAGTCAGAGTGCTGATCAGGATCAACCTCCTGATTTTCTCAGTCTATGGTGACTGTACCAGGCCCAAAGCCCGGTGAGTGCCAAGAGGCAGATTAACAGCCCAACTAAATCTACAAACAAAACACCGGCGGTGCCAAAGAAGCGTCCACTGTGTAAATCCAAAATCAGTGTTTCCATTGAAATCCCTGGAAGCTCAGCACGTTGATTAAGTTGTTCTATTAACATGCGAGGCAGGGGCGTCGCTTTGCTCCATTCTGTTACGTGGGTATTACTGGCTTGGATTCCCAGAGTATCAATGTTGAGCGATAGTGTTTTTCCGTTGGAGCTAATGAGTATCTCTGTCCCTGCRACTTGAAGAGCAGAGGYRTTTTCAGGTAAGCCATTAATWGTGCTAATTTTTTCTATCAGGTCTCCCTCSKGKGTCAGTATGACTAATTCATCCTGACAGAGTGCGAGTAATAGYGATGGAGTATGGGATGCACCYAATAGCGGWGCTTGGCAGCGAGCTACAGGTTYATYATTCAGAAATAGGTCGTGGCCKCCSGGATGRCTGAGCCATTGTTTTTCCAGTTGAAACCCAGTARGTGCTGWTGTTTCGAAACCATACCAGTCTAATAGCCAYTGGGATCTTAGCGTTTGTTGACTGAGGCCAATAGAAGGKGAGTGGTTTAACAGCAGGCCGCTGATGGCAAGAAATATCACCATAACAACTACAGACAGGCCGATACGTCGATGCCAACGTAAATTAAGAATAATGGTTTTACGGAGACTGAGGGGCAACGTGTAGGCTCTCTTTTTGTTTGTTTGGTGGTTTGTGAGCCTGGTTTTTATCGACCTGGTTCGTGTTAGGCTGGGTGATTTGTTGATGGTAGAAAAGTGCGAGTTTTACCACTTTGGTTACGGCTCGTACCGATAACGTTGCACCGGTAATACCATCAATATATTGGTCCAGTTTATAGTCAGGCGTTATTCTGACATTCTGATACTGAGCTGTAAATGCGGGGTAGCGTACTTCCCAACCACGACTTTCCCTGAAGGCCAAAATCTTAAGTTGCTTAACACGGCCCTTTACTATGACTACACCAATGGTAATGGGTAATTCTTTACCAATTTCTTCCATTATCCATGCTGTTTTATCTTCATGTTGCCAATATCGAACACGTATCCCACGAATCCGGCGGTCCATGATGTCTTTGGCAGTATTTTTAAGTTGAGGTGTTAACCACAGAGATTTTGATTGGGGGGTGGTGGAGCCAAAAGTTTCCGCAATAAAGTCAGGCCCCGTTTGATAGACACCTTTACTGAGTGCCACATTTGAAGCTGTTAGGGTAAGTGCTGCAAGCGTAAAAAGGAGAGCCACAAATATGGCCCTCCTTTTCGAGGTGTTTTCGAACAATAATGTCATTGTTTGAATTAGAAACTCCAGCCTACACCCAGATTAAATCCACGGAATTCATCGCTTCCGCCTTCATTATCATCGTATCTGTAGTCAGCTTTCAGCACAACACGCTCATGTAGCCAGTAGTTGAAACCAATATCATACTGTTGTTTCTCTGAGTCATTATTGGATCCAGCCTGGTTGTCCCATTCGCTGAAACGGGCAAAAACACCCAGTTTTTCAGTGATACGGTAGGATGGCTCGATGTAGAAACCTTCCTGTTCATCGGCGCCAGCTTTCACACTTTCAATTGCGTCATCAATATCCCAGTGTGCATAGAGAGCACGAACACCGAAGGGACCATTGTTGTATGCAGCGTGAAACTCCAACATGGTAGCATCGGCTTCTTCTTCACCGGCAAAAGACTCGCCTTGCCAAACATCCGTTTGGTGTTGAACTGTTGCTGCCAGCTCCAGTCCGGGCATGCCGGTGTACTTAATGCGTGCAGTGTAGGCCAGGTCATCACCTTTGGCCTTGCTGACTTTTTGGCGACCATCACGGATTTTGGATTTGCCATCACTGGTCAAAGGATTGCTGTCGGGATCTGGGTTAATAAACAACCCTGAGTGAACACCGGCGTCATAGCTAAAGCCTTCAGCGATTTCACCGTTGAACATCAGGCCGCCTTCCCACCACGTGGCTGGAATAATGTTTTTCTCAACAGGGTTACGCTCTACACCGTAGAAAGTTTCTGGTTCGTGGGTTTCGTTGATGAGACCTACGGGTATTAAAAATACACCGGCTTTGGCGCTGTGGTTGTCGGTGTAATCCCACTCAACATAGGCTTGTTCGACTTCCACTTCTCCATTTTTCCCTTCACCTGCAATATTGTGCTCAACCTCGAGTTCAGAGAAGAAACGTAAGTCATCATTAAATTGATGGCCAAAGAAGATAACAAAGCGATGGAGATCAAATTCATCCTTTGACCCATCCGAGTTGTCAGAGGTCAAATTGTTGTAATGTAGCTCGCCATATCCACCGATGGTAGTTTTGTCAGCCCATTCGGCCAGCTTGGCAACGGGGCCAGCGGTTACTTCTTCAACGGCAGCAAAGGTGGCTTCAGTTTTAACTTCTGTTTCGGCAACACGCTGTTCAGTCGTTTCAAGCTGGGTTTTCAGCTGCGTAATTTCTGACTGTTGTTTTTGTATCAAGGACCACATTTCCTCCAGGCTTGGTGCTGCCTGAGCTGTGGCCATAGCACTGAGGCCAATGGCGGCCGTTAATATTTTTTTGTACATAATGCGTGGATCTCCGTGTGTTGGTCTGAGTAATGACAGGGCGCCACTATAACGATCCGCAAATGCTAATGCAAATAATTCTCATTTAGATTTGATGTGGATCATGCTTTAGTTATGGCTTGGGATAGAGGGCTATTTTTTGGTGAAATGGTTTTAGAAATGGAACTATAGGAGTAGAATAGTTGACTGTTATAGTCGACTATTATTTTAGAGGTATGAATTAATGGATATTATGGAAACCATTCGTGAGCAAGTAGAAGGTAACCCGATTATTCTGTATATGAAAGGCTCACCGAATCAGCCTCAGTGCGGTTTTTCTGCGCGCACGATTGAGGCTCTGACATCTTGTGGCGAGCGTTTTGCTTATGTGGATATACTTTCCAACCCGGAAATTCGTGCAAACTTACCTAAATATGCAAACTGGCCAACATTTCCACAACTTTGGATTAATGGTGAGCTAATAGGTGGTTGCGATATCGTGGTTGAGATGCACGAAAAAGGTGAACTGGCGGAGCTAGTAAAAAAAGCAGTATCGAGCGCTGAAAAATAGCCTATAGTTTTGTTCTGGAGTTAGTTGTCACTCTATTAGTGTTATAGGAAATTACAATGGGACAGGCCGCTTTCATTGTGTGACATTACTGTTTCAAATTTAACTGGTTCAAATTTAAAATACGGGGTGAGTTGTTCTCACCCCGTTTTTCCAAAACTGACTAATTAAGGAGTTAAGCTATGGGAGTATTAGTAGGTAAGCCAGCCCCGGACTTCACCGCTGGTGCCGTGTTAGGTAATGGCGAAATAGTTGATGAGTTTAGCTTGTCAGAAACCATTAAAGGTAAAAAAGCTGTCGTATTCTTTTATCCACTGGATTTCACATTTGTTTGCCCTTCAGAGTTGATTGCATTTGATCACCGAATTGAAGAGTTTCAGAAGCGTGGTGTAGAGGTTATTGGTGTTTCTATTGATTCTGTATTCACCCATAGCGCATGGCGTAATACGCCAGTRAAYGAAGGCGGTATTGGTGCGGTTAGATACCCGYTGGTTGCTGATATGAARCATGAAATTTGTCAGGCATATGATGTTGAATTCGATGCTGCTGGTGTTGCTTTCCGTGGTTCATTCCTGATTGATGAAGAAGGTGTTGTACGYCATCAGGTTGTCAACGATCTACCGTTGGGTCGTAATATTGATGAAATGCTACGTATGATTGATGCCTTGAATTTCCAYCAACAACATGGCGAAGTATGCCCTGCTGGTTGGACAGAAGGTGATAAGGGTATGGACGCTTCAGCTAAAGGTGTGGCTTCTTACCTGGCAGAGAATGCCGACGCGCTGTAATACTTGTCATTAATTTGAGTATTTCAGTACGATAAGACCGCAGGAGTATCACTTCTGCGGTTTTTTTTGTTCCTTTATGGAAAATTAATGAAATACTTTTTTATGTTTGGGGGATTGTTGTGGGCACAGAACGTTTTATTGAACTGGAGACAAAACTGGCGTACCAAGAGGATACGATTCAGCAGTTGAACGATGTAGTTTGTCGCCAGCAGGATCAAATTGATGCCCTTATGCAAAAGTGTGAGATGCTCATTTCCCGCACCGAAGCATTGTCGAACAAGTTTTTAGATGGTTCTGAAGAGAGTGAACKGCCTCCACACTATTGAACCATTATTTTAGTTAAAATGAAAAAACGCGGCATTTGCCGCGTTTTTTTGTGGTTGCCAGTATCCATTGGCAGCCCAGTTAGCCCTTTAGGGCACCTCTAAAAATGCACTTTTTCCGCGATTACGGCGTCGCTTCAGAGCGCCTACTTTTGGCAGCTCCGTGCTCAAATACCCAAAGCACTCGCTCCGCTCATGGGGCAGGCTCTCCTCATGTGCCCCGTGYACACTGCGGTTCTCCGCGCGGTGCTTTCTGGTACTCACGAAAAAATCACTATTTTTAGAGGTACCCCACATTCTAATTTCTGGCCTAACTCTTTGATGCCTTTTTTGCTTGCTCAGCTTTTGACAGGATATCTGCACCGATCATTGCTGTTGTGTTGAGTATTCCCCGGCCTGAAACGGAGGGAATCAAAATATGTGCAGGTTTTTCCAGGCCATTTAAGAAGGGTCCAACCAGTCGAGCGTTGCTTAAAGAGCGGATTAAACCAAGGGCAATACTTGCTGCATCCATATTTGGCATGATCAGTACATTGGCGCGGCCCTTTATATTGGCATTCTGATAGATGCTCTCTCTCAGAGTTTCATTCAGTGCTGACATGGCATGCATCTCGCCATCAATTTGCATCTCTGGCAACTCATTGCGTAACTGTTCGGCGGCACGTTTCATTTTGTGGGCCGATTCGTCGTCGTAGGTGCCAAAGTTGGAATGAGAAAGTAGGGCTACCTTGGGGGTGATGCCAAAGCTATTGGCAATACAGATGGCATCTTTTGTGATGCTGACTATTTGTTCTTCTGTTGGATCAACATTGACAAAAGGGTCTGCCAGGAACATTGGGCCATCTTCTAACAATAGAACRCAGACAGAAGATATGTGRCTGCTGTTACTTCGGGGTGGAATAATGCTCTTAATRCTGTTGAGGTGGCGATCATAACGACCAACCTTGCCACATATCATTCCATCGGCATCGCCCAGCGCTACCATCAGTGCCGCCAATACCGTGTTATTGGTGTGAACCGTATTTCTGGCAGCTTCTACAGAAATACCCGAGCGTCCAACACATTTGTGATAGTACTTCCAATAATTTTCATGGTGATCGCCTTCTTCGGGGTTGAATATTTCTAGGTCAACTCCGGGAGTAATGCGCAATCTCATTTCTTTGATTTTACGTTTGATGACGGCGGGTCGGCCAATCAAAATGGGTTTGGCAATTTTTTCATCCACCACACCTTGCATGGCATGAAGCACATCATCATTTTCACCTTCGGCATAGACAATGCGGGGTGGGTTTTTGCGAGCCAGTTCGATCATGGGCTGCATATACAGTCGACTACGACTGACATAACTATGGAGCTTGTTTTTATACGCTTCTAAATCTTCAATAGGTCGTGTTGCAACACCGCTTTCCATTGCCGCTTTGACCACTGCGAGGGGTACTTCTTCAATCAGGCGAGGGTCAAAAGGTTTGGGGATTAAATAATCAGGTCCAAATTTGAGCTCTTCATCGGCATAGGCTTCAGCAACAACTTGAGAAGTCTCKCGGTGGACGAGGTCAGCAATAGCCTTTACGCAAGCYTGYTTCATTGCATCGTTAATGACGGTGGCACCACAATCTAGGGCACCRCGGAAAATAAAGGGGAAGCAAAGAACGTTGTTAACCTGGTTTGGATAGTCAGAGCGCCCTGTTGCYARAATAGCGTCAGGTCTRGCTGCTTTGGCCACCTCGGGCATAATTTCTGGTGTTGGATTCGACATGGCGAGAATCAGCGGGTTTGGTGCCATTTTCTTTACCATATCAGCTTTGAGAACATCGGGTCCGGATAAGCCCAGGAATAAATCGGCATCGACAATAGCATCGTCCAGCGTACGGTCGGCAGTATCAACAGCGTAGCCTTCTTTCCATGGGTTCATGCCGGCTTCCCGGCCTTTGTAGATAACCCCTGTGCGGTCAATCATCCGGACGTTTTCTTTGCGCAGGCCCATGCTCACCAGAAGATCCAGACAGGCAATACTTGCAGCACCTGCGCCAGTGACAACCAGTTTTATGTCTTCAATGTTTTTTTCTACAACACGCAAGCCGTTATAGATGGCTGCG
The DNA here is from genome assembly GCA_002746985.1 of Porticoccaceae bacterium. GTDB lineage: Bacteria > Pseudomonadota > Gammaproteobacteria > Pseudomonadales > Porticoccaceae > Porticoccus. The sequence goes on along the minus strand of NVXH01000006.1, from coordinate 225,307 downwards.
GCAGCGACAATGGCTGTTCCATGTTGGTCATCATGGAACACCGGAATATTCATACGTTCACGTAATTTTTTCTCAACAAGAAAACATTCAGGTGCTTTAATATCTTCAAGGTTGATGCCGCCGAAGGTCGGTTCAAGTGATGCGATGATGTCGACGAGTTTGTCTACATCAGTTTCATCTAACTCAATATCGAATACATCGATATTGGCGAACTTTTTAAACAGAACTGCCTTTCCTTCCATGACAGGTTTGGAGGCCAGGGGGCCTATATCACCAAGGCCTAGTACCGCAGTACCATTGGTGATGACACCGACAAGATTGCCCCGTGCTGTAACTTTGGCTACATCTGTGGGGTTTTTTACGATTAACTCGCAAGCATAGGCAACCCCTGGGGTGTATGCCTGGGATAAATCGCGCTTATTGGCCAGCGGTTTGGTGGGCCGAATTTCCAGTTTTCCAGGCACGGGTTCCATGTGATAACGAAGAGCGCTTTCTTTAAACGAGTCAACCATTATTGCTTCTCATAACTAGCTAGTCAGGGTGATTTGAGGCCTATGCAAGTGGGTCTCTGAAGGGCAGGTATTCTAACGCGACCTATCGTGTGATTGCCATGCAAATTCCCAYAGTRAWRTTTTGTAGTTTAACTACARTTAAKWTSCAAATCAATTAAGWTTTTCTTCTRAARARTYTATTKYYRWATWDWWATBRSYWWAMRTTWRWYWDKYADBYAMTYNARTATYKRTASKMYYTRYTSYTWNTATYTYAMTDWWTWSTTTTATTACAAAAARTNNTTAAAGGTTGTAGTGCTTGAAGTAGDCBTTTTRGGAGTGGTTCCCATGATAGTCTTTAGTAGCCTAAAATTGTTGGGCTATTATTGTCTTCTAACGADCGAGAACGTGCTATGACGCAAAGAGCGATTATTGTTGGTGCTGGTCAGGCTGCCGCACAGTTAGCCTTTGGTTTGCGAAAGTGCGGGTGGGGGGGCGAGATATTAATTTTGGGAGACGAGCCCTATGATCCCTATCAACGGCCACCACTTTCAAAGGAATTTATGTCTGGCAGTAAGTGTGAAAGTGAGGTTTTGATACATTCTTCATCTGTGTATRAAAAGYACAATATTGGTGTAAGGACAGGTCAGCTTGTTACCGCCATTAATCGACATAATAAAACAGTCAATCTTGATAATGGCAAAGTATTGTCTTATGACAAATTAGCCTTATGTACAGGTGCTCAAGCAAGAAGGATTGTACTGCCAGGTATTGATCTAAAGGGCGTGCATTATCTGAGAACCCTTGAAGACGTGAAAAGTATCAAGCGCTATATCTCGCCGTCTACCAGAGTGGTCATCATTGGTGGTGGGTATATTGGGCTGGAAACTGCTGCAGTTTTGAGCCAGTTGGGTGTCAGTGTCACTGTTTTAGAAATGCAAGATAGGGTGTTGGCGCGAGTGACGGCTCCTGAGGTTTCTGAATTTTATACTCGTGTTCATACAGAGGAGGGCGTGTCCATACAAACGGGTGTCTCTGTGAATACTATAGAGGGTGAGRGCAGGGTTAAAGCCGTTTGTTGTGATAACGGTGATTATTATCAAGCAGATTTTGTCATTATTGGTGTGGGGGTTATCCCCAATGTTGAGTTAGCTGAATCYTGCGGTTTGGCCGTTGATAACGGTATTGTTGTTAATGAATTTGCTTGTACRGAAGATAYTGACATYGTGTCTGCCGGTGATTGTACAAATCATCCAAATAGCTTGTTGGGCTATCGCTTGCGGCTGGAATCTGTTCCTAATGCTATAGARCAGGCAAAAACAGCCGCAGCGAGTATGTGCGGTTTAGCAAAAGCCTATGTTGCCTATCCCTGGTTTTGGTCGGATCAGTATGATTTAAAGTTACAAATAGCAGGGTTAAGTCAGGGGTTTGATCAGGTGGTGGTAAGGGGTGRTMGGGAGAAWACCAGRAGCTTTGTGGCTTGGTACCTTAAGMAGGGCAAACTTTTAGCAGCTGATTGTATTAACCGGCCGAGGGAGTTTATGGTGGCAAAGCAGTTATTGGTTAAAGGTCTGGRTGTTGATCCACTAAAACTAGCGGATGAATCAGTTGACCCTAAAACATTTTTGATTTGAAATCCTGTCCAGAAAAAATATTAGGTATGAGGAAAAGCGATATGCCACTTATTCACTATATTGAGGCGGATGGTGCAGAGTATGAGGCCGAAGTGGCTGTAGGTAGTTCGGTTATGCAGGGCGCGGTAGATAATATGATTGATGGTRTTCTAGCGGAATGCGGGGGAGCCTGTAGTTGTGCGACATGCCATTGTTATGTAGATGAGTCCTGGTTTGATAAAGTCGGTGAGCCAGGMACTACAGAAAAAATGATGCTTGAAATGGCCGTCGATCCACAGCCAACCAGTCGGTTGAGTTGTCAGATAAAAGTAACAGAAGARTTGGATGGGCTGGTCGTCAGGTTGCCAGCTTCTCAGTATTAGCGGATCGCCCGATGTTAATAAAATCACAAAGCCCTGTGCTTGTTCATACACAGGGCTGTTGTGTGGGGAGTAANGGGGGGCGTTATAGCCCTTTAAACCATTGTTGAAAATACTGGCCAATAACTGGAGTTTCATTCTTTTTGTCGGTGACGGCACTTATCAAGCTTATCAGCCAGGCAATTAGAATAATAACACCCCATATCATTGCCGCCGTTGTGCTTATTAGGCTGAGTGCGAGATTGCCTAAAAGGCCTGCAATCATGATGCCGAGGTATTGGCGAATATAGAATGAGGCAAACTCATCTCTATCTTTCATGTTTAGAATCAGAGCAATGACCCAGCCAATGATCGTGATATGGGCAAGTATTGCTTTTGCTTTGCCGTTCATAATCTCAGTTCCTTTGTGATAATTGTTGCCTGTATGTCAGAACCTAACTGAAAGAACCTTTAACGTACTCTTGTGGTGAGCACCAATTTTCTTTTCTAGCAATTYCTGTCCCTGTTAATTCTAGTCTCTATTTATTCTAATCTCTATTTATTCCAACCCCCGAGATCTTTCCATTGGTTGACAATGCCGCAGAATAACTCGGCAGTTTTTTCTGCGTCGTAGGCGGCAGAGTGGGCTTTACTGTTGTTGAAGTCTATTTCAGCGGCTTCGCAGGCTTTGGCTAAAACCGTTTGGCCGTATGCAAGCCCGGCAAGTGTTGCCGTGTCAAAACATGAAAAAGGGTGGAATGGGTTGCGTTTGATGTTATTTCTGGTCACGGCCGTGTTGATAAAGCCGAGGTCAAAATGTGCATTGTGCGCAACCATAACTGCACGGCTGCAATGTGCCTCCTTTATGGCGGCGCGGATGGGTTGAAATATGGACTTTAGCGCTTCCTCTTCGTCCAGAGCCATTCGGTAAGGGTCGTCAGGATTGATGCCTGTAATATCCAAGGCGGCCTGTTCAATATTGGAACCTTCAAAAGGGATAACAGCGTGACACAGGGTTTCGTCAGGCATCAATATACCATCATCATCCATGATGAGAGTTACGGCAGCAATTTCCAATAGTGCATCGGTTCCTGAATTAAAGCCTCCAGTTTCCACGTCGACAACAATGGGTAAAAAGCCTCTAAAACGGTCAGAAATAGGTGGGTGCATAATTAAGTCGCTTGATTAAGTTGTTTGTTGAATTACTTGCCATTGTCGCATTTCGCCCGCTCCTAATGGAGTAAGAGTGTCATTACCGAAAGGTAGATCATCTGGGTTTTTCCAGGCCGACTTTTTAAGAGTAATAGTGTTGTTGTTTCGTGGCAGTTTATAGAAGTCCGGACCAAAGTGACTGGCAAAACCTTCTAGTTTTTCCAGTGCCCCAGCTTGCTCGAAAGCCTCGGCATATAGCTCAACGGCCGCATGGTTAGAGTAGCAGCCGGCACAACCACAGGCATTTTCTTTTTGATGTGTGGAGTGAGGGGCAGAATCTGTCCCCAGGAAAAATTTTGGGTTGCCACTGGTGGCGGCAGCAACAAGTGCTTTTTGGTGTATGTCTCGCTTGAGAATAGGCAGGCAGTAATAGTGTGGTTTAAGGCCGCCGGCCAACATCTGATTTCGATTGTATAGTAGGTGTTGAGGTGTGATAGTTGCAGCTACACAGCTAGAGGCTTCGGTTACAAACTGGGCACCTTCTCGTGTAGTAATATGTTCCAGTACGATGCGTAATTGAGGGAAGTTGTCGGTGAGTTTTTGTAGCTGCTGCTCAATAAACACRGCTTCACGATCAAAAATATCAATGTCACTGTCCGTGACCTCACCATGAAGTAGCAGGGGTATGCCTTCCTTCTCCATTTGCGCCAATACCGGGTAGATATTTGAGAGCTTTGTTACACCGGAGTCAGAGTTGGTTGTTGCGCCTGCTGGGTAATATTTGCAGGCGAATATYTGGCCGGATRCTTTGGCTTGAATAATATCTTCTGGTTTTGTGTTGTCGGTGAGATATAGCACCATCAGTGGTTCCCAGGTTGAGCCTKTAGGTCGGTAATTTAATATACGTTCACGATAAGCCAGAGCTTGRTTCGTGTTGAGTACTGGGGGCATTAGGTTGGGCATAACAATAGACCGGCCAAAGTAACGAGCCGCATCGGGTACGGTATAGGGTAGTAGCTCGTTGTCTCGCAAATGAACATGCCAGTCATCGGGGCGGGTAATTATTAGTTGGATTTGATCGGTCGTTGTCATGTTTTTTTTGTCGTTAAATTTGTTGTATGGCGTGAATGCTACCGGAATACAGGAAGGCTTTATAGCCGATAACCCATGATTATACCTTTCTATGCATAAAGCTGGTTTTTTATGAGGTTATTGTCTTGAGTGTGCTGTGAAATGGGGCGCTGGCATATTAGAATAGCGGCCACCTTTTTTCCTAAAACTATCCAATCAGGAGTTGTGTCGTGTCCGACATTAAAAAAGTCGTTTTAGCTTATTCCGGGGGTCTYGATACCTCWGTTAYCGTTAAGTGGTTACAAGAAACTTATCAATGTGAAGTGGTTACTTTTACCGCCGATATTGGTCAGGGTGAAGAGGTTGAGCCTGCCCGAGCTAAGGCTGAAGCTTTGGGTGTTAAAGAAATTTATATTGATGATTTACGCGAAGAATTTGTTCGTGATTATGTGTTTCCCATGTTTCGGGCAAATACAATCTATGAAGGTGAATATTTGTTGGGCACCGCAATAGCTCGTCCTTTAATTGCCAAGCGACTGATAGAAATTGCCAACGAAACCGGTGCTGATGCTATTTCCCATGGCGCAACAGGTAAGGGCAATGACCAAGTGCGTTTTGAATTGGGCGCCTATGCGTTAAAGCCGGGAATTCAGGTAATTGCACCGTGGCGTGAGTGGGACTTAACATCACGTGAAACACTGATGGATTACTGTGAAGAGCATAATATTCCAGTAGATTTTTCAGGTAAAAAGAAAAAATCACCGTATTCCATGGATGCAAATCTGCTGCATATTTCTTATGAGGGTGGAGTTTTGGAAGATCCCTGGGCGGAGCCAGAAGAGGATATGTGGCGCTGGAGTGTATCTCCCGAAGATGCGCCAGATGTCTCGACCTATATTGAGCTGACCTATGAAAAGGGTGATATTGTAGCGATTGATGGTAAATCCATGTCTCCTGCCACTGTCTTGGCATATCTCAATAAAGTAGGTGGTGACAATGGCATTGGTCGRCTGGATATTGTGGAAAACCGCTATGTGGGCATGAAGTCTCGTGGTTGTTACGAAACACCAGGRGGYACCATTATGCTGCGAGCCCATCGTGCGATTGAATCGCTTACCCTGGATCGTGAGTCGGCACATTTAAAAGACAGCTTAATGCCCAAGTATGCAGAARTTATTTACAACGGTTATTGGTGGTCACCTGAACGGAAAATGCTTCAAGGCTTGATTGATGAAACTCAGGATGTGGTGAACGGCGATGTTCGTTTGAAACTGTATAAAGGCAATGTATCAGTGGTTGGCCGTCAGTCGGAAGACAGCCTTTTCGATGAAAAAATTGCCACCTTTGAAGATGATGCTGGTGCCTACAATCAAAAAGATGCAGAAGGCTTTATCAAACTGAATGCACTACGCTTAAGAATTGCGGCAAATAAGGGCCGAAACCAGGGTTGAATTTGATTATGGGAAGACCAAACTTGACGTAAATCAATATCTGTTTAGAGCTGTTAGTGGATAATCCCGGCGGGGTAGACGTAGAGGGCTTACATCTACTCTTTTTTAGGTTTTTATTACCAGACTTACTACGAGAAAATAAAAATGAGTAGCGATGTCACGACCGCTGGCGATTTGCCGGTTTATAACACCAGGGTGGTAAAGCAATTTGCCATCATGACTGTGGTTTGGGGAATTGTGGGTATGTTGGTCGGCGTTATTATTGCTGCCGAAYTAATCTGGCCTGATCTTAATATGCAGTTACCCTGGTTTCATTTTGGTCGCTTGCGTCCATTACATACTAACGCAGTAGTTTTTGCCTTCGGTGGTTGCGCTCTATTTACGTCCGTCTACCATGTTGTGCAACGAACCTGTCATACCCCGCTATTTTGCAACTGGTTAGCAGGCTTTACCTTTTGGGGGTGGCAAGCCGTTATTGTTTCGGCTGTGATATCTCTACCTTTGGGTATGACCAGTACAAAGGAATATGCTGAGCTGGAATGGCCGATTGATATTGCAATCGCAGTTGTTTGGATATCATTTGCCGTCGTCTTTTTTGGTACGATTATGAAGCGGACAACGTCACATATTTATGTGGCAAACTGGTTTTTTGGTGCCTTTATTATTGCGGTAGCTGTTTTACATATAGGTAATAGCGCTGCCATTCCTGTGACGGCAATGAAGTCTTACTCAGCCTATGCRGGRACTATCGATGCAATGGTTCAGTGGTGGTATGGCCATAATGCAGTTGGCTTCTTTTTAACKGCTGGTTTTCTGGGAATGATGTACTATTTTGTCCCGAAGCAGGCTGGCCGTCCGGTTTACTCCTATCGTTTATCGATCGTACATTTTTGGGCATTAATTGCTGTTTATATTTGGGCGGGTCCTCACCACCTAATGTACTCTGCACTTCCTGATTGGGTTCAGAGCCTGGGTATGGTGATGTCATTGATTCTGTTGGCACCCTCGTGGGGCGGTATGATTAACGGCATGATGACGCTGTCTGGTGCCTGGCACAAACTTCGTTACGATCCAACATTACGTTTTCTTGTGGTTTCTCTTTCCTTCTACGGTATGTCTACCTTTGAAGGCCCAATGATGGCGATTAAGACAGTCAATGCACTGTCTCACAACACTGAYTGGACTATYGGTCATGTGCATTCGGGGGCRTTGGGCTGGGTAGCTATGGTGTCTATCGGGATGCTGTATCACCTMATYCCGGTCCTCTATAAGCGTAGTCAGATGTACAGYRTTCAGCTGATTAATCTTCACTTTTGGCTCTCAACGATTGGTACTGTGCTCTACATTGCATCCATGTGGGTGAAYGGTMTWGCACAGGGCTTGATGTGGCGTGCCTTTAATACTGATGGRACTTTAACCTATAGCTTTGCTGAGTCYATTGAGGYGAGCTATCCCGGCTAYTATGTGAGGCTGTTCGGGGGRRTAATCTTCTTGTCAGGTATGTTGATCATGGCTTACAACGTATGGCGTACTATTCGTGGTGATGAGCCGAAACAAGTGATYRRTACAGAAGCTCAGGCTGCTTAAAAGGAGAGCAACAGTGAAACATGAGATTGTTGAGAAGAATATAGGCCTGATGATGGTGCTGATTGTAATTGCAATCAGTTTTGGTGGTTTGGCTCAGGTTATTCCATTGTTTTGGCAGGCTGAGACCACGGAGCCTATTGCGGGCCTTAAACCGCTAGGTGCTATAGCTCTAGAGGGGCGTGACATCTACATTAAAGAAGGCTGTCATGTTTGTCATACACAAATGGTAAGGCCGTTGCGTGCTGAGACTGAGCGCTATGGTCATTACTCTGTTGCGGGTGAGCATGTCTATGAACATCCTTTCCTGTGGGGTTCTAAACGTACGGGCCCAGATTTGGCACGAGTGGGTGGTCGCTACAGTGATAACTGGCACATGGCACATCTCTATAATCCAAGGGATGTTGTGCCTGAGTCTAATATGCCTGGTTTCTCCTGGTTATTTGAAAACACTCTGACGGGTGAAGATACTGCTGCCAAAATGACGGCCTTGAGGATAGTTGGTGTTCCTTATACCGATGAGGATATCGCTAATGCTGCGGTGCCATTTGCCAGTGGTGAGGTGACAGAAGTTGATGCTCTGGTGGTTTATTTACAGCAGCTCGGTACTTTGCTGACGAGGAAGCGCTAATGGACCAGGGAACACTACAAGGTATTGGCACAATTCTGACTATGGTTGCATTTTTTGGTGTGTGCTGGTGGGCCTTTAGTAGCGATAAGAAAAAAGATTTTGATGAGGCAGCACAATTGCCGTTTGCTGATGAGAAAACATCGTCGCAAAATAAAGAAAAATAGAGGTAGGATCTGTTATGAGTACCTTCTGGAGTATCTGGATTATCGTTATTACTGCGGTAACTATCGCTGGGTGTACCTGGCTATTGTTCGCTACCCGTAAGATTGAGGTTTCCTCCAAGGACATCAAAGATGGTGAGGTCCCCACAACTGGTCATGTATACGATGGTATTGAAGAGTACGACAATCCACTGCCAGCCTGGTGGTTCAATATGTATCTTGGCACCGTTATTTTTGCGGTAATTTATTTGGTGTTGTATCCCGGAATGGGTAGTTATGCCGGTGTTTTGGGCTGGACTCAAATAGGGCAGTGGCAAGAAGAAGTGGATGCGGCAGAAGCAAAATATGCCCCAATTTATGAGCAGTATGCCAACATGTCTGTAGAAGAATTAATTGCCAATCCGAATGCCATGAAAATGGGACGCCGTTTATTTAATAACAACTGCTCTGTATGTCATGGTTCAGATGGCCGAGGCAGTTATGGTTTTCCTAATTTGGCGGATAGCGATTGGTTGTATGGTGGAACTGCTGCTGATATTAAGGCTTCTATTACCCATGGTCGCAAGGGTGCAATGCCAGCCTGGGGTGCCGTTATTGGAGAAAAGGGTGTTGATAACGTTGCTGAATATGTGTTCGGGATCAGCGGTCGTGAACACAATACCGATAAAGCGACAGAAGGTGCAAAAATTTATGCGACCTATTGTGCATCTTGTCATACTCCAGAGGGTACTGGTATGACTGCTCTTGGTGCTCCAAATTTGACCGATAGTGTATGGCTCTATGGGGGGTCTCCTTCACTGGTACGTCACTCCATACGTAATGGCCGCAATGGTAATATGCCTGCTCAGGGTGAAATGTTGAAAGCGGAAAAAATTCACTTGCTTACAGGCTACGTTTATAGCTTGTCAAAAAGCCAGTAGGGAAGACTATCCTGTCGGAACGTAATCAAAAAAGTCGCATTGGACAGTTTTTATGAGTACGAAGAAAGACCAGCCTGATCAACATGATAGTACGACACATGAGGAAACAATTAAGGTTCTGGATTTATACCAGACCCGAGAGAAAATTCAGACAAGAAAACTACCTGGTTTTTTTCGAGACCTAAGGCGCTGGACATGGATTCCCATGCTCGGTGCCTATTTCCTTTTGCCCTGGATAAATATTGCTGGCCGCCAAGCCATCTGGTTTGATCTTCCTGCAAGAAAATTCCACATTTTGTGGATTACCTTTTGGCCACAGGATTTTATGTTGCTGGCCTGGGCACTTATTATTTCTGCTTTTGCATTGTTTACAGCCACGGTTCTTGTTGGTCGTGTCTGGTGCGGGTTTACCTGTCCACAAACAGTTTGGACCATGTTATTTATGTCCATCGAGGACTTTTGTGAAGGCGATCGTAATCAGCGCATAAAGCTGGATAAGTCTCCGTGGAATTTAAACAAACTAAAAAAACGAGGCGCTAAACTTTTCCTTTGGGGGCTGCTGGCCTTTGTTACATCCCTAACATTTGTGGGTTACTACAATCCTATCAGGGAATTAGTACCAGAAATGTTTAGTTTTACTGCGAATTCAGCGGCTGTTTTCTGGACATTTTTCTTTGCAGTACTGACGTATATGAACGCGGGTTTTCTTCGCGAGCAGGTGTGCATGTATATGTGTCCCTATGCCCGCTTTCAGTCCGTAATGTTCGATAAAGATACGTTGATTGTGTCTTATGACGTTGAGCGGGGTGAGCCTCGTGGTACCCGTAAAAAGCAGGCTGATTACAGAGCAGAAGGGAAGGGAGACTGTGTTGATTGCTCTCTTTGTGTTCAGGTTTGTCCTACGGGTATAGATATTCGAGATGGGCTGCAATATGAATGCATTGACTGTGGTCTGTGTATCGATGCATGCGATGCTGTGATGGGTAAAATGGGTTATGACCCTGGGTTAATTAAATTTACAACTGAACATGCGATGAAGCATGGAAGTACGCATATTTTAAGGCCTCGTTTTATTGGTTATGTTGTGGCTTTGACCATAATGGTAGGAGCTTTTGGTTATAATATTATTAACCGTATGCCTTTGGAAGTAGACATAATTCGTGATCGTAATGTACTGTTCCGTGAGACAACGATGGGGTTGGTGGAAAATATTTATACCCTAAAAATTAATAATATGGATACTAGAGATCACAGTTACAGTATCCATGTTGAAGGTGAGTACAAATTTCGCTACAACGGTGTTAATGAGGTTGTGGTGGAAGAAGGTGAGGTTCTCTCCATGCCCGTCAGTATCGCATTGGATCCCGGACTAATGAAAAGTCCAAATGTTGATGTCATATTTGTCGTAGAGTCGCTGGATGATCCGGCTATTAATGCTACGGAAGAAAACCGTTTTATTGGCCCACGTTTTCGTCGTTAACAGCATATACCGGTCAGCCTAGACCATTTCTATAAGGAATCCCCTTTTGAAGCAAGAGGCCCAGTACTCAGAGACAAGTATGGATAATAAGCCCTGGTACCGCCAGTTCTGGCCCTGGTTTTTAATTGCCCTGCCAGGCAGTGTAGTGATTGCAAGCTTGGCTACCGTGTATATTGCTTTTCATGGTGCCGATGCGTTGGTTAATGACAATTATTACCGCGATGGCCTTGCCATCAACCAGCTGCTAGGACAGGATCAAAGGGCTGTTGAGCTAGGGTTGGCCGCTGATATTCGCCTTGATAAAGAAAGTGGCGAACTTTTTGTTATTCTCAGTGGTACAGAGGTCGGTGCTCGTACATTATTATTACAGCTTCTTCATCCTACAGATGAAAAGCGAGATCGCGATTTGGTCATGTCTTTAATGGCTCCTAATCATTATCGTGTAGATTTGGATGCAGTGCTTCAACATCGCTACTATATTCGTGTGTTGCCAGAGCCGGAACATGAGTGGCGCCTTAGTGGTGAAATGAATTTTACTGATACTGACCAAGTTACTTTACGAGCTCAATGAGCAGTAAAAGTTGTTATCACTGCGGTCTTTTAGTACCTACCAATACCCACTTTGCCATTGATATAAAGGGCGAAAGCCGGGCCATGTGTTGTCAGGGTTGTTTGGCGGTAGCTACTGCTATTTGTGATGGTGGAYTATCRCGGTTCTATCAATATCGYGCAGCAAACGCCMTTCGGCCAGAGTTGTCTAAACAGTCAGTATTAGAAGCCTACGACCTCCCGGAAGTTCAGGCTGAGTATGTCGAACAGAGTCTTGGTCCCCAAGGTGAAGACCAGCTATCTATCCAATTGTTAGTGGGCGGAATTACCTGTGCAGCTTGTGCATGGTTGATTGAACAGCATTTRGAAAAGATGYCAGGAATTGTTGATGTTCGKGTCAATGTAACCAACCACCGTGCCAGGGTAGTTTGGRATCCAGAACAAATTAAATTAAGTGACTTATTGAAGGCATTTTTTACCATAGGCTACGAAGCTCGGCCTGCCAGTGATGAAGCCGCTCGGTTGCTAAGAGAAAAGGAAAATCGTCGCTATATTCAACGCCTGGGTGTTGCCGGGTTGGGTATGATGCAAGCGGGAATGATCGCTGTGGGCTTGTATGCCGGTGCTTTTCAGGGGATGGATCCGGTATGGGAAAATTATCTGCGCTGGGTAAGTATGATAATTGCTTTACCTGTGGTGTTGTTTTCAGCCTACCCATTTTTCCAGGCAGCATTGCGAAGCCTGCGTATCGGTCACTTGACCATGGATTTACCCGTATCTCTGGCGATAGGCTTAGCATTTACTGCCAGTTGTTGGGCAACGGTAACCCGAACGGGCGAAGTGTACTTTGATTCTGTTGCCATGTTTACATTTTTCCTTTTACTGGGACGTTATCTGGAGATGCGTGTCAGACACCGTAATGATAGCCATGCCGAAGGTTTGGGGCAGTTATTGCCACCTACAACGATTAGATTGTCTGAACAGGGTGAAGAATCTGTGCCGGTTAAAGCCTTGCAAGCGGGCGACCTTATTCGAGTTGCTGCAGGTGACACTATTCCCTGTGATGGGGAAATCCAGGAAGGTGCTAGCAGTGTGGTTGAAGCAGTACTGACAGGTGAGCAATTACCGGTATTCAAGCAGCCAGGAGATATGGTTAGTGCAGGTACGGTTAATAGTGAAAGTCCGCTGCTCATCATTGTTTTTGCCGTAGGCAAGCAAACCCGGTTATCAGCTATTCTAAATTTGGTGGAGAGAGCCAAGACCGAGAAACCCGTGCAGGTAGCATTGGCTGATCGTGTGGCTGGGCACTTTGTTTTAGCCGTTCTAGTTATTGCTGTCGCCGTAGCATTTTGGTGGTGGCAGCATGACCCACAGCAGGCATTGTGGGTGGTACTTTCTGTATTGGTGGTCACATGCCCCTGTGCCCTTTCTTTGGCAACACCTGCAGCGATGGCTGTGGCTACGGGTACACTGCGGCAGAAAGGGTTTCTGGTTAGTCGAGGCCATGTTCTGGAAGTGTTGTCTTCGGCTGACCATATTATTTTTGATAAAACGGGAACCCTAACATTGGGAAATATGTCAGTTTCCCAAGTGGTTACACTGGCTGATATTTCAGAAGAAAAAATATTGCGGTTAGCTGCTGGCCTAGAGAGTGGTTCTTTGCACCCAATTTCCAGGGCCTTTTCAGATATTGCTGATAAAGTCTCAGTGAATGCTGTCGAACAGAAGATTGGTGCAGGTCTTTCAGGGTCGGTAATTTCAGCAACATTTATTTCAGGAGAAAGTGTTTCTGAAACAGGTACTGATCAAACTCGTGTTGCCATCGGTCGACCCAACTATATAGCAGYATTATTTGGTTTTGAGGCGCCGGAATTACCCCCTGTAGATTCTGGAACATTACCCCTGTTACTGGCAGATGAACGGCAACCTTTGGGCTGGATTTTATTGAAGGATCATTTACGTCCCGGTGCAGTTCAGGCAATTAGGCAGCTGAAGGGGCAGGGGTTGGAAGTATCACTATTTAGTGGGGATCGCCAAGACTCCGTGGCTGACATGGCCTTAAAACTTGAAATTAATTCCTGGTGTGGCGGTATGTCACCGGAACAAAAATTGGCGGAAGCAAACAAGCTGCAACAGTTGGGGCATCGCATTGTTATGGTGGGCGATGGTATCAACGATGTTCCCGTATTAAGCGGTGCTGATGTGTCCGTAGCCATGGGCGATGCAACAGATTTTGCGCGTATTCATGCCGATAGTATTATGCTGTCGGGTAATTTGAATAGCCTGCCAAACGCGATCGCTTTAGCTCGGGCAACTCGACGGGTAATACGTCAAAACCTTAGTTGGGCATTGCTCTATAACCTTGTGGCATTGCCTCTGGCTGCGGCAGGAATGATTCCGCCTTGGGCGGCAGCTATTGGGATGTCAGTCAGTTCACTGTTAGTTGTACTCAATGCCCTGCGTCTTAATTCTTTTCGTCCTGATAGGTCTTCTCTTAAAATGGATGATCTACCAGTCATTTTGACATAAGGGCACCTCTAAAAATGCACTTTTTCCGCGATTACGGCGTCAGCTCYGTGCTCAAATCCTCATGTACCCCTTGTACACTGTGGTTCTCCGCGCGGTACTTCCTTGCACTCACGAAAAAATCACTATTTCTAGAGGTACCCATAACGAATTCATTGTATGGTATAAATATTAATGGCTAGCCTCTATTTATTGATTCCTGTTTCTTTAATCTTTTGTGCCCTGGCTGTGGCCATTTTTTTCTGGGCGGTTAACAGTGGCCAATATGATGACCTTGATGGTGAAGGTGCGCGGCTTCTTTTTTCAGATGACGCTTTAGAAGACTCTTTCGATCATTCTGATACAGAATCTTCTGATGGAGAGAATATCGGTAAAGAAGATTCGGAAGCTGAAGGTGAGCATCGTTTAGATGGTTGATTTGAATGTAATGCCCGTTATGACTATGTTTCTGATTGGTCTCTTGGGTGCTGGGCATTGTGCCGGGATGTGTGGGGGTATTGTTGCTGCATTGGGTTTTGCTGCAGATCAGAAACAATCTCGTTGGCTTATTATTCTTACCTATAATTTAGGACGAATTACATCTTATGGATTGATGGGTGTATTCGTTGGATTACTAGGCTATTACGGAGAGAGCTTCCTATCTCTGGGACCTTGGTTGCGTGGTACAGCGGGTATTTTACTGATTCTAATGGGTCTTTATATTGCTGACTGGTGGCGGATTTTAACTTGGCTAGAGAAACTAGGGCAGTACGGATGGCGGCGGTTACAGCCTGTTAGCAGTGGCCTGTTTCAGGTTCGRTCTRCAGGCAAAAGTTTTTTGTTTGGTATGTTGTGGGGATGGCTTCCCTGTGGTCTTGTTTATTCGGCATTGGCCTATGCTGGTGCTGCAGCGACGCCTATTACTGGGGGGCTGTCCATGATGGCTTTTGGTCTTGGAACCTTGCCAGCTATGCTAGCCGGTGGAATTTTTTCTAGTCAATTGCGTAGTGTATTACAGGGAAAATTGTTGCGAATAGTAATGGCATTGATATTAATTGTGTTTGGTRGCKGGACACTATGGACAGCGATGGCTCATAACCATTTATCCAGTACCGAAAATGAAGCACATTCTGCTCATGGGCAGATGCACCATTAATGGTCTAAAAGCTATTATTGGAGTCTGTCYTGGTTGACATTGATCAAGTCATAGGGTTGACTTCCGAGGTATAAACACTACCACCAATGGGTTGTTTTTTTGAAGGAATGAAGTTTATTCTGGTGGTCGATAAATATAATTAAAAATACGAGATTCTTATGATAAGTCACATATTTGGGTTGCTATATGATCCACAGTCCGAATGGAAAAAAATTGCTGCGCTTTCAGATGAAACGTTGAAGCGAATGAGTATTTATTTCATCTTTCTTGGAATGATCCCGGCGATTGGGTTTTATATTGGTACAACTCAGTTTGGGTGGACAATCGGTGATGGAGAGCCTATTCGCATTACTAAAGAGAGTGCTATTCCTTTAGCTGTACTGTTTTATATTGCATTGATGGGGGCGGTGGTCTTTATAGGTCTAATGGTTCATTGGATGTCAAAAACCTATTCTGCCAGTCTTCATGCTTATAAAGGCTTTGTCTTTATGGGTTTATGTTCTACTCCGGTATTTTTGGCGGGTGCGCTTGCTGCCTATCCTGTTTGGTGGCTTGATATTATTGTTGCCACAGCGGCATGTGGCTACGCCATCCGTCTTATATATTTGGGTATTCCAGATATGATGAAAGTACCTGAAGACCTTGGGTTTCTCTATGCCAGTGCAGTATTTGCTGTAGCTTTGGTATATGTAGTCGTTGTGTTGGTAGCCACGGTTTTGTTGTGGGAGTATGTTGCAGCGCCAGTATTTACTGACTAGTTATTTAGATATAGAAAATAGTGATTAGTTCGAAGAGGCCGGGTTAACCCCCGGCTTTTTTATGTGATATTTGTTAGTGTGACTGTTTAATTTAGGAGTAAAAACATGCGTTTTCTGCATACGATGTTGCGAGTGATTGACTTGGAGAGGTCAATTATTTTTTATACAACAGTTTTAGGTATGACGCTGCTGCGGAAAAAGGATTATCCCAATGGAAAGTTTACCCTAGCTTTTTTGGGATATGGTGACGAATCTGAACATACTGTGTTGGAGCTAACTCATAACTGGGAAGCTAATCACTACGATCTCGGTGAAGGGTATGGGCATATCGCCATCGGTGTAGAGGATGTCTATGCTGCGTGTGAGCGGATCAGMCAATCTGGCGGAGCMATAGTGCGGGAGCCCGGGCCAATGCTGCACGGAACGACGATATTAGCTTTTGTAGAAGATCCTGATGGCTATAAAATTGAGCTTTTATCAGAGGGCTAGGTAAAAAAATGATCAAAGATTTAAAATTCATATTCAATTAATAATCGTACTGTATTATTAGCGCTTTCTTCCGTTAGCCCAAAGATCATACCAGCTTCCCAGTGTAAGCTTTGGCGTGTGCCGGTATTAATATTACCCATGAATACGGGCCCAATAGCTTGGGTGTCTTCACCGCTATAAAATTCGAGAGCTGGTTCAAACCAACGAGATAGTCGGTAGCGCACTTGAAGGGCAGCAGAGCTTTCTACTTCATCTTCTATGTCAGAACCCCATTCATGGGTGAGTAGAAGATTAGCCGTCCCGCTCCAGCGCCCCCATTCTTTTTCTACCAATATACCCGTGGAGAATTCCCAAATATTTTCATGAGCTTCTTTTTCAAGTTCGATGAGTAGGCCCCAATCAGACCAGTATTCACCTTGTTCTGTTATTTGCCATTTAGCTTCAATCTCATAAGCTTCCAGTTTAAAGCTGGTGTCTTCAGAGTTTTCACCGGTTAGATAAATTTCACCAAACCAACGGTCACCAAAGGCTCTGCCGTAGGAAAAGCGGTGCAGTTGTCGGTGGTCTTTAGCTCCTGGTTGGTTGTCTTGGTAGATTGTGCGCCATTCTAATTCCTGTTCAAGGGCATCTACATAAGGGTGATAAATTTTATCGACAGCATTGCCATCGGCTATGCATACAGAAAAGGTCGTGCAGCAAGCAAGCCCTAACCATAGGGTTGGACGTAAAAAAGTGTTAAGTAGAGCAGTCATTATTTGCACATTAAATATTGATATGAACATTGATATCCGGAGATTTATATTTAGCCTGGTGGTCTATCCGTGACAGGTTGAAGCACCAGCACAGATAAACAAGCAATATGCCGCAGACATAGCTTATTACCTGAAACAATGATGGCGTTGCCTCATAGCCAACCAGTGCATAGAGCAGATGTCCAAAGATTGAATTTTCAGGAAGTAACGCGGAGCTGTTCCAAAGAATTTGGGAGTAGGGAAGCCAGTCGGCTTGAGTTAGTAGCAGGGTTGCCTGTGATGCCATATTGCCGCCCACCAAGGCGAGCAACAATACACTACTAGCGACTATGTATCGGGAAGACAGCCCAAGAAGACCATAATAGATTAAGACACCCACACTGACACCAATACCTGCACCAATACCTGCACCTGTTAACGTGGGTTGTATATGTGTTGATTGAATGTATGGGGCTTGGCCTATAACACCACCAATATATATAAAAATTTCTGAACCTTCGCGTGTCAATGCCAGCGAAGTGGTGATTAACATAAAGATACTTACCCATCTATTTTTAGGGTGTAACGCCGTAAGAAAACTCAAAAAAAACAATATGGCTAACTGCATAAAGGCATTCATCACTTCCTGGCCTACATAATCAAACCACTCGGAAATTTGTGCCATATTAATGGCAAATATAAGTGCGCCGGTAACGCCGATGATAATGGCAGGAAGTAGCCATATGGGTTTGATGCCGTGATGTTTGGAAAGAACCAGTAGTACACTTACAAGAAGGGCAGCTTCTAGAATTTCCTGAAGTATTAGAATAACGGAATTCAGAAACATGATGGCGACTCTTCAATACTCACTGTTCAACCACCACAACTTTTCCTTGGGCAGTTTTAGGGTAAAACTCACCAAAGAAGGGGTACTCGCCCGGGGGGAGAGGACCAATAAAAATGATGGCTTTACGATTGCCGGAGATAATTTTTTCTCTGTTTAATTCATAACTCTCAAATTCTTCTGCCGTAGGGTCTAGATTATTGATGAGTAATTTGACTTTGGTGTATGCTGGAATTTCGATGATTTCCGGGAAAAACAGATGATCTTGAATTTTAATTTTAATGACCGGTGTTGCTGCAAAGGCTGCATGACTGCCGAATAGGACCAGACTTAGGGCCACAATCTTTATTTTCCTCAGTCTATTTTTCATTGGGCCGATCTACGTTGTTGAACAGAATGGCGAATGCTGTACCACTGTCAAAACCAGAGGGTGAAATACTTATAGTGGCATGGTGCAGCTCAACAATATGATTGACGATGGTTAACCCGAGCCCACAACCAGATATTTCAGTGATCATTGATTTATTGTGAAGGCGCTGAAAGCGATCATAAACTTTACTGTAATCATTAGGGTCTATCCCGATACCAGAATCCTCAACTTTCAGGCATACCTGGGCATCGAGCCTTTCTACAGACACCTGAATGATTCCTCCATTGGGAGTATATTTGTTGGCATTGCTCAATAAATTTTGTAATAGGGTTTGTAGGCTAAAAAGGTCTCCTTCAACGATATTTGTTGATCCCTCAAGCTCCAGAGTTTGGCCTTTTTTCTCAAAGTTTTGGTGCTGCTCCGCGATGACATCCTGGGCTAATTGGTAGAGGTCCACAGGAGTAAAATGACTTGAGAATTCACTGGGAGTAGAGCGGTACAGAGAGAGAAGCTGTTCTACTAAATGTTGCATACGATCAACACCGGATTGCAGCTGAACAAAGGCTTCATTGTCCGTTGTTAAATCTTCTTTTAGATTATGTAACTGTATTTTTAGGGCACTGATGGGTGTGCGCAACTCATGAGCGGCATCTGCCGTAAAGCGTTTCTCTCGATCCCATGCAGAGCCTAATCGGGAGATCAAGGTATTAATTGAGTGAATGACCTGCTCTAGTTCTTTTTTGATGGCCGGAATTTCTATGGGCGAGAGATCGTTTATTTGCTTGTTTTTTAACTGGCTGGATAAATCCCTCAAGGGTTTAAGTCCTCTGCTGATAATGAGCCATATGAGCAATCCAATGAGGGGGATGCTTAAAACGATAGGTAAGACGGCTTTAATGATGACAGTTTCTGCCAGAGCAAATCGGATATCTGTTCTTTCTGCGGCAATAATCCAGTTATTTCTTCCGGGGTCAAAATAAACAAAGGTGCGCCATCGATAGCCATTAAAGTTGGCATATCCATAACCGGGGAAAAGCTCTGTAATTATTTCACCCTGAGCATTAGTTGATGCCCCAAGGAGTTGGCTTTCATGCCAAATCTGGAAGGCCAGGTCATTAAGATGGTTGAGACTACTGGTGGTTTTATCCACATGAAGGTTAGAAATGAGCTTGGCTGTATCAAATAGTTGGCTATCAAAGAGTTTTTCCGCTTCTTGTAAGCTGGAATTGTAGCCTTGTAGGGCAGCTACAAAATTAAACAGTGTCAGTGTTGCCAGTATTGATGCGATAAGAAATACTCGAATCGAGCTCATGCCTGGTTGACCTTATAGCCAACCCCTCGTACCGTTTTTATAAAATCAGCCCCAAGTTTTTTTCGCAGGTGGTGAATATGGACCTCTAGGGCATTACTGCAAACCTCTTCTCCCCAGCTATAAAGTCGGGTCTCTAGTGTGGCTCGAGTAAGTACCTTCCCGGTGTTTTCCATCAAGTTTTTTAATAGCATATATTCTTTTCGGGATAGCTCCAGTTGTTGACCCTCAAAGGTTACAGCTTGCGTTGTGGTATCAAGGGTAACATTACCCAAGATAATGAGGGTTGATTTGACGGTGCTAAGCCGACGCTCCAGAACTCTTAGCCGGGCAAACAACTCTGTCATCTCGAAAGGCTTTGCTAGATAGTCGTCAGCACCACAGTCTAGCCCCGCCACCTTGTCATCTATGCTATCTCTGGCGGTTAGAAGAATAACGGGAAGAGAGCTGGATTGGCTACGTATTTGCTGAAGTACTTTAAGGCCATCCATATCAGGCAGGCCAAGGTCAAGAATAATAATGTCCGGAGCTTCTGTGGCAACTACGTGCAGACAATCCTTACCATTTTCCACATGGTTAACGGCATAGCCCTGCTTTCCCAGAGCAGTTTGTAGGCCGCGGGCAAGAGGTCTATCGTCTTCTACTATCAGTATCTGCATTTGTTCCTGGTTTGAAGGTCAGTGGGAAAGCTTTTTATTCACAATAGCCAGTGCATTGACGATTTCTTTTTGCCTGCCTGCATCAGCTAATGGTCGGGTCGCACGAGGCGATGCATTTTGTGCTTTAAGCAGGTAGGTTTTTGCCTCCTGATAGCGCTTCTCCTGGATAAGATAGTTACCGAAAAAGTAATTGCTATCAATACCTTTAGGGTTTATTGCAATAGCCTTGAGTAGAAGCTCTTCCGCTTTATCATCGTTGCCAAACCCAAGGGGCCACCCTGGTACATTAAAATAGAGTGTACCTAGACTTGTGTAGGCAGATCCATCGAGAGCTTCCGGTTCTATTTGCATGGCTTTTTCAAGATCAGCCTTGGAGGCCTTGGCTAGTGATAATGCACCCAAGCCACCTTTTGCTCCAGCATAGGTGGACTTGATGATACCACTCCAGATCCAACTGGCTGCAGAGTTGGGGTAGGCCGAGACAACCTTTTCTGCATCCAAAACCAAGGCATTGAATGCTGAAAGTTGTGCTTTGTTATGCAATTGATAATTTACTTCAGCCCAGCGATGTTGAAGTTTTATAACTTCCTCGTTTATATCGCCCCAGGCTGATCCAGAGGCTAAGGTAAATAGGAATAGAGTCACTATTGTGGTCTTAACTAGGTACTTCATAATTATAATCTCCTTTTTTATTACTAAAATATTTATTGCTCTAAAAATTTCTTGATGATGGGGGTTTTCTTGACTAGGGCGTTGTGAACAAGGCTTGGAAATAGAGCATTTAATCGGACAAAGAATTTTTCAGGCCAGCCCAAATAGCGTTGGCGTTTAGTTGAATTCAATAAATCAATCAGCTCGTTAGCGACCCAATCAGGAGAATCCGTTTTGTTACCTAGTGCATCATTTAAGGCGGTGATAGCATCAGAATTTAGGTTAGTGTCTGTTGCCCTGGGTGCCAGGTAAAATACGTTGATATTGGTGTCTGCTAACTCCCTACTTAGGGCCTCGGTAAAACCTCTCAGGCCAAATTTACTGGCACAGTAGGAGGTAAACCCCGGGTGGCCAATGCTGCCAAATGTCGAGCCAATATTCACAATGGCTGCTTCAGGTTTTTGTTTAAGAAGAGGTATTAATTTATGACAAAGAAGCATGGGTGAAAGCAGATTGGTGGTTAGTGTTTGTTCGATACAATCATCAGATTGCTGTTCAAAAAAGTTAAAGTTCATAACCCCTGCTGAATTGATCATCAGATCAATGCCTCCGCACTGATGACATTGTTCAACAATCAGCTCACGGCCCTCAGGTGTGTTGATATCAGCCACGATAACTTGGTGCTCACCTAATAATTGATGGGATAGCAGCTTCAATGCTTGATCATTTCGACCAATGAGCAGCATTTTTGCGCCCTGGTGGCTCAGGGCCTTTGCTATGGCTTTACCAATACCACCAGAGGCTCCAGTCAACAAAACGGTACTATTATAGAAATTCATTGCATGTTCCTTTGGTGCTCTACCCCTAATTAACTTGAGGTATGCCATGGTTGTTATTAAGAGATAGGAAAATATCGCCATAGAGCCGATAGAAGCATTTTGCTGTATGGATAATTAAGTTCTGCTCCTCCCTGTTTTCAATTTTGTTCATGAGGCTTTCAAAAAATTTCAGGTGTTCCTGATCCAGTGCTCCGTGTGAGTAGAGATAGGAAAAAGCATTTTTTGGTAGTGATATGGTGGCGCGTATTTTGTCGGCAGCTTTTTCCGCCATGCTGACACTTGTTCCTTCCAGCACGTGAACCATGCCAAAAAACCCCAATGGATTTATACGGTTCACCATATCGTAGGCATAGGCGACCATCAGTTCTGTACTGTGGTGTGGCCTGCTGTTGCGAACGGCTTCTTTATCGAATCCACATGCAGCAATATCATTGAGAATCCACTCTTGATGCCCCAACTCTTCCTCAATGTATTCTGCTACGGCTTCGCGTAACCATTCTTTTTCTTCTGGTAGTTGTGCTCCGACAGCCATTAATAATGGAACCGTGTGCTTTACATGGTGGTAAGCCTGCTTAAGAAAAGAGACATAATCATCAAGTGTTATATGACCGAGCAGGCTTTTTTCAATGATAGGAGTACAAAATAATGCCTGTCTTTCTGCTTGGGTTTCATGGGATAAGGAGTCAAAAAAAGCCATTGTAGTACCTGATGTCATTTGTTTTATAGTTGTAAGGGGATTGGTTCAGCCTCATAAAGGTTCTGAATTTTGGTTGAATATTGGTCTAGGATGGCTTGCCTTTTGGGCCTGCCATTGTCAGTCAACAACCCTTTTTGTAAGGCGAGTGGTTTAGATAATAGATGCCATGCTTTGATGCGAGCGTAGTCGGGGAGATACTGGTTTACCTGGTTAATAACGGCCTGGATTTGTTTGTTGTGGTTTTTTGCATCACTGGTTTGTGTAGGGCGGGTTGATAACAATGCAATGCAAAAAGGTTGGGCATCACCAAAAACGACAAAATCTAAAAAAAGAGAATTTGATAAAAATTCTGATTCCACCCACTCGGGGCTGATGTTTCTACCAAAACTGGAAATGAGTAAATTTTTACTGCGTCCTTGAATACGTAAAAATCCTGCTTCATCGAGTGACCCAAGATCTCCCGTGTTTATAGAGGCTTGATTCCAGCTAGCAGGATTATTGACGTAACCAAGCATACTGTTGCCCGAGACAACAATTTCATCCTCTACAATTTGGATGTTTAAGTGGGGTAGGGGTTTGCCGCAACTCCCTGCCAGCTGGTTTGAAGGTGTATTTAAACTCACCACAGAAGCACATTCTGAAAGCCCGTAACCTTCGTAAGCTGGTATGCCTACATCCCAAGCTTTTTGTAAAAGCTCAGGGGATACTCTGCTTCCTCCTACGGCAACAAACTTGAATGTTGGCGGTGGACGCCACCCTGAATTAGCCGCTGTAACGAGTAGTAGTAATAATTGAGGTGTCAGTATCAGACTGTTGGGCTGGAATCTACTGATAAGCGTTATCATTTTTTCAGCAACAATGGATGAACTGCCAGTAAAACCAATCTCGTCCAAAGAAGGCACGATGACCTCACCTCCAGCGAGTATTGGGGCATACACACCGGCAACATTTTCTAGCAAGGTACTTAGAGGAAGTAAGCAGAGGTGTCGTGGTTTTGGTATGGCAACAGCCTCAGCTAAGGCTCTGGCTTGGTCGAGTAGTTGCTGGTTACTGAGGCAAACACCTTTTGGGGTTCCAGTAGACCCTGATGTGTAGGTGATTTTCCCCGTATTTTCAGGTAGTTGAGCAACATGGTTGGGAGTGTTGAGAATAATGAGTGTCAGGTCATCAAGCACGGTTAGGTACTGGTGGTTGGTAATATCTTCAAGTACTCCCGGTAGTGCCGGATTGCTAGTGATGATGGCCTCTACGGGGGAGTCGCGTAAGGCATGTTTGAGTTGGGCGATGGAGAAAAATGTTGGCAGTGGTAGTAAGCATATTTGCGATTTCTGACAGGCAAAGTCGGTTATTAGCCAGTTTAATCCATTGTCAGCATGTAGAGCCAAGTGTCGGATTTTGTGGGTTACTAGCAAGCTAGAAAGCTGTTCGCACTGAAATATTAAATTATTGCAACTAAGAGACTTATTAGTATCTCTGAGAACAATGTCGTCTCCTTTATAGAGCTTCTTAAGCTGCGAAATAATACTGGTCATAATCATTGCGATTGTTTTGATGGTGAATAACACTGGCCAGCGTATCAATACGATTTTTGTAGAGAGATAACATYCCCTTCAGTATCTGCCGATTGTGTATAAGTTCTATTGCTTCATCTAACTGGCCAGCAACGACCATGGGCTTGGTGTCGTAATAACTACCCCAGTTCTGAATAGACGATTGACTCAGGCACAGTGGTGAGGCTTCTTTAAGGGGATGTAGTTGAAGGCCTAGCTTACCAATCATTCTCTGTACTTGAGGAGTGGCTGTGAACACAATCCATTTAACATTTACCTGGTGAAGAATTGAGGCAAGGATAATAAACAGTAATTGGCTGGAACCACGTTGGGTACCAGCAAGATTCCCAATTTCAGCAATGGACGAACGATGTACATATTGAGAAGAAAGATGATTTATTTCATTTTCAATAGAACTATCCAGATATTGCTCAATAAATAGGGGGCGGCTGCCAGCCCGACAGATACCGGTTGCGGCACTCAGTGTATTGTTGCACCGAAGACTGAATAATAGGGGTAAAAAATCCTGAATATCTGCTCCGTAAGCTGTTTGAAATTGCTTGGCGATATACTGTTCTACYTCAGTTCGTTSATGTGTGTTGACACTAAGTAGATCAAGTTCTGGGCCCGGATTAAGTAATTGATGAAGGTGCCGGTAGGGCCCCTTTTTTTCTGCACATGATCCGGTCTCAACTGAGAGTATGCTTGACATGTATCCACTCTTTTTCAATGTTTGCACATAAGATAGCGGTGAATACTTAAGAGACCCTTAAGACTTTGGTTGTTATAGAGAATATTATGAGACCGACGTCTCTTTTCAGCAAATAGTCGTAGTGCTTTTGACTATCGACAGGGTGGGGTGTGACGGTTAGTTAGTACTTTGACGAGGTTTTTTCCTTGAATATAGCCAGGAGCCCATTGTTAATAACGCGTATAACCCACCAATAAAGAATAGTTGCTGAGGTTGATTGTTGAATTCGTAATAAAAAATAAGTRCGGYTCCAAATAAAAGTCCAAARAAKGAAAGGAYCGTTATAAGTAGTGATGAATGGGTTAAATGACGAATTTTGTAATTAGCATAGGCCATGAGTAAAGAGACAAGTAAAAAAGTAACACTAC
Organism: Porticoccaceae bacterium; assembly: GCA_002746985.1. Taxonomy (GTDB): domain Bacteria; phylum Pseudomonadota; class Gammaproteobacteria; order Pseudomonadales; family Porticoccaceae; genus Porticoccus. Next base: position 200,171 of record NVXH01000006.1, on the reverse strand, counting down.
CAAATTCAAGAATAAYCTCCARGTTGCCGGCAAGCACAAGGAGAAACGCGAGCACAGACATACTTATAATGGCAAACACAGGGATATGATTCACTCGCTTGGCAAGAAAACTAGGAAAATAGCCATCACCTGCGATAACGGCCATTTGCCGGGATGCTCCAAATACGGTGCCGCTGATAGCGCTACTAGTTGCTAACAGTGCGCCTAATACAATGAGATCGGTTCCCCAATGGCCAAGTAAATTTTCAGAGCCRGAAGCGAGAGCGTATTCCTTGTTTTTTACTATTTCATCAAATGGAATTGCCAGTATGGCGCCAAAGGACATCACAACATAAATTAGAATCGCAATGAACAAGGCAGAATAAATGGCTATTGGGATATTTCTTTCAGGATTTTCCATTTCATTGACAGCGTTRATAACAAGCTGAAATCCTTCATACGCCACAAAGGTTATTGAGGCCACAATCAGGATAGAAAGTATGTCTGTATTATTATTACTTTTTAGCAACACAGGAAGGGTTGTTTGGCTGTTATTGATGAGCAAAAATGAGATAACAATCAGGATGGTTAGCTTGGTATAAACCATAATGTCTTCGATTTTCCCCATACCCTTGACACTCCAAATATTGATAAGGGTAAAGGTAAGGATTACAGCTCCGGCAACAAGCTTTCGTATCCACTCATTATCGGTAAAAGCAAACCCACTGATGGCATAAGATGCAAAAGTATAAGCATAAAGAGCCATCGTACTTATGTAGCCAAATATAACCCACCAGCCGATCAGTGATGCYGCAAATGGGGATGCTGGAAATGTTTTTTTATAAAATGAGTAGGTGGCGCCTTCATCTTTATAGTAAACACCTAGCTTCACATATGAATAGGCGGCGAGAGAGGCAATGACTCCACCAATAGCTATAGCCAGTGGTGTAAAAACACCTATCATAGACACTGAAATACCTAAAATAGTAAAAATTCCGCCGCCAACCATTCCTCCAAGTGCAATGGCAATTAGCTCAGGAACCCCGAGGGATTTGTTTCGTTTTCTATGAGAAGAGTTGTTTTGGTTAGCCATAAATAATTTTTATTTTTTATTGAATAATTAGAAGTTTTATTAAGTAGTGTATCTAAATTACGGAATATAAATAAGGTATTTTAAATAGCTGTTAATAGACTAAATAATTATTAACCAYACTGCAATTGCTATGGCAACTATACTAATTAGTACATTGCCTATCTATACAGTACGAGGTGGTTAGCTATGAGTATATCCCCGGTTTTGGCAGAGTATTTAACTCAAAAACATGTCAATTATGAAGTTCTTGAACATCCAGTAACGATGAGCTCGATGGCGACGGCAAGGGMGGCACATGTGTCTGCTGAAAAGCTGGCCAAGGCTGTAATTGTGAAAAGAGGTGACAGTTATGCGATGTGTGTTATTCCCGCACCCAATCAATTAATTTTTGAATGGTTGGCTTATGGTCGGCAACACGCCTATGAGCTTGCGTCAGAAGATGATTTTAAGGGTTTGTTTCCAGATTGTGAGAAAGGGGCTATTCCTGGATTAGGGGARSCATTCRAGATGGATGTAATAATTGATAATAGTTTGATGGAAAAAAACGATATTTATATTGAGGGTGGAGACCATACTCATCTTCTGCATATTAATCACAAGGATTTCAATAAGCTGATGGTTAATGCCTGGCCGGCACCTATTAGCTGTTTGAAAGGTGATCATTCCGACAGACAGTATCTTTGGGCACCACCTGAGGATGGTTGATAAATCAGTTTRTGGTTTATCAGTATAGGCTGGTATCTTAAAGTATCAGTATCTACAATATTTGCGGTTAKAYATACGGCGGCCTGTTATTTGTAGCCATGCAGGTTATAACGRTGAATCTCACAATCATTGGCTCCTTAAATAAATAGAGAGCTATAARACAGGAGTGAAACATGTCCTTTGGTTTGTCTCCGCTTGAGTTTCGAGAAAGTATTCGTTCAGGCAAACATACAGGCAATACCTCAGGTTACTGTCCTGGTTATGTGCAGGGTAATGTTGTTATTCTTCCCCGCGACTGGGCATCAGAGTTTTTACAATTTTGTCAGTTTAATCCAAAGCCTTGCCCATTAGTGGGCATGTCGGATGTGGGTAATCCCTTGTTGCCAACCTTGGGAGCAGGACTGGATATCCGTACGGATTTACCTCGTTATCGTCTCTTTAATGATGGCCTGGTGACAGAAGAACTTCCTGATATTACGGATTACTGGCGTGATGACTTGGTAACGTTTGTACTGGGTTGTTCTTTTTCTTTTGAGGAGGCCTTAACGGCAGATGGCTTAGAGGTTCGCAACGTTATAGAGGGCGTCAATGTGCCTATGTACCGCACCAATATACCCTGTCGGTCTGCCGGGCGTTTTAGTGGCAATATGGTGGTGAGTATGCGCCCATTTTTGGCGGCTGATGCTATAAGAGCCATACAAATTTCCACACGTTTTCCTTCTGTTCATGGTGCCCCGGTGCATTTTGGCGACCCCTCACTGATAGGTGTTGAGGATATAAATAGCCCGAATTTTGGTGATTCAGTGACGATAGAAGAGGGTGAAATACCTGTTTTTTGGGCCTGTGGTGTGACTCCTCAGGTAGCTCTGGAACAAGCCAAACCACCTTTTTGTATTACTCACAGCCCAGGTTGTATGCTGATGACTGATATTCCAAATAGCCAATTAGCAATTTTTTAATTTGTTCCCATGAATAGCGCCCTTAAATCACCAGATGATAAGTCGTAAGGTTGTTTAAGGTGGATCAGAACGAACGATTTTTTTAAAGAGGAAATATATGCCATTGCTGCTTAATTGTGATCTAGGCGAGAGCTATGGAGCCTGGACTATGGGAGTAGATGAGGCGGTAATGCCTCATATAGACCAGGCCAATATTGCTTGTGGTTTTCATGCGGGTGATCACTTGATTATGCAGAAAACACTTCAGTTGGCAGGCAAGCATGGTGTGATGATTGGCGCGCACCCAGGTTATCCTGATCTTATGGGGTTTGGTCGCCGCTCTATTAGTCAYCCGCCAGAGGATATTGTGGCACTGATGCATTATCAAATGGCAGCATTGGATGGCATGGCTAAAACCTATGGGCTTGAGGTGCAATATGTGAAACCTCATGGTGCTCTTTACAACGATATGATGGTAGATGCAGAAACTCGTCGTGCGGTGATGGAGTCTATAGCGACGTTTTATCGCCCCTTAAAACTCATGTTGTTGGCTACGGCCAAGTCCGGTGAGCATAGGGCGGAAGCTCAAAAACTTGGTATCGATTTGTGGTTTGAAGCATTTGCCGACCGCTGTTATGACGATGATGGCACGCTGTTGTCCAGGGCAAAGCCCGAAGCGGTACATAGCCGAGTCAAGATGTTGAATCAAGTTGCAGAATTGAGAAGCGAAGGCACAGTGACCACCATTGGTGGGTTGAAACTAAAACTTGGTGCAGATACGTTGTGTGTTCATGGTGATAACCTTGAAGGGGTTGAGGCCATCAAAGAAATCAGGCAGCTACTCATAAACGGATGAATATCACGATAGCAGGTGAAAACTCCCTCATTATCTATTTTGGTAAGGACGTGAGTCCGGAAATCTCAGCCAAAGTGCAGCAGGCTGTGCATCGATTACAAAATTCATTGCAGGGTGTCATTATTGATCTGGTGCCATCCTACGCATCCCTGTTAGTTATTTACGATTTATTTCGAACAGATTTACACACTATTCGCCCTCAAATCAGAGAATTGTTGTCTGGAATAGATCAGGTAGTAGCTTCAGAAGGGCGTTTGGTTGAACTCCCTGTTTATTACAGCCTTGAATCAGGTCCCGATCTGGAAATACTCTCAAGTCAAACAAGCTTGAGTGTGGAAGAAATTATTTCCCTTCATCAAGCTCAGGAATATCGTGTCTAYGCYATTGGCTTTGCCCCGGGGTTTGCCTATCTGGGAGAAGTGGATGAACGTATAGCTGCGCCGAGGCTAACAACACCCAGAAAGCAGGTGCCCAAGGGTGCTGTGGGTATTGCCGACCGACAGACGGCGGTCTACCCCTCTATTTCTCCAGGAGGGTGGAATTTAATCGGGCTTTGTCCACAACGGATGTTTGATCCAGAAGTAACACCTTGTATGCCTGTCGAAGTGGGTGACCGGGTTTGTTTCAAAGGGATTGATAGGCAAACATTTTTGTCTTTGGGTGGGACGTTGTCATGATGGCTGCTATAAAGGTTGGAGCGGGTTAATGGCTACAGGTTTTGTGGTGAAACGAGCAGGTCCACGGACCTTGGTTCAGGATGCCGGACGTTTTGGTTTTCACCACCTGGGTATGACCACAGGTGGTCCCGCAGATCCTTTGGCATTTCGCTGGGCCAACCGTTTATGTGATAACAACCTGAATGTAACTGCACTGGAAATCAGTGTCGGCGGTTTAATTATTGAATCTCAATCGACGACACGCCTAGCTGTTTGTGGCGCTAATATGCCRTTGAAAATTAATGGTCATATACGACCCTTATGGCGCAGCCATTTAGTGAAGCCCGGGGACAGTATTGARCTGGGATTTGCCGCTAAAGGTATGTGCGCTTATCTGGCGATAGCCGGAGGTTTTAAAATAACAGCAGTGTTTGGTAGCACCGCGACGGTGGTCCGTGAATCGATAGGTGGCCTGTGTGGAGACATTCTGAAAGCAGGAGACTTTCTACCTTGTAGTGATAGCAAGGGTGACCAATGTTTACTGTTACCAAAAGGTTTACGGCCTGTATATGGTCACCATGCCATATTGCGAGTTATTCCAGGTTATCAGCAACATGATTTTAGCCATTATCAACAACGCCGTTTCTTCAGTCATGAATATAAAGTGTCCTTTCGCTCGGACAGAATGGGTTGCTGTCTGGAGGGGCCAAAGATCAGGCCAAACATTAATGGCATATTGTCTGAAGGGATTTGYCTGGGTGCGATTCAAGTACCCCCCGATGGGCAGCCAATTATTCTTATGAATGATCGACAGACCATTGGMGGTTAYCCCAARTTGGGTTCTGTRCTGTCTATGGATCTTGCACAATTATCGCAATTAAARCCGGGCGATAGYGTATGTTTTAAGCCMATAACAGTAGAGGACGCACAGAATATACAGCATTTGGCAGCCAGCTATTTTAAGCAAATTGAGCTTGTTCCTTGTTGATAGATTGACGTATTATTTTTGAAGTATTAGATCCCGAAACAGTTAGATTGGGGGTGACAGTATGAAGCAACACCTTGAACTCAGTCAGCAGATAGAAAGTTTATTAGTAGCCCGTGACCCACGAGGAATGAAAATAATGCAGCCTGCATTGGAGCCAGGTTATTGTCTGAGGGCGGCAATGTTGATGGAAGCGTGTAACGGCACGGTGATAATTGCTACTGGGTTTCCCGTAAATGGCACCTTTGAAACGGATGGCCCGGTAGGAGCCGTTGCCCTGTATCAGGTACTCACGATGCTGGGAGCAACACCTATACTGGTTTGCGGAAAACCGTTAGCGAGTGCAATACAAGACGATTATCGGTTTCATTGCATGTCACTTGGTGAAAAGGGCAAAGCTGAGGCCCCGCAAATACTCAATATGTATCAACCCGAATTAATGATATCCATTGAGCTTCCGGGCCGCGCAAAAGATGGAAAATATTACAATATGCATGGTGTGGATATCAGCGATCAGGTAATTTTTTTCGATGATATGGTGAAATTAGCCCATTGCCCCACCATTGGTATCGGTGATGGTGGAAATGAAACAGGTATGGGTAAAATTTATGGCGCACTATCTTGCCTGGATATTATTCCTTGTGCCACGAGTTGTGATGAACTGGTGATTGCGGATGTATCGAACTGGGCCGCCCACGGATTGATAGCTATGCTTTCAATATTGGAGGGCAAAAATATGCAGGGTGAGTGGAATAATCGCCACTACCTGGAATATTTTGTGGAGCGAGGCAGTGTCGATGGTGTAACCGGTGAGAAAACCCTGACAGAAGATGGTTTCCCGTGCAAAGTAACCGAATCTGTTATTGCAGAGTTACAGCATATCGTTGAATCGCTGCTTAGATAGAAAGGTAGATAGAGAGCAGGCAGGACAGGTACAAAGTTCTATAGAAAATAATAGAATTTACTTTGCCAGTGTCCGATCTCACTGATAAGATTTCTTAATTTTTTBTTAGTGADATTTGTGGAGTAGTCGGTACAAAATCATTGCATATATTTAGACGTATCCTTAAGCAATAAAAAGCCAAAAAGGTAGCCAGGAATGAGTGTAGTTTTTTTAAATGATACTTATCTGCCAATGGCAGAAGCAAAAATATCACCCATGGATAGGGGCTTCCTGTTTGGTGATGGGATCTATGAAGTGGTGCCTTCCTATAATGGTGAAATGGTGGGTTTTGCACCACATATCGACCGTATGAACAATGGCTTGAATGCTGTTGAGATTAACCTGGGTTGGTCTCACGAGCGATGGAAGGACGTCTGCGATATCCTGATTGAAAAAAACGGGGCTGGGAATCTAGCACTTTATCTGCACGTTAGTCGCGGGGCGGATACCCGGCGTTTTCATGCTTACCCCGAAGATATTGAACCAACGGTATTTGCCTTTGCCTTTGAAATTCCACCGGTACCGGTGGCAGATAAAACAAAAGTAGTTGGTTATAAAGTAGCCGCCAGTCGTGATTTGCGCTGGGAACGCTGCCAAATTAAGTCCACCGCATTATTGGGTAACGTCATGCATTTTCAGCATGGTTATCAACAGGGTGCCAATGAAACACTGCTGTACAACGAACGGAATGAGTTGACTGAAGCCAGTGCGTGTAATGCTTATATCGTCAAGGATGGAGTGGTGATTACTCCGTTGTTGGATAATCAAATACTGGCCGGAATTACTCGCCATATTCTACTAGACCTACTTCGAAAAGATGGCAGCATTCCCGTAGAAGAACGTATAGTGACGATGGCTGAGGTGTTTGATGCCGATGAAGTTTGGGTAACCAGTTCTTCCAAGGAGGTAGTCCCTGTGATTGAAATAGAGGGTAAACCTGTAGGAAATGGCGAAATTGGTGACGTTTGGTTGGCTGCACAGACAATTTATTCGGCAGGTAAATTAAATTACTAGTGATTCAGCGATTAAAGAACACTGCTAAAGGAATACAGCTTTTATCATGTCCCGACCCACTAAAGCACTGATCAACCTAGAAGCATTGCGTCATAATTGCAGGCTAGCGAATGAGCTGTCTCCGCAGTCTCAAACCATGGCGGTTATTAAGGCCAATGCTTATGGGCATGGCGCGGTTCAAGTTGCCCGTGCATTGGAGGATTTAGTCCCGGCTTTTGGTGTGGCCTGCATGGAGGAGGCCTTGGAGCTTCGTGATGCGGGTATCGAAACACCGATACACTTACTTGAAGGTGCCTTTTCTGATGATGAAATACGTATTGCAGCAGAGAAAAACTTTAGCCTGGCCATTGTTAACCATGAACAGAAAAAAGCCATTCTTAATGCCTGCTCCAATAAACAACTGACCTCTAATAACCCCTTAAGAGTTTGGCTTTGTGCCGATACAGGTATGCATCGTTTGGGCCTTCAGCCAGACGAAATACTGTCTAGCTACAACGAACTGATAGCCAGTAATGGTGTAGCCAACGAGATAGTCATTGCGACACATTTTGCTTGTGCTGATGATCTGGAGAATGATTTCACCTCAGACCAATTGCGTCGATTGAACCTGGGGCTAGGTAAGGCAAAGAGTTTATTAAATCTACCCTTAAGCCTTGCTAACTCGGCAGCATTACTAGGGTGGCCAGAGACGAGAGCCGCCTGGAATCGCCCCGGAATTTTACTTTTTGGGAGCTCACCTTTTACGGTTCCTCACCCAGAGGCAGACCGACTATTGCCAGTCATGACATTGAAATCTGCGGTAATAGCACTTCGTGATATACCTGTGGGTGATACTGTCGGTTATACCGCAGGCTGGAGGGCAAAACAGCCAACTCGTATTGCAACGGTGGCCGTTGGTTATGGTGACGGTTACCCGCTGCAAGCACCCAGTGGTACCCCGGTGTTAATCCATGGCCAGCGATGCCCAATAGTAGGCCGGGTTTCAATGGATATGATTACCATTGATGTGACCGGGTTGCCCAATATCTCCATGGGAGATGAAGTGATTCTTTGGGGGGAAGGTTTGTCAGTGAACGAAATTGCAGGTTGTGCCGGAACCATCAGTTATGAATTATTGACACGAATGCCTCGACGTACACCTCGAGTGTATAGCCCGTCGTAGGGTATTTTTTAAAATTGGAAATGAAAGAGCTAAGCCGGCAACCATTTTTTTATTACTAGAGTTTTTAGTCCTTTAAAGTTGAAGTTGTATCTGACCCTATTTTTTTTCTCTTTTTTCTTTTGACAATCCGCTGGAGCTTTTTGTTAGCATCTTTATTTACGCTGCTTGAGCTTATTGTAAATTTCATTTTTCKCACGTTTACCTATAGTCAAAACATACACTACGATTTCAGAATCAATAACTTCATAAGCAAGGCGATAACCCACCGCACGTAATTTAATTTTATAGACATGCTCATAACCTGTGAGCTTATCTGAAACAACTTTTGGGTTAAGCAAGCGCTCTTCTAATTTTTTCTTAAATTGAGCTCGTATAGGAGGACTAAGCTTTTTCCATTCCTTTAGTGCTTTCGGCAAAAATTTAAGCTTATAAATCATCTATTGATACTTCTATAGCCTGCCCTTTTTCATGCCTTCGCTCCTCTACAAGCTTTGCCAGTTCATGGTCATCTAAGGTATCCATGAGCCACTCATAAGTCTCAGCGGGGATCAAATATGCTGCTGGTGTATTATGATTTAAAATAGCAATTGGAGAGCCATTAGCCTCTGCTATTAGCGCGCTAGGATTTCTCTTAAGCTCGGAAATACTTGCTGAACATTCAGCTAAAACTTGTCTCATAGAATACTCCCTTGTATATTTAGGGCTTATTTTAGACCTAAATTTAGATCATTTCAAGATAGTAAATGAAGGGATTTGAAATGCATAACGTCTTGCATAACAGGCGTAGAACGAAGCGCAGCGTAGTGGAACGTCCACGTTTATGCACTTGTTAGAGGTTTTATTTTGTGTAAAAAGAAACCGATGGTCGAACATACTGATGTGTGTATACCTCCGTCCCTTTTAATTCTTTAATTAAAACTGATCCAGCATTGCTGGATCATAAGCATTCGTTGACAAACTCAACCCCGAATCTTGCATACGCTGATCGAGAACATTGATCTTGCTAATCAAACTTCCCATCGTAATGGTATTGTCATCCAGATCATAAAGCTGCTTAGAACCACGATACATAAAATTCATGATTACCATGGCATCGTTATCGCTGCTTTCAACAGCGACTTCAATCTTGCGTAATTTTCGATTTATACGATTTAACTGTTGCTTCAAATCCCAGACATATACCACCTCAAACATATATAAATGCTGACGAAACTTATTCAACATAACAAATATAATGATAGCCGCAACAGCCACACCCGCCAGATTATGCAAAAAATGCGAAACCTCTGGACTACTAAACAGGTAGATAAATAGTGTTGAAGTAGCAACTGAAATAACCATAAGAGCTAATGCCATGCCAACAAATACCACTCTAAGATGGTTACGATATAGCGTCTTGTCGATTTCCTTTAATATCATATAAAGCCCTTTAATTTTGGTTCGATTTTAGAATGCTGTTTACCTTTCGAGAGCATGAAAGCATATTTTGCAAACGTGGAACTGTATGGTGCTTCCTCAAGAATCCAGTTACTGTGTAATTCAATTTTGTTCATTTTATCTCTAACGCCTTGCTAAGCGGCGCGCGTTAGCGCGTCCAATGGAGGCGCGGCTTTTTGCGCCGGAATGATGCTTGAGCAACTTGTTATGTATTTAATGCACAATTTACTTCTCGGCCATTTCCTTCAATGCTTTATTCATTGAATTTAACATGGACGGAACATTTTTCTCTACTGACCCAGACATAAGAGGTGCCATTAATCCCTTAAAGGTTTCGATATGGGTTAAATGCGTGCCATTTTCAGTTTCTTCCAATTTAAAAATCTTATCATTTGTAAAAACAAATCCTGCCAGCATATGAGCGCGCCAATGAAAATAATGTTGCTCTTTAAGATCTATTATTACTGGACTATATTTCGGGCCATCCTTACCTTCCTCTTTACTCATCATAGTAATGCTGAGTTTAGATCCAATGATGGATTTTCCTTGTGAAGCATTAATAATTGGGCTCCACTCCTGCCATTTATCAATGTCTATTATGATCGACCAGACTTTAGATGGTGGGGCAGCTATTTCGATTTCAGTTTTTATTTCTTGCACGTTATTTCCTCTAATTGCTAGAAAAGCAATACTGACAAAGACCAGCCCCAATATTRCTAGTAAAATTTTATTCATAATACTTACTCGACTAGTTGTTGATTTTATTTTTAGACATAACAGTATGTTAATGAGGCCGTACGGCCTCATAATAATTATTAGAAGGCCAGCTCTTTAATTCTGGCCTCATTTTTTGTTTTTTTGTAAATTGATGATTTTTATAAAAAATTATTTTTATCAAATAGACTAAATAATTAAAAGAGCGCAACGSCACTATTAATGGGTTGACTTTATTGAAAAAACTACTACTGTGTTTATATACAGTAATCGGAAAAGGATTTCGATATGGCGTCATCACCGTTTTTACGCTCAGTCCATGAGTTTATGCTTGTTAGGCGTTACAGCCTCCGTACCATAAGTACATATCAGTACTGGATCAAGAATTTTATTTTATACCATAAAAAACGTCATCCAAAAATTCTAGGCCCTAAACATGTCGAGGCTTATTTGACGTACTTGGTTGTTGAGAGAAATGTATCGGCAGCTACTCAGGCTATTGCGTTGAATGCTTTGGTTTTTTTGTATTTGAATATTATAAAAAAACCGTTAGGTGATGTGAGTGCTTTTAGGCGTTCAGCGCGTCAAGCCAAATTGCCTACGGTATTAACTCAAAATGAAGTGAAGCGACTTATGGCACAGGTTGGCGGTATTCATAAGCTGATGATTGCGATGTTATATGGTTCTGGTTTGAGGCGAATTGAATTAATTCGGTTGCGCGTTAAGGATATAGATTTCGATCGTTTACACATTCAGGTTTGGAATGGAAAGGGTTTGAAACACCGTTTGACCACATTGGCGGGTGAGCTTGTGCCTGCATTACAGCATCAAATTTTTAATGTGAAGTCTCGACTCGAAGARGATCTTAAAGTGMATGGTTTTTGTGGTGTCTGGTTGCCTGATGCATTGGCACGAAAATACCGCTCGGCACCTACAGAATTGGGATGGCAATATTTGTTCCCTTCCTCGAGATTGAGTATAGAGCCGGGTACATCAAATGTGCGCCGCCATCATGTGGATGAGTCGTCTATTAATAAGGCCATACGGGKGGCTAAAAAAAAGGCGGGAATTATTAAAGATGTTTCTTGCCACACCTTACGCCATTCCTTTGCGACCCATCTGTTGCAATCGGGTGCTGATATTCGCACGGTGCAGCAGCAGTTNNGGCACAGTGATGTGAAAACGACTGAAATATACACTCATGTGTTGAATCAAGGTGCACACGGAGTCCGCAGCCCATTGAGTAGTCTGTTGGCGGGAGGGGTTAGGTTTTTATAGCGGTGCAAACAAGTAGGGTCAGATACGACTTTTCTTTGGCCCACCCATACACGCCTTTCATAAAACAGCTCAATTTTACCCTTATACCTGTTACACCCAATAACTGAATCAAAGGGGTCGGGTCATAATGGCCCTATTTAATTATTTTTTTGGTCTAGGATAACTCAACATTGTGGTAAACCTGTTGGACATCATCCAACTCGTCCAACATGGCTAAAAACTTCTCGAATAAAACGGTATCATCACCACTGATTGATGTGTAGTTATGGGCAATGAACTGTATTTCATCAATATCAAAATCGATGTTGCCACAACTATCTAGTAAAGCCTGTTTTGCCTTAAAGTAGTCAGTGTTTGGTGCAAATACAGAAATTTTTCCATCTTCATTTTCGATATCAGTCACATCCACATCTGCTTCCATCAATGCTTCTAGCACTGCATCTTCATCATCATAYTTAAARACAAAGATAGCCRMGTGRTCRAACATATGGCTAACGCTACCTTGGGTGCCAATTTTGCATTTGGTTTTGGTAAACGCCAGACGAACATCACCAAAGGTGCGGTTGGGGTTGTCGGTTAAACAATCAATGATTGCCATACATCCGCCTGGACCATAGCCTTCATAGCGAGCGGGAAAATAATCTTCACCTGCGCCGCCCTTAGCTTTATTGATAGCCTTATCAATAACATGGCCAGGTACTTGGTCTTTTTTTGCACGATCAATCAAGCTGCGTAATACTAAATTCCCCGCGGGGTCAGTACCTCCTGACTTGGCACTGACATAGATTTCACGGCCGTAACGGCTATAAATCTTGGCTTTCATATCAGAGGTTTTTGCCATCGATTCTTTGCGGTTCTGATAGGCTCTGCCCATGCGGGTAATRCTCCGTGATGATTATATAAAGGTGATTTTATGGGTRGCTGTGAAGTTAAGGAAACATAAATTCAAGGCGGCCCCGAGCATAACTTCATATTTTCTGGAAAGCCYGATTTTTGTATAACGGGCTATTTAATCAAACCATATTGTTTGTCGAGTATTTCAATAATCTCTGCTTTGGGRTTGCCMGAGATRTTGAGTTGTTCTCCGGTAATTTTTTCAGCAATGGCAATATAGGTGGCAGATACTKCCATTAATACTGCTTCTGGCAGRGCATTATCTCTAGCCAGTGCTTGGCGCTCATCCATACGATCTTTGTTAAGTAAAATGTCCGGATCGGGGAAGTGGTTAAGCAGTAGCTGTCGAAAGCTTTCTTTGGAGTTTTCGACGACGTTACCATTGCGATAACTTGGGCCATCCCAAATACGTGATGAGTCGGGTGTGCCCACTTCATCCATGTAAATCAGCTTTTCTTTRCCGACTTTGTCGGTGACATAGCCAAATTCAAATTTGGTGTCTACAAAAATCTGGTCCAATTTAGCCAGTTCATGACTGATGACATCAAAGCCTTCTTTCAGCAGTTTTTCGTAGCGGTCAATATCATCGGTGCTGCGGAAATTAAAGCCTTCTACATTGTTTTCAATATCAGCTCGAGTGATATTGACATCATCGACTTCGGGAACACCTACAAGTCCTTTGAGAACACCTTTGGTGGAGGGTGTAATTAGCAACTCGGGAAGTTTTTGATCTTTGGTCAGGTCGTCAGCAAGCTGTATACCGCAGAATTTACGTTCACCCTTGGCATAGGCTCGCCACATGGAGCCGGTAATATATTGTCGACAAATAGCCTCAATCATCACGGGTTTGGCTTTTTGAACGATCCACACAAAAGGGTGAGGGATATCCAAAATATGACTATCGGCCAAGCCATGTTCACGGAATAGCTTGAACCAATGGTTGGAAATAGCGTTTAACGCCGCACCTTTACCCGGTACGCCGTTCATTCCACCCTCACCATGCCATATACAATCAAAAGCAGAAATTCGGTCACTGATGACCATAATAGCCAGGGGAGCATCGGGTGCAACGTCGTATCCACGTTSTTYGATCAGGCGCTGACTATCKTCGGCAGTGAGCCAATAAACGGAACGTACCTTGCCACTATGAACGGGGCCGTCGGTACGTATTGGAAGGTCGTTGTTTACTGCCAATACTTTGTCTGCAAGACTCATCAAACTGTCCTGTTGGGTGATAACGATAATTAGCGGCCTGYACTTGTTAATAAAAAATCYTGTACTTGTTATTAACAAMGTAGNGGCGGCCGAGATAATTTAAGGCGYAGAATTCTACCAGATAGRCGGTGGGTTGCCACATTTTTACACGGAGCAGGTTTATATCCAGGAAACGTTTTTGGGTCGTTGGTCGTTAATCCGATCTGATGGCATACCGGCCACTGCCCAACAGCACGATAACTAGCCCTCCGAACAGGTAAAGCCCTTGGAGCTCCAAAGCCCAGCCACCATGAGAGGTTAGTTGAAAGAGCTGGCCGCTGTGTACCAATAGAATCGCAAACACCATGTTGATCACTACCAGCAGGGCACCTGTACGGGCGTAGTAACCAAAAATGATCATCAGTGGGCCAATAACCTCACCGAGATAAACCCCATAGGCTATGAATGTTGGCATACCAATATTGGCCAAATTTTGGTGGATAAAATCAAGTGAGCCTGGATTTGTAATTTTGGAGATGCCATGAAGCAGGATCAGAATACCTACGGTTAGGCGCAGTAATAATTTGGCTAAGGCTTCATGATGAAACATTGTTTTTCTCATCTTTTATTTGGGGCATGCTTTCATCATAGTGCTTGTGGCAGGAATCAACATCMTTTTWATGATGTTTGCTTGTGRGCATTTCTTGGTCACACAGAATCTTCAGGGTATCATTGCGCCCTGATTTAAAACTGACAACTTGCCTAATTTGGGCGTCACCCTGTGGAGATCGGGAATGATTATCAAACCAAAAGTTCGTGGCTTTATGTGTATTACGACTCACCCGACGGGTTGTGAGGCAAATGTGAAGAGCCAGATCGATTATATTAAAAGCCTGTCACCCATTGATGGCCCAAAGCGGGTATTAGTGATTGGTTCTTCTACGGGTTATGGTTTGGCAGCGCGTATTACTGCAGCCTTTGGTGGCGGTGCATCGACGTTAGGGGTCTTTTTTGAGAAAGAAGGAACTGAGAGAAAACCGGGTACTGCTGGCTGGTATAACTCAGCAGCATTTCACAAATTTGCTGATGCCGAGAGTCTCTATGCCAAGAGCATTAATGGTGATGCTTTCTCTGATGAAATTAAACAAAAAGTCATTGAGACGATTAAAGCCGATCTTGGGCAAGTAGACCTGGTGATTTATAGCTTGGCCTCTCCCCGTCGACAGCATCCAAAAACAGGCGAAGTGTTTAAATCGACTTTGAAGCCGGTCGGAAAAAATATCACCTTGAAAGGTATTAATACGGATAAAGAAGAAATTCAGGAGTTCAGCATGGAAGCGGCTAGCGATGAAGAGATCGCTAATACTGTGACGGTTATGGGTGGTGAAGATTGGAAAATGTGGATGGATGCACTCGGTGAGGCTGATGTTCTGGCTGAGGGTGCAAAGACTGCGGCCTTTACCTATGTGGGAGAAAAGGTCACCTGGGACTTGTATTGGGATGGCACTATTGGTCATGCCAAGAGGGATTTGGATAAAAAGGTCATTGGTATTCGTGAGCAATTGGCGGCGATGGGTGGTGATGCTCGAGTGGCCGTATTAAAAGCGGTTGTTACTCAGGCGAGTTCGGCGATTCCAATTATGCCGCTGTATCTCTCTTTGCTATTTAAGGTGATGAAGGCAGATGGTAGCCACGAAGGGTGTATTGAGCAACTGTACCGTCTTTACACCGAATGTATTTATAACGACTGCCCTCGGTTGGATGAAGAAGGACGCCTAAGGGTCGATGAATTGGAGCTTCGCCCAGAAATACAGGATAAAGTAGCGGAAGCTTGGGCTCAAATAACCACTGAAAACTTAGGTGAATTGACGGACTTTAAAGCATATAAATATGAATTTCTCAGGTTGTTTGGCTTTGGTCTCGAGGGCGTCGATTATGAGGCGGAGGTTAACCCCGTGGTAGAAATCAAAAATTTGGTTTAATACTAAAATCTAATTAAAAAGCCTCTGGTTTTGTTGAAGCCAGGGGCTTTTTTACATTTTAGGGCATTGTTTGCTAAGAAATGAGATTTGTACTTTTTATAATGACTTAATTAGTTACAGTTTATTGATTGATATTTATCTGAGCTGTTTCTATATATAAGGTATGGATACAAATATGCATACTATGCTGACCTTGTTTGAGCAACTTGGATTACCTTCCCGTGAGGCAGATATTGAGAATTTTATTGCTCAGCACAAGCTACAAAACAATAATATTCATTTGGCTCAAGCTGATTTCTGGTCTACGGCCCAGCGGGCTTTTCTCGAAGAGTCGCTTGAAGAGGACTCTGTCTGGGCAGAAGTGGTTGATCAGTTGGATGTTTTATTGAGAGTTTAGAGTGGTTTGGTCAGGACATTGTTTTTTAAGATTTTTGTTATCATAGTTTCTGGTTGATAGCCGTCCCTTTTATTTAATATCCCCTTTATAATGCGTCTTTTCATTAGTGCGTATTGTCTTTAATTTATGTGTCGATTTTGTACAGACCAGATTATCTTGGTAAAAGATGAAGACTAATCTTCAATTTAAGTGGGCATACCTCCACCCTCGTTATTGGCTGATATGGCTGGGTATGGGTTGCTGGTGGTTGCTTGTATTGCTGCCCTATCCAGTGATGATGTGGCTTGGGCGGCAATTGGGTGCCTTGATGTTTAGATTTGGTGGCTATCGTTATCAAATCGGAGAAATCAATTTAAAGCTCTGCTTTCCTGACATGGATGATGCTCAACGACACCAGCTGTTACGCGATAATTTTACCAGTTATGGTATAGCCTTTTTTGAAGTGGGCATGGCCTGGTGGTGGTCTACCAAAAGGCTGAATAAGTTTATACAGCTTGAAGGTATGGAGCATATTGATGCCCTTCAAGGACAAGGGGCATTGCTAATGGCGATTCATTACACCACATTGGAGGTGGGAGCTTCAGCTCTGTCAGCAAGGCACTCTATTGATGGTATGTATCGACCTCACAAAAATGCTGTATATGATTACATACAAAGCAAGGGGCGCAGGGTGCGCGATCCAGCAGGTTTGTATCACTCCAGAGAAGATGTTCGTGGTATGTTTAAAGGCCTTCGCAAGGGAAGAATTATTTGGTATGCCCCGGACCAGGATTATGGTCGCAAGCAGAGTGTGTTTGCTCATTTTTTTGGTGTCACAGCAGCGTCAGTAACTGCAACGGCCCGGTTTGCCAAGATTGGCAATGCTGCCATTTTACCTTTCTCACAGGTACGCTTACCCGATAATAAAGGGTACCGTGTTGTCGTTCATCCACCGTTGGAAAACTTTCCCACTGGTGATGATGTGGCTGATGCTGAAACCATTAACCGCCAAATTGAAGCATTTATTTTGCAACAACCTGATCAATATATGTGGGTTCACCGACGTTTTAAAACACGTCCTGAGGGTGAAGAGCGCCCTTATCCCAAAAAGAAACGATAGGAAAATCTCTGGGTTATTGATCAGGTCAAAACTACCAGCAAATACTTGTGCCACCTGACTTGGGTCAGTACCATAACGTCCTGGTAAATTTAGGTAGGCACCTAAGTAAATATTCTTGTAAACATTGAGGCATTAGATGATCACCGGCAGTATTGTTGCACTGGTAACCCCCATGATTTCTGGCAGTCTGGAAGTGGACTGGGATGGCCTCAAAAAACTGGTCGAATGGCATATAGAGCAGGGTACCCACGCTATTGTGGCAGTAGGGACTACTGGAGAGTCACCCACTCTGGATGTGCAAGAGCATATGGCTACTATAGCGGCCATAGTTGAAGATTCCGCTGGGCGTGTACCGGTGATTGCCGGTACGGGGGCGAACTGTACTCGAGAAGCCATAGCGTGGACTCGCCGCGCACAGCAAGCGGGTGCAGATGCTTGTTTGTTGGTGGTGCCGTATTACAACAAACCCACTCAAGAGGGGCTTTACCTTCACTACAAAACCATTGCTGAGGCCGTGGATATTCCCCAGATTTTGTATAATGTACCTGGCAGAACAGCTTGTGACATGCTGCCTGAAACCGTTGTTCGTTTGGCTGAAATCCCTAATATCATTGGTATTAAAGATGCAACAGGTGATTTGGATAGAGCCCGTGAGCTAATTGATGCCTGCCCTGAAGGGTTTGCTATATATTCAGGAGATGATGGCACTGCTCTTGAGCTGATATTAATGGGTGGTCATGGTGATATTTCAGTGACGGCGAATGTTGCTCCTCAGCTCATGGCTGAGATGTGTCGTCTAGGTTTGGCTGGTGCCGCTGATGAGGCCCGCAAGATCAATGCTCAGCTTAACCCTGTCCATGAGGCGATGTTTGTTGAGTCTAATCCTATTCCGGTGAAATGGGCTGTGGCTGAGATGGGGCTAATGCAACACGCAATCCGTTTGCCCTTGACTGAACTATCCTCTCATCTACATGCTCAAGTAGCTGATGCTCTGAAGCAGGCTGGATTACTAAACAAATAATACGAATGTAAACAGTACGATAAAAAATCGGAGTACGACGAATGATGTCGAAGATAAAGCTGACGGTGGCGATTGCAACAGTCTTAATGGTTGCTGGTTGTGGTGATGCACAAATTCGTAACCGAAGTAATGATTACCTGTACTCCGAAGCCATACCTCCAATGGAGGTACCTGCTGATAAGGACAGTTCAGCGGTGGGTGAATTGTATGCCATTCCAGAAATTCCAATTTCAGTAGCCCCTGCAACTTCATTCAATGTCCCAAGGCCCCAACCGTTATCAGAAAATTTATTTGAAGAATCAGTAAAAATTCAGTCTTTTTCTGGGGAACGCTGGATTTCTATTAATAAGCCTCCGGCAGAAGTTTGGCCACGGTTACGTAATGTTTTGACCCGAAGCGGGGTGCCTACGGCCAGAACTGATGCTCCTAATGGTTTGCTGGAGACGGGCTGGTTGCAGTTTAAGGATGATGAAGATAACAGTCATCGCTTTCGCTTTACTATTACCCCCGGGGTTGGTGTAAAAAGTACTGAGGTTAGGCTGCTTCAAATGCAGACATTAACCGGTTCTGAAAATTCTACGAGTGGTTGGCCAGAAGTATCCACGAGTGATGCCAGGGAAAAAGAGTTCACAGAAATAGTGGCTAATGCACTGGTGACTGATATTGATAGTGGCAGCGTATCGTTGTTAGCCCAGAAAATTGGTGGTGAATCAAAAGTTAACGTAGTGATCCCTGAATCTGAGGCACCCTATATTGCTATGAGCCTTGATTATGACCGTGCCTGGGCATCGGTTCTGCACTCCTTGTCTTTAGGTGGGTTTTCGGTGGTAGACCAAAATCAATCTACAGGAATATTTTTAGTAGATTTTAATGATGCACCAGCCGTTGTTGATGATGATACTTTATTTGGTCTGATTTCTGACCTACTGGAAAGCAGAGATGATGAGGAATTAAAAGCCCTTGAATATCAGGTTTTGATTATTCAGGGAACAGATGATGTCGAAGTACGCATTACTGATCGACAAAATCATACTCTGGAACAATTATTGGCCACTAAGTTGTTAAAGATTATACGCGGTAACCTCTCCTGATTTATGCGCTTTACCTCTTTAGGTAGTGGTAGTAAGGGAAATGCCACAGTTGTTCATTGTGGTGAAACTCGTATCCTTATTGATTGCGGTTTTTCTGTCAGGGAAACGGAGAAGCGTTTGTCCTTAAGAGGGATGGATGCCTCTCAGCTATCTGCCATTCTTGTCACCCATGAACATACGGATCATATTCGTGGTGTTTTGCCCCTGGCTAGAAAATATCAATTGCCCGTGATGTTGACGTCAGGAACAAGTAAAGCCTTAAAGGAACACTCTAAGGTTAAATTGGTTCTGATAGATACCAATGTGCCTTTCAATATTGGCGATTTAGAACTAACACCTGTACCTGTAGCGCATGATGCCCGTGAACCCGTTCAGTTTGTTATTAGGGGGCGAGGTTTAACCCTGGGAGTGCTGACTGACCTTGGTAGCATTACACCTCATGTATTGGAAAGTTATAGCCAGTGCGATGGGTTATTGATTGAATTCAATCATGATGCAGATATGTTGGCCAACGGTTCTTACCCAACGTCTCTAAAAAATCGTGTCGGAGGGGCTTGGGGGCATCTGAATAACCAACAGGCGCTCCATTTACTACAAAATATTCAGATGGATCGATTACAGCAGTTGGTGATCTGTCATATCAGTCAACAAAATAATAGTTTGGCACTGATTAAAGACAGAATTTCTGTCATGGAGTGTCAGCTACCAGAAGTACTTTATGCTTGCCAGGATCGAGGATTTCCATGGGTTGAGTTACAAGATGATCTTGTGTAAATGTGGCTCCAAGTTTAGCCAGTCCTTAGAATTATCAGTTTTTCGCAGAGTATAAAAAAAGTAATCTGTGATGATGAATCATCCAATATATGCTTCTTTTTATAGCAGGTTTTCCACAATTACATCAATAACCTTAAGAAAATATTTGGAATGCCCTGTAAGTCGTTGATATTATAAAATTGTTTTGATAACTATATGATTATAAAGGGATATTTCCTATTGATCAAAAAACAACCAATCTAGCTGTATCGCCATAATGCGTGGACTGCATCGAGTTTTATGAAAGTAATGCACAGAGTTATCCACAGATTTTGTGGGTAACTTTTAGGAGGGTAAAAAAATAAGTTGTCAACCAAATACACTGTCTTTCGTTTACTTTGAACAATGGGTAGGTAGCTTGATCGAACCGCTCATGTTGTTGGCCAATAGCTGGGCATCGCTACATAGAAGGTGTTTGTTGGCCCCAAGGAGAATTACTTGTATATGTGAGAGAAAAAGTAGTGGTTTGATTTCAGTAAGATGGTTACCGTTTAAATTGAGATGGGTCAAACCTGTGAAAATTTCTAACCCTGCTAGTTTAGAAATTCCTGCATTGGAACAGTTAAGGTGGGTAAGCTGAGTAGATTTGGTAACGTTTTGGTCAAAGATTGCCTGTTCAACACAAGATTTAAGGGCAGTATCTTTTATGTTGAAATCTGAAAATAGTGTTTCAGGACTAAAAATAGGTTGTTGGTTAAATGTATAGGTATAGCCCTCGCAACCAGTCAATACAAAAATTGTTAGAGAGAGAGATAGCCAGTACAGAGAGTGTTTCATATAGCTGAGGGCCTTTAATCTTTAAAGTGTGAAAAAAACGGTTTTAAAAGCTTGTTAATTTCACCAGAATAGCAACAAGCAATTTCATTGTTGGGTAGTTCTAGGTTTTAATTAAAACAACCCACACCATTATTATAGTGTTCATTACGAGGATATGAGATGAATAAGTTTTTAATAGCAGTGGCAGTCTTTAGTTTGGTTGGTTGTATGTCAACGGATCCTTATACGGGGCAACAAAAAGTAAGTAATACCGCTAAAGGGGCTGGTATCGGTGCTGTGGCAGGTGCTCTTATCGGTGTGGCTACTGCCAGTAAAAAAGATCGTGGAAAAGGTGCACTCATCGGTGCAGTATCTGGAGCTGCCGTAGGTGGCGGTGTAGGCTTCTATATGGACCGCCAGGAAGCCGCCCTAAGAGCTAAGCTTGAAGGTACAGGTGTCAGGGTAGTACGTGAGGGAAATAACATCCGGCTGGTTATGCCCAGTAGTATTACTTTTGGTGTTGATCGATATGAAGTCCGCCCTGAGTTTTACAGCACATTGGAATCCGTAGCCATCGTATTAAAAGAATTTGATAAAACCAATATTCGCATTGCAGGACATACAGATTCTACTGGTAGTGCAGAATATAATCAGACGTTGAGCGAACGACGTGCTGGCAGTGTTGGTCAGTTGTTGATTAGCCAGGGTATCGTCAGTGGTCGGGTTTGGACTACCGGTTATGGCGAACGTTATGCTGTTGCCAGTAACGACACAGATTCTGGGCGTCAGGCCAACCGTAGAGTAGAACTAGAACTTGTCCCAACCCAGTAATAACAAACATTCGTCCATCTATATTACGTCTCGGCCCGGTTATGAACTCCGGGCCGAGTTGCTTTCATCTAGGCTTAAATTACCTCTGCTGTCATTTGAACAAACGAAAGGTATGGTTGAAGGCTTGGCTCTAGTTGTTGATGGCCTTGGTTTGTCTCTCCAGCAGTTGGGGAAAAATGCTCCGGGACCAGTACGTTGTGATTTTGCTGGAGGGGCTGCAAAGCATCGTCGTTTATATGGTGGTGGCAAAGGGCAGGATATTGCCAAGGCTGTGGGTTTGAATCACAAGAGTTTTAAACCTAAGATTTTAGATCTTACTGCGGGCCTGGGGCGAGACAGTTTTGTGTTGGCATCATTGGGGGCATCGTTGTTGATGTTGGAGCGTAACCCGGTAGTGTTTGCTTTACTTGAGGATGGTCTTGTTAGAGCAAGAGAGCAGGTTTTAGATAAAGAACTTTATGATGAGAAAGATGAAAGTGATCTGACAGATATATTGAACCGAATTTCCTCGGTAGGTCAGGATGCAAAAATTTACCTACAGCAATTGGATGAGCAGTTTGAACCAGATGTCATTTATCCCGATGTAATATATATAGACCCGATGTTTCCCACTAGAGAAAAATCAGGGAAGGTAAAAAAGGAAATGCAGTTGTTTCATCAACTTGTGGGTGCTGATGATGATGGTTCTGAATTACTTCTCCTCGCATTGAAAAAGGTAAAGTATCGTGTGGTGGTCAAGAGGCCTGCTCATGCTCCTTTTTTGGCAGAGAAAAAACCAGGTTATTCGTTAAAAGGAAAATCTACTCGATTTGATATTTATCCCATTAAGAAATTGCCTTAATTCAGCACTGCTGCCAGTTATACCCCTTAATTACCAGTTATACCCCACAGAAATCACCCATTCGTGGTCTGCATGCTTTTGTTCACTCGCAGGCTCACTCACGTAGTCAACGTCGTAGCGTATCTCACTGAAAATACCCCCGAGTAACGGTATCTTTATACCACTACTGGTTTCCAGTTGTGTATTGTCAACCTCATCTATAAGCGAAAGTAGCTCATGACGATGAAAGACTGTTAGTTCACTACCCGGGATAGGCCAGTCAAGTCGGAGGGCCCAGCGACCAGCAATGTCCTTGTTATTCGAACCGTTTTCAGAGTCAGTGCTCGGCCGACGTGTAGATAAATAGGCGGCACCGAGTTGAGCATTAATTTTTAATTGATTTTCCAGGCTGAGTTTGTGTCCTAAACCCGCACCCACCTGATATTGCTCATCAATGGCACTGAATCGATTTTTTTCGTATTTTACTTGTCCGTAGCTGAACCAGTGGTCATCAAAGTCATAATTGAGTTGATAATTGATTTTGTATTGCTCATCAACCACATCACCGTCTGCGGTATCTGATTCCACAATAAGGTCTACTTCATGGCGGAACTGTTGCTGGCGCCATTGTGCTGAAACAGCCACATCAAGTTCTTCGCTATCTGTATTCCCTGACTTTTGGTTATAGCCAAATTTCACCTCGCCTTTAAAGGGGGGAGGTGCGGGTATGGCCTTAATAGTTACTATGTTATTTAACGACAGTCCCTTTAATTTTCCTGAGTCACAAAGTGCAGAAATATCATTCTCCATCCTAATGGAGCAGTTTTTTATGGCCTCTAAAGGATGATTGTTCTGACCGTTGCTGGTTTCTGTAATCTTTGCTGCATCTAAGGCCTTAAAAGATAAAACGGTAGAAGAACTGAATTGTGTGATTTTTTCCTTGGGAAGCGTTATTTCCCCAAAGATATCTGATGACCAGGTAAGACTGTCTTTGTGGATGGTTTGTAGTTCACCATGTATAACATCGCCATTGCTCAGGGTTATTTGACCCGCAGAGACAGCAAGAGAACTAAGGGCAAGAGGAAGTAGGACAATAGAAAATAAAGTAACGTGTTTAAGACATTTCATTACAGGGCCGCAGTGTAATTAAGACGCAAAGGAAGTGCGCGTACCCTACAAAATGTCGTACAAAAAATCCATATTTGGCTGTATTAATATATTCTAGGTGAGTAGTTTTTTAAGTATTAGCTGATATATTTTATTTAATCCTTCGATATCTGAAATACTGGCACATTCATCGACCTTGTGAATGGTTGCATTGACGGGGCCCAACTCAACAACCTGGCTGCCATGGGGGGCAATAAATCGTCCATCAGATGTACCTCCAGCGGTGGATAGTTCAGTTTCTATATCGGTTGCTTCACGGATACTGTTTACGGTGGCTTCAACGAGAGCGCCTGATGCCGTAAGAAATGGCAAGCCACTAAGATTCCAGATTAATTCGTAGTTAACGTTGTGCTTATTTAGAATTTCTTCTGTTCGGGCTTTTAGTTCATGTTCAGTAACTTCTGTTGAAAAGCGAAAGTTAAACAGAACATGGGCATCTCCAGGGATAACATTGGTTGCACCGGTACCACTTTGAATATTAGAAATTTGAAAGCTGGTAGCAGGAAAAAATTGGTTACCTTGGTCCCAGATTTCATTGATGAGTTCAGTTAATGCGGGTGCAATACGGTGAATAGGGTTTTCTGCCAGTTGAGGGTAGGCTACATGCCCCTGAATTCCTTTAACAGTTAGCTCTCCACCCAGAGATCCTCTACGCCCATTTTTAATGACATCACCCACAGTTGTTGTACTGGAGGGCTCTCCGACTAAACACCACTCAGGAATTTCATTGCGTTCGAGCAGCCATTGCACCACTTTGACCGTGCCATTGGTGGCAATGCCTTCTTCATCACTGGTGATGAGAAAAGCAATTCTTCCTGTGTGATTTGGGTGATCTGATACAAAATCTTCAACAGCAGTAATCATTGCCGCCAGAGAGCCTTTCATATCTGCCGCACCGCGGCCATAAACTAAGTCGCCTTCGATAACAGGTTCAAAGGGTGGATGTTGCCAGCCTTCAATAGCTCCGGTGGGAACGACATCGGTGTGGCCTGCAAAACAGAGTGTGGGGCCATTATTACCCCGGACAGCCCAAAAATTTTCTACATCACCAAAGGGGAGGCGGTGTACCTCAAAACCAATTGCCTCTAAACGTTCAATCATCAACTGCTGGCAACCGGCATCCACGGGGGTTACGGATTCTCGACGGATGAGTKCACAGGTCAATGCCAGAGTTGGAGACAGTGTTGAAGRAAGGGGAGACATAACTTACGCCTTAAAAACGTATATCTATAAAAAATGAATACATAAATAACAGGGGCGTAAGTTTAGCGAGGTATCGGCTTGTTATCTACAAGCCGAGTTCATTAGTTACCTGATCGAGTTAATGTATTGCCGTCTGTATGATCAAAAGGTTTCCCATAGATATCGAGCATAGTGGACTGTGTATARGTGAGTGTATCTCCGTCCACAATTAACTGATGGTTATAGGCGGTTGTTTTAGCGTTGTCGTCTAAGAATGGTGATTGAATAATACCCCAATGAGGGTTTCCTACTTGTGCGGCAACATCAAGTTGTACAGCACCATTTGCCATGGTTGTGGCTTTGCCTCCGGCGAGTACACACATTGCACGAGGTATGGTCAGAGACTGGATGACTTGTTGTTGCTCTGCATCCCAGGTCCAGTAGCCAATCTGATCATGAAATACTTCATTGTCGGATATTCTTTGAACGACCTGGTGGTACCGAACGACCCATAGTGTTTGTTTTTTTGCATTGGTTGCACTACCCGCAGCTTCAAATATGAGTGTTTCRTAATARGGKATATTGTCAGCATGATCWGGTGCYGGGGCTATATCAGTACCCTTGTTGCCTTTCCATTTKCCGATTAAAGAAGACAGTGGTCCATAATTTTTATCGTTCATAGTCGCGTCTCTATACAGTCATTTTTATCCTTTGTTCGTTAACAATAAACTATTCTTTAGGGTCGTGAACAGTGTTGGCCCATTTAATTTTTTTGATGGTATATCCGGGCTAAAAAAAACCCCNGGCCATTGCCGAGGGTTTTTGAGATGTTATGTTTAAGGAGAGAATTAATTAGACGTGTGTAACGCAGCGTTTAATTCTACGGCTGATTTGTTGGTCAGACATTCCACCGTGCCTGTTGTGGAGTTTCTCCTGAATAATAAATCATCTTTTCCTGCCAGGTCGCGGGCTTTGGCTTGTCCTGCAATTTTACCGTGGTCATCAAGTAACGTGACTTTTGTTCCTGCTGTAATATAGAGACCAGCTTCTACGGTACAGCGGTCGCCCAATGGGATTCCCAGCCCGGAATTGGCACCTAATAAGCATTGGTTGCCAATTGTAATGATGATGTTGCCACCACCAGAGAGTGTTCCCATGGTGGAGCTGCCGCCACCCAGGTCTGAGCCAGATTTAACAAATACGCCTTGTGATATGCGCCCTTCAATCATACTGGTGCTTTCGGTTCCAGCATTAAAGTTTACAAAGCCTTCATGCATGATAGTTGTGCCTTCACCAATGTAGGCACCTAAACGCACTCTGGCGGTATCGGCAATACGGACGCCAGAAGGCACTATGTAATCCACCATTTTGGGGAATTTATCCACACTGTCTACGGACAGGTTACGCTTGTTCAGTCGGGCACGTAATTGACGGTCAGCGAGCTCGTTAATATCAATGGCACCTTCATTGGTCCAGGCAACGTTGGGTAAGACACCAAACAGGCCCGTGAGATTGACATGGTTGGGTTTAACCAGTCGATGAGATAACAGATGAAGCTTGAGATAGCCTTCAGGAACAGAAGAGGGAGAATCATCTGTTTCCAGAATTGTTATTACTGCAGGTTGGTCACTATGCTTGAACTGGTCAGCAATTGAAGCCAGGGTTTTTTCTCCGGCGTTAGCGAATGCTTCTGCAAGTTTTTCCAGGGCCACGGTATCCAGAGTTATGACTTGATTGCCTCCACGATAACCCAGCACTGATATCAGGGTATTCTTGACTGTTTCGTCAGGGTTCAGCTGTGGTTGAGGGTAGAAGACTTCCAGCCATTCGCTGTTGTTATTTTGGGTGCCAATACCCAGTCCAAAACTAAAAAGTGCAGTCATTTTTTGCTTTATCTCCAAATAATATAATGGCTAATAGAGTTATGAGTTGAAAATTTCGTTGTAGTGATCGGCCTTAAAACCTATGGTAATGGTTCCATCAATATCCAGTACGGGCCGTTTGATCATTGCCGGATGTGCTAGCAATAGTTCTGCAACATTATGCTCACCTACCTGTTGTTGGAGCTCTAAATCGAGTTTCCTCCAAGTGGTTCCCCGTTTGTTGAGAACAGTTTCCCAACCAGCTGTTTGCAGCCAGTTTTCTACCATCTTCAGATTTAGTCCATCAATGCGGACATCGTGAAATTGATGACGGATGTTATTTGTATCCAGCCACTTACGTGCTTTTTTTACAGTGTCGCAGTTTTTTATACCGTAGAGCGTAATTTTATTCATGTTTATGTCATAAATTCACGTTATAGAGCGGAGCGGTGATCCTAAATTATAGGGCTGGAGTTAGAGAATTATAGTGAGAAAACCACTAGCTAGAGAACCATTGCGAAAAGACCGCATAGTAATAAATTAGATAGTAACAACAGGTCAGACATTAACAAGTAGCATAGCAAAATTGTGCTGAGCAATCACGAGAGGCAACCATGAAAACTATAACTTTGATACCTCATGGTCAATCAAGCTGGAAAAACTCTGATCGTCCAATCAATCGGCGAAGGCGTTACAATTCAGCTATTGCTAACTTGGAGAAAATTCTCATATACGGAATCGTTGTACTTCAATTAAACATTTCTCGAGGGTCAGGGTAGGGCCGGAATAGCAGAGATTAGTTGTTATGATTGCCCAAAAAATGACAACCAAATGTAGGCTGTATTAACCCTCGGTTTTCTAGGCTTTCTTAGTTTTTAAAGGTTTTTTACGGTTGGGATAACAAGTAGTACAAATATCACAGACTCGGCCATCACAGCCACGAGCAGAACAGTATTCTCGGCCGTAATAGATAATTTGCAGGTGCAGAGCATTCCAGGATTTGATAGGAAACAGGCGTTTTAAATCTTTTTCCGTTTGGGTGACATTTTTACCGTTGGTTAAGCCCCATCGTTGAGCTAAACGGTGAATGTGGGTATCAACGGGAAAAGCAGGCTGCCCAAAACCCTGGGACATAACAACACTGGCTGTTTTGTGTCCCACCCCGGGTAGCCTTTCTAATGCTTCAATATCTTCAGGAACTTTGCCCTGATGCTCATCAATCAGAATGTGTGACAATTTTGAGATGGCTTTAGACTTTTGTGGTGCCAGACCACATGGGCGAATAATGTTGTAGATAGTTTCTACCGGGACATCACACATATCCTTTGGGTTGTCAGCCTGATCAAATAGCTCTGGGGTGACCTGATTAACCCGCTCATCGGTGCATTGTGCTGACAATAGCACGGCCACTAACAGGGTATATGTGTCCTTATGGCTTAGGGGGATAGGCGGGGCAGGGTAAAGCTCGCTAAGCTTGTTTAGGATGAACTCTACACGTTGTTTTTTTAACATAATGAGGTTTTATTTCACTGAAAGGATAAATTGTTTGATTCTTTCAGCGGCTTCTCGGCACTCTTCTAGGGGGGCAACAAGAGCCATTCTCACCCGATTTTTTCCAGGGTTTATACCGTGGCTGGAACGCCCCAGGTAACTTCCGGGTAGCACGGTAATATTTTGTTGGGCAAACAACTTTTGTGCGAAGTCTTCTTCATCGCCCTTGTTAGCGGGTTGGATATTTGCCCAAAGGTAGAAGCCTGCATCGGGTATATCTAAGGGTAAAACGTCGCCCAAAATGTGTTGGAAAAGTTGAAATTTTTGACGATATTTGTCACGGTTTTCTTTCACGTGTTGTTCATCGTTCCAGGCTGCGATACTGGCTAGTTGTGTGGAGACGGACATGGCGGAGCCATGGTATGTGCGGTAGCGTAAAAATGATTGAAGCACCTTGGCATCACCAGCGACAAAGCCGGAGCGTAAGCCAGGAAGATTGGAACGTTTTGACAAGCTATGAAAGACGACGCAGCGGTGATAATCATGGCGCTGCATTTGTGCGCAGGCTTCCAATAACCCTGGTGGTGGGTTGTCTTCATTTTCGTATATTTCTGAGTAACACTCGTCACTGGCAATAATAAAATCGTATTGATCGGCCAGTTTTATTAGTTTCTGTAAGGTGGCAATATCAAGGACTGCACCAGTAGGGTTTCCCGGTGTACAGATATAGATAAGTTGGCATTGTTCCCAAGTCTCTGCTGGGACAGCATCAAAATCAGGTGAAAAGCCTGTGTCTTCCAGGCAGTTCATGAAGTAGGGCACTGCACCTGCGAGTAAAGCCGCACCTTCGTAGATTTGGTAAAAGGGGTTGGGGCTGAGAATTAAGGCATGTTTGGTTCTATCAATGATAGCTTGAGCGAAGGAAAACAGCGCTTCACGGGTACCATTTACCGGAAGCACCTGGGTTTCTGAGTCCAATGATTGTAAATGAAAACGCATTGTTAGCCAGTCAGATACAGCTAGTCTAAATTCTGGTGTCCCCTTTGTTAGAGGGTATACGGACAGCTTGTCCAATGACGAGATAAGTGTTTCTGTCACAAATTCAGGGGCTGGGTGTTTTGGCTCACCAATAGATAGAGGAATATGTTTCAACTCTGGGGGAGGAGTAATACCCTGTTTGAGCGCAGCAAGCTTCTCAAAAGGATAGGGGTTCAATTTTTCGAGATCGTTGTTCATGAATATGTTTCGTTATTATGTAGGCTAAATATTGCAACAGCGAAAGTGAATAAGTTTGTGCCTTAATTCAGGTTTTTATTACTGCGAGAGCTAAGTATAACTATTGTTATCGCCCATACGTTGTGTCGAGGTCTTATTGCCAAAGTTTCATTTTTTGTAATGGTGCACCTTCAACATCTTCTTTGTTACGGGCATCAAGCTCACGACAAATAGTATCGCTCAGTTGGTCACAAAAATCAGGATCACTCAGTGGTTGGTAGTCCATATCCACAAGGTAGAACACATCTTCAACCCGTTCGCCCAGAGTGGCAATTTTTGCACTAAGAAGGCGCAATTTAAACTGAGTAAAAATACGCCCTAAGTGCGCTAGTAAGCCGGGCCTATCGGGTGTGATGACCTCTAGAATGGTTGCGCTTTTATCAATATTGTTACTGATATTGGACATGGTTCTCATCGTAAAGTGTTTTAGGTGTCGGGGTGTTCGCCGGTGTACCTCGATAGTGGATTGGTTGGGATTCTTTAGCGCTTCAGAGAGTGTCTCTTGGATACGGGAGAGCATATTGGTGTTGTGGCCAAAAGGCTCTCCATGGTCATTGACAACATAGAAGGTATCAAACGTGTTCCCCTGTGTGTCGCGATGAAGGCTAGCATCTAGAATGGTCAATTGCAGCTGGTCAAGTGTCGCTGCAGTAATAGGGAATACATTGTTAAGCCCGTAGGTGTGAATAAATATCTGTGTTGCTACAGGTACTTCCAGGCCGGCATCTTTAATGAGGATGACGGGTTCTTCTGTATTTCTTTGTGCCACAATTGCTTGGGTATATCTGGCAATATCATCGGCACTTTCCCGAAGGAAAAACTCATCACCGAGGTTACCCCATACTTCCTGAGCTTGATCGCCACTGATACTACTTTCTGTCAGTTTACCCTTTGCTGCATTTTTAGTATTTCTTACCCAGCCTTCACGACTTGCCGGATTTTCTAATCCTCGTCGTAGGGCTCTTCGGGTTTCAGTGTAGAGCTGGCGCATTAGCGAGGCTTTCCAGCTGTTCCAAAGTGTTGGGTTTGTTGCGGTAATGTCCGCGACGGTGAGAACAAGCAGGTAGTCAAGTCTAAGTTGGTTGCCGATAAGCTTGGCAAACTTATAAATGACATCCGGGTCAGAAATGTCAGAACGCTGAGAGGTGCTGGACATAAGTAGATGATGCCCTACTAACCAGGAGACAAGCTCAACCTCCTCTTTGGGTAGACCGTGATGTATACAAAATTCAGCGGCATCCACTGCACCTAGAATGGAATGATCTCCTCCTCGACCTTTGCCTATATCGTGAAAAAGGCCCGCTATAAATGCAAGTTCAGGCTTGGGTAAATTTTTGTAAGCATGAGAGGACACAGGGAATTCGTTGGCATACTCAGGTCGATCAAGAAGACGCATGTTTTTAATTAACTGAAGCGTATGAGCATCTACAGGGTAGCGGTGGAACAGGTCATGTTGTGTTTGGCCAATAATGGTGCCAAATTTAGGCAGGTAACGACCCAGTATTCCATACCGAGTCATCCGTTGTAGTTGGGTGCTCATTTTGTGTGGGCATTGCAACAGGCGCAAAAAAAGCTTCTTGTTCTGAGGCTCATTGCGGAAATTGTCGTCAATTAATTTTCGGTGTTGACGGATTTGGCGGATCGTTGCTGCACGAATGCCTAGAATATTTTCGTTTTCTCCCAGTAAACAAAAAATCTCAAGGAGGGCGGAGGGATATTTGGCAAAAATGTATTCACCTACAGTTTCAATATGTTGATCTCGCACTTGAAAGCGTTCATTGAGTTTATAGGCTTTTTTAGCTTTATCTTTGCGAAGAATGACCTCGTCGAGGTACTGCAACATAACGTCGTTCAGTTCACGCATGGAAAGCACCACTTGATAGTAGTGCTGCATAAATTTTTCAACGCCTAAACGTTCATCACTATCGTGGTAGCCAAACATTTCTGCAATTTTCCGTTGGTAGTCAAATTGCAGTCGTTCTTCAGGGCGTTCGGCAATCAGGTGTAAGCAATAGCGAACCTTCCACAGGAAGGACTCTCCTCGCTTGAGTTGCAGGTATTCTTCGGGAGTAAGGAAATCGTTACCCACTAACTCTTCTAGAGACTCTACATTAAAGTGGCGTTTTGCCACCCAGTTGATCATCTGAATGTCGCGTAGTCCGCCGGGAGCTTCTTTAATGTTGGGCTCAAGATTGTATTCTGTATTGCCATGCTTTTTATGGCGGTCAAGTTGCTCATTCCTCTTGGCACTGAAGAATTCTTTGGAGGGCCATATTTTTCGCGGGCCGGTTTTTTTCAACATGGACTGCCGAAGTTTGTCTTCACCCCATATGGTTCGAGTTTCGGTGAGGTTGGTGGCTACCGTAATATCTCTTCGGGCTTCATCAACACACTGCGACAGCGAACGTACACTGTGCCCAATTTTGAGTTGTATATCCCACAGAAAGGTGAGGAATCCCTCGATACGCTGTTGGTAGCGACGTGGACTGCCACGACGAATGAGTAACATTAAATCGATGTCTGACTGGGGGTGAAGTTCACCCCTGCCGTAGCCACCTACAGCCAGTAGGGATATCCCCTTGTCCCATTCAAATTGATTCCAGGCATGGCGAAGTATTAAATCCATAAAAGACGCACGTTCAACGAGTAAATTCCATGTTTGTTCACCTTCGTGAAACCTGGAATTTAAATGTGTATTGGCGGCTTCTATTGCATTTTTAAAGACCTTTATGGGATTGATTGTCTCTAGATCATGTGCAAATCGTCGTTCGTCAAAAAAAAGTAGCGGTTTTTCAGTGATCATTTCCCATGCAACCATTAAAAGCTTTCTTCACTTCGAGCTGTAAGTATTTCAACACCATTAGCAGTGACGGCTAGGGTGTGCTCCCATTGTGCTGATAATCTGCCATCACGTGTTTCTACGGTCCAGCCATCTTTTTTGAGCTTGGTGTGGTATTTGCCAGCATTAAGCATAGGTTCGATGGTGAATGTCATACCTTCCTTTAACACTAATCCTGTATTGGGTTGGCCAAAGTGAAGTACTTGGGGTTCTTGATGAAATTCTGTGCCAATACCATGGCCGCAATACTCCCTGACAACGCTGTAGTGGTTGCTTTCGGCATGCTGTTGAATAACATGGCCGATATCACCAAGGCGAGCGCCAGGTTTAATTAATTCGATAGCTTTATAAAGGCTTTCTTGGCTGACCTCCACCAAACGTTTCGCGTGACTAGGTACCTCGCCGATATAAAACATTTTACTCGTATCACCAAAATAACCGTCTTTGGTCACAGTAATGTCGAGGTTGACAATATCACCATTTTTCAGGATTTTCTTTTCTGAGGGTATGCCATGACAGATGACCTGATTGACCGAGGTGCAGATAGATTTTGGAAAACCGTGATAGTTTAGCGGTGAGGGTATGGCTTGTTGCACATTAACAATATGGTCATGACAAATTTGATTGAGTTTGGCGGTTGTTATACCAGGGACAACAAAAGGTTCGATCATTTCAAGAACTTCTGCTGCGAGCTTGCCTGCTATACGCATTTTTTCAAGCTCGGCGGCATTTTTTATGTTGACAGCCATAGGCTTATTCCAGAGACATCTGTAAAGCCGAGCATTGTAACGGATTGTCGCGGGGGATTGTAACGAACAGAGGGTTGATGGCACCCTAGTCTGGTGTGTGTATATCTCTTCTATAAGCGACCAAATTATGGTATAAAGCGCACCGCTTGGCGGCACATGTTTGTTATGTGTACGGAGCTAAATTAAAAACTAACGACACACACATATCGACACATCCGTCTGGGTGCCTGCTTTTAGTAGGTTGATTGGTGGGATATGTGGAGGTTTAACCCTAATCTAAGGAATTATTATGACAGCTGTAAGCATGCGTGACATGTTGCAGGCTGGTGTCCACTTTGGCCACCAGACCCGCTTTTGGAATCCTAAAATGGATAAATACATTTTTGGAGCCCGTAACAAAATTCATATTTTAAATCTGGAACAGACTGTTCCAGCATTCAATGAAGCACTCGAAATTGTTCGTCAACTTGGTGCTAACGGTAACAAGGTATTGATGGTTGGCACCAAGCGTGCTGCCCAGAAAGTCATTGCCGAGCAGGCTGAGCGCGCTGGTATGCCCTATGTCTGCCACCGCTGGTTGGGCGGTATGCTGACAAACTATAAAACTATTCGTGCATCTATCCGTCGCTATCGTGAGCTGCAAACTCAAAGTCAGGACGGAACATTTGAGAAGCTAACCAAGAAAGAGGCCTTAATGAGGACTCGGCTGATGGCGAAGCTGGAAGGCTCCATCGGTGGCATCAAGGATATGGGTGGCTTACCCGACATGTTGTTTGTGATCGACGTAGATCACGAGCGCATTGCTATTCTGGAAGCTAACAAGTTGGGTATTCCTGTCATTGGTGTTGTTGATACTAACAGCAATCCTGATGGGGTTGATTATGTTATTCCAGGTAATGATGATGCTATACGTGCGATCAAGCTGTATACCACGGCCATTGCAGATGCAATCCTGGAAGGAAAAGCTGATTCCAGCACTGCCACCAGTAAAGATGAGTTTGTAGAAGTGACGGCAGAAGGCGAGCAGCCAAAAGCAGGTGCTGCTGAGTAAGTAGCCTTTTTAGCGTTACAGTAATAAAAAAGGGGGCATAGCCCCCTTTTTTCCAACTTAATATAAAGACTGAGAGGAATCGACAGATGGCAGCAATTTCTGCGTCTATGGTTAAGGATCTGCGCGAGCGCACTGGTCTTGGCATGATGGAGTGTAAAAAAGCTCTGGCTGAAGCTGATGGTAATATTGAAAAAGCGATTGATAATTTACGTAAATCTAGTGGAATGAAAGCCGCTAAGAAGGCAGGTCGTATCGCAGCGGAAGGCGTTGTTGCTATTAAGGTCGCCGATGATAATAGTTATGGCGTAATGATCGAAGTTAACAGTGAGACAGACTTCGCCACCAAAGATGGGGGCTTTATGGCCTTTGTTAATGATGTTCTAGAAACAGCCTTTACTGAGAAGCAAGCTGATGTGGCTGCATTAGCGGCCAGCATGGAAAGTGCACGCCAGGCATTAGTACAAAAAATTGGTGAAAATATCAATATTCGTAGGGTTGAATTGATTGAAGCGCCTGTTGTGGGTTCTTATGTCCACAGTAATAGTCGTATTAGTGTACTCGTTGCATTGACGGCAAGTAATGGTGATGTTGCCAGAGATATTGCAATGCACGTGGCTGCGGTAAATCCTCAGGTGGTAAAACCAGAAGATATGCCAGAAGATGTTGTGGCAAAAGAGAAAGAAATTTTTGTTGCTCAAGCACGAGAGAGCGGCAAGCCTGAAGCAATTATCGAGAAGATGATTTCTGGGCGCATCAATAAATTTCTTTCCGAAGCCAGCTTGGTTAATCAGGCATTTGTTAAGAACCCTGAGATTAAAGTGGGTCAGTTAGCCAAAGATGCGGGTGCAGACATACTGTCCYTCAGCCGATTTGAGGTTGGTGAAGGAATTGAAAAAGAGGAAGTTGATTTTGCYGCAGAAGTGGCAGCTCAAGTTGGTGCAGCCAACTGATTTNRAARACGGGGGCTTAGGCCCCCGTTGTTATATGTCCTRAGAAAAAACTGCCTTATGAATAGACAGTAACCAAAAAAATCAATTGTCCCTGGAGAAAGGATATGCCCGTCACTGGAGATAAAAAGTATAAACGCATACTACTCAAGTTGAGTGGTGAAGAGCTGATGGGAAGTGAAGGCTTTGGTATTGACCCGAAAGTACTTGATCGCATGGCGCTTGAAATAGGCCAGTTGGTCGGTATTGGTGTTCAGGTGGGCTTGGTTATTGGGGGAGGCAATCTTTTTCGTGGTGCCGCATTGAATGCTGCTGGTATGGAGCGAGTGACCGGTGATCATATGGGAATGTTGGCCACCATGATGAAYGGCTTGGCCATGAGRGAYGCTCTCGACCGCAATAATATTTCTGCACACGTCATGTCAGCGATCCCCATGAGTGGTGTTATGGAGCATTATGACCGCCGTAAGGCAACACGTTATCTTGATAGTGGTGATGTCGTTATTTTTTCTGCAGGAACAGGTAACCCGTTCTTTACTACTGATTCAGCTGCTTGTTTGAGAGGGATTGAGATTGACGCGGAGATAGTATTAAAAGCGACCAAGGTAGACGGTGTGTATTCTGCCGACCCGATGAAAGATCCCAGTGCTACAATGTATTCTCATCTAACTTATGATGAGGTGTTAGAGAAAAAGCTGGGCGTAATGGATTTAACGGCGATCTGTCTTTGTCGTGAACAGGATATGCCRYTGAGGGTATTCCGTATGTCGAAACCGGGTGCATTACTGAGTATTGTTGTGGGTGGAGATGAAGGCACTCTGATCGAGGAAAAATGAAATGATTGAAGATTTAAAACAAGATGCTAAYGAGCGTATGACTAARAGYGTTAGTGCTTTAGGYAATGCCTTTAACAAAATTCGTACAGGYCGTGCCCACCCYAGTTTGCTAGATGGGTTAATGGTGTCATATTACGGGGTTGATACGCCGTTGAATCAGGTGGGAAATGTCACAGTTTTGGATGCTCGAACGCTCTCTATTTCTGTTTGGGAAAAAAATCTRATACCYGAAGTTGAGAAAGCCATTCTTAAGTCGGGTTTAGGTCTTAACCCCTCAACCACTGGAGAGYTGGTTCGTATCCCAATGCCTCAGCTGACAGAGGAAACTCGCAAGGGGTTCATTAAGAAAGCTCGATCTGAAGCAGAAACTGCCCGGGTGTCTATTCGYAATATTCGTCGGGATGTTCTTTCTGATATTAAAGAGCTGCACAAAGAAAAAGAAATCACAGAGGATGATGAGCATCGTGCTCAGGATGATGTTCAAAAAATCACAGACAAGTACATCAARCAGGTTGATGCAGCATTATCGGCTAAAGAAGTTGTCCTGATGGAAATTTAATTCAGCTATAGATATTAAGATTTCCTCGATGAGCACATTACTAGACAATTCCCCTCTGTCCCATCCATTACGCCATGTGGCAATTATTATGGATGGTAATAATCGCTGGGCAAAACAACGCGGCTTGTCCGGTGTGTCGGGGCATGAGATGGGTGTTGAGCGTGTTAGGGATATTCTCGATGCTAGTGAAAAATATGATATTGATGTACTGACATTGTTTGCTTTTAGTAGCGAAAACTGGAAGCGCCCGGAACTTGAAGTACGGGCATTGATGTCACTACTTGCCTCTTACTTAAAAAAAGAAGTAAAACAGTTAAAAGAGAGAAAGGTTCGGTTGAAGGTTATTGGCCGACGTGATCGCTTTAGTGCACGCTTAAATAAACTCATTGATGATACTGAGCGGGCCACGGTAACCGGCAAGCGAACACTGGTTTTAGCCATTGATTATGGTGGCCGGTGGGAAATAGCTGAGGCCGCACGAGAGCTTGCTCGTCAAGTTCAACGTGGCCGTTTGCGCCCAGAAGATATTTCTGAAGACAGTATGCAGCARTATATGTGTATGCCGGAACTTCCCTCTCCAGACCTTTGTATTCGTACCGCGGGTGAGCAGCGAATCAGCAATTTTTTGTTATGGCACATGGCATATACAGAGTTTTATTTTGCCGATTGTTATTGGCCAGATTTTGATGGCGCAGCTTTTGATATGGCAATTCGTGACTACCAGCAGCGCCAGCGACGCTTTGGTAAGAGAGAAGAAGCAGGAAAGCAAAGTGCTTAAACTACGGGTGATGACAGCTGTAGTAATTGCAATAGTGTTTTTGTTGGCACTCTTTTTTTTAAGCCCTTATTCCTTTTCATTTGGGGTGGCCATTGTAATAGTCTATGCCGCTTGGGAATGGTCTGATTTATCTGGTTTTTCTCGCACTTCATCGAAGTGGTTTTATACTCTAGCAGTAGCATTACTTTTGTTGTGCGCTGGCTACTTTCTAGGTTTGTCATCAACAGGGACTCTTAATCCTGATATTAGCCAATCGTTAATGACGTGGTTGGYACCCTGGTGGGCCGTAGCACTGTTGTGGGTGCAGGGATACCCTAGTAGCGCTGTATTGTGGGGGAGCCGTTGGGCTAGAGGGCTTATAGGATTTTTGGTATTAGTCCCTACTTGGTTGGCAGCAGTTATTTTAATTCATTCAGTGCATGGTGCATGGTTGATTTTTGTGGTGGTACTTATCGTTGCCTTTGCTGATATAGGTGCTTACTTTTCAGGGCGTCAATTTGGTAAACACAAATTGGCACCCAGTGTCAGCCCTAAAAAAACCTGGGAAGGTTTGCTGGGTGGTGTCGCTGCAAATATTCTCTTGGTTGTTGCCCTTGGTCTTTCTTTAAATTTGGATTCTGGTAGATGGTTGATGTTATTTGTGATGGTAATGATTACCGTGCTTGCTTCAGTGTTAGGTGATTTGTTGGAGAGTATGATCAAGCGTCATCGCGGGATTAAGGACAGTGGGAATATTTTGCCTGGTCATGGCGGTGTTCTTGATCGATTGGACAGCCTTACTGCAGCCTTGCCAGTATTTACTTTAATTTATCTTTATAGTGACTTACCGATATAAAAAATAGCAGTTATAGATGATGCAGATGTTAACAGTACTTGGTGCTACCGGCTCCATTGGTATTAGTACCCTAGATGTGGTCTCGCTCCACCCTGATCGTTTTAAAGTTTTTGCACTAAGTTGTCATTCTCGGGTGACTGAACTTGCTGAGCAATGTAAGACGTTTAAGCCTCGGTATGCTGTAGTAGCTGATGCTTCTTATGCGGAGAAATTAGAGCAGTTATTAGAGAAAAATTCACCTGATACGGAAGTATTATCGGGTGTCGAGGGTTTATGCCGTGTAGCCATTGATCCTGTTGTAGATATAGTCATGGCTGCCATTGTGGGGGCAGCAGGGTTAGTGCCAACACTGGAAGCAGCCAAAGCAGGTAAGCGAGTTTTACTTGCAAATAAAGAATCCTTAGTGATGGCTGGCCCCTTATTTATGAAAGCGGTACAGCAGGGCGGTGCGACATTACTGCCTATTGATAGTGAGCATAATGCTATTTTTCAGTGCTTACCTCCAGAATACAGTACAGTACAGAATAGTGGTGTCCGGAAGATTTTATTGACAGCTTCGGGKGGGCCCTTTCGGACGGTACCACTGGATAGCTTGTCCTCAGTGACCCCAGAGCAGGCCTGTGCTCATCCCAATTGGGATATGGGGCGAAAGATCTCCGTTGATTCTGCCACGATGATGAACAAGGGGCTTGAGCTGATTGAGGCCTGTTGGCTATTTGGTGTTTCTTATGATGAGGTTGAAGTGGTTATTCATCCCCAGAGTATTATTCATTCAATGGTAGAATACGTGGATGGTTCCGTATTGGCGCAGTTAGGTAACCCAGACATGCGAACCCCTATAGCTCACGCCTTGGCTTGGCCGGAGAGGATTGTTTCTGGTGTGAGTAGTCTGGACATTATCGGTACAGCACAACTTGATTTTGAAGCGCCGGATTTAGAGCGTTTTCCTTGTTTGGCCTTGGCGATGAAGGCAGCTCGTATGGGAGGCTCTGCTCCTGCAGTACTTAATGCGGCAAATGAAGTAGCGGTGGAAGCTTTTCTTAGTAAAAAGATTGCGTTTACTGGAATAGCAGAGATTGTGTCTGAAGTATTAAAGAAAATAGAAATGACTGAACCCGACTCCCTGGAAGCGGTCCAATTGTGTGACCAGCAGGCTCGGCAGTGTGCGGCAAGCCTTATATCGTTGGTYAAATAAGGAATATTGATGGATTTGTTACAGACAATTTTTTATACATTGCTGGCTTTGGGCGTGCTTGTAACCTTCCATGAGTTAGGTCATTTCTGGGTTGCCCGTCTTTGCGGTGTCAAAGTGATTCGCTTTTCAGTGGGGTTTGGTACACCGCTGATACGCTGGAGGGGTAAGCAGGGTACTGAATTTGTTATTGCGGCGCTGCCTCTGGGTGGTTATGTAAAGATGGTTGATGAGCGTGAGGGGAATGTTTCGGCAGAAGATCTGCCCTTTGCCTTTACCCAAAAATCTGTTTGGCAGCGTATGGCTGTGGTTGTGGCGRGCCCATTGGCTAATTTTGTATTGGCCATTGTTTTGTATTGGTTTGTTTTTTTACAGGGTGTTACAGGTATTGTTCCTGTGGTTGAGTCTTCGAAGCCGGGTTCGATTGCGGAGCAGGCAGGCCTTCAGCCAGGGCATCAAATCGTTGCCGTTGACGGCGTGTTAACGCCAACCTGGCAAGCACTCAATGAGCAACTGGTAGGGCGTATTGGTGAATCAGGGGTTATTGATTTTAGAGTTAAGGCTCCGGGTGACCCTGCTCTTTATGATTATCAGGGGAAGCTGGATAATTGGTTGGCAGATGCTGATCAACCAGATCCAATAGGTAGTGTTGGGTTGGTGCTATATATACCAAAAATTTTGCCTATAGCTAATGATGTGGTGTCTGGTGACCCGGCAGAGGCGGCAGGTTTGACCACTGGTGATTTRGTRYTGTCTGCTGACGGTRTTYCTATGAARGATTGGYCAACCTGGGTTGACTATGTTCGCTCTCGCCCTGGCCAGCCAATAGATATCGAGGTAAAAAGAGAAGAGACGATTTTTAATACGACCATTGTGCCTAAACAAATAGTGTCAGAAGAAGGTGAGGTTGTTGGTCAAGTAGGAATGTCTGTTCAAGTGCCCGAATGGCCTRAGGATATGATACTTAAAATTGAATATGGCCCCATAGATGCTGTTACTCAGGCAGTGAATAAGACTTGGACGACTTCTATTTTGATTCTGGGCTCAGTCAAGAAGATGATGGTGGGATYGATTTCAGTAAAACACTTGAGTGGACCCATTACCATTGCTAAAGTGGCGGGCGCATCAGCTCAGTATGGGTTAACTGCCTACCTGGGCTTTTTGGCGTTTCTCAGTGTCAGTCTAGGGATTTTGAATTTATTGCCAG
Source organism: Porticoccaceae bacterium (assembly GCA_002746985.1). Classification (GTDB taxonomy): domain Bacteria; phylum Pseudomonadota; class Gammaproteobacteria; order Pseudomonadales; family Porticoccaceae; genus Porticoccus. Next base: position 159,543 of record NVXH01000006.1, on the reverse strand, counting down.
TTCCAGTATTAGATGGTGGACATTTGATGTATTACATCATTGAGGCGGTAAAAGGTTCTCCTATATCTGAAAAGATTCAGATGATTGGGTTCAAAATAGGGATGTTTCTAGTTGTTGGGTTGATGGTGCTGGCCCTCTAYAATGAYGTAGTACGGTTATARTTTTTTTGTAGCAATGACGACAGTCGTRATAATAAATAACACAAATCAAGAGAAGAMTAATCTCCGATGAAACACTTTTACCTGTTGTTGTGCTTGRTACTACTTTCTGTTGCCGTTCGAGCGGAAGTTTTTCAGGTSGAAGATATCAGAATAGATGGTTTRCAGCGGGTCTCTTCAGGCACSGTRTTTGCGKCTATGCCCCTTAGTGTGRGTGATTTAATTGAYGGRGATACYGTTCGTCGTACTACMCGGGCTTTATTTCGTACAGGTTATTTTGATGACATCCAGATTTCAAGAGATGGCGGCGTACTGATTATTGCGGTGAAAGAGCGGCCTGCTGTAGCTGAATTGAGCATTGAAGGTAACAAAGCTCTTCCCACCGAKGAACTCATCAAATCCTTGCAAGAAAATGGTTTGGCYGARGGTCAAATMTTCCGTCAGTCTGTATTGGAGGGTATGAGYCGAGCCCTGGAACGCCAATATGTAGGGCAGGGTCGATATGGTGCTGAAATAACCACTGAGGTTGAGGAGTTGCCTCGTAATCGGGTGTCAGTTCATATCCAGGTTGACGAAGGTGATGTTGCGGCGATTTCACATATTAATATTGTGGGCAACCAGAGTTTTGATGAAGATGTTTTGATTAGTCAATTTGAACTGAAGACAACGGGTTTGTTGTCATTTTTTTCCAATGATGACAAATATTCCCGGGAAAAATTATCGGGTGATATAGAAAGGCTGGAATCCTGGTACCTGAATAGGGGATACCTTAGTTTTACCATTGACTCTACTCAGGTGGCTATTAGCCCTGATCGTGAATCCGTCTTTGTTACCATTAATATTACTGAGGGTGGTGTTTATACGGTTAGTGAGATTGARYTGGCCGGTGAYCCCGTAGTTTCTGAARGTGARATTAGAAACCTTATTGTACAAAAAGAAGGCGAAACATTTTCCCAAGTGTTGATGACCCGCACATCAGAATTAATTGCTCGTCGGTTGGGTAATGATGGTTATACCTTTGCTGAAGTAAACGGTGTTCCGGAAGTCAATGAAGAAGAACTAACAACCAAACTAACATTCTTTATYGAYCCKGGTAATMGGGCMTACGTYAGGCGMATAGARTTTCGYGGTAATACCAAAACRATGGATAAAGTATTACGTCGGGAAATGCGGCAGATGGARGGYGCYTCAGCATCKACTGCAATGATTGAACGTTCAARGCTGCGTCTGGARAGAACCGGATTTTTTAAAGAGGTTGAGYTRGAAACTCGCCCYGTTCCCGGWGTGAGTGACCARGTYGATGTKTTTTATACCGTTGAAGAACAGCCTTCGGGYAGYGTGGGAGCAAGTTTTGGTTTTGCACAAACYTATGGYGTYGTTTTGGGYGCYAATATTTCGGAAAGTAATTTCCTTGGKACCGGTAACAGGKTGGGGCTTGGGCTAAATCAAAGTGGTTTTCAAACYAAYTTRTCATTGAATTATACAAAYCCATATTTTACTAAAGATGGGGTAAGTGCTGGWTTTGSTYTRTTTGYACGTAAGCAGGATTTTGATGAGGCYAATGTGTCTAAYTACACYACWGAGAGYTTTGGTRCTTCCACYTCATTTGGTTAYCCCATTTCTGAAATATCAAGTATTGGTTTTGGGTTGGGTTACGAGAATTTAAAGATTGCTACGGGTACTTTTCGTACCGTAGAAATTGATAAATTTCTTGAAGAAAATGGTGAGGATTACAATATTTTAACCGCAAATATAAATTGGGGGCAATCAACGCTGAATCGCGGTAGATTAGCGACCCGAGGCTCATCACAAAGTATATCAGCAGAAATCACAATCCCTGTTGGCGACCTGCATTATTATAAGTTGAATTATAACGCTCAGTATTTTCAGCCATTAACTAAAAGTTTAACCATGCGTTTTCATACCAGATTGGGCTATGGTGATAGCTATGGTTCTACTACTCGACTACCTTTCTTTAAGAACTTTTATTCGGGAGGCTTTGGTTCTGTTCGAGGTTTTAAGAAAAATACTTTGGGCCCAAGAGATGTCCCAAAAGATCCTCGATTTGTGAATGATTCTGAGCCTTTTGGAGGCAATGTTGTTGTAGAGGGGACGGCAGAATTGATGTTCCCCCTGCCTTTTATTAAAGACCAACGCAGTATGCAGGCGGTAATGTTTGTTGATGGGGGCAATGTTTTTGATACCGATTGCGGTAATACGGATGAAGCCCTYTGTTTGGAACCTGATTTGGGGGATCTGAGGTATTCGTTTGGTTTTGGTGGTACCTGGCTTAGTAGCTTTGGAGCAATAACCTTYAGTYTGGCTAAACCCATTAATGCTGGGGATGAAGACGAGGAAGAGGTTTTTCAGTTTTCTATGGGCCAGACTTTTTAAAACCACCGTTTTGGACAATCTAGTGAGAGAATTTAGTTAAAGAGTTTAGTTAAAAAGCTAAGATGAACTGCTTAGYTACAGAATATGTCTAAAAAAGACACAGTTAATTTAATCAATGGAGAATTTAACGTGCGTATAGCAAAGATATTATTATTTACCCTGGCGGCGTTGTGTACCGTAACTGTAGCAGCTACAGAAGGAAAAATAGCAGTAGTGGACTTTGGTAAGGCTATTTTTGGCACTGAGGTTGCTAAAGCAAGAGTCAAACAAGCTCAGGGTGGATCGGATTTTGTTGCTTTGCAAGCCAAGTATGAGAATACGGTAGCGGATATGAAAGCACTTAAAAAGGAAGTCGAATCTAAAGGCATGACCTGGTCGGCAGAACAAACGGGTGACGCGCAGAAAAAAATGGAATTCCTACGTGCTGATCTTGAATTGACTACCCGGAAGGTTCAGTCAGAACAAAAGGCTCTTCAAAGCGGGATTGTGCAAGAGTTGCGGCCAAAAGCTGGTGAAGCCTTGCAAGAGTTGATAAAGGAAGAGGGAATTGTTTTATTGATTAATGCAGATGCGGTTGTCACTGTTGCTTCCGAGTTGGATTTGACCTCCAAATTAACTGATCGACTGAATCAGAAAACCAAATAATTTTTGATTGTTAATTATTATTGACCATCGACTATCATTGAAGGCCAACTATATGCTGAGACCGATGAACAATGGCTAGTTATTCATTGAGTGACATTGCCTCTCATATTGATGCGAAGCTAAAAGGAGATGGGAATCACCAAATAACGGGTATGAAYACCCTTCAGAAAGCCAGTCCATGTGATTTAGCTTTTTTGGCGAACAAGGTTTATCGCCAGCACTTGCCTCAGACTCATGCGGGTGCCGTCATCATTACGGAGGATGATTTAGAGGGGTTCTCAGGGAATGCGTTAGTGATGGGGAATCCTTATATCGGATATGCCCTTGCGTCTTCAATGTTTGATAAGGCTCCAGTACCTGCTCCAGGTATTCATCCAACAGCAGTGGTTGCGACCTCAGCCAAAATTTCAGATACAGCCACTATAGGCCCGCAATCGGTGGTGGGTGAAGATGTTGTTATAGGTTCTAATAGCCAGGTGGGAGCCAGTGTTACTATCGGCGATGGCTCTATTCTTGGTGAGCATTGCCGAATTGCAGCCAATGTGAGTATTTATCACGGTGTGGCTATTGGTAACCAGGTTACKATYCATAGTGGTGCYGTCATTGGTGCTGATGGCTTTGGTTTTGCYCACAAYCAGCGTCAYTGGRTRAARATTYATCARTTGGGTGGTGTTGTGATTGGTRRTCGAGTTGAAGTGGGYGCCTGTACTACAATAGATCGTGGTGCATTAGGTGATACCATTATTGAAGATGGTGTTATCCTCGATAATCATGTCCAGATTGCTCACAATGTCCATATCGGAGAGAATACCGCAATGGCGGGTTGTTCCGGGGTGTCTGGTAGTACAGTGATAGGTAAAAATTGTATCTTTGGAGGTCAGTCTGGAGTCGTAGGGCATGTCAGACTTTGTGACGGTGTACAGCTCACGGGAGGTACTATTGTGACTAAATCAATAGATGAGCCGGGCTCATATTCTTCAGGGACTGCATTTAACAAGACTGGAGAATGGCGTAAAAATGCCGTTCGATTTAATCAGTTAAATGATTTGGCCCAACGAATCATAAAACTAGAAAAAAAATCATAATTATTTTCTTTATAGAAACTTTGCTAAGCCTTGAGAATATTGAATGGACATTAACGAGATAAAAAAACGTTTGCCACAGCGYTACCCTTTTTTGTTACTTGATCGTGTGGTTGAAATAGAACTGGGTAAACGTATTCTTGCCTATAAGAACATTACTGCCAATGAAGATGTATTTAACGGRCATTTTCCTAATAAACCCATTTTCCCCGGTGTAATGATTATCGAGGCTATGGCTCAAGCTGCTGGAGTACTAGGGTTTACCACTGCTGATAAGTATGCAGATGATAATGTTTTGTATCTTTTTGCCGGTGTTGATGGGGTACGCTTTAAACGTCCGGTCGTACCGGGAGATCGGTTGATGTTGGAAGCAAAAATTGACGCTGTGAARCGTACAATTTGGCGTTTTAAATGTCGWGCCAGTGTAGATGATGAGTTAGCCTGTGAAGCAACAATTCTTTGTGCTCTGAAGACGGATGAATAAGATGTCCTTGATCGACTCAAGAGCAATTGTAGACCCTTCAGCCGAGTTGGAGGAGGGCGTAGAAGTAGGTCCCTGGACCATGATTGGGCCCAACGTNAAAATTGGCGCCGGCACAGTAATTAACTCCCATGTGGTGGTTAAAGGCCCCACAACTATCGGTAAAAATAATCGTATTTTTCAGTTCTCTACCATTGGTGAAGATACACCCGACATGAAATACGATGGTGAACCCACTCGTTTGGTGATCGGGGATAATAACATTTTCCGTGAAGGCGTCACMATTCATCGTGGAACGGTACAAGATCGAGGTGTTACCACTATCGGTAGCGATAACCTAATGATGGCCTACGTACATATCGGACATGATTGTACAGTGGGAAGTAACTGTATTCTTGTGAACAATGCTTCCTTAGCGGGTCATGTGGACTTGGGTGATTGGGCAATTCTTTCAGGATACGTGTTAGTACATCAGTTTGTTTCCATCGGTGCCCATACACTTATTGGACCAGCCGCATTTTTGCCTCAGGATGTTCCTGCCTATGTTATGGCATTTGGTTCCCCAGCAGAGCCTAAGACCATCAACTCTGAAGGTTTAAGGCGTAGGGGGTTTGCCAAGGAAGCAATTTCAGCCATTAAGCAGGGGTATAAAATTTTATATCGCCAGGGGTTGTCTCTCGATGATGCTTTGGAAAAACTGGATGCCCTGACTTTGGAGCATCCGGAAGTTCAGCCGTTGGTCGATTCGGTTAGGGTATCGTCTCGCGGCATTATTCGTTAAACCGTGATTATTTAAAACAATGTCATCACCATACAGAATAGGCTTGGTTGCGGGAGAATCATCTGGCGACCAACTGGGTGCAGGATTAATTCGTGCATTAAAAATCTATTATCCCGATGCAATATTTGAAGGTATGGGGGGGGCAAAAATGTTGGCAGAGGGCTTTGTTTCTCTGTTTCCTATGGATCGACTTTCTGTCATGGGCTTTATTGAACCATTAAAGCGGTTGCCAGAACTATTTCATATCCGAAAAACATTATTTGCGTATTTTACTGAACAAAAATTTGATCTCGTGGTGGGTATTGATTCCCCGGACTTCAATTTGGGGTTAGAGGAGAAATTACGTAAAAAAGGTATTAAAACAGCCCACTATGTTAGCCCRTCAGTTTGGGCYTGGCGCCAGGGGCGGGTGAAAAAAATTGCCCGTGCCGTCGACCTGATGCTGACACTGCTTCCCTTCGAAGAAGATTTTTATAAACAACATAAAGTCCCAGTAGTTTGTGTGGGGCAYCCATTGGCAGAAGAACTACCGCTRCAGACGGACACMTCTGCTGCACGGCAAGAGCTGGGAATAACTGAAGCCCCGGTGTTAACAGTGATGCCTGGAAGTCGGGCGTCAGAAGTGGAAAAACTGGGAAAGTTATTTCTTGACGTTGCTCAGCGTTGCCAAGGGCTTGTGCCAGGTTTAAAGGTTGTTATTCCTACGGCTAGTCCTGAACGTAAGCAGCAGCTAGAAGTGATTCTCAAAGAGTATCCAACACTGCCAGTTATGTTACTGGATGGCCAGTCATTGAAAGCAATGGCTGCCGCAGACGTTGTTTTGCTTTCATCCGGCACTTCAGCATTGGAGGCCATGCTGTTAAAAAAACCGATGGTTGTCAGTTATCGGTTGGGGAAATTGACGTTTGCTTTGATATCGAGAATGGTCAAAGTTGCCTACGTAGCGCTGCCTAACCTACTTGTGGATGAGCCGTTGGTTCCTGAACTATTAGAGGATAAAGCCACAGTAGATAATCTTTGTGCTGCAGTGTTAGATTTCTTTCAACACCCAGAGCAGGTGGAAAAATTACAACAACGTTTTACGGACATCCATAAATCTCTACAATACGGCGGAAATGAAACAGCAGCCAAAGCATTGGTGGAATTAATAGAATCATAATAGAAGTATAGCTGTGGCCACTAGGGTTTAGGCATAAATGCAGGTGTAGTATGAAGTCCAAATTTAGGRTCTGATRYMGTGAAGAGTTCAGAAAAAGAATATTTTAGATTAAAGTATCAGGGCCGCTTTCTTGCGGGTGTAGATGAAGTWGGTCGTGGCCCATTGGCCGGTGATGTCGTAACGGCCGCKGTTATTCTCGAYCCKGACAAGCCCATTTCAGGCCTTGCTGATTCAAAAAAACTCACGGATAAACGTCGTCAACAGCTCGCTATTGAGATTAGAGAAAAGGCATTGTGTTGGCACATTGCGCGTTCAACTGTGGACGAAATTGATCGTTACAATATTCTTCAGGCCACMATGATGGCAATGRTTCGGGCTGTGGATGGGTTAAACATTAKTCCGGAATACGTCGCAGTAGATGGCAACCGTATGCCTCYCTGGAATTATGTGGCAGAAACCGTTGTTAAGGGTGATGACAAAGTTCCTGCTATCAGTGCTGCGTCTATTCTTGCCAAGGTATGTCGGGACGGTGAAATGATAGCCTTTGATTGTGAATACCCAGGTTATGGTTTTGCTGGCCATAAAGGGTATGGAACAAAGCAGCATATGCAGGCCATCAAAGAGCTGGGGCCAAGCCCTATTCACCGGAAAACTTTTGAGCCGGTAAAAAGCATGTTGATGGTTCAACCGTTACCTTTGGTGTAATAAGCCATTGCCGTTCAATCTACACTCAAGGGCATCTCTAAAAATGCACTTTCTCCGCGATTACGGCGTCACTTAGAGCGCCTACTTTTGGCAGCTCTGTGCTCAAATATCCAAAGCACTCGGTCCGCTCATGGGCAGGCTCTCCTCATGTACCCGTGTACACTGCGGTGCTTCCTCGCCTAAAGCGCCTACTTTTGGGGCACTCACAAAAAAATCACTATTTTTAGAGGTGCCCTCAATACGTTTGTGTATTTTGATGGTATTTCGCCATGATATTCTGTGGAATCGGTAGGATTCATACAGTAGGATAGACGGCTGTTTGAGCTATAATTTTTTCGGTAGACTGGTACATGGTGCAAGCAGACATAAGTATCAAATAAACATTTAATTTCCCCTTTTCTTCAAAAAGACAGGGGTACTATTTTTACTACAGAATTTTTGTGACGGCACTTTAGCAACAAAACTTCTGTTATGGATCTATCCTTTATGCCAGCTGCTCCTACACCATCATTTATTCACCTTCGCCTACACAGTGAATATTCCCTTGTKGATGGCCTTGTGCGAATCAAGCCATTGGTCAAAAGGGTGGCCGAATTGGGGATGCCTGCTGTTGCTCTGACAGATGTGACGAACCTGTTTAGTTTAGTGAAGTTTTATAAGGCAGCTCAGGGTGCCGGTGTAAAACCTATTTGTGGTGCAGATCTACAGGTACAAAGTCCCATTGCAGATGGTATGCCGTATTGGGTGACATTGTTGATACTAAACCAACAGGGTTATCAAAATCTCACAAAGCTTATTTCCCGTGCCTATCAGAAGGGACAAGTTCAAGGAAAGCCATTTGTACAAAGGCAATGGATCAGTGAAGCCTCAGAGGGGTTGATTGTTCTTAGCGGACATCAAGGTGATGTGGGTCAAGCGCTATTGTCTGGTAAAACCGAGCAAGCTCAAGAGATTCTTCAGGGTTGGTTAGAGGAGTTTCCAGACCGTTTTTATTTTGAACTATCAAGAACAGGTCGTGCGGAGGAAGAGAATTTTATTCATGCCGCCGTAAAATTAGCATCCAAAACAGATTGCCCTGTTGTCGCAACCAACGACGTACGATTTCTCGACACACAACACTTTGACGCCCATGAGGCCAGGGTATGTATTGGCGAAGGTCGTGTATTGGATGACCCACGTAGAGCACGTCGATACAGCGAGCAACAATATCTTCGTTCTTCAGCTGAAATGGCTGAGCTGTTTAGTGATATTCCTGAGGCACTTGAAAACACTCTGGAAATTGCACGTCGTTGTACCCTTGAGCTAAAACTGGGCGAGCACTTTTTGCCCGAATACCCCGTTCCTGAGGGAATGACCACAGACAGTTTTTTTGAAAAGCTGTCTGCAGAGGGCCTAGAGCGTCGTCTGGAGAAAATTCTTGATACTTCTTCTCCTGACTATACCGAGCAAAAACAGGTATACCTGGATCGTTTGCGTTTTGAGCTGGATATTATTATTCAGATGGGGTTTCCAGGTTACTTCCTCATCGTTATGGACTTTATTCGCTGGGCCAAAGCAAACGATATTCCGGTCGGGCCGGGTCGTGGTTCCGGTGCCGGTTCTGTGGTGGCCTACTCCTTAGGCATCACTGATCTTGACCCGCTGGAATATGATTTACTGTTTGAGCGTTTCTTGAATCCTGAGCGTGTATCCATGCCCGATTTTGATATCGACTTCTGTATGGATAACCGTGACAGGGTCATTTCTTATGTGGCAGATCGTTATGGGCGTGATGCCGTTTCACAGATTATTACCTTCGGTACTATGGCGGCCAAAGCTGTGGTRCGAGATGTAGCCCGGGTRCAGGGCAAGGCCTACGGTTTGGCAGACAAACTGTCCAAAATGATTCCCCATGATATTGGTATGACCCTTGAGAAAGCCTTGGTTCAGGAAGAAGTGCTCAAGGAATTTTTGGATAACGATGAAGAGGCACAGGAAATTTGGGGCATGGCTCTCCAGCTCGAAGGCGTCGTTCGGAATGTTGGTAAACATGCGGGTGGTGTGGTTATTGCACCCACAAAACTTACAGATTTTTCGCCGCTCTATTGCGATGAGACTGGTGAAGGACTCGTTACCCAATTTGATAAAGATGATGTAGAGCAGGTGGGCTTGGTCAAATTTGACTTCCTGGGCCTGCGAACCCTGACAATTATCGATTGGGCAGTAAAAATGATTAATCGACGGTTGCAGCGGAGTGGGGAAGACGCCCTGACCATTGAAAATATTCCYCTTGATGATCCKGGTACTTATGGGYTRATGCARCGGGCTGAAACTACYGCAGTGTTCCAGCTTGAATCCCGTGGTATGAAAGACCTGGTTAAGCGTGTTGTCCCCAATTGTTTTGAAGATATCGTGGCATTGGTGGCACTCTTTAGGCCTGGGCCGCTGCAGTCGGGCATGGTAGATGATTTTATCAATCGTAAACATGGTCGGGCAGAAGTTGCCTACCCAGACGCCAAATTTCAGCATGAAAGCCTTAAACCTGTATTGGAACCCACCTATGGTGTAATTGTGTATCAGGAGCAGGTGATGCAAATTGCACAGGTACTAGCCGGTTATACACTGGGTGGTGCAGATATGTTGCGTCGGGCCATGGGTAAGAAAAAGCCGGAGGAGATGGCCAAGCAGCGAGAGATTTTCCAGGAAGGTGCAAAAAACCAGGGTATCGACCCAAATTTGGCCATCAAAATCTTTGATCTGGTGGAAAAATTTGCCGGATATGGTTTTAACAAATCACACTCTGCTGCCTATGCACTTTTAGCCTATCAAACCGCTTGGTTAAAAACCCATTACCCTGCTGAATTTATGGCCGCMGTGTTGTCTGCGGATATGCAGAACACTGACAAGATTGTGACTTTGATTGACGAGTGTAGTGCGATGAATTTGCCCTTATTGCCTCCAGACGTGAATCGAGGGAAATTCTCTTTTACTGTTTCTGGTCAAGGTGAGATTATCTATGGACTTGGAGCAATTAAAGGGCTGGGTGAAGGCCCTGTAGACGGYATTACTGCTGCTAGAGAGGAGGGTGGTGATTTTATCGACCTCTTTGATTTCTGTGCCAGAGTCGATGGCCGAAAAATCAATAAGCGTGCACTGGAAGCGTTAATTCGTTCGGGTGCATTAGATAATATCGGCCCGGATGGGGAGATAGGCTACCGTCGAGCAGTAATGCTTGCCGCTATGAAAGAAGCGGTAAAAATGGCTGAGCAACAGCTGCAAAAYACCAAAAGTGGTATGAGCGATCTGTTTGGTGCTACACCAAAGGAAAGTGCCCCTGAATTTGGTTATCAGAGYTTTCGTAATATTCGCTGTGCTACTTCCAAAGAGCGACTCGGTGGTGAAAAAGATACTCTGGGCTTATACCTTACGGGTCATCCCATCGATGAATATGTTGARGAGCTGGAACATTTTGTTGGTCATCGCATTATCGATTTAAAACCGGATAAAAAGAAACAGCTWGTTGCTGGTCTGGTGGTGGGTTTAAGAGTGATAAAAACCCGGCGTGGTGACAATATGGCCATCGTGTCATTGGATGACCGAAGTGGTCGAATAGAAGTGGCAATTTTTTCCGATGCTTTTAATGAATACCGGGACAAAATAGTGAAAGATGCACTGTTGGTGGTCGAGGGGCAAATATCCGAGGACGACTATACCGGTGGCCTTAAAATGCGTGCTGATCAGGTTAAAGAYCTCTATGAAGCACGAGTGAACTACCTCAAGGGAATCACCATTGAGGCCAATCATGAAAATCTTAATGGTTCGGGAATCGAACAAATGACAGAAATTATGACACCCTATCAACAGGGCACATGTCCTGTTCGTATCAGTTATAACAATGGCAAAGCCTTGGGTGATATAGCCCTTGGTGAGSAGTGGCTGATGGCTCCAGAAGACGATTTATTGCATAAGCTGAGAGAAATGTTTGGAAATRAGAATGTRCATTTGARGTTCTAGGTACAGGTAATATAAGCTTCAAAAATGGCCTATTAACCAGTAACTCTTGGTGCTGTCTATCAATTAGACTGTACTCTCAGTACAATTAAGAGAATTTACACGGGGGTATTTTTGTTGCCGAATGTGTTGTTATACATGTAGCTACAAACACCGCTCCCAACCGCTCACATATACCATGGATCGTAAGGCGTTATGAATCTGAACTACCTTGATTTCGAACAACCCATTGCAGAACTTGAAGCTAAAATTGAAGAACTGCAACTAGTGGGTAACGATAACGAACTCAATATTAGTGATGAAGTCGCTAAGCTAAGGGGTAAGAGCAACAAGCYGACCGAAAAAATCTATTCCGATCTCAGTGCYTGGCAAGTTGTTCAGGTAGCAAGGCACCCACAACGTCCCTACGCAACAGACTATATCAGTCGCATCTTTACAGATTTTGATGAACTGCATGGCGATCGTCACTTCGGTGATGACAAAGCTATTGTYGGTGGGGTGGGTCGTCTTGACGGYAAACCAGTGATGATCATTGGTGAAGAAAAGGGCCGAGGTGTTAACGAGAAGGTTTACCGTAATTTTGGTATGCCCAAGCCGGAAGGCTACCGCAAGGCCATGCGCCTAATGGAAATGGCAGAACGTTTTAAAATGCCTGTTATCACATTGATTGATACACCTGGGGCTTATCCTGGTATCGATTCTGAAGAGCGGGGCATCAGTGAAGCCATTGCTAAAAACCTGGCCGTTATGTCCCGATTGAGAACCCCCATGGTTTGTACCGTTATAGGCGAGGGCAGCTCAGGCGGTGCTCTGGCTATTGGTGTAGGTGATTATCTCAACATGCTGCAATATTCCACCTACTTTGTGATCTCCCCCGAAGGTTGTGCCAATATTATCTGGAAAACCTCGGATAAAGCCCCTGAGGCTGCCGAAGCTATGGGCGTAACATCATCCATCCTGCAAGACTTGGGTATTGTCGATGAAACTATTCCTGAGCCTTTAGGTGGCGCACACCGTGACATCGAAACCATCGCCGCTACCTTGAAGGAACGTCTTATCGCTCAGGTAGATGATCTTCAGCAAATCCCACTTGATGAGCTATTGGAAAAACGTTACCAGCGATTGATGAACTACGGTAACCCTTGATCTCAACAACAGATTGTTGAGCTCTGAATTATTGAGCCCTGAATCTATTAGCTTGAGCGTGTAAGAAGAAATTTCCTTAGCTATGGACAGACAGCACCACTAACGTGCCCACTTCATTATCCTTGAGTTTGATAGGAACCTGTAACAGAGTCTTTAACCATTCAGGTGTTATCGATGCTATAGACGCAGTTGAAGTCGGTGCATCAAGGTCCAGGGCCGGGACTCGGCATTGTGGTGTAATCACTAAATCAGCCCCCAGTTCCTCAACTGCTCTGTGTGCAAGTTGATTAGCTTTTACCAACCTTCCTCGCCTGTCAAAGGCCAGCAACCCTTCATTTTTCCAACCCTCAAACATRGTTTTTGTAGCCTCAATTACYCGCTCRCGTGAYCTGAAATAMTCACTGGCCAAATTCGCTTCAATCAACCGAGTRGCCATAATGGCGAAATCCARAGCATTACTTTGGTAGGAATCCGTTAAACCTGACAGATCCACGGCACCTAAAACCAAGCCATCATGGGGGTCACGAATAACATCTGCAGAACAGGTCCAATGCTTAATACCTGCACAAAAATGCTCTGCACCATACAACTGCACCGGTTCAGCTGCTGCTAATGCAGTACCAATTGCATTGGTGCCAGCKACCTCTTCACTCCAGATRCCACCTTCRATCAARTTTATATTTCCGGCRYTGGTAATYACATGYGGRTCAGCTCTKACATCCAGAATKACCCCMCCGGCATCYGCCAAAAGAATCAAACTGTCGGARCGRTATAAATGCTCTTTGGCWCGCTCTAAAACAGGTTGAGCTGCATTCAGTAAATCBGAATGAAGGTAGTGGGAATATTCMAGTTGGCTTTTGTCAGAAATAATGGGTGCATGRCGTAGTTCYGGATCAAGTTCAAATTGGTGGCAGCGTCGCCATGAATCYTCCACCACTGGCCGCATTAAATCTGTGGGGTAATCCTGATCGAGTACAAAAAGCTCCCAGGCGGCAAGCAATTGATTATGTTGCAGAGGATTGCTTAACATTTGAGTACGAGYAATTAACTGTGCCGTAGCCAGSGCGGCCTGCTCACGGGTATAGAAATGATCAGCTTGAACAAAACCGGATATAACACCAGGTTTTACAGTAGCGACCTTACCACTCTCAAGTCTGGATTCGACAACTTCATTGGGTAGGCCWTCCAGCACATGCATGGGGGCCTCAAGGCCATTGGCAAATTTAGACGTGTGCGATATACCCGTTTCCATATCATAAAAAGCGGGTTTAAAGCCCAGAGCCCGATTACCCGCACTAATGCCACCACTGCCGCGGTAAGTTTCGTTTTCTTGCTGTAACGCGCTTGGCGTCAGCTGAGTTCTTATGGACGAACTTGATACTGTGGTGCTAGTTCTTGCAGACATCTACACCTCCTGAAGATATATGCGGTTAATTCTATTTTTACTCCAAAACTTTCTGCATTATTTATCAATCCGTTTCATGCCTCTTATTAATTTGTTACCTCCYTGTGCTGACCCTTTAATWAYCCTGTTTGAGCGTCTAATAAAAAGGGCTGGGGCTAAAATACAGTTTTATTAAGTATAGACCTCGAATTAGTGAAAATTGCACAAAATAACAAATAATCAAGTAGTTATAACAACRAGGGTTGAARCSATAAARYSRWTWRMTTSYYARTKWGMKMRATAYYYMWTAWYYGSTNATAACCWWYASMKYKSRMWWYRYTWTKMRTWKTCATSTTRKKAMNNTTTATWMRTATTTAGCTCTCCCGAATATCTAGCAAAAGGGTTGCTGGATGCTAAAAGTCTACTGCCATTACGGTGGTGGGTGAGCAAAAGACAAGGAATGACATGGATAGCGGTCTTCAGGTGCTGGCACTTATTGCCCAGCTCCATCAAATAGCTGTGGATAGCAGCCAGCTTCAGCACCAATTTGGCGAGCAGGACACGCCCTGCAGCACTGATGACCTTTTACGGGCTGCCAAATCCATTGGCTTTAAAGCAAAGCTGTCTGAAAGTAACTCCGTGCAGCTCAGCAACCAAATTCTCCCCGCGATAGGTTGTTCCCGTGACGGCACATTTTTTTTGCTGGCCAAGGTTGCGGATCAGGATGATACAGAAGAGCGTAAATACCTGATTCAGCACTCAACTGAAAATAGACCTCTGGTACTGAACCAAGAGCAGTTAGAAGAACTTTGGTCAGGACAATTGATATTGTTAGTGCCTCGACATGCCTCAGGTTTTGGTAAACATCGAGAGTTCAATCTTCGTTGGTTTATTCCCTCACTAGTAAAATATCGCAAACTCTTTGGCGAAGTATTAATCGCCTCGTTTTTTCTCCAATTGTTTGCATTGGTAACCCCGCTGTTTTTTCAAGTGGTGATGGACAAAGTTCTTGTTCATAAGGGCTTTACCACCTTAGATATTCTGGCCTTTGGTTTTGTTGTTGTGGCTGTCTTTGATGCTCTTTTGGGGGGTATGCGTAACTATTTATTTAGTCATACGACCAATCGAGTGGATGTTGAACTTGGGGCCAAATTATTTAGTCATCTGGTTAGCCTGCCCCTGGCCTATTTTGAAGCGCGACAAGTTGGTCAGAGTGTTGCGCGTGTCCGAGAGCTGGATACCATTCGAAACTTTATTACAGGCACTGCTTTAACTTTACTCATAGATCTTTCTTTTACCTTCGTATTCTTCGCAGTACTTTGGTATTACAGCCCACTCCTTACCTGGATTGTATTGGGCGCCATTCCGTTTTATATCGCACTGTCTATTTTTATTACGCCCATACTCAAACATCGATTGGACAAAAAATTCCAATACGGAGCACGCAATCAGGCATTTTTAACCGAAGCTGTCACCGGTATCGAAACACTTAAGGCGCAAGCACTTGAGCCACAAATGCAACGCCGTTGGGAAGATCAACTAGCCAAATATGTCACCTCATCTTTTCGGGCGCAAAACCTGAACAATGTGGCGAATCAGGTTGCCGGATTTATCAACAAAATCACTACATTGTTAATTATCTGGTGGGGTGCACATTTGGTTATAGCCGGTGAAATGAGCGTGGGGCAACTAGTTGCCTTCAATATGATCGCAGGCCGAGTAACCGGGCCAATATTAAAGTTGGTCCAGCTGTGGCAGGACTTCCAGCAAGCGGGTATTTCACTTAAGCGTTTAGGTGACATCCTCAATACCCCCAAAGAACCCGGTTTTAATCCCAACCGCAGTGCGTTACCCGGGCTTAAAGGTACCGTTACCTTTGAACATGTCAGRTTCCGTTACCGCCCAGATGGCCCGTTAGTACTGGATGAGCTTTCTCTCAACATTAAACCCGGTTCAATCATAGGTCTTGTAGGACGTTCCGGTTCAGGCAAAAGTACTCTGGCCAAGCTTGTTCAGAGAATGTACGTGCCAGAGGCGGGAAGGGTCTTAATTGATGGCACCGACCTGGCCATGATCGATACCGCCTGGTTGCGTCGTCAAATAGGTGTTGTACAGCAAGAGAGCTTTCTATTTAACCGTACAGTGAGAGAAAACATTGCATTGGCGGCACCAGGCATGCCGATGGAGGCAGTGGTTAAGGCCGCAACAGTATCCGGCGCACACGAGTTTATTCTTGATTTACCCGAAGGTTACGACACCATGATTGGTGAGCAAGGCAGTAATTTGTCCGGTGGTCAAAAACAGCGAATGGCTATTGCTCGTGCATTGATGACTAACCCCAAAATTCTTATTTTTGACGAGGCTACCAGTGCCCTCGATTATGAGTCTGAACGAATGATTCAGGAAAACATGGGGGCTATATGTAAAGACCGAACCGTYTTCATTATTGCCCACCGGCTCAGTGCCGTTCGCCACTGCGATAAKATTATCGTGATGGACAAGGGTMGGATCGTCGAAGCTGGGCCACATGACGTATTAATCAACGCCAAGGGTTATTACGCCAAGCTGCATAGCTATCAAAGTTATACACCTACAATACGACCCGAAGCTAATAATGATGGATCAAATTCACCAGAAGTAACCGAAAATGTATAGTTGTTATTAAAAACGTATAACTGCTATTAATAGTTGCTATTCATTGGTCGGAATGTAGTGGTAAGTAGACAGTAAAAGCCATAAGGATATGAACGCCCATGATGGAAGAAAAAAATACAGGCCACCCTCTTGGCAAATTAAAATCAGCCTGGGCCAACCGTGGTGAACTGGGAGATAAAAACCTTTCCGCCGTACATAGGCAGTTTTTGCCATTGGCCTTAGAAGTTCAAGAAACACCGCCATCGCCAGCTGGCCGCTGGCTAGCCTGGAGTTTGATGGCCTTATTTACCATTGCTATTATTTGGGCCTGTTTTGGCAAAGTGGATATCGTCGTCATAGCACCAGGACGTATTATTCCCAGCGGCCATGTCAAAATTATCCAACCATTAGAAACCGGCATTGTTAAACAAATTCATGTAAGAGACGGCGACAAAGTTGTAGCAGGGCAACCGCTTATCAGCCTAGACCCAACCAATGCAAATGCCGATAACCAGCGAATCACACAACAAATAGCTGACTTATCCCTTCAGGCAGGTTGGCGACAAGCATTAGAATTCTGGTTGGCCTCAGGCAGAACACTCGAAAGCCCTATCAATGTACCGGCACTATATAGCCAAGATAATCACCATAAAAAATTAAAGGCCCAACAACTTTATACCCAGCAGCGGGAYGAAATMTCMGCACGGCTTTACGCWTTTGAAAAAGAACGAGACGCCGCCATAGCAGAACAGAACATGGCATCCGCAGAGCTGGAGAGAACAGAACAAACATTACCTATTTTGTCCGAGCGTGTAGCCGCCTATAAATACCTTCACGACAAACAATACGGAGCCAAAGTGCAGTACCTGCAAATACTGCAACAACAGGTAGAAATGCAAAAAACCATACCKGTRCTRAAATCCCGWCARCRSCAGKTACAAGAAACRGTCGCTTCATACGATGCAAAAATAGACACCCTGTTATTGGAGCAACGCAAAAACAACCTGCTAGAACTAGAGCGACTTAGCAACGATATCGCCAGCCTTCAGCAAGATGCCATCAAAGCCAGTCAGCGACAAAAACAGCAAATCCTCACAGCCCCCGTAAGTGGTACCGTGCAACAACTGGCCATTCATACCGTGGGCGGGGTGGTTACTCCGGCACA
This sequence comes from Porticoccaceae bacterium, assembly GCA_002746985.1. Lineage (GTDB taxonomy): Bacteria > Pseudomonadota > Gammaproteobacteria > Pseudomonadales > Porticoccaceae > Porticoccus. Next base: position 141,819 of record NVXH01000006.1, on the reverse strand, counting down.
GGAGCTAATGAAGGTAGTACCAGAACAGGCCATCGTAGAAGTCGAAGCTCTCATCCAAAACAAAGACATTGGTTTTGTCCATATTGGGCAATCAGCCGAAGTAAAAATCGACACCTTTAACTTCACTAAATACGGCGTCATAGATGCTGAGGTCACCAGTATTTCACAAGATGCCATCGCCGATGAAAACCTAGGCTGGGTATTTCAAATGAGGGTGACGCTCAGTAAAGATCAGGTAGATGTAGAAGGTAAATCCGTCAGGCTTAGCCCGGGTATGTCCGTCACCGCTGAGATAAAGACGGGTAAGCGCAGGCTRATYGAATTYTTTCTCTCACCCTTATTGCGTTATAAGCAGGAGAGTATTAGRGAGCGTTAAGATATAACTTKYTTATTTTRACCRTCAAAATAAGYRTGTGATTCATAAAGATGCAATTTGCATCACTTATACTATAATACAAGCATAGTCTTTTAAGTGGAGGTTTTTGATTATGGCTACCAGCACCCGTACGGTAAGGATTAATGAAGAGTTTTATGAACATGCTGAATCTGTTGCTGGAATAACCAATAGGTCGGCATCGGGCCAAATTGAGTATTGGGCCAAGTTAGGAGAGGCTGTGGAGGCCTCAAACATTGGCACTAAAACTGTTGTGAGCCTACTTGCTGGCCGTAACTTCTATGATTTACCACCTGAAGAGCAGGGTATGGCCCATACCTTGTTGTGGAGAGAATTAACTGAACTTAATGGTACTGTCGATCCTACATTAGTTGAGGAGGGGGAAAGGGTTGGCAATAATTAGTCTGCCCAAAACCGAATAACAATTAATACAAAGGCGTGTTATGTCTAGGGATAGCGTTCTTAAACACAGGCCAAAGCCACAAATGTTTCTTATAGCTGGCATTAATGGTACGGGTAAATCTACTTTTTTCCACCGTCATATCGCCTCAAAATTTACGGGTATTGAATTTGTTAATGCTGATGAAATAGAAAAAAAGCGTTGGCCTGGTGAGGTTGGTAAGCACAGTTATAAAGCACAGAAACTGGCAGTTGACCGAAGAGAAGAGCTTTTAAAAGAAGGGAAATCCTTTGCTACGGAAACTGTTTTTTCACACCCATCCAAACTGGACTTGATAAAAGATGCCCAAACTATGGGCTTTGAAGTACGCTTTGTGTTTATCAATCTCCGTAATACCCAATTAGCTATTGATCGTGTTGCCCGAAGAGTACGTGCCGGGGGGCATGATGTTCCAGAAGAGAAGATAAAGTCTCGCCACCCTAGAACACTCGATAACGCTAAAAAGGCCATTTCTTTAGCAAATTATTCTGTGGTGTATGACAACAGTACACTTAATTCACAGCATAAATTGGTCATGCAGTTGGAAAAGGGTCGGGTAGTTAGGCTCAAAGAGAACGTACCTGCTTGGGCTAGAGATACATTTAAAGATGCGCTTAAAGCCTACGCCTTGACACAATTAAATCCTGCTGATGCCAGCTTTGTTATGGCAAGAGATTTGGTTGCAGCGAGGATGGGAAAGACAGCTAAAACCTTGAGGGCTAAAAAAGGTGAATCGTACCAAGGGGAAATCATTGGTAGGACAAACAAGCATGTTATTCAGCAAACAGGGGCTAAAAGCGCAATTGCTCACTTTAAAACACCTGAACTGATGGCTCAAAGGCTTGGTGCAGCTATTCGAGTTTCCTATGATAAGCAATCAAATATCTCAGTTGATCAATTAACCAAGCAATAAAAGGATGGTTTAGAGCGATAATTTAGGCTTGCAGATTCATATAACCCTGCTAGTCTTATATCCAGAATTGCAAAGGAAAGCAGTTATGTCTCAACAGCCAAGGACCGGTCTAAACCACTCTAAAATCCTCCTTTCGTCTAAAAATCTTCTTTGGTCTAAAAGCCTGCTTTGGCTTTGTGTGTTTCCAACAATATCTAGCCCCTATTTGCCATTGATGGGTTCTTGTACATCCAATAATCAATATTGCCAATCTAGTTGGAGAGGATTTCCTTGTGAAAAATAAATGCGTCCCCTTTTTCGCTTTTTCGATAAAGAACTCTCTTCTCAATAAGTTAGGTGCTCAATGATAGGCTTAATTGTACTGGGTGTTTTGCTGGTTTACGTCTTCACCGTAGGGATATTTATATGGTTGGCTATAAAGGCGCGAGAAAAAGCAGGGCGACGAATTGCTAAATACATAGCCATTGCTTTGGTGTTAATACCCACATGGGATATTCCGWTAGATGGATACCTGTTTCATCAATTGTGTAAAAAAGAAGGCGGTATTTTTGTTTATCAGAAAGAGGGGTTAAGTAAGAAATATTACTTAACTCCTGGGGTGTCGACGAGAAAATTATTTATTCGCCCTGATGGGGGGCAGTCAAATAGATTGGTAAAAGCAACTGGAAATGAATTAAAAGTCGATAGCCTTAAGTGGAGTTATAACATTGAAAATTCTACAGATTTTGATTATGTGGGCTGGGGAAAGGTGGTGAAATTTACAACAACAGTGAGTCGTGGTGAAAAGTTGCTAGGTAAAGCAGTTTCTTTTATTGGTGGGGCGGGTTGGTTTGCTGAAACGATCAATTTGGGGCCGCGGCTTTCTGGAGAGAGGTGTCCAGTATACCCCCGTGAACCAGATCGCCCTTCTTATCGTGAAAGACTCTTATACAAAATTTTTTATAAGCTAAAAGACTAACGGAGTAGATGATGGCGACAGCACAGATTAATGATATGTATGAAAAAGCCACATTGGCAATGGCTGCCTATGCCGATGGAAAAACTAAAGCAGATCTAGAGGCGATAGACTTTAGTGAAGAGCAGGCAGATCAATTTTTAGCCAAGTATGAATATTTGGATAAGTCAGCTGATACGCTTACGGGTTTCTCCGGTACCTTTTACGAAATAAAAACAGGTGAAAATGCTGGAGATATAGTTTTTGCGCTGAGAGGAACAGATTTTAACTTTTCTTCTTTGGATGCATTTTTTGAAACTATTCATGATCTAACATCTGATGCCAACTTGGCTATTGGTGGTGTGGCAGTTAACCAGATCATGGATATGGTGAATTATTATCTGAGGGCTATATTTTCAGCCACTACAGATGTAGAACAATATGCGATTGAAATTATCGATGGACAGCCAACATTAGTTCAATTACCGGTAACGCAAAAAGGATTAGGTATTGATGGGCTAGATTCTTCTACACCAATTACGTTAACTGGGCATTCTCTAGGTGGGCACCTTGCCCAAGCCTTTGTGCGACTTTTTCCGTTACAAATTGTTGATGCCTATACCTACAATGGTGCTGGTATTAACTCTGGGCAAAATGGCTTCGATACGTTGGCGGACTTACTGAGTGGCGTAGTTAGCCCAATATCAATTAACCCAGGGGTTTCCTCTGATAACCTAGTGACGAACATTATTGCTGAGCCAGGTATAGATGTCACTCCGACGGTAGGTCAGCAGATTGGTCTGGCACCAGAATATCTATTTATTGAAGAGAGTTTTGTGCCTATAAGCAACCACTCTATAGTGGCTTTGACAGATGCTTTGGCTGTTTATGACATGCTATCAACCCTTGATAATTCATTATCTATAGCTGAAATCACAGGAATTCTTTACGCAGCCTCAAATACTCCCGAAGAAAGTTTGGAGGGCGCTATAAATGGCATTATTAAATTTTTAGGGCTTTCTGTGCCTGAGGTTGGTATTGGTGATCGAGATGCACTTTATTCCTCTGTTGCATCTATAGTTAGTGGTGGTGAGGTAGAAAACCTTTATTCAATTTCTTCTGTAACTACAGATATAGTTTCTTTAGCTGCTTTGAATACTATTGAGGGTCAAGGCTATCGGTATGCATTAGTTAATTTACTTCCTTTTGTTGTGACGTCCAGTTCAGTGACAACGGCAGCCAATACTGCGGAATACAATTTAAATGATGCAAATGGTAACCGGTTGTACAGTGATGCCTATTTAGCCGACAAGGCCAAGATGCTGGGTCATGTCATAAACCGTAATACACTCGATACAGATTATCCTTCCTCTGCCGCAGAAGGTGAGCCTATTTACTACGGTGATAGTTTTACTGGGGAGAGCTTTGTTACCGGTCAAATTGACTTGCCCGGTGGTGCTCCTGCGATTGATCAATTTAAAGTCAAGCGAATAGTTTTTGGTGACTCTCAGAATAATGCTTTTCTTTTAGGTGGTGAAAAAGATGACCACCTCTACGGTCAAGGTGGCGAAGACACCCTTAATGGTCAGGCTGGCGATGATTACCTGGAAGGTGGTGAGGGTGATGATATCTTCCAAATTAAATTTGATGAGGGTAACGACACAATTTTTGATACCCAGGGAGCCAACAATTTATTCATTGAACATGAGCTAAGTGGTGGACTAAAAGAGATTACTGGTGAGCTAAAAGCCTATGAAGGAAACGACTCCTATCGACAGTTAGACAATAATGGTAATCCTGTTAATGACACTGTTTATATCAAGAGTGGTGACGATTTAATTATTACTAAGCCTGGTGGTGGGACGGTCACGATTAAAAATTTTGTGGCCAGTGATTTTGGGTTCTCACTTAAGGACGATCTTGCCCCACCTGAGATACAGCTAAACTCCGCAGTCATTGTGCCTACGTCAATTGTTGATCTTCTTTATCCGTCAGGATGGTTTAATTTAGATGACCCAAGTCCTGCGAGTACGCTCCAGAATCATTTTCTTTCGGGATATTACCGGCATTATCGGGAAACAAAATACAATCAGCAATTAAGTACCAGCCATGACTTTTTAAACACGTCTTACGATGTTTCTCTAGATGTGAGTGCCGCTAACAGCATAGAGCTGTCAGCCATTGATAATGCCTTCGGTGGGTATGATTCAGGGTTTGAGAGTGGGGCATTGGTCGATAATTTAATTGGAGATGATAGCCGCAATTATTTTTTCTCAATGAGTGGTGACAGAAAAGGGGACGCATTTATTTTTGACCTAAAGGAGAGCCATCATGCCAAGGAAGGCGAGAGTATTAGTACCCAATTGCCCGCACCATATCGTTCAGAGAGGGCACAACAGGAAGGCCGTATTTTTAGCTGATCAGGACTACCAATACTATTTGGAAAACCTGAAAGAATGGAAAAAAGAACTCGGGATAAAACTCTATGCCTGGTGTTTGATGACCAACCACATACATATCATTGCTGAACCCACAGATGATGCCATGTCACTTTCAACGCTAATGAAAAGAGTGAACGGAAGACAGTCAGCCTATGTGAATAAACTGGAAGGAAGAAGTGGTTCACTATGGGAAGGGCGCTATAAAGCCAGCCCGATTCAAAAAGATGAATACCTGTTGGCCTGTATTCGCTATGTAGAATTGAATCCAATGAAAGCCGGTATAGTGACAGTATTGGACGATTACCCCTGGTCTAGTTACAGAGAGAGGGTTGGATTGAAAGATAGAGACATACTGGACTTGGATAGCGGCTACCAAAGCTTGGGACATACAGAAAAAGACCGACGACACCACTACCGTCAATATTTGAGTGATACCAGCAATTCAAAAGAGACAGCGTTAATTAGTGAAAGCTTACAGCGCAATCAGCTAACAGGTAACCACCGGTTTATTGATGAAATAGAGATCCGAATAGGATTACGTGTTGAAAATCGAGGAAGAGGAAGGCCAAGACAGGGTGAACAATAGCTCGTTTACTTTTTCCAGAAACCAGGCTTGCAGATATAAATAACCCCGCTAGTCTTATATCCAAAATTGCAAAGGAAAGCAGTTATGTATCGAATACGAAGGATCGGTCTAAACCCTTCTAAAAACCTATTGTTCTCTAAAAATCCGCTTTGCTCTAAATGCCTACCTTGGCTTTGTGTGTTTCCAGCAATATCTAGCCCCTATTTATCTTTGGTGGGTTCTTATACGTTCAATAATCAATATTGCCAATCTAGTTGGAGAGGATTTCCTTGTGAAAAATAGATGCGTCCCCTTTTCCCTATATCGCTGAGGAGTTAGCAAGTGAACTGGTATGATTTTATTGCATCTCCACTGTGGGTGAGTAAACCGTCATTGTGGTTGGTGGGTGCGCTTTGTGTATTGTTGGTTGTTCCTCTATCAAAAGTATTCATTAGTTTTAAATTAAGCACTGCTTGGCGAATTATTATATATGCGGCGTCATCATTATTGTTGACGTGGATATTCCTAGGGGATGCGTATAAGGCTTCGCTTCAATATAACAAGTATTGCCGGGAAGAGTCGGGGATGCATGTTTATAGAACTGTGGAAAATGTTGTTAGCTTTGCTGCTGATTCTGGTTCAGTAGCTGCTGGCTCTCTATATCGAGGATACAGCTTTTCAGAATATGAGGATGTTGGAAATAAGTTGTTTAGAGTATCAGGTGAAGGCGTTGAATTAATAAAAGGCAGGGTTAAAGGGTTTAATAAAAAGGAAATTTATCATTTTGAGAGTAAGTACTATATCTACGATAAAAGTAAAATTTTATCGGAACAGATAAAGAAGAAAAATCGAATTATTGAAGTAAGAGAAACAAAAGAAGTATTGGAAGAATTGATTAATTTTTATTATTACCCAGGCTGGATGGACCGAAAAATATGGGGATGGCTAGGGGACTATACGCCGCCGAGGTGTGATACAGAAAACCATATATGGGGCTTATATAAAAAAGTTTTAATACCGGTGCAAATTGTTACTGACTAATTGAGTATAGAAATTATTTTAAGGAAAAAATGATGGTTAATTTCGAGTTACTAAAAGCTTATGCTTTTTTCTCTGATAGCAGTTACGTAGATCTTACATCAGTTAATTTATTATCAACTGATGACGTTGTGAATAGGATTCATGATGAAGAAAGAATTCCAGGAAAATTAGCTGAAACCATAATTGGCTCAGAATCCGACCAATGGCAAGTCGCCCACTATTATGGTGTGGAGAATGAAACAACCGGTTTTGCCGCTACAGTATTTCGCAGTGGTAACCAGTTGGTATTGGCGGCAAGAGGCAGTGAAATTGGCTCCCAAATTGATGAAGATTGGATAGACACCAACTTTGGAGGCATTCTCTTATTTGGTGTCGCCGTTGATCAGGCGGTGTCATTGTTTAACTATATCCAGAAGAAAAGGGGACGCATCTATTTTTGATCTGAAGGAGAGCGACCATGCCAAGGATGGCGAGAATATTAGTACCCAACTGCCCACACCATATCGTTCAGAGAGGGCACAACAGCAAGTCCGTATTTTTAGCTGCTCAGGACTACCAATACTATGGTTTGTTGATGAAATAGAGATCCGAATAGGATTACGTGTTGAAAATCGAGGAAGAGGAAGACCAAGACAGGGTGAACAATAGCCCGTTTCCTTTTTCCAAAAACTAGTCTTGCAGATATAAATAACCCTGCTAGTCTTATAGCCAGAATTGCAAAGGAAAGCAGTTATGTCTCAAGAGCCAAGGATCGGTCTAAACCATTCTAAAAGCCTCCTTTCGTCTAAAAATCCGCTTTGCTCTAAACGCCTACCTTGGCTTTGTGTGTTTCCAGCAATATCTAGCCCCTATTTGCCATTGGTGGGTTCTTATACGTTCAATAATCAATATTGCCAATCTAGTTGGAGAGGATTTCCTTGTGAAAAATAAATGCGTCCCCTTTTTATTTTTTTTAATTGCAGTGGTGTGTTTTGCTTGTAAGGAACAACTAGAGAGCTCTTCTTCTAGCTTAAATTTTTTAGAAAAAGGAAGTGATGAGGTTTTTTGTAAGAAGAAAAGAAAATTATTGATAGATGAAAGAAAGATAAATAATTATGCAGTTCTATTTAGTGTTAACCCTAAAGAGTCACGTAATCAGATTTATAAGGTGGATATTGATGAAGATGGTGTGAAAGATGAGCTTATAGTTAGTTCTGGTTCAAATATTTCATATGTACAAGCAATATTATCTTCTTCTGCTGATTTTGATATTGAATTTGGTTTTATCCGTTTGTTAATAATTGATGGAAAGTATTATATTTTTGAAACCATTCGAGACATAAATAATATAAATATTTTGTTAATGCGTAATTTGTATCTTTTAGACAAGTCAGGGATTCAACTGATATGTCGATCATTATAATAAACAAGAAAAGGGGACGCATTTATTTTTTACTTAACGAAGAGCTGCTATGCCAGATAGAAAGTCTTATAGGTATACGTGTTGAAAATCGAGGAAGAGGAAGGCCAAGAYAGGGWGAACAATAGCCCGTTTCCTTTTTCCAAAAACTAGGCTTGCAGATATAAACAACCCTGCTAGTCTTATGTCCAGAATTGCAAAGGAAAGCAGTTATGCCTCAAGAGCGAAGGATCGGTCTAAACCATGCTAAAAATCTATTTTGGTCTAAAAGCCTGCCTTGGCTTTGTGTGTTTCCAACAATATCTAGCCCCTATTTGCCATTGATGGGTTCTTATACATCCAATAATCAATATTGCCAATCTAGTTGGAGAGGATTTCCTTGTGAAAAATAAATGCGTCCCCTTTTTTGTTGTATATCTTTTTTGTAGTAGTTGCATTGCGGAAATTGATCACAAGGAGGCTTATGATCAACTCGTAATACCAGCCTCTGAAAATACTGAAACAGTTGCTAATTTCAAACCTGATATTAGAAATCCGTGGGATCATTATTCAGAGCTCCGGGAAATTATTACCCGTAATAAAGAAGTGATATTAGAGAAGTTGTACGTTGTGGATGAGGTTCAACGTTCCACCTGTGAGGATGTCTTTGACGAAATTATCAATGGTCAGATGAAGGTTATACAACCCGTCACAATTTTATCTACCAATAAAGCATTAGAAAACTATATGAATGCAAATACGGTATGTGAGGACTTTAAAGTTTCAGCAAATGTTTATCGAACAGGTCCCAATAGCTCAAAGGAACTCTGGTCGGAAGCCCCTTATTATATATTTGTAACTGAACAGCAAGATGATAGATATATAGGTATCTTACCCAGTGGTGAAAGCTCAAAGTATGTTCCAAAGACCCCCGATATCATTGACTTTGAAGAAGCTAGTCCAATGATACTGTTTTGGAGCAGCCGCTTCTGTATTCAGGTTGGTGCGGCATCAACATACACAGTGAAGGGTAATGAGTATCGGGTAGGTGTTATTGCATCGGAAAAATACGGTCTGCTTTCACACGCACATACGCACACCCACAGGGGGGGGGCAGGCACACATGTGCATGATGGTGGGACTGATGAACATGTGCATGATGATGGGACTGATGATCGTGTTCATTCTGGCTCGTCCAAGCCCCAATTTAACTTGAGAGTAATGTCAACTTTAAATGAAGAACATGTTTATTGTGTAGCATCCAGAATGGATTTTTCAGAACAAGGAGAGTAACGAATGGCATTAAATACGGTGAGTTTAAACAACACTAAATTTCAAAGTGCGCTGAGCTCCATTCTTGAAGTTTTAAAAGAGGCGGAGGGGGAGCATCGCGATCATTATGATGCCAAAGGCATCCCAACCATTGGTTACGGTTATACTCTGTTGTCTATAGTAAATGGTACATGGCAGATAACCCAAAATTGGGACAGTATTGTTCAGCAGCATGCGGGTATATCTTTATCTCAAGATGTAATAAATGAAACTAATGATGTCCTCGACGCTGTTGTCAATATTTTTAATAGTTCCCGTAGCGATAGTGATAAAGCTATAGATGCTAAAAAAGAAATTGATGATGCTAAGGCTGACATGACATCAAATGCATTTGATTTTTCCTCCAATACTAACGAGTCACTAACAGTACCCGAAGCGGAAGGCCTTTTGGCATATGTTTATGACCAACGGTTGATGGCTGTTCAAAGTATCTATCAAGGCCACCTTGATGCTCAAAGTAAAGAAATGCTGGCACTGGCAAGCCTGCATTATAATTTACCTGAATTGGTCACTGCATCTGGCGCACCGAGTCTTTATGCCGCTATTACGGGAGGCAATCGTTCGGAGGCTTGGTATCAAATCCGTTATCAGTCAAATGGTGGGACAAACAATGTAGTAAAGGGTGGTATTGCAAAAAGACGTTATTTTGAATCACATTTGTTCGGCTTGTATGACCCGGGTGTAAATTCAGCAAATATTTCTGAGGCAAAGGCAAAGCAAGTTTATGAAATGTATTCAGAACACAGAGAAATTATTCTTAATTACGAAAAAAATTATAGCTCTAAAGTAGCTGCTGCAAATAGCGATTATAATCTTAATAATGATCCTGTGCTTACTCTTGAAGCTTCCCTCTCTACCTCAGCGCAACTCCTACTAGATACTTATGCTCCCTACTCTAATATAAATGTTTTAGATATTTATGTTGGGGATAGCAGCACTAACACGTTAACTGCGAGAAACCGCAATGGTTACGTGATTGATGCTGGTGCTGGGTTTGAACAACCTGTATTAATGCTTGGTGAAGGTGGTGTTGATACGCTAACGGGTGGCATTAAAGATGATGTACTAGTTGGCGGAGCCGGCAACGACATTCTAGAAGGCGGCAAAGGCAACGATTACCTTGCCGGAGGTGCTGACAATGACACCTACAAAATTAACTTTGGCGATGGCCATGACACGATCTACGATAGTGAGGGTGTCAACAAGTTATTCATCAAACACACAGCCAACGGTGGTTTACAGAAAATTACTGGTGACTTGAGAGCCTACCCGGGTGGAACAGTTTTTCAGAAAGTTGATAGCAATGGTCAGTCTTTAAATGCAACGGTTTACACGAAGCAAGGTAATGATTTATTGATCACTCGCCCTGGTGGTGGGACGGTCACGATTAAAAACTTTGTGGCCAGTGATTTTGGATTCTCACTTAAGRATGATCTTGCCCCACCTGAGATACAGCTAAACTCCGTAGTCATTGTGCCTACGTCAATTGTTGATCTTCTTTATCCGTCAGGATGGTTTAATTTAGATGCAAGTCCTGCTAGTACGCTCCAGAATCATTTTCTTTCGGGATATTATCGGCATTATCGGGAAGCAAAATACAATCAGCAATTAAATACCAGTCATGACTTTTTAAACACGTCTTACGATGTTTCTCTGGATGTGAGTGCCGCTAACAGCATAGAGTTTTCAGCCATTGATAATGCCTTTGGTGGTTATGACTCGGGGTTTGAGAGTGGGGCATTGGTCGATAATTTAATTGGAGATGATAGCCGAAATTATTTTTTCTCAATGAGTGGTGACGACCACCTCTTTGGTCTTGGCGGTAATGATGGTCTCTATGGGGGCGCTGGTTCTGATTATATTGAGGGTGGTGATGGGGATGATGTGATTTATGGCAGTCATGTAATTGATATTGAGGGTGGTAATGGTGAAATTGATAGCCCTGAGTTTTATTACGATGAGAATGGTGGACTGGTTCAAACACCGAGTTTTTTAACTCAGAGTAATGTGGCTTTTTATGAACCCCATTTGTTTGATGTAGAAGGCGATATCAATACCCTGTTGGGTGGTGCGGGTAACGACATGATATCTGGTGGTGAATATACCGATAAGATTTACGGTGGTGCCAACAATGATTATCTGTTGGGTGGAACCGGAAATGACACGATAGAAGGTGGTGCCGACGCCGATGTTATCTATGGTGATTCCACCTATTATTTTGAGTATGTGGTTGAGAATCAGCAATATGTTGCCAAACGAGAGATTGCTTATGCAGATGGACAGGATGATGTAGGCCTTTATAACGATACCTTGGTTGGCGGTGGAGGTAATGACTTAATTGTTGGAGAGTTAGGTGATGACAATATCGTTGGTGGCGATGGTGATGATGTTCTGTATGGCGACAGGGTTAATGATCAGAGTATTTTTGCACAAGAATTTGATGCCCATGGAGAAACAACGCTTGAGCTGGATGTAGCTTTTCATGGTAAGGATACTATCTGGGGCGGAAAGGGCGACGACCTCATTTACGGTAATGGYGGTRATGACACKATTTWYGGRGGTGAGGRTAACGATACYCTCTAYGGYGATGACAATATTATAGATGTTGCAGATCATGGAGATGACAAACTCTATGGAGGTGACGGCACCGATTTTATCTATGGTGGCGGTGGTAAGGATGAACTGCACGGTGGGGAGGGAATCGATAATCTCTCCGGTCAAGATGGCGATGACACTATTTATGGCGATGAAGGAAATGATGTTGCTGATGGTGGAGAAGGTAACGATATCCTTTATGGGGGAGCTGGAGAGGATAATCTTTACGGTCAAGCGGGTGATGATACGCTGATTGGTGGTAGTGGCCTGGATAATTTATTTGGTGGCGAGGGTTACGATACTTATATTTATTCAGCGGGTGATGATACTAACTGGATTCGTAATGAGAGTGGTGCGAATAAATTAGTTTTCAATAATATTAATCAATCAGAAATGATTGTTAGTTTTCAGAATGGTGATGCAAATATCTATGTTGGGGATATTGGCTCTGGCGATTTTGGTGATTATGTTGTTATTAAAGATATAGGCTCAAAAGATGCTTTTAACTTTGATATTGAGGTGAATGGTGCTGTGGTTACCTTGGATGAAATTGGTACAGAAGAGGGAGGTACCACAGGCAATGATGAGTTTACGGTTGACGATGGGGGTATACATAATTTCGTCAATTCCGGTGGTTTTGATACCTATATTCTGAACTCGTTCGATGTTGTCAGTATTAATGAACAGTCTGGGTTAAGTAGTATCCATTTAGTTACTGCTGGCGAAGCAATCACTTACGAGGCGAACCAATTTTTTAAAGGTGAGGAGGCGACAAAACTTGTAATAGGGGAAAGTGAGCTTTACTTGATAGGATCTACGTTCAATAACGCTATTTTACAAAGTGATGATGGACCGATTACCTTTTATCAGGAATCACCGATATATGGCGGGGAATTGATTGGTTTGAGGTATTACCAAAATATTCTTTATGGGGGTGATTCAAACGACATTCTTATTGGCGGTAATCAGGAGGATGAACTTAAAGGAGGTAAAGGTAATGACGATCTTTCTGGAGAAGAAGGCTCTGATAGGTATTTGTTTGCTTTGGGAGATGGACAGGACGTCTTAAGGGATACCGACACGGATCAAAACTATATTGAATTTGCCGAGGGGATTACGCAGGCTGACATAACCACTTTAAAGATTAATCAAGATTTGATTATTCAGTATGGTGATACAGACGACATAACCTTGAAATACTTTTTTAATCAATACAATGAGTCGTATCACGGGATTTATGGTTTGAGATTTTTTGATGGGGCGGTATTGGAAGGGCAGGATTTTGCGGATGTATATAATTATGATCTGAGTGGTAACGATACTCTTATCGGTAGGTCAGGGCGGGACATACTGTATGGTTTGGCCGGGAATGACGTTATCGAAGGGCGTGGTGGCGATGATGACCTTTATGGTGGTGACGGCGACGATACGCTTCGTGGTGAACAAGGGAATGACCTGCTTGTAGGTGGTGCAGGAGCGGATATTTTGGAAGGTGGAGAGGGGGACGATACCTACTTAATAGAGGATGAACTGGATCAAATTATTGAAAATGTTGATGGAGGAATAGATACAGTTATTGCGGAGGTTGACTATACAATTGATGCGGGCAGTAATGTAGAGAAATTTGTAGCTGGTTCATCGTACGTCACGGTTACAGGAAATGGAGACTCAAATTATATTGAAATTACTGGCAGTGAGGCGAATGCCTATGGCATGGGGGGAGACGATGAAATCATTGCCAATGGATTTGAATCCAGAGCTTATGGTGGTGATGGAAACGATACGCTGATAGGTGGAGAAAAAAACTACTACAGACTCTATGGTGATGATGGTAATGATCTTATTGTGGGTGGGGCTGGTGTAGGCTATTTATACGGTGGTAATGGTGAAGATATTATCCAGGGTGGAAGTGGCGATGACTATATTTACGGTGGCAATGGTGATGACACCATAGATGGTGGTGAAGGTAGCGATCGGATATTGGGTGGTGCGGGTAATGACATTATTCGTGGTGGTCTGGATGATGTATACGATACTTTGTACGGCGGTGAGGGTGAAGATTATATCTACGCGACTGGTGACGCGCATGTACAAGGTGGTCGAGGAGATGATTACCTTTATTTGGGCACCGGCCAAACCGACTTGCATTATTATTCGGGGAGTGGTGTTGACACGGTAGTTGAGAACCCCGGAACAACGAAAGTGTTTCTGCATAATACTTGGTCGGGGCTGGTGAGCTTCGCGATCGATGGTCAGGATCTGATACTGATAGTAGTGGATGTTTCTGACGATTATTTTCAAGGAAAAATTATTTTCAAAAATGTGGATTTCTCTAACTTTCTTACCGCAGCCCCATTCGAATCGATTGATTTTGTCAACATAGGGCCACAAGTTATTGAGCTGGCACAGATAGTTTACGATCTGAATGAGTTGAGTCCTGGGATTATTGCGCCTAGCTACGAGGCGACGACACTTGATGAGAATATAGCTGGAACCTCTGGTAATGACTACATCATTGGCTCTGATGGAACGGATATTATTAATGGATTTGATGGATCCGATTTATTGATCGGTGGAGATGGCGATGACCTCCTGCATGGCGGAGAGGGGGGCGATATGCTTATAGGTGGTTTGGGTAACGACACCCTTTATGCTGAAGGAGGGAATGATAACTTCTCGTTTAGTAGTGGCTTTGGTAATGATCGAATTGATACTTCCGGTCGAACAGATACAGACATGCTTACAATTGTCTTTGCAGACGATATTTCTGAAAGTAATGTCAGCGGCTTTCGAGACCAAGGTGACCTTCTTTTAAATGTTGGCGATGATTCAATCCGTATTCTAGATTTTTTTGTTAACTCGCAGAGCATAGACCGAGTCGTCTTCGAAAATGGCCAAACCTCAGTTTGGGATCGCTCCACTTTGCTTGCTTTTGATAGTGAGCCAAATTCTCCTCCCGTTGTCACAGACGATATAGGCAATACCAACGAAGATACGGCCGTGATCTTTACCGTGGCCGATCTCTTGTCCAATGACAGCGATGCCGATGGTGACACCTTATTTATCATTGGCGTTAGCAATGCTAGCAACGGTAACGTCAGCTTTGGCGGCCTTGGAAGTGAGATCACCTTCACCCCGGATGTGGATTATCACGGACCGGCTAGCTTCGACTACACCTTGAGCGATGGCACCACCACCGATACCGGCACCGTTAACCTCACCGTGGCCGCCATCAACGATACGCCCGTGGCCAATGACGACAGTGCCACCGGCACCGAAGATACTGCGGTCGTTCTGACCTTTGCGGAGCTGTTGGCCAACGACAGCGACGTCGATGGCGACATCTTATCCATCACCGGTGTGAGTAATGCCAGCAATGGCAGTGTCAGTATTGATACTGTTGCCGAGACCATCACCTTCACCCCAGTGGGTGGCTACAACGGTCCGGCCAGCTTCGATTATGATCTTAGTGACGGCACCCTAACGACAACGGCCAGCGTCAACCTCASCATTGRTSCRGMWRWTNAYGMSYMNNCSTGRNCNCCKATSNTWTGGKYMASRYYMRYSWNGASACCSYMRNTGGYMYTKAYSGTRRYNGANNTSTTAKCYAWSGRYNGTGRYGNGKAWNNCGATACKTTAWMCRKYRSYKKMGNTSAKSNATRCYWYWAWCGGYRGYRYCRGCKYYGAYASCWATRMCGGYGAKRYSRSYKWYRMTMCAKWTRYKGNTYAKYAMKGSYSMSSNNGYTTTGATYACWKTSWYRGTGRTGRMRSRKNCSACNTSATACGGGCACCGTCAACCTGATCGTCGCCCCGATCAATGATGCCCCTGTGGCCAATGACGATACCTCCGTCGGCACCGAAGATACTGCGGTCGTTCTGACCTTTGCGGAACTGCTGGCCAACGACAGTGATGTGGATGGGGATAGCTTATCCATTACCGGTGTCAGCGATGCGGTGAATGGCAGCGTCAGCATTGATGCGGTAGCAGAAACCATCACCTTCACTTCAACGGGTGGCTACAACGGCCCAGCCAGCTTCGACTACGACCTCAGTGATGGCACCACGACTAGTACGGCCATCGTTAATCTGGCGATTGGTGCAGAAAACGATGCGCCGGTGGCGATTGATGATACCGGCACCACCAACGAAGACACCGCCGTGATCTTCACCGTGGCCGACCTGTTGTCCAACGACAGCGATGTCGATGGTGATGCTTTATCCATCACCGGCGTCAGCAATGCCGCCAACGGCAGTGTGATCTTCGACAGTACCACGGGCACCATTACCTTCACTCCGGATGCGGATTATTACGGTCCTGCCAGCTTCGACTACAGCGTAAGTGATGGCACAGCCACCGATACTGGTACGGTGAACCTGGCCGTAGCCCCGATCAACGATGCCCCTGTGGCGAATGACGATACCGCTACTGGCACTGAAGACACAGCGGTCGTTCTGACCTTTGCGGAGCTGTTGGCTAACGACAATGACGTAGATGGAGATGCTTTATCTATCACTGGTGTTAGTAACGCAGAAAATGGCAGCGTCAGCATAGATACCAATACTGAAACCATCACCTTCACCCCAGCGGGTGGTTACAACGGTCCGGCCAGCTTCGACTACAACCTTAGTGATGGTACGACAACCACAACCGCTAGCGTTAACCTCAGCATTGGTGCAGAAAACGATGCCCCCGTGGCCACCGATGATGTAGGCAATACCAACGAAGACACGGCCGTGATCTTTACCGTGGCCGACCTCTTAGCCAACGACAGTGATGTGGACGGTGACAGCTTATCGATTACTGGCGTCAGCAATGCCGCTAACGGCAGTGTCAGCTTCGACAGCAATGCCGGCGAGATTACCTTCACCCCGGATGCGGATTATCACGGACCGGCCAGCTTTGACTATACCCTGAGTGATGGCACCGCCACCGATACTGGTACGGTGAGCCTGACCGTCGCCCCGCTCAACGATGCCCCGGTGGCCAATGACGATACCGCCACGGGCACCGAAGATACTGCGGTCGTTCTGACCTTTGCGGAGCTGTTGGCTAATGATAGTGACGTGGAGGGTGATGCCTTATCCATTACCAGTGTTAGTAATGCCGTAAATGGTACGGTTGAAYTAAGTGCTCCTCCAGGAAGYGTGGYGAATGATCGGGTGATCTTTACCCCRACAGCGGGTTATAACGGCTCGGCCAGCTTCGACTACACTATTACACAAGATGATGGTGCCAGCACCAGCACTGCCAGCGTCAACCTGACGATTGGTGCAGAAAATGATGCCCCCGTGGCCACCGATGATGTAGGCAATACCAACGAAGACACGGCCGTGATCTTCACCGTGGCCGAGCTACTGTCCAACGACAGCGATGTCGATGGTGATACCTTATCTATCACCGGTGTCAGCAATGCGGTCAATGGTACCGTAATCTTTACGCCTGATGATGGCTCTGGTATGCCGGACACGGTGACCTTCACCCCGGATGCGGATTATCACGGTCCTGCCAGCTTCGACTACAGCGTAAGCGATGGCACCGCCACTGATACGGGCACCGTCAACCTGACCGTCTCCTCCATCAATGATGCCCCCGTGGCCAATGACGATGTGGCCACCGGCACTGAAGACACCAATGTTGTTCTGACCTTTGCGGAGCTGTTAGCTAATGACAGTGATGTGGAGGGTGATACCTTATCCATTACCAGTGTTAGTAATGCCGTAAATGGTACTGTTGAATTAAGTGCTCCTCCAGGAAGTGTGGTGAATGATAGGGTGATCTTTACCCCAACAGCGGGTTATAACGGCTCGGCCAGCTTCGACTACACCATTACACAAGATGATGGTGCCAGCACCAGCACTGCCAGTGTCAACCTCACCATTGATCCGGCCGTTACGAGTAATCCTGACCCTATTTTTGGTTCAGCTTCAGCTGAGACCTTAAATGGCACTGATGGTAATGATGTTATCTATGGGTATGGCGGTAACGATACGTTAAACGGTGGTTTAGGTGATGATACTTTAATCGGTGGCACCGGCGCTGATACCTATAACGGTGATGCGGGTGATGATACATTTATTGTCAGTAATGGTGACGGTTTTGATCACTTTGATGGTGGTGAAGGGTACGACATCATTCAAGCCGGTTCAGGAGATGACATCATAGGTGTTCGTAGTTTGACCGGCATTGAGGAAATAGATGGAGGTGAGGGTTATAACACACTGTACTTGCGTTATTCCTCCGATCGGATACTGGATGTCAGCAACATAGCGCTGACCAATATTGATGAACTCAGTGGAACGGGTGACCATACGACAATCATTGGTACATCGGGCGCTGATCGGATTAATGGTGGCATGGGTAATGACACCCTTAGCGGTGGAGATGGAGATGATATTTATCATTTTTCTCAGGGCGATGGTAGAGATATTATTAATAATAGTGATACCGATACGACAATAAATGACTTAGTTGTATTTGACGATATTGCATACGATGATTTGTGGTTGTCCAGAAGTGGAGATCATTTATTGATTGATGTGATTGGAGCTGGTGATCAAGTGAAGATTAACAACTGGTACTCTGATATATCAAATCAGCTAGGCCTGATTCAGGCGAGTGATTTATCGCTGCTGCATGCCGATGTCGATCAGTTGGTCAATGCCATGGCTGTCTTTAATGTATCTGACGGTGTTGGGGCTGTTGTGCCTGAAGATGTTCGTCAGCAACTTGAGTCAACGTTAACTGCTGTGTGGCAAGCTTCCGTTTAGTCTTTCTTTTCTTTCTGAAATGAGCGGGTGCCGTTGTGTGCCCGTTTTTTTGTTGTGAGTTTGGCGTTAATTTTTCGAATAAGCAGTTGTTCCTTGTTTTTGTKKTWAYTTAYCAGTAACGTKRTYWYYYARYTYTTGRTAGTAGARYCACTATGTCATTCGACCCGGATTATCTTGCCGCGCACCTCCCTAAACTTCGAGAAGCAGGTCATTGTTATGTTGGCTATAGCGGTGGTTTGGACTCCCATGTACTACTCCATGCGCTGGTGAGCTTACTGGGTTCGGAGTCGTTTACAGCTGTACACATCAATCATCAGTTATCGCCTAATGCGGAGAGTTGGCAGCAGCATTGCCAGGCTTGTTGTGACGCATTGGGCGTGCCAATGATGTCTGAATCTGTGACAGTAGAAAACTCTGGCCAAGGTATGGARCAGGCGGCACGAGAGGCCCGTTATACGGTCTTTGARAAGGTATTGAATGAGTCTGACCTGATGTTGTTGGCACACCATGCGGATGATCAGGTGGAGACCGTTTTATACCGTTTGCTGCGTGGTAGCGGAACAAAAGGCCTAGCCGGTATACCCATGAACCGATCATTAGGTGTTGGTGAAATCTTGCGGCCATTGCTGCCATATACCCGTATTCAACTTGAAGCCTATGCAGCTACACAGGGTTTGCAATGGATTGAGGACGAGAGTAATCAGGATACAACATTTGATCGTAATTTTTTGCGCCAGAAGGTGGTTCCAATACTGGCTGAACGCTGGCCAGATTATGCGGCAAGAGTAACCCATAGTGCTGCTTTATGTGCAGAAACAGATCAGTTGGCAGAGATTCTTGCGGCCCAGGATCTGGCCGCAGTATACGAGCGCGCTGAACGTATTGGTTGGAGTGTTGCCCTTGAACCGTTGATGGCATTGGATGTATCCCGGCAGGCCAATTTATTACGGCATTGGGCTGGGCAGCATCAATTGCCTTTGCCCGGCCATCGTATTATTGAAACTGTTCTGCATGAGTTATTGCCTGCGCGTCAAGATGCGGAACCTTTGGTAACCTGGGGCAGTGTGCAGCTTCGCCGTTACCAGAAACATTTGCACTTGCTACCGTTGGACATTGATATTTTTAATGAATCATCCGAGGCTTTGAATAATGAGCTGGAATGGGATGTAAAAAGCGATCTGTTGTTGCCTGATGGCAGTGAGCTTTTGATATCAGTCGAGCAGGGAAAAGGACTTAAAATTCCAGAAGGGCATGGCGCCACTATTCGTTTTCGCAGTGGTGGAGAGCGATGTAAACCTGCGGGCCGAAATGGCTCGAATACGTTGAAAAAACTGTTCCAGGAATATGGTCTTGAACCCTGGTTGCGTAACCGCGTACCTCTTATTTATATACAGGGCCAGTTGGCTGCTGTGGGTGATTTATGGGTTTGCGATGAGTTTGCTGTGGAGGAGGGTGAGCAGGGAATTGTGCTGCAATGGTCTTTCCCTTCATGATTTCGTCCCTAGTAATTTATTTAACAGCAATTTATGAGGCACTTATTGATTGAGACAAAAAGCGCTTTCTGGTAGTCTGACATCCCATCTTCATGGAGATGGGCAACGCTTTGTTGTATAGCCAGTTCTAGCTGTCTCAACAATCAATAAAGCTCTTATTTTCAAAGACATACCTGCTATTCGGCATTTTTTAAAGTTGTATTCAATATGCTTAGAAGGGTCTAAATGACACGTTATATTTTTGTTACAGGCGGTGTTGTATCTTCTCTAGGGAAGGGTATTGCCTCGGCATCACTGGGCACAATTCTTGAGGCACATGGCCTCAATGTGACCATTCTTAAACTGGACCCCTACCTGAATGTTGACCCAGGTACGATGAGTCCTTTTCAACATGGTGAGGTTTTTGTCACCGAAGATGGTGCTGAGACAGATCTTGATCTCGGCCATTACGAGCGTTTTCTCTCATCAAAAATGAGTAAACGCAATAACTTTACCTGCGGTAAGGTTTACGAAACTATTTTACGTCGTGAGCGCCGCGGTGATTATCTGGGTGGYACTGTTCAGGTRATCCCCCATGTGACTGATGAAATCAAACGCCGGGTTCTCGCTGGYGGCGAAGGYYAYGATGTAGCCATYGTCGAAGTAGGCGGCACCGTGGGTGACATTGAGTCACAGCCTTTTCTGGAAGCACTTCGTCAATTAAAAGTAGAGCTGGGTTACAGCCGGGCTCTCTTAATACACTTGACACTGGTGCCCTATATTGCCACAGCGGGTGAAACCAAAACCAAGCCGACCCAACACTCGGTTAAAGAACTTCGCTCCCTTGGTCTTCAGCCGGATATTCTATTATGCCGTAGTGTTGTTGAGCTGAGTGAGGGTCAACGAAAGAAGATTGCACTGTTTACCAACGTGGAAGAGCGGGCAGTTATTACCCTGTTGGATGCAAAAACTATTTATGCCATTCCTCGTGATCTACAGACTCGTGGATTGGACCAAATTGTGGTGGAAAGACTACACCTTGATTGTGGGGAAGCTGATTTAAGTGATTGGGATTGGGTGGTAGAAAACCACTTGAACCCTCAGCATCAGGTAACCATTGCCATGGTAGGCAAATATATGGAGTTATTAGATGCCTATAAATCACTGAATGAAGCACTGGTTCATGCGGGTATTCGCAATCAGACCAAGGTGAATGTTCGTTATATCGATTCTGAGGATCTTGAGAAGGACATGTCTTTACTGGATGACTGTGATGCCATCCTGGTACCCGGTGGCTTTGGTATCCGTGGCGTTGAAGGAAAAATTAAAGCGGCGAACCACGCTCGTGTGAATAAAATTCCATATCTGGGTATTTGTCTGGGTATGCAGGTTGCGATGATTGAATTTGCCCGTAATGTTTGCGGTTTGAAAGGTGCTCACAGTACAGAGTTCGATGCAGAGACCCCCCATCCGGTGATTGGATTGATTACCGAGTGGGTTGATACAAAAGGTAATGTAGAAAAGCGTAGTAAAGATTCAGATATGGGCGGCACCATGCGGTTGGGCGCTCAAAAAAGCTATCTGGTTGAAAATAGCATGGCTCGCAAAATTTATGGCGCCGATGATATTTTGGAACGTCATCGTCATCGCTACGAAGTGAATAACAATTACGTACCTCAATTGCAGCAAGCAGGAATGCAAGTTGGAGGCTGGTCTGAGAATAAAACCTTGGTAGAAACGGTTGAAATCCCGGATCACCCCTGGTTTTTTGCGTGTCAGTTCCACCCAGAGTTTACCTCTACTCCCAGGGGCGGGCATCCACTGTTCTCCAGCTTTGTAGCGGCTGCATTAAAGCATGCAGAGGAAGCCTAACTCATGTCTTCATCATCAGGTATTAATGTTCCCCATGTCGCTATTAATGTAAGCGATATTCCTGTTGCAAATGATCGACCTTTTGTGTTGTTTGCAGGGATGAATGTACTGGAGTCTCGTGATCTGGCCATGCAAGTGGCAGAGCATTACGTGGAAGTCACCCAGAAGTTGGGCATACCTTATGTCTTCAAGGCCTCTTTTGATAAGGCCAATCGTTCCTCTATTCATTCCTATCGTGGACCAGGAATAGATGAGGGATTAAAGATTTTTCAGGAAATTAAACAAACATTTCAGGTGCCGGTTATTACCGATGTCCATGAAATTGATCAGGCTCAACCGGTGGCAGAGGTCTGTGATGTTATCCAATTGCCCGCCTTTTTAGCGCGCCAAACTGACCTGGTGAAAGCCATGGCCGAAACCGGTGCCGTCATCAATGTGAAAAAACCACAATTTCTAAGTCCTTCTCAAATGGGCAATATCGTGGATAAATTCCGCGAGTGTGGCAATGACAAAATTATGTTGTGTGAACGTGGCACCTGCATGGGTTATGACAACCTGGTTGTTGACATGTTGGGGCTCCGTACTATGAAAGAAGTGAGTGGTGGCCTACCGATTATTTTTGATGTAACCCATGCACTTCAGTGTCGTGATCCCATGGGTTCTGCTTCTGGTGGTCGTCGTCATCAGGTGGCAGAGTTGGGCCGGGCAGSKATGGCMRTAGGATTGGCCGGTTTGTTCTTGGAGGCACAYCCTGATCCTGATAATGCCAAATGTGATGGACCCAGTGCCTTGCCACTGAATAAATTGGAGCCCTTTTTGGCCCAAATGAAAGCCATTGATGACCTGGTYAAATCTCAACCTGAACTARATCTATAAYYCTTTTATATTGGGTGGAKGCCAMCAGMRGCATCYACCTTGCTTACATTGGAGAGTTTTTATATGAGCATRATTGCCGATATCCGAGCTTACGAAGTGTTGGATTCCCGMGGTAACCCAACCATCGAAGCGGATGTAATTTTAGACGATGGCAGTGTGGGTTCYGCCTGTGCWCCATCMGGTGCTTCTACAGGATCCCGTGAGGCATTGGAATTACGTGACGGTGATAAAAGCCGTTACTTGGGTAAAGGTGTTCTTAAAGCCGTAGAAAATGTAAACACAGACATTCGTTCACTGTTACTGGGTAAAGATGCCACTGATCAGCGTGAGATAGACCGCTTGATGATTGAAGCAGATGGTACAGAGAATAAGTCTAAATACGGTGCTAATGCTATTTTAGCTGTGTCACTAGCAGCCGCTAAAGCAGCCGCTATTTCTCGTGGTATTCCACTCTATGCTCATATTGCAGATATTAATGGCACCTCTGGTAAGTACAGTATGCCAGTACCGATGATGAACATTATTAACGGTGGCGAACATGCAGATAATAATGTGGATATTCAGGAATTTATGATTCAGCCTGTTGCCGCCAAAACCTTTGCAGAAGCACTACAAGTAGGTGCGGAAATTTTCCATTCACTGAAGAAAGTACTTAGAAGTAAAGGTTTAAATACYGCRGTRGGTGACGAGGGCGGYTTTGCTCCCAACTTATCCTCTAATGCTGAGGCRTTAGCGGTGATTAAAGAAGCCGTGGGCGCCGCAGGGTACACYCTTGGRGAAGATGTCATGTTGGCRYTAGATTGYGCCGCTTCTGAATTCTAYAAAGATGGTCAGTATRATTTGGCCGGKGAAGGTAAAGTTTACAGTGCAGAAGGCTTYAGCGACTTTCTGGCGGATCTCTGCGACCAATATCCTATTCTCTCCATTGAAGATGGCCAGGATGAATCYGATTGGGATGGCTGGAAATATCAGACAGAAAAGCTGGGCAATCGTGTTCAGTTAGTGGGTGATGATTTATTTGTTACCAATACAAAAATTTTGAGTAAAGGGATAGAGATGGGTGTGGCAAATTCCATCCTTATCAAATTTAACCAAATCGGTTCACTTTCCGAGACGCTGGATGCCATTCAAATGGCAAAAGATGCGGGTTATACCGTTATCATCTCCCACCGTTCAGGTGAAACAGAAGACACCACCATTGCCGATTTGGCCGTTGCTACTGCAGCAGGGCAAATTAAGACCGGATCACTGTGTCGTTCAGATCGAGTGTCCAAATATAACCGCTTATTACGCATTGAAGCAGAATTAGGCGGGATGGCGCCGTATCGAGGGTTAGCTGAATTTCAATGAGTTGATGCCTAGTTTAATTTTGCTTGTCAGGGGTGGTTTTCCACCCCTGATTTCGTTCTGCCGCCAAAACCTTTCTTTACATTTCTGTTGGTTGAGACCACTGACGCAAGTTCCTTTGTCCGGTAGAATCATCTGATGCGTTGGTTGTTRGTTATTTTCATCCTGTTTTTCTTGTTCCTRCAGTATCGCCTGTGGGTGGGAGAAGGCAGCCTGGCTCAAAGGCAGGTGCTGCAACATAAAGTTGAAGTCCAAAAACAGAAAAACRAAGCGYTGAATGATCGCAATAAAATATTGGCGAACGAGGTTGAGAGCCTGAAAGAAGGGCTGGAGAGCGTTGAAGAGCGAGCCAGAACGGACCTGGGTATGATCAAAGACGGTGAAACCTTCTATATGGTCGTTGATAAAGAGACGGACGATTAACTGAATATGAGTTTAGGTTATGAGTAGCTTGATATGAACAGCTGGATAATCGTCCCGGCAGCAGGTGTAGGCAGTCGCTTTGGCGGAGATATGCCGAAGCAATATCAACTGCTCCATGGTAAGCCAATAATTGAACATACCTTAGAGCGCTTGTTGGCAGTGAACCATGCCCAGGCAGGTTCTATGAAGATAGTGGTAGCCGTGAGTAATGTCGATACACGATGGCAACAGCTACCGGTATTTCAAAATACGGGTATACAGACCGTTTTGGGTGGCAATGAGAGAGCAGATACAGTTCGATTAGCGTTGGAGTATATTCAGGACCACACTAATTCAGATGATTGGGTATTAGTGCATGATGTGGCCCGTCCCTGTGTCAGGGTCGACGATATACAAAACCTGATCAAAAGCCTTGCCAATCACGATGTGGGTGGCGTATTGGCAACCCCGGTGAGTGATACCCTGAAGCGGGTTTTGCACAAGAARGACATTGCTGTAACCGAAGATCGCTCACAGCTTTGGGCTGCTCAAACACCGCAAATGTTTCGYTATGGGTTACTTCTRGAGAGCTTGCAAAGTGCAGAGCAAGCCCARTGGCAACCCACGGATGAATCAGCRGCTATYGAGCGTTTAGGATATACAYCCCAAGTRGTTGAGGGCAGCCGAGACAATATTAAAATTACTCGATTAGAAGATATGGCTATTGCTGAAGCGATTATGACCTATCAGCAAGAGCACTGAATCAGTGTGTGAGAGTAGGGGCAGGGGTATGAGGATAGGACTATGAGAATAGGACAAGGCTACGATGTTCACGCCTTTGGTGAAGGTAATCATATTATTCTTGGTGGTGTCACCATTCCCTATGAACGTGGGCTAATTGCCCATTCTGATGGTGATGTACTGATACATGCGCTGTGTGATGCCTTATTGGGTGCAGCCGCACTGGGTGATATTGGTAAGCACTTTCCCGATACCGATCCACAGTATGGTGGCGCAGATAGCCGGGAATTATTACGTCACGTGATTTCGCTGATTAACGGCAAGGGTTATAGCCTGAGTAATGCAGATATGACCATCGTGGCACAAGCACCAAAAATGTCCCCCTATATTGAACAAATGGTAACAAACCTTGCTGCTGATTTAAGGTGCGATATAGGCCAGATTAATGTCAAAGCAACCACAACAGAAAAGCTCGGTTTTGAGGGCAGGGAAGAAGGGATTGCTTGTCAGGCTATTGTGTTGCTGACTTAACTAGTATTTAGGCTATGCTGTTGTATAGAATATCTGAGGTCATTATCTGAAAAATTGCAAAGGAAAGCAGTTATGTCGAAAGAGCGAAGGATCGGTCTAAATCATTCTAGAAATTTGTATTGGTCTTGTGTGTTTCCAACAATATCTAGCTCCTGTTTTTCTTTGGTGGGTTCTTGTACGTTCAATAATCAATGTTGCCAATCTGGTTGGAGAGGATTTCCTTGTGAAAAATAAATGCGTCCCCTTTTTCTTTCTTTTTCTTTTTACTTTACTTCCCCTAGAGCTTCCATCTCTGCATATTCCTCAAGTGTAATTAAGCCGATGGCCTCAGCTTCTTTACGTTCTGATTTAGTAATACCCTCCTGGAGTACGTCAATACGCTTCCACGGGGCTATCTTATATGTTCCATCTTCTCTGGGAAGAAAAGAGGAAAGCCCCCCCTTAGGCTCCATCCTGTGGACATATCTCGCACAGTTTATCCATACCTTTTCTATTGAGATCTCCGTAACGGTGAGCGCGCCAGGGTAGCTTTCTACCATGGGACCATCGTGTAGTAGCTTTGCTGTGCCCCGTAATCGAATACGCTGAGGAACTTCAAAATTGATAAATAATAAACCAACTTTTGATGTGGCAGCTATATTGCCTTGGGACATGAACATTCCATTCCCATCATAGTTTGGAAACACCAATGTATTAGGATTTAGTATGCGAATAAAACCCGGTGCGCCTCCTTTGTAAGAGCATGACGGAAAGCCGTTTTCATCTACGGTAGAAAGAAAAAACATATTCCTCGCAACAATAAATTCGATGTGAGGATCGGCTAGTTCATCAACGACGATGGCTGCCGCTACATGATCAGCAAGGTCTCGTGTATTATATTCATCTTGTAGTTTTCGCTGAGTGGGAGTGTAAAATTCAGACATTATTGCCTCTATTATATTTTTATAGATGAAATAACTTTAGTTGGATGAACGGCATAACTGTTAGTTAATAAGCCTAGCGGGCTTTTAACTAGAAGGGACTATATCATTGTGTAGTAGATGCTTAAGTTTATTTTTTTGTTAATAAAGGAATTAAAGGGGGCGTGGTGAACCTCCCCTAGTTTAACGGACACTTTTAATCCGAGATAAACGATGTCTCAAACACGAAGGRTCGGTCTAAACTATTTAAAAAAACCAAGTAAAGGGAGTAAAGGGGACGGAGTAAAGGGGACGCATCTATTTTTGACCTATAAGGAGAGTCACTATGCAATTAACGGGGTCAGAACCCTTTAATTCTTATAGTTTTAGTCTTAGTCTTATCCCTATAGAATGTTGTAAAACAACATATTCCCCTTTTTATCATGAAACTACTTCCACTAATTTTCCTGATATTGTTTTCGATCAACTCCCAAGCAGCCTGTGTGATACTCCTCCATGGTCTTGCTCGAACCGATAGCTCAATGGCTGAGTTAGAGGTCGGCCTGTCAGATGAGGGTTTTACCCCGGTTAATTTGGGCTACCCTTCAAGAAATTATCCAATAGAAATATTGGCTGAAAAAGCCATTGAACCCGCGTTAGATCAGTGCCCATCGGATCAAAATGTCAACTTTGTCACCCATTCTTTGGGTGGGATACTGGCTAGGCAATATTTGAGAGACCATGAAATACCCCGRKTWRSSMGRGTKGTGATSTTGGGSCCRCCSAATAAAGGCAGTGAGGTGGTGGATAAGTTAGGGGATGTTCCTGGTTTTCATTTTATTAATGGTGATACGGGTATGCAGTTGGGTGCGGGTGAATTAAGTATTCCCAACCAGCTAGGTAGTGCAAATTTTGATGTGGGTATTATCGCGGGTACCAGAAGTATCAATTGGGTTTTGTCATCCCTTATACCTAGCACGGATGATGGCAAAGTATCTGTTGAGCGAACCAAGCTGGAGGGGATGAATGCTCATGTCAGCATGCCTGTCACACACCCTTTTATGATGAAAAATGAGGGTGTTATCACTCAGGTTATTTATTACCTTAAGAGTGGCTATTTTAAACGAGAAGAAAACTATAATAAGCCTAGTYAATAGATTGTCTGGTTCMGCAAGGGAGCCGGGCATTAGGCAAACAAACAGGAATATACGTGCAGACATTAAAAGACTGGCAACACAGCCACGAATACGCGGTAAAAAATGAGAAGGGTGAGCTGCGAACGAAATACGTTTTAATACTTACAGCTATAACAATGGTTGTGGAAATCATTGCTGGCAGTGTCTAYGGTTCCATGGCTTTGCTTGCAGATGGCTGGCACATGGGTACACACGTTGCRGCATTTTTAATCGCTATTTTCGCGTATCACTATGCACGAAAGCATTCGAGTAATCCTGCATATTCGTTTGGCACGGGAAAAGTGAATGTACTCGGTGGCTTTGCTAGTGCAATAGCRTTAGCTGTTGTTGCTTTGGTGATGTTGGTTGAGTCATTGCAGCGAATAATAAATCCCCAAGATATTCATTTTAATGAGGCAATTGTTGTTGCAAGCGTTGGCTTGCTTGTTAATGTGGTGAGTGCCTTTCTCTTAAAAGATGATCACTCTCATCATCACGACCATGGCCACCATCATCATGACCATAATTTAAAAGCGGCATATTTACATGTATTAGCRGATGCTCTGACATCCGTACTTGCCATCGTGGCCTTGGTGCTAGGAAAATTCATGGGTTGGAATTGGCTTGATCCCCTCATGGGGATTGTTGGGGCAATCATTATTACGCGGTGGTCTTATGGTCTGCTGAGACAAACAAGCCCAATTTTACTCGATGCCAGTATTGAGGAGGAATATAAGCAGGCGATAGTAGAGGCCATTGAAGGCGATTCTGATAATAGAATTTCTGATATTCATGTTTGGAAGGTTGGCGCTAATCAYTATGCAGTTATTATTGCATTGGTAACGGGCTACCCAAATTCTACGAAACACTACAAGGGGCTATTGAGCCAATTTCATAAGTTATCCCATATCACCATTGAGGTGAATGAGTATCGGGAAGAGACTTTTAGCTCAGGGGATAGCATCGTTTGATCATCACTTTAATGACTCTACCAGTTAAGTGATGGGTTGCAGGTAGATGAGTTATATAGCTTTATCAACGATAAATCAGATATACCTTGGTGYCTGGGGGTTTTAGCCTTGCCAGTCAGAAGGCCARACRTTGTTTGGAGTCCAGTYTGTTTGTAAGTACAGTGCTTCGACTTTTTCTCTTGCCCAGGGTGTTCTTCGTAAGAACTTKAGRCTRGAGGCTATGCTGGGGTCGTTGGTRAAGCATTTGATATTGATACGTTTGCCGAGTTCTTCCCAACCATATTTCTCCTYTAGCTGAGTGACGACCATTTTTAGTGTCACACCATGCATCTGGTCTTGTTGGGTTGGGTTGTTCATTTGGCCTTGCCCCATGGCTGCTGAGCGCTTTTATCTTCTTGCGGCGTTTGCTCAGCTTTTTTCACCCGAATTTTATTGCCGTCCACCTCTTTATCATTGAGATTTTTGATGGCGGCTTTTGCATCGCCTTGTTTGGGCATTTCAACAAAGCCAAAACCTTTGGAACCGCCGGTCTGTTTGTCCATAACAAGACTGCATGATTGCACGGTGCCCAGGGCTTCAAATAGGGTTCTAAGGGATTCTTCTGTTGTGGTGCGTGCCAGGTTTCGTATTAATAGTTTCATTGGTGGGCCATAGTCGTTGTGCTGTTGTAGGGCGTGGGGACTATACCTTGTCTGTTGTAACCATTCACGATTAACCGTTCAGCTAAAGGCTTTTGTTTTCTTGAGAGCYCGGCCTTGTTCTATCAAATTACYCACTTGTATTYGTGAATGATAATCATTATCATTTRAYTGRTRTTGCTTTTATCATTAAATATAAATAATAGAGCTTGGGGGCYAGGTTATGAAGTTAAAATTTCTATGTGCTGGGCATCGTGAATGGCTAACYRATAGCCCRGGATATGCMGTAGATTGTTGGTCTAATGGCCAGGAGACAGCAGAAATACTCTGTGAAGAGTCGAAGTGGGAAGAGGCACTTCACTATGCTGGATGTGCCTATGAGGCATCCGAGATAATCTTGTCTTCGGTATATATGGATCGTCACAATGCGGTTCGGTTTTTTATGTCTTCAACGTATCTTCTTGCCAAAATTCTGGTGAAATTGAATTACCTGGAAGAAGGTGAGTGGGTMTAYCGTTCRGCTATRCAGCGTTTAAARAGGGAATTACRTACTGACARTAAYGAGCGGGYGTATATCAATCATCAATTAGSTTSCCTTGAGCGCAAACTRGAGAGYATTTCGGTATTTCYTGGGTATGCAATTTCTGATTCCGCGGCTGAACTGRGYCARCAMAAYAGTGTTTTACATTAACGTCTTCAATAAGCGAGGAGAGATTGTATGAAAGCTATATTTTCCTGTTCCAGTGGGGGCATGTTTATGCCTCAGGGTGAACCGGCCACTCAAAAATTTAGTAGAGGCAATGTATCTGGTAGCTATGAATCACCAGTGAAACCAGCATTTGTTTCACTTGAAATCAAGGCTAGCGCATTGCAGCGCTTAATTATGGAGCATCGCTTGGTGGCTGAAGAGTTACATTGCRTGAATCGACARTCYAAAGATATTGTTCGAAAGGCTATTCTTGATACATTAGTTGGATAGACTGAATCRGTTGGGTCGGGATGTGTCGCCTGGAWAGYATAAATAGTTTGGGTTGAAGCAATAGTTGAAYCAATAAATGTATTTTGGCCTACCGTATTCAGGTATTTGGGCTTATATTTTTTGATGACGACAGATTCTATAAAAACTGAACAGTGTCCATGTATCTCTAATCAGTATGGGCGTTGTCCAAGTAGCCTAATATTGCTTCCATTATATGATTGATCTTTTCATACCGCTCTGGTTGGGAAAGAATTTTTTCGGCACTTTGAACATATAAGCTCYTACTCAATTCATTTTTGCAATRAATGGTTAAATCTAGAGCAGATTCTGGTGTGGTTTCYAGGTGAAACTGTAAGCCTATAACACGTTCATTGATCATAAACCCCTGATTTYTACAGGCTTCACTGGAGGCAAGAGGAATGGCTCTGTCTGGAATGTCAAAGGTGTCACCATGCCAGTGAAAGACTTCAAATTGATCCGGTAAAATTGTACCTATAGTCGATGCTTTGGCTTCTTCAGATGTTTTTATAGGGAACCAGCCAATTTCTTTAAAGACATTTTTTGTAATATCTGCCCCAAGGATATCAGCTATAAGCTGGGCACCAAGGCATATACCTAACACAATTTTTTTCTGATTCAGAGCTTGCTTGATAAATGCTTTTTCTGCTGTAAGCCAAGGGTAAATGGCATGATCTTCTATGCTCATAGGGCCACCCATCACAATTAACCAGTCAATATTTTCTATAGAGGGTAACGGCTCATTTTKATACAGGCGAGTGACGGTRATGGWRTGRYCTTGTTYTTTMAGCCAAGMYTCSATRCTGCCCAAACCTTCAAAGGGGACGTGTTGCAGATAATGTACGTTCATAATCGTCTGAGGTTTCTGTGTTAGATGGTGATGTTTGACTCTTGTGTGGATGCTCGTAAACTGCCTGCCACAGTGTTCTATGTCGTTAATCAACATCCTAAGGTAACTACTATCAGTAGGCAATTTTCTCTCGATTTCCCCTTCGCCTATGATCCTCTACAGGCAACAGCATTATTCCGAACTGAGCCGGAAGATTTTCAGGTAGATGAAGTGTTGGGTTTTCCCTTTTCTGGTGAAGGAGAGCACCTTTGCCTGCATGTTGAAAAGCGAGGAGAAAATACCCGCTGGGTAGCTCAGTTATTGGCTCAGTTCTTTGATGTWGAWGAGGTTGCCATTGGTTACTGCGGGCTAAAGGACCGMAGGGCGGTGACTCGGCAGTGGTTTAGTGTGCATTTACCTAATACCCCAAAAGCTTCATTGCCCCTAGTGGCTSAATACCAGGTGCTGGACTCTTGTCGTCACAATAAAAAGCTGCGGAGGGGAATGCATAAAGCTAATAGTTTTGTGATACGGCTGCGGCAGGTTCAAGGTAATGTGGAAGCATTGAATGTTCGATTGCAGCAAATTGCAGAACAGGGCGTGCCTAATTACTTTGGTGAACAACGGTTTGGTATTAAGGGAGGCAATTTACCCGAGGCCGACCGATTGTTAAGAATGCAATACGGTGCCGATAGAAAAAGAGGGCGTAAAAAGAGTAGAGCTCCTCGTGGTGGTATTTATCTATCTGCTGCCCGTTCTTATTTGTTCAACTTGGTGTTAGGTGAACAAATTAGGCGGGGTAACTGGCAGGATTTTATGATGGAAGACGGTCTTAGTGTCAGCAGTCAGGCTACGGGGCCATTGTGGGGGCGGGGTAGGAGTTCAGAACCAGAAGCCGTTCGTGAACTTGAGCAATCCGTATTGTCTGAATGGCAAGAGTGGACAAACGCACTTGAATTTAGTGGTTTGCAGCAAGAGAGACGCCCCCTAGTTTTGCACCCTGAAGCATTTAATTGGCAGTGGCTTAAGCCTATTTCAGAAGGGGAAGTTGGTGTTAGCTCTGATCTTGAATTGTCATTTTCATTATCTTCTGGCAGTTATGCTACCTCGGTATTGAGGGAGCTACTTCAGTTGCAATCTCCAGCAGTTGTGGTGAATCCAGAGTCGTCGCCGAGTGTTGTGATCTAAGTGCTGTGGTATAGTTCGGGCTTTAAAAATAGCAGGGGTTTTCTAGGGTGAATACGGTTGAGTTCGGTGGCATTGGTATGACATCCCAGMGGACACGGGAACGTCTTATCCAGCGGCTCAAGGATCAAGGTATTACCAACCAGCGGGTGCTGGATGTGATACGAGTAACGCCGCGTCATTTGTTTCTTGATGAGGCGCTGTCTCATCGAGCCTACGAAGATACGGCATTGCCGATTGGTTTTGGTCAGACTTTGTCTCAGCCTTATGTTGTGGCACTGATGACTGAAATTCTGTTATCTCTTGGGCCTCGTAAAAAAGTCTTGGAAATTGGTACCGGCTCAGGYTAYCAGGCRACGGTGTTAGCCCAACTTGTGGATCAGGTTTATAGTGTTGAGCGTATTAAGCCGTTGCAGGATAAGGCTCGTGAACGATTGCGTAAGTTGGGTTTGCGTAATGTCAGGTTGTCCCATAGTGATGGTGGACTTGGTTTGCCGGATCACGCCCCCTACGATGGTATTCTCAGTGCTGCAGCACCCAATGAAGTCCCGGAAGAACTCCTTCATCAATTAGCTCCCAATGGTATTTTGGTTATTCCTGTGGGGCCGGGTGATGAGCAGGAGTTGAGRGTTATTACTCGTATTGATGACAGTTCAAAATTTGAGGAGCGGGTAGCAGAAAATGTACGTTTTGTACCACTTCTCAACGGTACAACACGTTAGCTATAAAGAGGCTATTTAGTCTTTCATAAATATCATTACCTACTCACAGTTATTATTTAACTATTACCTGCGTTGATTGTGCAAATGGATAAAGCAAAACATTGGTTATTACTTTTTCTTAARGGTATGACCATGGGTGCGGCTGATGTAGTGCCTGGTGTATCTGGTGGTACTATCGCATTTATCAGTGGTATTTATGAAGAATTATTRGATTCTATTGGYGCTATWAATYTTCGTTCTTTGAAATTATTAAAARGTGATGGTYTCGTCATRTTTTGGCGAGCCATTAATGGGAACTTTTTACTGGTTTTATTTAGTGGAATTTTACTTAGTATTGTTTCRCTCGCACAATTAGTGAGTTATCTACTGGCCGAAAAGCCCATATTAATATGGGCTTTCTTTTTTGGACTCATTGTMGCTTCCATTATTTATATATTCCGCCAACTACCACATTTACAGTGGCAGGAATGGTTGGCTCTATGTGTTGGTACTGTCATTGCTTTGGCTATTTCCTTTGCACCCCGCATGCAGGGGTCKGAAGATTTGATCGTACTATTTTTTGCTGGAGCTGTGGCTATTTGTGCCATGATTCTTCCCGGTGTTTCAGGAAGTTTTATTTTGTTAATGYTGGGTGTTTACCCGATTATTATTGGTGCTMTYAGTGAGCTTAACTGGCAAATTTTRCTGGTGTTTGCYTTCGGTTGYGKTTGYGGTYTATTGGYTTTTTCTAGRGTTTTATCYTGGCTTTTACACCATTACCATTCGGTTACTATTGCCGTTTTAAYAGGGTTTTTRCTCGGTTCACTCCTTATAGTTTGGCCCTGGAAAGAAGCTYTGGAAGTGATAATAGACCACAAAGGYCGAGAARTTGTTTTGTCTCATCACCTGCTAATGCCAGCTGAATTTGGTGCTGTAACAGGGATTGATCCCAAYACCTTGGCTGCAGTTGGTTGTATGTTTTCTGGCTTGATTGTAGTGTTGGCATTGGAATATTTTGGTGGGCAGCGTAAAAAGTTTTRAATGTTAGCCATGGTGAAYATTATGATGGTTAGGATGCCCTCATAATCAGGGTCGCTTATAAAGTAGCCTGGCCAAAAGGAGCCTACCCATAAAAGAACGGAACGACATAAACTACAGGCGCTCTGCYAAGGGAAGAGAGCATCGTTTTTTCTATCGTTTACGCCGAGTGACTTCTCAATGGTGCACATTGGTTGCTGGGGTTGTATTTCTTGTGGGCTGCCATACGCCMCCSCCRGCACCTGTTGATTATCGTCCCCCTCCACCCAGTGAAAAAATCAATGACCATTTAGTTTTCCAGGGTGAAACATTATTTTCTATTGCCTGGCGTTATGAAAAAAACGTGCAAAAACTTGCCAGAGCAAACGGTATTTCTCGCCCCTATACCATTTATCATGGGCAACGTTTAACTCTTGATACCAGCCGTGTTGCGTATTCTGTTAGCCGACCCTCTGCAAATAAAAAACCAAGTGGTTTTCGRCCAAAGAATCAGAGYAAGTCTAGACCAAAGACCAAACYGTCTGTTCCTAAAAAAACACCTGCTTTACCTTCYAGTTGGCATTGGCAGTGGCCTGTTCGCGGAAAGGTGTCAAAATATTTTAACAGTTCARGTCTTTTTAAGGGTATTGATGTTCAGAGCTTTTCAGGTGCACCTGTTGTTGCTGCCGCATCTGGTGTRGTTGTTTATTCTGGCAGTGGATTGCGGGGTTATGGTCAGCTTATTATTGTTAAGCACAGTAGCGTTTTTCTCAGTGCTTATGCCCATAATCGAAAGATTTTTGTGAAGGAAGGTCAAGCTGTTAAAGGCGGGCAAAAAATATCAGAAGTGGGTGGGGATCCTTCTAATAGAAAACGGCTCTATTTTGAAATTCGTAAGGACGGAAAACCCGTTAACCCTCTGCGTTATTTACCAAAAAAATAATCAAAAATAAGTCTGTTCTATAGGTTTTTTTCTTCTTATTTAAAAGAAGAAATAGATGGTAAGTGGTTAGCTGTACCGATAAACAAATCGGTACAAGTGGTTTTATTTGTTATAGTTTGGTGGTAACTTTCATAAAGTTATAGGCATAATTAATATTTATTACRCAACTTAATTATGTCAATTACGATAGTTTGTATTATTTATCGGGTAATATTCTCTCAAAAACTCCATGATTGGGCTAGTTTTTAGAGTGAAGCGTTAGATAAGGATTTGTTGTGATAAAAGATGTTAATTTCGATAAAGAGGATGAAAAAAAGCAGCTCTCTGAGAGTAAAGCAGAGAAAGTACTTGATGCTGCGAGTCTTTACCTCAAAGAAATTGGATATGCACCATTGCTTACAGCAGAGGAAGAGGTGTATTACGCTCGCCTTATCGCCAAAGGTGACGATTCAGCACGTAAGARAATGATTGAGAGCAATCTTAGACTGGTTGTAAAAATTGCCCGCCGTTATGTCAACCGGGGTCTGACGCTGCTGGACTTAATCGAAGAGGGAAATATCGGCTTAATGCGCGCGGTAGAAAAATTTGACCCTGAGCTGGGCTTTCGTTTTTCTACCTATGCTACCTGGTGGATTAGGCAGTCTGCCGAGCGGGCATTAATGAATCAAACCCGCACAATTCGACTGCCTATTCATGTGGTGAAAGAGCTGAATGTGTATCTAAAAGCGTCACGAAAGTTAGCTCAAAAACTTGAGCATGATCCAACCGCAGAAGAAATTGCGGTGTCGATGGATAAAACTGTATCAGATGTTTCAAGAATGCTACGTCTTAATGAGAGAGTTAGTTCGGTTGACGTCCCTATGGGTAAGGACGGTGATCGGACTTTGGTGGAAACGCTGGCGGATGAACACTCTAATGATCCTGAAGAGTTGGTAGAAGATGATGATATCATCAGCTCCATTGAGGTTTGTTTGTCAGAGCTGTCTGATAAACAGCGAGAGGTCATTGCTCGACGTTTTGGTTTGCGTGGTTATGATGTGTCCACTCTGGAAGAGGTGGGGCGGGAAATTGGCCTTACTCGGGAGCGGGTACGACAAATACAGGTTGAAGCCTTGCGAAGATTGCGTGACATTTTGCAAAAGCAAGGCTTGGATTGTCAGATGCTCTTTGAGGAGAATTAGTTAATAAGCTGTTTAGCGTTTGTCGAGATAGCCCAGGTGTTTTTGAACTATTTGTAACGTCGGTTTGAACAGTTTGGGTGAGGCGCAGACAATATTGCCACTTTCCATATAGCCATCATTGCCCCGGAAGTCACTCACTAGTCCGCCGGCTTCTTTAACTAACAAGACCCCTGCAGCAATATCCCAGGGTTGTAAATTCATTTCCCAGAATGCATCAAATCTCCCTGCTGCCAAATAGGCTAAATCCAGTGAAGCAACGCCTAGTCTTCGAATTCCTGAGGACTCTCTCGCCAGATCTGTCAGGCAGGCCAGGTAGGGTTCCATATGTTCAATGGTTGGGCTGTTAAAGGGAATGCCAGTGGCAACAATGGCTCCAGGTAGACCTTTATGTCCTGACACGCGTATTCTGTTGCCATTTAGAAAGGCTCCGCGGCCTCGACTGGCAGTAAATTCTTCACGGCGCATCGGGTCGAACACCACAGCATGCTCTAGTTTGCCCTTATAKCGACAGCCAATGGAAACAGCAAAGTGTGGGATTCCATGGATAAAGTTAGTGGTACCGTCTAAAGGATCAATGATCCATTGATAGTCGTTATCTTTTCCTTCMAGTAATCCGGATTCTTCACCAATGATGGTATGTTCTGGAAARGCTTTCCTTAAGTGATARATCACTTCTTTTTCGGCGGCATGGTCAATGTCAGTCACATAATCATTTCGGCCTTTTTCACTGACTCTTATTAAATCGGTACGTTCTGAGGCGCGAGCAATTATTTCTCCTGCCTTGCGGGCAGCACGAAGGGCGATATTGACCATCGGTTCCATTGTTAGAGGTTCCAGYTTGAAGGAGGCGCGGCATTGTATCAGAGCATGTGGTGGTATGTTAGTTGCCAATGAGGGTATGTTGATGATCATCCGTGGTTTGCGGGTTAGGCGAAGAGTAAATGCCATGATTTTATGGGTTCTTCCTGATAGAATTCGCGCACTTTTAGGTCCCAGCTCTTAATAGATTAGCGGATCAAATCTATGGGTTAAATTTTATAGAGTTATATCGCGGGTAGGCTGATATACGCTTATAGCTATAGCCCAATACATAATATGAATTATTATTTTCACTCTCACTCTATTGGAAAACTGCTTCATGAGTAATTTTGACAGGGTTCGTGTTGTACTTGTTAACACCAGCCATCCTGGGAATATTGGAGGTGTAGCTCGTGCTATAAAAAATATGGGGCTCTCTCGGCTCTATCTTGTGGCACCCAAGGAGTATCCAGCTGATAGGGCTGTTTGGCGTGCTGCCAATGCTCTTGATGTGTTAGATAATGCTGTCGTTGTAGAAGATCTGGATGCGGCCATATCAGGTTGTGGTTTAGTGGTGGGAACCAGTGCTCGTGAACGTCGCATTCCGTGGCCCTTGGTGAATCCTCGTGAATGCGGCACGCGAATTTGGCAGGAAGCAGCCGAGCATGATGTGGCCATTGTTTTTGGTCGTGAGGATAGGGGCCTGACYAATGAAGAGCTGCAYAAATGTACCTATCATGTGCATATTCCCTCGAACCCCGAATATAGTTCCCTAAACCTTGCTGCCGCTGTTCAGGTGCTGTGTTATGAAGTTCGTATGGCTTCGTTGGCTGATAAAGATGGCGTATTGCCTTCATTTGATGARTGGGATMAGCCTCCGGCAAAAGCACAGGATTTAGAAATGTATTACCAGCATTTAGAGCAGGCGCTGGTAGATATCGGGTTTCATGATAGGGATAACCCGCGTCAAACCATGACACGACTGCGTCGATTGTATGGWCGAATTCGTCTGGATGAGATGGAATTATCCATTCTCAGGGGTGTTTTGACAGCTATTCAAAATGCGGCTTATAGAATGAAAAAAGCAATAGAATCAAAAGAGTAGATGATTTTTTCTATGGCTTTAGAATAACCTACTAAAATAGTATGCTATTTACTTGACTAAAAAGGTTGGTTTTAGCATAATTTGTATTATATTGTTTCCAYAAGGTAACGGTGAGGGAATCACAATGCGGCTGACGACACGGGGCCGGTACGCAGTTACTGCGATGCTGGATCTTGCTCTTCATGGAGATAAAGGGCCAATTAGCTTGGCCGATATATCTGATCGTCAAGAAATATCCCTGTCCTATCTTGAGCAATTGTTTGCAAAATTGCGCCAACAGGARTTGGTTAGCAGTGTGCGTGGTCCTGGTGGTGGTTATCGGTTATCTCGTGGTAGCGATAATATTAATGTTGCAGAAATTATCGATGCAGTAAATGAATGTATTGATGCGACAAGTTGTAGTGGTAAAGGTAACTGTCATAAGGGTGATATCTGCTTAACCCATCATCTATGGGATGATTTGAGCCATCAGATACACAGTTTTCTTAGTGGTATTACTTTGGATAGTCTAGTTCATCAGCACGAAATACAGCTGGTGGCCATACCGCCAAGTGAACAAGTTGATATAAGTATCAGTTGAGAGCAAAGATCAGCTGTGAATTATTAGGAGCTATTGAATGAAACTGCCTATTTATTTTGATTACTCTGCCACTACGCCAGTTGACCCTGGCGTGGCTAAGGTAATGGCAGATTGTCTGACCACTGAAGGGAATTTTGGGAATCCAGCTTCACGGTCTCACTCCTTTGGTTGGAAGGCTGAGGCTGCCATTGAGGAAGCCCGTGGGCAGATTGCAGAATTATTGAACGCAGACCCTAGGGAGATTGTTTGGACCTCTGGAGCCACCGAGGCCAATAATCTGGCCATTAAGGGGTGTGCGCACTTTAACCAGAAAAAAGGTAAACACATTATTACTTCAAAGATTGAGCATAAAGCGGTGCTTGATACTTGTCGTCAATTGGAACGTGAGGGTTTTGAGGTTACCTATTTAGACCCCGATGCCGAAGGTGTAATTAAACCTGAGGTTGTTGAGGCTGCGATTAGGGAAGACACCACTGTGGTTTCTTTGATGCATGTAAATAATGAGATAGGTACGATTACTGACATTGCRGCTATCGGTGAAATTTGTCGTGCACACAAGGTTTTCTTTCATGTGGATGCAGCTCAAAGTGCGGGTAAAGTTCCCATTGATATGGAGGCTATGAAAGTTGACTTGATGTCACTTTCTGCACACAAAATTTATGGCCCCAAGGGTATTGGTGCCCTTTATGTGCGTCGTAAGCCCCGTGTTCGGATTGAGGCGCAAATGCATGGTGGTGGCCATGAGCGGGGTATGCGCTCAGGTACATTGGCAACCCATCAGATTGTTGGGATGGGTGAGGCTTTTCGCATTGCCAAAGAAAAAATGGTCGAAGAAGGCCAACGTATTCTTGCATTGAGAAATAGATTGTGGGATGGCATTTCTGATATGGAAGAAGTGCAGATAAATGGTTCCATGACCCAGCGTGTGGCTGGAAATCTTAATGTTAGTTTTTCCTATGTTGAGGGTGAATCCCTCATCATGGCACTTAAGGATCTAGCTGTATCTTCAGGCTCAGCCTGCACCTCTGCAAGTTTGGAGCCTTCCTATGTGCTTCGCGCACTGGGGTTAAATGATGAGCAAGCACATAGCTCCATTCGTTTCTCTATGGGCCGTTTTACGGTGGAAGAAGAGATTGATTACGCTATTGGTAAAATTCGTGATGCAGTCACAAAATTAAGAGAGCTGTCCCCATTATGGGATATGTACAAAGACGGTGTTGACCTGAGCCAGGTTGAGTGGGCTGCGCACTGACTTATTTAGGGTGTTAATAAGGAGTTGAATGATGGCTTACAGTGACAAAGTACTCGATCACTATGATAATCCTCGCAATGTAGGCAAGCTGGATGATAAGTCCAGTAATGTGGGTACTGGTATGGTTGGCGCTCCCGCCTGCGGTGATGTGATGCGAYTGCAAATACAAGTAAGTGATAGTGGCATTATTGAAGACGCAAAGTTCAAAACTTATGGTTGTGGTTCTGCAATAGCATCCAGCTCTCTACTTACGGAGTGGGTGAAGGGAAAGACTCTGGACCAAGCTGCAGAGATTAAGAACACTGAAATTGCTGAAGAACTTGCCTTGCCGCCGGTTAAAATTCATTGCTCAGTATTGGCTGAAGATGCCATTAAAGCTGCGGTGAAAGATGTACGACATAAGCGTGGTGAAGGGGGCTCTGAATAATGGCAATTACCATGACAAACGCTGCTCAAGAACACGTGGTTAGGCATTTGGCACATAGAGGTCATGGTCTTGGTATACGCTTGGGTGTAAAAACCACGGGTTGTTCAGGGTTGTCCTATGTACTGGAATTTGTGGATAAGCAAGAGCCAGAGGATATGCTTTTTGCCAGCGGTGATGCCAAGCTTTTTATTGACCCTAAAAGTCTTTCTTTCCTTGATGGTACGGAATTGGATTTTGTCAAAGAGGGGCTTAATGAAGGTTTTCAGTTTAACAACCCGAATGTAAAAGATGAGTGTGGTTGTGGCGAAAGTTTTCATGTCTAGCCTTAGTAAGGCATAAATACTAGAGCCTTAAATGTACAAATTTTAACTCCAAGGCCACTCTTTTTCTAATCAGGTTCTTTTACCGTGGATTTCACTAGTAACTATTTTGAATTATTCGGCTTGCCCGTGAGCTATCAGGTTGATTTGGGCTTGTTAGCGGAACGTTATCACAGTATGCAGCGAGAATTTCATCCGGATCGTTATGTCGGAAAACCCTCCYAAGAACARCGCCTRGCTGTGCAATATGCTGCGGTTATT
This sequence comes from Porticoccaceae bacterium, assembly GCA_002746985.1. Taxonomy (GTDB): domain Bacteria; phylum Pseudomonadota; class Gammaproteobacteria; order Pseudomonadales; family Porticoccaceae; genus Porticoccus. Next base: position 100,499 of record NVXH01000006.1, on the reverse strand, counting down.
AATCAAGCATATACTGATATCAAGTCACCRTTGCGTAGAGCACAATATCTATTGTCCCTACAAGATATGGATGCCTCAGGTGATACGCATATCACCCATGACTCTTTGTTTTTAATGCAGCAGATCGAATTGCGGGAMATRTWSKMMGMRKKKCRRGRWGSMGMYAASSMCWTYRYYSYRSYYSRYRMGSTYKSKRARSWKGKYGMSKMGCAATATCTTGAGTTGCAACAGACCTTTACTAAACAATACAACCAGGCTGAATTTCTAGATGCTGCTGAAACAGTAGCCAAGATGCAATTCTTTAATAAATTATTGAATGAAGTGGAACAGCTAGAACAAGAATTAGACGATTAATTGCTCAATGACTTATACGTGGTAACGCATAGTGGTCCTGTTACAGATTTCTGAACCCGGTCAGTCCCCAGAGCCTCATCAGCGCAGACGTGCTGTAGGCATAGATTTGGGCACAACTAATTCACTGGTAGCTACCGTGAGAAGCGGTACTCCCGAAACATTGCTAGACAGTGAACATCAACATCTGTTGCCCTCGGTGGTTCATTACAATGCTGCGGGTGATGTCACGGTTGGTCGTACGGCATATGCGCAGTCTGCTGAGGATCCATTGAATACGCTAATATCGGTTAAGCGTTTTATGGGTCGTGGTATCGAGGATATTAAAACCCTTGGCAGCCAATTGCCTTATGACATGGTAACGGGTGATGGAGGTATGCCAAGTTTTAAAACGGTGGCTGGAAATATTAGTCCTGTGGCAGCTTCGGCACAAATTCTTAGGGTGCTTGTAGAGCGTGCAGAACTTGCTTTAGATGGTGCTTTAGAGGGTGCTGTAGTGACAGTGCCTGCTTATTTTGATGAGGCGCAGCGCCAGGCCACTAAAGATGCGGCGACACTAGCCGGTGTGAAAGTACTGCGCCTTTTAAATGAGCCTACAGCCGCTGCAGTAGCTTATGGCCTGGATCAGGGTGGGCAGGGCGTAATAGCCGTCTATGATTTGGGTGGTGGCACTTTTGATATATCTATTTTGCGATTATCACTTGGGGTTTTTGAGGTTCTTTCCACTGGCGGGGACTCGGCACTGGGTGGTGATGATTTTGATCGAGTATTAGCCCAATGGTTGGCTGAGCAGGCTGGCTTGGAGCATGATCTAAATCCATTCCAGCAGCGTGAGCTACTAATGGCTGCCCGTAAAGCCAAGGAAATACTTTCAGATCAGTCACAAGTTGAAGTTAGCGTCGCCGGTTGGACAGGCACACTTGAGCGGCAACTGTTTAATTCTTTGGTAGATCCATTGATTGATAAAACCCTACGTTCCTGTCGGCGAGCATTGCGCGATGCTGGGCTTAAGGCCACAGATGTGGAAAATGTGGTGATGGTTGGCGGTTCTACCAGAACTCTTCGAGTGCGTGAAAAGGTAGCGGAGGCATTTGCTCAGCAGCCACTGGTGAATATAGATCCAGACCGAGTAGTGGCCATTGGCGCTGCGATACAAGCTGATGTGTTGGTGGGAAATAAGCTTGGTGACGAAATGTTGCTTCTGGATGTGATTCCGCTGTCTCTGGGTATAGAGACTATGGGCGGTTTGATGGAAAAAATTATCCATCGTAATACCACTATTCCAGTGGCTAAAGCTCAAGACTTTACAACATTTAAAGATGGTCAAACGGCCATGTCTGTTCATGTGTTACAGGGAGAGAGAGAGCTAATTTCTGATTGCCGTTCACTGGCTCATTTTGAATTGCATGGTATACCTCCTATGGTTGCTGGCGCAGCTAAAATTCGTGTCAGTTTTCAAGTGGATGCAGATGGCTTGCTGAATGTTTCAGCTAAAGAGATAGTGAGTGGTGTGGAAGCCCACATTGAAGTGAAACCTTCTTATGGGCTGGATGATGATGATATTACTCGGATGCTTAAAGAGTCTTTTACCCATGCCAGGGAAGATATGCAGGTGAGGGCCCTTCGTGAGCAGCAAGTGGATGCTGGTCGAATGTATGAGGATTTATTAGCTGCTTTAGAGGCGGATGGGCGAGGTCTATTGAATGAAGAGGAATACCATTGTTTGGAAATGGCTTTGAATGGTTTGAATGAAATTCGCCATAGTCAGAATCACCGAGAAATTGCTCGCCATATTGAGATGGTATCAAAAACTAGTGAAGAATTTGCTGCAAGAAGAATGAATGCCAGTATTCAAAAAGCATTGGCGGGTCACAGTCTTGATGAGATAGAAAAGGACATATGAAATGCCAAAAATAGTATTTTTACCTGATGACAATCTTTGTCCAGAAGGGGCAGTTATAGAAGCAGAACCAGGGCAGAGTATTTGTGAGTTGGCACTTAGCCATGGTATTGAGATTGAGCATGCATGTGAGATGTCCTGTGCATGTACAACGTGCCACGTGTATATCCGTGAGGGTTTTGATGGCTTGAAGGAGGCGGATGAGCTGGAAGAGGATTTCTTGGACAAGGCCTGGGGGGTAGAGCCTGACTCAAGGCTTAGTTGCCAGACGTTTGTCAAAGATGAAGATTTGGTGATAGAAATACCTAAATATACGATAAATATGGTGTCTGAAAAACACTAGGAGTCTGACATGTCATTAATATGGACAGATGTTTTGGATATTGCGATTGAATTGTCAGAAATTCATACAGAGGTGGATCCTCACTATGTCAATTTTGTAGATCTGCGTAATTGGGTCATGGCATTACCAGATTTTGACGATAATCCAGAACGTTGTGGTGAAAAAATTCTAGAGGCAATCCAGATGGCATGGATTGAAGAACTCGATTAGAATGTGGCAAGAATTATTATAATGGATTAAGGGGTGTTAATGAGCTCTAAAGAAGAGCTTTATAAAGTACTGGTTGAAGCAGTCCCTTATGGCACTCTTTTCTTTGCTTACGGCGTCTGCGTCGATGCCAATAAAAACGCTCTTGACCTCCTTGGCTGTCGGCTTGACCAGATGGTGGGTGCTTCGCTGGATAATATTACAGGCGAAGAATCTTCGGCTTTGGTCGATTTAAAACTGCAGCTGAAAAAAGCCATCAAGCAGGGCACTAAAGAAATCATTTGGCAATGCCCTTTAGATGGAGGGTCTTGTGACGTTACTGTCAATATTGTTTATGTGACAGAGGATGGAAAAGAGTTGGTGGTGATGCTTAATCATCAGCAAGTACAAACTCGCCCTGTTACTGCCGAAGATGATGCAGAGCAGACATCTACAAATTTTGAACCTACTTCTAATGAGTCTACGTCCTCAATTAATGAGTCTACGTCCTCAATTCCTTCAGATTTAGTACCTTCTTTTCTCGAAACACCTTATTCAGAGATACCTGCACCAGAAGCAGGTGATCCTGAGCCTGTAGATAATAATAATTTGCCCGCTATTAGTGAAACGACACCGGAGCTAAAATTAAGAGACTTTCATCCCTTTGTGAGCCCAATAGAGGGTTCTGGCTTGTCGGGTACGAGTGCTCTCAGCGAGTTAGCTGAGGATGCTGGCAGTATAAAGCCTTGGGAAAAAGCGAGCCGAGATCACTTTTATGACAGTCTAACAAACTTGCCCAACCGACAGATGTTGTCACAAACCATTACTGGTTTTTTGAATGAACATCAAAATCAGCAGGTTTGTGGTGCTGTGATGATGCTGGATTTGGATCATTTTAAAGACATTAATGATTCTTGGGGTCACGCTGTCGGTGACCAGGTAATTAAAAAAATTGGACGTGCCATCACAGGGCTGGTGACGGGTAAAAATATGCTGTCCCGGATGAGCGGTGATGAATTTGTACTGTTTATTCCGCAACTGTCAGATAGTGTTTCTCAGGCGGCCTGGGATGCTCAGGCCATTGCTGAAAAGCTGGGAGAGATTGTTGCTACACCTATCTTCCTGGAAGGGCACGAAATTATATTGACGGCTAGTATTGGTATTGCTCTGGTGACCGATGCCAACGTGACGGCCGATCGAGTGCTTCAATATGCCGATACGGCAATGTATGAGGCAAAACGGAAAGGGCGAAACAGCATTGCTTTTTTTGACCCCTGTATTACAGAGAAGGCTCAGCGCCAAATTGATATGAATACCCGGTTAAGAAAAGCCATGGATAACCATGAGTTTGTTCTTTATGTGCAGCCACAAATATCTGTTCAGACGGGTGAAATGCTGGGTGGCGAGGTGTTACTGCGTTGGATGAGCTCTGATAAGGTCACAAATATGCCCTCGGAGTTTATACCTGTACTTGAATCGTCAGGTTTAATTGTAGACGTCGGCCGGTGGGTGATCCGTACCGCTTGTGAATATGTCCGTAATTTTCTCGACCAGGGTATCTGGCAAGACCATATGCGGTTAAGTATTAATGTGAGCCCTCGGCAGTTTCGTGATCCCCAATTGTTGGAAATTATCCAGCACAGTCTGAGCAGTTATAACGTCGATCCCAAGTTTCTTACTTTTGAAGTGACTGAAAATTTGGTTATCGATGATGTTGATGAAGCGATTAAAAAGATGGAAGCCATCAAATCTCTGGGTGCAATGTTTTCCATTGATGATTTTGGTATTGGCTATTCATCGATGATCTATTTAAAACGGCTACCCTTTGACCAGCTGAAAATTGATCGTGAATTTATTCGTAATATTCACCGTGACCCAGAAAGCAGGGGTATTGTAGAGGCGATTATGGCTGTTTCTAAGCAATATGGATTGCAAGTAACAGCAGAGGGTGTGGAAAACCGAGAAGCTTTGGTAATACTAAAGGAGCTGGGTTGCCACTCCTATCAGGGAGCACATTTTAGTATGCCTGTCCCCTGTGAGCATTTTACTAAATTGTTAGCGGCTTAATCTGTTATTACAACCCCTGCATAGTGTTTGTTGTTTCCTTGTAGCCCTCTGTATTCAAGAGTAAAATCCCCCCCTCTATTTATAGCTGAGTATCATCACGCCAACACCGAGGTGCAATAAATAGTGCTGTTGGATGGAGTTGGCTCACCAAATTGAAAAAATATCCCGGAGACATTAATTAATGGCTATTGAACGTACCCTTTCTATTATCAAGCCTGATGCAGTTGCCAAGAACGTTATTGGAAAAATTTATGATCGTTTTGAAGAGGCTGGTCTAAAAATCGTTGCGTCTAAAATGCAACAACTCTCTGAAGAGAAGGCTGGTGGTTTCTATGCAGAGCATAAGGAACGTCCTTTTTATGGTGACCTGGTTGGTTTCATGACCTCTGGTCCTGTTATTATTCAAGTGCTGGAAGGGGAAGATGCTATTGCCAAGAATCGTGATCTGATGGGTGCAACCAATCCTAAAGAAGCTGATGCTGGTACCATCCGTGCTGATTTTGCAGAATCTATTGATGCGAATGCTGTTCATGGTTCTGATTCTCCAGCTTCTGCTGAACGCGAAGTGGCCTACTTTTTTAATGATGATGAAGTTTGTGCACGTTAATTCCGTCATTAATGACAGTTCGATAATGCGGAAATACCTATGACCGTAATATGTACTGACATGAGTACAATTGTAGGGCCCCAGCAGAGCAAAACTAACCTTCTGGGGCTTTCTGTTGAAAAACTTACTGATTTTTTTGCCAGTATTGGTGAAAAACCGTTCCGTGCAACTCAGGTTTTGAAGTGGATTCACCAAATGGGTGTGGATGACTTCGATCAAATGACCAATCTTGCCAAAAATCTCCGTGAAAAACTGAAGGTTGTGGCAGAAATTAGAGCTCCCGAAGTTGTCAGTCAACATGACTCAATTGATGGCACCAGTAAATGGTTGATACGTGTCAGTGATGGCAATTGTATTGAAACAGTATTTATTCCTGAGAAAGGCCGAGGAACCCTGTGTGTTTCTTCTCAGATTGGTTGTTCTCTGGATTGTAGTTTTTGTGCAACGGGTAAACAGGGGTTTAACCGAGACCTCACAGCAGCTGAAATTATTGGTCAGTTATGGATTGCAGCAAAAGCATTTAACTCCCTTGGTCCCAAGGCTAACAGGGTAGTGAGTAACGTTGTGATGATGGGAATGGGGGAGCCGTTGTTAAATTTTGACAATGTTGTTGATGCCATGAGTTTGATGCTCAATGATAATGCCTATGGACTATCGAAACGGCGGGTAACACTCAGCACCTCTGGTGTAGTACCTATGTTGGATAAGTTGTCTGAGGTGAGTGACGTTTCTCTGGCTATTTCATTACATGCTCCGAATGATGAGTTGCGTAACCAATTGGTTCCTATCAATAAAAAGTACCCCATAGCGGAACTGTTAGCTTCAGCTCAGCGCTATTTGGATAAAATGCCGGATGTTCGCCGGAAAATTACCATTGAATATACGTTAATGGATAGGGTGAATGATAGGGATGAGCATGCACATGAATTGGCCAAATTGTTGAGTACTCTTCCCTGCAAAATTAACCTGATACCCTTTAATCCTTTTGCTCAATCGGATTATAAAAGAGTGACCAATACCGCTCTGAACCGGTTCAGAGATATACTGCAGAAAGCCGGGCATATTGTGACAGTGAGAACAACAAGAGGTGACGATATTGCCGCGGCATGTGGTCAATTGGCTGGTACAGTCAATGATAGAACCCGCCGGAGTGAACGATATCAGCGCCAAAATCAGGAGCAGCCTGTCAGGTTTGTAAATGGATAATTAGGATGATTGAAAACGTAGTGAAAAGCCGTAACAATCAAAGATCATTTTGGATTTTTGGCGGTATATTGTCATTATTATTGGTTGCAGGTTGTGTGACGACAACAACAATTGACGGCTCAGCCCAGCAACCTAAAGTTGATCAAGAAAAGGCTTTGGACACTCGCCTACAGTTAGCGATAGGCTATTTGGGGAAAGGAGATCATGAGCGTGCCCGAGAGCATCTATATAAAGCGATGAAAATAAACAGCCGCTCAGCGGAGTTACAAGATGTGTGGGCCTTGCTATACCAACAAGAAATGGAACTTGAAACTGCTGAGTCATATTATAAAAAAGCGCTGAGTTACGACCCTGAATTTACCCGTGGTCGTAATAATTATGGCTTGTTTCTATTCCGGTCTGGGCGAGTGGAAGAGGCTCATCATCAGTTTGTTAAAGGTGCCGAAGATTTAGATTATCCCAAGCGGGCAGAATTGCTCTACAAAGTGGGAGTGACGGCATTAAAATTGGGTCACCCTAAAGAAGCGGAAAAGGTATTTATAAAAGCGGCCATACTGCGTCCCAGCATGTCTGAGGCCTATCTTGAATTGGCAGAAATTTTCTACAACCGCACAGATTATCCTAGATCCAGGCAATTACTGGATAGATACAATGAAACCAAGCAAAAAGTTAGTCCTAGAGGCTTGTGGTTAGGTATTAGAATAGAAAACAGCGTTGGCAATCAAAATGCCGAAGCAAGCCAAGGCATGGCGTTGAAGAACTTATTTCCCGATTCTCAGGAAAATCAGGAATACCAAAGCTGGCTAAAAAATGAGCGTAAAAAACCGTAAGAAAGAACAACAATCATCAGAACTAACTCAGGTAAATCCTGGCGAAATTCTTTGCCGTGCTCGTAAAGAAAAGGGGCTGGCAGTAGAGGAAGTCATTCTTCATTTAGGCATAACTAAACGTGTTTTGAATGCGCTTGAGCATGATGAGTATGATTGTTTGCCATCGCCCATGTATGTAAAGGGCTATATCCGACGTTATTGTTCGATCTTGGGTATTTCTGAGAGTGAGTTGTTAGTTGGTTTTGATGCTCGAATGATTGAGTTAGGGTTAGGGCAAAGAGAGCCTTTCATCCGACTTGAGGGCACCCAAAAGAAAAAACAAATTTGGCCTTTAGTGATACCTGTCATTTTGATAGCGTTGGCTGTCATAATATTTTGGCTGTTCCTGTCTAGTCGAGATAATGACTCGACGAATTTAGAGTTAAACGATATTACGCCGTTAACTAGCTCTACAACGAAGCAGGTAAAGCATCAAACGTCGCCAATAGACTCTGATGAGAGCAATGGTAGTACTGTTGAAAAATTCATAGTGATAAATAATGAGACTCTGCATGCTGAGTCACCATTAGCACCCGGCAACCAAATTTTACGTATTAAGGTGGTTCAGCAAAGTTGGATTGAAATATTAGATGCTCAGGGAGATATTCTTCTGGCTGATTTGAAGGCATCAGGTTATCAGGGAGAGGTGAGTGGTTTGGCTCCCTTTGATGTGATCTTGGGAAATGCTCCAGGCGTAGAGCTGAGTCTTAACGGAGAGCGGGTCAGTGTGCCATCTACAGACAATGATAATATGGCTAAATTTAAAATTGGCGATACAAAGGAAGGGTAGTAGAAAATGCATTCGGAGTCGCCAATTAAGCGAAGAAAATCACGACAAATCATGGTTGGCAATGTCCCTGTTGGTGGTGATGCACCCATTTCGATACAGAGTATGACGAATACCGAAACCACTGATGTGGATGCGACGGTTGGTCAAATTAATCAAATTGTTAGTGCTGGCGCAGATATCGTTCGGGTTTCTGTTCCCTCCATGGAGGCTGCAGAGGCTTTTGGTGCCATCCGCCAGCGGGTTGACGTGCCTCTGGTGGCAGATATCCACTTTGATTACCGTATAGCACTTCGTGTTGCTGATTTAGGAGTGGATTGCCTTAGAATTAATCCAGGTAATATTGGCAGAGAAAAACGCATTCGGGCTGTTGTTGATAAAGCGCGTGATTTAAATATACCTATTCGTATTGGTGTAAATGCTGGCTCTTTGGAAAAGGATCTACAGAAAAAATATGGTGAGCCGACACCAGACGCCTTGGTAGAGTCAGCTATGCGTCATGTGGAAATTTTGGACGGTATGAACTTCCATAATTTTAAATTAAGTCTTAAAGCTTCTGATATTTTTATGGCTGTGGCTGCGTACCGAAAAATAGCAACAATGATTGATAATCCRCTGCATTTAGGTATTACAGAGGCGGGTGGYCTACGTGGAGGTACAGTTAAATCTTCTATTGGTTTGGGYTTGCTGCTGATGGACGGCATTGGGGATACCCTCAGGGTGTCACTTGCTGCYGATCCCGTAGARGAAGTKAAGGTTGGCTGGGATATGTTGAGAAGCCTTAARCTGCGGAGTAAGGGTATCAATTTYATTGCCTGCCCCAGCTGTTCCCGACAAAAYTTTGATGTAATTAAGACCATGAGCATATTAGAAACCCGGTTGGAAGATATAACAGTACCAATGGATGTTGCTGTGATTGGTTGTATCGTTAATGGWCCMGGCGAAGCAAAAGAAGTGGATATTGGTTTAACTGGCGGTACACCTAACAACTTAATTTATATTGATGGCAAACCTAGCCAAAAGCTTTCTCAGGAAAATTTAGTGGATGAGCTTGAAGCGTTAATTCGCAGTAAGGCATCTCAGAAGGCTGAGCAASAAGAAAACCTAATAGCGAAATCTTAATGAAGAAAATTCAATCAATTCGGGGCATGAATGATGTGCTCCCCGAAGACTCTCCTTGTTGGCAGTATCTGGAATCTACAATTGCCAGTTTATTGTCCCGTTATGGTTACGGTGAAATTCGATTTCCAATTCTAGAGCCTACCGAGCTATTTAAACGGACGATTGGCGAAGTGACTGATATCGTCGAAAAAGAAATGTATACCTTTGACGACCGCAATGGTGACAGTGTTACTTTACGGCCTGAAGGAACAGCAGGTTGTGTTCGAGCCTGTGAGCAGCATGGCTTGACGTATAATCAAGTGCAGAGATTATGGTATCAGGGGCCTATGTTTCGCTATGAGMGGCCYCAGAAAGGTCGGTTGCGTCAGTTTCATCAGGTTGGTGTGGAAGTGTTTGGGCTTGATGGCCCGGACATTGACGCAGAATTGATCTCCATGACTTGGCGGTTATGGCAGCAACTTGGGTTAACTGAGGTTGTTACACTTCAAATCAATACCCTGGGAACCAGTGAATCCCGAGGGCGTTAYCGTGATGCTCTGGTGGCCTACTTGGAGCAACGCAAAGACCAGTTAGATGAAGATAGCCAGCGTCGTTTGYATACAAAYCCTATGCGTATTCTYGATAGTAAAAACCCTGAAACCCARTCACTRCTTGATGAGGCYCCAGTRCTTCATGATTTTCTGGATRTTCCTTCACGTGAGCATTTTGAACAGCTATGCGGCATGCTAGATACTGTGGGTGTTCCTTATGAGGTGAATGCAAGATTGGTTCGTGGACTTGATTACTATGGCAAGACGGTCTTTGAGTGGGTGACAGATTCTTTGGGTGCTCAGGGGACAGTTTGTGCCGGAGGTCGGTATGACGGCTTAGTCGAACAATTGGGTGGTAAGAGCACACCTGCTGTKGGTTTTGCTATGGGCCTTGAGCGATTAGTTTTGCTGCTTGACGCGGCTGGTGTGGTACCTGATAGTATCGCCCGGCGTGTAGATGCCTATCTCATTGCCGCAGGCGATGTACAGTCAAACGCRCTTGAGTTGGGTGAGATGCTGAGRGGTGCTTGTCCAAAYTTGAGGCTCCAGAATCATTGCGGTGGTGGTAGYYTAAAGAGTCAGATGAAAAAGGCTGACAAGAGTGGCGCCGTGCTGGCTTTAATCTTGGGTGAGGATGAAGTGGCAGCAGGAGAAGTGGCYATAAAATTCTTACGTGAGGATAAACCACAGCAAACAYTAGCYACTACTGATTTGGCAACTTTGCTAAATAAAATTTTAATTAATAACGGGGAATGACCGTGGCAGAACATCTCAGTGATGAGGAACAGCTAGAGAATTTGAARCAATGGTGGAAAGAGCATGGCCTCTTTACCATTCTTGCGGTATTAGTCTCTATTGGTGGCTATTTTGGTTGGGGGTACTGGCAAGAGCAGCGTCAACAACAGGTGGAAACAGCATCAATGCTTTATCAGCAAATGATGGAAGTTTCGATTGTTGATCCAGGACAAAAAGCAAATGACACCCAACACAAGCTGGTTAATGAGCTGGCGGTTCAACTCAAGACAGAGTTCAGTGATAGCCAGTATGCACGTTAYGGTGCACTGCTGGTTGCCARGTTAGCCGTTGAAAAAAATGATCTTGATGTTGCTGCAGAGCAATTGAAATGGGCRCTTGATGATGCTGATGAGGGCTTGGGTTTAATTATTACACTACGTTTGGCGAAGGTTGAAGCATCMCGTGGTAATTTGGATCTTGCTGTGTCCATGCTYAATGGTGTGGATGCCAAAACRATGTCTTCTGCTTATGCYGAAGCTCGCGGTGATTTTTATTTGATGAAAGGCGATAAAAGTGCCGCTTAYGAAGCTTATCAGCAGGCTACAAMATTAGCCTCTGAGCAAGATAATCGGCTTGGGCCAATACTTCAGTTGAAATTAAATCAAGTGGCTCCTGCGGTTGATGCTGTCGAAAATGTTAATGCTTCTGGAGACGATGCATGATGAAAAGAGTTTTACTCATTTCGATGGTAGTTTTGTTATCGGGCTGTGGTRTCTGGTCTGCYTTTGAGGATTTTGTTCCTGATTATAACCCTGATGGTCTAGATGAAGAGGAGCAACAAGAAGCAAAGACTGAGCCTGCCGAGCTGACAAATTTTGATGAGGAAGTAAAACCTATCAAGCTATGGTCTACCAATATGGTAGGAGATTATGACTCTGTGGGTACTGGTTTAAAGCCAGTRTTGGGACATGGAAAAGTTTATGTCGCCGACAATAAAGGCCRCGTGGCGGCAGTAGATGCCAGTTCGGGTAAAARAGTCTGGAAAGTCGCACTRGATATTCCTTTGGGTGGTGGTGTTGGTACTGGTGGTGAACTGGTATTTGTCGGTAGTCTAGATGGCGAAGTTATTGCACTTGAAGCTGAGASCGGGGCAGAGCGTTGGCGGACACAGTTATCTAGCGAAATTTTGGCTGCACCCTCAGGTAATGGTGACATTGTTGTTGCTCAGGTTCAGGATGGCCGTATCGTTGGGCTTGATGCCCAAAGTGGAGAAGAGCGCTGGCAGTTTGAAATTGAAGTGCCGGTCTTATCTCTGCGTGGTACAAGTGCCCCCCTTGTTGAAGGTAATACGGTTATCACGGGTTTTGCCAATGGCAAAGCCTATGCATTTRCAGCCGCTACTGGGGATATGAAGTGGGAAAATCGTATTACGGTACCCCAAGGTCGGTCTGAGYTGGAACGAATGGTAGATATTGATGGCGAGCCACTGTTGGTAGGCGATATTGTCTATGTTGTCAGCTATCAGGGACGAATTGGTGCTATTAGTCGAACTGGACGAGGTATTTGGTATCAGGATATTGATAGTGTTAATGGCCCTGCTTATGGTTTAGAGCAGATTTATGTGTCCGAAACGAATGGTGATGTGAAAGCACTGCGTGCAACCAGTGGTCGTGTTCTTTGGACCAATAGTAAGTTGTCTAATAGGCAATTAAATCGCCCTTCAGTGGTGGGTGGATATATGTTGGTTGCTGATGCACAAGGGTATTTACACGTATTGTCACAGACAGATGGCCGTTTTATGGGAAGAACCCGTGTGGATAGTAGTGGTGTAAGTGCACCCATGGTTACCGATGGCAAGAATATCTATATTTTGGATAATGATGGAGCGGTCAGCGCTTATACGTTTGAGTAGCCCTTTATAAATTCGAATAATTCATAATCAGTTTTCGTGTAGAATGCCGCCTCGATCTTTAGTAGGCGGCATTTCTGTTTGTGTAGCTAGCTACACAGCACTCATAACGCCTTGTGGAAGAAAAAAAGAGCTCTCAGTAGTGAAAGAACCCCAAATAGTGTTAACAGGCCTTATATAAATGATCCCAGTATTTGCCCTAGTGGGCCGCCCTAATGTTGGTAAATCGACACTTTTTAATCGGTTGACTAAGTCCCGAGATGCATTGGTAGCCAATTATCCTGGCCTTACCCGAGACCGAAAGTATGGTGAAGGTGAGATGCTGGGGCAACGTTTTATGCTAATTGATACCGGTGGCATTACCGGTAAAGAAGAGGGCATTGATTATGCTATGGCAGAGCAGTCTATGCTTGCTATTGATGAGGCTGATGCTGTTCTTTTTATTGTTGATAGCAAAGATGGCCTTACTCATATAGATCGGCAATTAGCCAAATACCTGAGAGAGAAGCAGCGTAAAGTCTATCTGGTTGCCAATAAAATAGACGGTGTGAACCCAGATATAGCGACAGCAGAGTTTTTTGAATTAGGTCTGGAAAATGTGTACCCCACCACGGCGACCCATGGTCGTGGTGTTAAATCTTTAATGGAATCAGTATTGGAGCCATTTTCGGAGCTAGAACCGGATAATTTCAAAAATAAAGACCATGGTATTAAAATTGCCGTAGTGGGTAGGCCAAATGTAGGTAAGTCTACCTTGGTAAACAGGATGTTGGGTGAAGAGCGTGTGGTGGTATTTGATCAGCCTGGRACCACGCGTGACAGCATCTATATTGATTATGAGCGTGAAGGCAAAAAGTACACGCTAATTGATACAGCAGGTATTCGACGACGTAAAAATATATCTCTTACTGTGGAAAAATTTTCTATCGTCAAAACTCTTCAGTCTGTAGATGATGCCAATGTGGTGATACTAATGATTGATGCCCATGATGGGTTGGTCGATCAGGACCTGCACCTAATGGGAATGGCTATTGAGGCGGGTAGGGCTTTGGTTATCGCCATTAATAAATGGGATGGGCTAGAGTCTGATAGCAAAGAATGGATTAAATCGGAATTRGAGCGGCGTCTTCGTTTTGTRGATTTTGCRGATATACACTTTATTTCAGCCCTTCATGGAACGGGTGTGGGGCATTTGTATGATTCCATCGAGAATGCTTATTCGTCGGCTACGGACAAGTTAAATACTAACCGGTTAACCCAAATTCTTCAGGATGCTGTGATGGATCACCARCCYCCRYTGGTTAGAGGTCGTCGYATTAAACTACGCTATGCCCACGCTGGTGGTAGAAATCCACCGGTCATTGTGATTCATGGTAATCAGGTTGATCAGGTCCCTAGTCACTATACACGCTATTTGGAGAAAACCTTTCGTAAGGTGTTGGAGCTTCATGGAACACCGRTAAGARTTGAATAYAGGACTAGTGATAAYCCCTATAAGGGGAAAAAGAATAAACTAACCTCGCGTCAAATCTCTAAAAAACGTCGTTTGATGAAACACGTTAAAAAGAAAAAGTAGTTATGCCAAGCTTCCTTCGGAGAGTGAAAATCATATCAATGAAATAGAAAATTTTGGGAGCCAAGCAAAGCGACATATGAAAAAGTTTAAGAGGGTGCCGCGGGAGAATTCCTAAGTATTTAACGGAATATGAAAGGTGATTTAACAACCTCAGGATTGAAGTAAATATGACTTGGTTATCTGAGGCCGTCCCTTTTCTTAAGCAACAGCCATTTCTTGTTCTTGAATCAATAACTGATAATTACTCACAAAATCAGCTACTGTACCTTTGGCTTTAGGATGAAAGTGGCGGTGCCAGAATTTCCCTAGTTCTATTGGGTTTTGTGCATCAGGTAATTGTTGGTTAGCTCGACGATAGATCATCCATGCTATGGCTGTAGCATACTTGAGGTTGGTGACCAGCTCACCGTGGGGAGCTCTAAAAAAACTYTGTTGMCCTGCCATTCCTCGAACTTCACTGGCTAGAGATGGGTTGTTGACCAAGTACTTATCCCAAACTGCTCGATGCATTGCCGGGGTTATATGGTATAGGCCTACACGTCGCCCCTTATTCCAACCCCCTAAACCTGATTCTTGTGCTGCGGTACCTAATAGAAGGTTCTCCGCGGCAAGAGACCAATCATCCAAATAGTTCAAGGTATCCCGAATCACCAAATGGCGTAGGTCATCAGCAGTAAARATCATGGTATAACTCCCGMTTTTATTTAGGGTGYTTTTCATTGATATTTATTTTGTTTATTTTTTAACAGGTTATAGAGATATATTCAAGTAATATTCATAAAAGACAGGTAACTTTTTATGGTTTTRTTGTGATTGTSTGTTATTTGATCAATTTGYGGATGTAATTGTTTTAWGAAGGATTAGGGTAATCTTTGTAAAAATGGGTGAAGTTAAATTAAATGGAATGGAMTGGAMTGGACTGTTAATACAGTGGTGTGTGCCCAGATAGACTTAGCAGTTCCTAGAGAGTGCTTTACTTAAAAGATATTTGAGCTTTATACATGGATAATGGGGTTTATAATTTCGCTGCTGGACAACAGGTTATAGTGGAAGGCATATCAGTTATCGGTTGTGAAAATAAAAAACAGGCAATATAAATGATTAGGGGTATTGTTCGCAGTTTAATTTTTCTCATTTTGCTTTGTGCGGTAGGGGGCTACCTGTTTTATCTAAAAACAGGTTCTTCTCCATTCTCTGGCCGAATGCTCACATTTGGTAGTGATAATGGCAATCTTGATTTAAGAAGGTTGTCCGAAATGCCAGCACTTAATAGTGTAGATCCTATAGACGCTGATAAAACCATTCAAAAGTGGCAGGATGAAAAGGGTGTGTGGCATTTTTCAAATAAACCAATGGATGACTAATGGAACCAGCCATTTAATCGGCTACGGGCCAAGGTTTTAACATCATCATCAATAAAGTTAGTGATAGCAGCTACTGCTGCGGCAATAGCGGCTAGGTCGTCGGTGTAACCTGTGAGAGGAATGAAATCTGGTATTGCATCAATAGGTAGAATGAAATAGGCGAGGGCAGTGTAGGCCACAGTTTTTGCCCAGACAGATGTATCAGAACGTCTGGTTGCGTAGTGGAGCCATAGGCTTTTTTCAACAAGCTCACGGCCTGCAACTTTYGCAGACATTTTYAGCTTRATCCARAAATCAGCACCAGAATAAYGCYTAYYCGCAAYGGGYTYATATGCTGAATATARGCTGTCATTAACCTGATCAATCATTACACAAGGGTAGTCTTATTCTTGGTATTGTCAAAGCTTGCCACAAGCATAAAAATCAAGCTGGATTAACCCATTGATTTCACTCTAAACTTGTATTGTTAGTTTTACATCTGTTCCATCACTTCTATACCCAGTAGCTCCAAACCCTTTGCCATAATACGTGATGTTATGTGGCTGATAGCGAGTCGACTTTCTTTTGTTTGTTGATCAATATTATCCTTCAGTACAGGGCAATGCTCATAGAAGCTCATATAAGCACTCGCTATCTCGTAGAGGTAATTGCAGAGAATGTGGGGGTAGGCATCATCAGCTACTTGTTGAAGAATTGCTTTAAATTGGACAAGTTTTAGGGCCAGAACCTTTTCTTGGGGTTCGGTGATGCAGATGGAGAACTTTGTCGTATTGTTAGTAGATCCATCAGTAGATGAGAGTTCTAGACCAGCTTTTCGGAAAATACTGCAAATACGGGTATAGGCGTATTGAAGATAGGGTGCAGTATTCCCTTCAAAGCTCAACATTGAATCCCAATCAAAGATGTAGTCATTGGTTCGAGTTTTACTAAGGTCAGCATATTTTACGGCACCAATGCCCACTTTTCGGGCAATTTTTGCAATTTCTTCAGGGTTGGATTGTGGGTTCTTTTCCTTAACGAGAGCACTGGCTCGTTCTACTGCTTCGTGGAGCAGGTCTGTAAGTTTAATAGTGCCGCCAGAGCGGGTTTTGAAAGGCTTGCCATCTTTGCCCATCATCGTACCAAAGGGGTGATGCTCCAGAGAGATATTATCTGTGACAAATCCAGCCTTCTTTGCCAGGGTAAACACTTGCTTCATATGTAGTGATTGACGAGCATCGATAAAGTACAGAATACGATCTGCTTTTAGGACATTACTGCGGTACCGTAGAGAGGCCAAATCGGTTGTAGCATAGAGGTAYCCGCCGCCRGACTTTTGCACAATRACGGGRCTGGGGTTGCCCTTTTTATCAGCTAACTCCTGGAGAAAGACGACTTGGGCACCTTGGTCTTCTACCGCAAGATTTTGTTGTTGAAGGTCTGTCAGGACATTGACCAAATCGTCGTTATAGGCACTTTCAGGGCGTATATCTGTATGCTGTAGCGTAACATTGAGATCATGATAGATCTCTTCACTGTGGGCCACAGAGATATCAATAAATTGCTGCCAGAGTTTACGGCAGTGYGGRTCACCAGATTGTAGTTTCACCACATAATTACGTGCTTTATCTGCAAAGTTGGGATCTTCATCAAAATGCTTTTTTGATTGTTGATAAAAGACTTCCAAGTCACCTAAAGCTAATTCGGCTTGTGCGTCTTTGCCTAGCTGCTCTTCCAGCTCGGCGATTAGCATGCCAAATTGTGTACCCCAGTCACCCATATGATTTTGTCGGATAACGGTGTGACCAAGAYATTCTAGGGTTCGGGTCACGGAGTCCCCAATAATGGTGCTACGAAGGTGCCCCACGTGCATTTCTTTAGCGAGGTTAGGAGAGGAGTAGTCTACGACGATTGTTTGGGGTGTTATTTCACTAGTTCCCAGGTTTTTATCTGAAGCCAGCTGTTGCAACTGCTGGCTTAAAAATTCAGGTGCTAGGTGAATATTGATAAAGCCTGGGCCTGCAATTTCGATATTGCTGGCAATTCCTGAAAGATCCAGGTTTTCTATAATCTTCTGGGCTAATTCACGAGGGTTAGTTTGTAGTTTTTTTGCGGCAGCCATAGCGCCGTTGGCTTGAAAATCTCCAAAGCCAGCGCGAGTGCTGATAGCGATATTAGCAGGGCTATCATTGGGGATATTAGCTGCGGTCATGGCAGCTCGAACACGTTGCTCAAGTAGTGATTTAATGCTCATAAAAGGTCAATTATAGAAAGTGAATGGAATGATCAGGCCTAACATCAGTATTAAGGCATGCGCGATTGTAATCTCCCACCAGTGAAAAGTCAGTTATGGAATGAATATAGGGTTGGATTGAATGTATTGATGCAACATGACCCAATTAGTATAGYCATTTTAAGATGGTTTTCGTACAARGTACGTTCTCTATTGAGCGTGTAGAATACGAGGYAGGAACANNCCAGMTTGGGTGGATGACATATGACAAATYTTTTGCCTCAACAATTATTGCAACAGGGCCTGGATTTGATAATTTATGGCATGGTAATCGTGTTCATTTTCTGAGCACTGCTGGTTACTGGCAATACTTCAAACGCGATTGGCTAACATTGTGCTGGCAAGTGATTGTGTCTATATGTTTTTATGGGCCCTAATGTCGCAGTTGCTATAGGCTCAGCTGTAGCAGCCGGTGTAATGATTAGTTTGGTGGGAGGACAGATGACAATTCAGCAACAGATTGAAAGTAAATTAGACGAGGCCTTGAGGCCCTTGAGTTTAAYGGTAGAGAATGAGAGCCATATGCATTCTGTACCACCAAATTCTGAAACACATTTTAAAGTAGTTATTGCCAGTACTGAGTTTGAAGGCAAGCGTGCAGTACAGCGTCATCAATTGGTGTATAGCATTCTTGTGGATGAAATGGCTGGTGGCGTGCATGCCTTAGCGCTACATACTTATACTCCAGAAGAATGGTCTACAGAAGGTAATGCTCCAGATTCCCCTAACTGTATGGGCGGCAGTAAAGCTGGGAAGTAAAAGCTCRCTCCTTTGGTACAGAAATATAGATARATTTTTTTATAAGCAAAAAATTACCATTTAAAAACAACGGCTACTTTCTTAATGAAGTGGCTAATGATGATGAGAAAAGTTATGAAATATCTAAAATTAGTTTGTATTGTTACATTTTTATTGGYGACAACCGGSGTGGCTGCTGGTGGTTCACCCTCCAAAGATGGGGCTAGAGTTTATATTCTTTCACCACTCGATGGCGCCACTATTAGCAACCCTGTTACCGTCCGTTTTGGCTTGTCYGGGATGGGAGTTGCACCAGCAGGAGTCAATAAAGGTAAAACAGGGCATCATCATTTRTTAATTGATCTGAAGACCTTGCCAGACTTTAGCCTCCCGATACCTAGTGATGAGYATCACCGTCAYTTTGGTGGTGGGCAGACAGAGGTTACGTTRGAGCTAACACCGGGAAAACACAGTTTGCAATTACTATTGGGTGATTATTCTCATATACCTCACAATCCACCTGTATTGTCAGAGCCCGTGGTTATTACAGTAGAAAATAACTAATAACCACTTTTTTTGTATGGTTTATTTAATCCAGATCAATTTGTYAAAACACTATTTTTAGTTTAATTCTCCTGAAAATAAGTACTACTACTTTTGGAGAAAGTAAATGGAAAACAAAAGAGCTTTGTCTCTGGCGATCAACACCGTATTAGCCGGTAGCCTGTTACTWGGCACYGCTGGAGTTACCGCTCATGAAGCTGGTGATTTTATTRTTCGTGTCGGTGCTGCACAGGTTGATCCCAATGATGATAGTGATGCTTTGTCATTGAATGGAGCGGTGTTGGCTGGGACAGAAGCTGAAGTAGACGATGATACTCAGTTGGGCTTAACTTTYACCTATATGCTGACAAATCATATTGGTGTAGGTTTACTGGCAGCTACTCCTTTTGATCATGACATTAAAGCTGATTTGGGTGCTTCAACCGTAGATGCTGGTTCATCTAAGCAGTTACCGCCTACTTTGACACTCCAATATTATCCTATGGATTCTGCATCAAAGTTCCAACCYTATGTGGGGGTTGGTGTGAACTACACCAAGTTCTTTAGCGAAGATGTGGATAGTGAGTTGGAAGCTACATTGGGATTGACTGGRGGGGATTTAGAATTAGATGATTCCTGGGGTTGGTCCGCACAAGTCGGTTTTGATTATGAGATTAATGAACACTGGTTAATTAATGCTTCAATTTGGTATATCAACATTGAGACTGAAGCAAAGTTTAAGTTTGATCAGCCTGTTGTTATTAAAACGGATGTTGATATCGATCCATTGGTTTATATGATTGGTATTGGTTACAAGTTTTAGRTTTRTAGCTTTAACTTAAAAYCATAAAAAANGCCGGACATCAGTCCGGCTTTTTTGTCTGCAAACTCTTTTATAACTGTTGTTGGTTTAGCCTAGTTCGCTAACGCACGAAGTTTTGTAAAATCGATGATTTCAATTTCTTTTTTGTCGACAAGTAGTAAATCCTTTTTTTGAAATCTGCTAAATACTCGGCTTACGGTTTCTACCGTTAATCCCAGGTAATTCCCTATATCGGCYCGTGACATGGGAAGCCTAAAGCGTGACCCGGAAAGTTTCCGTCGCATGTTTCGGTTTGAAATGCTGAGCAGCAGAGTGGCTACACGCTCTTCTGCTGTATTCTTGCTTAGTAACGTAATCAGACTTTGATCATTTGTAATTTCTCGACTCATTAGCTGAAAAAARTGCCGTTGCAGAGAGGGTATGGCAATGCTCAGATCTTGTAGGTTTGAGAATGGAATTTCACAAACTGCGGTAGTTTCCATCGCCAATGCAGAATTGGTGTAATKATTATGRGCAATRCCATCCATTCCGAAAATTTCACCTGGTAAGTGAAACCCTGTGACTTGCTCYTGTCCGTCATTGGTGACGGTGTAACTTTTTATWGATCCACTACGAACAGCRAACACAGATTTAAATTCTTCCCCAGCATGATARACATGRCCATCTTTTTGCAGAGGKCGTCCTCGTTGCACAATGTYRTCTAGCTGRACTATTTCTGTGGTTTGCAGTGCTATAGGAAGGCAAAGGGMATTCATACGGCAGTCGCCACARYTTRCCTCGGTATTATGGGGGCAYTTAGCATCCATTAACGGTATATCTCATACTGATTGGTATGAWGAGTATTATATCGGCGTTATTGACCTAGGTCATCTGAAGGTGGGTTTTTTCTGCGAAGTACAGGTGTTTATTACCTGTGCTGTAACTCGGTGCAGATGTCTTGGATATGATTTAGTCCTTGGTTTTGGATAATAAAATCAGTTCCTTTTTTGGTCATCCAGCCATTTTTACAGGCTTTTTCCAGTATTTCTTGGTTTTTTTCCGATGGTGCGTGACTAGTRTCCTCGGTGGTTAGMGATATTTTATGCAGGCAAATAAGTTGTTCTATCAGTTTCCATGTATGTCGAGCATCTTTGTCTGGATATTGCCCACTACAACAAATGGGAAGYTGGCCATGGAMGATATYTGCCTCATAGTCGGCTTCTCTTCGTAAATTTTGATAGAARGCGYCACCAATTTTTCCARTAGCACCGATRCCTAATCCTACCCAGTCTTTGATGCTTGGATGAGAAGCWCCCCAGGGAGGGATRTATTGTAATTTTTGCTGTYGYTTTAAATRTGCCAGTGAATGATTTTTTGAAACAAAAAATCGGTCACCAAGGAGTATATAGCCGTGCTTTAACATTAATTCTGCAATTTTATTAAGTGTTATAGAACCGYTAYCCCCTTTTTCTATAYCCATAATTTCGATAAGTGCGGGTTGACTATTCACAAGGTAGTCTAGCCAGTCACGTAAGTTGTTCCAGCTTGTACCTAGAGTATTTACTCGATAATGGATTTCACGAAATTTATATTGTTTTATCAGTGCAAGAGTGGGAAAGATCTCCGTATTTTTGGGGACTAATGCGGCATTGATATTTAACAGTAAAGTTGTGAAACGTAAGCCTTTCATCAAAGCAAGATTGCTCTCATTGATATCTGTAACGACGCATTCAAAACCGTATTCGCTGTAGTCTCCCTCATCCATTTTGAACTGTGTTGCTGTTAAAAATACTACTTCAGTTATTTCYCCTGCACTTAAGGTTTTTAATGGTGTACCMCGGARCCARGTTTTGAGGGCTTTACGTTTCCCAAATATATGGGCGTAGATACTAAYTTCTCTTGTGAGKAGGAGAGGGTAGTCAGGATTTAGATTTTTTTGAAAGTGCAGATTTAAAGCAATGGGTGAATTTTTCTGAGTACCCTTAAAGAGCACCTTTGGGTTACATAAGGTCAGAGAACTCAAAAATGCAGAGTCAGCCTCTGAATTTATTTTAAAAGCCGAAGGAGGCTTCTCTGAAGCTTGCATATACGCCCTGAATGTAAAATTTTTACCTGTAGTTGGAAACACTAACGTTTACCGTGATACCTCCACATGATATRGGTCAATCCCATGGTTGGTTTTAGGGTGACAGTMTTAATCTTGAGGGTATAGCTGAGTTATGCCGTACATCTAGCTTTCRGGRGTRTGYKGCCATAGTTCCTTGAGGCGCGYATCTCGCCCACATCTGTAACGGTAAAAGCGATAGGCCAAGGTATTCTTTTGATAATAGTCCTGGTGGTAYTCTTCGGCAGGGTAAAAAGTGCTCGCTGACTGAATAGTTGTAGCTATTCTACCTTTTAGCACCTTACTTTTTTTCAATRCTTTCAAGCTGTCTGCGGCBGTGATGCGTTGATTTTCATTAAGATAAAAAATAGCACTGAGATACTGACTACCCCTGTCGCAAAATTGACCAGTGCTATTTAGCGGGTCGATGTTGACCCAATAAATTTTTAATAGCTTGTCGTAGCTAACAACATCTGGATCGTAGGTGAYYTCYACCACTTCTAYATGGCCCGATTGACCACTGGATACATCCTGGTAGCTGGGRTTTTYWAGATGTCCCCCAATGTATCCAGAGGTGGTGSTKATAACGCCTTTTTGTTTGTCGAAGGGTGGTTCCATACACCARAAACAGCCRCCACCAAAAATTGCTTTTTCRGTGKCAGCGRYARCACYGYTYATCAKTARASTRGTGGCTATCAATAATAGGGCTTGTTTAAGTATATGTGGTTTGAACATTGAGTATTTGATCATTCTTTGAGTGTTGAGAATGATTGTTGGACCGGATTCTTGCTTGGGGGTTCAGTTGCTTGTTGTATTTAAATGTTGTGATTTTACATNGGGGGGCATCAGGGGCAGACTTTTATAATTACTGTATAAGAATAGTTACCAGCCCAGAGGATAAAAACAACAGAGAACCCAGCCATATTATCTTAGGTGTATGGACGGGTTCTYTGTTAATTTTATAGAGTATGGTGGTAATAATAAGAGCCAATAATGGCCAAAAGGAATTAACRACYACTGTTGGRATYACRCCCAGTTTATCAAGGCCGGTAAAAAATAAGCTGTAAGCRAGRTAGAAGCTGATAACACCATGWAGYAAGAAAGGAATGTTRTCTGTCGGAAATTGAAATTTTATTTTCCCKGTTATGGTCATYACTACCACRATGGGYARTAAAAATAGYGCYCCATAGCAGAGRGCRTAAAARTTGGCGGTAAAACCACCGTASCTACCYACGCCATAYTTCATGGCAATTTCACCTAGGGACCACAACAAGGCAGTGGTCATTCCTAATGAAGCCCCAATGAGGGAAACGTCTTTTTTTAATCCTGCATAGATGTATGTTCCTATGCCCATAAATAAAAGCAGTAATCCCCATAAACTAAAAGAGCCTTGCATGGAAACGGGCAAAATAGCCAGGGCAAGCAATAGGGTGAGACCAGGCTTTGCTTTTGAAAATTGTGATGCCAGTTCAATTCTATCTTTAAACATCCGTCCTGCCAGATAGTAACTGCCCGTRGCTAAGGGGTAAGTGAGGACACCTGCCAGGATTAGATAGATTGATTGATTGTCAGGCCGAAAATTGACGGCCTCATCAATACCAAAAAAATAAGCACAGATGGCACCTGTGGTTATGGCATAGAACAATGGCCATAAAATATTGAACGGAGAATCCCCCTCTATTTTTTTTAGGCCAATGTTAAGTATGGGTACGGATACAGCCCATAACAAGGCACTAAATATTGGAAAAAAATATGCCGGCATCATAAAAGCCAATGGTCGTTAAATACAATAGCTCTGCTATAAGAAGAGTGATAAACAATGAGAGGGAAATTTTTCGTCGTTTTATGACATAGATGTCTTGTTCGTTRTCAGTTGTGGGGTTGAARTTTATATTGAATCCTGATGATGCYAAAGCCTGRTTGATATCGGGAAACCAAAGGCGGTGACCAACATACATGAGYGCCGTGAGRCTRAGGGTGCCAAGAAAAATACTATARAATGCGAARAAAAAGAYCATCGACATCATCATTGATACAACAGCACAGTATCTTGGGTTAGAGGTAACTTGGTAAAAATAYTGTAGYGCYAYATGACGRGTAGATTTAGATACGAATTTATTAAATGTTGTATCAAGAGAATCTACAGAAATCAGAAAACAGATAAATGAGATAATCCCAAAAATAGAGGAGAGCGATAACATCAGGACTTCCCAAAGGTCCAAGGCCAGAGCTTCTCCTTGATAACTGGTGATGACATCAGAAGACTTGTCCAGTATCAGTGTGACGATAACCATAAATAATGCGGCTACTTCTACACTCATGGAGGCTTTGCGGCGGAACGCYTCATTTAGGGGAGCACCTTCATCATTTTTTGATGATACAAACTCATTAATTACGTAGTTATTTTGGTTGTCAGATGGTGTGACCTCAAAAAAACGATCGCTTTTTTTACTGCTTTTCTCGAGGTGGTCTTTAGATTGATTCCCCTGCCATTGTACAGCGCATAGTGCTAGAAAACGGCGTAGGCTTTGTACGGCATATTCATAATTGTAGTCAGGTTTTGGTGTGCCATCAGGTAAGGTTTCATGAGGTTGAAAGGATGACTTGAAATAYACGTACCACAGGCGTAAAAAAATAGTCAGCATCAAAACAAATAACCCGCGTCGCCAATGATCAATGGYATCCATTTCAAACAAGGAGCTACACTGGTTAACATGTGCCCCTGTTGTACAAGCCGGGGCATCAAGAAAAATGTATGGTAAACCTACGAATATCAGCGTGTAGAGTACTGCTGCAGATAATATCGCAATAATAATTTTCCAATTAAATATCACTAAAATAGGATCTTTTAGGCTTGTATATAGACGTAATCTTGCTGTTTCTGGACAGTCCATTTTGACGTTCTTTTTATTAGTAATAGTCAGGTTTGACAGGTTACCACATCAAATCATCAGGAATTTTGAAGTCTGCGTAGTAATCATCTTCATCAATTTCATCATTGTTGGTCTGGTTTTGAACGAGGATGATACTTTCATCCCGTTGTTTGATCTTGTTGGCAACCGCTGCAGGGACTAATTCATATTGCTCATTGAGGCGAACAATGGCAATAGACCCCTTGCTGAGCAGGTTGTGTTGTTGCGAACTGACATAGATTTTCTTAATCTTTTTCCCATCAGTAAATTGATAGCTGGTGTCGCCTTTATCACGCTTTATACAATTGACTTCGATGAGCTGTTTAATTTGTGCTGTGATYGCTTTTAGCTCAGCAGCATCTTCTCTCTGACGGTTAAGTTCTCGATCGCGGGCAGATTTTTCTGCCATGGATTTTTTTGCCAACTCTTTAACTTCATCAACCTGTGGTTGGCCTTTTTTTGCCTGCTTGGCTTTTTTACGTTTTTCCTGCGCTACTTGTTTGGCTTTTTTCTTGTCGACAATACCAGCTTTGAGGAGTTGTTCTTGCAGTGAAGCCATTGGTTAATCCTGTATATTCTAAAGCAGAGGCCTGCTTGGCTAGTTYCTTATTAAGCACTATCCAACAGCAARCTATATGAATAAAGGTGGTGGTTATTATCAGTGTGTAGCCAGAGAGAGGCAAGATGGTTTTATTTCGATGAACAAGGCAGCCCAGAAAGGTCTGCCTGTTCATCAAGATATTCTGGTTGTTTAGGGTAAAATTTGTTCCAGTGCATTCTTTAAATGGCTAACTGTTCTGTCGATATTGTGTAGTTTGTCTAAGCCGAACAAGCCAATTCTAAAGGTTTGGAAGTCTTCGGGTTCGTCACATTGCAGAGGAACTCCAGCGGCTATTTGCAGGCCCTGAGCCATAAACTTTTTGCCATTGTGAATATCGACATCAGTGGTATAACTCACCACCACTCCGGGGGCCTGAAAGCCTTCAACTGCAACACTTTTAATGCCCTTACTAGTGAGTAAATTGCGGACTTTTTYCCCCAATTCTATCTGCTCCTGTTTGACCTTATCAAAACCATAGTCTTCCGTTTCTTTCATGGTGTCACGGAACTTCAGGAGAGCATCGGTCGGCATGGTCGCATGATACGCATGGCCACCATTTTCGTAAGCTTCCATAATCTGTAACCATTTGCGCAGATCACAGGCGAAGCTACTACTCGTTGTAGAATCAATACGCTGGCGAGCCTCAGCTCCCAGCATAACCAATGCGCTACAGGGTGAAGCACTCCAACCTTTTTGTGGTGCACTGATAAGAATGTCTACACCACAGTCCTGCATATCGATCCATAGGGTGCCAGAGGCAATAGAGTCGAGTACAAATAGTCCACCCACGGAATGTACGGCATCAGCGACGGCACGAATATAATCATCAGGTAATAGCATGCCTGATGCGGTTTCTACATGAGGGGCAAAAACTATGTCAGGTTTTTCTGTTTTAATTTGTCCAACCACCGTGTCAATGGGTGCTGGTGCAAGGGCTGCTTGGGCCTCAGAGTCTACAGGGCTGGCTTTCATAACAATGACGTCAGATGCAATTTGGCCCATTTCCAAAATTTGGCTCCAACGATAGCTAAACCAGCCATTCCGGATAACCAAGCACTTTTTGTTGGTAGCAAATTGCCTGGCCACAGCTTCCATACCATAGGTCCCTCCACCTGGTACAACCACCACAGCTTTTGCATTGTAGACATCTTTTAAAGTACTGGAGATATCGTTCATTACTTTTTGGAAGCTTTGAGACATGTGGTTGAGCGAACGGTCTGTAAATACTACTGAGTATTCGAGCAAACCATTTGGGTCGGTGTCAGGTAGTAATCCAGGCATAGGAGTTCCTCTTTATTTCTTTGTCGCCGTCATTATTAAAGTGGCTGTTTGTAGTTCAATTATTTATTTGCTAGAGACTGGCAACTTTCCCGGTCTCTTGTTGGCTGGCAAGGTACTCTTCATAGGTACCCTGGAAATCTATCAATTTTTTATCTTTAATTTCTATAATTCTATTGGCGAGAGAAGAAACAAACTCACGATCATGGCTAACAAAAATTAATGTGCCATCATAATGTTCCAGTGCCAGGTTTAATGCTTCGATAGCTTCCATATCCAGGTGGTTGGTGGGCTCATCCATCAACAGCACGTTGGTGTCCATCATCATCAACTTGCCAAACAGCAGTCGGTTTTTCTCACCACCGGAGCAGACCCTGACCTGTTTTTTGAAGTCATCAGCTGAAAATAATAGACGCCCAAGGGTGGCACGTACAATTTGATCGTCATGACTAGGCTTACGCCACTGGCTCATCCAGTCGAACAAGTTTAAGTTATTTTTAAATTCCGCAGTGTTATCTTGAGGGCAGTAGCCAAGTGTTGCATTTTCTGCCCATTTGACGGCGCCATTATTGACAGAAATCTCATTCATCAGGCAGCGAAGTAGGGTGGTTTTACCTGCACCATTTTCACCAATGATAGCCAGGCGAGTGCCAGCATTGAGTATTAGATTACCTTGGCTAAATAGTTCTTCATCACCAAAGTTATGGCCCAGATTTTCAAGAATTAATGCCTGGCGATGCAATTTTTTATCTTGCTTAAAGCGGATATAAGGGCTGACACGGCTGGAGGCCTTAATGTCCTCTAATTTTATTTTTGTTAGTCGTTTTGCTCGAGAGGTTGCCTGTTTGGCCTTTGATGCATTGGCAGAGAAGCGGCTAACAAATTGTTGAAGCTCTGCAATCTGTACAGACTTTTTAGCATTCTCAGAATGTAGGCGTTCCCGAGCCTGAGTTGCAGCCGTCATGAAATCATCGTAGTTGCCGGGGTATACACGCAATTCACCATAGTCAATATCAGCCATATGAGTACACACAGAATTAAGAAAGTGGCGATCATGGGAAATGATAACCATGGTGCTTTTACGTTCGTTGATCAGTGTTTCTAGCCAGCGAATGGTCTCGATATCAAGGTTGTTGGTTGGTTCGTCCAGCAGCAAAATATCTGGATCGGAGAAGAGGGCTTGAGCCAGCAAAACCCGCAATTTCCAGCCGGGTGCAATCTGACTCATCGTGCCATAATGTAGTTCTTCTGCAATGCCGGCACCCATGAGGATTTCACCCGCGCGGCTTTCGGCGCTGTAGCCATCCATTTCTGCAAACAAGACTTCGAGATTAGCGACCTTCATGCCATCTTCATCGGACATCTCGGCTAGTCCATAAATGCGATCTCGCTCCTGTTTTACTTTCCATAGCTCGGTATGCCCCATGATGACGGTATCAATCACAGAATATTCTTCAAAAGCAAATTGATCCTGATGTAATGTCCCCACGCGTTCGTTAGGGGTAATTGATACATTTCCAGCGGTGGGGGTAAGGCTACCATCAAGAATTTTCATAAAGGTAGATTTGCCGCAGCCGTTTGCACCAATAAGGCCATAGCGATTGCCATTACCAAATTTGACGGAGATGTTTTCAAACAATGGCTTGGCGCCAAACTGCATAGTAATATTTGCGGTAGAAATCAACGGGATACCTTTAATTTGAGCGAGTAAATATGAGGTGATAAATGGGTGTTCTTAAATGGAGCGTACTATAGGGATTTGTGGCAATGCCGTCGAGCTAAACTGTGTGAAAATTGCTCATAAATGGAGTTGTTTCTGGCCAGGTGATACAAACTTGAGTAGGCGGGCAGACTAACAATTGTTAGTAGGATGGTGTTTTATATTGTATGAAAGTTGAGGGGTAAAAAAGCATGTTAGCTGGGCTAGTTGAGTTCTTCTGCTTCTCGGCAGCGGGCCTGACGTTCTTGCTCTTCAGCTAAAGCTGCTTTGATCTCTTGAAGAACAGTTTCAACATCGGCTGCTTCTGTATCTTCTTCAAAATATCCTGTGAGTTCGATGTCAGGATGTAATTCACCTTCTTCATATAAAGCCCATATCTCCTTGGCATATTGGGTCCCGTGGAGCTCTGGAGCATATAGGGAGTAATAATTTGTTATGTTATTAATGTCTCGTGTCAGCATTCTTTCTGCATGATTGTTGGCCGAGGCATCGACCGCTTGAGGCAGGTCGATAATGACCGGACCATATTCATCCACCAACACATTAAATTCAGACAAATCGCCATGAACCAGTCCAGAGCAAAGCATACGTACGACATACTGCATGACAACGGCGTGATCTTCCAACGCTTGATCAGCCGGCATAGATACATCGTTTAGACGTGGCGCTACATGGCCATCGGCATCTGTAACCAGTTCCATCAATAATACACCATCAAAACAGCCGTAGGGTTGGGGGACACGCACACCAGCAGCTGCCAGCCGATAAAGTGCATCAACTTCGGCATTTTGCCAAGTTTCCTCCTGCTGTTTTCGGCCATATTTTGAGCCTTTTTCCATGGCACGGGCACGGCGACTGTTTCTTACCTTTCGTCCTTCCTGATATAGCACAGCTTGTTTGAAGCTACGCTTGTTGACCTCTTTATAAACTTTGGCGCAACGGATTTCAGTACCGCAACGAACCACATAAACATCCGCTTCTTTACCGCTCATAAGAGGGCGGATGACTTCATCGACTAAGCCATCATCAATTAGAGGCTGGATTCGTTTTGGGATTTTCATGATGCCTTTATACTGTACTTGGGTCTTGTATGAAATAGAAAAAGTGAAGTAATAATTACTGCATTGGTGGATTTCATGTTTATAGGCGTTGTAGGTATTAAGGGCCTCAGGTTTGTAGGTGTTATTTTTACTGAAAAAAGAAAAGGGGCTGCATTGCTGCAACCCCTTTTTTTAATGGCGGAGGAACAGGGATTCGAACCCTGGGTACCTTGCGATACGTCGGTTTTCAAGACCGGTGCTTTCGACCACTCAGCCATCCCTCCTATAAACATTTTTGGTGGCCCCAGCTTATAGGAAAGACTGGGGTTCACCTTAAGGACAAGTCTCACAAGTACAGGACTGGGCCTCAAAAGTGCGGGGATTATACCGTTGTTTTGTCGGTACACAAGGCCGAATTCCAACGAATTATTCTTGCACGTTTATTAATGCATTTTTTTTAAAGAAGCCCTTTGTTTTAGTGCTTTAATTTGAGCCACATAGTTTCAGTAATACGATTTACTCCATCATGATTTACGCTGTGAACGTGGATCATTTGCCGGGCGAGTATGCTGGCTTGTTTCTACTGTAACTTGTGAAGGCTGGGACGTATCTAGTGGTTTGGCTTCAGAGGCCCCGCGTGTTTGAGTGGCAATGGTTACCTGGCCAATAGGTTTAGGTGCATTGCGTGGGTCATTACTAGCACGGAATGGTGCGGTACTGACAGTAGTCTCAGCTTCTGCTGCCGGTTCTTCCGTAGTAGCTGTCGATTGCTCTGGTGCTGTAACGGAGGTAGGAGCTTTAGGTGTTTCTGCCAGAGGAGCTATCGCTGATTCTGATTTGGCCACTGATTCGGTAATGACTTCTTCTTGAACAGGTGCCTTTGGTTCGACCACTGGTGTTTTAGTTTCCGATATCACAACATCAGCTGATTTTTCAGTAGTTTTTGGTAATGTCTCGGTGATAGTAGTTTCAGCTAGAGCCTTATTTTCTGTGGCTGTAGCAGGAGTTGTAATCTCTGCGGAGATAACCTCCTGAGAAATACTTTCTGGAGCGTTTCCATTGGTAGTATTTGCATCCGATGTGTCTTTGGGCACTATTTCCTCTACAACATCTGCTTTTATTGCTGGTGTTGGGGTAGTGGGCACCTTGGCTTTTTCTTCTCTAGGCGTGTCAGTTACTACAGGCTTTGTCTCAGTTGGTGGTTCCTGATTCGCGGCAACATTTGCTACTAACAATTCTTCTGGAACAGCTTGGCGTTGGCGACGTTGGCGAGGGTTGCGACGTTTATCACCTTCACGTCTTGGTGGGCGATTACTGTTCCCATTTTCTGCTCTATCCTGATTTTGCCCTTGTGGAGCTTGTTTGCGTTGTACTTGGCTTTTAGTTTTATTGTCCGGATCTTGTTGTTGGTTGCGATTACGATTGTCTCGATTTCCTTGACCTTGACCTTGACCTTGACCTTGACTGCCTCTTCCTCGCCCATTGCTACGATCATCAGGGCGTCTGTTTCGGTTATTACGGTTTTGGGGCCGACGATCATTTCTATCACGAGATTGCTGGCGTTTATTTTTGTCTTCAGTTTCAGCTTTCTTGCCGTTACCAAGCAGGCTGTTGAGTATGCGACGTAATAGCCCCGGTTTTTTATCCACAGCTTTTTTGTTTTGTGCTGGTTTTGATGCAGGAGTCGGCGCGGGCTGAGAGGGCGCAATAGTTTTAACTGCGGGCTGTTGAGCTGGAGGGACAGGTTTTACAATATCTGTTTCCTGTGTCACCAAATCTTCTGAGATAGTATCCGTCAGTTTGTAGCTATATTCAGTGCTAACATCATCTTGTTTGCGAATTCTTTGCACCTCAAAGTGAGGTGTTTCAAGGTTTTCGTTAGGTATGACTACGACCTTAATTTTGTGGCGTGCTTCAATTTCAAAAATTTCCTTACGCTTTTCGTTCAATAGGAATGTAGCTACAGAAACTGGGGTAATAGTGCGAATTTCAGAGCTGAATTCTTTTTGGGCTTCTTCTTCCACTAGGCGAAGAATAGAGAGCGCCAATGAGCGAGTGCCACGAATGGTGCCTTGGCCAAGACAGCGTGGGCAGGTTTTGGATGTTGTTTCACCTAAAGATGGGCGGAGCCGTTGTCGAGACATCTCCAGTAGCCCAAAACGAGAAATTCGCCCCACTTGTACGCGAGCTCTGTCAATTTCCAGGGAATCACGCATACAGTTTTCTACATCACGTTGATTCTTTGAAGAGTTCATGTCGATAAAGTCGATGACGACAAGACCGCCCATATCACGGAGTCGCAATTGGCGGGCAATTTCCTCTGCCGCTTCAAGGTTTGTGCGCAGAGCTGTTTCTTCAATATCTCCACCACGGGTTGCACGGGCGGAGTTGATGTCAATGGAGATTAGAGCCTCTGTAACGTCGATAACAATAGCGCCACCTGAGGGTAGTTGTACCTCACGATCAAAGGCTGTTTCGATCTGATTTTCTATTTGATAGCGATTAAATAATGGGATGTCATCTTCGTAGAATTTAATTCGGTTATGGAAATTTGGCATGACCTGCTGGATGAAAGCAGAAGCGAGTTCATAGGCTTCACGGCTATCAATAATAACCTCGCCAACATCCTGACGTAGATAATCCCGTACGGCACGAATAATGACGTTACTTTCCTGGAATAAAAAATGGGGAGCCTTGGCTTTACCCGCTTCATCATTAATGTTGTTCCACAATTGCAGAAGGTAGTCCAGATCCCACTGAAGCTCTTCGGCCGAGCGGCCAATGCCGGCGGTACGAACGATAACGCCCATGCCGCTGGGTGTGGTGAGGCTCCGCATAGCTGTGCGCAACTCATTCCGTTCTTCGCCTTCAATACGACGAGAGATGCCACCTGCACGGGGGTTGTTAGGCATTAAAACAAGATAGCGTCCTGCCAGGCTGATAAAAGTGGTCAGCGCGGCACCTTTGTTGCCGCGCTCTTCTTTTTCTACCTGAACAACAACCTCCATACCCTCACGGATAACATCCTGAATCCTGATGCGACCTTCAATTTCATTAGGCTTTTTAGAGAAGTATTCCCGAGAAATTTCTTTTAACGGCAAAAAACCGTGGCGCTCAGCACCGTAGCTGACAAATGCAGCCTCGAGGCTGGGTTCAACCCGAGTAATTTTACCTTTATAGATGTTGGATTTACATTGTACGCGAGTACGATTTTCTAGATCTAGGTCGTATAGTTGTTGACCATCGACCATGGCAACCCGAAGCTCTTCGGGATGGGTGGCATTGATAAGCATGCGTTTCATTATAATTTTCCTACTGTCCTGTGCGAACAGGTAGCAGAAGGATCGCAGGAGCGATGAGCAGTTTGGGCTTACAAATTTAAAAGCCGGACAATAGGAGCCTTCAGTCAGTTAGACTGTTGGCGAGAGGGCTTGTAACCTTCTGTTTTTCCTGTATTTTCCGTTATCAATCACTGAGTCTTCCCGGTATTACCTTCGAGTTTTCAATTTGATACTTTGTAGCCACTTATTCAGTTTTTGCAGTATTTTATAAGGCAAGTCGTGGGTCTGGATTTTGATCAAAACTACGTTCTAAAGTAGTTTTTATGTACAACGTGTCTTTGTGTTTTCTACTGCTGTATTAACAGAACGTTCTGTTCATTCTTTGTGCGATACTTCTGCGCCTTTAGCGCGGTTTCTCGAATGGCAGCTGCCAAGTTGTTATGTTCCTTTGGGCAGCTGTCGCAATAAATTTATGTTTGGGCTTTCGCCTCACTGCATGCTGAGAGCTCTGTACTTAGCACTCTGCACTTTAGATATCTAAAGGTTAGCATTTACTTCGACCATAGCCTTTTCGCAGTGGCGGGGACTATATCAGGTATTGTCAAGCCCATCAATTTAAAAATTTATTCATATGCAGTTAAAACTATGATTCTTGTAGAGTTTTTATGGTGGGTGTCAGAAATGAGGGCAGCTGCTAGAATGCCTGCCTTCTATTCTGCTGATAATCAATCGAGACATAATCTGAATGAGTAACAATCAAGTCAAACCTCCCTCAGTCTACTTCGTGGAGGTGACATCTGATTATGCCGGGCAGCGCGTGGATAACTTTTTGCTGGCTAGGCTTAAGGGTGTCCCTAAGTCTCGAATATACCGGATTATTCGTAAGGGTGAGGTGAGAGTTAATCGCTCCCGAGTTAAACCTGAATACAAACTGGTAGAGGGTGATCAGGTAAGAATTCCACCGGTTCGTGTGGCGGAGCGCGAGGCTCCTATTGCTCCTGGGCAAAAGTTACAAGAGTTGTTGGAAGACAGTATTATTTATGAAGATGGGCTGTTACTGGTTATTAATAAACCCTCGGGGTTGGCTGTGCATGGCGGGAGTGGGGTAAGTCTTGGATTGATTGAGGCTTTTAGGGCAACACGCCCTAAGCAGCCTTTTTTGGAGTTAGTGCATCGCCTGGATCGTGAGACCTCAGGTTGTTTGATTATTGCTAAAAAACGTTCAGCACTACGATTTCTTCAGGATGAAATGCGTGCACGTCGCGTGGTAAAGGTTTACCAGGCTTTGACAAGTGGCCGCTGGCCTAGAGGAATGAAGCGAATAGATATGCCTCTTCTCAAAAGTGAGCTGAAGTCTGGAGAGAGGATTGTCCGGGTAAATCCGGAAGGTAAGCGGTCTGTGACACATTTTTCCGTCTTGCAGCGTTTTAATAATGCAACGCTAGTAGAGGTGACCTTAGAAACAGGTCGGACCCATCAAATCCGTGTTCATGCGCAATATGCAGGCTGCCCTTTAGCCGGTGATGAAAAGTATGGTGATGATCAATATAACCGGAATGTCAAAACGCTTGGGTTGAAACGGATGTTTTTACATGCACTAAAATTACAATTTAACTCTCCTGGCGGTGAAAAAATTCGTGTTGAGGCACCAATTCCTAAGGAGCTCTCCCAAATTTTGACAAAGCTGGAGTCGTAGCAGTTGGTAAAATTATTAATTTTTGATTGGGACGGCACACTTTGTGACTCCTTGTCTCGAATAGCCCTGTGCATACGTTGTGCAGCAGAAGAGGTGGGGCTTCCTCCTCCTATGGAACATGAGGCGAGGGAGATTGTTGGCTTGGGGTTGGTTGATGCTTTGGAGGAATTGTTTCCTGGTATTCATCGAGATCAAATTTTGGCTATGCGTGACAGCTATTCCCGCCATTTTGTGGAGCATGACCGCGAGCCCTCACCTTTTTTTGAGGGGGTAGGGGAAACATTAGAGGGGTTAAAGCAGCAGGGTTACTTATTAGCGGTTGCTACGGGAAAAAGCCGAAAGGGTTTGGATCGTGTATTGAAAACACGTCAGTTAAGTGATTTTTTTCACAGTAGTCGGTGTGCAGATGAAGCGGCAGGAAAGCCTGATCCATTGATGTTGAATGAGTTGTTGGAGGAGTTTGATGTTGCGCCAGCAGAGGCGTTGATGGTGGGAGATACTGAATTTGATCTGGCTATGGCTGTAAGTGCAGGAATACCCTGTATTGCTGTTAGTTATGGGGCGCATTGTCCAAGCCGATTTCAGCAATATGCACCAATAGCTATTATTGATTCATTTCGTGATATAAATAATATTTTAAATAACAATTAGATATGATGTTTTTATAATGTTATTTGTAAAGTTTGTTTTCTTAACATTTGTCCTAGTCGAATCAGCGGTAGGCCAATAAGTGCTGTTGGGTCACTACTGTGGACACTATCAAATAAGGTGATTCCCAGCCCTTCACTTTTAAAGCTGCCAGCACAATCATAGGGTGTATCCTGATGCAGGTAATCGGTTATCTCTCTATCGGTGAGCTGACGAAAAACAACCTCTGTTGTGACGATATCTACCTCAGCATGATTGGTTTTACTATTGAGTAGAGCGAGCCCCGTAAGAAACGAGACTCGTTTACCTGATTGTGATTTTAGTTGCTCGAATGCTGTTTTATAACAACCCGGCTTAGTCAGAATTGCCTGGTCTGGCACAAAGGCTGCCTTGTGCTCATGTGTAGTGTCCAACACAGCAACTTGATCCGATCCTATAATCAGATGGTTGGGGAAGTCTTGCGAGAGTGCTCTGGCTTTTCCCTCGGATAGCCGTTTAACGAGGTTTTCAGGAGATTCGCCCTGTTGGCGGGTCTCGTCGATGTCGGGTGATCTGCTAAGAAAGGGGCGTTGTAAGCGTTTTAGTAGCTCTTTTCGGTATGACGATGATGAGGCAAGAACAAGTTTAGGCATGATTTGTCTTTAGATTTTATTAATATTGATGGTTGAGAGGTGAGGGTAAATCATTATAAACAGGTTTACCCAGAGACTTTCTTAAAGCTCTTTATATAAGGATGTTGCTGAATGATGTTTTGGGGCTATTAAAGAGGACATTAAATTGCCATGAAAGCCTGTATTTGTGGGAAGTTTTCTTTGACAGATCAAAGTGGTATCACTATCATGGCGCGCCTATGTTGACACCCCCTCAGAGAAACATTTTGCCGCAGGTTATAGAGCCCCGGCGATTAGTGAATCAGGGTGTGGTCCTGACCGGTGAAATAGCTCCTGAATTATGTAAGAGGCTCACCGAATCAGTATTAGAAATCAGTGAGCCAATTGTGGCTAACTTGATTTTTGATAAGGAAGAAAGGGGTCGCAAAGTGGTGCATGTAAATGCGTCAACTACGATTCAGGTAGCCTGCCACCGTTGTTTGGAGCCAATGTCGCTCCCACTGACATGTGATACGGTGCTTGGCATCGTCTGGTCTGAGGATCAGGCAAAGTCACTTCCCCGGGACCTTGAGCCATGGGTAGTGGAAGAAGAGATGGGAGATATCGCCGCTCTTGTGGAAGAAGAATTACTCTTGGTTTTACCTTTTGTAATTTACCATCCAGAAGACCAGTGTAGTGCTGCAACAGGTTACTCAACTAACGAGGACATTGATGCGGGTACTCCGAGAGAGAATCCCTTTAGTATTCTGGAACAACTTAAAAATAGTGGTTCCGACAATTAACAGACTGTTATATCAGGAGTAACACATGGCCGTACAAAAGAGCCGAAAAACTCGTTCCAAACGTGGTATGCGTCGTTCGCACGATGCTTTGATTGGAGCAACACTATCAACTGATCCAGTAAGTGGTGAAAAACATTACCGTCACCACGTGACTGCCGATGGTTTTTACCGCGGTAAGAAAGTCATTAACATTGCCGAAGACTAACGTCTTTTTAGGCTGATAGTATTTATCATTGGCTGACTCTCTGTGTCTCGCCATTGACACCATGGGCGGGGATTTCGGTCCCCGCACCACAGTCCCCGCGACTCTCGATATTCTGCGTCAGCACCCTTCCTTAAGGGTCGTTCTCTTTGGTGATTCCAGCCAAATCCAGCAATACTTAACAAATATTAGCGACGTAAATGCTGACCGTTATCGTGTTCATCACTGTACAGAAACGGTTTCGATGGATGAAAAGCCGTCTTCTGCTGTTCGTAATAAACATGATTCTTCAATGTGGCAAGCATTAAAGCTGGTCGCTGACGGTGAGGCTAATGCTTGTGTGAGCGCGGGTAATACGGGTGCTCTGATGGCAATGTCCTTGCTGCAACTTCGTACTTTACCTGGCATTACTCGTCCTGCTATTTGTACGAAAGTGCCCACCGCTAAAAATTATACCTATTTGCTGGATTTAGGCGCGAATGTTGTTTGTTCAGCAGAACAGCTCTACCAATTTGGCATGATGGCCTCTCAAGCTGTTTCTGTCATAGATGGTAATCAGGTGCCGTCAGTTAGCCTGTTGAATATTGGTGTGGAAGATATTAAGGGCCGTCAGGAAATACTTGATGCGGCTGAATTGCTAAAAGCAGATAACGATATACATTATGTTGGATTTGTAGAAGGTGATGATATCTTCAAGGGTGACGTAGATATTGTGGTTTGTGATGGTTTTAGCGGCAATGTGGCATTAAAAGCCAGTGAAGGTGTCGCTCTAATGCTTCAGGGTTTTTTAAAGCAAGCACTGTCCAAGAGTCTATTGGCCAAAATAGGTGCTTTATTGGCTAAATCGGTTTTAAAGAAATTACAGCAGAAAGTTGACCCGTCTGAATATAACGGTGCCAGCTTGTTAGGTCTTAAGGGTGTGGTGGTAAAAAGCCATGGTGGCGCATCGAGAAATGGTTTTTCTCGAGCAGTGATTGTTGCCCTCAATGAGGCACAACGTGATTTACCCTCACTGATAGAAGGTCGGTTGAAAAATCTGACCAGTCAGTAAAGTTATTTAGGAAAGATACGTAATTAACAGGCCCCAGTAAAAAGAACAATTAATCCGAGGTAACTGATGGAAGATTCGGTGGTAAAAAACTCCCTAGCATTTGTATTTCCTGGTCAGGGTTCACAAAAAATTGGCATGCTGTCTGAGTTGGCTGAAAAGTACCAAGCTATTGCAGACACGTTTGCCGAAGCCTCAGAGGTGTTGGGCTATGATCTGTGGGATCTGGTACAAAATGGTACACAGGAGGAGATTACCCTTACCGAGCGCACACAGCCTTTAATGCTGACAGCCAGTGTGGCGGTATGGAGAGTCTGGCAGCAAGAAAATGGTACTCAACCAGTGCTGATGGCGGGCCACAGTCTGGGTGAGTGGTCGGCATTGGTTTGTGCCGGTGTTATCGCCTTTAAGGATGCCATCCGTTTGGTGCGAAATCGCGGTGCTTATATGCAGGAGGCTGTGCCAAAAGGTAAAGGAGCAATGGCCGCAATTATTGGTCTGGATGATGAGGCAATAAAGTCTATCTGTGCTGATGCTTGCCAGGGGGAAGAAGTGGCTGCAGTGAATTTTAATTCCCCGGGCCAAGTTGTTATTGCGGGTAATACGGAGGCCGTTGATCGAGCGATTGAGGGCTGCAAAGCAGCTGGAGCAAAGCGTGCATTACCATTACCTGTGAGTGCTCCATTTCATACAAATTTGATGCAGCCTGCTGCTGATAGGCTAACTTCTGAAATTATGGCCACAGAATTTTCTGCGCCAAAAACATTAGTGATTCACAATGTGCACGCACAAACAGAATCAGATCCAGAAAAAATTAAACTGCTGATGATTGATCAAATTTGTAGCCCTGTACTATGGGTGGACTGCGTGAAAGGATTGTCGGCAAAGGGTATTGATACAGTGGTTGAATGCGGTGCTGGAAAAGTATTGAGTGGTTTATGTAAGCGCATTGATCGTTCGTTGGGTGCCTTGGTGACTGAAGACGTCGCTAATCTAGAAAAATCCCTGGCTGAAGCATAATTATGGCTTAGGCAAAACTCGTTAAGGTTGAAGGGGAAGCCCCATCGGCGGCTACAAATAATTTAGGAGAAGAATATGAGTTTAGAGGATAAAGTGGTTCTGGTTACAGGTGCTAGCAGAGGCATTGGTGCTGCGATTGCCGATAGCCTGGGTGCCAAAGGTGCCACCGTTATTGCTACAGCGACATCAGAAGGTGGTGCCGAAAAAATCTCTGCACGTTTCACTGAGAAAGGTATTAAAGGGCAGGGCATGGTATTAAATGTAGCCAGTCAGGACTCTGTTAATGCATTGATGGAAACAGTTAAGTCTGAATATGGAGCACCTCTGATCCTGATAAATAATGCGGGCATCACTAAAGACAATATTTTGATGAGGATGAAAGATGATGAATGGTTTGATGTCATCGACACAAATCTCAATGCGATCTATCGTCTGTCTAAGGCGTGCTTGCGTGGTATGACAAAAGCACGCTGGGGACGTATTATCAATATCGGCTCAGTCGTTGGTTCCATGGGTAATGCTGGTCAGACAAATTATTGTGCAACAAAAGCGGGTGTAGGCGGTTTTACCCGCTCCCTGGCAAAAGAGCTGGGTCCCAGGAACATTACAGTAAATACGGTTTCTCCAGGTTTTATCGATACTGATATGACAAAAGAGTTATCAGATGCCAATAGAGAGCAGATATTGGCTCAAGTACCATTGGGGCGTTTGGGTGAGCCAGAGGAGATTGCAGCCGTAGTTGAATTTCTCGCTGGAGACAGTGGCGCTTACATCACCGGTGAAAATATTCACGTAAATGGTGGCATGTATATGTCGTAAGCCATTGAATTTATGCGTATAAACAGGATTTTAACGAAAGCGGTTACACCAGATGTTATTTCAAGGTAAAATGCGCGCCTGACGTTAAGTCAATAATAAAAATTTTTGTTGTTGGGTGTATTGTAGTAACCGGATAACAGAATACTTCCGTAAGAAACTGGAGAGAATATATATCATGAGCAGCATCGAAGAACGCGTAGCTAAAATGGTTGCTGAACAACTGGGTGTTAAAGAAGAAGACGTTAAATCATCCTCTTCTTTTGTAGAAGATCTGGGTGCTGATTCCCTAGATACTGTTGAGTTGATCATGGCTTTGGAAGAGGAATTCGATACGGAAATCCCTGACGAAGAAGCTGGAAAGATCGCAACAGTTCAAAATGCGATTGATTATATCAACGCTAACCTCGGCTAATCGCTGCCAGGCTGTTGAATTTAAAAGGCCGCTCTCTTTGAGCGGCCTTTTTTATGTCTGGATTTTATTTTTATATTTGGTTTAATTCATCACCATGAGTGATAGTAAATATTTTTATTTTTTGAACGGTGAGCAGGAAGGTGCTGTTTCAGCTAAAGACCGTGGCCTGGCTTATGGGCATGGCTTATTTGAAACGATCAGGTTAGCCGATGGCTCAATGCCTCTTTTACACTATCACTTGTCACGCTTAGTGAGTGGAGCTGGCAGGCTTGGTCTGGTAATAGATCAGCCATTACTTCAACAGTATATTGATCAGTTACTGTTAGCGAGTCCTGATAATGGCATCATAAAAATCATTGTTACTGCCGGCAGTGAAGGGCGGGGTTATTCTTGTGGCCCTTCGGTTAACCCCAGCTATATATTACAGTGGTTTCCYTTTATAGATCGTTCCTCCAGTTATCGTCAGCAAGGTATCCCCTTAAAATACTGTCAGCATCGATTACCCCATTCACCGGTATTRGCAGGAGTTAAGCATCTTAATMGACTGGATCAGGTAATGGCTCGAGCCGAATGGGAAGACGACTTTCCTGAAGGTTTGATGTTAGATCAACAGGGTTACGTAATAGAAGGTGTGAGTAGTAATCTTTTTATGTTCCAGAATGGCTTGTGGTTAACTCCGCACTTGAATCAGTGTGGRGTCGCWGGGGTGATGCGCCARTACTTAATGGATGAATTACTGCCSAGGAGTTYTTTCCAAGTTAAAGAGGMAAATATTTCTATTRATCAGTTAATCTTGGCAGATGAGGTGTTTATTTGTAATTCCATTATGGGCATATGGCCGGTGCTATCACTTGAAGGCAAGGGAARTTGGTCATTGGGAAAGAATACTCTACAGATACAAAAAAACTTGTATGAGGCKTTATCATGYTTCGGTTAATAGCAAAAATAGCCCAATGGCTGTTGTTTTGTACGGTACTGATGGCATCAGTTTTAGCGGTAGGCAACTGGTATCTGAACGATTATCTGGATACACCTTTATTTGAAGTAATAGAAAGRAAAGAAACAGAAAGGGAGGCAATCGAGTCTTTTATTAAAGATCCCTTAATAAAAGAGGCCCTTATTAAAAAGCCTCATATTATTGTGGTATCCCGTGGTGCAAACCTAACCACAATATCGACTCAGTTGGCTAGCCAGGGACTGCTTAAGTGGCCGCAACTRTTTGTTGCCTATGCACGCCTTACGGAYCAAACGGCTATTCGCGTGGGTGAATATCAGTYGAAGGTGGGTGACACCCCAAGGAAATTACTTGATTTGTTGATGACAGGAAAGGTTATTCAATATCAATTAACCATTCCAGAAGGGTTACGTTTTAGGGAGTGGTTGCCATTGCTGGCTGGTCAACCAAAACTGCTTAAGAAATTAGGCGACTTGAGTAATAACGAATTATTACAGCAGCTTGGGCTTGATATTGAACACCCAGAGGGTTGGTTTTTCCCTGATACATATCTTTACAGTGCCGGTGATAGTGATAGGGA
The DNA here is from genome assembly GCA_002746985.1 of Porticoccaceae bacterium. GTDB lineage: Bacteria > Pseudomonadota > Gammaproteobacteria > Pseudomonadales > Porticoccaceae > Porticoccus. Next base: position 58,883 of record NVXH01000006.1, on the reverse strand, counting down.
TATTCTAATTTGGGCTCATACTCGCATGCGTGACATTCTTGATGAAGAATGGCAAGGAAAAAGYGTGGAYTTGCCTTATCGTTCACCCTAYGAGGCRTTGATTTTAGCTTCTATTGTTGAGAAAGAAACAGGTGTTGGTTCTGAACGTGGTGAAATAGCCGGTGTGTTCATTCGGCGCCTTAAAAAGGGYATGCGATTACAAACAGACCCTACGGTYATCTATGGCCTGGGYGARCAGTATCAGGGTAATATTACCCGTCGTCACTTAAAACAGCCGACAGCGTACAACACTTACATGATGAAAGGCTTGCCGCCCACACCCATTGCAATGCCTGGGCGTGAAGCGATTCACGCTGCCCTTCATCCTTTARAGGGCGATACACTTTATTTTGTTGCAAAGGGAGATGGTAGCCACTATTTTTCTGCGACACTGGATGAGCATTTAAAAGCGGTACGGCGTTATCAATTAAAGCGGCGCTCAAATTACCGYTCCAGTCCRGAAGGTTAGATCAAAAAGCGATGAATATGAAAGCTGGAAAATTTATTACTGTTGAAGGTGTTGAAGGTGTAGGTAAAACCACCAATATGGCTTTTATTAAGCAATGGTTAGATCGACAGGGTATTGACCATATTACTACCCGTGAACCAGGAGGTACGCCACTTGCGGAGAATATCCGTGAGCTGCTGCTGAGCCCTCGAAATGAAGTGGTCAATGAAAATACCGAGCTGTTGATGATGTTTGCAGCCAGGGCGCAGCATTTAGCTGCAGTGATCACTCCGGCACTCAAGAAAGGCCAGTGGGTTCTGTGTGATCGCTTTACAGATGCCACCTATGCTTATCAGGGAGGAGGGCGAGGTGTTGCCATGGAAAAAATTGCCCTGCTGGAAAACCTTGTGCAAGRGGATTTACGTCCTGACTTGACCCTGGTACTTGATCTCGCTGTGTCTCAAGGCCTTGAGCGTGCGAGAAATCGCAGTACGCCAGATCGATTTGAGCAAGAAAAATTAGCATTCTTTGAAAAGGTCAGGGAATGTTATCTTTCCAGAGCGAAAACTGTGCCAGAACAGTATCGAGTAATAGATGCCTCTCAGAATTTGGAGCAGGTACAGTTAGACATTCAATCTATCCTGGCCAAGTTTGTGGTGAGTGTTACGGAGAAGAATACATGAGCAAAGCTGTGCCACAGATTGTTGCCATGCATTACCCTTGGCAGAAAACCCAATGGCAGCAACTTGGGCTTCAGATAGAACAGCAGCGATTACCCCATGCACTCATTTTGACAGGGCCAAAGCATATTGGAAAACATCAGTTTGCTTTGTCTTTGGCCCAACGCCTATTGTGTCGTGATCCTGTAGGYGGYTACTCTTGTGGCAATTGTAAATCATGCGACCTGATATCTGCTGGCAGTCATCCAGATATGGTTAAGATTGAGCCTGAGGATCAAGGAAAGGCTATTCGTATAGACTTTATTCGGGAGTTGGGTAATTTTATTGCCAAGACTTCGCAGCAGGGYGGTTGGAAGGTGGCMATTATCTATCCGGCTGAATCAATGAATATCAATGCGGCTAACGCGCTGTTAAAAAATCTTGAAGAGCCTGGCCCGAATACYCTRTTGTTATTGGTTAGCCATGAGTCCAGCAGGTTATCCGCAACCATAAGAAGYCGTTGTCGGATGGTAAAATTTCCAGTGCCTCCAGCTTCAGTAGTGCGCCCGTGGTTGTCACAAGTTGCGGGAGAGCAGGATGATATGGAGCAGCTACTATATTATGCAAATGGCTGCCCTTTGTTGGCTCTTCAGYTACTTGAAACAGACCTTCTTGATCGTCGCCAAAAATTCGAGGGCTTRATCAAAGATCTAGCCGAGCAGCGTATTTCAGCCTTAAGTGTGGCAGAAGYATGCCAGAAAAACGATCCTCAAGTGGCTCTAGATTGGCTTTACAGCTCTTTGGCCTCAGAGATTAAATCAGGGCAGTGTGATGTATCCCAGCGTCTGGTCTTTCGTTATATGGATAGGCTAATCCAGGCTAAAAGGCTAGTTCAAAGTACTGCAAACCCAAATTTGCTGTTACTTTGGGAAGAATTGTTTATAAACTGGCAGCAGCTATTTTCAAAACGATTGACAAAGGGATAACTATTTTACAGCTATGGCTGTCCGTAATAGCTCTCACTATAGTAAACTTGTTCAAATTTTATAGGGTTGATTATTTAGATGGATGCGTTTGGTGGTGGTGTTCGAAACGGAATTCTGAATCTTTCAATTAAGGACTCTCAGGCGCTTTATGCGGCCTACATGTCTTTTGTTCAAAATGGCGGGCTGTTTATTGCCACGCGACGAACTTACATGTTGGGTGATGAGGTTTTTTTGCTTCTTGATTTAATTGATGAGCCAGAACGTATTCCTCTTACGGGAAAAGTTATATGGGTTACACCTAAAGGACTCGGCGGAAGCCGTCGTGAAGGTGTGGGTATCCAGCTCAATGAAAAGCATGCGGATATACAAACYAAGTTTGAGGCATATTTAGCCGGTTTGATTGACGGAGTCAAACCAACAAACACCATGTAGCTATTTTTAATTAGAATTTAAAATCTACAGTAATYCTAYAATTTAACAGCCAAGACCAAATCGTTAAGATTAAAAACAAGGAATACCAAACCGTGCTGGTGGATTCCCATTGTCATCTCGATAAGCTAGATTTAGCAAATCATGAAAACTCCCTCGACAAYTTACTTCAGGCTGCGAGAGGCCGTGGTATTAATCAATTCTTAAGTGTGGGYGTKGATCTGGAATCCTCCAGAAAATTGATTGAATTAACCGCTAAGTATGACGATGTAAATGTTTCTGTCGGTGTTCATCCCCTGCAAGAGTCCAGACCGGACATTCCTGAAATATCTGAGTTAATTGAACTGGGTAGTCATACCAAAGTAGTTGCTATTGGTGAAACGGGTTTAGATAACTTCTATGATAGTGAGTCTGCTGACTGGCAGCAGGAAAGCTTTATACGGCACTTAAAAGCGGCTAGTGAATTATTAAAACCGGTGATTGTTCACACCAGGGAAGCACGGGAAGAAACGGTCTCTATTCTACGTAATTACGTCAATACAAAATCTGCYGGTGTACTTCACTGTTTTACTGAATCATGGGAAATGGCACAAGAGGCCATGGAGTTAAATTTCTATCTATCTTTTTCCGGTATTATCACCTTCCGCAATGCTTCAGCCTTGAGAGAAGTGGTAAAAAAGGTACCCYTGGAGTGTATGTTGGTTGAGACMGACGCACCTTGGCTTGCTCCGGTTCCTTACAGGGGAAAACAAAACGAGCCACAGTACGTACTTGAAGTAGCTAAGACAGTTGCTGAAATTAAAGGYATATCTTTTGAGGAAGTAGCTGAGACCACATCCCATAATTATCAGCAGTTATTCTTATCTCCTAATAAATAGTGTGAAGCCTCAGCATACGTTTTATTCTGAAAGCCTTATTTATCAATAGACAAACAAAAGCCCGACAATGAAAGTTGTCGGGCTTTTKTGATGAGTTTTTAAAAACTCTCACATTTTGGGCAATGTTATNACAGGCTTTTAGTGAGGAGCCTCCGCAGGGGTAGACGTAGGGATTGGTTTGACAAAAACCAGGTCAGATTGCCTTACCCCGGCAATTTGTTCGTAAACAGCTTGATTCAATGTAAATATTTCATCCCTGTCGCTACGGCTAACATAAAAGTAGTTTCCAGCGGCTATAAAGTGATAGGTCCAGCTTCCCTTGTCATCAGTGACTTCTATTTTTATTTTCTCGATTTTATCTTGACTTAATTCAGGTTTAAATGAAGACGTTTTAGTAATCACCARGTTAGACAATGCTTCAGTTAACACATCCACTTTATCTTGGTCCAGCCTTCCTTGTTTACTGTTGCCGCGGAAAATAGAAGGCCCAGAACGATTAAACTCCCAATTGGCACCTGTTCTTTTAAGATTGTAGTCAGGGCCTCTAATAGCACTGATGTCACTGGATGCTAGCAGGGACTTGTCRAACCARATTYCTGCATTTGTGAGAATGCTGAGGGTGTCGAAGGAGGCATTGTAAATGGAATTATCCTCACCTCTACGCACATAGGATTGGCGCAGACCGGTRGAACTGCCAAACAATAATTTACCAATGACCGTACCGTTACTATACAGATGTACACGCCTTACAAACCTGTCATCTGATACCTCAAATCGGTTGTGACTACTGCTGAGGGTCGTCACGGGCCAACCAGTYTSTAGAGTTTTCAGGTTGCCGAGCAAATCATTGATATCGTCAATGTTGATGGGCAATTGCTCGTTGGAAAGTATCCAAGATTGAGTAGATTTTAGCAGTGTTATGCCGCCGGCTTTGTCTTCAATCGTGATCATGTCGATACTTTGCCAATCAATRYTCAGCAATGGTTTAGGTTKATTTTTTATGGCTTCTTGTTGRTTACTCCACARTARTACGGCAGCAAGCAGCAGTTGTAGGAGTAATAGGCTTGTTAGCCAGAATTTTAGCTTTTTCATCAGTACTCTCCCTTAATTAGCCAGCTGAGTTAAATAGCGCTGCCGGCGTGATTTCTCACGYCTTTTTCGCACTAAAGCAATGATTATCAGAGCAGCGATAATCATTSCATAGTTCAAATACTCCCAAAACAATTGRGTGTCATGCTCCATGGGTGGCAGGGTACGGTTGAAATGACCACGAGAACGGATACTGAGAAGGCTGGAATCTTCAAGAGCCCAATCTATAGTGTTAGCCATAAGCTCCAAACTACCGCGGTATTCACTGCCAACGGCAGAGTTGGCGATGGTCAATGTTTGATCTCTCAGGAAGTCATTGGAACTAAATAAAATGATTTGAGCAGAAGCCGGTGATTTTTCTATCACGTTGGACACAATGTTCGTATCAGTTTGCTCACTATCAGCCGTTGAGTTTTCGGGGCTTAACTCTTTAATGTCGACCCCTTTAGCATCCAGCTCTTCAGTAATAGGCTCTTCCTCAGCAGTGAAAAGAGGCGATATCTTCCCTTTAAAATAAGAGCTGAATTCACCTTTGCTGACGACACCTAACAGATGTGACCCGAACTCTCCACTGCGAGGGAAAGAGGTGACGCCTTGGGCATCAATTTCTGGCATGATTTCGGTGTTATCTGAAAGCCATGAGTTGTCAGAGCTATGAAGTAATTCAGTGACTGTTCGTTGGCTGTTTTTAACCTGATCGACACTGATAGGTGAGCTCCAAGCCATGGTCATTTGAGCCAGGTTTGAGGTAATAGGGTTGTCTTGATTAAAACCCTTTCTTCGAATATCAGCAAAGTAGGGGTATTCAATCATCCTGACTTCTTGCACCTGATGGCCACCGGCATTGCGCATAACCGGCAAAGGGAAAGCTTTGTTCTGCATATCAAGAACAAGTGTCTTTTCCATATTCAGGCCGTGATGCTTGAGCCAGTCTTTAAACTCACCCTCAAGTTCTGCCAGCCCCAGCCCACTTTTTCCCAGGGTCATGGTGTAAGGAGAGGACATGGCAATGACGGAACCGCCTTTCATCAGAAATTGGTCGATAGCAAATATTTCTTTAGTTGCCATGGCATTGGGTGCAGCTATAAGCAAGATATCTATGTCGCCAGCAACGCTACCATCACTGATGTCCTCATCTCGAATATTAAGATCAGTACCCAAAAAYTCTCTTAGCTGGTCAAAYTCTGGTACAGARATTCCGATCTGTGCCAGCTTTGGATCATCCTCCGGCCTGACCATGCCTATGGTTTTAATAAACCCTTTACCAAAACGCTTTACGGCAGATTTAAGGTTTCTCTCAAAGCTACGTTTGGTCTTGTCTTCAAGAGGTATCTGGATGGCCATATCACCTTTTTCCAGGATTAGGTGGAAATAGAAAAAATCACCACCAAACCTGCTGTCTAGAGATAAGGGTTGAAGGCCATATTCGTGGGTTAATTTCTTGGCTACAGCACTATTGCCYGCATAAGGATCAACAATATTAATTTTGAATCGACCATTAGATTCTTCGGCTAATGCCTTGGCTACTTCGATGACTTCATCTTTATGACCGATCAAATCATCCGGCAGTAGTGCATCAGCAGAAATATAGGCATTAAATGTGAGTTCGCCCTTAACAGTATCGAAGAGGTTGCCACCACTGCGATAGCTGTTTAATACCTTCTTAATACTGCGAGTCAGATCATATTCTGGGTTGCGAAGCAGGATTTGAAAGTCTTTGTCGCCCTGAGCTTTAGTTTCAATCAGATCCTGAAAATCCAGTACTACAAATTCATCACCATAACTGATGAGTATATGAAAATAGGAGTTCACAATGGCCGATTGATAACGATCTGCTACTTGGAGTGGAATGGGTCTTACACCATATTTTTGGTTAGCTTCCTCCTCCCATTCCAAGTTGGCGAGTGGGTCAGTGAATTCAACACGTATCTTGCCACGGCTGGCAATCTCGTATTCCCGAATCAAATCCTTCATCTGTGGGACCAGCGGAGACAGCATTGGGTGGGTTTTACTACTGAAATAGCCCCGAATTAGTAAGGGCTCTTGTAGTTGGCTTAAATAGTCTGTAGTTGCATCTGAGATGGAATACTGGCCACCTTCTGTGGTGTCAAGACGAAGAGATGTTACTTGCCCAAGCCACAGGTTTGCGCCAAGTATGTTAATAATGGCTAAGGTTGTGACAGTGCGCCATGCCTTGTGGCGAGGTGTTGATGTATGCGCGGCCCAACGTTCTTTTTCCAGAGTAAATATATTCAGAGACAGGAAMACGAAGATGATACTGATGTAGTAATAGACATCTCTGATATCAATTACCCCGCGGGTAATGGAATCAAACCGGGCACCAGTACCAAATAACCGAAACCATTCCCCAGCCTGGTTACCGAAGAAGTCAGTAATTGTGGTTGTTCCGATTAAATAGAACAGGCCGGATAATGCTACTGCGCAGATTAAACTGACTATTTGGTTGTCACTTTTAGCAGAGACATACAAACCGATAGAAAGATAGGCGGCACCTAACAGGAAGGCCGCGAGATAACCGGTCCATATAGGCCCCCAGTCAAGGTCACCCATTTGTGAAACTGTAATGGGAAGCGGTACGGTAATAATCAGAGCAATAGCCAACAATACCAGGCAGCCTAAAAATTTACCGACAACAAAATTCCAGAGTGGTAAGGGTTGGGTCAGTATGTGCTCCAACGTTCCGGTTCTACGCTCTTCACTCCAAAGCCGCATGGTCAGTGTACTGGTAAGAAAGACCAACAGTATGGGCATCCACTCAAACAGTGGGCGAATATCCGCAATATTTCTTGAGAAGTAGGCCTCCCCCCAAAAAAATACAAATAAAGAGATGGCGGCAAATGTGGCCAGGAATAAATAGGCAATGGGTGATGCAAAAAACAGAGTAATTTCTTTTGCTGCGATTCTGCGAATCATAGGCAGGTGTCTATTTTTAGGCTGCATTTTGAACCTCCTTTGTCTTCACACCTGTAGGAGTTTCGTTGGTTTCCCTAAATAATGTTTCTAGGTCACGATTTTCTTTATTAATGGCGTATAAAGTAGCACCTGAAGAAATAACCAAATGAGCGATCTCTCCACAGAGTGCTAAATGATCACTCATTTCTTGGGCCTTAAGGCGGTAATGATGAATAGATTGTTCGGTGGAAAYTTCTTCGATATTAACGACCGCACTGAGTGGTTGTAACAGTGACGTTAATTTATCTTTGCTTAATGAGGTAGATAACAACAAGTAGTTACTTTCTCGCAGCTCCTCTAGCCGTGCATCTATGGCCAGCTTACCATCACGAATAATTAGTACACGGTCACAGAGCGCATCAACTTCCTGCATGATATGTGTGGAAAGTATCACGGTCGCCTCGTTGGCTAAACTCCGGATTAATGCTCGTATATGTTGGGTTTGGGTGGGATCCAGGCCGTTGGTCGGCTCATCAAGAATCAGTAATTTTGGTTTCCCCAAAATGGCTTGTGCAACACCAACTCGTTGTTTATAACCACGAGACAGCGTTGATATAGGCGATAGCAGCTTGGGCACAATGTCYGTTGCCTGGATAACACGTCTTATCTCTGATATTTTCGCATCACCGGTGAGTCCTTTCATTTCACTGACATAATCGAGGTAGTCGGCAACAATCATTTCAGGATATATGGGTAGATTCTCGGGCAAATAGCCAAGATTTTGTTGGACCTTGTTGGGGTCTTTCAGGAGGTCTAAACCATCAACTTCAATGCTGCCCTGATTTGGTTCCATGTAACCACTGAGCATTTTCATGATGGTGGTTTTACCTGCGCCGTTATGGCCAAGTAAACCYACGATTTCACCTTTTTTTATTTTGAAGCTGACATTGTCAATGGCTTTAAAAKTRCCATATAACCTTGTCAACTGCCTGACTTCCAGCATGGTGTTCTCCGGCTGTGAAATTTTTNAATTATAAATACAGGGTTTTATCAGTATCAGTCATGTGTTCTGTCCCCATCAGAGTGCAGGGAAAGCCCAGCGGGGATGCATAGTACACTGAAAAGCGTACTGAAAAAAACATTGTTCATACACGCATACCCAGGTAGCAGAGAGTCATTCCTCATATAAACAAGCCATGGATCAAATATCAGGATTTTAGAGGGAAATGAACTATAAAAGTTCAGGGGGGACTGGTTTATAGAAACTTCGGTGTTCTGTGTATGTGGAAGCTTATAATTCGTATTGCATTACTTTGCTATGAAGGGGCTTTTTGACTGGAGCTCTTTAATCGGGACTAGTTGGCAGGGGCTAGAGAGTGACTGATTTTAGTAGTTCAAGGTATCCGATTTCATCAAATTGTTTCAATTGGGTTTCGTTTTTGAGCAAAAGTGTACCGGCAAACCCCAAAGCATTGACGGCAAGCCCATGGTGGCTTTCCTGGCTTCGAGGAATCACCCAAAGGTAGTCCCGAGTCATCAGCATATTATGGGGTGGTATCAAGCCATTTGCTTGTGGCGTTACATTTAAGTCGTTGAGTAAACGGTAGTAAGACTGGCAATTATTTTTGGCGAGCTCCTGACACATATTATTTGTTACTGAAGGCCCATAGTCGGTAGGCGTTACTCTGTGTGGGAAAGGTAGAGCAGTTTTCTCAGTGATATCCACGTTCACAAATAAGCCAGAAAAAGGAAAGGGTGTTGACGGTGATGGAGTTGCCAGTGGCAGAGGAATCATTTGTAAGTGTTTGTGCACTACGCTGGCACCGGCCTTTGTACCTCCGTTATAAAATACCAGTCCATCGTGGGCTTGTAAGCATATTTGGGCAGCCAAAAAATCATTTAAGTCCAGTGGCGCTTGYTGAGGAGAAAAATCAGTCGTCACCATCAATATATGATGGTCCATGATATTGAACTTGTTCAGCAAGCAGCGGTAATTCTTGGTTAACTCTCCGACATAAAGTGATGTTTCATAGGGCAGGAATGGGTTGAAGTCTTTTGGGTTGGGCGTTTGCTTTACTCGTTTTGCCATTTCCTCGGATTTTCGAGCTAAATTATCAACTACATGTACCTGGCCGTGAATAGTGGTATTCCCGCAGAGAAATTGGCGCTCTTCACAGTGGGTCGGGATAGTTTTCAGAGCACCACTGGCCAAAGCAGATTCCGTCACCTTGGCGACTTGTTTCCATAGTGCTTGGCCATATAGGTTGTCACCCATAACAGCKRNNNNTAACAAACRGYKMNNTNCARAAATNATTSMSTNNGAKTTGYYRTWRCCGKMMNTNNTGGCMAAKMMMGCMWSRYMYYCWAWRNTNACTNTMCWNGTRAGCRRAYCSWMTGMKKGCNNTGKTGGGGGAAGTTTATATAGCTGGGATATGACAAGCVGGAGAAAGGCCTTTATGTCTGATAAATCACTTCCTAAAATGTATACGAGTATTGTGCAACGTTATCCGGAATTTGGCAGGGCGCTGAGTGACTTGGGGGAGACCGTGCGGAAGCAGGGGCCCATTGAAGGAAAACAGGCACAATTGATTCAGTTAGCGGCCGCGGCCAGTATCCGTTCTGAGGGTGCTGTTCATAGTCATACTCGCCGAGCAATAGAAGCGGGGGCTAGTGAGGAGGAAGTAAGGCACACGTTGCTATTACTGACCAGCACCATTGGTTTTCCCTCCGTAGCAGCTGCATTGAGTTGGGTGGACGATATTATAAACTCGAGGCTCTAATTGTTTGATTTTAAGGCTATGTTATTYATTATTTGCTCTGACATAATGTCTGGATGATGCCAGAGCGCTACGAAAAAATACTTAAAGTCCTAAACAGTCGCCAGGCAGATTAATCATTCTGCGCTGATCTGTGAGGGTTAATTCCATAGCATGTCCAGATTTATAAACATCATTATATTTCCTTTATGATCCTCGTCGTTACTTGCTCAACAACTCCCCCTGTGACACTAAAATGGGAACCTCCGAGTCACAAATTAGATAACTTTTTACATTTTAATAAAGACAGCTTTAGTCAATATATGATCTTATATACTGTATCTATGGATAAAAAAATGATGCCTGTGAAAGGGCTGCGACCAAATAATGGCGATTGGCAAATAATTAAGACAAGGGACTTAGGCTATGACAATTTATAACGCACCTGTTGATGAGATGAAATTTCTACTCAACGATGTATTGGGTATGTCAGACATTGCGGCACTTCCGGGTTATGAAGAGGCAACACCGGACATGGTCGATGCCATTCTGGACGAAGCGGCCCGCTTTTTTGGTGAAGTTCTGGCGCCCACCAATAAACCAGCTGATAGTCAGGGATCAAGTTTAGATAGTGGTCGAGTGATAACCGCCCCCGCATTGGATGGCATCTATCAGAAAATGGTCGAATCGGGCTGGCCTAGCCTAACGGGCAATGTGGACTATGGTGGCCAGGGATTACCTGCATTGTTATCCGTTGCCGTCGATGAAATGTCCCAATCCGCCAATATGGCATTCAGTTTATGTCCGATGCTCACCAAAGGTGTGGTTAAAGCACTGAGTCTTTATGGCAGTGATGAGCAAAAACAAACGTATTTATGCAATCTAATCTCAGGCACATGGACAGGGACCATGAACCTGACCGAGCCACAGGCCGGTTCAGATTTGGCTGCAGTACGCACCAAGGCTGTTCCCGATGGCGATCACTACCTTATCAGCGGGCAGAAGATTTTCATTACTTGGGGCGATCACGAATACACCGACAACATTATTCACCTGGTATTAGCTCGTACCCCTGATGCTCCTGAAGGAGTAAAGGGTATATCCCTGTTTGTTGTGCCTAAATTTATCTTGAATGCCGATGGTACCCCCGGCGAGCGCAATGATGTCCATTGTGTAGGTGTGGAGCACAAACTGGGTATTCACGCGAGTCCAACCTGTTCTCTTTCCTTTGGTGACAATGGGGGTGCTGTGGGATACCTGGTGGGTGAAGAAAACCAAGGCTTGGTGTACATGTTCGCCATGATGAACGAAGCACGGCTTGCGGTGGGTTTGCAGGGTGTTTCTGTCAGTGAACGAGCTTATCAACAAGCTGTGGCATTCGCAAAAGACCGTGTGCAGGGTTCAGTGCCGGGTAATAAAAAGGCCACCATTATTCATCACCCAGATGTGCGTCGTATGCTGATGTTGATGCGTTCATTAACCGAGGGTGCGCGTGCGTTGTCTTATTCCGCTTTTGCTCACGATGACTACGTACATAAGTCAGAGGATGACGAACAGATTGCATACCACCAGCGAAGAGTTGACCTGCTGACACCTTTGGTGAAAGGCTGGTCTACAGAAATAGGCATGGAAGTTACTTCTCTGGGGGTGCAAATACATGGCGGCATGGGGTTTATTGAAGAAACCGGTGCGGCACAGCATATGCGAGATGCCCGAATTCTCCCTATTTATGAAGGCACTAATGGCATTCAGGCTCTAGACCTTGTAGGCCGTAAGCTTGCCCGCGACAAAGGGCAATCTGCCATGGAATTACTCGGCGAGTTGGGTCAAATAGTTGACGATGCACGAACGGCAGAGCTTACAGTGATTGCCGATAGTCTGGCTTCCTCGCTAGCAGCTTGTCAGGAGGGCACCAAGACCCTGCTTGCCGGAGAAGATTGGACCATGCCAGCCTCTGCGGCTTATAACATGCTGATGTTAATGGGTACCACCGTAGCCGGAGCTATGTTGGCTAAAAGTGCCGTTGTGGCTACCAAGTTGAATRCAGCAGGCGAGGGCAATAGCTCGTTTAATAACAACAAAATTATTACAGCTAAATTCTTTGCCCAGCATGTGATGCCGCGTAATAGCGGGTATCTGGAAGCAGTAAAAGCCGGGCCTGAGACGGTGATGAGCTTGGATGTAGAGGGGTTTTAGTTAAAGGGGGCTAGCCCCCTTTTATTTTGGTTTGTAGCCATAGTAAATTTTGGAATCTTTGGCCCCGAGGTTTTTAATACTATGTGTTGTTCCAACTGGAATAAGAACCTCTACATTACCCTCCTGGAGAAAAGTCTTTCCACCAAGAGTAAATTCATATTCGCCACTTTCCATTAAAACCAGTTCATTTACATCATCATGGACAGCTTCCTTAATCCCATCGTTGGCTTTAATGATTCCAATACCGAAAGAAAAGCCTCTCCTAGACCAATCTGCTTCTAACTCTTCTATTGTCATGATTGCTCCTTGCCTGTAGTTGATTGTGTTTTATAACGAAAATTAATGTAATCAAGTAAGGTCATTTTTGACTTTAATAATAAGCACCACGCTATAAAATTAGGTTTGATGTTCCTTCTGATACTCATCGCCCCAGGCACATAACAAATCGAGTGCAGGGTTCAGCTTGTTCGCTAAAGCGGTGGGGGTGTATTCAACACGTGGTGGAACTTCAGCATAGACTCGACGAGTCACCAGTTTATTGGCTTCCAAGTTACGTAATTGGTGAGTTAGCATTTTCTGGGTAATTTTGGGAATCTCCCGTCTCAACTCGCCAAACCGAAGTGTCTTGCCACGTAAATGGTAGAGAATAATAATCGTCCACTTTCCACCTATTACATCAATCGCTGTAGCAACGGGACATTGATCCATATCTACATGCTCAGCTGTTGCTGATAAACATTCCAAATTATTTTTTTTGCTCTGAGCCTTTAYTGTCGTCATTAGGCACCTCAATGAAACTAAATAACAAATTAGTGCGTACTTGTTTTGTTTCAGYGCACACYCCATAGTTACAAAAGTATATCAAGTATAAAATAAATACTATATATGTTTTTTATACCTATTTTTAAGCAGGTTAACCAGATATTTTAGTAAGGATGTAACAATGAACTTTGATTCCCTTTTCAGTGAAGGAAAGCTGGGTGACTTAAACCTAGCCCACCGTATTGTGATGGCACCGCTTACCCGCGCACGCTCAACCCAACCGGGTGATATTCCTAATGACATGAACGCACAGTATTATCAACAACGGGCCTCAGCAGCACTCATTATTTCTGAAGCAACGCAAATATCACCCCAAGGTAAGGGCTATGCCTTTACGCCAGGCATTTACTCCGCAGAGCAAATTCAGGGTTGGAAAAAAATCACCGATAATGTTCACCAAAAAAACGGCCGTATTTTCTTGCAGTTATGGCATGTAGGCCGCGTCTCTCATTCATCATTACAACCAGGTAATACTCTCCCTGTTGCTCCTTCTGCAATTCCTGTCGAAGGTCAGGCGTTTACTTATGAGGGTATGCTTGATTTTGAAACGCCAAGAGCGTTAGAAATTGATGAGTTGGCCCCGATTGTGGCGCAATATCGTCAAGCGGCTATCAATGCTAAACAAGCTGGTTTTGATGGTGTGGAAATACATGCGGCCAATGGCTATTTGCTCGACCAGTTTTTAAAAGACGGCACCAATAAAAGAACAGATAGCTATGGTGGCAGTATAGAGAATCGGTCGTGTTTGGTACTGGCTGTTACACAGGCTGTAACAGATGTTTGGGGAGGTAATCGTGTCGGCATTCGTATTTCACCTACTGGCACCTTCAACTCAATGTCCGACTCCAACCCGCAGCCCTTGTTTGATTATCTGGTTGCAGAGTTGAATCAATTCAACCTAGCCTATTTACACGTGGTTGAACGGTTGGATGCATCAATATTTGGGGATGCATCAGATGATAGCTTTGATTTTAATGCTTTACGCAAAATCTTTAATGGAGCCTACATGGCAAATGGTGGTTATACGGGAGAGTCCGCAGAATACAGTTTAAAAAATGACCAGAGTGACTTTGTTGCCTTTGGCGTGCCATTTATTGCTAATCCAGACCTTCCAGAACGGTTGAAACAAGGCGCTGACTTAAACCAGGCAGATCCGGATACTTTTTATGGTGGTGATACCAAAGGCTATATTGACTATCCTAGCCTTAGTGAGCAATTAAACCCTGCGTAAAAAACTGAAGATGGTAAAGGGGTTTTTCGTTGTTAAGGAGTATGCTATTCAACTCCAGATGCTCCTTAACGGGTGAAACCTCGGTCGCTTGTGGCCGAGTAGCCCTTTGCGAAGGAATCCCTATTTTTTATAGTGCGAATATTCGGCAATCACAGATGAGGAATGTTGGGTCAGCTGCAGTTTATATCGCTTGTTAAAGTAATACACAACGTAGGCCGTATTGTCATCTCCCAATCGTTCAATAATCGGGACTTCTGGTTTGTCACATTCGTGGATACTATTAATAAAATGGTCTGTGGTAACGCCTACATAAGGTTTTAACGTTTTTCTTTTTAATTTGACGACGTCATTGTCAGCTTTTAAACAAAGTTTTATTTTTCCTATGGATGTGTTTCTGTTTGCAATAATCCTTTTTCCATTCAAGAAATATTCATCAACTCTGACCATAGATCGAGCATTTGATTTCCCTATGCTGCCCATTCCCCCCGTAGGACCAAATGCAAGCGTGTTGGAAGAGGCCAAGAAAAGAAAAATGGGAAGTATTAAAGCCAAGCGTCGAAACATTTTTTTTACCTTTTATTGATTCACCATAGAAACTTTTTATGCTAAGTCCTAGGGTAGAGCGCTGTATTTTACACCGCGTTTAATTAAAGAGGATTCAGGCTGACGGTGCTTGTTAACTGCATGACTCATAACCATCATCCCATTGTACGATATTGTAATATGAGACCTATAATTTCATGATCACTTGTCGTTGATGCTAGAGATTTATTTAGTGAAGTTCTCTGTGGCAAGTGAATGTTAAATTTAGAACGTAAAACCTCCTCCACGTGTTCATCAATTGTGGGGTCAAATTCTTTTCCAGCATAGATACAAATGCGCCGATGAATAAATTCTTTACTTACCATAAAAAGCATTTCTCTTGTTTGACATTAAATTGTTGTTCCAATACTAAATACAGTTAACGCCGCCGTAACCGGCCGGAGCAAGCGCAGCTTGCGGAAGTCCAGCCCACGTATTTTTGTGGGCGATGGTTCACAGCCTTGTTAGGCCTTCATTTCGGACGCTCTTAGATACTTGTTCAATTCAGACAAGTAAACCTGATACATTCTCCTAAATGATTCTGCCAAGGGCTTCATTTTACCCCAGTATTCACTATTTGCTTTATCTGCAGCGCTAGCTGCTGCTTTGTAAGCGGATTTATCGTTGCCGACAATAGATTTATAGGACTCTTCTTCGCTGATCATAGTGGTTTTTATTGAACCAAAATTATTTTTAAGGATTTTTCTAGACTCAATAATATTCACCGTAATTTCGTTTGCCACGGTGAGTAATTCGCTATTTTGAGGCAGATAAATAACTAACCGCTGAAAGGCCTTTAGTATCTCTGCGGTAGCTTTATAGAAATTTTGTTGATACTGAAAAAGCGATTTACCACTATCCATCGGAAAATCACCAAAGTTAACGGCCATGAGTTCATAGTGGAAAGTTGAAATTTCGTCATAGAAATTGATTAAAGTCCTCTTTCTATCTCCCACATATTCTTTATGTGCATCAGTATTGATTTCAATACTCGAACGAACGGATTCGATCTTTTCTGTGATTTGCTCTATATCCTCTTTTGTAGCTAAATTCTCAGCTTTTTTCTTGATATAGCTCGGAAAGAAAGACTTGATCATCAAACCTAAAAGGAAAACAATAATTATATATRAGACTGAAGTCTCATCTAGATTCATGTGATGATCTCTCAAGAGCGCCTAACTGCTAACTAATAAGCCCCAAGGCCTATAGCTAGAAGGTACTGCATCAGGGGGAAGTTGATGCTAAAAGTTGAAGGCTTTTACTTTAAAATTAAATGATTAGCAGGCTTATCAAGATATGAAATTGCTGACAAAATAAGCCTCCGTGCAATATTCTTATTCAATCATTAGGCTATTGATCATAATCGACAACCTAAAAAAATCAATGCCTTAGCGGTTACTTTTTCCTGATACATAGCCTGATGGTTTATGATTTTTTACATTGAAAAATTAAGGAGTTAAAAACAGCTTATTAAAAAGCCTATGGCTTTATATCACTTTGGCCCTTTATCCAGGGTCAAAAAATAGGCAGCCAAGGCTATTCTTGATTTAGTTACAATGGGTTAGAGCAAAGAAGCTGCTTCTATCATTTGGCAAAAGAAACCTAATCCCTGCTTTTTTGCCAGTCCCTTTCCAGTGATCATAAATCAATACCTTTTGAAATCAAAAACTTAATCCCCGGCTACTTTATGGGCTCCTGATCTGGAAAATTGATCAATCAGCTGTCTTTTTCCTGACTTTCTTGCTGTAGCAAATGAATAAACGCCTTGGCTGCATTCGACAGGCTTTTCTCTCGGTGATGTATATAACCGAGTTCACGATGTATCTGAACACCGTCAATGGCTACGGTTTTTATCCCCGTTTCCAACATGCTTTCCGGTAACAGGCTCCAGCCCAGTCCAATACTGACCATCATTTTGATGGTTTCGAGATAATTGGTGGTCATTGTGGGGGGCAATGGTACTTTTTGTTGTTCAAATAGTGTGCGGGTCATACGGCCGGTGTAGGTGCCTAGACCGGGTAAAATTGCCGGGTAGTTTCTTAAATCATCCAGTGTTGGACTTTCTTTCTGTTTGGACCAACTTTTAGCGAGAAGAGGGTGATCCTCAGAGACCATAAATACCAGGGGGTCTGGCCAAATTGTCTTTGCTTCAATTTTAGGATGAGCTTCCGGCGCCAGAGTGATAACAGCCACTTCGAAGCGKCCATGGAGAATACCTTCGTAGGCTTTTTCTGARTCCATAAAGTCAACATCAATGGTGACGTCGGGGTATTCCTGGGTAAATTTCTTAAGAATAGGCGGTAGTCGGTGCAGGCCAATATGGTGGCTGATGGCCAGGCGCAGCTTGCCACTGATGTTTCCAGATAGATCATTAATAGCCTGTGTAGTGTCAGCAATTTCCTGAAGAATATGGGTTGCCCTGGGTAGAAGGGCTTCTCCAGCCTCGGTGAGTGTTACAGAGCGGGCAATACGATCAAATARCCGAGTGTTAAGTTGTTCCTCTAGCAAGGCKATACGTTTGCTGACAGCCGGTTGGGTTAAATGGATTTTTTCCGCTGCATCAGAAAACGAGTTARATTCAGCGACGGCAAYRAAGGCTTCGAGTAATTGAATGTCCATAAAACYAGTATACGSATTCCTWTTTRGAATCCAATAGATGAAAAATATGAATTTGTTTTATTGGAGGGGTGTATCTAGAATGAGYGKCTATAGTTAGACTGCTTAAAAATTGTACAAKCTGAATATTTGGAAAGGCATAACATGGCTGAAAAAACCCTCTACGACAAATTGTGGGATGCACATCTGGTTAAACAGCGAGATGATGGTTCTGCACTTATTTATATTGATCGTCATATTATCCATGAGGTGACATCTCCTCAGGCGTTTGAAGGTCTGCGTATAGCAGGCCGCAAGCCTTGGCGTTTGGATATGAATGTGGCGACGCCAGATCACAATATTTCTACCGATTCAGCTGAGCGTGCTGCTGGTGTGGACGGCATTCCTGATGAAACCTCGCGTATTCAGGTAAAAACTCTGGATGACAACTGTGAGTATTTCGGTATTCGTGAATTTGGCATGAATGAAATGGGGCAGGGCATAGTGCATGTCATGGGGCCAGAATTAGGGGCCTCTTTGCCTGGAATGACGGTTGTATGTGGTGATTCTCATACGGCTACCCAYGGTGCATTTGCCTGTTTGGCYCATGGTATTGGTACTTCTGAAGTAGAGCATGTGTTGGCAACCCAGTGTTTGGTGACCAAGAAAATGAAAAACATGCTGATTAATGTAGAGGGTAAGYTGGGTGTAGGTGTGACGCCTAAAGATGTTGTTTTGGCCATTATCGGCGAAATTGGTACTGCYGGTGGCACGGGTTATGCCATTGAGTTTGGTGGTCAGGTATTCCGCGATATGTCCCTTGAAGGTCGTATGACAGTGTGCAATATGGCGATTGAGGCCGGCGCCCGCGTAGGTATGGTGGCGGTGGATGATAAAACCATCGACTATTTCAAAGGCCGTCAGTTTGCGCCAACTGGAGAGGTTTGGAAKCAGGCGGTTAGTTACTGGGAAACCCTGCAAAGTGATGCCGATGCTGCYTTTGATGCAGTGGTGGAGCTTAAAGGTGGGGATATTTTACCTCAGGTTACTTGGGGTACGTCACCTGAAATGGTTTTGCCMGTTACTGGTGTTATTCCACGTATAGAAGATGAATCTGACCCGGTGAAAAAACAGGGTCTTGAGCAAGCGTTGCACTATATGGGTTTGGAAGGTGGTACTCCCATTACTAAGATACCAGTGGACCGTGTGTTCATTGGTTCTTGTACTAATTCACGCATTGAAGATATGCGTGCTGCGGCCAAGATTGCCAAGGGGCGCAAGGTTGCAAGTACGATTAAGCAGGTACTTGTTGTTCCTGGCTCCCAAATGGTGAAAGCACAGGCTGAGTCCGAAGGGTTGGATAAAATTTTTATTGAAGCGGGTATGGATTGGCGAGAGCCAGGCTGCTCCATGTGTTTGGCCATGAATGCAGACAAGTTGGGGGCGGGTGAGCATTGTGCATCTACCTCTAACCGAAATTTTGAAGGACGGCAGGGTAATGGCGGACGAACTCATTTGGTGAGTCCTGCTATGGCGGCGGCAGCAGCGATTGCCGGCCATATCACTGATGTTCGGACATTTGATGAGGCACTTCTCACCGGGGAGAAACGATGAAAGCGTTTACTGTACATAAGGGGCTGGTAGTCGGCCTTGATCGTGTCAACGTTGATACCGACATGATTATCCCCAAACAGTTTTTAAAATCGATTAAGCGCAGTGGTTTTGGTCCAAATCTATTTGATGCGTTGCGGTATCTGGATGAAGGCCGGTTGGGGCAAGATTGCTCTAAGCGTCCGCTGAATAATGAATTTCCCCTTAATTGGCCTCGTTATCACGGCGCTTCTGTATTATTGGCGCGGGAAAATTTTGGTTGTGGTTCTAGTCGTGAGCATGCGCCCTGGGCTTTGGATGATTATGGTTTTCGGGTAGTCATTGCACCAAGTTATGCCGATATATTCTTTAATAACTGCTTTAAGAATGGATTGTTACCTATTGTTTTAAATGAAGTTATTGTAGACAAATTGTTTTCTGAAACTGAAGCGAATGAAGGCTATGAGCTGGCTGTGGACCTGTCTAGTCAGGTGGTGGTCACGCCTTCAGGTGAAGAATTTCCTTTTAGTATTGACGACTTCAGTAAGCACTGCTTGCTTGACGGGGTAGATGAGATRGGGCTGACCTTGAAGGATGTGGATGCTATTCGTACCTACGAGGTAGCGCGTGAGCAAGATACCCCTTGGTTGTTTGGTGCGATCAAATAAAAAACTATTATTTTTATAAATTTGTATAAGTCGGGTAAAACAGAACAGATTGTCTAAGGAAATTGGTGCATGAGTAAGAAAATATTGATTCTCAAGGGTGACTATATTGGCCCTGAGATTGTGGATGAAGCGATCAAAGTACTGAATAAAATAGATCAGAAATTTTCTCTGGATTTAGTGTTGGAGGAAGGTTTGCTGGGTGGTGCGGCTTATGATGAGGTTGGAGAGCCTTGTCCTGAGAAGACTCTGGAGCAAGGTCGTCAGAGTGATGCTATTTTGATGGGGTCTGTGGGTGGGCCTAAATGGGATGATGTGGATCGCAATTTACGACCTGAAAAAGGGCTGCTGAAGTTGCGTTCTGGTTTGGACTTGTTTGGTAATTTGCGTCCGGCGATTCTTTACCCCCAGCTTGCCGATGCGTCTTCGCTCAAGCCTGAGATTGTTGCTGGCCTGGATATTCTGATTGTGAGGGAGTTAACCGGAGGCATCTATTTCGGTGAACCTCGTGGTATCAGAGTACTTGAGAATGGTGAGCGTGAAGGTTACAACACGTATAAATATTGTGAATCTGAAATCCGTCGTATTGGAAAGGTGGCTTTTGAGGCTGCGATGCTACGTGATAAGCGTGTTTGTTCTGTGGATAAGGCTAACGTGCTTGAAGCGACGATACTGTGGCGTGAAATTATGGAAGAGGTCGCTAAAGATTACCCTGAAGTTACTTTGAGCCATATGTATGTGGATAATGCCGTTATGCAGCTGGTTATGGCGCCCAAACAGTTTGATGTTGTTGTTACCGGTAACATGTTCGGTGATATTTTGTCCGATGCTGCGGCTATGTTGACGGGTTCTATTGGCATGTTGCCTTCAGCTTCTTTGGATAAGGACAACAAGGGTCTCTATGAACCTTGTCATGGTTCAGCCCCGGACATTGCAGGGCAGGGTGTGGCTAACCCCTTGGCGACTATTTTGTCTGTTGCTATGTTGCTTCGTTATTCTTTGGATGAGCCAGAGGCAGCTGAAGCTATCGAAGTAGCGGTCAGTGATGTACTTGACCAAGGGTTGCGTACCCCAGACATATATACTGAAGGAACACGTAAAGTGAGCACTTCTGAAATGGGTGATGCTGTTGTCTCTGCACTATAAGAAAGTGTTATAACAATTTGAATTTATTATCTAATTATTAACATATAATAAATTAAAGTAATTTATTATAAATATATTTTAACTGGTTGAATATAAATGAATAAAGTAGGTTTTGTTGGTTGGCGCGGGATGGTTGGTTCAGTACTGATGGATCGTATGATTCAAGAGAATGATTTTGCAGATATTGAGCCAATTTTTTTCACTACATCACAGCTTGGGCAGTCTGGTCCCAACGTAGGAAAAGATGTTGCGCCCTTGCAGGATGCTAATGACATTGAGTCATTGGCCAAGTTGGACATTATCGTGACCTGCCAGGGCGGTGACTACACCAAACTTGTTTATCCAGCACTTCGTAAAGCGGGCTGGAATGGCTACTGGGTTGATGCGGCTTCTGCATTAAGGATGGCCGATGATGCGTTGATTGTTTTGGACCCGGTAAACCTTAATGTTGTTAAGGACGGTATCGCCAATGGCACAAGGAACTATATTGGCGGCAACTGTACTGTAAGTTTGATGCTGATGGCCTTGGGCGGACTGTTTAAGCAGGGTTTGGTTGAGTGGGTTTCTGCCATGACTTACCAGGCTGCCTCCGGTGCTGGTGCTCAGAATATGCGTGAATTGATTGCCCAAATGGGTGCCATTGAGAACTCAGTGGCTACAGAATTGGCTGACCCTGCCTCCGCTATCCTGGATATTGACCGTAAAGTGGTTTCTGCCATGCGAGGTGGAGATTTCCCAACAGATAACTTTGGTGCGCCATTGGCCGGAAGTTTGCTGCCGTGGATTGATGTACAGCTGGAAAATGGTCAGAGCAAGGAAGAATGGAAAGGGCAGGCTGAAACCAACAAAATTCTTGGGGGCGCATCACTAATACCCATTGATGGTATTTGTGTTCGCGTTGGTGCTATGCGCAGTCATAGTCAGGCTTTGACGATTAAATTGACCGAAAATGTACCAATGGATGAAGTTGAAGCAATCTTGGCTGAAGCTAATGACTGGGTGAAAGTGGTACCCAATGATCGTGATATGACTTTGCAGCAGTTAACGCCTGCCGCAGTTACTGGGCACTTGCATGTGCCGGTGGGTCGCCTGCGTAAGATGAATATGGGTGATAATTTTTTATCGGCCTTTACCGTGGGAGATCAGCTGTTGTGGGGAGCTGCAGAACCCCTCCGTCGTATGTTGAGAATCTTGCTGGAAGCTTAGAACATCCCACCCTATCTGAGTGAGACGGGATGATGGCGGGCTCCGTTTTTGTACGCAGTTTTGCTGTTTTGTGCAATTGGTCATAAATCTTGGCCAATAAAGGCCTGTTTTATCAATATTTTGCCACTCTAGTAGTTGAACAATTCTTAATAGTCATAAATACTTGCGGTAACAATCTAATAACGGGTTAATGGTTATCCATTATTGTTATAAAGCCCAGGTGGGGGAACCTTTCCTGATGACGTACAGGGAACATATCATGAAGTTGCGCAATTTGACCTTGATAGCTGGTTTGTTGGGGATTTTATTCACCAATACCGTTTTTGCTCTGGGTATGGGTGAGTTGAAGTTGAATTCATCTTTAAACGAGCCGCTTGATGCTGAAATCGAGTTGCTGAATGTGGGCGACCTCGGTGAGTTAGAAATGTTGGTTGGCCTGGCCTCAAGGGATGACTTTGAAACAGCGGGGGTCGATAGACTATTTTTGTTAACTGACCTACGTTTCAAAGTGGATCTGTCAAACCCAGATAAGCCCATGATTCGGGTTTCTTCACGGAAACCTATCCGTGAGCCCTATCTTGATTTTTTAATGGAGCTGCATTGGCCATCGGGTCGGTTGTTAAGAGAATATACATTACTGCTTGATTTGCCGATTTATGCCACGGAGAGGGCTTCTGCAAAAAAGATTAAAGCTGCGAGCGTTAGCCCGCAGCCCCAGTTAACCAAAAAGAAACAAACTCAGCCGGTAAGAACGGCATTGTCTCCAGTTGCCAGTCAGGTACAAACACCTGCTAGCATGAGTGGTGAATATCGTGTTGCTTCGGGTGATACTGCGTGGGGAATTGCAAAAAGAATTAAGCCTAACAACGCCTCTATAATGCAAAGCTTGGCTGCGATTAAGCAGTCCAACCCCAGTGCATTTATTAATGGCAATATCAATTTGCTCAAATCAGGTGCTGTTCTTCGCTTGCCAAGTGCGACGGAAATATCCCAACTGAGCCGTAATGAAGTTAATTCAGAAGTAGATTTTAATCCAGAGAATGCGATTGCTGATAGCCAGCCCTCTGAAACGCAGTTGGATGCGACGCCTAATTCAACAAAATCGCCTATGGTGCAGGCTAATGGTGGTGGGCGCCTTAAATTAGCAACACCTGTTGATGATGCGGTAGGTGGGAGTGTAAATGGTACTAGTTCTTCTGGTGCAAGTGGTGGAGCTTCCTCGATTGGTGGTGAAGCACTACAAAGTAAATTCGCTCTCTTTCAGGAGGAGCTAGATAAAACGCAGCGTGAAAACGAAGAGTTAAAGACGCGTTTATCCAATATGGAAGAGCAGATAGCAACAATGAGCCGTCTGGTAGAAATTAAGGATGACTCACTTAGAGCGACACAGTTGGCTTCTCAGCAAGCCATAGAAACTGACGATGTATCTGTTGATTTAACCGAATCGGTAGAAACAGCTGGCGCTGCGAAGGATGATAGTTCTGTAGAAAACCCAGCGAAGGACTCTGCTGAAGCGGCAGGTGATACAAGTGTTTCTACGGAGGCTGAATCTGAGCTTTCCACCACAGCCAAAAAAGAGGGTTTTGATTTAGAAGGCTGGATAGACCTGCTGTTGTACCCGTTGATTGCTTTACTGGGTATCTTCTTAGCGGTTGTTTTGTTTTTCAGAAATCGTAAATCTGATGAGGATGAGCCTGAAGAGTTGTCCCTAAAAACCCTGGTTGAAGATCAAGGGGATGAGGATTTTTCAGAAGAGCAGGCTAATCTTTTTGATGACGAAGAAAAGCAAGTTCTTGACGAGATAGCATCTGAGCTAGATGAGCGAGAATTGAAGGATTTAGAAAGCCTGGAGCTTTTGGAAGGTGAAGATGTTGACCCTATAGGCGAAGCGGATATCTACCTTTCTCTTGGTAATTATAGTCAGGCTGAAGGTATTCTTCTTCCTGCGATTGTGGAGACACCTGATGATGCCTCATTGAGGTTGAAGCTGCTTGAGGTTTATGTCAGTGCGAAGGATCTAGAGAAATTTGATGATCAGCGCCAGGACTTAATGGCGCTGAATGATTCTCATGCAGATGCTAAAGCGGCTTCTTTGCGAGCTGAATTGGTTCCAGAGGCTGCATTCGAAGACACTGAAGAGTCTCTTGACGATGTTGTTCTGGATTTCAGTGGTCTTGAGTCAGAAACTGAAGTTGATGAGCCAGCCCTGGGCGAGACTCCTGATGTTACGGAAGACTCCATAGATACAGAAAAGCCTGAGGAAGATGGTGCTTCTGAGTTTGAATTGGACCTGGATTTGGAGAGTGTAGATCTGGATTCTCTTTCATTAGATATTGATGCAGATATGGAAAGTATCGAACTTGATGATAAAGCGGTATCTGTTGACCTTGATGAGCCTTCCAAAGAGCCAGCAGCTAAATTTGTTCCTGACGGATCATTAGAAAATGATTTTGATGACTTTGATAATGACCTTGATGTTTTAGCCGGCGAAGATGAATGCAGCACCAAACTGGAGCTTGCACAGGCATATCTTGATATGGGTGACCCTGATAGTGCCAAAGACATTCTTGATGAGGTTGTTTCTCAAGGCGATGATAGCCAGCAAGATCAAGCACGAAAATTGCTCGAGAGTGTTACCTGATTAAACCCACCCCAGAGAAACCCTGGATGTATCTGCCCAATGGCCTTGTGCCGGAAGGGCAGTGTTTGCCAGAGGGAGTCAAGCGTATCGTAGCTGCCGTCGAATATGACGGCAGTTCCTTTTCTGGATGGCAACGGCAATCCCACAGCCCCAGTGTTCAGACCGAAGTTGAAGCGGCGCTTTCTGTTGTCGCCAATGAAGCAGTCACAGTAGCTTGTGCTGGTAGAACGGATGCAGGGGTACATGGAACCAATCAAATCATACATTTTGATACCCGGGCGAATCGTGCATCTCGCAACTGGTTATTAGGTGCCAATGCTAATTTACCCTTTGGTATTCGCCTGCATTGGGTAGAAGAAAAAACATCAGAATTTCATGCCCGCTTCAGTGCCACTTCAAGAACCTACCGTTATTTAATTACCAATCAACCCCAGCGCTCTGCACTTTTTTACCGCTGGTTAACATGGGAGAAATCCGAGCTTAATGAGGTGTTGATGGATCAGGCTGTTCAGCAGTTACTTGGAGAGCATGATTTTAGTTCATTCAGAGCCGCAGGCTGTCAATCAAAGTCGCCGAACAGGAATGTCCATTCAGCCAAAGTATGGCGACAAGCCGGACTGGTCATTTTTGAGATAACAGCCAATGCATTTTTATACCACATGGTGAGAAATATTGTTGGCAGCCTACTTTGTATCGGGCGTGGTCAAAAGTCAGTTGACTGGCTTGGTGATTTGTTGGCGTGTCATGATCGAACGCAAGCGCCAGCAACAGCTCCTGGCAATGGACTGTACTTGGTGAAGGTTAATTATCCTGATGAATTTAAGATGCCTGAATTTTACCTAGGCCCACAGTTTGTTAGCTCGATTTCACCATCTGAAATTGATAGATAAGAAATAGAGAGTTAGCTGGGGTAATAGGCGTGGCAGCCCCTTTTTGCTACAATCCGCGCCTTATTATTCAATGCCATTGTGAACAGAACCCGCCGTGAATAAAACCAGAGTTAGAATCAGGGTTAAGATTTGTGGAATAACCCGAGAAGAAGATGCCAAAGCGGCAGTTGAGTCTGGGGCTGATGCTATAGGCCTGGTGTTTTATTCCAAGAGTCCTCGATACGTTGATCTGACATCTGCTCATAAAATAGTCTGTGCCGTAGGCCCCTTTGTTACGGTGGTGGGTTTGTTTGTTAATGCGTCGATAGATCAGGTAAATGAAGTTATTGATGCCGTTGGATTGGATTTATTGCAGTTTCATGGTGATGAGGACGAAGCTTATTGTGCTCAATTCCATAAGCCTTATATCAAGGCCATACGAATGTCTCCAGGGCTTGATGTAAAAGATGTTATGGCTGACTACCCGTCTGCTCGGGGCTTTTTATTTGATGCTTGGAATAAAGACAAATATGGTGGCACCGGTGAAACTTTTGAATGGCAACGGTTATCTGGGTTAGATGAGATACCTTATGTTCTTGCTGGTGGGTTAAATCCTGACAATATTGGAGAAGCTGTGGCTACGGCGAGGCCTTATGCCGTTGATGTCAGCGGTGGTGTTGAGGTATCACCTGGTGTCAAATCTTCAGAGTTGATACAGCAATTTATCGATGGAGTTAATGTAAATTAAGAATATCGAGCAAGAGTATTCTTAAGAACTGGTGCAGTGATAAAACATATACAGTGATAAACAGTACCAAGAAATTTTGGAGAAATGAGTGAGCAGTAATTTTTCTAGCAGTAACAAAGCCGTAGACTTTAATCAAATGCCAGATGCCCGTGGTCATTTCGGTCCTTATGGTGGAAGGTTCGTTTCTGAAACCTTAATTTCCGCACTTGATGAGCTTGAGTCTCTCTACCGTAGACTAAAGGATGACCCCGAATTTCAAGCTCAATTTGATTATGATTTAGCTCATTATGTTGGGCGTCCCTCCCCACTGTATTTTGCTGAGCGTTGGACCAAAGAAACTGGCGGTGCACGGCTTTACCTTAAACGTGAGGACCTTAACCATACCGGTGCCCACAAGATTAACAATACTATCGGCCAGGCGTTGTTAGCGAAGCATACGGGTAAAAAACGTATCATTGCAGAAACCGGTGCGGGTCAGCACGGTGTGGCAACGGCTACTGTGGCTGCACGTATGGGGCTGGAGTGTCACGTGTTTATGGGTGAAGACGATATTCACCGTCAATCTCTCAATGTCTATCGTATGAAGCTACTTGGGGCCACGGTAGTTCCTGTAACCTCTGGATCCAAAACCCTAAAAGATGCTATGAATGAAGCAATGCGGGATTGGGTAACCAACGTAGATAATACGTTTTATATTATTGGCACTTGTGCCGGGCCTCACCCTTACCCAGAGTTAGTTCGAAATTTTCAATCAGTTATTGGCCGTGAGGCTCGCCAGCAGTCATTGGCACAGACCGGGCAATTACCTGATGCTTTGGTTGCCTGTGTGGGCGGAGGTTCCAATGCTATTGGTTTGTTCCATCCTTTTCTGGAGGATGAATCAGTTGCTATGTATGGTGTGGAAGCTGGAGGTCTTGGGCTGGAAAGCGGTAAACATGCGGCACCATTAAATGATGGTATCCCGGGCGTCCTCCATGGAAATCGTACTTACCTCATGGAAGATGAAAATGGACAAATCATAGAAACCCACTCCATATCTGCTGGTTTAGATTACCCGGGTGTCGGCCCTGAACACTCTTGGTTGAAAGATATTGGACGGGTGAGTTACGTGACTATTGATGATGATGAGGCTATGGCAGCTTTCCGCAGTCTCACTAAAATTGAAGGAATTATGCCAGCACTGGAATCAAGTCATGCGGTTGCTTACGCAGAAAAACTGGCTCGTCAAATGGATCCGGATCAAATGATTATTGTTAATTTGTCTGGTCGAGGGGATAAGGATATTTTGACGGTTGCTGAAATTGATGGCATTACCGTATAACGCTCATACATTTTTTATGGTGGCAATAATCCTTGGTTTAATAAAAATTGTTGGTTTTAACAGGAATCATTGTTAGTGAATAGAATTAAACAACGTTTTGAATCCCTTCATCAGCAGGGCCGTAAGGCACTGATATCTTATGTGGTCATGGGTGACCCTGCCAAGGATGTAACACTTCCAGTTATGCATGCGCTGGTGGCAAGTGGAACCGATATTATCGAGTTGGGCATCCCATTTTCAGATCCGAACGCTGAAGGACCGGTTATTCAAAAAGCCCATGAGCGTGCATTGGAGCACGGCAGTAGTCTTCGTGATGCATTGGCCTTGGTAAAACAGTTCCGTGAAACTGACAGTGATACCCCGGTGTTGTTGATGGGTTATACCAACCCCATTGAAAGAATGGGCTATGATACGTTTATAGAAAATGCTGTTGATGCTGGTGTGGATGCAGTATTGACGGTAGATTTACCGCCAGAAGAAGCCGAAGAATTTAATGAACACTTGAAACAAGCCAATATGGAGAATATCTTTCTATTGGCACCAACAAGTAGTCTGGCTCGGCAGAAAAAAGTGACCAGTATGGCTGGGGGATTCATTTACTATGTTTCACTCAAAGGTGTTACTGGAGCCGGTAATTTAGACATTAACTCAGTGAATGAAAACGTTACAAGCATTCGTTCATTGACTGATCTGCCCGTTTGTGTAGGATTTGGTATTAAGGATGGAGCCTCGGCCCGAGCTGTCGCTGATTTATCCGATGGTGTGGTTATTGGCAGTGTGCTGGTTAACCAGATTGCGGTATTGGCAGAGCAGGGAGAAACTAATCCTGCAACCTATGCTGAAGCAGTTTCGGTTATTATTACTGAAATTCGTGAAGCCCTAGATAAGTAACAGAAAATAAGTAACAAAAGATAAGTAATAGATAGCATTTGAAATAACGGAAAAAAATATGAGCTGGCTGGAAAAAATTCGTCCGAAGGGACCAGCGACCCAAAAAAAGGATCGCACCCAAAGTGTTCCAGAAGGAGTTTGGACAAAGTGCCCAAAATGTAGTGCACCTCTGTACCGTCCGGAGCTCGAAAAAAATCTAGATGTTTGTCCCAAATGTGATTACCACCTGCGGGTTGGTGCCCGACGTCGACTAGATATTTTTCTTGATGCAGAAGGGCGTCAGGAATTAGCGGCTGATGTAAAACCAGTTGACCGTCTAAAATTCAAAGATATTAAGAAATACAAAGATCGACTTTTAGCTGCTCAAAAAGCAACAGGAGAAGATGATGCTCTTGTAGCTATGAAGGGCACATTAAATGGTATGCCTGTCGTTGCAGTTGCTTTTGAATTTGCTTTCCATGGTGGTTCTATGGGGTATGTAGTGGGTGAGCGTTTTACTCGTGCCGCACACGTTGCCCTTGAAGATAATATTCCCATGATATGTTTTTCTTCCACAGGTGGTGCTCGGATGCAGGAAGCCTTGATATCACTTATGCAAATGGCGAAAACCAGTGCCGTGATTGAAAAGCTTAGGGTTCAGGGGACACCTTACATATCGGTGATGACTGACCCAGTTTATGGCGGTGTTTCTGCCAGCTTGGCATTGTTGGGCGACATCAATGCTGCAGAGCCTGGTGCGAGAGCAGGGTTTGCCGGCCCCAATATTATTGAGCAGACTATTCGCCAGAAACTTCCCAAAGGTTTTCAACGTGCAGAATTCCTACTTGAGCATGGAGCTATTGATATGATTATTCCACGAGTTGAAATGCGGAAAACGCTATCTTCATTACTTGCTAAATTCACTGGTCACCCAGAATTAAACTGTACTGAAGTAAGCCATACTGAATCAGATTCTGCTGATGCTGTCATTGTCCCTGAATAAATGGCTTAGTCTGTTAGAGAGTAGGCATTCAACAGAAATAGAGTTTGGGCTTGATCGAATAGGCCGGGTTGCAGAGCAACTCGGCTTTTTACCTTCTGCTGCGCATACAAAGTCATCAGCTTCTTCTGTTTCAAAAAACCTTACATCTCAAAATACGAGTTTTCAAAGTTGTTCCCTTGCAAAAACAGTGGTAACCGTGGCTGGAACAAATGGCAAGGGATCTTGCGTTGCTGTTATGGATAGTATTTTAAGAGAAGCGGCTTATTGTGTAGGTACCTATACCTCTCCACACCTGATTGATTACAACGAACGTATTTGTATCAACGGTCAGCCTGTTAGTGATAAGGCTATTTGTGTGGCATTTGAAAAAATTGAATTGGCACGGGGTGATATTAGTCTCAGTTACTTTGAATTCGGTACTCTGGCGGCATTGGTTATCTTGTCTGAGGCAAAACTGGATGTGGTTGTGTTGGAGGTTGGCCTTGGGGGGCGTCTGGATGCAGTTAATTTAATTGATGCCGATATCGCTGTGGTGACCAGTATTGCTTTGGATCATCAGGATTGGCTGGGAACTGATCTGAACCAAATAGCTGCAGAAAAGGCGGCCATTGGAAGGGAAGGGCGACCTTTAATATGTGGTGATGAAAAGCCAGTTTCAGGTTTATTAGAAACAGCAGAAAAAATAGGCGCACAACTATTTTTAAATGGACGAGATTTTTCTCTCACTCAGTTCGGTGTGCTTAATCCAACAACCTTGCCCCCTGCGAGTGTTGCCTGTGCGCTACAGGCCGTGAACCTGTTTGATTCTAATGTGTCTGAATTAATTATGAAAAAAGGATTGAACCAAACCCGGATTAAAGGCCGCTATCAGCATATAGACATTGCTAACACCCACGTAATACTGGATGTTGCCCATAATCCTCAAGCGTCAGAGTTACTTGCTAAACGGTTGTCATCATTGTCAGGTAATATTATCGCTGTTGTTGGGGTCATGTCGGATAAAGATATCCAAGCTATCCTTGAACCGATGATTCCACTGGTAAAGGTATGGCACGTTTGTGATATTCATTCACAGGCTAGGGCTGCTACAGCAAAAAATTTAGCCTTAGATTTAACATTATTGTTGCTCACAAAAGCCTTGCGGAATAAAGCAAGGTACAATAATGAACAGAACAAAAAAGGGCAGGATAAGGTAGGCGTACATAGTACGGCAATTCCAGGTGAGACCAGAGTTATTGAAGAATCGTCTCCGGTAGCAGCAATTCAAGCGGCATTGTCTGGTATAGAATCTGGTGCCGAAACAGGTAGTACTGTGGTGGTATTTGGTTCTTTTTTTACCGTAGGGCCGGTACTTGATTGGTTTGAGAAAGAGAGTGAGTCTTGGTTGAACATTAGCAGGGCAGGGAGAGTAAGTGGTGACTGAAAGCTTAAAACAAAGAATTGTGGGTGCCGTTGTATTAATTGCTCTCGCAATTGTCATTATTCCATTGGTTTTTGATTTCTCCGGTCAACGTCAAGTGGATACTAGCTCCAAAATCCCACCCATGCCTGATATTAAGCCAGTTATTGTGGCCGAGCCCACAAGACCTAAAAATATTATCCCTGCCAAATCTGAAGATGAAATATTTCAGTTTGGTGTGGATGCTCCTCAACAGGGTGAATCTCTTAAGGATGAAGAGCCAGCTCTTTCATCTGAAGGCCTTCCTGTGGCTTGGGTTCTACAGGTGGGTAGTTTTCGGGATAAGGCTGTTGCAAAAAACCTGGAGAAAAAGCTGTTGAATGATGGCTATCAGGCTTTTATTCGAGAGAAGAAAGATTCTAAAGGGATTCTAAGTAGGGTTTTTATTGGGCCGAAAGTGTTGAAGAAAAAATTGGTTCAGGAAAAAATAGCTATCGATAAAAAATACAGTGTGGACACGTTCTTGATACGATTTGAACCCTGACCTTGAACAAGCACTCTGTTACACTTTGCGCCTCTATAATTAGCGATGACTAAATCATGACATGGGCCGATTGGGCGATTATTGCTGTACTAGGTGTATCTGCATTAATTAGCGTAGTGAGGGGCTTTGTAAAAGAAGTTGTTTCACTGTTGATTTGGTTGACCGCGGCAATTGTTGCATCCATATTTCATGATCAACTAGCCACTGTTATGGCTGATTTGATTGATACCTCATCTTTAAGAATGCTTGCAGCATGGATTATTTTATTCATTGCTGTTTTGCTTGTGGGCAGTATTTTAAATTACTTGCTAGGAAAGCTGGTACAGGCCACTGGACTCTCGGGTACAGACAGATTGTTGGGCCTACTTTTTGGTACCGCTCGTGGTTTAATTATTTTGATGGTTATTTTGACTATCTTGCCGAAAATGCTACCCGTGATGGAAGATCCGTGGTGGTTAGAATCAACATTAATCCCTTATTTTATGCAGTATGAAGACTGGGCCAGGGAAACAGGCACAGCGGTATTGGACTTTTTAAAGAATCTGCTTTAAAACACTTTTGAGTGAATAAAGTAGGAACGTTAGAGCAGTAAATAACCGTTTTTAAAAGAGGTTGCCAGGCCCATGTGTGGTGTAGTCGGAATTTTTGGTAAAAGCGAGGTTAAATTGCATCTTTATGATGCGTTGACCATGCTTCAACATCGTGGCCAGGATGCTGCTGGTATCATGACCTGCGAAGGAGGACGCCTCAATCAGCGGAAAGGTGTCGGCCTGGTGAAAAGTGTTTTTCATTCACGGCATATGGCAGAGTTGGCTGGCAATATGGGCATTGGGCACGTGCGTTATCCCACGGCTGGAAGCTCAGGGGCGGCCATGGCACAACCCTTTTATGTGAATTCTCCCTACGGTATTTGCATGGCCCATAACGGCAACCTGACCAATGCCGATGAGCTGATGGAGCATCTGTTTAAATCAGACCTGCGTCATATCAACACGGATTCTGATTCCGAAGTCCTGCTCAATGTGTTCGCCCATGAATTGCATCTGCAAGGAAAATTGATACCTACCCCCATCGACATTTTCGAATCCGTGCGTCGGGTTCACCTCCGCTGCCGAGGTGCCTATGCAGTCGTGGGTATGATTGCCAACTACGGTATGGTGGCATTTCGCGACCCCCTAGGTATTCGCCCACTGGTATACGGCCAACGTGAAACTGAAGAGGGTATGGAATATATCGTCGCYTCAGAGAGTGTGGCATTTGATGTGCTTGGTTTTGAACTTGTAAGAGATGTGGCACCAGGAGAGGCCTTGTATGTGGATGAGCATGGCGAGCTGCATTTGCAGCAATGCGCCGATAACCCCAAATTGATGCCCTGTATCTTTGAGCATGTTTATTTTGCTCGTCCAGATTCTATTATCGACGACATATCTGTTTATAAATGTCGTTTACGGATGGGCGAAAAGCTGGCTGATAAAATAACCCGCTTATATCCCGATCTTGATATTGATGTGGTTATTCCAATACCGGATACCAGTCGGGTATCTGCACAGGCTATTGCGGAGCGACTGGGTCTCAAGTTTCGTGAAGGTTTTATGAAAAACCGGTATATCGGTCGTACCTTCATCATGCCGGGGCAGAAGGAGCGAAAGAAATCCGTTCGGCAGAAACTGAACCCCGTTAAACTGGAGTTCCTGGGTAAGAGTGTACTGTTGGTTGATGACTCGATAGTTCGTGGCACGACCTCAAAAGAAATCATCCAGATGGCCCGTGATGCCGGTGCCAATAAAGTTTATATGGCCTCTGCAGCGCCCCCGGTACGTTTCCCTAACGTATACGGTATTGACATGCCATCGGCAACAGAGCTGATTGCTCACGATCGAACTGTTGAGGAGGTTGCTGAACTTATTGGTGCAGATTGCCTTATTTATCAGGACTTACAAGACCTGGTGGACAGCGCCAAAGAGGGTAACTCAGAGATAGAATACTTCGATTGTGCAGTATTTGATGGTAACTATGTGACAGGTGATGTGGACCAGACTTACCTGGATAAATTAGATGCAGCTCGAAATGATAACGCTAAATTAAAGAATGGTAGACCTGTAGACTCAGGCAGTGGTGAAGTGATTGGTCTACACAATACCGATGTGGAAGCTGAATAAATGATAGACGATGACAGCTATGATCCTCTGGCCGGTGCTGGACTTGATACTCTAGCCATCCGTACGGGACATGTACGCACGGCAGAAGGTGAACACTGTGAACCCCTGTTTTTGACCTCAAGTTATGTGTTTGCTGATTCGGCCGAGGCGGCCGCTCGCTTCTCTGGTGAGCAGCCGGGTAATGTTTATTCTCGTTATACCAACCCGACAGTACGTATTTTTGAAGAGCGCATTGCCGCTCTGGAAGGTGCGGAACAAGCGGTGGCAACGTCTTCTGGTATGGCGGCTATTCTCAGTACCTGTATCGCCTTGCTACAGGTTGGTGACCATATCGTTTGTTCACGTAGTGTTTTTGGTACAACCACCGTATTACTTGATAAATACCTGAGTCGTTTTGGTATTAAGACAACATTTGTATCACTCACAGACCTCGATGAATGGCAGCAGGCCATTTGTGCCGAGACCAAAATATTGTTTTTGGAAACGCCCTCAAACCCCCTGTGTGATGTGGCAGATCTTTCAGCACTCGCTGCATTGGCGCAGAGCAACGAGGCTCTGTTGGTGGTAGATAATTGTTTGTGTACCCCGGCGCTGCAACAGCCACTTAAGCTGGGTGCTGATTTAGTTATTCATTCGGCGACTAAATACATCGACGGCCAAGGCCGTTGCATGGGTGGTGTTGTTGCTGGTCGCAGTGAGCTGGTAGAAGAAGTGCTGTCCTTTATTCGCAGTGCTGGCCCGACCATGAGCCCATTCAATGCTTGGGTATTCCTCAAAGGTCTGGAAACCCTTAGATTGAGAATGGATGCCCACTCAGCTAGTGCCCTAGAGCTTGCACAGTGGCTACAGCAACAGCCCCAAGTGGAACAAGTATTCTATACAGGATTAACGGATCATCCTGGTCACGCCATTGCTGCTAAGCAACAGCGTGCTTTTGGTGGCGTGCTGTCTTTTCGAGTGAAAGGTGGGCGTGAACAGGCCTGGCAGGTGATCGATGGTACGCAGATGTTATCGTTGACCGCCAACCTGGGTGATGCCAAAACGACGATTGTTCATCCAGCTACAACCACCCACGGCCGATTGACCGATGAGCAGAAAGCTGAGACAGGGATCACTGAAAACCTGATTCGTATTGCGGTAGGCTTGGAAGATATCAAAGATATTAAAGCAGACCTGTTACGAGGCCTCTCGGCAATTTAATCCGCGGGCTTGCCTTGTGATACCAACGGAGTTTGGATTTCATGCAAAAAGCTGTGGACCTTATTGTTGCCAACGTCGGCAAAGTCCTACTGGGCAAGCAACAACAAATTAAATTATCGTTGGCCTGCCTGTTTGCCCAAGGTCATTTATTGATCGAAGATTTGCCCGGCATGGGTAAAACGACCATGGCCCATGCCTTGGCCAAGGTGTTGGGGCTTTCTTTCAGTCGCATTCAATTTACCAGTGATCTTCTCCCCGCTGATATTCTTGGGGTATCTGTGTTTGACCGCACCAAAGCACAATTTGAATTTCACCCCGGGCCTATTTTTAACCAATTATTGTTGGCGGATGAAATAAACCGAACGACACCTAAGACCCAAAGTGCCTTGTTAGAGGCAATGGCTGAAGGGCAAGTGACCATAGAAGGTGAAACAAGGGAATTACCCAAGCCTTTTTTTGTTATTGCCACCCAGAACCCGTCAACACAAGCGGGTACTTTTCCATTACCTGAAT
Organism: Porticoccaceae bacterium; assembly: GCA_002746985.1. Lineage (GTDB taxonomy): Bacteria > Pseudomonadota > Gammaproteobacteria > Pseudomonadales > Porticoccaceae > Porticoccus. The sequence goes on along the minus strand of NVXH01000006.1, from coordinate 23,386 downwards.
CTCAGCTGGATCGTTTTTTAATGCGCATTGAATTGGGATATCCTGATCCTGCATCAGAGCGAGAAATGCTGCAAGGTGCAGATCCACGTACCCGGCTTGCTGCTCTTCCCTCGGTTATTTCATCACAGCAGTTGTTACAGRTTCAGCAGCAGGTCATGCAGGTTAACGTATCAGACAGYCTGGTGGAYTATTTGCAGCGGTTAGTCCAATTCACCCGTACAGATGCTTCATTTCAGTGTGGTTTGTCCCCACGAGGAGCCTTGGCCATGTTGCAATGTGCTCGGGCATGGGCATTGATTCARGGYCGYAGCTACGTCATTCCAGAAGATATTCAGGCCATCATGCCCGGTGTAGCAGGGCATCGCTTGCGAGGCTCTGTGGAACAATCCAGTCAAACTGGAGAGGCTTTGGTGCAGAGAGCACTCAATGCTGTGGATATTRTTTAGGTTGGGTGAYACRGGTTTGCAGRTTGYCATGARTYTTCAGGATACAGTGGCGTGATCAAGTCMTTRGGGTTCGCGATTCAACGGCAGTTCCTGCGYTGGGCCTATCGTCGAGTMCCMCCCTCAAACAGCATTTCTTTAGGTAACTCCAACCTATTTATTTTCCCTTCCAAGGTRGGRTTCAGTTTTTTACTGTTAATCCTACTTTGCTGGCTGGTGGCCACTAATTACGAAAACAATGTGGTTTTTGGCATTACCTGTCTTTTAATCGCTCTTTTTTTAGTGRGTATTCTGCATAGTTTTTTCAATATGTCYGGRTTRTCGGTGACATTTGTACGTGTCASCCCTGCATTTACGGGTGAAACCCTCTCTGTAGAGATTCTATTGAATCAAAAACATTTACGKTATCGAGAGGGGATCAAGATTTCATTTAAGGATGGAGAAGCCTCGACAGTCAGTATGCAGGGTAAAGAAAATATAACGCTCCATGTATCTGTRCWGGCTCCYCARCGTGGTCATTACCWTCCRGGGCGGTTGCAGGTCGAGAGTGTTTACCCTTTGGGGTTATTAAGGGTCTGGACCAAAATAGACCTGAATATTGAATGTCTGGTTTATCCTCGTCCCATATTTAATGCATTCGAAAGTTTTGGGCCTTCAGGTCGGGGTGAAGGGGCTCTTCAGTTAGATGACGGCAGTGAAGATTTTGTCGGTTTAAAGAATTACCAACTCGGTGATTCCCTAAAACGAATTGCCTGGAAGCAATATGCCAGAGAGCAAGGTTTGTATGYCAAACATTATGCGGATTATCAGGACGAGAGAATTTGGTTGGATTGGGATGCCTTACCGGATCTGGACAGRGAATCCCGKCTGTCTGTTCTTACYGGAAAGTTGTTGAAGGTMGCCGTTACAGRYCAGCATTATGGATTGAAATTACCCGGAGTGAACATAGCRCCRAATAATGGTGAGACACACAAATACCTTATCTTGAAAGAACTGGCACTATTTGAAGAGAGTGAAAMGRACAACGYTGATCAGGGGCACATRAGGTGACACCCACTTGGCAGATYCATCGACATGCACTGGTCTGGTTGTTTGCTGCATTTTCTTCGGTCATATTAATACATGCTGGGCATTTACCCCTTTGGATACTGTTGGCTGCGCTCTTTTCCATGATATGGCAGGTGCAGCGTTATCGCGGGGCATGGCCTGTTCCTRGYCGTATSRTCAAATATGGGTTGTYGGCATTATGTCTGGCRGGTTTRTTTYTTGAATATGGTAAATCAGTAAGCCTTGAGCCCATGGTGGCGTTACTAGTCTCTACTTTTATACTCAAACTACTGGAAATGGAACATCGGCGAGATGCCTTGTTAGTCGTATTTCTGGCTTTCTTTGTGGCAGCGTTACAAGCTTTATTTGACCAAAGTATCGGTAATTCTGTTTATATCCTGGGTTGTTTGTTATTGGTCATCACGGCATTGGTTGGGTTGCATCAGGGCGTCCCTGATGGCGGAGAAGGTACGTCACAACCACTTCGGCCTTTGCGAACATCTGGCGTACTGCTATTGCAGGCCATTCCGTTAATGTTGCTGTTTTTTCTTATCATGCCCAGGCTGGGGTCATTTTGGTCGGTACCCATTCAAAGTCACAGTGCTAAAACGGGCATGAGTGACAAAATGACTCCCGGTAATTTTAGTCGTCTGGGACGTTCTGCTGATGTCGCTTTTCGAGTGAGTTTTGAGGGCGATATTCCACGTCAACATCAACTGTATTGGCGCGGCCTTATTTTGTCCGATTTTGATGGTAGAACCTGGTCTCGCACCGACCCCGTCATGTATGAGCCTTCTATTTTTAGATCCTCTATTCCAGAACAATCAAATTTACTGCAATGGTTTGGTGAAAAAGAACAATATTGGGATGCACTGATTGAGAGAAATGGGCAGCCTACAGAATACAGCGTCATTCTTGAGCCGACTCAACAGCCGTGGCTTTATAGCTTGCCCACACCATTACCCAAAAGTCATGGTGTRGCATTAACMCGTGATTTTMGRYTRCTKTCTTYRCRRCCTATTACYCGAAAAACMCAATACGATGTYSATAGTTGGCTCGATTATCGAATTKCTGCCCAAGATTTACCCAGTTTACARCGTGCTATAACATTGMAATTGCCCCAGGGTTWTAACCCCCGTAGTTTGGCGCTGGCTCGCAGTTGGCGCAAAAATATCAGTGATGATCTTTTGATAGTTCAGCAGGCTCTCAGCCTCTATAACCATGAATTTACCTACACCTTATCGCCACCATTATTGGGCACCCACAGCGTGGATGAATTCTTGTTTAGTGCTAAACGTGGATTCTGTGAACATTTTTCAAGCAGTTTCACCTTCCTGATGCGCGCGGCAGGTATTCCCGCCAGAGTAGTTGCCGGTTATCAGGGTGGAGAGCGTCACCCTGATGACTATCTGGTAGTCAGGCAGTACGATGCCCACGCTTGGACTGAAGTTTGGATCAAGGATAAAGGATGGATAAGAGTCGACCCTACAGCTGCCGTGGCACCAGAACGTATTGAGTTCGACCTGRAGTCTGCATTAGCGGAAGACGACAGTTATTTGGCTGACTCGCCCCTGTCGCTGATACAGTTTCGTCATATTAATTGGCTCAATAACATTCGTTTGCGGCTGGATTCACTTAATTACCAATGGGCACGTTGGGTTTTGGGCTACGACAATATTCAGGAAAACCTGCTGAAAAAATGGCTSGGTGAATACAGCNCCYTNAAGARTTGCNCTNNTGKTATTWNNNATCATCGGTGGCRGSCTKTTAGGTGYAWTMGCYYTRTGGCAWTTRCGGCATATTTTTMGYTCMGAAYACGATGAACTCGATCGAGTTTYTTTACGRTTATGTAAAAARTTGGAGAAGGCGGGTATTYCCCGTAATYYRGGTGAAGGYCCAAGGRRTTATGCWMWACGAGTTRCYGAATTAAAGCCTGAATGGGGCAGGGAAGTGAAAGCGATTAATTCARCYTATGAACATATGCGTTATGGTAATGAGAGTCAGGRWAGGYTRAWGSTTTTGAAKAGAGCKATWAARCGATTAAAGTNAAYNAGARTAKTTYTRANTTTTTTAYRRAAATAAARGTAGTTGCCAGACCTCTTCGGATAAAATATTGTTTTTGATATATTTTTTATGAGGCAGTCTTTTATCAAAAAATGGATTCTTACTATGAAACAGGATGTTACTTCATGCCTCACCAATAATTCCTTAAGAGATATATCAAATAAGCGCATATTTAGCTGTTAGGCGGAACTAGTTATGGATATGGAAGATAAATACTGGAAGCAATATGAACAGCACGTAGTGCTATACAAGTTTTATCTAGACATTGTGGTGAAGATCAACGCATTTCATTTTGCAATTAGTGGAGCGATTTTTACTTTTTATTTTTCAAACAAATCGGAACCTTTTGTCCAATGGTCGCTTGCGCTACCCGCATTGTTAAGCCTTTGTTTGGTTGCTTTATTTGTTTTTGGTGCATATTCAAACCTCAAAACCAGAACAGACGTTTTTAATCTCAGAGATAAACTTGGTTTAGACGTGGCACCTGAGTTACTAGTTTTAACTGTATTTCTTAGTATTTTTACAGTAGCGAACCTTCTCACTGCAGGTGGGACAATCTATGTCATATTCACTCACTGCGTCTAACAAGCTACTCAAATAAAATTCAGTTAAGTTAAARGGGTCGTAACGATTATTTTTTGATCAATTGTAGCGTGGTCAGCTAGTAACGTAGTAAAGCCCCGATTTAATAAATAAAGTATTACTTCAACAACCTATTCCTAGCACCCTTCACAAAATTCTCTGCCTTTCTTTCTTCTACAGAAGTACAGAATACGGGCTAAGTCCTATTCTGGTAAGTTTGCAATAAGTACTCGTCGTACATTACCCCCTAGTACCTTGAGTACATCTTCTTCTGGCAATCCTGTACCAAGTAGTGCCTCGGTAAGCATTGGTAAACCGGCAGTATCGAATGGCGTGGTGACATTGCCATCAAAATCCGACCCCAGACCTACATGATCAACGCCCGCTATTTTAATGGCATATTGTATTGCYGYGGTAATACCTTGCACACTGACATCGCAAATGGCTCTCTTCCAGAACCCTATACCTATGACTCCACCATTTTCGGCAATGCGTTGTAGCTGGTCATCCGTCAAACTACGTGAGCCGGGACAGGTGCCAGCAACACCGACATGTGAGACAACGASGGGTTTGGTCGCAAGRTCGAGAGTTTCATCGAACGCGGCATTCGAGGCATGAGCAAGATCAATGGTAATACCGAGYGCTTCCATTTGAGGAATAAGASCACGRCCTAATTTGGTGAGTCCWATYTTRTCSAYSCCATGAATWGAYCCCGCTATTTCGTTATCAAAAAAGTGTGCAAGTCCCATCATTCGGAATCCGGCAGCATAGAGGTCGTGAAGTGACGCTTCCTCTCCGTTGAATGCGTGCATGCCTTCCAGAGCGAGCAGTCCTTTGATACCTTCAGTCAACATATCTTTCTTGCGAAGTACAAGCGTCAGCTGTGATGTATTGGCTAATTGCACAATTTCCCTGGCTTGTGCCAGTGCTCTTTCTTTAGGGTTAAACCATGTTGCGGGAGATCGCCATGAGCCGAAAAATAACAACGGTAAACTATCGGTATCGCTGCTGTTGCTAAAAAAGTTTATGGCCTTTGGCACTTTGGTGACGACACCAAAGACTTGTAGATCAACACCACCTTCCTCTAAGCGTGGCAAGTCTACCTGCCCCCTCGTATAGCGTTTGCGAAGGTCGCGCTTCCATAGCAGTGAGTCAGCATGCATGTCAGCAACAAAGGCTGAAGTGTGGATTGTTCGGATTGTATTGGGAATGTTGTAAGGGCCGGGCACGAGTACGGCATTGTTCTTTTTATCGTAATGAATAAGAACACCAAAACGCAGTGCACACATAACCACGAGCACAAGCCCAAGGAAACCTATTATGAGTTTAAAGAGGGTAGGTCTGATGGTTTTTTCCACGATTTAGCTAGGCATTGAAATGCACACTAACATGCGTTTCTTAAGTTTTTTAAACGATTTTCGCGGCTGACAAGCAAAGCTGTACAGTTCCAATTTAATAAACAACGAATTACTTCAACAACATATTCCTGGCACCCTTAATAAAATCTTCCGCCTTTGCTTCCTGCTCATATTCAGAGGGCGGTGTATTAATACCTTTTTGAAAGGCTGGGCGTTGATCAAGCCGGTCTATCCATGCGGATAAATGTGGRAAGCTGTCAATTTCTACYCCGGACCATTCATATATTCTGACCCASGCCCAGTTGGCGATATCGGCAATRCTCAGTTCATTGGCCAGGTATTCGCGGCCTTTYAAATGGCCATCCATAACACYAAACAGTCGTTTAACTTCATTTTGATAGCGGTCGATGGCAGGTTGGTAGGTTTCTTCCCAGTAGCGGAACCAGACATTGGCTTGKCCCATCATGGGGCCAATRCCACCCATTTGGAACATSAGCCATTGAATGGCRCGKGAGCGATCATCTGKATCAGTAGGTAATAATTYCCCGGTTTTCTCGGCCAAATACATCAAAATAGCCCCGGATTCAAAGACAACAAAATCGTTGTTATCGCGGTCAATRATGGTGGGGATTCTACCGTTGGGATTGAGTTTGAGATAATCCGGTTCTTTTTGCTCATTCTTACTTAGGCTGAGGTGATGTACTTGATAGGGTAGGCCCAGTTCTTCCAGCGCAATACTTATCTTGTGGCCATTGGGGGTTGCAGCGGTATACAGTTCTATCATGAAACACCTCGGACATAATRAAACCCCTCYRTTATTCGAGGGKCGATAAAGATTAATGTAACACCAWATTGTGAGCTAAGCTCTACATGTCGGGTYGTACATATGAAACWGGTGKNNANTAGATANNNTACAGGTGAAYAATGTTCGGRMATTCCAATAAAAACCAAATGGTAACGGCYRCGGAAGCACTGCCGGGTAGGGCAGAGCAAATGCCTGTTAATYATTCACACTATGAGAGTGGGCATTCAATGACGCCACMATTCCCTGAGGGTATGCAGGAGATTGTGCTGGGCCTAGGTTGTTTTTGGGGTGCAGAGCGGCGCTTTTGGGTTCAGTCGGGTATTTATATCACGGCTGTAGGTTACGCCGGTGGTTATACCGAAAACCCAACCTATGAGGAGGTTTGCTCGGGATTAACCGGGCATACGGAAGTGGTGAGGGTGGTATTTGACCCGTTAGAGGTTACCTTGCAACAAGTGCTGAAAATCTTTTGGGAAGCCCATGACCCGACACAGGGTATGCGTCAGGGGAATGATCAAGGTTCTCAATATCGCTCTGCTATTTATTGTACAGATGACGAGCAGTTGGGTTTGGTTTTACAGAGTAGAGATAGTTATCAGAAGGCACTTGAACAAGCAGGATTGGCAGCTATTACGACTGAAATCACTCTAGCTGAATCGTTTTATTATGCGGAAGATTATCATCAACAATATTTAGCTAAAAACCCAGGCGGTTATTGTGGTTTAACAGGTACGGGAGTGAGTTGTTCTTAGCCCGAGTGTTTAATTGTTTAGGCAGCGAATTTCAGCTGTAGACAGGTGAGGTAATTCACGGTGTTGAGAAGCTGGGACGTTTTGAAACCAGGTTTGTAATAGTTGTAAGACATCACCATGAGCGACTAGTAAAAAGACTTCATTTGTAAACTGTTTTTCTAATTGCTGAATCAATGCCGAGGCGCGTACAACAACCTGATTTGCGCTTTCTACATCGTATTCCCGATGGTCTGCATTCTGTTGGTCGAGATTCCATACATCTTGATAGTGTTGATCGCTTTGGCCATTTAAATCACCAAAAAAGCGTTCACGTAGTTCCTTTGTGTACTGAACCGGGTTTTGTGCCTTGAGCACGCTGTGAACAATTTCTGCTGTTTCTTTCGTACGCAAAAAATCGGAACTCATGATACGCACACCATTGCCTAAGTCGGAGGAATTTTGTACGGAGGTGCTGACTTGCTGTTTACCAGTTTCTGTTAATCCATATTGCTGGCAGCCTATGGCTGGGTCACTAGCGATAATCCCGGCAACGTTAGCTTCACTTTGACCATGGCGCATTGCAAAGTAGGTGTTGCGTAATTTTTGCTTCATTAAGTCCTGCATATAATGTGGTCAGATTTGAATGTTTGTGAAACAAATAAGGTGACAGGTATTAGGCCCTGTAAGGTATAGTTATCATACACAAAACATCCTTGTACTACAGGAGCCTCCGAATTAATTAGAGTTTCCCTGGATAAAACCAAAGGACAAAGAGCATGTTGGTTTATGGTCATAGAGGAGCGGGTGGGGAAGCACCGGAAAATACGATTGCTGGTTGCCAGCATGCAATAGAACGGGGGGCTCGTTACCTTGAACTAGATATGCGTTTGTCGAAAGACGATCAGTTGGTAATGATTCATGATGACAGTGTCGACCGTACCACGGGCGAAAAGGGCAAGGTAAATACCTACACCACTGCTGAATTGAAGAAAATGGATGCACGACAAAGTGGTGCACCCTGGCCAAATAAGCGTAATACCGGCGTTGTCACACTGGATGAAATGTTGGATGCGACACCAGACATTAAAGGTTATCAGCTAGAGGTGAAAACAGGCTCCTCGGCTCAAATGGAGCGCATAGCGGAGTTGCTTGCAGAGCGGTTTTCTTCAGAGTCCTCGGTTGAAAGGGTGGTGATTACTTCTTCCAGTATGACCTTGCTGCAACATTTGATGACCCTTGCCCCCCATATTCCACGGGGCTATATTTCGATTACCCCCAACCCATTTCCTGTCCTTGACCGCTTTAAATGCAGCCTGCTGGCGATGAACTGGAGTGTCTGTAATATCATTAACCTTGGACATGCCCGGAGAAAAGGCCTCCATATCTCTGTGTGGACGGTGAATGATGCCAGTGTGGTCAAAAATATATACCGATCAAAAGTGGACAGTGTGATTACTGATTACCCATCGATGGCGCTGCCTTTAATTGCAAGTTTGGAACGTTAGCCTTTGTTATGCCCATGTTTGTTAGATGAATGCTTTAATTAACAGCATAGCGCCACATATGGGCATTAATATCAGTGTATAAATTCGAAAATGTGTGGGATTGATGTTTTTAAGGTGTTTACTGGCAAACCAGGCACCAATTGCACCTCCGACGCCAATAACGAGCCCGTAACTGCCAATTTCAAGTGTCATAGCACCAAAACCTGTATAGGCGATTAACTTGGTGAGCTGCATAGCTAATGAGTTGATGGCTTTTGTCGCGACTAAACGTTCTTTTTCCAGCCCGTAGTTGAGCATAAATGGATTGTGCACGGGGCCTGTGCCACCAATTACACCTGACAAAAACGAAACTGTGATTCCTAACGGAAAAAACCAGCGCTTTTTCATGGGGAATGAGCGTGTTGATTTGCCGAATTGATATTGAAATACTGTAGAAACAAGAAATATCCCAAGAAATATTTCTATCCATTGGAGTGAAATTTGGGTAAAGGTCCATGCACCCAGAATGGCTCCCAGTACGCTGCCAGGAATTAGCCAGCAACAGACCTTCCAATCGACATGATTGCGAAATAACCAGGCACGAGAGGGGTTGGCCAAAAAGGCTCCCAAGCTTATAGCCGGAGCTACCGATTGTGGGCCAAGCATCAGGCTAACCAGTGGAATCATTAGCATGGCAGCACCACCAGCCGCCACGGTGCTAATAAACCAGGCAATACCGCCTGCTATAAGTAAAATAATAAACGTCATGGGTTATTTTTTGATGACTTTTTTAGTGGTTCTATTTTTTACGCTATTGGTCGTTGTACTATTTGCTGCTGTGTTGCGGGAGGCTCTATGGGGTTTTCTGGGTAGCTACACCAATCACTCCAGCTGCCAGCGTAAAGTCGGCCATTATCAATGCCCGCCACCGATAAGGATAGTAAATTTACGCAAGCGGTGACCCCGGAACCGCAATAGACTACTGGGTTTTTTGTCATGGGCAGCGCCTGCCATATTTGACGTTGTAATTCAGGTGGTTTTATCTGACTCTCGCTGTTAGTGACGTGTTGCCAGGGGGAATTAATTGCCCCGGGAATATGACCAGCAAAGGGATCAATAGGTTCTGCTAACCCAAGATATCGTGGTGCTTCGCGTGAATCTATCAGGGTAATTTGTTCGTCGATTAAATGCTGTCTTATCCAGTGTCGGTCAACGATTAGTGATGAATTAATAGTGGCTTCAAAATCACCCTCTGTAGTTATCGATGGCTGAGTTGTTATTGTTAACCCGATATTTTCCCAGGCAGCTAGCCCTCCATCCAGTATTTTGACTCGAGTGTGACCAAACAATTTTAATAGCCACCACAATCGTGCGGCACCTGCCATGCGGTTATTATCGTAGGCGACAATGAGTGAGTTTTGGTTTACGCCGCATTGCCGCATCTTGGCAGCAAAGGCCTCTGGTTCGGGGAGAGGATGGCGGCCACCATGTAATTCTTTTTCACCTGATAAATCTATTTCCATATCCAGAAAGAAAGCATTGGGGATATGTCCCTTTAAATAGAGATTTCTCCCCATGTCGTGATCAGTGAGTGAAAAGCGGCAATCGAAAATGGTGGCATTGCTACCATTAAGGTTATGAAGTTCTTCTGGGCTGATTAACCACTGGTTCATTATTCTTTGTCCGGAACATAAGGTGGTATATAAAACTATAATCGTTCTGGGAAGGATTTGCTTTGTATCTAGGTGTATCGTTTATATTAAAGTTTGGCTACGAGAGAATGGTTATGCGAGAAGTATGGGAATATGGGTAATGATTGATGATAAGAGATGTATCGCTGACGCTAAAAAATGCCCACTTTGTGGCCAACCTAACAATTGTGAAGTTGATAGAGGAAGTGATTGTTGGTGTTTTTCAGAAACCTTCTCAAAGGAGCTCTTATTAGACACTGAAGTATTAAGCACTAAAGGGTTAAAGGCCAAGGCGTTAGGTTGTCAGGTGTTAAACATTACGAAAGAGTCAACCATTTATAAAGAAAGACCAACAAAAGCATGTGTATGCCAGTGTTGTGTAAGAGGATTTAGTTCTTAGGTTTTATGTTTGTAGGTAGCGCCTTATTTTGGCGCAACCTCTGATAGCAGGTCTAATTTAATCAGCGGTGCTGAGCCGGGTTGCCATCATTTTTATATATTCTTTTTTCATAAGGTATTCTTTCACTATAATGCCGTGAAAGGCCCATACAGCAGTATTTAGCGGGGTTTTGGTGATAATGATGATCATTTATGCCCGTGATATTATTTTTTTCTCGATTATCGATAAAATTGCTATAAAAGGGGTCTAATAAGCCTAGATTTTTAAGAAGAGGGCCATTAGACTGCGTAGCCTTGGCCAAAGAGTCGGAAATTGACCGAAGAGTCGACAATTATTTAGTTTAACTACCTTGAGGGATTCAATAATGAACCTTATTAAATTGTTTGGAGTATCTGCATTAGTACTAGGCTTAGCAGCTTGTGGTGAAGCTGATAAAGCAGCCAGTACTGAAGATGCCGGCCATGCAACAGAAGCCGCAGTAACTGAGGCTGTTACAGATGTTCAAGAAACTGCTACAGAAGTAGTAGAAGCTGTTAAAACTGAAGCAGAAACTTCTGCAGAGAGAGTTAAGAGCAAATTTGATACACAGAAATTTGAAGGCGGTGCTAGTGGTGACGTTTCTACTGCTCCTGCTCCAGCATTTGCTATTTCAGAAAATCTGGGTGAAAACGAATACATCAATTCAAATGGCGAACTCGTCACCATGAAAGCTGTAGAAGATGTGATAGAAAATGATAAATTACGTCAAATTCCTGAAGGTATGAAACCAGGCAGCGTAGATCACACAATGTGGCTTCTTGACCAACCTGAAGATCCAGAATAAGAATTTTTTAGTAAGTACAACAATAATAAGTTCATCCCGGCGTGTGTTTTGGCCGCTGGGGTGAGCAGTACTTAGAACCATTTTTTTATTCAGTACCTTTGTTTATTCAGTAGTCTTATTTCTACCTTCTTTATTTTTCCTGGTTTAATTATTATTTCTTCAATACTATAATTTTTCTGCATAGTTGTTTGCCGTTTATTATATTTATTGGGGTTATCTGTTGTTCCTCTATAAACACTCATTAACGCCAGTAGTTATAAATCAACTATTCATAAAACATCTATGGATGAGATAATGCTATTCTGCTGTTGATATAAATGTCTGTTCTATCTAATGAAGAAAAATATGGAAGAAGTTTAGTGACCAGGGAAAAAAGAAAGGGTGATAAGCCAATACCTGATGATATCCAATCGTATTTGAATGAAGAGCAACTTTCTGYTCTCGAAAAAATTGAAGGTTTYGGRTGGACTTTACRGTTTATTCGGCGACCYTTATTTCAAACACCYACGGCTGTGGTGATTAACTCCAGTGGTAATTCGATTGGTGTTTTGGAAGAAGATGGCAGGTTAAATATTGAAACAGATATTGTTATAAGAGAGTAATGAAAACGTTGCTTTGATCATCTAACCCAGGTGTTGTAATAGCCCAATAGGAAGTCCTTTGAATAAAATCACTTTTACATCTTTCGATTTACATCCCGACCTGTTAAAAAACTTAAACTCTTTGGGCTATAAAGAAGCAACGCCTATTCAGGCGCAGAGYTTGCCACATATTTTGCAAGGCAAAGATGTRATTGCRCAGGGCAAAACAGGTTCAGGTAAGACGGCTGCTTTTGCYCTWGGTYTATTRCAAAAGCTYAAYGTTAAACAGTTTCGTATCCAGTCTTTGGTGTTGTGCCCAACRCGMGARTTGGCAGATCARGTGGCGAAAGAGATACGAAAGTTGGCMCGAACTATCCAYAATATCAAAGTRCTCACACTYTGTGGTGGYATGCCATTTGGACCTCAAATAGGTTCTCTTGAGCATGGCGCACACATTGTGGTGGGTACCCCTGGGCGTATAGAAGAGCATTTACGTAAGGGCACATTGAAACTTCAGCATCTAACAACGTTGGTGTTGGATGAAGCCGATCGTATGTTGGATATGGGCTTCCAGCCATCGTTAGATGCCATTGTCGACCAAATACCAAAAGAGCGCCAAACATTACTTTTTAGCGCGACGTATCCAGATAAAATACAGACCATTGCTCAGCGTATTATGGTGGATCCGGTGATGTCGCAGGTGGCATCTACCCATGATAAAAGTACCATTCAACAACACTTTTTTAAGGTCACTGATGACAAACAGCGTTTRACGGCGTTGCGTTTGYTATTGTTAAAGTATYGCCCTGAATCTKCGGTGRTWTTTTGTAACACYAAGCGAGAGACACAAGARGTTGCCGATRAGCTTGTGGGTTATGGYTTTAGTGCTGTGGCATTACATGGGGATTTGGARCAGCGAGATCGGGATCAAACTTTAGTGCGGTTTTCSAAYAARAGTGCTTCTGTACTCGTTGCTACAGATGTGGCMGCYCGYGGCCTTGATATTGAAGCATTGGATGCCGTTATTAATTATCAGCTTTCACGAGATACCGAGGTGCATATTCACCGTATAGGGCGAACAGGGCGTGCGGGCAGTAAAGGTGTTGCATGCTCCTTATTTAGTGAGTCAGAGCGCTATAAAGTTGCTTTGTTGGAAGATTACCTTGACCAGATGATTGTGGCTGAACCATTACCTCCTCTTCATTTGTTAGAAAAATCGCCTTTTAGTTCGACCATGGAAACATTACAAGTTGACGGTGGAAAAAAACAAAAAGTGCGTGCAGGAGATATTCTTGGTGCCCTAACTAGTAAAGATGGCGGAGATAATGGTATTCCTGCTACAAAGGTAGGAAAAATCAATATTTCTGATAATTGGGCTTATGTGGCAGTAAAYCGTGATGTCTATAAAGCGGCACTTCAAAAATTAGGCCAGGGAAAAATAAAAGGGCGGTCATTTCGGGTTAGATTAATTAGAGGTTGTTGAGTCTAAACACCCACATAAAGAGCTCAGCATAAGTAAATATTGTATAAAAAGATGAGCTTTAAAATTAAAGGCTTCAACTGGATAAGGCTGCTTGCCGTTCTCGTTCCTTTGTCGGGTCAGCCATAGGAATCGCTGAGAGCAACTTCTTTGTGTACTCATGTTTTGGTGTTGTAAATAAATGCTCAGTATTTCCCACTTCAACTAACTTCCCATGATGCATCACCGCTGTTCGATCGGCGATATAGCGCACCACTGAAAGGTCGTGGGAAATAAATAACATCGTAAGATTGTGCTTTTTGACCAGCGCCAAAATCAGGTCGAGAATTTGTGCCTGTATGGTYACGTCCAATGCYGARACCGGTTCRTCGGCAATRACCAACTCGGGCTTGGTGGCAATGGCYCGYCCTATRGCRATGCGTTGACGTTGYCCTCCAGAGAATTCGTGTGGATATTTACGAATCGAAGAGCGAGATAARCCTACRTCATCCATTAAKGTTAATACCTGTTCYGTCACATTTTTRCGKGTYGCCAGGCCGTGGTATAGSAGAGGTTCTGCCAGKGTGTCGAATACRCTCATKCGRGGGTTTARRGAGGCGTAKGGGTCYTGRAAGATCATTTGCATRCGCCGACGTATGGTTTTTAGATCACTGCGGGATAAGCTGGTCAGATCCTTGTTATCAAACACCACGCTGCCACTGGTTATCGGAACAAGCTGCAGAATAGAGCGCCCAAGTGTGGATTTCCCCGAACCTGATTCACCCACAAGTCCCATAATTTCTCCCCGTTGGATATCAAGGGAAATATCATCCACGGCCTTGATAACCTTTTTGCTGCTTTTAAACCAGCCACTACCATAATCGTAAAAGTGGGTTTGTAACCCGTGAATACTGAGTAGTGTTTCTTTTTGGTTGTGAAGGGTCTGATTTTGAGTGGCTTGAGGTTTAGCGCCTTCAGGAATTGAAGCCAACAGCTTTTTAGTGTATTCGTGCTGGGTATGATGAAAGATATCTACAACGTTACCTTGTTCTACGATCACACCATCTTTCATTACTGCAACGTTGTCGGCGACGCCCGAAACAACGGCAAGGTCATGGCTTATAAAGATCACAGCAATATTGCGTCGTTTCTGAAGCTCGCTGATTAATGTCAGAATTTGGGCCTGAATCGTCACATCCAGTGCAGTTGTAGGCTCATCACAAATCAGCAGTTTGGGTTCGGTGATTAAAGCCATGGCAATCATCACACGTTGTCGCATACCGCCGGAAAACTCATGGGGGTAACTGTGTATTCGTTTTTCAGGTTCAATAATGCCGACTTCACCCAGTATTTCTGTAGCGCGGACAATGGCTTGTTTGCGACTGATGTCATGGTGGTAGATTAGCGGCTCAATAAGCTGCTCACCCACGGTTAAATAAGGGTTCAGGCTGGTCATCGGGTCTTGGAAAATAATAGCAATATCGTTGCCACGAATCTTTTGCAGGTCTTTTTCGGGAGTTTGGAGCAGGTCTCTGCCATCGAATAATGCTGTGCCCGATTCAATTCTACCCGGAGGTTGTGGGATCAAATTAAGCAGGCTGTAACAGGCAACGGATTTACCGGAACCAGACTCACCTACAATAGCCAGTGTTTCACCACAATCGACACTAAAGCTGATGCCATCCACAGCTTTGACCACCCCGGCGCGAGTATGAAAATGAATGGATAGATTTTTAACTTCTAGCAATGGCATATATTTATTTATCAATAGGTTATATTTATAATATAATAAATTACTTTAATATTATTCTAGTCTTTAGATGTTCGTGGATCTAGTGCATCTCTTAGGCCATCACCTAAAAAGTTAAGGGCGAATAACGTAATCGAAAGGGCTAAACCTGGAAACAATAATAGCCAGGGATACTCCTCCATAGTTTCTACACCATAAGAAATCAGCAAGCCCCAAGAGCTTTGTGGTGGCTGAATACCCAACCCAAGAAAACTTAAAAAGGCTTCTAGCAGCATAACGCTGGGAATAGTCAGGGTGGTATAGACAATCACCGGTCCCAGTGTATTGGGAATTAAGTGGCGACGAATAATGGTCCAGCGTGAAAGCCCGAGAGAAACTGCGGCCTCGATGAATTCCTGTCGTCGCAATGAGAGTACCTGGCCACGGACAATACGTGCCATCGTTAACCACTCTACGGCACCAATGGCCAAAAACAACAGCAAAATATTGCGGCCAAACACTACCATTAACAGCACAATAAAAATCATAAAGGGCAGGGCGTAGAGAATGTCTACCAGGCGCATCATGATGGTGTCGACGCGCCCCCCCGCATAACCGGCAACAGTTCCCCAGAGCACACCGATTATCAGTGCTACGCTCGTGGCTATAAAGCCCACCATCAGTGATACGCGGCTGCCATACATAATTCTGGTCAGCATATCCCGGCCAAATATATCGGTGCCCAACCAATGTGCTATGGAGGGTGGTGCCGCACCCAGTAAAAGGTTCTGTTCTTCATAACCATAGGGTGCAATCAAGGGCGTTAACAGAGCAACAATACAGAAGAAAACAATGACACCTAAGCCAAGCAGGGCCGGGGTGTTTTTACGAAGGCGAATCCAGGCATCCTGCCAAAGTGAGGTGCCTTTTTCGGCTTGGTCGATGACAGGTTTAGGTGCTAGAGGGTTAGATACTAGAGATTCAGACATTACCGCCCCTCCTGTATCTGGTGTCGCAGTTTAGGGTTAATCCAAACGGCAATAATGTCGGATAACAGATTAAACAGAATAATAAGCGCGGCGAAGAACACCGTGGTTCCCAGAATCATGGTGTAGTCGCGGTTAAAGGCAGCTTGAACATAAAAGCGCCCAAGGCCGGGTATTTGGAAAATAGTCTCCACCACAAAAGAACCGCTTAATAATCCGGCAAAAGCAGGGCCAAGGAACGCGACAACAGGAATTAGGCCACCTCTTAGGCCATGTTTTAGTACCACCACCCACTCGGGTAAACCCTTGGCTCTGGCCGTACGAATATAATCTTGTGACATGACTTCTAACATGCCACCACGACTGAGGCGTGCAAGAAACGCGGCATAGCCAGAACCAAGTGTGATGGCTGGTAATATTTTGTCGCCAGGTAAATCACCCCAGCCCGAAACAGGGAGCCATTCAAGCCCAATACCAAATACCACTAGCCACCGTGGTTATCGGCGGCATTATTTCGTCAACGCTGTTAACTCTGCTCGTACTGCCTGCGTTCTATCGTATTATTCACTGGCGTGGCGCGAAAGCGACCTGACAAAGGAGAGAGAGAGAGCAAGATCCTCAGACCCAAATAGCAAAGCAATTAGTTCGTCGGGGTTTGCAGTCTATTGTGAAGAAATTGTAACCGCGCACTGAGGTCAGTACTGGCAGCTATTTCTTCACCGTGGTCGCGCTCCAGAGATTGCAGTGTACTCATTGCACTTTCGATTTCACCTGCGCGTAGTCGCCAACTCACTTGGTAAAGGCCAACTCGAACATCGGCGCGTCGCCGAAATGAGTCTGCCGCGAAGTCACCCGCCGCAGCAAAGTTCTCTGCCAACGCCTGTAGCAGGGCCTGATAGAAAACTATATCTGCTTGGCTCACTGCGAAATTGGGATTCGCTGCGAGCTCATTCAGCAGCAGTTGAATTTTCTCCACCGGTGCGCTGGGGCATCTTCCCTCGGTGATACCGAACACCAAATTGTTAAGAGAAAAAACTGCTGCATAGTCGTGACGAGCTTCGCGCCCCTGCCTACCTAAAATTTCATCTTCGGGAGGCTCCACACTAGGCAAGATGCAAGAGAATTCTAGCCAGCGAATATACGGCGAGATGCTGAGCGGCTCTGAATCTACTACCGTCATGTGATAATCAAACGCCATCTGAAACTGCCCAGCGACCGTGAGCTTCTCGACCAAGTTGGACTGCGCTCTTGCGGAGGTTGGATGGTGCTCAACTGCAGCATAGGCCTGATAAAGTGCGTCACCCCACAACGCGGTTTGTCGCAGGGTTGTGATCGACATAAAGGCTATTCCGATAGATGCGATCGCCATGATGACCTGTCTCTTAGTACGATCAAGTCGCGACAACATCTCGCTCATGAAAACAACGAGTGCGAAAACAGGGCCAAGCAGGGGTAGATAATTTCGATGCTCGAAATAGTATTCTAGGGGAAAGAAAGTCGATTCCAGCGCATGGCCTGCAAAGAACCATAAGACAGCGAAGGCAAATAGAGGCCATTTTTCTCGCTTTACAAACGCCGCTACTATCAAGCCGAGAATAAACAGCATGCTCAAGACAAGCGATAGACCTTGCGCATTCGCAAAGTCATCATGGAATATACCGTAATAGTTGGGCAGTAAAATGGCGATACTTGCTAGGTACGTTGTGAGCACCGGAAACTGAGTTAAGACTCGCTCGGTAAAGCTAAACGATTTTAGGTCATAGCCCTCTAGTGTACTGGGCAGAATAAAAACCAAACCCAACACACCAACCAGCAGCGTCGCCGCTAGCAATCCCTGCCGGAATCTCAGCAGCAACTTCGGCTGCGTCCTACTTGCAAACAACGTGTACTCAAGAACAAGTACGTAGAGGTATACCAATACGCCATTTTCTTTGCTCAACACTGACAGCAGCGCCATGGGAACTAAACCTATCAGCACGAGGGTGACACCCCATGCATTCTCGCCCCTTGTTATAAACCGCCTCCCTAGCAGATAAAATAGGAGCGCGAGAAGACTGAATGTTGCAGAGAGCAGTGTCATTCTCTGCACGACGTACAATACAGTAGACACCTGAATGGGGTGCGCGAGCCAGATGAAACTGATCACTGCTATCGCAATTAATGAAATCGACCGTGATCGCCACTGCCGCCCAATTAGCACGCAGCAGAGCGCTAGCAGAGCGCCATTAACGAGATGAATCAGTAGGTTTGCTAGTTTGAAATTACGCGGGTCTGGCCAGGACTCGTGCTGAAGCAAGAAGCTAAATATTGAAACAGACCTGCCAAAAATACCGGCGAAGCCAGTAGTCGACAAATTGAGAATCTCACTAAGACTTGGATTCGCTGGAAGTTGATTGAGGACATTGAGGTTTGGCGTATCGTCGAGCAGGAAGGCGCCATTCAATCCGCCCCAATACATTGCCACCACGACAAGTGCCAGAACAACCGTCAGTCCAGTCGCGATGAATACTTGATTTCGAATCGTGGGGCCTCATGCACTTTTCTCGATATAGACGAGGGAATCATAGCGCATCTGAACAGATAGTGTGGAACAGCTCGACCTCATCAGAATGAACACGACTTTTCACTGGCGCGCCTATGTGGCATAGGGGAATTGCAGCAGGCATGCAGAAGCTTGAAAGTATGCTTTAGAATTATGAGATAGACAGCGTTCGCCAGATTGAAAGAAGTAACGAGAAGAATAGAAATAGAATCGCCGATGCGGTCGGAATGTTCGATGGGCCTTACTACGGTCTTAATACAGCAATCGACTTCACGACTGGAAAGCGCGCAACCTATTCCGGAGAGAACCAAAGTCAATTTCATAATAACCCATGACAACATGGGCGATGAATGGAATTAACGAGCCAGCATCGCCACTAGCAATTTAATCTGCGCGTCGTCTAGACGTTTGCCGAATGCAGGCATGACGCCGCCTCTGCCAGTCGCAATCGACGCCGTGATAGTGTTTAAATCACCGCCATAGAGCCAGATATTGTCGGCAAGGTTCGGCGCACCCAATAACGGATTGCCCGTACCTTCTACGCCATGGCAGGCCACACAATTTTGCTGGTAGATTGCCTGCCCAGGATGGTTGGTAGCAGCTCCGCCTTCCATATCTGCGACATACTCTGCTACTTGACTGACGTTGTCATCGCCGAGTATCGACTGCCAAGCCAGCATATTTGCCACTCTGCCGCCACGAATCGTCTGTTCTATCTGCTCGGCACTGGAACCCCATTGCCAATCGACATCCACCAAATTCGGAAACAGCGATGCCTGACCTCTGGCATCTGGCCCGTGACACGCGGAACACTCACGCGTGAAAATACGCTCCGCTGCCTGCATAAGATCGAGATCATTCTGAACCTCGGCTATATCCATTGATGCAATGCCTGCTCGGATATCTTGAAAAGTCGTATCGTAGGTTTCATAACTCTCGACGATGCGTTTACCGTGTGACCAGTTGAGCAACCCTTTGTAAGATCCAAGCCCGGGATACAGCATCAAATAAATCAATGAGAAAACCAATGCTGAGAGCAGCATCCAAAACCACCACAGCGGCGGCGCATTCGAGCCTTCTCTGAGATCGGTGTCCCAGACAGGCTCCGCTTCGGGGTGCTCATTCGCTCCGGAAGAAAAGTAGATGCTAAATACTACCCAAACGAGCGTCGCAAGGGAGACACAGGTCAGAACGATTATCCAACCACTCCAAAATCCTGTTGGCAAATCAGCCATGGTAGTCTTCATCCTCTAAGGGAATACGAGCCGCTTCCTCGATTTGTGCATCATTGCCTCTGCTCGTGAGCCAGATGGCTAGGCCAATCATGAATGCCATGACCAACATGTCACCAAGAAAAATAAACATTGTCATATCGATATATCCTCACTCAATCCAGTTCCAAGCATCTGTAGATAGGCGATCAACGCATCGATCTCCTTCAGACCCTCCAAACTCGCATCCGCGGTTGCAATCTCTTCGTCTGTGTAGGGGTGGCCGAGCCTGCGAAGTGCTCGCAGCTTAGTACTCGCCTTGCCCGCCTGAATAGCATCACGTTTAGCCAGCCAAGGGTAGCCAGGCATTATGCTCGTCTCAACCACAGCCCTAGGATCGACCAGGTGAACACGGTGCCAATCGTCGGAGAACTTTCCTCCAACACGCTGCAGGTCCGGCCCTGTTCGTTTTGAGCCCCAAAGGAAGGGACGGTCATAGACGAATTCGCCAGCCCGCGAATAAGGACCGTAGCGCTCTATCTCCGCGATGAGCGGGCGGATCTGCTGCGAATGGCAGACACTGCAGCCTTCGCGGATATAGATGTCTCGTCCTGTCAGCTCAACCGCGCTATAGACGCGAGTGTTTTCAGTAGCTGGGTCCATAGCATCATGACCCAGCATCGGCAAAATTTGTACCAATCCGCCGATGGAGGAGACGAGAAGAATGCCAAAGATTAGCAGACCGGTATTTTCTTCAATCTTCTTATGCAGTGAGAGTGCGTTCATGAACTTACTCCAAAGGCTGGATCTACTGCCGGTACTCGCACATTGACTACAGATCTCCCTGCTATTGTCTTGTAAAGGTTATAGGCCATCAGCACGGTGCCACCAAGGAAGATCAACCCAGCGATTAGGCGCAGGCCATAGAAAGGCGCCATGCTAGACATGATGTCTTTGAAGCTAAAGCTCAGCTCGCCTATCTCATCCACACTCAGCCACAATAAGCCTTGCGAAACGCCCGCTCCCCACATCGCCATGACATAGAGCATGGTGCCGGCTAGTGCCATCCAGAAGTGAATGTTCGCCCATCGCACACTGTACAGTTCAGCGCCAACGAGGCGCGGCACCATATAATAGAACGTGCCATAGGTGATCATCGCGTTCCATCCCAGAGCACCCGAATGCACATGCCCAATGGTCCAGTCGGTAAAGTGACTCACGACGTTTACACTTGGGAAGGCCATCATCGGGCCTTCGAATGTCGCAAGACCATAGAATGCCAGTGATAGAACAATGAATTTTAGCGCCGGGTCGGTTTTCAATTTCTCCGATGCTGAACTTACCGTCATGATGCCGTTGATCATCGTAGCCCATGACGGAGCCAGCAAGATCACACTCATGACCAAGGCCAGAGACAACACCCATTCGGGTACCGCGCTGTAGTGAAGATGATGAGGGCCTGCCCAGATGTAACTATAGGTGAATGCCCAGAACGCAACGACAGAGAGTTTGTAACTCCAGATCGGGCGACCTGCATGCTTTGGCAGAAAGTAATACATCATGCCCAGGAATCCGCCCGTTAGCAGAAAGCCAACCGCATTGTGCCCATACCACCATTGCACTATGGCATCCTGCGCCCCAGCGTAAAGCGAGTAGGACTTGCCGATGGTTACTGGAATCGCCAGGCTATTTACGATATGCAGCATCGCTATCACGATGATTAGCGCGCCATAGAACCAGTTGGAGATATAGATGGGACGAATCTTACGATTGGCGATAGTGCCGAAGAAAACAACACCGAAACAAACCCAAACAATAGCGATGGCGATATCGAACGGCCACTCGAGTTCTGCGTACTCCTTCGATGTAGTCCAACCAGCGAGTARAGACARACCGCCAAGTAGAATTATAAGCTGCCAAGCATAGCAGACAAACCAAGCTAGCCTTGGCATGAAGAGCGGCACGTGTGAGGTACGTTGCACACTGTAGAAGCCCGTGGCCATCAAGGCGGAAACACCGAAGCCAAAGATTATTCCATTTGTATGGAGTGGTCGCAGACGGCCAAAGGAGAGCCAGAACTGACCGAAGTCRATGGTGGGCCACACCAGYTCCGCAGAGATATAAACACCCACTGTCATCGCAATTATTGCCCAAGCCAATGAAAACTGCACCAGGCGAAGTACGATCTTATCGTGGTACAGATTGTTGTTTTCGTTGCTCATTCAATTGATTCCAAGTTTTCGTCTGCTGCTGTTTTTCGTTTTTACTGCTCGGTATTTCCGYGGCTATCCATTGCTACTGCCTAGGCTTGACCTACACGCCGAGTAACGGTCCGACTCCCAGYGTCCAGAGCATCATGCTCAAACCCAAGAGACTTACCGCTGCCACTAGTAGCCATCCTACCAATGCAGACGCCATCAAGACGCCCTTCTCTGAGGTGATCCCTAAAGCGATGGGAATACCCTTATAGAGCAGGTACATACTCCAAATCAYGGTAGGAATCATTATCAATATATTGATGAAGACATCGGGGTATAGATGCGCAAGGCTACCTACTGCTAGTGGCTCACCGACAATCGTGATTAACGCCACATGACGCCCTAGCGCCGTGCTTGCACCATACGTGGCGGCCATCCAACTGCTAATTAATGCCGTACTAAAAAGCCCAAAGACCAACACTACGAAATAGCCCGAGCTTACAAGGAGAAGTGCGTCCATCGGAAGCCTAAGGGGCTCTGCGGCACCGAGTCGCCAACCAAAATTGGCCGCACCGATAAGGGAGAATAGTGGAGGCAGAACTAGCAGCCAAATTGAATAGCGAAGCATCACACCCAGAGGCGATGGATCGGCTTGGCTGAGCTGTTTGAAAGCCTCTATAGGTTGATATAGAGACTTAAACAGCAGGAAAGAATAGTTACTTGTACTCATAGGCCGTTTGCCAAAAAACTTCTTTGCGAAGTTTAGACCACTCCCTTTTCAATCGATAGTAAAAATTTTGTACCATGTTTTTAATCTGCCAATTCAGCGCTGCAAAGCGAGTCAGAACTGGGAAAATACAACGTACTTAGTCGAGGCTGATTATACTCAGAGACCACTGAACAGACTTGATCTACCTCAATGAGTCTAGCCCCTTTTAACTCTCTACGCGCAAGCTAAAGGGCTAACACAAAATTAGCTTTTTGCTAGCGGTCAGTCACTACAGAAAATCGATAGAATCCTTCATAGACAGCAGAGTCTTCTCCAACCACCACCGACCAATCAACCACGTAATCCCCATCTGGAATTGATGGATTGGTAATCTCGATCATGAGGTCATCGGAACCCATAGTGTGAAAACCACGCAAATCGTAGTTCCCACCCGGGCCAGAAAGCGTAAGACTGCTTCTAGGCACATCGGGCAATGCTTCATAGCAGGCGTAGAGCGGATAGAGGAACAGCGCGGCCACCAGC
>NVXH01000015.1 GCA_002746985.1 Porticoccaceae bacterium | reverse complement strand
AGGCGACAACGTACAAATGGTTGTTACCCTGATTGCGCCCATTGCGATGGAAGGCGGTCTACGTTTTGCGATCCGYGAAGGTGGTCGTACCGTAGGAGCAGGTGTTGTAGCGAAGATTATTGAATAATCGGTACAGTTCGTACTGATGTTGAGCCGAGGCTCCTTTGGGTGTCTCGGCTTAGTTGTTAGAGTTTTTTATTTTAAGGTTTACGCGACAGGCCAGTAGTTCAATTGGTAGAGCACCGGTCTCCAAAACCGGGTGTTGGGGGTTCGAGTCCCTCCTGGCCTGCCAGTCTTACACCTGAAAACTTGGCATCGTTGGCTGGGTTTAGCAAAAAGGGCGCATGCAGAAATGAGTGCAACGACTGAAGAAAAGCAGTATCAGCTGGATGGTCTTAAGTGGCTAGTGGTGGCGCTTTTAATTGCTGGTGCTGTTTATGGCAATTACCACTTCTCTGAAGAGTCGCTGCTCTATCGTGTTGTAGCCTTAATTGTAGTTGCGGTAGCGATTGCTTTTATTGCTGCTAAGACGCAGAAGGGTGATAGCTTTATATCATTACTACGCGGAGCCTATACTGAGGCTCGCCGTGTAGTTTGGCCTAGTCGGCAAGAGCGCAATCAAACAACATTGATGGTTGTGGTTGTTGTGTTTGTGATGTCATTGATCCTTTGGGGACTCGATTCATTATTTGGTTGGCTTGCCTCCATGGTTATTGGTTAAGGGGTTCAAATGCGCTGGTATGTGATTCACGCCTATTCAGGTTATGAGAAGAAAGTTGCAGCAGCGATACAAGATCGTGTGACGCTTCATGGTATGGAAGGTAGCTTTGGTGAGATCTTGGTTCCCACAGAAGAAGTGGTGGAAATCAGGGGTGGTCAAAAGCGTAAGAGTGAGCGTAAGTTCTTTCCGGGTTATGTGCTTGTCCAGATGGAATTGAATGACGACACCTGGCATTTGGTGAAAGAAACGCCTCGCGTGATGGGCTTTATTGGTGGTAAGGCAGACAATCCAGCGCCTATTACTGAAAAAGAAGCAGATGCAATTCTGCAGCGAGTTCAGGATTCAGAAGACAAGCCTCGTCCTAAAACTATTTTTGAGGCCGGAGAAGTGGTACGTGTTATTGATGGGCCTTTCAACGACTTCAATGGTGTGGTTGAGGAAGTCAATTATGAGAAAAGTCGTGTGAAGGTATCAGTCTCTATTTTTGGGCGTTCTACGCCGGTAGAGTTGGAGTTTACCCAGGTAGAAAAAGCCTGAAATAATTTTATTGCCGTTACCCATGGTGGGTGATGGCTTGGGGAGCCCGAGACGAATTGTACTGTACGCAGTTTAATTCCGAGGCGTTAAAACCCGTTTAGGAGAAAGTAAAGATGGCTAAGAAGATAGAAGCATATATTAAGCTTCAAGTGCCTGCTGGTAAGGCCAATCCAAGTCCACCCGTTGGCCCTGCGCTGGGCCAGCATGGTGTGAATATTATGGAATTTTGTAAAGCATTTAATGCGCAGACTCAAGGTATGGAGTCTGGCGCTCCAGTTCCTGTTGTGATCAGTGTATACAGTGATCGTAGCTTTACTTTTACCATGAAGACTCCGCCTGCATCGTATCTGCTGAAGAAAGCGGCAGGTATTAAGAGCGGTAGCGGCCGTCCTAATACAGAGAAAGTTGGCAAGGTAACTCGTGCGCAATTGGAAGAAATTGTGAACACAAAGCAAGCTGACTTAACTGCTGCTGATATGGATGCGGCGGTACGCACCATCGCAGGTTCTGCTCGTTCAATGGGTCTTGAAGTGGAGGGTGTGTAAATGGCTAAGCTATCTAAGCGTTTTCGTGCTATTCACGAAAAAATTGAAATTGGTAAGCAATATTCTATTGATGAGGCAGTTGCGTTATTAAAAGAATTCTCTACCGTTAAGTTTGTAGAGGGTGTTGATGTTGCTGTGAATTTAGGTATTGATCCGCGTAAATCTGAACAAGCAGTTCGTGGTGCAACAACGTTGCCAAATGGTACAGGTAAAAATGTACGCGTCGCTGTATTTGCTCAGGGTGAAGCTGCTGAGGCTGCTAAAGCCGCAGGTGCAGACCTGGTTGGTATGGAAGATTTGGCTGCAGAAGTWAAAGCAGGAAAAATGGACTTTGATGTTGTGATTGCCGAYCCYGCCGCTATGCGTGTGGTTGGTCAGCTTGGTCAGGTGCTTGGGCCTCGTGGTTTGATGCCAAACCCTAAAACCGGCACAGTGACCCCCGATGTGGCCACGGCAGTTAAAAATGCCAAGGCTGGTCAGGTCCGTTACCGTGTAGATAAAAACGCTATCATCCACGGTGGTATCGGTACCATCAGCTTTGATGCAGGTGCGCTGAAAGAAAATCTAGAGGCACTTATTGTTGACTTGAAGAAGGCGAAGCCTGCTTCAGCAAAAGGTGTTTATCTAAAGAAAGTGACCCTTTCAACAACAATGGGTCCTGGCTTGATAATTGATCAGGCATCTCTGGAAATTTAGAGGTGTCTGGGCTTCTTTGTGTTAACAAGAGGCCAAAACCAAACTTTGGGGTCTGAGAGGCGGTTATGTTGTATGTCTCTCAGGCTGTCAAAGACCGTAGGTGCCTTTTGAAGGTTTAATGCGATTTCTAAGCTTATTTTATGAATAGGCTGTTGTTGGAAAAACGCCTACGCAGATGGTGTGACCCAGTTCAGTATTCTATTTGACTGGATTTGATCGCCGAAACTGCACCGATCGTATTTGGGTTGGTGTTTAACCAGTTGAAAGCTCCCTATGGAGTGATCAATAAAATCCAGGAGATAATCTCGTGGCATTGAATCTCGAAGACAAAAAAGCGATTGTTGCTGAAGTTAACGAGACTGCTGGCAATGCGTTGTCACTGGTAATTGCTGACGCTCGTGGCGTCACCGTGACTGACATGACAGTACTTCGTGCACAAGCGCGCGAACAAAATATCGATCTTCGTGTGGTTCGCAATACTCTTGCGAAACGTGCGTTTGAAGGTACAGAGTTCGAGTGTGTGGCCGATATGCTGACGGGTCCGTCACTGTTTGGGTTCTCGATGGAGGAGCCAGGTGCCGCAGCGCGTTTATTCAAAGATTTTGCGAAAGCAAATGATAACTTTGAAGTAAAAGCGCTTTCTGTCAGTGGTCAATTGTTAGACAAAGGGCAAATTGATGTGCTCGCCAAGTTACCGACCATGGAGCAAGCTCTGGGTCAGTTGGCAGGTGTAATGATTGCTCCAGTTACCAAGTTGGTTCGTACTTTCAACGAAGTGCCTACCAAAATAACACGTGTTGTAGCGGCCGTTTGTGATCAAAAGCAGGAAGCTGCTTAAATTACGACATCGTTTATTTAAATTTATTTTTATCAGGAGATTGAGTCATGGCTCTGTCAAAAGATGACATTTTGAATGCAATTGCTGAAATGAGCGTAATGGAAGTTGTTGAGCTTGTTGAAGCAATGGAAGAAAAATTTGGTGTTTCTGCACAAGCAGCTGTTGCTGTTGCTGCTCCAGCTGCTGGCGGTGACGCTGGTGCTGCTGAAGAGCAAACTGAGTTTGATGTAATTCTAACTTCTGCCGGTGAGAAGAAAGTAAGCACGATTAAAGCTGTGCGTGCTATCACTGGTCTGGGCTTGAAAGAAGCTAAAGGGCTTGTAGACGGCGTTCCTTCTGCAATTAAAGAAGGTGTTTCAAAGGATGAAGCAGAAGAAGTGAAGAAGCAATTGGAAGAAGCTGGCGCGGCTGCTGAGCTTAAATAAGCTTGACGTGCTGGTTGTCCGATGAACTATTGGACATAGGTTGGCGGGTGAATACCCGTCGGCCTTTTCCTGTTTATAGTCGTAAGGCTGTAATTGGGATCTAAAAATCCTTTTTTTAAAAAGGTCGACAGCTTTAATGCTGATACGGTCTTCGGGCCAAGTGAACGTGCTGGGGAATATGATGGCTTACTCGTACACTGAGAAAAAACGCATCCGTAAGGATTTTGGCAAGCTGCCGCAGGTCATGGATTTGCCCTATCTGCTTGCAATTCAGCTCGATTCATATCGAAATTTTACGCAGACGGGCGTGTCCGCCGAAGATAGGCGGGATTCCGGTTTGCATGCGGCTTTTAATTCTRTATTTCCGATTGTGAGTTATTCGGGAAATGCAGGGCTTGAGTACGTAGATTATAAGCTGGGTAAGCCAGTTTTTGATGAGGTAGAGTGTAAACTTCGTAGTATTACTTATGCGGTACCGTTGCGAGTTCGCGTCCGCTTAATGATCTACGATAAAGAATCTTCCTATAAAACCATTAAGGATATAAAAGAGCAGGAAGTCTATATGGGTGAAATCCCATTGATGACAAATAACGGCACTTTTATTATCAATGGTACTGAGCGGGTAATTGTCTCCCAGCTCCATCGCTCTCCAGGGGTCTTTTTTGATCACGATAAGGGCAAAACACATTCGTCTGGTAAGTTGTTGTACTCTGCGCGGGTTATTCCTTATCGTGGGTCTTGGCTCGATTTTGAATTCGATCCAAAGGACCTGCTCTTTGTCCGTATTGATCGTCGTCGCAAATTACATGCGACTATTTTGTTGCGTGCTCTGGATTATAGTTCAGAGGAAATACTGGAGATATTTTTTGACACCAGCACGTTTAATCTTAATAAAGGTGACGCCTATACATTGGACTTGGTCCCCTCAAGATTGCGTGGTGATATTGCGAATTTTGATATTAAAGGTAAGGGCAATAAAGTTATCGTTGAAGATGGGCGTCGCATCACTACTCGCCATATTCGCGAACTTGAAAAACAAAAAATTACCAAGTTGTCTGTACCTGCAGAGTATCTGTATGGTCGTGCGTTAGCTAAAGATATTATTMATCCAGACACCGGTGAAGTGCTGCTGGAATGTAACACTGAGATTACCGAAGAAGTTCTGGAGCAGTTGCGTGCAGCTGGGTTGAAGTCTATTGAGACTATTTATGCCAATGATCTGGATTGTGGCTCATTTATTGCGGACACCTTGCGTGCTGATAGTACCCGTACGCGGTTAGAGGCATTGGTAGAAATTTATCGCATGATGCGTCCAGGTGAGCCGCCGACTAAAGAGTCTGCAGAAAACTTGTTTAACAATCTATTTTTCAGCCTTGATCGTTACGATCTGTCCGCTGTGGGTAGGATGAAGTTTAATCGTCGTCTTGGCCGTGAAGATGAAGTGGGAGAAGGCGTACTCTGCCGTGAGGATATCGTTGATGTCTTAAAGGTGTTGGTCGGTATTCGTGATGGTAAAGGTGTTGTTGATGATATTGACCACCTGGGTAACCGTCGCATCCGCTCTGTTGGCGAAATGGCTGAAAATCAATTCCGTATTGGGTTGGTTCGAGTTGARCGTGCAGTTAAAGAGCGTTTGTCGGTGGCTGAGGCCGATGACTTGATGCCTCAAGATTTGGTGAACGCCAAGCCTGTTGCTGCTGCCATGAAAGAATTCTTTGGTTCCAGTCAGTTGTCCCAGTTTATGGATCAGAACAATCCATTGTCAGAGGTAACTCACAAACGTCGTGTGTCGGCTCTTGGGCCAGGCGGTTTGACGCGTGAGCGTGCTGGTTTTGAAGTGCGAGATGTTCATCCAACTCACTACGGTCGAGTGTGTCCTATTGAGACACCTGAAGGCCCAAATATTGGCTTGATCAACTCATTAGCTGCTTACGCGCGGACTAATGACTATGGTTTCCTTGAGTCCCCTTACCGTAAGGTAGTTGATGGCAAAGTAACGGATGATATTGAATATCTGTCTGCCATTAATGAAGCCAACTATGTTATCGCTCAGGCTTCAGCCATCATAAATAAGAAAGGCATRCTCTCTGAAGAACTTGTGAATGTTCGGTTTCAGGGAGAATTTGGCCTTAAGGCTCCAAGTGAAGTGAATTATATGGATGTTTCKCCGCAGCAGGTTGTTTCTGTAGCGGCAGCACTGATTCCATTTTTGGAGCACGATGATGCCAACCGGGCATTAATGGGTTCCAACATGCAGCGACAAGCTGTGCCTACTTTAAAGGCACAAAAACCCTTGGTGGGTACCGGGTTTGAGCGTTTTGTTGCAGGCGACTCAGGTGTGTGTGTGGTCGCTCACCGGGGTGGTGATATCGAAAGTGTTGATGCCAGCCGAATTGTAGTTCGGGTGAATGATGCGGAAGTAGAGTCGGGTGATGCAGGTGTTGATATATACAACTTGACCAAATAYACCCGGTCTAACCAAAACACTTGTATCAACCAGCGCCCCATTGTGAGCGAGGGTGACAGTATTGCTCGAGGCGATATTCTTGCCGATGGCCCTTCAATTGATATGGGCGAACTAGCTTTGGGGCAAAATATGCGCATTGCGTTTATGCCCTGGAATGGTTACAACTTTGAAGATTCTATCCTCATTTCAGAGCGCGTGGTTGAAGAAGATCGTTTTACTACCATTCATATTCAGGAGCTGACATGTACTGCTCGTGACACCAAATTGGGTTCCGAGGAAATTACTGCGGATATGCCTAATGTTGGTGAAGCGGCACTGTCGCGTCTTGATGAGTCCGGTATCGTTTACATTGGCGCTGAAGTTGTCGCAGGCGATATTTTAGTTGGCAAGGTGACGCCAAAAGGTGAAACCCAGCTGACACCGGAAGAAAAACTACTGCGTGCAATTTTTGGTGAAAAAGCTTCTGACGTAAAAGATACTTCCTTGCGTGTGCCTTCGGGTACCAAAGGCACAGTGATTGATGTGCAGGTATTTACCCGTGAAGGCCTGGAAAAAGACCAGCGTTCATTGGAAATTGCGAAAATAGCATTGGATCAATTCCGGCTGGATCTTAATGATGAATATCGCATTATGGAAACTGCTACCTTTGAACGTCTCAGTGTTGCGCTAGCTGGCAAAGAAGTGGTTAGGGCCGCTGAGCTGAAGAAAGGTGACAAGCTGACGCCTGAGGTTGCTGCCCGTTATACCAATGAGGAATGGTTTAGCGTTCGCATGAGCAGCGAAGTTCTCAATGAGCAGCTGGCTCGTGCAGAAGAGCTGCTCAAAGAACGTCGCAATATTCTCGATGAGCGTTTTGAG
Organism: Porticoccaceae bacterium; assembly: GCA_002746985.1. Classification (GTDB taxonomy): domain Bacteria; phylum Pseudomonadota; class Gammaproteobacteria; order Pseudomonadales; family Porticoccaceae; genus Porticoccus. Next base: position 9,146 of record NVXH01000015.1, on the reverse strand, counting down.
GATAAGAAAGGCAAGCTTGAAAGTGGTGATGATCTTGCTCCTGGTGTTCTGAAGACAGTTAARGTTTATCTTGCTATTAAACGCCGTATTCAGCCTGGTGATAAGATGGCTGGTCGTCATGGTAACAAGGGTGTTATCTCGGTCATTATGCCCGTTGAAGACATGCCTTATGACGAGCATGGTGTCCCTGTGGATGTGGTGTTAAACCCATTRGGTGTSCCTTCCCGGATGAACGTAGGTCAGGTTCTAGAAACACATATGGGTCTRGCTGCGAAAACCCTGGGCGAGAAGCTTGATAGGATGCTCAAGGAGCAAAGGAAAACTGCTGAAGTTCGCAAGTTCCTTCAAGAGGTATACGACGTTGGTGTTGATACTCAGCCGGTAGAGCTCGATAAGTTAACAGACCGAGAGTTTGATGACCTCACKGAAAAYCTTCGTGATGGTGTGCCTATGGCAACACCCGTCTTTGATGGTGCCGCAGAGGTGGACATCAAACAGCTATTGAAGTTGGCAGATTTGCCTGAAAGTGGGCAGATGACTCTTTATGATGGCCGTACTGGCGATCAGTTTGAGCGTCCTGTTACCGTTGGTTATATGTACATGTTGAAGTTGAACCACTTGGTGGACGACAAAATGCATGCACGTTCTACYGGTTCTTACAGTCTGGTTACTCAACAACCATTGGGTGGTAAAGCTCAATTTGGTGGCCAGCGTTTCGGTGAGATGGAGGTTTGGGCGCTAGAAGCCTACGGAGCTGCTTACACCTTGCAGGAAATGCTAACGGTGAAATCCGATGATGTGAATGGTCGTACCAAAATGTATAAAAACATTGTGGATGGCGATCATCGTATGGAGCCTGGTATGCCGGAATCCTTTAATGTACTGGTGAAGGAAATCCGCTCACTGGGTATCAATATCGAGCTGGAAAGCGAGTAATCGTACCTAMGAGAATTAGCAAAAGTTAGTTGGGGGCGGGCCATGTGCCCGCTACGCAAAGATAGCACCCACTTTGGAGAAAGGCGTTGAAAGATTTACTGAATCTGCTCAAGTCACAGGACCAAGCAGGCGAGTTTGATGCAATCCGTATCGGCCTGGCATCACCTGATATGATCCGGTCATGGTCCTACGGTGAAGTTAAAAAGCCGGAAACCATTAATTACCGTACCTTCAAGCCTGAACGTGAAGGCTTATTTTGTGCCAAGATTTTTGGCCCGGTGAAGGATTACGAATGTCTCTGCGGCAAGTACAAGCGTATGAAGCATCGCGGTATCGTGTGTGAGAAGTGTGGCGTTGAAGTTACGTTGGCAAAAGTACGGCGTGACCGAATGGCTCACATTGAACTGGCCTGTCCGGTAGCACACATCTGGTTCCTTAAATCGCTACCATCTCGTATTGGTTTAATGCTGGATATGACCCTTCGTGAGATTGAACGGGTGTTGTATTTCGAATCGTTTGTTGTGACCGAGCCCGGCATGACAACTCTTGAACGTGGTCAACTGCTTACCGACGAAGAATATTTCCAGTCAATGGAAGAGTTTGGTGATGACTTTGAAGCCATGATGGGTGCCGAAGGCATTCAGATGTTAATGAAGGATTTGGATCTTGAGCATGAAATTGCCACGATTCGGGAAGAAATTCCTAATACTCGTTCAGAAACAAAAATTAAAAAATTCTCCAAGCGTTTGAAGCTGCTAGAAGCATTTCTTGGCTCAGGTAATAAGCCTGAGTGGATGATTCTGGAAGTATTGCCAGTATTGCCGCCAGATCTGAGGCCGCTGGTTCCGCTGGACGGTGGCCGTTTTGCTACATCTGATTTGAACGACCTTTACCGTCGGGTGATCAATCGCAATAACCGTTTGAAACGGTTATTAGAGTTAAATGCTCCTGACATTATTGTTCGTAATGAAAAACGTATGCTGCAAGAGTCTGTCGATGCACTGTTGGATAATGGTCGTCGTGGTCGAGCTATTACGGGTTCCAATAAGCGTCCATTGAAATCTTTGGCCGACATGATTAAGGGTAAGCAGGGTCGCTTCCGTCAGAATTTGCTGGGTAAACGTGTAGATTATTCCGGTCGTTCAGTCATCGTGGTTGGTCCTACGTTGCGTCTGCATCAGTGTGGCTTGCCAAAACGTATGGCGTTGGAATTATTCAAGCCCTTTAYTTTCTCCAAGTTGGAGTTGCGTGGTTTGGCAACGACAATTAAAGCCGCTAAGAAAATGGTTGAACGTGAAGAGCCGGTGGTTTGGGATATTCTCGAAGAGGTAATTCGTGAGCACCCTGTATTACTTAACCGTGCACCAACGCTTCACCGTCTCGGTATTCAGGCATTTGAGCCGGTACTAATTGAAGGTAAAGCGATTCAGTTGCACCCATTGGTTTGTGCTGCCTATAACGCGGATTTCGATGGTGACCAAATGGCGGTTCACATACCGTTGACGTTGGAAGCTCAGCTGGAATCACGGGCACTGATGATGTCCACCAATAATATTCTGTCGCCAGCAAGTGGTGAGCCGATTATTGTACCGTCGCAGGATGTTATCTTGGGGCTGTATTGGATGACGCGTGAACGCGTGAATGCTCAAGGTGAAGGTTTGGTATTTGCCAACCTGCAAGAAGTGTCGAGAGCTTATTACAGTAAAAAGGTACACCTTCAGGCTCGTGTAAAAGTACGCATCAATGAAGTGACTTTTAATAAAGAAGGTGAAGAGCAAGCAAAAACATATATCGTAGACACTACAGTCGGTCGTGCATTGCTGTGGGATATTGTTCCTGATGGTCTGGCTTATGATCTGGTGAATCAGGCCATGACCAAGAAAGCAATTTCACGAATTATTAACCGTTGTTACCGTGATGTTGGACTAAAGGCAACCGTCATTTTTGCTGACCAACTGATGTATACAGGATTTGATTTTTCTACTAAATCTGGTGCTTCTATTTGCGTAGACGACTTCATGATACCTGATGCCAAGGGCAAAATTATTGCCCGTGCAGAAGATGAAGTGAAAGAAATTGAAAGTCAGTTTTCCTCTGGTTTGGTAACACAGGGTGAGAAATACAACAAAGTGATCGATATTTGGTCTCGTGCTAATGACCAAGTGGCTAAGGCTATGATGGATGTCATTAGTACTGAGCGCGTAACCAATCGAGATGGTGAGATAGAAGAGCAGGCTTCTTTCAACTCTGTATTTATTATGGCTGATTCTGGTGCGCGTGGTTCACCCGCACAGATTCGTCAGCTGGCCGGTATGCGTGGTTTGATGGCGCGACCAGATGGTTCGATCATTGAAACGCCTATTACGGCAAATTTCCGTGAAGGTTTGAGTGTGCTTCAGTACTTCATCTCTACTCACGGTGCTCGTAAAGGTTTGGCCGATACGGCATTGAAGACAGCAAACTCTGGTTACTTGACTCGACGTTTGGTGGATGTGTCCCAGGATCTGGTTGTTGTAGAAGAGGATTGTGGCACTACAGAAGGCTTGGTGATGACGCCTGTTATTGAAGGTGGCGATATTATTGAGTCATTGGGTGATCGTATCTTGGGCCGGATTGTGGCACTGGATGTGGTTAAGCCAGGCACTAAGAAGGTTGTCGTCGAAGCCGGCACCATGATTGATGAAGCTTGGGTTGAGCGCATTGAGTTAATAGGTATTGACGAGCTGCAAGTTCGCTCACCTATCACCTGTGAAACCCGTTATGGTATTTGTTCTGCCTGTTACGGTAGGGATTTGGCCCGTGGTCATCGTGTGAATAGGGGTGAAGCCATCGGTGTCGTTGCTGCTCAGTCAATTGGTGAGCCTGGGACTCAGTTGACGATGCGGACCTTCCACATTGGTGGTGCGGCATCACGAGCGACTGCTGTCGACTGTATTCAAGTCAAGATGGGAGGAACGGTTCGACTGGTTAACATAAAAGTGGTTGAGCGTRAAAACGGTGAGCTGGTAGCGGTCTCTCGTTCGGGTAAATTGACGTTGGCCGACGAGAATGGCCGTGAGCGTGAACGGTATAAGTTGCCTTATGGTGCTGTCATTAAAGTGAAAGACGGTTCTACTGTGGAGGCTGGAGATGTGGTGGCTAACTGGGATCCTCATACTCACCCAATTATTACTGAAGTTGCTGGTACAATAGCCTTTTCTGGAATGGAAGAAGGTCTCAGTATCCGCAGCCAGACGGATGACATGACCGGGTTGTCTAGCATCGCCGTGATTGATCCAAATGAGCGTCCATCGGCAGGTAAAGATCTGAAGCCAATGGTTACCTTGCTTGATGACAAAGGCAATGATTTAACATTTGCGAACTCGACTGTGCCTGCGCACTATATGTTACCGATGAACGCTATTCTCAGTATTGTCGATGCGTGCCATGTAGGTGCTGGTGATATTATCGCCCGTATTCCTCAAGAGGGCTCGAAAACCCGTGATATTACGGGTGGTCTCCCACGTGTAGCTGATCTATTTGAGGCGCGTAAGCCGAAAGATCCCGCTATCTTGGCTGAGATTACGGGTACGGTTACATTTGGTAAGGAAACCAAGGGCAAGCGTCGCTTGGTCATTACTCCTCCCAATGGTGAATTACTTCCTGATGGCAGTGATCACTATGAAGCACTAATACACAAGTGGCGTCAGCTTGGTGTTTATGAAGGTGAATTTGTCGCTAAGGGTGAAACCATTGCAGATGGCCCTGAGAACTCKCATGATATTTTGCGCTTACAGGGTGTTGATTCGTTAGCAAAATATATCGTCAACGAGATTCAAGATGTTTACCGTTTGCAAGGTGTAAAAATTAACGATAAGCACATCGAGGTTATTGTTAGGCAGATGCTGCGTAAGGTTGAAATCACTGAAATGGGTGATTCCTCCTTTGTGAAAGGTGAGCAAGTAGAATATAACCGAGTGCTTGAAGAGAACGAAAAATTGGCTCTTGAAGGCAAATTCCCTGCTAAGTATGAGCGTCTGCTTTTGGGTATTACCAAAGCCTCTCTTGCCACTGAAAGCTTTATCTCTGCGGCCTCTTTCCAAGAAACAACTCGGGTGCTTACCGAGGCTTCTGTTACTGGGAAATCGGACCCCTTGCGTGGCTTGAAAGAAAACGTGGTAGTGGGTCGTCTGATCCCAGCAGGTACCGGGTTAACATATCACCGTCAGCGTCGGGAGCAGCGTGCAAATCGTGAAGAAGTGAGTGAAACCAGCGTTAGTGCGAGYGATATTGAAGCAGCACTAAGTGAAGCGTTGAGTTCACGCGAAAGCTGAGAAAACGAGTAAAAGTGGCTCCAGCGTGGGGTTGCTTGACTCAAGGGTGTGGTGTCTTTAAAATGCCGCCTCCCTGAATAGGGGTCTGTGTTACAGATTTTTTATAGAGTCTTCCTAAGGAAGACATTTTTTATCTGGAGTAATTGAATGGCAACGATCAACCAGTTGGTTCGTAAGCCGAGAAAACGTAAAGTCGCCAAAAGCGATGTGCCCGCGCTACAGGCTTGTCCTCAGCGTCGCGGTGTGTGTACCCGGGTGTATACTACTACACCAAAGAAACCAAATTCTGCATTGCGTAAGGTGTGCCGTGTTCGGTTAACCAACGGTTACGAAGTAACTTCGTACATTGGTGGTGAAGGGCACAATCTGCAAGAGCACAGTGTTGTTTTGATTCGCGGTGGTCGTGTGAAGGATCTTCCTGGTGTGCGTTATCACACCGTGCGRGGAAGCCTTGATACTGCTGGTGTGAGTGGCCGTAAGCAACGTCGCTCAAAATACGGTACTAAGCGTCCTAAGTAAGGTCGTTACTTTACATCGGTAAAAACTGAGTAAGGCCGGGAGCGAAAATCGCAATTTATCCCGGAAAACCCTGAAGAGAAGAGTAAGATTATGCCTAGAAGAAGAGTCGTCGCTAAGCGTGAAATATTGCCGGATCCAAAGTTCGGTAATGTCACGCTGGCCAAGTTTATGAACCATGTGATGGTCAGCGGCAAAAAAGCTATTGCTGAAAACATAGTTTATGGTGCACTGGATATAGTAGAAAGTCGTCTCAAAGAAGATCCTATCGCTATTTTTGAAACAGCCTTGGACAATATCGCACCTTCAGTAGAAGTTAAGTCACGTCGTGTTGGTGGTGCTACTTATCAGGTGCCGATTGAAGTTCGCCCGTCTCGTCGTATTGCTTTGGCTATGCGTTGGATGGTGGACTACGCGCGTAATCGTGGTGAAAAATCTATGGCCCAGCGATTAGCGGGTGAAATTATTGATGCCCAGCAAAGTAAGGGCGGTGCTGTTAAGAAACGTGAAGACGTTCACCGTATGGCAGAAGCCAATAAGGCGTTCTCTCACTTCCGATTCTAACTACATCGGTACGTTGAGATTTCACGAAAAGGTAGCTGTTATAAGCTGCCTTTTGTGGTTTTTAAGATTGATGGTTTTAGAATAGCCATTTTAAATGAACCCAGTTGGGGAAAATTGTGCCTCGTAAGACTCCCATTGACCGCTATCGTAATATTGGTATCTGCGCCCATGTTGATGCTGGTAAGACGACCACCACTGAGCGAGTGCTGTTCTACACCGGCATGTCGCACAAGATTGGTGAAGTTCATGATGGTGCGGCGACCATGGATTGGATGGAGCAGGAGCAGGAGCGTGGTATTACTATCACCTCGGCAGCGACTACCTGTTTTTGGGAGGGAATGCAGAAGCAATTTGACCAGCACCGCATCAATATTATCGATACCCCCGGTCACGTTGATTTCACCATTGAGGTTGAGCGTTCTCTGAGGGTTCTAGATGGTGCTGTTATTGTTCTCTGTGGCTCATCGGGTGTTCAACCTCAGACTGAAACAGTCTGGCGTCAAGCGAATAAATACGAAGTCCCTCGCATAGTTTTTGTGAACAAAATGGACCGTGCTGGTGCTGATTTTATGATGGTTGTCGATCAGCTCAAAGATCGATTGGGTGCTAACCCCGTCCCGTTGCAAATGACCATTGGTGCAGAAGAAGAATTTAAGGGTGTAGTTGACCTGGTAAAAATGAAGGCTATTTTCTGGAACGAAGAAGATCAGGGTATGACCTTTAATTATGCTGAAATTCCTGGCGACCTTGTTGCAGAATGCGAAGCGATGAGGGAATACCTCATTGAAGCCGCTGCAGAAGCGAACGATGAGCTGATGGAAAAATATCTTGATGGCGGAGAGCTGTCCGAGGACGAAATTAAAGCAGCTATTCGCCAACGTACATTAGCCAATGAAATTGTTCCTGTTCTTGGTGGCTCTGCCTTTAAAAATAAGGGTGTGCAAGCAGTATTGGATGCAGTGATAGAGTACTTGCCTTCTCCTACAGAAGTTAAAGCCATTGAAGGTACGTTGGAGGATGGCGAGACTCCCGCGACTCGTGTAGCAGATGATGAGGCGCCTTTTTCTGCTTTGGCATTTAAAATTGCCACGGATCCTTTTGTTGGAACTCTAACATTTTTTCGTGTGTATTCTGGCCGCTTGGAAAGTGGAACGGCTGTGTACAACTCGGTAAAAATGAAGAGAGAGCGTGTCGGCCGTATGGTACAGATGCATGCCAATAGTCGAGAAGATATTAAAGAAGTATTGGCAGGAGATATTGCTGCTGCCATTGGTCTGAAAGATGTGACAACCGGTGACACACTCTGTGCCGAAAAAGACATAATTATTCTTGAGCGCATGGAGTTTCCTGAGCCGGTGATTTCTGTGGCAGTTGAGCCAAGGTCTCAGGCAGATCAAGAGAAAATGGGTGTAGCATTGGGTAAGCTTGCTCAAGAAGACCCCTCATTTCGAGTAAGAACAGACGAAGAGAGTGGGCAGACTATTATTTCAGGTATGGGCGAACTGCATCTGGATATTCTTGTGGAGCGGATGCGGCGTGAGTTCAGTGTTGAAGCTAATATTGGTAAGCCTCAAGTGGCTTATCGTGAAGCCATTCGCAATACCTGTGATGTAGAGGGTAAATTTATTCGGCAGTCTGGTGGCCGTGGTCAGTATGGACATGTCTGGATCAAATTTGAACCAGCAGAAGATACTGGTGCGGAAGGTTTGGAGTTCGTTAATGAAATTGCCGGTGGGTCGGTGCCGCGGGAATACATTCCTGCAATTGAAAAAGGTATATCCGAGCAAATGCAAAACGGCGTGTTAGCCGGGTATCCTTTGCTTGGACTTAAAGCCACATTATTTGATGGTTCCTTCCATGATGTAGATTCTAATGAAATGGCTTTTAAAATTGCAGGATCTTTGGCAACAAAAAAGCTGGCTCAAGATGGTGGTGCGGTATTACTTGAGCCAATGATGAAGGTCGAGGTGGTGACACCTGAAATGAACATGGGTGATGTGGTTGGTGATTTGAACCGACGTAGAGGTATTATCCAGGGTATGGATGACACTCCCATGGGGAAGGTTATCAACGCAGAGGTACCATTGGCAGAAATGTTTGGCTATGCCACAGATCTCCGTTCTGCGACGCAAGGGCGTGCAACATTTACCATGGAGTTCGAGAAGTATTCTGAAGCGCCACGCAACGTCGCTGACGAAGTGATGGCAAAAAATCAATTTTAATTTAAAAATTTAAGACTTAGGTTTTAAAAGAGACAACTGAGAGGGCATAACAATGGCTAAGGAAAAGTTTGAACGTAATAAGCCCCACATCAATGTGGGCACAATAGGTCACGTTGACCATGGTAAAACGACTCTGACYGCAGCGCTTACCCGCGTATGTGCAGAAGTATGGGGCGGAGAAATGGTCGCCTTTGACGGTATTGATAATGCGCCGGAAGAACGTGAGCGCGGCATTACCATCGCCACCTCCCACGTAGAATATGAATCACCGGATCGTCACTACGCCCACGTTGATTGTCCAGGTCACGCCGATTATGTAAAAAACATGATTACCGGTGCAGCCCAAATGGACGGCGCTATATTGGTGTGTGGTGCGACCGATGGTCCCATGCCTCAAACCCGTGAACACATCCTGTTGGCCCGTCAAGTTGGCGTGCCTTACGTTGTCGTATTCCTGAACAAAGCAGACTTGCTGGCAGAAGATTGCGGCGGAGTTGGTTCAGAAGAATACAACGAAATGATCGAACTCGTAGAAATGGAGCTGCGTGAGCTGCTGGATGCCTACGAATTCCCCGGTGACGATACCCCAATTATT
>NVXH01000013.1 GCA_002746985.1 Porticoccaceae bacterium | reverse complement strand
CTGCTGATGCCGTTCGTTACATTATTCCTACCCATGTGCATTTAGATCATGCCGGAGGTGCTGGTGTACTTATGCAGCGATACCCCGCGGCACAGTTGGTGATACACCCTCGGGGCGCCAGGCACATGATTGGCCCTACACAATTGATTGCGGGATCAAAGGCTGTTTATGGCGAGAAAAAATTTGCGCAGTTTTATGGCGAATTAATTCCGGTGCCAAAGGATCGTGTGCTCATTGTAGAGGATGGAGAAAAACTCAAGTTGAATGGCCGGGTGCTTGAGTTTCGGCATACTCCTGGCCATGCAGAGCATCATTTTTGTATTTGGGATGCCGAGAGCAAAGGGTGGTTCTCTGGAGATACTTTTGGTATTTCCTATCAAGAAATGGGGCACTGTTTAGATAAAGAGAGTTTAGATAAAAACAGTTTAGATAACGATAGATCTGATCGCTTTATCATACCGACCACCTCGCCGGTACAATTTGATCCTGATAAATTATTGGCATCCATTGATTTGATGATGGGTTATAAGCCAGATAAATTTTATTTAACCCATTACTCTGTGCTTGAGCAGCCTAATAAGCAGGCTGAATTACTTCGTGTTCAAATCGAAGATTACCGGCAAATTGCACAGTCATTGAGTGCAGAGCCTGAGCGGGAAAAGAAAATTTTTGAGGCAGTGAAAGAGATGACCTTGGCTCGTATTACATCATTTCAGCCCACACTGGATGTAACAATGATGGCAGAGGTATTGAATATGGATTTTGAGTTAAATGCCCAGGGTTTGAATGTTTGGCTGTGTCGGCAGGAGCAGCAACAGGAATAATAATTAGGAGTCGTTAATATACAGGATGCCCATGATCTCGGAGTGATTCTTGATTGCCGAATACCGCTTATCGTATTGGAAAGTCACGAAGAGCCAAAAGCAATTGACCTTTTTGTGCGGGTCTAAATGGTAATAGGTACCCTTAGGAACTACGGGGTCGTAACGAATATTTTTTGATCAACCTCTTAGTTTCGCAGTTTTGGCAACGTCCGCTCCTGGCCGAAAGTAGATGGTTAGATACTCTGACTTGAGGCTATTTCTCTCTCGCAGCCGCCCGATACCCAATATCTGTACGGTAATAAACTTTATCCCAAGAGATTTTCTTGGTGAGTTCATAGGCTTGTTGTTGCGCTTCGGTAACAGTATCGCCAAGGCCTACGGCACATAAAACCCTGCCGCCATTCGTGGTGACTTGTCCGTCGATATCTTTGGTGCCTGCATGAAAAACCTTTTCATTACTACTGTCGGCATCAGTGCTTGGCAAACCTGAAATAACATCGCCTTTGTTGTAGCTGGCAGGGTAACCGCCAGCGGCAAGTACCACGCCTAATGCGGCTCTTGAATCCCACTCAGTGGTGCACTGGTCCAGTTTTTTATCCAGGGCTGCACTGCAAAGGGAAACCAGGTCAGATTTTAAGCGCATCATGATCGGCTGGGTTTCTGGGTCACCAAAGCGGCAGTTGTATTCAATGACCTTGGGGGTGCCGTCGGCCATAATCATCAGGCCTGCATAGAGAAAACCGGTGTAATCATTACCTTCTGCGGCCATACCTTTTACGGTTGGCTCAATCACTTCTTCCATAACGCGGCTGTAAATTTCGGGTGTTACCACCGGTGCAGGAGAATAAGCCCCCATGCCTCCGGTATTTGGCCCTTTGTCACCGTTATCTCGTGCTTTGTGATCTTGAGAGGTGGCCATGGGCAGAATATTTTTACCATCGACGATAACAATAAAACTGGCTTCTTCTCCGTCCAAAAATTCCTCAATCACCACCCGATGCCCGGCTTCACCAAAAGCGTTGCCGGCTAGCATATCTTTAACAGCTGTTTCTGCTTCTTCCAGCGTCATCGCGACAATGACACCTTTTCCTGCGGCGAGGCCATCTGCTTTAACGACAATAGGTGCACCTTTTTCTCGGAGATACGTCAGTGCAGGTTCTACTTCAGTGAAATTTTGGTAATCGGCAGAAGGAATATTGTGACGGGCAAGAAAATCTTTGGTAAAAGCTTTGGAGCCTTCTAGTTGTGCTGCACCTTTACTGGGGCCAAAGGCGCGCAGATTACGTGCGGAAAAATAGTCCACAATACCATCTACCAGTGGTTGCTCAGGGCCAACAATGGTCAGTGCCACCTGGTTTTTCTCAGCAAAATCGGCCAGTGCTTCAAAGTCGCCTGGGTCGACATCCAGGTTTTCCAGTTTGGGTTCCAGTGCAGTACCGGCATTGCCGGGTGCTACAAAGACTGTTTCAACACCTTCACCTTGAGCGGCTTTCCATGCCAGTGCATGCTCGCGTCCGCCTGAGCCAATGACCAGAATCTTCATGAATACTATTTTCCTGCTTTACCTAAAAATGAAAACGGCAGGGTGAGAGCCGTCTGGGTTTATTCTGTTAGTGACGGAAGTGTCTCATACCGGTGAACACCATGGTCATGCCATGTTCATTTGCTGCAGCGATAACTTCATCATCACGAATGGAACCGCCGGGTTGGATGACACAGCTAATGCCAACACTGGCAGCATTATCGATGCCATCGCGGAATGGGAAGAAGGCATCGGATGACATCACGGCACCTTTGATTTCCAGCCCAGCGTGCTCTGCTTTAATGGTCGCTATTCGAGCGGAGTTTATACGGCTCATTTGGCCAGCACCAACACCAATGGTTTGGTTATTTTTTGTGTAAATAATAGCGTTGGATTTCACCATCTTGGCTACTTTCCAGGCAAACAGCATATCGTCGAGTTCTGCGTCGGTAGGTTTGCGTTCGGTAACCACTTTGAGGTCTTCTTTTGACACCATACCTTTATCGCGGTCTTGGATCAGCAGGCCGCCATTGACGCGTTTGTAATCAAAACCTTTTGCTTGTGTCGATGAATCCCATTTGCCACATTCCAGCAGGCGAACATTCTTTTTGGTACTGACTGCTTCGCGGGCCGCATCTGAAATACTGGGAGCAATAATGACCTCAACAAATTGACGCTCACAAATAGCAGCAGCCGTTTCTGCATCCAATTCACGATTGAAGGCAATAATACCGCCGAAGGCAGATTCTGGGTCTGTGGCAAAGGCCAGGTCATAAGCGGTTTTGATATCTGTTGCTACGGCAACTCCACAGGGGTTGGCGTGTTTAACAATGACACAAGTGGGTTGGTCAAACTGTTTAACACACTCCAGTGCGGAATCTGTGTCGGCAATATTGTTATAGGATAATGCCTTTCCCTGTAACTGCTTGGCTGTTGCAATGCTGGCTGCGGCAGGATTTTCTTCCACATAAAATGCAGCGTTTTGGTGTGGATTTTCACCGTAGCGCATTTCCTGAGATTTCAGGTACTGCATGTTAAAGGTGTTGGGGAAACTACGTTCCTCATTTGATCCTGGCTGGAAATTAGCAGAGCGAGCACCAAAATGATTGGCAATCATGCCGTCATAGGCTGCGGTGTGTTCAAATGCTTTTACCATCAGGTTGTAGCGGGTTTCGTAACCTAATTGCGCCTCCTGGTTTTGCATCTCTTCCAGTACGGCACTGTAATCGCTGGCATTTACAACAATGGCAACATCTTTATGATTTTTTGCCGCAGAGCGAACCATCGTAGGGCCGCCGATATCAATATTTTCAATGGCTGTTGGCAGGTCACAATTTGGGTCGGCAACGGTAGCGGCAAACGGATAAAGATTTACCACGACCATATCAATACCAAGAATGCCATGTTCAGACATCACCGCATCGTCGATACCGCGACGACCGAGTATGCCTCCATGTATTTTGGGGTGAAGTGTTTTGACGCGGCCATCCATCATTTCTGGAAAACCAGTGTAGTCAGAGACTTCACGAACAGTGATACCATTTTCATTGAGTAATCGGTGTGTTCCACCCGTGGACAGGATTTCAACGCCTTGGGCACTCAGGGCCTGGGCAAATTCAACAATACCGGTTTTGTCAGATACGCTGATAAGAGCGCGAGAAACTTTACGCAGGTTACTCATGATGTCCTCGTCAATAGCTAATATTACAGTGGTTGATATTAGTGTGGTTTTGCCGGGTGGTGCACTTGTAACCTGAATTCAGGTTACAAAAGGTCATATTGTTTGAGTTTCTTCCGCAGCGTGCCTCGGTTTAGTCCGAGCATTTCAGCAGATTTGCTCTGATTGTTGCGAGTGTAAGCCAGTACAGATTCAAGTAGTGGTGCCTCTACTTCACTTAATACCAGCTGGTAGAGATCGTTGGCAGGCTGACCGTCAAGATGTAGAAAATATTGTTGCAGGGCGTTTTCAACGCATTGCCGCAGTGATTCGTGTTGATGAGTCATAGTTGTTGGTTCGGCGACTGTTTCCGCCTGTATCGTAAATGTATCAATGGCGCTCATGCGGCTTGGTTCCAATTATTTTTATATGTTGCAAAAAAATGTTGCAGGCTTTGTATTTGTTGGGAGGGGTTTTCTAGTTGATTAAAATACTTTCGGAACACATCCCCATTTGGCAGAGAGTCAACGTACCAGCCCACATGCTTACGGGCAATCCGTATTCCCAGATATTCGCCATAATGTTGGTGGATAGCCTGAATATGGCTGCTGACAACACGGATTAACTCGGCTGTTGACGGTGGTTTGGGAATGATTCCGTGTTCGAGATAGTGACTGATTTGGTTGAATAGCCACGGGTTTCCCTGGGCCGCTCGACCAATCATGACTGCGGCAGCACCGGTATAATCTAAAACCAGTTTAGCCTGCTGTGGGGTGGCAATATCTCCGTTGGCAAATACTGGTATCGATACGGACTCAACTACGGAGGCGATGGTGTCATATTCGGCATGACCGAAAAAGCGACAGGCTCGGGTGCGGCCATGAACAGCCAATGCCTGTATTCCCGCATCTTCAGCAATCACGGCAATGCGTTGAGCGTTGCGATGTTGATCATCCCATCCCGTGCGAATTTTTAAGGTAACGGGTATCTCGACAGCTGCAACTACCGCATGGAGGATTTCTGCTACCAAAGGCTCGTCTTGAAGTAACGCAGAACCCGCAGCACGCTTGCATACCTTTTTTGCAGGGCAGCCCATATTGATGTCGATAATTTCGGCACCTAAAGCAACGTTTTGGCGTGCGGCTTCGGCCATCATTACAGGAATACTTCCTGCGATTTGTACAGCTCGGGGCGAGGGCTCATCTCGATGAATTAATCGCTGTTGGCTTTTTCTGCTTTTCCACAGGCGCGTGTCAGATGTGATCATTTCAGAGACGGTTAGGCCAGCACCCAGTTGTCGGCAGAGTTGGCGAAAGGGCAAGTCAGTGACGCCAGCCATGGGTGCCAGTATCGTCCGGTTTGTCAGTACATGGTTGCCAATTTGTACCAAGAGTTGTCGCCTAGATTGTCAGTAGTTGTCTGTGGGGGGGCGATATAATACCCGTTGTTTGTGTGTGGAAAAAGTTTATTCGGATATATAAAGGGAGTAGTTAACGGCTTCTGGTCCTGGATCAATCAGTTCCAGCATCAGTCGTATGGATTGTTGTGATGGCATGATTGTTGAGCCAGTTAAATCGCCTTGTAGATACTCATTCGGTTTAAAGCGACGAGAGGCAATGCGCCGGCCTTGCAGCGTTTCAAAACTGAGGGTCAGTTCAGGGAAGGGCTGCTCAAAAGTTGCGGTGTTAATAATGACTGCGTCGACAATGAGGGCGCCCGGTATGTCGGGGTGGCTATGTATTAATAGTTGGCGGCTGTGAATTTTTGTTGTGTCTTTTTGGATAGGAATTTTGCAACCAGTAATGTCACAAAAATAAGTAAGCCATGTTTGGTTTTTGGGATTCGCACTGAAATGGTCTATATGGAAGTATGTGTATTGGATGGCAATGGCCGCCATGGCGAGTATAGACAATAAAACCCACAAGAATTGTTTTTGGTTGTTTTTCTGGACTGGATGAGGTCGTTCAAAGGCAAAGTCTGGTGTTGTTTCAAGATTTTTAGGGTCAAATAGGCTGGTCTCGGTCTCGGTCTCGGTCTCGGTCTCGGTCTCGGTCTCGGTCTCGGTCTCGGTCTCGGTCTCGGTCTCGGTCTCGGTCTCGGTTAATATATCGCTGGGGGTGTCTAAATTTGTTACCGAGATGTTTTCACTGGGTTCGGGTAGTGAGAGATCCACAGAAATAATATCTTGAAAAGGAGTTAGGGCGGGGTCTTCATTTGCTATCTCTGATGGTTCGGATAAATGATTGTCTTGCTCTTCATTTTGATTTGGGGAGACATCCATTTCGTCGAAGATCATCAAATCATCTTTTGGGTCAATGGGGTCTGGCTTTTGTGGGGTGATCTCATTAGTCAGCGCATCAAACACCCCCAAACATGCCCCGCAGCGAACTCGGCCATTTGCAGCTTGTAATTGGGCCGGAGACGCACGGAAAGATACCGAGCAGTCGGGGCATCTGGTGATGATCTCAGTCATGATGAATCCGTGTCGTCATGATGTTCTGAGCTGTTATGGTTGCTCTGTGCCGTCATAATCACTCAGGACAGTTATAGTCGCTCTGGGCAGTTGTTACTAACTCGGGGGTATTCTACTGGTATGTGTCAGCGCTTGATAGCGGTCAGCCGTACCCACTGTTCATTACATGTAGGTGGGTCAAAATCAAACCAGGATTGGTAGCTGTCCATGACATCGTTAGCTTGGCTTTCGATAATTCCTGATAGGCAGAGGAGGCCTCCGGGTTTAGTCAGGGCGGCGAGTTTTGGCGCGAGGGCAACTAGAGGCCCGGCCAATATGTTGGCAATCACAAGATCGGTGGCGATTTCTGGTACTTGGTCAGGTAAAAAAACGGGTGTCAGTTCAGGGTCTAGCCCATTTCGTTGTGCATTGTCGGCGGTGGCCGTTAGTGCCTGAGGGTCTATATCCACGCATGTGGCTGTTGCCGCTCCCAGTAATAATGAAGCAATGGCAAGAATACCGGAGCCGCAGCCGTAGTCTGTGACGGTTTTTCCTTCGAGCTTTATGCTGTCAAGCCATTGCAGGCAGAGAAAGGTGGTGGGATGTGTTCCTGTGCCAAAGGCCAGGCCTGGATCGAGCAGCAGATTGATACATTCCGGATGTGGAGGTATTAGCCAGCTTGGGCAGATCCAAAGCCGCTTGCCGCATTGAATGGGATGGTAGTGTTTCATCCACTCCCGCTCCCAGTCCTTATCTTCCAATAGTTCCCAGTGGTAATCGAGAGCCGGTACTTTCAGTGCCTGGGTAATGGTGTTGCTAATAATGTCGGTATTGCTGGATGCGTCAAATAGTCCAGTGATTCGGGTTTGCTGCCATAAAGGTGTTTCACCCAAGGCTGGCTCCAAAATGGGCTCATCGGCATTGTCTTCATAGGTGACAGAAACTGCACCACTCTCTAGCAGCAAATCTTCAATCTGTTCTGCCTGAGTTCTAGAGCTGTTTATGCGAAGTTGTAGCCAGGGCATTTCTATTCCTGCAAGAAGGAGACGGTATATAACTAAGGTGGTTGTGAATAAAAAGCCCCGAATTCCGGGGCTTTTTATTGGTTGGCGCTTGTTGTGAGCAAAAAGGGGATTAAGTTTTAAAGCCCCAGTTTTTTCTCAAGGTAGTGGATATTGACCCCACCTTTACGAAACTCCGTGTCACAGACTAAATCACGTTGCAGTTCAGTATTGGTTTTTATGCCTTCAATATGTAGCTCGTCCAGTGCGCAAGCCATGCGAGACAGTGCGGCGTCACGATCTTTACCATAAGTAATAATTTTTCCCACCAGAGAGTCGTAATGAGGTGGTACGGTGTAGCCGGCATAAATGTGCGAGTCGACTCTTACGCCATTCCCTCCAGGCGCATGGTAGGCGGTAATTTTTCCTGGGCTGGGCATAAAGGTTGTGGAATCTTCGGCATTGATTCGACACTCAAAAGCATGCCCGCGAAAAATAATATCTTCTTGGCTGAAGCTAAGTTTTTCACCGCTGGCAATTAAGAGTTGTTCCTTGACGATATCTACACCGGTAATCATTTCTGTTACAGGGTGCTCCACTTGTACCCGAGTGTTCATCTCAATAAAAAAGAAACGGCCATCTTCATAGAGAAATTCGAAGGTTCCCGCGCCGCGATAACCAATCTTGATGCAGGCATCAACACAAGACTGTAGAACTTCATTCCGAGCGGCTTCAGGAATACCGGGTGCCGGCGCTTCTTCCAATACCTTTTGGTGGCGACGTTGTAAGGAGCAGTCGCGGTCACCCAAATGGACAGCATTACCCTGGCCGTCGGCCAGTACCTGTACTTCCACATGGCGTGGGTTTTCCAGGAATTTTTCCATATAAACAGTATCGTCGCCAAATGCTGCTTTTGCTTCAGCTTTGGTTACCTGAATGGCATTGATTAGTTCGCCTTCATTGCGAACCACCCGCATGCCGCGGCCTCCACCACCTGATGCGGCTTTGATAATAACGGGGTAGCCAACTTCCTGGCCTATTCTTTTGCTGCGTGCGGTGTCACTTGTCAGTGGGCCGTTGGAGCCTGGAACAGTAGGAACACCAGACTTTATCATGGCTTTGATGGCCGCAACCTTGTCGCCCATTGTGCGGATGACATCAGCCGTTGGGCCAATAAAGGTAAAGCCGCTTTTTTCTACTTGTTCAGCAAAGTCAGCATTTTCGGCAAGGAAGCCATAGCCAGGATGTACCGCCTGGGCATTTGAAATTTCCATTGCGCTGATAATAGCGGGCACATTTAGATAGCTCTGTGCCGAAGCATTTGGTCCGATGCAAATAGCTTCATCGGCGAGTAATACATGTTTAAGGTTCGCGTCAACCTTTGAGTGCGCTGCAACGGTTTTGATGCCAAGTTCTTTGCAGGCTCGCAGAATTCGCAGGGCGATTTCACCGCGGTTGGCAATAAGCACTTTTTCCAGCATAGCTGTTGCTCCTGTCCTCTGCGGTTTAAATGATAGTAATCATGGGCTGGTCAAATTCAACAGGCTCGCCATCTGCCACTAAGATAGTGCCAATAGTGCCCGATTTGTCGGCCTCTATTTGATTCATCATCTTCATGGCTTCAATAATGCAGAGTACATCGCCGGCATTAACTTTTTGTCCTTCTTCAATAAAGACTTTGGCGCCGGGAGCTGATGAACGGTAGAAGGTGCCTACCATGGGTGATTTTTGGATGTGTCCTTTTAGTTCAGCAGCGGGAGCTTCAATAGCCGGCGCTTGAGCTGTAGCTACAGCGATGGGTGCGGCCACCATCGGTGCTGCTGCGACTATTTGTCCGCCTCGGCAGATACGCACGGACTCTTCGCCCTCTTTAATTTCCAGCTCATTGATGTCTGATTCTTCGATCAGCTCGATTAATTTTTTGATTTTACGAATATCCATCTGTGGTTACTCCAAATGGTAAAAATGTTGTTAGGAATCTAGTTGGTCTAATGCGGCATCAAGTGCTAATTCATAGCCCCTGCTGCCAAAGCCGCAGATAATACCTTTGGCTATATCGGAGAAGTACGAGTATTGCCTGAACTCCTCCCGTGTATGTACGTTGGATAGGTGGACTTCAATAAAGGGAATTTCTACCGCCAATAGCGCATCACGCAGGGCAATACTGGTATGAGTAAATGCTGCGGGATTAAAAATGATGAAATTCACACCTTCTTTTTTTGCATCATGGATGCGATTGATTAACTCGTATTCTGCATTGCTTTGCAGGGTCAGCAGGTGGTGCCCCTTATTGATGCAAACGTCCGTCAATTTTTGATTGATGTCGTCCAGGGTCTCGCTGCCATAGACGTCGGGTTCACGAGCACCAAGTAAGTTCAGGTTGGGGCCGTGTAGTACCAGTATGGTTGCCATAGTGTCCCTGCCAGAAAGTTGGTGATGCAAAGTGCATCGGTGAACAAGCCTTGTTGGCGGCTGATTGTAGGAAGTCTGCATTAAAAATTAGAAACTGTCCAATTTTTTGTATTTTTTAGATTTTTGGCTCAAATCGCTACAAGTTCAGGCGTAAATTGCGATTTTTTAATAAATTTAGCTATTGGGCGAAAACAGTTTTATACGTTTTTACAGGATTTTTAAGAGGATACCAGCACAATAGCAGTTAACTTTGCCAACTTTCGTAAACGTGAAGCTATTGTCGGGAATTGTGCTCTAAAATGGCATTAATTACGATATTTTTAGTTAAGAGCTGGGGGAGAATGAGGGGGTTGCCTGATCCTTCAGGGTAAAATAGATACAGCGGTACGCCGCTGCGGAGATGACGGTTTAATAAATTGGTGATTTCCGGGTTGTCATTGGTCCAGTCACCTTTAAGGTAAGTAATATTTTGTTCTTTGAGCGTTGTCAGAAACAGGTCTGAGCTCAACGCCAGCTTTTCATTGGCGAGGCAGGTGATGCACCAATCGGCTGTTAGATTAATAAAAACGGCGTTGCCATTACTACGCAGTTGTTGAAGCCTTTCCTCTGAGTAAGGTTCCCAGGAGGTATCCTGATCATTGGTGGTATTGCTGGTTTGCCAGGGCAATAGCAAGGCAACGGTAACAGAGGCAATTGCCAGAGAAACTGTCAGTATATTTTTACGTGTTTTTAGCAGCCAAATGGCAAAGAGTATTAACACTACCCCGCAAATTACAGCGGCTACGGTGTCGCTTCCGGTTTGTCTGCCAAGTACCCACAACAACCACACGGCACTCAGGTAGAGCGGAAATGCTAAAAACTCCTTAAACCGTTCCATCCAGGCACCAGGTTTAGGCATTTTTTCTGCCATACCTGGCCACCATGAAAGTACTAATAATGGCAGGGCCATACCAATGCCTAGAAACATAAAGGTGCTCATTGCTACCCAGGAGGGTTGTGTCAGCGCAAAGCCCAGAGCGGTCCCCATAAAAGGTGCTGTGCAGGGGCTGGCAACGACGGTTGCCAGCAAGCCCGTCATAAACGAAGAGGTTAGGCTGTGACCTTCAGTAGCAGATTGCCCCAGGTTCATCAAGCTTGTGCCTACCGTCAACAGACCAGAAAAGCTTAGGCCCATTAACACAAAGAGATACACCAGCAGACCAACAAACAGTGATGATTGTAATTGGAAGCCCCAGCCGACGGCTTCGCCGGCACCTCGCAGTAACATTAATAGAGCGGCAATGGCCATAAAACTGAATACAATACCTAGCGTGTAGGCCAAGCCATGCAGGTGTTTGCCATGTTTGCTTAGGTGAGCGGTGGTTAAACTAAGGGCTTTTATAGAAAGTATCGGGAATACACAGGGCATTAGATTGAGAAAGATGCCGCCCAGCAGGGCAAATACTAGCATAAGCGGTAGGTTGCTTAGAGGTACTGTTGATTGTCCGTTGCTTTTAATGTTGGATGAGTCGTCATTTACTGTCTCTGTCTCTGTCTCTGTCTCTGTCTCTGTCTCTGTGACTGTAAGTGTAGAGGTGGTGGTATTCAGTGTGATTGTTTGTCGCCTGGGGGGATAGCAAAGCCCCGCATCTGCACAGCCTTGTGATTCAACAATCAGTTTGTTTTGATCGGTAGGCAGGGGTACCGTGATGAGTGTCTGGTGGTAATACACTTCCAGATCTTTTTCATAATAGTCATCATAAATCAGTTTACCCGGTTCATATTCTGGTGCGAGCTTAAGAGGTGTGCCAGATGGGTCAAAAAATTTAAAACGATGCTGGTATAGATAGTAGCCAGGTTTAATTTCCCAATTTAGTAACAGTTGCTGTCCTTCTATAGTGGGCTTGAGTTGGTAGGCTTCCTCTACTGGCAAGAACAGAAGTGTTTGCCCCAGCGGGTTTGTGCTGTTATTTAAACTGCTGGAAGAAGGCGGGAACAAATCATCCGCAACAGCCAGTTGAGCTGTCAACAGCAGGCAGAATATAAAGGCATTAATCAATCGGTTTAGCATGGGCTGTTCGGTAAACTCTTTAATAACATGAATGAGAATTTTCTTTAAYCAATGAAGCTTGTATAAAACTAACAGAGCTTGTTTTGGGCTCAATGGGCATTGGACAACCTAAACTACGAGTTTGTTCGATATTGTACGTAGCTGGCCTGCCAGGTGCGAGAGCCATTTTCTGATAACTGTCTCAGTGCTATAATTAATCCCTTATATTGGCCTAACTATTTTAGTACTTTCTTTCTAGTACCTTTGTTGGGCCACTACTGCAATATCATAGAGCTATTACAAGGGGCTCTTGTAAGAAATACCACAAAGAATTATCACAGGGAACACCACAAAAAATTATGACATCATCTTTGAAAAAATATTTGGGCATTTTGTTTATGCCGCTAGCAATGGCTGCATGTGCTGATGGTATCAGCGTAAGCGATGCCTACATTCGTGGATTGCCACCGGGGCAGACTGTAACGGCCGCATTCATGACCATGAACAACCCTACAGATCAAGTATGTCACTTGGTTGGCGCATCATCACCGATAGCYAGTAGTGCGGAGATTCATGTCCACTCACATCAAAATGGCACCATGTCCATGCGGCCAGTAGATGCCGTAGAATTGCCAGCGGGAGAAGCCTTTAGCTTTAAACCCGGCGGTTATCATTTAATGTTGTTTGGTTTGCAAGAGAACCTCCGTGAGGGTGATCAACACAGTATTACACTCTTTTTCAAAGGATGTCCGGAGCTAACAATTGTTGTGCCAGTACAAAGTGTGCTTCATGAGAACGGCGGTTAAGCAGGTGGCTAAATGAAGGGATTTGATTGGGTTCAGCGATGGACTGGAAAATGGTCTAGACGAGCTGCTGATATAAAAGACTCACTTGCTGAGGACTATATGGCCGAAGAGCGCTCACCTTGGTTGCGCATCGGTGTTTTAGTTGTGGCCTGTTATTTGTTGGCCGCACTTTTGTTTGGTTGGTATTGGAGTGAAGAGCCTGAGCACTTTGATATCAATAAAAATGCACTTGCCAGAGCAGACCGGATAGTTGTTGGGAGTACGACAACAGCAGCTCTGATAGAGGTTGTTAATGTACTGCTAGAAAAGCGTGGTGGTTATTTAAGTAATGATATCGCGCCACCCGGAATCTGGTTGGATAACATTCCCAATTGGGAATACGGCGTCCTCATTCAGGTGAGAGATTTTAGTAAAGCCATGCGGGAAGCTTTCAGTCGCTCCCAGTCACAGTCCACCGAAGATAAAGATTTAGCACTGGCAGAATCACGGTTTAATTTTGACCATAATAGTTGGATCCTCCCAGCCACAGAGTCTGAATATCGTGAAGGCATTACTTATCTAGAGAGCTACCTGAAGCGTTTAACCGATGAAGACGAATACAATGCACAATTTTATGCCCGTGCCGATAATTTGCGCTACTGGCTTAGCACACTAGAAACTCGTTTGGGCAGTTTGTCCCAACGGTTAAGTGCCAGTGTAGGGCAGCGTAGAATTAATATTGATCTGGCGGGGGATGCTGCAAGCCAGCAATCTACTAACACCCCCAGCGAAGTACAAGTCAAAACGCCCTGGTTAGAAATTGACGATATTTTTTATGAGTCCCGAGGCAGTGCCTGGGCCATGATTCATTTTCTAAAAGCCATAGAAGTAGACTTTGCCGACGTGCTGCAAAAGAAAAACGCTCAAGTAAGCGTGCAACAAATTATTCGTGAACTGGAAGCTTCTCAGGAAGCGGTTTACAGCCCAATGATTCTTAACGGCAGTGGCTTTGGTTTTCTGGCCAACCACTCATTGGTCATGGCTTCTTATATTAGTCGGGCTAATGCAGCGTTAATTGACCTGCGGGAATTGTTATCTCAGGGGTAGGTTTGAACGGGGTACGTTGTTTGTTACAAAATAAATGCGTCCCCTTAAACGCTCTTAAACTCTAAGCGTTAGGCGGCTGGATGGCAATTTTCCTGTTAATTTTCTTTGGTTGGACTGGTATTTATATCCATATTCAGCTCCTAATAAGTCAAGTCAGCAGGGCTTTTATTTGCTGGCCAAAAACTGCTCAAGATAAGTAGGGCCAGATACAATATTTCTATAGTTACAGTTTGCAGCTTGATAGAAAGTCATATCTGCCCCTTCACTTTGTTGCGGCTACTCGGCGTTAACCCCCAAAGTTGCAGGATTATAGCGACAACAGCACCTCAGGATACTGTTCTTCACTAAGTCTTGGTCCAAACTGACTCACTACATTTGCCGCTGCGACACTGGCAAAATTTCCGGCCTGTTGATAATCATAGCCATGGGTAATGGCATATAAAAAAGCTCCGGCAAACATATCGCCGGCACCGTTGGTGTCGATAGCCGTTATGGTATGTGGTGGAATGTTGTGCAGATTTTGGCCGTCGAATACCAGAGCACCTTTGCTACCCAGTGTAATGGCAAAGGTGGCCGCAGATTGTTTTAGTAGTTCGGTGGCGTCGCTGAGGGTGTTGCTGTTGGTCCAGCCCAGTGCTTCTGCTTCGTTACAAAATAGCAGGTCTACTTTTTCTCCCAACATGTCTTTGAGGCCATCTTTAAAGAAGGTCACCATGCCGGGGTCTGACAAGCTCAGTACCGTTTTCACTTTGTGCGCTTCGGCGATTTTACGTGCGTGTATGGCTGCGGCACGCCCGGTATCGGAGGTGACTAAATAGCCTTCGATATACAGGTATTCAGATTGGGCGATGGCTTCAGCATTCAGATTTTCGATAGAGACGGTTTCACTGACACCGAGAAAGGTGTTCATGGAGCGTTCGGCGTCGGGGGTGATTAATACCAGGCACTTGCCCGTTAGGCCGTCAACCTGCTCGCCGTTATGGTGGTAATCAACGCCGGCATTTGCCAAATCACTGAGGTAAAATTTCCCGTTATCATCATTGGCTACTTTGCAGGAATAGAAGGCGTTACCACCAAAGGCACTTACCGCAATAATGGTGTTGGCTGCCGAGCCACCACTGGCACGCTTGGATGCAGTGAGGTGGTCTTGTAGGTGATTAATCAGCTCAGTCTGGCGAGTTTCGTCTACCAGTGTCATCAGCCCTTTTTCTACGTTGAGATGTTGCAGGTCGTTATCGGTGACCTCAATTTCTGTATCGACTAAYGCTGCGCCGATGCCGTAAACGTGATATTTGGCCATGATGAGGAGTGCTTGTGGTTGTTRGTTTGGCGGCTATTATCCCGGTGTGGKGCTYATAGTAAAGCGAGAGYRSTAAAGCGTWGCTGTAGAGTAAARRCRGAGTATTTAGMGTAAAGTCGTGCGCTGTCAGTTTTGCYGTRGATGTTTCTYATTTTGAAGAAAGGAACATTTAGGCATAGGAAATATTTTTAGGATNAGAGGAAGYCCTTTGGCTAAAAGAGCAACACARAAAAAGAGCGGYAAGGGTCGAGCTAAGAATAAAAGCCGAGCTAAAAATAAGGCCCCTTCCCGCTGGYGCTGGGTGCGCCGTTTATTCTGGTTGGCTGTGGTGGTAGGTATTCTGTGTCTGGCTGCCGTGGATATGGTGGTGTACCAGAAGTTCACGGGTAAAAAGTGGTCTTTGCCTTCCCATGTTTATAGTCGACCCCTAGAGCTGTACCAGGGTTTGTCGCTGAGCCGGGAACAACTCCAATGGGAGTTGAATAGCCTGGGTTACCAGCGGGTGCGTGCGGCAAAATCACCAGGGCAGTACAGCGTGTCTAGTCGTCGGGTGGAGTTGTTTTCCCGGGGTTTTGAATTTTGGGATGAAGCTGAGCTGCCTGGTTTGATGACGGTAACTTTTGCTGGAAACCAGGTGTCTGGTTTGGCGAATGCTCACGGGCAAGATGTGCCATTGGCTCGTTTGGAACCAATGATTATTGGTGGTATTTATTCGGCCCACAAGGAAGATCGGCAGTTGGTGCAGCTGCAGCAATTGCCGCCCATATTGCCTGAAGCGTTGATCGCGGTAGAGGATCAAAACTTTTACCAGCATCATGGAGTGTCTTTTCGAGGTATCACCCGTGCCTTTATTGCCAATATAAAAGAGGGGAAACTGGTTCAGGGTGGCAGCACGCTGACTCAGCAATTGGTTAAGAATTTTTACCTGAACCAGAAGCGTACGTTATCGCGAAAGTTGTTAGAGGCGGTGATGGCCGTACTACTGGAAATACATTTCAGTAAAGAAGAAATTCTCGAGACGTACATTAATGAGGTGTATTTGGGGCAGGCGGGAGATCGAGCTATCCATGGTTTTGGTCTGGCCAGTAGCCATTATTTCAGACAGCCGGTTCAAGAGTTGGAGTTGCATCAGGCGGCGCTGCTTGCCGGCTTGGT
The DNA here is from genome assembly GCA_002746985.1 of Porticoccaceae bacterium. GTDB lineage: Bacteria > Pseudomonadota > Gammaproteobacteria > Pseudomonadales > Porticoccaceae > Porticoccus. The sequence goes on along the minus strand of NVXH01000013.1, from coordinate 85,631 downwards.
AAAGGGTGCCTCTTATTATAATCCATGGCGTCGCCCTGAGCGTGCATTAAAGCGACGCAACCTGGTRCTTGATGTCATGGCTCGTGAGGGTGTGATTGATACTRCGCAGGCAAARGCAGCGAAACAAAAACCATTGGGTGTGGTGCCTCCTCGTCCCGGTGGTGGTCGTTGGCAATATCCCGCATATCTGGATTTGGTCAAACGTCAATTGCGTGARTCCTATCAGTCCTCCGACTTACAAACAGAAGGCTTGCGAATATTTACCAATTTTGATCCACAAATTCAACGGAAGCTGGAGAGCAGGGTARCCAAACGGATTGAAAATTTGGAGTCAGGTTATGGTATTGAGGCTGGAAAATTGCAGGGTGCCTCGGTYATTGTTCGTGTGGGTTCTGGTGAGGTGGTGGCTATAGCKGGTGGTCGACAGGCCGGATTTGCCGGATTTAATCGCGCCCTGGATGCCAAGCGTCCGATGGGTTCCATCATTAAGCCGGCAGTGTATTTGACGGCATTGGAAAATCCGGCATCTTATACATTAGTAAGTCAAATTGAGGATACACCCATTTCGGTCAGTACAGATAGCGGSGACCTCTGGCAGCCTCGTAATTTTGGACGTGAGAGTCATGGGCTGATTCCGCTTTATGAGGGCTTGGGGCACTCCTACAACCAAGCGACGGCCAGGCTAGGGATGGATGTTGGGTTGCCTGCCGTTATAAATACCATTGAGCGGTTGGGTTATTCCAAGCCTTTGCCTGAGTTGCCTTCTCTTTTGTTGGGGTCCGTTGGAATGTCTCCCCTTGAGGTGGCGGAGCTGTATCACACTATTGCGGCCAATGGTTTTTACTCACCGCTTCGTGCGATTAATTCGGTATTTACTGCGGAGAATACGCCGCTCAAGCGATACCCCTTTGAGGCGGAGCAGCGATTTGACCCAGCAGTGATGCACCTTATTAATTACGGGCTTCAGGTCGTCTTGCGCGAAGGCACAGGAAAAAGTGCCTACAAGCGTCTACCAGAAAGTTTGCTGTTGGCTGGGAAAACGGGCACCACTAATGACCAGCGTGATAGTTGGTTTGCCGGTTTTAGTGGTAATTACTTGAGTGTCGTTTGGATGGGCCGAGATGATAATGGTAAAACACCTCTCACCGGTGGCACCGGTGCGCTGCGACTTTGGATAGATATTATGTTGGAGCTGGAGAACCGCTCTGTGGTTTTCCATCAGCCAGAAGGTATTAGTTATCACTGGGTGGACACTCATACCGGGTTGTTGAGCCAAAAGGGATGTGCCGGTGCCAGGTATCTGCCCTTTATTGATGGTAGTGAGCCCGTTTTACAATCAGGGCAGCGTGTTGGTTGCACTCCTGATAGTATCGAAAATGTGGTGGACTGGTTGAAAAACAAGCTGGGTTGGTAAGGTATGTTGGCAGTGGGAAGATGTAGATTGAAAAGCTTATTAGGTATTTTTGTTCTTTTGTTGCTGTTGGCGGGTTGTGCGCCAGTGATGGTGCCAGTGGGTGACTCAACACCTGTGTCTACCGTGCCCTCTACTCCTACTGCTCCCTCAACATCTGAGGTCGCAGGTGATGAGGCCGTGGGTGATGTGATAGTCCCGAACAAGCCGACCCAACAAAATGCATCCCAGAGCGCTGTAACTAAACTATTAGAAGATGCATGGCGTTATAACCGTGCCGGAGAATATGATCGATCAAATGTTGTGGCAGAAAGAGCGATGCGTATCAACCATACGGAGCCAGAAATTTATTTGGTCATGGCATCAAATTATGTTGCTTTAGCTCAACTGCATTTGGCTGAGCAGCTGGCTGCTCAGGGTTTACCTTTGGCGAGTGGTAATTACTCAATAAAGCGGAGTTTGCAGCAAGTTTTGGTGGATATTCGTACAAAAAAACCCTAAAAAATAATGATATATAAAATAGTTATGTGACTTTGTTTAAGAGAAGTGTATTTTGTACCATGATTAAATTGTCACTACTCGGATAGATAATATAAGCTGAATACATGAGCGGACCCGAATCATTTAAAAACTGGCAAGAATTAACCAGCAAGGCACTGGAAACAGTGAGTGGTCTTTTTGACGATGTGTCGCGGGCGCTATGTAAAGAGTTCCTGTTTTTTGCCCATGATAAACTCAGTGAATATTCTGAAAAGCCCTCTGAAGGTAACAAAAAGGGTTTTGAGTTTCTTCATGCGCAGTCCCGGCTCAATCATAAAAATAATGAAATCACCCGTATATTCCTGCGTGAACTCAAGGTGTATTTTGAAGGTCTGACAGCCCATGATTTTGATGCCCGGGATGATTTTAATTCAGATAAAGAATCTCACCTTAGCCTAGTTAATCAAGATGAATTTGATGAAAATATTGCACTGGTGGCCACCCGTCAGCGGGCCGAGGGCGATTACAGTGAACAGCTATGGATGTTGACCCAGCGGTTGTCATTAATTACCGGTGGACAAAAAATTCAGGAAAGTGAATTGCCCATGTCKCCGGGATGCTTTTGTAGCGCGATAAAGCGAGCCATGGTGGTTGCAGATATTCAGCTTTCAGCGAAGCTGGTGGTCTACAAACTATTTGAGCAAAAAGTGATCTCACAGTTGGGTGATCTGTACGATCACATGAATCAACTTCTTGTGGAAATGGGTATTCTACCCAACCTTCAATATAGAATTAAAAAGGCAGGAGGCACCGATAGTGGTGTTCAGTCTGAGAAAGGCCAAGAAGAGTCTGAAGAAGGTATGCGTATTAGCGGGCGGCGAGCCTCAGATCATACTTCAGGTCGTCGGGAGGCAGATAATGTGGCTTCTTCAGCGGGTAGTTTTATTGCGCCGCCATCATCAAGCTTACCTGCCGGGGATTACCAGCGTCAGTTGGTAGAAAACATTCATTTGCTTCAGGATCGTTTGGCTACACAGGCAGCCTCTGTACAGGTTCCGGGATCTCCTGTTGTTGGCGTGCCCACCGGTATGCCTACCATCGGTGCGCCTGTCTCAGTGGCCGGTGCTGTGGCGCTTCATCCTGTGATGTACTCCAGTGCCCAGTTGATGCAGGCTGCGGCACAAGTGCAATACTCAGATCAATCAGTAGCAGCGGAAGGTTTATTTGCTGCCGGAAATATTCAGCCGTTAGATATTGCGCAGGCTCGCCATCGTTTGGTGGCCCAGTTACAAGAGGTGACGGGTTCCGAAGAATCTCCTGAGCTCAACGCCGATCATATGCGCACCATCGAATTGGTAGGCTTGTTATTCGAATATATTTTGAATGATCAGCAGGTCCCAGATTCGGTGAAGACATCGTTGAGCTTTTTGCATACCCCGTTCTTGAAATTGGCATTTAGCGAAGTAGATTTCTTTAGCCACCACGAGCATCCTGCGCGCCTGTTGTTGAATTCATTGGCTGATGCTGGCGCTAAATGGGTGGGCAATGATGATACGAGCCAATTTAATATACTTGACCAAATTCGAACAGTTGTTCGTGAAGTGTTGGATGAGTATGACGTAGATACCAAGTTGTTTGCCCGCCTATTGCTCGAGTTCAATGGTTTTGTCCAGAAAGTTGAACTGCGGGTACAATTGTTAGAAAAACGTGCTACAGAAAAAGCACGTGGTGAAGACAGACTTCGTGAGGTTAAGCAGCGAATTAATAAAGAAATTCATGAGCGTATCGCTGACARGGATATCCCTACAGCAATTTTATTATTCTTGCTGCAACCTTGGTCAGACTATATGGCCTTTGTRTTGTTGCGATACAGTGATGAATCTGAATCCTGGGATAATGCGCTGACCTTGGTGGATAACTTACTATGGGGTCTGGAGCTTACTGATTCTGAAAGTGAACGGTTGCGGTGGAAGAAACATTACCCCTGGATGCAGAGTGTGATCCAGAAAGGATTTGATCTGATTGGTTATGACACGGGTAAGGCCGTGAAACTAAAACGCTCCATTGATCGCCTTTATAAATTACGTGAAAAAAATGTTGAGCCTGAACTTGCCGCAGAAGGGGTCCGCGATAAACTGGTTAAACTGGCAGAGCAAAAAGCCGGTAGAAAAGTTAACGTGGAGAACATGGGTGATAAGGAATTAGCCATATTGGAAAAACTCAGGCTAATGGAGTTCGGCACTTGGTTCGAGCACCGTAATGGTTATCGTGAAAAGGTTGCCTGGTACAACTCCAAGACACTGCAGTTCCTCTTTGTTGATCAAGCAGGCAAACGATCGGGCATGAAAACGGGTGAAGAGTTGGTTTATGCGCTGATTGCCGGGGATATTAAAATGATAATCGGAAGTATCAAACCTTTGGTTGAGAGGACGATGGAGTCTATCTTCTCGGATTTGAATACCAAGGCGCAGGCCCAGTCTGATGAGGAGCCAAAGGATGTCCACTAAAAAACATCAGAGACGCCTCACTCGATACATGGTCGATTCACAGATAGATGTGTTGAATCAAATGACCGGTGAAGTGATTGGGTCCGTAGTTGATATCCATACAGAAGGTCTGATGTTGGTTGGTTTGGTAGAAGTTGACTGTATCTACATGGTCAGGCTCGTTCCTTTGGAGCAAGCGCAAAAAGTAGGAGACATTGAGCTAGGTATCGATTGTCTTTGGTCTAGTAGCCTGGAGCAGGGCGAAAGCTGCTGGGCAGGCTGCCGAATTATCGATGCTTCTCCAGAAGCCATTGCTAAAATCGAACGTTTGCTCACCGAGTTTGGTCGGCCTCGTCCGGACTAGTCTTTTATCAGGCGTATTAATTTAAAGCTTTTGTTTTCTGCTACCGGTCTTATTTTAAATAATTTTTCTGCACAGCTTTCAATGGGTACAAACCGATTGGTAACAAATAGCGCTTGACCTCCAGGGTTAAGGCGTTTGTAACTTGTAGTGATAAAGCGTTGGGTTAGCTGACTGTCTGTGCCGAAACCCTGATGAAAGGGCGGGTTACAAATGAYGGCATCAAATTGTTGGTTAATACTATCGGCACAATCCCCAGCAATGACCTCTCCATTAATTCCTAGTAAAGAAAAGTTTTGCGTGCAGGCTGTTATGGCTGCAGCATTGTTGTCGGTGGCAATAATGTGCGCTTTAGTCTGTTGGCTCACCATGACGGATAGATAGCCGTAGCCGCAGCCCAGGTCGAGAATTTGGTTGGGCTCTCCACTAAGGAGGCTAAAAAAGTCAGGTAAATAATCTGCCAAAAAGGCACTACCTTGATCCACTTTATTCCAACCAAATAGACCGGGCTTACTAAAAAGTAGCTGATCATCAACGGGAATACAGGCTCTGAGTTGTTGGTAATCTTTGTCGTCTAAACGTTGTTCTGTCAGTGGGCACTTTTTTGAGTCAAGGTGATGGATGACTGCAAGATAGGAATTGCCGTGTTTTTTTGTGGTCGTGGGGCTACTAAAATAACGAGATGCTTTGTCCGCGTAAGTTTTAATGCCATCATTTTTTTCGCCTGAAATAGCCAAGGTCCCAGCATTATTAAGTAGTCGGTGGGCGCTATTAATAATGTGGTGAGTGACCGGCTTTTCTTTGGAGACACGGTAGAGCACTTGATCAAAACTCTTGTCTGCAAAAGAGGAGAAGTCAAAGTCACTGTAATAACTGTTGATGTCTGAAGCTTTTGCTTGCTGGTGAAGGTCATAGCGGTTAGTGACAAGAGTAATATTGTCAGTGGGCAAAAGCTGAAGTGGGGCACCTTTAAGATTTTCATCAGCGATGATGAGTTGTGGTCCATCCACTTTGTGAGTTTGTTGAATCAGTAATTGAAAACAGGCGTCACTGAAGGCAGGTTCTTGTAAACGGGAATCAGGCACGATATTTTATGCTCTCAACTTCTTGTTGTGTCAGGGGGCGATAATCACCTGGCTCCAGGGTGTAGTCTAACGTGATTGCTCCTATTTGCAGGCGGTGTAATCGGCTGACATGGTTCTTCACTGCTACAAACATCCGTTTTACCTGGTGATATTTTCCTTCACGAATGGTTAGTAATGCATGCTGAGTATCCAGTATTTTCAGCTCAGCAGGTAGGCAGCGGTGTTTTTCGCCCTCTAGCCAAATTCCATCTTTAAACTTTTCTATTAACTCAGGAACAAGGGGTTCCGTTACTTCGACCTTGTAAGTTTTACAGCAATCACTGCGGGGCGAAGTAATTTGGTGATTCCATTGGCCGTTGTCGGTAATCARTAATAACCCCGTGGTATCTATGTCTAGTCTGCCGACAATTTGTAGTTGTTCAGGGCGTGGCTCATCCAACAGATCAATCGCCGTCGTGTGTTCACGGTCTTTGGTGGCCGAAACAACATTAGCGGGTTTGTTCAGCATAAAGTAGCGAGGGCTGGGTGTGATAATCGGAGAGCCATTAAGGCAAACGTTGGTTGTTGTTGAAATGGGTGCGGCGGGGTTTGTGGCAACTTTACCATCCACATCTACACGCCGTTCTTTAATCAGCTTTTTGACCTGTGAACGCGAATAATCAGAGGCGTTGCTAATAAATTTATCCAGCCGCAAGATATTAATTCCTCAAGCTGATAATTTTCCAGCCGCGTTGGACGGCTTCTTTTCGTAGTTGTGGGCATGGATCTACGGCTACAGGGTGGTCAACAAGTTCCAGTAATGGCAAATCATTAATAGAGTCACTGTAGAAGCTACTACCAGACAGGTTGATACTCGAGTTTTTCAGCCATTCATTGAGGCGTGTTACCTTGCCTTCTTTGAAACTGGGTATTCCAGATACACGGCCAGTAAACTGGTTGTCTTGTTGTTCAAGCTCAGTAGCAATGATGTGATCAATACCCAATTTTTTACATATGGGTTCTACCACAAATCGGTTTGTCGACGTGATGACCATGAGGGTATCACCCTTGTCGTGATGTTGTTGTATCAGTACCTCTGCTTTGGGGAGCCACAGGGGTTCGATAATCTCGGCCATAAACTGTGCATGTAAACTTGCGAGTTCGGCATGACTTAATTTCCCCAGTGGCGCCAATGAAAATTCCAGATAAGCAGCCATATCAAGCTGTCCACTCTGGTAGTCACAATAAAACTGATCATTCATACGTTTGTAGTAATCGGCATTCACAATATTTTTGGCCGCTAGAAACTCTCCCCAGCCATGATCGCTGTCACCAGCAATCAGTGTATTGTCCAGGTCAAACAAGGCAAGGGGCATGAAAATCTCACTACTTTGTATCAAGGAAGACGGCATAGCTTAACGAGAGATAGGGCTGTTCTCAATACTATAATTCATGTAAGTTGTTCAGTTCTTGTAAATACTGGTATTTAATTAAGTAAGCGTTTCAGTGATTTAGAGCGACTGTGGTTAAAAAAATGCCTGTGGTTTAAACCAAATAATAAAGAGTATAAGTTGTGGTTGATCGAGAAGGGTTTCGTCCAAATGTGGGGATCATAATCTCTGATGGTGCCGGCAAGCTGCTCTGGACTAAGCGAATTGGCCAGAATGCATGGCAGTTTCCACAAGGGGGTATAGATCCAGGCGAGAAGCCGGAAGCCGCGTTGTATCGTGAACTTTATGAAGAAGTAGGGTTGGAGTCTTGCGATGTAGAGGTTCTTGCCTGTACGCGTAATTGGTTGCGYTATCGTTTACCTAAGAATATGCAGCGCAGGCACTCGAAGCCGCTCTGTATTGGTCAAAAACAAAAGTGGTTTATGCTGAAGCTATTAAGTGAAGAGAGCAAAATTTGCCTAAATCGCTGTTCAAAGCCAGAATTTGATAACTGGGAGTGGGTTAATTATTGGTATCCTGCTAATCAGGTTATTGAATTTAAAAGGGATGTTTATCGCAGGGCACTGAAAGAACTATCGCCAATGCAATGTGAGATGGAGCGTAAAATGGAAATTCGCATGGAATCTAGTCATAAACGCATGAGTAGCCACTAGATGCTGGAATCACTGCGTACCATTGTACAAGAGGTCAATGCTGCCAGAGACTTCAGTGAAGTTCTGGCGCTGATTGTACACTTGGTCAAAAAGACGATGAATACCGGAATGTGTTCCGTCTATCTCTATAGTTCCAAGGATGACAGCTATGTCCTTATGGCGACTGATGGCTTAAATCCGGAGTCTGTGGGTAAGGTCCATTTGACCAGTAAAGAAGGTCTTGTAGGGCTGGTAGCTTCTCGGGCCGAGCCAATCAATCTAGAAGAGGCTGACGCCCATCCTAATTTCTCTTTTGTTCCCGAAACAGGGGAGCAACGTTTCCGCTCATTCTTGGGTGCACCGATAATTCATCAACGAAAAGTTTTGGGAGTACTTGTTGTTCAGGAGCAGGAGCAGCGTCGTTTTGATGAAAGCGAAGAATCATTCCTGGTAACAGTTTCTGCCCAGCTTGCAGGTGTTATTGCCCATGCTGATGCAACAGGTGARCTGAGCCGTTTGATTTATCCAAAAGATGAGTCAAACAATGAGCATCTCTATCATGGTGTAGCCAGCGCCCCTGGTGTGGCGATTGGCACAGTTGTGGTGGTGGCTCCACCGGCAGATTTAAGAGCGGTGCCCGTACGACAAGCGAAAGATGTTGAAGTAGAGCTCAGCTTGTTTCGGCAGGCGATGGAGCAGACGAAACAAGACATTCGTGCGCTGGATGACAGYATGGTGGGCAAGCTCAGTGATGAAGAACGAGCTCTGTTTGATGTTTATATCCGGATGTTGGACGACCATGCCCTGGGTGGAGAAGTTACTAGTCTGATCGAAGAGGGGTTGAGTGCACAGAGCTCCTGGGCACAGGTGATTTTGCGGCATATTCGTATGTTTCGGAGTATGAAAGATGCTTACTTGCGAGAGMGAGCCTCTGATGTCGAAGATCTTGGCCATCGAGTGCTGGCGTACTTGCAGCAATCAGACACCAAACGAACGTCCTTTCCAGATGACATGATTATGGTGGGTGAAGAGTTGTCGGCAGCCTCTTTTGCTGATGTGCCTTTGGAAAAGATAGCGGCAATCGTCTCGGTTAAAGGGTCGCGTAATTCTCATATGGCCATTCTTGGCCGTGCCATCGGTATTCCTACCGTCATGGGTGCAGTAGATCTGCCCTGGGGCGACTTGGAGGGGATGGAGGTTGTTGTAGACGGCCATAATGGGGAAGTGGTTGTTTGTCCGGGAGATGAATTGCGAGAGGTGTATTCGCAGCAAATCCACGAAGAAAAGTTGTTGGCCGCTGATCTTGAAAAGCTCACAGACGAACCTTGTGTGACGGCGGATAATCACAAAATATCTTTGTGGGTAAATACCGGGTTGCGAATTGATGCGATGCTCTCGTTAGACCGAGGTGCAGAAGGTGTAGGGTTGTACCGTACAGAAATTCCATTCCTGATGTTGGACCGATTTCCTACAGAAGAAGAGCAACGCAAATCTTATCGTGAGCAGTTAGAAATGTTTGCTCCACGAACGGTCACCATGCGAACACTGGATATTGGTGGTGATAAGGATTTACCTTATTTTCCCATTGAGGAAGAAAATCCATTTCTTGGTTGGCGGGGGATTCGTATTTGTCTCGACCACCCAGAGATTTTTTTGGTGCAGCTCAGGGCCATGATGAAGGCCAGTGTGGGGCTCAATAACCTCAGTATTTTGTTGCCAATGATTTCTAACATGCCAGAGCTGGAAAGTGCACTAGAGTATATTTATCAAGTTTATGATGAGCTCACAGAAGAAGAGGGCTATCAGATAGAAATGCCCAATATCGGCGCCATGATTGAGGTGCCTGCTGCGGTTTTTCAAATTCGTGAAATTGCCCGCAGGGTAGATTTTCTGTCTGTGGGCACCAACGACCTGACCCAATATTTATTGGCGGTAGATCGCAATAACCCTAGAGTCGCAAATCTTTACCATACTTGTCATCCTAGTGTATTGCGCGCACTTTGGGCTATTGCTGACGGTGCTAAAGGTGAAAATACGCCCATCAGTGTTTGCGGTGAAATGGCAGGTGATCCTATTGGTGCAGTATTGTTGATAGCTTTGGGTTACCGTGTGTTATCCATGAGTGCAACCAACCTTCTCAAAGTAAAGGCTATTTTACGGCAGGTTAGTTTAACTGAAGCAGAACAGTTGCTTGAAGAGGTGATGGTGATGCCTGATGCACAAGCTGTTTGGGCACATATGGAAAAGGCACTGAAAAAGCCAGAAGTATTAGGGCTCTTTCGCCGTACAGACAAACATTAGATCTATAGGCCCGGTGTCGCCTCAGGGCACTTCCTAGCTACCACAAAAATAGAGGTACCCTTTATCTCTGGAGTCAGAAGTAAAAACTACTTCGCTTTCCAGCAGAGCCGTCCGGTCGATAGCTTTGTTCCACAAACGTAGTATTCCCTTTTTTATCCCTTAATACCACGGTGGTGCAGCGTGTTCCGTAGTCGGGTGAGACAATAAAGGGCGGCGAGAGCATTCTCTCTAGCTCAATGCCTACCCCGGTATTAGGTAATAACTCATCTGCAAACGGTTCCCGGCGTTGCAGGCAATTAATCATTTGGTCAATATCGAGCAAGCTTATTTTGAGTAGTGGTAAAAGAGCTTCTTTTGCATGAGTTGCTTTTGGCCAGGGGCTATCCAGCAGCTGATTGCTGAGAGAATAAACTCCAGCGGGTAAGGGTTTGACCTCCGGATGCCGGTTTGAGCAATAGATGAGTTGATCGTTGTTCCCGAGCAATAAATTAAACCCATTATATTGATCACCCCTATAGATAGTTTTCTGAGCATACTGCTCAGCGCTGATGTCACTCTTGAGAAAGCCTGTGGTTAGGTCTCCCCGAGAACAGGGAGCACCTTCCTTCAGTCCTTCCCGGTAATTGGTGACAGCAGAGAACTTCCCTTCTGGCGTGATGCCCAGCCAGGTTCCTCCAGCAGTAAGGTCGCGGCCTGCCAGAATACCTTCTGGTTGTTCCCATATATGTGCTGGTTCTGTAGGCCTTTGGTAATATTCATCACGATTGGCGACCACAATGAGTGGGTAGTCGGGGTGATATTGCCAGGCAAAGATAATTAAACACATAGCGCCATTTTACCGCGGAATGGGAACAGGATATGATCTCTTCATTCTTTTTTTAGCCAAAGTTATTCAATGCTAAGTTATCCCGATATCGACCCTGTAGCCTTCTCACTTGGGCCATTAAGTGTGCACTGGTATGGACTCATGTACCTAATGGGGTTTATTGCCGCCTGGAGATTAGCCTTGCGGCGTAGCAAACGCCCCTGGTCACCGGTTCGCAAAAATCAAATAGAAGATCTTATTGTCTACAGTGCCTTTGGCGTTATTTTAGGTGGCCGCTTTGGATATGTAGTTTTTTACCATTTCGAAAAATGGTTTTCTGATCCCCTCTGGTTGTTCCGAATTTGGGAAGGTGGGATGTCCTTTCATGGCGGCTTATTGGGTGTCTTAGTGGCCATCTGGCTGTATGGCCGAAAAATAAATCAGCCATTTTTGGCGTTAGGTGACTTTGTGGCTCCCATGGTGCCCATTGGGCTTGGCCTGGGTCGATTAGGAAATTTTATAGGTCAGGAATTATGGGGGCGCCCCACCGATGCTTGGGTGGGGATGATATTCCCAAGAGACAGCGAACAGTTGGCGAGACACCCCTCCCAGTTATACGAATTCCTGTTGGAAGGTGTGGTGCTCTATGCATTGTTGATTTTGTGTTCGAGAAAGCCTCGGCCCAGGGGCGTCATTAGCGGATTGTTCTTGGTGTTCTATGGCTGCTTTCGGTTTATTGCTGAGTGGTTCAGAGAGCCAGATAGTCATATCGGGTTTGATCTGTTCGATTGGATGACCCGGGGGCAATTGTTGTGTTTGCCCATGATCGTTTTTGGTTTACTGTTGATTTTATGGGGTTATTTAGGCCCTAAGTCCGAAATAGCTGTGGTAAAAACCTCAGTAAATAGAGAAGTAAAATGAAGCAATACCTCGATTTGATGCGACACATCCGAGATAGTGGTGTGCGCAAGGAAGATCGCACCGGTACTGGAACCCTCAGTATTTTTGGTCACCAAATGCGTTTTGACCTCAGTGAAGGATTCCCCTTGGTGACCACGAAAAAGGTACACCTCAAGTCGATCATTCATGAGTTATTGTGGTTTATTCAGGGTGATACCAACATTCGTTATTTGGTTCAGAACGGCGTTAATATCTGGAACGACTGGCCATTCCAGAGTTACTTGAGGGAAACGGAGCAAGATCAAAATTTTCCCATGTATACCCCCGAATGGCGTGAACAGAAGAAGCTATTTGTTGAGCAGGTAAAAATCGACGAGCAGTTTGCGGCGCAATATGGCGAGTTGGGGCCGGTTTATGGCCATCAGTGGCGTAATTTTGAAGGGGTTGACCAGCTGGCTCAGCTGGTGGCAGATATTCAAAATAACCCGGACTCCCGTCGTTTAATCGTCTCGGCCTGGAATCCTAAAGATATTCCCGTCATGGTGAAGTCAGGACTTCCTCCATGTCATACATTATTCCAGTTTTATGTGAGCGAAGGTCGACTGTCCTGTCAGTTATATCAACGTAGCGCTGACGTATTGTTGGGGGTGCCTTTTAATATTGCCTCCTATGCCCTGCTGACACTAATGATTGCGCAGGTCGCTGGTTTGAAGCCGGGTGATTTTGTCCATACCTTTGGTGATGCCCACCTTTATTCAAATCATCTTGAACAAGTCGAAGAGCAGCTCAGTCGAGAGCCTCATGTGCTACCAGTAATGTCTATTAATCCATCAGTAACAGACATATTTAGTTTTCAATACGATGATTTTGAATTAAATGGCTACGAGCCCTGCCCGCCCATATCTGCACCGGTAGCCGTTTAATGAATACTGATGTAAAGCTGGCTTTAATTGTGGCGATGGCCAGCAACCGTACCATTGGTCGTGACAATCAACTGCCTTGGCGCTTGCCAGAAGACCTGAAATATTTTAAATCGGTGACCATGGGCAAACCCATTGTTATGGGGAGAAAGACCTTTGATTCCATTGGCAGGCCGTTACCCGGACGTTTAAATATTGTAATTACTCGCAATGCGGAGTGGCAGCACCTTGGAGTTAAAACGGCTTCTTCTTTGCAGAAAGCCGTAGCTATTGCAGTAGAAACACAGCCTAAAATTCGGGAAGTGATGGTGATTGGCGGTGCCGAAATTTACCGTGCGGCGATAGAGCTAGCCGATCGCCTGTATATCACCAGGGTGCAAGCACAGGTCGAGGGTGACGCATTTTTCCCCGAATATGATGAAGCTGCTTGGCGTGAAGTCAGTCGGCAAGAACCAGAAGTACAGGGTGAAACACCGTATTTCTTTCAAGTGCTGGAAAGGAAGTAGCCTAAAGATGAACACTAAAGGGAATATTGTTGAGAAGAGAATGAAAAACCATCAATGTAATGCCGCCACTTTTGTGGCCGCCATCTTTTCAATGTTGATGAGTGCAAGCTTCAGCATCATCGTACATGCCGGAGATGTGAATACGTCTCTAAAGGCCAGTACCAATAAAACAAATGCAGCAAAGACTTCTCAGCAGCGTATTGACGGAATCGCTGATCAAACCAGTGACTTGTTTCAAACCTTTAAGCAAGTGAACAAGCAGGTTGAAGGCCTGCGTGTGTATAACGCCCAGCTCGAAGCTCAGGTTGCCGACCAACAGCGAACCATGGCGGACCTTGAAGACTCCATTGAAAATGCTGCCGTTATGGAGCGACAAATCACACCATTAACCCTAAAAATGATCGACAGCCTGGGGCAGTTTGTCAGTCTAGATATTCCTTTTTTATTGGATGAGCGCCGACAACGTGTAGCTCGTTTAGGTGATAATTTAACGCGTGCTGATTTAAGTGCGGCCGAAAAATTTCGGCAAGTTCTGGAAGCCTACAAAATCGAAAGTGAGTATGGGTCCCGTATTGATAGCTACACCGAGATAGTCAATGTTGAGGGCCAGGATCGAGAGGTCAATATACTGCGAGTGGGTCGTATCGCGTTGCTCTATCAAACGACAGACCAGCAAGTGACCGGGGTGTGGAATCAAAAAACCCATCAATGGTTAACATTGGATGATCGCCATTCTCGTCGCGCAGTAGCCAAGGGCATTCGTATGGCCAGAAAGCAAGTGGCCGTTGATATGCTCTCGTTACCTATTTTAGCGCCGGAGACAGTTCGGGAGAGCGCACAATGATGTCTCTATTCCGGTTGCCCGTGTTGTCTTCATTTGCAAAGTACCTGCTGACTTTGTTGTTGGTTGTCTCGTCGGGGGTGCAAGCTGCTGAGGGTGCAGCAACGCTGGATGAGCTTCTTAAGATGATTAAGAGCGCGACAGTTAGCGAATCAAAAGAGCACAGGGCAAGAGAAACTGAATTCAAACATGCCAAAGCCCAGCAGGCTCAGAAGCTAAAAGAAATTCGGGAAGTAAGGGCTAATGCGGAACGGCATTCTGAGCAGCTCGAAAAAGCCTATGCCGAAAACGAGCTAAAGCTCGTGGCATTACAAGAGCAGCTTGAAAAGCGCCTTGGTTCATTAGGCGAGATGTTTGGCCATCTGACTTCTGCTGCCGGTGATACCCGGGGTACATTAGACCACTCTATTGTGAGCGCACAATATCCGGGCCGTACGGCATTTCTGGATAACCTGATTGCTAAAATGAACAGCAATACCAAGCTGCCTTCGATGGAAGACATTGAGGGTCTTTGGTACGAAATTAATCGTGAAATGATAGAGGGTGGCAAGGTTGTTAAATTCCCGGCTATGGTCACCAAGGTAGATGGAACTCAGGTTCAGCAGGATGTTGTCCGTATAGGCACATATAATTTGTTGTCCGACGGGGCTTATCTGATATTCAATCCGGTCACGGGCATTATTACAGAACTGGCGCGTCAGCCTGATCGAAAATACACGCAAGCTGCGGCTGAATTGCAGCTTGCCAATGAAGGTTTTACTTCAGTGGGAATAGACCCCACCGGGCCGAGTGGTGGCTCATTGTTGGCAGCATTGATCAATAGCCCAAGCCTGATAGAGCGTTGGCACCAAGGTGGTTTGGTCGGTTATTTTATTACCTTGGTGGGTGCCTGCGCACTATTTTTAGCATTGTGGCGTTTTGTGGTGCTAACGGGTGTTTCTCGCAAGGTAAATGATCAGCTAAATACGGCAGCTGCCAATACCAACAATCCCTTGGGCCGGGTACTCCGCGTGGGTGAAGAAAATTCAGCAATGGATGCTGAGTCATTGGAATTAAAGCTTCACGAGCAAGTATTAAAAGAGCGCCCTGATATTGAAATAGGATTGGGATTGCTAAAAATTATTGCCATGGTGGCCCCTCTCCTGGGTTTGCTGGGAACAGTGATTGGTATGATTATTACTTTTCAGGCCATTACTGTTTTTGGTGCAGGAGACCCCAAAAATATGGCGGGAGGTATTTCTGCGGCATTGGTCACCACCGTATTGGGGTTGTGTGTAGCAATTCCCACGGTGTTGCTGCATACCTTTGTAAACGGCAAGGCCCAGCGTGTATTGCATATTTTAGAAGAGCAAAGTGCGGGTATCATTGCGGACAAAGCTGGTAAAAAATTCACAGAGCAAGCAGCTAGGGAAGGCTAGCCAATGTATCTTTTGATCGATGCCTTCGAAAGTATTCAAAAGTTTATCGATATGGGTGGCCCTGTATTGGTGCTTATCGCTGGTCTGCTACTGGTGATGTGGACGTTATTGTTTGAGCGTGTATGGTTTTTTAAAACAACCTTAAAAACCGAGCTTCAACATGCCGTATCCAACTGGGAAGCCAGAGCAGAGCACACGTCAATTCATGCCCATCAAGTGAGGGAGGCAATTATCTCACGGGTAACCTTGAGTATTGATGAAGGCCTTTCGATGATTAAAACCCTGGTGGTGCTAGCGCCTTTGCTTGGGTTGTTGGGCACGGTGACAGGAATGATAGGTGTGTTCGATGTGCTGGCAATAACCGGGGGTGGTGACGTAAAGTCTATGGCTGCCGGTGTTTCTCAGGCGACAATTCCGACCATGGCCGGTATGGTGGCAGCACTTTCCGGCGTGTTTGGCAGCACTTATGTCAGCCGTATTGCTAATCGTGAAAAGCAATTATTGGCCGACCGTCTGATACTGAATTACTGAGTTTTTGATAATTGGATATTTAATTCTGGAATTGTTATTACTATAACCTGGACTCATCGTGCGCCGAAGACGTAAATCACTGACAAGTTCTCAAGAGCAGCCTCAGGCCATAGACCTGACACCCATGCTCGATGTGGTTTTCATTATGCTGATTTTCTTTATTGTGACCGCCACTTTTATTAAAGAGCCGGGGATAGAAGTTGATCGCTCAGTGGCAATAACCGCAAATCAGCGAAACGTCAGCGTACTGGTTGCTATCAATGACAATAACGAAATATGGATTGATAAGAAGAGGGTAGAACCTCACGCCGTCAGACTGCATATCCTTCGGTTGTACGCCGAAAATCCCCAGGGAGGCTTGGTGATTCAGGCGGATCGCAATGCAGATATAGAAATGCTGGCGCTGGTGGCTGATGAGGCCAAATCCGTTGGTATTGTTGATATTTCAGTGGCGGCGGAAATACAGTGAAGCTGAATAAGTCCCTGCCTAATAAGCTAAGTCTTAATAAATCAGGCCTTAATACGTCAAGGCCAAACAAATGAGTACCCAAAGGCTTGTTCGGCTCGGATTGTCTGCAGTGCTTGGCGCCGGGGTGACCTTCGGTCTATTGGTGATTATGTATGGCTTGATTGCTTCTGGCACTATGGCATCAGGCCAAACCCAAATACAAAAAATTGCCGATATCTGGCAATCCGACCGTTCTATTTCGGACCAACTCAAGACATTAAAGCCCAAAAAACCAGAAGTGCCGTTAGAGCCGCCACCAGATCTGCCCAAAGAGGAAATGACACTTGAGCGGCCCACTGGCAGAGTGAGTATGGCTGCACCGAGTATGAATGGGCTGAGGATTGGCTTGGGTGGTGGTTTTTCCCGCGATACAGATTTTATTCCTATTTATGTGCCCCAGCCGGATTACCCTCCTATGGCTTTGCGGCGGGGCATCAGTGGTTACGCCGTGATTGAAGTGGTGATTACTGTCGCCGGAGGTGTTCGTGATCCAAGGCTGATTGAGGAGCATCCTGTAAACAAGGGTTTTGGCAAATATGCATTGCGAGCAGCAAAAAAGTTGAAGTACAAACCACGGGTAGTGGATGGTGCRGCGGAAGAAGTGCCAGGCGTACTTTATAAATTCAGTTTTCAAATTGCGAATTAGGTTTTCCATTGRCCGAGCTTATGACAAATAAATTGGTCTCAGTTTCAGTGCAACAAGGGGCGCCAGAAAAACAAGTGATGCCAGTACAACTAAAAGAACCAAAAAGACGGYACAACAATCAAAAAAACAGATGGKTGRTGAGRCTGTTTTTGTWCAGTRTGCTCACRGTYTTTTTYCCGGTAGCTCTTATGTTTCTGGGTGCCGAAGGTAGTGTGGCCARCGCCAGYGAACAGAAAGAYAAAGCYGAACAGCGAAAGTATGAAAATGTAAAAACCCGTAAACGACAGTCAGTTGGTCAACGGTGCGCYAAAAARCTGGAATCTGTACARGACGTGCTCRGTAACGACAAAGAGCTCAAGGCAAAACAACTACAGAATCTAATAGGGCAGTTRCAAGGTTATTTGGCCAGTAGTTGTAGCTCAAGTTATGAAAAGTCACAGGTCTATAATCYATTGGGCTTTGTTCATTATTCATTRAGCGATACTAAAAAGGCTGTGACTAACTATAAGGCAATGATTGCCGAGCCGGATGTAGACCCWCGCCAAAAACTAGRTACCCATTACACYTTGGCCCAGCTTTAYATGATRCTGGAAGACTATCCCMGTGCWGCACGTCAGCTTGAAATATGGATCGCRGGTTCGGACRTAGTGAGTGCTGATGGCAAGGTATTGTTAGCMCAGGTTTATTATGAGCTTGATCGTAAGGCCGAGGCMTTGGTGTTGGTAAACCARGCAATTGATTCCGCTGAGTCCAAAGGCAAGATACCCAAAGAAAACTGGTGGTTGTTACAAAAAATCCTCTATTACGAAAAAGACAATGACAACAAGGTTATTGTCATACTAAAACAACTGATTACCCATTATCCCAAGCATTTATATTGGCATCAACTAGGTGGTATGTATGGAAAAATGGAAGAAAATAGCCACCGATTGGCCTCGTTAGATATTCTTTATTTGGACAAAGCACTCACCAAAAGTCGTGACTTATTGTCCCTCGCCTATTTGTATCTGGGTGCAGATGTTCCCTATCGTGCTGCTCAAATTCTTGAGCATGGAATGGAGCAAAAAATTATTGAATCATCCGCTAAAAATTTGAAGCTTTTGGGCGGCGCCTGGCAACAGGCAAGAGAAACTCAAAAAGCGCTAGAGCCGTTACAGCAGGCAGCAAAAAAATCAGATACTGGCGAAACATGGTCACGCCTGGCCATGGTATACCTGGATCTGGATAAAAACACCAAGGCCGTAAAAGCTGCACGTAATGCCCTAAAAAAAGGCCAGCTTAAACAACCCTCATATACCCGAATGACACTGGGCAACGCACTAGTGAATCTAAATTGCTACCGTGATGCTGCCAATGTGTTTGGACAGGCAGCCAAAGATAGCAAGAGTCAAAAAACTGCCGAGCAGTGGCAAACCTATGTGTTGGGTGAAGCTGATCGAAGAGATCGTTTGATTGAGGGTGGGGCTAAAATGCCCCGTTGCCAGCTACCTTAAAGGGCACCTCTAAAAATGCACTTTTTCCGCGATTACGGCGTCAGCTCCGTGCTCAAATCCTCATGTACCCCGTGTACATTGCGGTTTTCCGCGCGGTGCTTCCTGGCACTCACGAAAAAATCACTATTTTTAGAGGCGCCCTTTAGTTAGACATCTCTGCCAACAGCGGACAGAGTTTTTATCATGTTCTCAATGCAATTGTCTTAGCAGACGCCTAATATGTAGTTAACATAAAATAAAGGAGAGACGTATGTCTAAAGGTCAGGATTCTAAAAAATCAGTCAAAAAGAAATCGGAAAAAACGTTGAAAGAAAAGCGTAAGGAAAAAAAGGAAAAAAAAGCCAGTAGGAGCTAAATAGAATTAAAGGGGTTTGACCCCTTTAATTATTTATCTTGGGCTTAAGTTTCTAAAGGAATAAATATGGATGCAAGTTTCTGGCATCAACGGTGGGGAGAAAATAATATTTCTTTCCACGAAAATGAAACGAACCCTCTATTGGTAAAATACTTCAAAGAACTTTCTCTAGAAAAAGGTAGTCGAGTATTTGTACCCTTGTGTGGTAAGACTCTGGATATTGCCTGGTTGCTTTCAAATGGTTATTGCGTTGTTGGGGCTGAGTTAAGTGAGCTAGCCATTGAGCAATTATTTTTGGAACTTGGAGTTGAGCCAAAAATATCAGTCATTGGTGAAATAAAACATTACGGTGAAAAGAATATCGGCATATTTGTTGGCGATATTCTCAAGTTGTCTCAAAATATAGTTGGCCCGATTGATGCAGTTTATGACAGAGCTGCCTTGGTGGCTTTGCCTGAAGAGATGCGTAATCAATATACTGTGCATTTAACCAAGATAACAGCTAAAGCTCAGCAGTTACTGATTTGCTATGCGTACGATCAAAGCTTGATGGAAGGCCCTCCTTTTTCCATTAGTAATGATGAGGTCAATAAACACTATAAAGACAGTTATGATTTGAATCTTATTTCAAGTAMAGATGTCCCCGGTGGTTTGAAGGGGAAATGTGCAGCAAAAGAAAATATTTGGTTGCTACAAGATAGGAATAAAGGAACTAGTGATATTTGAAAGTAGTTATTATTTTCATTCGTCACCGATCCCTTTAATTCTAAATTTTTTTGGTTACAACCATTTGAATGATGTGGCATGTTAGAAAGTAGGTTCTAGTAAAATAATAGTGAGTGAGCAAAAAAGGACAGTTTGGGAATAGTGTAAATGACAACACAGGATGATCTTCAGCTACCATTGTTTGAGTTGGATACTTCTCTCGGCAGTCAAATGCTGCCAGAAAAAACTTCTGCGAAACAGAGCTCATATAATGAATTAGCTGAAGACCCTTACAGCAAATACATTGTGTATGTGGATGAGAGTGGTGACCATGGCATGCAGGCGATTGATGAAAAGTACCCACTTTTTGTGCTGGCTTTTTGCGTCTTTCACAAACGTCACTATAGTGAACAGGTAGTCTCAGCACTGGAGAAGTTCAAGTTTAACCATTTCGGACACGATCAAGTGGTTTTACACGAAAATGAAATCCGTAAGGAAAAAGGTGTATTCAATATTTTTCGTAGTAGAGATGAGAAAATCCATTTTTTGAATGAGCTTACTGAAATTATTGAACGCAGTAATTTTATTCTGATCAGTTGTGTGATAGATAAACGTAGCCTGCACAAACAGGCTGATGTGGAATCCAATCCTTACCATATTGCCTTGGGCTTTTGCTTGGAAGCCCTTTATAACTTTTTAAAGGAAAAGCAGCAGGGAGAGAAGAAGACCCATGTAGTGGTAGAGTGTCGAGGTAAAAAAGAGGATAACGAGTTGGAGCTGGAGTTTAGGCGTTTCTGTGACGGGAATAATCGGTTAGCAACGTCGCTGCCTTTTGATATTTTATTTGCAGACAAAAAAGTGATGTCATCTGGATTGCAGTTGGCAGATCTAGTTGCGCGCCCTATTGGACTTAGTGTCTTTAAGCCTGAACAGGAGAATAAGGCTTTTGAGGTGCTGAAGCGCAAGTTTTATTGTGATGGTGGGCGAGATCATGTGGGTAAGGGGTATGAGGGTTTAGGACTGAAGATTTACCCATATCCAGAAAGCGAAAAGCCCCGATGAAACTCACCGAGGCTGTAGCGCCGACCGGGCACCCCCAATCCATTTGGCCGAATTATAAGAAAAAACCTGTGCTGTGGCAATCAAGATTTTGTGTTATTTCAAGCGATCCAAATCCCTTACAAATCAAAGGAGTCGTAACAATTATTTTTTGATCAGTCATTGAATTATGAAACCTATTAGGCCTCAGTGTAAAAGAAGCATATTGCTTGAATAAAAAAAGCCCTGACAGAAGATTTTGTCAGGGCTTTTTAGTTAAAGGTGGGAGTGTGGTAAGAAAAAAATAAATTCTTATTTCAGTAGTTCTAAATCCCTCACCGCACCTTTGTCCGCGCTAGTCACCAGCAGGGCATAAGCTTTCAATGCCGCTGAAATCCGGCGAGGACGTTTTTCTTCTGGCTTCCAGCCTTTTTTATCCCGAGCTGTACGGCGGTTTTCTAGTTCCTGATCGGTTAGGGCAACATTGATTGTCCGATTTGGAATATCAATCTCAATAGTGTCTCCTTGCTCGATCAAACCAATCGCACCGCCAGCGGCAGCTTCGGGTGATACGTGGCCAATAGACAGGCCAGATGTACCACCAGAAAAACGACCGTCGGTGATAAGTGCACAGGCTTTGCCCAAGCCTTTGGATTTCAGGTAGCTGGTGGGGTAGAGCATTTCCTGCATACCGGGGCCACCGCGTGGACCTTCGTAGCGGATGATAACAACATCACCTTCTTTTACTCGGTCATTGATAATATCGTCGACGGCTTGATCCTGACTTTCGCAAATATAGGCGGGGCCAGAAAACTTGAGAATAGAGTCATCGACGCCAGCAGTTTTTACTACACAGCCGTCCAGGGATATATTGCCGAATAGAACGGCTAGACCGCCGTCCAGACTGTAGGCATTTTCAAGGTTGCGAATACAGCCGTTTGCTCTGTCAGCATCCAGTGAATTCCAACGGGTGTCTTGACTGAATGCCTGTTGAGTTGGGATGCCTGCTGGCCCCGCTTTGAAAAATTTGGCGATGGTTTCATCATGACCTTTATTGACAGGACGCATAATATCCCAGAGGTCTAATGCTTCAGCCAAGGTCGATGTATGTATTGTCGGGCCATCGGTATGGAGTAGCCCGGCACGATCCAGTTCGCCTAAAATGCCAAATACACCACCAGCGCGGTGAACATCTTCAACATGGTATTCGGGGGTGCTGGGTGCCACTTTGCAGAGTTGTGGCACTTTGCGAGACAGGCGGTCGATATCTGCCAAAGTAAAGTCTACGCCTGCTTCTTGTGCCGCGGCTAACAGGTGCAGAATAGTGTTGGTTGAGCCGCCCATGGCGATATCCATGACGATAGCGTTTTCAAAGGTATTAAAACTGGCGATAGAACGGGGCAGCACTGACAGATCGTCTTGTTCGTAGTACCTTTTGCTGATTTCAACAATCAGTCGGCCGGCTTCTTCAAACAGTCCACGACGGTCAGCATGGGTTGCCAATGTGGTGCCGTTGCCGGGCAGGGATAGCCCCAAAACTTCCATTAGGCAGTTCATGGAGTTAGCTGTGAACATGCCTGAGCATGAGCCGCAGGTTGGACAGGCTGAGCGTTCGTATTCTTCGGCCATTTCATCGGATGCTGATGGGTCAGCGGCAATGACCATGGCGTCTACCAAGTCCAGCTTGTGTTCAGACAGTTTGGTTTTACCTGCTTCCATGGGGCCGCCAGAAACAAAAATGACGGGGATGTTCAGCCGCAGGGCTGCCATTAACATTCCGGGGGTAATTTTGTCGCAATTGGAGATGCATACCAGCGCATCGGCACAGTGAGCGTTCACCATATATTCCACGGAGTCGGCAATAATGTCGCGTGAGGGCAGCGAATAAAGCATGCCGTCATGGCCCATGGCGATACCGTCGTCCACAGCGATGGTATTGAATTCACGACCGACACCGCCTGCTTTGGCTATTTCATCACAGACCAATTGGCCCATGTCCTTAAGGTGTACATGCCCGGGAACAAATTGGGTGAAGGAGTTGGCGACGGCAATAATGGGCTTGTGAAAGTCATCATCGGTCATGCCGGTGGCGCGCCAGAGAGCACGGGCACCTGCCATGTTTCTACCTTGGGTGGTGGTGTGTGAACGATACTTGGGCATGTTTATACCTTATACATAAACAATCAACAGGACCTTAAGGATACCAGAGAGCGGGGCTGTTGATCAGTAAGAAGTAATGAGTGGGGGTTCTCAGTAACAATCTGGGTCAGTAACTTCCGAGATCTTTGGTTATCCAAGCACTTTACAGAAAATCTTTGAGTTACGCTGGAAGTTGTAGAGCGATTGACGTTCTATGGGTAGATCGTCCAGGCTGGCATCCACGAAGCCTTTTTCTTTAAACCAATGGCTTGCTTGCACGGTCAACACAAACAGTTTTTTGATGCCCTGTTGTATAGCCTGGTTTTCGGTGTGTTCAAGTAGCCTACTGGCGAT
The DNA here is from genome assembly GCA_002746985.1 of Porticoccaceae bacterium. Taxonomy (GTDB): domain Bacteria; phylum Pseudomonadota; class Gammaproteobacteria; order Pseudomonadales; family Porticoccaceae; genus Porticoccus. The sequence goes on along the minus strand of NVXH01000013.1, from coordinate 62,286 downwards.
GCCCTGATTGAGAAACTCGGGGTGTGTAGCGACACAGGCTAGTTCTGCACTGTCACCACTATTACAGTCGCTGCCATTGAAGGGATAGAGTGCGGCGCAGCCCACTATTGTGCCTTCTGCATGTTCCATAATAAAAAACCGGAAAATTTCTGTTTCCAGTAGCTCCCGTGAGCGCTTTACCAGTGTGCCTTCTTCTTCAAGCGGTTCAATAAGCTCTAACAACCCACCAATGTCATCGATGGTTGCCGGCCGAATAGTTTCTCCGCCACTTTTTAACACAAGAGTACCTTTGCCATCACGGGTAAACAGTTCTTCAAGCAATGCTCCATTGTCGGAATAACTGATGATGTGACCTCGAGTGACATTGTTTTCACAGGCTTGGTAGCAGGCCATTAGTGCATGCTGCAGGGCCATTTTGCCATTCAGGTTATCTAGGCAGCCGGGTACTTCGTTTAGTGGCAACATTTTAATCAGGTTGCCCTGCTGATCGGAAATACCCTGATCAGCACTGAACATAATCAGTTTTTCTGCTCCCAAGCTAATGGCGGCATGGGTGGCGATATCTTCATAGTTCAGGTTGAAGGCTTCACCTGTTGGTGAATAGCCAATGGGTGAAAGCAGCACGATTGCACCATTATCCAGTTGTTTCTGAATGCTTTTCTGGTCAATTCTGCGAACTTCACCCGTATGGTGAAAATCAATGCCATCTTTAACGCCCAGGGGTTTGGCTGTGATGAGGTTTCCCCCAACTACTTGAATCCGTGCTCCATGCATGGGTGAATTGACAGCACCGGTGGATAATTTGGCTTCAATGGTAATTCGGGTGCTGCCAACGGCATCCTTCACGCAGGCCATGCTGGCGCTGTCAGTAATTCGGGTATGTTGGTCAAATTTTGTGGTAATAGCTGACGTTTTTAACCGCTCTTCTACCTGAGTTTTTGCACCGTGAACCAGTACCAGTTTTATTCCAAGGCTGTGTAATAGTGCAATGTCATGAACGATGTTGGTAAAATTTCCGTGGGCCACGGCTTCGCCGCTGAGGGCCAGCACAAAGGTCTTTCCCCTGTGAGTGTTGATGTAGGGGGATGTGTCACGCAGGAATTTCACGTAGTCGGTCACAGTATCTGCCTGATTTTCATTAAGAAACTAGTATAAAAAAATCGTTGTTAACAACAGTATAAATAACGATGGTTATAAACAACAGCGGCTAATAAGTTGAGTAAGAAAATTTATCGTTGGTTGAATCCTGTCCAGTGCCAGGTATTCATCGGGCTGATGAGCTTGTTCAATATTACCGGGGCCCAGAATCATCACATCCATGCCTAATTTGCTTAGGTAAGGAGCTTCTGTGGCAAAGGAAACCGCACCACTGCTGTGGTTGGTGAGTGATTCGCAGATCTTGGCCAGTTTGGAGTCTGGTGCTGCTGAATAAGCGGGGACATCGTAATGGTTGAGTGAGATAACCACCCCGTTTTTTTGTTCGTAGGGCAGTATTCGTTCTCTTATGATTTGTTGTAATTTACCCATATCCATTCCAGGCAATGGGCGAATTTCAAACCCTAGTTCGCATTGGCCGCAAATACGGTTGGGATTGTTTCCACCGTGGATGCAACCCAGGTTCATGGTGGGGTAATCAACAGCAAACAGTGGATTGTGATATTTGTCCCGAAGCTCATTGCGGAAAGCCAGAAGCTCACCCAAAACTTCGTGCATGGTTTCCATGGCGTTTAGGCCCAGAGATGGATCGCTAGAATGACCTGAGCGGCCTTCGATGATCAATTTTTCGACCATAATACCTTTGTGCATGCTGATAGGTTTCATTCCGGTAGGTTCGCCTATCAGGGCATAGCGGGCCTTGGGCTTGCCTGCCTCAGCTAGTGTTTGGGCGCCCATCATGGATGATTCTTCATCAGCTGTAGCGAGAATGATCAGGGGTTGTTTTAGTGGTTGATCAAGAAATTGTTTGGCCGCTTCAATAGCAAGTGGAAAGAATCCCTTCATATCACAGGCGCCGAGCCCGTATAACCGCTGGTCTTTTTCGACTAACTGAAAAGGGTTGTTCTGCCAAAGTTTTTCATCACAGGGTACTGTGTCGGTATGGCCTGCTAATACCAAACCCCCGGGCCCCGAACCCAGAGTAGCGATAAGGTTGGCTTTTCTGGGGTCAGCAAGTGGCATTATTTCAGTGGTAAAGCCCAGGTCGTTTAACCAGCTGGCTAATAATTCGATAACCTCGCGGTTGCCCTGGTCTAATGTGGGGTTAATGCTGCTTATGGAGTTCTTGGCGATGAGTTGTTGGAGCATGGGAATCAATTGCATGCTTCGAGTCTACGATGCGTGGATGAAAAAGCAACCGCCGGCACTCTATTGGATGGCAGGCGTACGCTAGAAATAGAAGCAGAGAAAAGCGTTGTTGGTGGGTGATTGCGTTATGAGGGTTAATCTATGGGATATTTTTACTTTAGTGAAAACCCTTTGGCCATAACTTGGTCAGACATAACATGCATCGGATCCCGGCCTTCATCGATATCTTTTGCATAGGAAGCAGCGGACTTCTGTGCTTCTTTTTGGGTGCAAAACGGGCCAACCATTTTTGCGCCTTCCCTGACAGCAAAAAACCACTGGCCATTTAAGCTCTCAACACGAGCCGACCGAAAATGTGTGGTCTCTGTTTCTCCTTTCCTGGACATGCGAATACCTTTCCTTTTGTGACAAAGTTAACGTTAAGTTTGTGAGTTAGCTTACAGAATAGTTGGTCTATAGCTGATATGCCGTATATTTTGCTATGAATGGCTGAATTAATTGGCTGAGTGGTTTGTGGGTTGCTTTTGTTTTACTACAAATGAAAAAAAGCCTTTGGTGTGGATGTCCGTTGGCTATTATCGCTACAATCCTGTACATAGAGCTTTATAAGCAATAAATCAATCATGTTAGGTGGTGTTTATGGCCGGGGGAACGGTAGTAGAGCGTCAACTGGATTTGAGTAATGTTCTCAAAGATCTGGTCGCTGACGGCATATTGGTTCGTGAGGACGCGAACATTGTTGCAGGCTCTCGGCGTAGTAGAGATCAGGCACTGCTTCACCCCTTCGCCTATATCGCTGGCCAGCGTCTTCAGAATGCCAGTGAGTCTAATAAACAGGTAACCATTGAGGATCTAACCCAGTGGTTGTCGGAAAAAAGTGGTCTTGAAACTGCACATATTGACCCTTTAAAGGTTGATGTGACAGCTGTGACAGATGTGATGTCATTTCAGTTTGCTCGGCGCCACAGTATTCTTTGTATTGATGCCAGTAGTGATGAGTTGGTGATAGTAACGACCCAGCCATTCGCCACTTCGTGGGTGGTCGATCTCGAACAAACCAGCCGCAAGAAAATTAAGCGAGTCGTCGCTAATCCACTGGATGTGGCGAAATATACCGTTGAGTTTTATTCACTGGCCAAGTCTGTATTTGGCGCGAAGGGGCTGGCTGGGGACAATCGGGCGGGTGTTACGAATTTTGAGCAGTTACTGCAGATAGGCTCGTTAAAAGATCCTGATGCTCAGGATCAGCACATCGTCAATATTGTGGATTGGTTGTTGCAGTATGCCTTTGATCAGCGAGCCAGTGATATTCACCTTGAGCCGCGTCGAGAGAAAGGGAAAATTCGTTTTCGTATTGATGGTGTCTTACACCAGGTTTATGAGTTGCCTGACCAGGTAATGACGGCTGTAACCAGTCGCATAAAAATACTGGGTCGTATGAATGTGGCTGAAAAACGTAGGCCTCAAGATGGCCGGGTAAAAACTGTTACGCCAGAGGGTAACGAAATTGAATTAAGGCTTTCCACCTTGCCTACGGCTTTTGGTGAAAAGTTGGTCATGAGGATTTTTGATCCGGAGGTATTGCTGCGTAGTTTCAGTGATTTGGGATTAAGTGGTGATGACCTAAAGTGCTGGGAGGAAATGACCAGCCGTCCACATGGTATTGTTTTGGTGACGGGGCCGACCGGATCGGGAAAAACCACCACACTTTATTCCACTCTCAAGGAGCTGGCGACAGACGAGGTGAACGTCAGCACCATTGAAGATCCCATTGAAATGGTTGAGGACAGCTTTAACCAGAGCCAGGTGCAACCAAACATCGATTTTGATTTTGCCGCTGGTATTAGGACGCTGATGCGTCAGGATCCAGATATTATTATGGTGGGTGAGATTCGTGATCTGGCGACGGCTGAAATGGCTATTCAGGCGGCACTAACAGGCCACCTAGTATTGTCGACACTTCATACTAATGATGCGCCTACGGCCATTACCCGGTTGCTGGACCTGGGAGTACCGGCTCATTTGATCAGGGTGACTCTAAATGGTGTGATGGCTCAGCGGTTGGTGCGGACACTTTGCCATCATTGTAAGGAGCCAGCTCCTACGGTGGCGGCGGACTGGGAGCCACTGGTGCATCCTTGGAAGGTAAAGTCGCCCGAGCAGCTGTACAAGCCGGTTGGGTGTCTGGAGTGTCGGAACACTGGCTTTCTTGGCCGTCAGGGCCTTTATGAAATATTGCCCATTAGTGAGTCCATAAGATCATTAATTAATGCGGATACTGATATTTCAGCGTTGCGATTACAGGCCATGAAAGAAGGCATGCGAACACTTAGATTGAGTGGAGCTCAAAAAGTTGGGGCAGGTATTACCTCAGTAGAAGAGGTTATGAGGGTGGCTCCGGAATCAGGAAAGTAAGTTAATGGAACTGCCAGAATTTTGTTGGCAGTGAATACCATTTGTTATCAATTCTCGCCCTTCTGCGGATTATTTTTAGGATAGCTTTATGAGTCGAAAACCATTGCCTTCACTACTTCATGAGCAGTGGCTTTTACGTCGAGAACATTTTGATCACATGGCCTCTTCTGAGCAATCTCAGTGGTTAGATGATGTTCTTAACAGCGGCGGGTCTGATAGCGGTTTCTCATTTGATCTGATACTGGTTTGGAGTTGCAGCGAATTTGTTGCCTCAATTTGTAGTGGCAACCCCGAAATGTTTCAACAATTGGTTGGGTCGGGTGATCTGGGTGTCAGTTATACATCTGAGTCCATGATGGCGTGCCTGTCTTTCCGGCTTGAATCGGCTGAAACAGAAGATGATTTACTGCAACAGCTGCGCAGGTTTCGCAATCGGGAAATGGTACGGATAGTCTGGCGAGATTTTACTCGAGCAGCGACTCTTGAAGAAACAACGGCCGATATGACGCGATTGGCCGAGGCATGCCTGCAATGTGCGCTCGATTTTCTCTACCCCCAGGCTTATGAAGCCTGGGGGACACCCATTAATTCTGCTGGTGAGCCCCAAAAAATGGTGGTGCTCGGCATGGGAAAAATGGGTGCATGGGAGCTAAATGTTTCATCTGATATCGATCTGATTTTCTCCTATCCAGAGGGTGGTGAAACCCGTGATGGGCGTCGCAGCCTTAGCAATCAAGAGTTTTTTATTCGGTTGAGTCAAAAGCTTATCAGGGCGTTAGATGTCCGTAATGCCGATGGCTTCGTGTTTCGTGTGGATATGCGACTACGCCCCTATGGGCAGAGTGGTGCATTGATTCTTAACTTTGATGCCATGGAGGAGTATTACCAGACACAGGGTCGTGAATGGGAACGCTATGCCATGATCAAAGCGCGAGTGGTGGCTGGAGACCATCAAGCTGGAGCTAGACTTATGTCACTGTTGCGACCATTTACTTATCGAAAATATATTGATTTCAGTGCGATTGAATCATTGCGTGATATGAAAGCGCTGATTAATCGTGAGGTACAGCGAAAAGGAATTTCTGGTGACATAAAGCGCGGTGCAGGTGGAATTCGTGAGGTGGAGTTTATCGCTCAGGCCTTCCAGCTTATCCGGGGTGGCCGTGATGCTCGCTTCCAGACGCAATCATTGAAAGAGGTGTTGGCGCTGCTGGGGTCTGAAGGGTTGTTACCTGCTAGTGACGTTGGTTCACTTTACCAAAGCTATACTTTTTTACGCAATGTTGAGCATGCCTTGCAAGGTTGGCAAGACAAGCAAACTCAAATGCTTCCCATTGCGGAGTTAGAGCAACAGCAGCTTGCCTATGTTCTCGATTTTGATAGTTGGGATGACTTTGCGGTATGCCTAGAAGGTCATCGGACATTTGTCAGGAAAATATTTGAAGACGTTATTGCTGACGAGCACCAAGATGTTGACGATAACGGTGCCGGGAATAATTTTCAAAATGCTCAGTTTATTTGGCAGAACTGCGGTGATGAAGATTGTACCTCTGATGAGTTGACAAAACTTGGCTACAGTCAACCAGATCAAGCCCTTGGATTAATTCAGAGTTTATGTAATAGCCGGTCCGTATTGGCTATGGCTACTGATACTCGGATTCGTCTAGATGATTTGATGCCACGATTAATTGCTGCTTGTGCACCGCTGAATAATGATGCTGAAGCATTGGGTAGAGTCTTGCAGCTAATTGAGTCGGTTGCTCGTCGTAGTGCTTATCTGGTGCTTTTGAAAGAAAATCCTATGGCGTTGCAAAGTACGGTCAAACTCTGTGCCGCCAGTCCGTGGGTTGCCGAACAGTTGTCACGCTATCCGGCATTGCTTGATGAGCTGCTGGATAGTCGAACACTGTATTCTCTGCCAAATAAAGATGAGCTAGAGGATGAGCTGCGGCAACAGTTGTTGCGAGTTCCCGGTGACGACCTTGAAGCACAAATGGAAGTACTTCGTTATTTTCAACGTTCCCACAGTTTGCATGTGGCAGCCTGTGAGGTGGAGGATATTCTTCCGTTAATGAAAGTGAGTGATTATCTTACTTGGTTAGCTGAAGCAATTTTGAGCCATGTATTGGAGATAGCTTGGGATCAAATGGTGGCTCGTTATGGGCATCCAGGAGGGGAGGGTGCCAGTGGCGATAAGCCAGGATTTTTGATTCTGGGTTACGGCAAGCTTGGTGGTATAGAGTTAGGGCATAGTTCTGACCTTGATTTGGTTTTTCTGCATGATGCCAACCCAAATAAGGCAACAGATGGCGATCGTAGCATCGACAATGCCACATTTTTTATGCGTTTGGGGCAGCGTATTATTCACATTTTGACTGCCAAAATGAGTTCTGGTGATCTCTATGAGGTTGATATGCGCCTCAGGCCCTCAGGCGGTTCTGGCATGCTAGTTTCTTCTTTGTCTGGGTTCGAAAAATATCAGCTTGAGGATGCCTGGACATGGGAGCATCAGGCGTTGGTCAGGGCCAGGCCAGTGGCTGGTTCTGAAAAACTCTCAATGGCATTTAAGGAAACTCGTCATCGTGTGCTTTGTCAGCAGAGGGAGCGTGCACCGTTGCTGGGTGATGTGATTGAAATGCGTAATAAAATGCGCGGTCACTTGGGAAGCGAAAAATCAGGCGGTGGTAAAGCAGGAGAAGAGAGTAATGTTTTCAACCTTAAGCAAGATGCTGGAGGTATCGTTGACATCGAATTTATGGTTCAATTTGCGGTCTTGGCTTGGTCCCATGAAATTCCTGATTTAACCCGATGGAGTGATAATATTCGTATCCTTGCATGTCTGGAGGAGGGTGGGGTTATATCAGCTGAAGATGCAGAAATTTTGACGAGAGCTTATAAAAATTATCGCTCCGTTGGGCATCGCCTCCAGTTACAAAAACAGCCCCTTGTGGTGAAGGCGTCTGAGTTTATGGCTGAGCGAGAGCAGGTTGCATCAGTTTGGCGGCAGCTACTGGTTTAGTGGGTGGTCGGATATCTGTATCAGATATTTTGAAGTTTGCCCCCTTATATTTTTAGAAAAATTTGATTTTAGGAGACGTTAGATGTCATTTGCCGATCGTGATGGCTACATCTGGTTTGATGGCGAGATGGTTCCCTGGCGGGAGGCAAAAATCCATGTGCTAACCCACACGCTTCATTATGGTATGGGGGTGTTTGAGGGTGTTCGTGCCTACGAGACTCAGGATCAAGGTGCCGCTATTTTTCGCTTGCAGGATCATACGGACCGCTTGTTTCGCTCCGCTAAAATCATGGGTATGAATATGCCTTTCAGCAAAGAACAGCTCAATGAGGCCCAAAAACTTGTCGTTCGTGAGAATGGATTGCATGAGGCTTATTTGAGGCCAATGGCTTTTCTTGGTTCTGAAGGCATGGGGCTGCGTGCTGATGGTCTTCAAACTCACGTGATTGTAGCGGCCTGGGAGTGGCCCTCCTATATGTCGCCGGAAGCCTTGGAAAAGGGAATTAAAGTTCGTGTATCATCATATACCCGTCACCACGTGAACATTTCCATGACTAAAGCGAAGGCCAATGGCAATTATATTAACTCTATGCTGGCATTGCGTGAGGCACTGGATTCCGGATGCGAAGAAGCATTGATGCTTGATCCCGAAGGTTATGTTGCTGAAGGTAGTGGTGAAAATATCTTCATCGTGCGTGATGGTGTGCTCTATACGCCAGAACTTACCTCCTGTCTGGACGGCATTACCCGTAAGACAGTTATGCAGTTGGCAGAAAATGACGGTTACAAGGTTGTGGAAAAACGTATTACCCGCGATGAGGTGTACGTGGCTGATGAGGCATTTTTTACCGGGACAGCTGCAGAGGTTTTACCTATTAGCGAATTGGATGGTCGAGTTCTAGGTAATGGTAAGCGTGGTCCTATTACTGAGCAATTACAGACGCAGTATTTTGATTTGGTGCGTGGTCGAAGAGCCGAGCATTCAGCATGGTTGACCCCTGTGGGTAAGTAACCCTCGGGTCGTTTCGGAGGCTTTGTGGTATCTACAAAACAGGCATCTGAAAAGAAGTCGGCTGATAAAAAAGTGTTAATCGTTGGGCCATCATGGGTAGGAGACATGGTGATGGCCCAGTCGCTGTTCACGCTGCTTAAACAGCAATCTTCAAATACAATTATTGATGTGTTGGCTCCCGGTTGGAGTCGCCCTATTATTGCCCGTATGCCCGAGGTTCGTCGAGCCATTGAAATGCCTGTTGGTCATGGCAGCTTGATGTGGTCCATACGGCGTAAAATTGGCCGAGAATTGCGAGCCGAAAATTACGACCAAGCGATTGTTTTACCAAACTCATTCAAATCTGCACTTATTCCCTGGTTTGCCCGTATCCCTCAACGTACTGGCTGGAAGGGAGAGATGCGCTATGGGTTGCTYAATGACCTTCGTCAGCTGGATAAGCGGCGTTATCCMTTGATGGTGCAGCGCTTTGATGCGCTGGCTTACCCTAAAARCAAAACTCTAGAGGACAAYTTGCCTGYMCCGAATCTACACGCWGACCTTGRTCGGGTGCCACAATTGCGTCAGCAATTTGGGCTTGAGAGCGARCGYAAAGTATTGGTGCTATGYCCGGGGGCAGAGTTTGGGCCTGCCAAGCGCTGGCCCGARCAGCATTAYGCTGAGGTGGCAGCTCAAAAAATTTCCGATGGCTGGCAGGTTTGGCTGCTGGGTTCAGTCAAGGATCAGCCCGTTACTGAGACAATTATCAGCTTGTTGCCAGAAATTGATCGATCTCACTGTTTTAATCTTGCCGGTGTGACTCAGCTTGAGGATGCCATTGATTTGTTGGCTGTTGCTGATGCCGTAGTAAGTAATGATTCCGGCCTGATGCATATTTCTGCAGCGTTAAATCGCCCTTTGGTGGTGGTCTATGGTTCTACTTCTCCAGGGTTTACCCCACCACTGAATGAGCAGGTGGCTATTCTTTCTCTTCCTGTGGATTGTGGYCCTTGYTTYAAGCGGGAATGTCCGCTYAACCCTGTGACGTCTGCTCAYATGAAATGTCTTAACGRYTTAACRTCCGRTGGCGTAATAGCGGCTTTGGATGAGCTTGTRCCYGAYTNCTYTNGRGGCATYYMGGTGAGTCGGCTGGCCTTTTGTTTGTATAARTACTTCCCYTATGGYGGATTGCAGMGRGAYTTTCTTCGTATWGCGGAGRMGTGTRCGAAGCGTGGCCATCAGGTAACGGTGTACACGCTCAAGTGGGATGGRAATTGCCCAGATTGGTTGGATGTAGTTGTCGCTCCTCCTAATATGGTTAGAGGTGGGGGCATTACTGGTGCAAGTATTAGTGGCACAAGAAAATATCAGAAGTTTACGACTTGGTTGCATTTGCAACTAAAGCAGAAGCTTGCAGATGTTTTGGTGGGATTTAATAAGATGCCAGGGTTGGATATTTATTATTGTGCTGACCCTTGTTTTGAGCATAAATCACGGTATTTACGTCGCTGGTGGTATAAATACACCTGTCGATACAGGCATTTTTCACACTATGAGCAGTCCATTTTTAATCCGGGAGAGAAGGCAGAAATTTTGATGATCTCGGATGTTCAGCAGGCATTATTTCAGCGTTATTATGGGACAGAATTGTCTCGTATGACCATGTTGCCGCCGGGTATCAGCATGGACCGGTGTGCACCTGAAAATGCAAAGGAAGTAAGAGATGATTTTCGCCATGAATTTAATCTAAAAGATGATGACTTTTTATTATTGCAGATTGGTTCAGGCTTTCGCACCAAGGGGTTGGATCGAAGCATCAGAGGGCTTGCCTCTCTGCCGCCTGTGCTACAAAGTTGTACGCAACTGTTTGTAATTGGTCAGGATGACCCCGCCCGTTATCAATCCTTGGCCCGCCGTTTAGGGGTCGATCAACAGGTTACATTTTTTTCTGGTCGTGACGATGTGCCACGCTTCTTGCTGGGTGCCGATGTATTGGTGCATCCGGCCTATGCAGAGAATACAGGAACAGTATTGCTGGAGTCGATTGTGGCGGGGCTGCCCGCGTTAGTAACCGATGTGTGTGGTTATGCCCGCTATGTTCAGGAAGCTGGGTCTGGAGAGGTTGTGCCGTCGCCTTTTGTCCAAAAGGCATTTGATTGCATGCTTCATAAGATGTTGCTGGAAGATAAAGTAAAATGGCGAGAAAATGGCCTCAACTTTTCAAAACATGCAAATATCTATGACATGCCAATAAAAGCTGCCGACATTATTGATCAGGTACTTGAGAGAAAGAGTCTAGAGAAAAGTACGTTAGAAGAGGCGACTTTGAAACTAGATGTTTTGAAAAAAAGTACTTTGGAGAACACTGAATGAAGTTGTTTCTGGCAGAGCCTTTTGCATCAAAATGGGAAAATAACGATCCTTTTGATGTGGCGTTTTCACTGACTGGAGAGACCTATCGTGATATGGGTGATCGCTGTACCACACGCTTTGAGTTTGGAAATAAAGCTTATTTTGTAAAAACTCATTCGGGTGTGGGTGTGGGTGAAATCCTAAAAAACCTGCTTTACCTGCGTATGCCCGTGTTGGGTGCTGAGAAYGAATATCARGCTATTGGYMGRCTCAATGAGCTGGGYGTAGAAACAATGACAGCTAAAGCTTTTGGGCGCACTGGCTGGAACCCTGCCAGTGAAAAGTCATTTCTGATTACTGACGCACTGGAACCCACCGAGCCATTGGATGAGTATTGTAACCCTGCAGTATTGTTTGAGATGGGCGTGTCTGCACGGCGAGCACTGGTTCGGCGGTTGGCAAAAATATCCCGTACATTGCATGATAGCGGGGTAAATCATCGGGATTATTATCTTTGCCATTTTTTGTTGGATACTTCTGAGGATTTTATCGATGTGCCGGTATTCAAACGACCAATCTATTTGATTGATCTTCATCGAGTACAGCTTCGAAATCGGACGCCCAGACGCTGGCGTCAAAAGGATTTGTCTGCACTGTACTACTCCGCAAGGCGTGTGGGATTTGATCAGCGTGATGTGCTTTGTTTTATTCGGGNATACAAGCAGCAGCCTTTAAGTAAGGCGCTCAGTGATAAGATAAATTTTTGGCATGCAATTGGTCGTGCGGCAGATAAGCTTCATGATAAAGGTGTTCGTAAGGGATACCATGGTTAAGGTAGGCGCGGGGCGCTATTTGGTTTAGCGTATAAATAAAAAAAGTTACCGCAGGACGCAGGTTATGTACTGAGGCTGAAGCCATGAAAAGGCAGTTTTTTCATCTAAATGCTAAGTATGCCGAGTTTTTTAAAGCTCGTGGCTTGGATAATTTTGAAGCGTTGTGGGATGTAGATGCAGAAATTGTAGATGCCCCTAATCTTGGTCGTAATGGCCATAGTGATGTAGGTGTTTTTTCTCTAAAAGACCCTCAAACTCACATTGAGAGGTCTTTTTATCTAAAGCGTCAGGAAAATTATAATTGTCGGACACCGCGTCATCCTCTGCGGGGAATACCTCTGGCAATGAGAGAATGGTTAAATATTCGTCATCTTCAGAAGGGTGGTGTTTTGACGATGGACATCTCTTGTGTTGGTCGAGATCGCTTTGGTGGGGAACAAGGACGCTCTGACAGAGCACTGCTAGTGACCCGTGCTCTTGATGAGGATTATGAATCAATGGAACAATGGTTAGATCGTGCGTCATTGTCACCTTCGGATAGGCTGGACGGCATACGTGCTTTGGGTAGGCTGGTTGGGCGTATGCATAGTACAGGGCTTAGGCATGGTTGCTTATATCCCAAGCATATCTTTTTTTCTCGTACGGATTGCCAGGATATAAGATTTATTGATCTTGAGAAATGTAAAAAAATTGTTTCAAAGAGTGGTGGGGTGAAGGATTTGACTGCTCTTGTTCGTCGAGCCGTAGACTTAATCTCGGATGATTGGAGGCAGTTGTTAGAAGCCTATATTGAAACTAGTCCTATTCGCTGGGATTTGCCTATATTGGAAAAAGCTGTGATTGATAGGATTGAGGCAAAGAAGTTGATTGAGCATGGTTGATCTSGTCACCCTGCAACAACTGCAGCAAGCAGATCAAACACTGTCGCCATCATTTCAGYTGAGCGTGCCTGGYCGTGAGCCCTTGGTGTGTGAAGAGATATATAGACATTTRCCGGGTAAGCGATTGGCATTTCGTGCTCAYTGGGCTGGCGYAGAGGTRCTGGTAAAGTTATTTTTTCAGCGTAAATACCTTGAACGTGAACGAGYGGGRCTAAAGGCTATCATYGATTCTGGGGTRCCTTGYCCTCAAGAAGTTTGGAGYCTCGTAGATGAGGACGGTGGTTATTTTCTTGCCACARAGTTTTTGAGTGATGCSGTRAGCTTGCARTCTTGYTATCAAGGCTTGYCTTGTTCTCAGCTAAAGCCCYTRTTGCGTGATGCACTTAMATTGATTGGTGAGCTGCACCGGTCTGGYTGGATGCAGGCAGACATACATCTGGACAATTTTTTACTGAGCCAAGGAAAACTATTTGTTATTGATGGTGGTGGTGTTGAGAAGTTAAACAATCCGCTGCAAAACCTGGCACNTTTTTTTGCACAGATGACCCCAGGCTATGATGCTTTAGTTTCTGATGTCATTGAGGCCTATGGTGAAGGAGCCCCAAATGAAAGAGAGCTCTTATCTACAATTATTCAAGCGCGTGAGCAGAGGATTAAGCATTATCTGGCTAAAACCACACGTTCTTGTACACAATTTCAGGTTTCAAAAACACCACATGTGTTTATAGCCTTTGAACGAAGTTTTGAAAGTGATAAATTGCGCCAGCTGATGAGTGAGCCAGAAGTTGCTCTTGGTCAGGCTGAGTTTCTCAAGCATGGCAATACTGCAACGGTGGTAAAGGTTGTTGGTGATAGCAGTGATTGGGTATTAAAGCGGTACAATATTAAAAGTTTTTGGCATGGTCTCAGTCGTTGTTTTAGGCCAAGTAGGGCCTGGGTCTCGTGGAAAAGTGCACACCGGTTGGAATTGCTCGGTATTGCTACTCCCAGGCCTATAGCGATACGTGAAAATCGTAGAGGACCTCTGCGGCGAGAAGCTTACCTCGTCAGCGAATATGCAGAGGGAAATGATTTGCAGGCTTGGCTATTAAAGCGCAGGGATGCACATCTGCCGGCGTGGCTGGATCATCAGGTGGTCTATCTGTTTGRTACTCTTTGGGCTAGCAGTGTTAGCCATGGTGATATGAAAGCCACAAATTTTATTGTGGTCGACGAGCAACTTCAGGTGATTGATCTGGATGCTGTGCAATGGCATGGCTCAGAAAAACAATTTATAACGGCATTCAGGCGAGATTTGCAGCGATTCATGGATAACTGGCAAGGTAACACTTGGTTGCATTTTGAACAATTGCTGTGTCCTTTTGCTGATAGGGCTGGCATTACGCTGGTTAATAAGAAAGTTTAATTGTGTTTAAGAAGAAGGTTTAACTGTGTCTACAATTGTTCTTGGTATCTCCGGTGCATTAAATCACGACCCCTCTGCGGCACTTTACGTCGACGAGAAATTAGTGGCGGCAGCGGAAGAAGAGCGCTTTATTCGKGATAAACATGCCAAGGGGAAAATGCCATTTAATGCGGCTAAGTTTTGTCTTGAATATGCAGGAATAAAGCCGGAAGCGGTTGATGTGGTTGCTGTACCTTTTGCACCTATCTCCATTTTTTCCAAGGCCCGCTGGCACTTTGCCAAACGATATTGGTATGCCCCTGATCGTGCTTTAGATGCGTTATTAAATGGTAATCGTCATTATCGGCGTTATCGTCGACGGGTTTTTAGTTTGTTGCGTGATCTTGGTATTGATCCAAATAATGTGGAGTTTGAGTCAGTMGAGCAYCACTTGGCCCATGCMTCCAGTGCTTATCACTTRAGCGGTTTTAAAGARAAAACTGCCATTATGGGYGTGGACGGTAAAGGYGAATATGCCACCACTTTYTTTGGCTAYGGMGAAAAYGGCAARATTCAYAARATCAAAGARTTTTAYGATCCWGATTCKTTGGGWGGMCTKTATGGTGCGATMACCSARTAYCTYGGTTTTGAAATGCTGGAYGGWGARTACAAGGTYATGGGTATGGCKCCCTATGGYGACCCCACCAAGTATGATTTTTCTCGRCTGATWGATTTTGATGGCAAGAATTTYCAGGTRAACACYAAGCTGGTTAATACRGTTGGCCTTCGTCGTTATAAGSAGRATGGCGTTGGTTTCTATTTCAGCCCAAAGCTGATTGACTGGCTTGGGCCCAAGCGGGATGGTGATATTGCCGATGAGCCTTATATCGATTATGCGGCAACAATACAGGCATTGTTTGAAAGTGTTGTGCTGAAATTAATGGATTATTACTTGGGAGATATTCTCAAGGAGACAGGCAAGTTGGCCTTTTCGGGTGGGGGTGCGCTTAACGTCAAGCTCAATCAAAAAATCATTGCTCGTGATGACGTGAAAGAACTGTATGTACAGCCTGCTTCTGGTGATGCTGGAACAGCTGTTGGTGCTGCTTCATATGCGTTAATGAAGCGTGGCATCCAGCCAGAGAAAATGGAGCATGTATACCTAGGGCCAGAATTTTCTAACGAGGAATGTATTCGTGCCTGTGAAGAGCACAAAGAGAAGCCTTCGTATGAGCTGATTGATCAGGTCCCGCAACGCATTGCCAAAATTCTTACCGAAGGTAACCCTGTTGCCTGGTTTCAAGGTCGAATGGAGTTTGGGCCCAGGGCTTTAGGTGGGCGATCCATTATAGGTTGCCCCAGTTCTTCTGGTGTGGCCAGTCGCATTAATGAGCAAATTAAATTTCGAGAGCGTTGGCGACCATTCTGCCCCAGCATGCTAGATCGTGTCGCACCGGAAATGTTTAAGAGTGATCATCCTGCGCCCTTTATGACGTTTACTTTTGAAGTGAATGAAGAATGGAAAACCCGAGTGCCAGAAGTGGTCCATGAAGATGGTACTGCCCGAGCGCATGCGCTTAAAAAGGATTTTAACCCACGTTATTATGAGTTGATGGAAGAGATGGAAAAACTTACCGGTAATGGCGTTGTTCTCAATACCTCACTTAATCGACGAGGGGAGGCAATGATTTGTTCGCCCGAAGATGCGTTAAATATGTTTTTTGGATCAGATCTGCAATATTTGATAATGGAAGACATTTTAGTCACGAAGGAAAGAGTAGGCTGATGCAATGACGTTACTTTCCTCATTTCTGTCGAGATATCAGCCTAGCCTGCAGCAGGAATCACCTCTAAGAGTAATATATAAAAAGTGCCATTGTGTTGAAACCAGAGAAATAGAGGAAGGCTTGTACGCTAGGGGTTCTGATTTGTCTGATTATTGTTTTAGCTTGATATGAAGAAAAATATTCTACAAATTTGTCACGGGTCTTCGGCTCCTTTTGGGGATGTCGCTAGGCAGTGGGCGCGGCTATTTGACGGCAGTGACTATGAATTAACCACCATCTTTCTGACAGGAAAGAAAGACGAGATTCTAGCTAAAGAGGTGGGCGGTAAGGTATTCTTTTTTGAATACGCCTCAAAAGACCTGAGTGGTTTAAAGAGGGGGCTGGTAAAGCGTATAAAGGCTCTTCATTCACAAGAACACTATGATTTTTGTGTGGCCCACCGGTACAAATCAATATATTCGGCTTTGTCCGTCAAAGGATTGAAGGTGATTGGCGTTAATCATGCCTATGGTGTCTATGATAAATGGCTGCGTAGAGCATTTGTAATGCACAAGAAAAATCAATTGCTATTGGTGGGTGTATCCGATGCGATAAGAAATGATATTCGAAAATCGTTGCCATGCTTTCCGACTGAAAAAATTCAAACAGTCTATAACCGTATAAATGTCGAGTCGGTCAAAGAACAGCAAGTTGATAGGCTGTCTGCGAGAGAGTTTCTAGGAATTTCTGGTGATGGTTATATTTTTGGGGCGGTGGGACGGCTTCACCCAGATAAAGACTATAAGACATTATTGGCTGGGTTTTCATTGGCTTTAGAAAAAATGCCTGGTGCACAACTGATGATAATCGGTGAGGGCCGTCTTAAGTTGGATCTTAAGTGTCAAGCGGAGGCTCTCAATATAGATGATAAAGTACATTTTCTGGGGTTTGTTAAGGATGCTTACCGTTACTTTAAGGGCTTTGACAGCTTTGTTTTAAGTTCTGACCATGAACCGTTCGGAATGGTTTTACTCGAGGCGATGGCGGCAGGACTACCCATTGCTTACAGTAATTGTGGTGGAAGCCCTGAAGTCGTGGGTTCACTAGGCATCTCTTTCGAGATGAATAATCCGGAGAGGCTAYCTGAAGCACTTTTGCGGCTCTACAGTGATCAGCATGGTACTGAATGTGATCAGTTAAATCAGCGAGTCAGTAATTATTTTTCAGATGAGGCTGTTTGTGACATATTTTGGGGTATGCCTGCGCTAAAAATATTATTATCTGAGGGATGAATAATCATTTTTTAGATGGTTTGAGTTAATTTAAATTGGAAGAGCGGTGGCAACTAAGTTTTGAAAAAGAAAAACTAATTTTTATCCTGCCATCTTTCCTATAGCGGCTTGGACAAAAAAGAGGGTAATGATCCTTCCTATAATTGACCAAAAGGGAAAATGTTCGAATGTTAATGTTAAAGCCCAAAGCACACCCATGGATAGAAAATGTCAAAGAGTATACTTAAATGAATGCAGTTCAGCGATGAAATTACTCCACGTTCTTCACAGTGCCCCGGCGGCTGATTATAAGCTTACCGGCGAAATCCGCTCAGCCTTTCGGGCCGAATGTGAAGTCATCGAGCTCTACCTCTATAAAGAAAAGCCGGCCCACTTTAAAGGTGAAGGAATTTTCCTAAATTCGACCCGCAACTCCTTCGCTCCACTGTCCTCGGCCAAAGAAATCGCTGCCGTCATCAAACAGGAAGGGATCACCCATGTCCTCTCCGAACGCTATAAGCCAAGCCTGTTGGCAGCGATTGCCGCATCGCGAACTGGTATCAAAGAAGTCTACAGCATCTTTCACGGTCTCGATGAATTTGCCCGGCTCGGTCGTCGTATCGCCGCCGCCTTTTTCATGAAAAATACTAGGTTCATCGGTGTTTCAGCCTCGGTTCGCAATGACCTCGTCAAGAACTGTCCGGCCGCCAAAGAGCGCAATAGCTTCACCATTTTCAATGGTATCGATCTCGCCGGTTTTCACCGTGACCTGCTCAGCAAAGAAGCAGCCCGTGCCGAACTCGGTCTCAAGGCAGAGCGCCGCATTATTGGCTGTGTCGGACGGCTCGTCAGCCTCAAAGGCCACGACTTGCTGCTCGCTGCTGTTAGCCGTATCCCCCTAGATTTCGATGTCGCCATCGTCGGCGAAGGCCGCATGATGGACGAACTAAAAAAAATGGCCGCCGATCTCGGGCTCTCCGAGCGTGTCGTCTTCACCGGCAATGTCACCGAAGCAGCCCGCTGTCTCAAAGCCTTCGACTACTTTGCCATGCCCTCGCGCAAAGAAGGCTTCGGCCTCGCCGCGCTCGAGGCCATCCTCGCCGATGTGCCGATCGTCAGCAGCGATGCCGGCGGCCTCCCGGAAGTGCTCGGCGGTCAGGGTATCATGCATAAAGCCGGCGATACGGACGGACTTACCGACGGACTCAAAAAGCTGCTCTCACTCGATGAAAGTGAACTCAAGGCCTACACTGACGGACTCAAAAAACGTTCCGAATCAATGTTCTCCGCAGGTGCCATGCAGCAGAGCTACCGCAACCTCATTCTCGGCAATGGCAATACGATTGAACTAAGTTAATAAGGCTTTAATAATTTGCCAAAACCAGTTGCAAAAATATGTTACTGGATTGATGGTTTGTGAAATTTTCCGAAAGAATGGTGTTGGGCGGGTGGACGGTTGACTAATGATAGGTCTAGTAGAGAGTTTCTTTACTCTCACTTTAAAAAGTGAAAAAAGATTGATAAGATTTGAATATTTCTTAGTTTCTCATAAGGATTTCAACAAACAAACAAAGAATAGCTTTGAGCCATTAATGTTGGAAAAAGCCCTACTTGAAGTAACTACATAATATTTATCTAGTAATGTGTTGTTAGATTGATTCTGTGGTTCTTGATTATTAAAGAATGGTGTTAGATATGGATGAAGGATATGTCAGGGGACTTCTGAAAAGTTCAACAAGTATTGTCAGTGTTTGTAAAGATTATTTTTTATTGTTTGGCTTTGCCGCATTTCTGTCAAGTTTTATGGTGCTTGATAATTGGAAGTCGGTTAATAACGTTTTTTATGGTCTTGTTCTTTTACCTCTGGTTTTTTGTTGTTCAAGAAAACAGTTGATTCGAATGCATCGTTCTTGGCTGGTAAATTTGTTTTTTTTGTTTATTTTATATTTGGTTGCTAGTTCTTTTTGGTCTAGTTCTTTCTCAATGGATGTTTTCTTTAGATACATGAAAAGGGCTTTTTATATATATGGTTTTTTTGTAGCAGTGTTTGTGTTGGTTGATGATTTTACTAGATTCTCTCAGTCTGTGATCAATTATTTTGCTCCGGTTCTTTTGTGTTTTTCAGTTATATGCTTGGTTGTTTTTTACCAAGAACATGATTTTCCAAGAGCTAGGCTTTTGGGGCAAGGGGTATTGACACATCCAACTTTTTTGTCAGTTGTTCTGTTGGCATATCTTGGTGCTTTTCTTTGGGGTTTTTTTGATCATTTTAGGGCGCATGGTTGGATTGCTGCCTTTTCTTTTATAATCGGAATAACTGTATTGATTTTGTCTCAGTCCAGGTCGTCTTTTGTCGCATTGATTGCAATGGTTGTCGTTGCTTTGTTGATAGATAAGAAAAGCAGCCGTTTTTATTTTTTGAGTATCTGTTTGATTGTTTTGGCGGGAGCTGTTTCTTATTATATGGGCCTTCTTACAAATAGAGGAATGTCCTGGAGGCCTGAAATCTGGAGTTCTGTGCTTGAGAGAGTGGGGGGTTGTGGCATGTGGTTTGGTTGTGGGTATGGAGGTTGGGAAAGTGAGACTGTTGTAGTAGCTGATATGAAGTTTGATCACGCTCACAGTATGTATTTAGGGCAGTTTTTCTATGGTGGTGTTGTGGCATTGGTGTCATATATTTGTTTGTTGGTAGGTTTTTTGTTTCACGGTTTGAGAGTAAGGAGTGCGATCCCTTGGGTTTTAGTACTGACAGCGGGGGTCTTTGTAACTCTGACAGAGGGCAATAAATTGTTGATTACACCATCACCGATTTGGCTCGTTTTATTTTTACCGATGGCTATGATATTGGCGATTAGTCTTATTGGTACTGGTCAAGATAGTGAAACTTGAGAGCTTTTTTTATCATCTTAATGGCTTTTTGTATGGAGCTTGGGGCGAGACAAAAGTACGGCATCTGTAGCTAAGTCATGATGTTCATGGGGGCCGCGGAAGATCACGATATCCATGGTATTTCTAATAATATTAGCTAAACTTTCCTTACACAAAGGTGAACCAGGTTTGGGTCTGTATCCATCAATGAAGTGATGGATAGATTTGTAAATTTTCATATCAAAAATATCAATTAATCCCAGCTGATTCTTTGGAGTCAGCATAATATTGCCAAAATACAGAGAGCGAAAATAAATTCCTTTGTCATGGCTCTCACGAATAAATTTACCGAGGTTGTCAGCAAGAATTAGATCAACACCATTTGGCAGATTGCGTAATGTGGTTCCAGTCAGAGGATAGTAATGAATGGCAGTGCGACGAATTGAAGCAATGTGGTATACCTCTATAGTTGTAACAGTAGGAGCCCCAAGTTTTACCAGCTTTAGTGCATTTTTAGAAAATCGTTTTTGAATATGGAAACAGCCAGGCTCGGGCTATTAAGCGTTTCACTCTAAATAATTTTAGATAAGTACGTCTGGTAATAGCTGTACTTTGTCACCATGTACATCAGCTTCTATGATTTTGGCGCCTTCTCGTAGGGTCAAATAGGCTTCTTCAGAAAGTTTTTTCATATTGTCGTCTTCGTGCTGATACCGGAATTATACGATCTGGCCCTGTGGTAAGATAGCGACAAATTGTGAAAGGACGATATTCATGAAGTTGGTGGTGCCTCGATTTGATAAAGCCCAGGTTTTAGTGGTGGGTGATCTTATGCTCGATCGCTATTGGCATGGGGATGCATCCCGTATTTCTCCTGAAGCACCGGTACCCGTTGTGAATGTTGGACACTCCGAGGATCGTGTTGGTGGCGCGGGCAATGTGGCTTTAAATATTGCATCGCTGGGGGCTGGAGCCTCTATTGTTGGTGTTGTGGGCAAGGATGAGGCCGCGGAGTCACTTAAGGCTCGTCTTACCTCTGCGGCTATACATTGTGACTTTCAGGTGTCAGAGACTAAACCTACGATTACAAAGCTTCGAGTGATCAGTCGTCATCAGCAGTTGCTACGTCTGGATTTTGAGGAGATTTTTACTGATGAAGATTGTGCCGATCTTCCCCGGAAGGCTGAAGCATTACTTTCAAATGTGGGAACACTGGTTCTTTCTGATTATGCGAAAGGCGCTCTAAAAGAGCCTCAATCATTGATTAAGTTGGCGCGGCAGTATGGCGTCCCTGTATTGGTTGACCCTAAGGGAGCTGACTTTGAACGGTATCGGGGGGCAACATTATTAACCCCAAACCTTTCCGAATTTGAAGCGGTGGTGGGCGATTGCTCTAATGAACACATATTGGTGCAAAAGGGTGCGGATTTATTAGAGAGCCTAAATATTGATGCCCTGTTAATTACTCGCAGTGAGCATGGTATGACCTTGTTGCGTAAAGGTAGAGGAGAGCTGCACTTTCCCGCTCGTGCGAGAGAGGTTTTTGATGTGACGGGTGCAGGTGATACGGTCATCGCTGTATTAGCTACGGCTTTGGCTGCAGGTGAAGCCTTGCCTGAGGCAGCAGCAATGGCAAATATTGCTGCTGGTATTGTGGTGGGAAAACTTGGTACGGCGACAGTCAGTATGCCTGAGTTGCGGCGTGCAATCTCCCTAGAGCAAGGGTCCGAACGCGGGGTGGTTAATGAAGGGCAGTTGTTAATGGATGTGGCTGATGCTCGCGCCCATGGTGAGAAAATTGTGTTTACCAATGGTTGTTTCGATATCCTCCACGCAGGTCATGTGGGTTATCTTGAGCAGGCTCGCAAACAGGGGGACCGGCTAATTCTCGCCATAAACTCTGATGCTTCAGTAACACGATTAAAAGGTGAAGGCCGACCAATAAATCCGGTAGAACGCCGTATGACTGTCTTGGCAGGTTTGGAGGCGGTGGATTGGGTTGTTTCTTTTGAGGATGACACCCCGGAGCGGTTACTTGAATTACTTAAGCCAGACATTTTGGTGAAAGGTGGTGATTACAGCCGAAAGGAAGTGGTTGGTTGGGAGATTGTTGAGGGTTATGGCGGTGAGATTAAAGTATTAGATTTTCTGGATGACTGTTCAACCACAGCGATTGTACAAAAAATCCAAGAAACGTAATTTATTGCTCTTTATAGAAGCTCCAATTCATCCCTAAATGAATTAGTTGACCTTATCTTTTACAGGTCAGAAGCTTATTTTTCAGAAGAGCAAGCTCCACGTTTTCTACATTACTTCTCAAGTGTTCAGAGTTAATCGTACCGACGATAGCACTGCTGACACCGGCATGGCCAAAAATCATTTCAAAGCTTTTTTCTACGGGGTCTTTATAAGCAGGCAGTGTGGCATGACCGCTGGCTAAAGCCTTTTTGATCAATACTCCTTTATTGTGTTTCAAGCAGTAATCAATGACAGGCACTTCTGCGGCGTGGTGTAGGTTCCAGGTCACCATCACACCATCAGATTTTTCAGCAGCCAATAGGCCTCCGGCAACTGTTTTTGTAGACATACCAAAAGCCCTGATTTTGCCCTCTGCTTTCAGTTGAGCCAGCACATCCAACGTGCCGTATTTATTAATGATTTGTTCATCATTTCCATCAGAGTGCACTAATACAATATCAATCATGTCTGTATTGAGTCGTTGAAGGCTTCGTTCGATGCTAAAACGTGTGTGTTCAGGTGAAAAATCAAACTGTGATTGGTTTCCCTGAAATTCTTCGCCTACTTTGCTGCAAATAACCCACTGATCTCTTTGGCCTTTTAGTAGAGTGCCAAGTCGTTCTTCACTGTTGCCGTAAGAAGGAGCGGTATCAATTAGATTGATGCCGAGGTCATGAGCCAAGGCTATCAGGTTGGCAGCTTTTTTATCATCAGGAATGGTGAAACTTTGGGGGTATTTCACCCCTTGATCACGGCCTATCTTTACGGTGCCCAGGCCGAGAATACTGATTTCAATGCCGGTATTTCCGAATGTTCTTTTGGGGAGCAAGGCTAGTCTCCGAATACAGTCTGCCAAGGTGTTTTGGCAATAGGGGGAGGGCTTAAGAAGGGTAAGTCCGGAGCCGGTGAAGAAGTAACGGGTTGTTGCCCCAGTAGTGAAATAACTTCATCCGCCAAATTAGGGCAAAGGGTCAGTTTTGTAGGCCAGGCAACAATAATGTTGGAGTATTCTTTGGTCGTGCTGGCATAGGCTTTATCAGGGCGAGCAAAATTAAGCTGCTTTGGTTCGGCGCGGTCTACGGGTAAGGTTGCCCATTGGGCGTCGGATAAATCTACCCAGGGCATGAGCTCTTTCAGTTCTTTTTTTGCATTGGCAATGACCTCGTCGGGTGCCATGTCAGCGCCTTTTTCGGCCAATGTGCCACCTAAATACCAGACTTGGCAGCCATCTTCGCAAGGGTGGCTTGAAATAGTGAGTCGGGGGGTCATTTCCGTGCCGAGGCAATGGCCATAGAAGGCGTGAGGATAGTGGTGCTTTACCATCACCTGCTGCAAGGGACGTCGTTGCATTTTGGGCAAAGTCACGCCAAGCTCCTGTAAAATAGCTTCGTTACCTTGCCCGGCGGTTAACACAAACTGGCTGGCCTCTAGACGATAATCCTGTTCATCGTAGAGGAAATCTAATGCTACGGTATGATTTTTACCCTTGTTATTTGTACTGTCCTTTAATGAGTTGTGGTGCCACTGGGTTTTATTCCAGTCAATTTTAAAAATACGGCCCTGACAGTTGTCGGCCAGAGTCCTAATTACGCTGGGGACATCTAGTACCATATCAATTAATTTATAGAGGCTACCTTTGAAATTTTTATGCTGAAAAATAGCAGGGCGTTCATTTTTGCTAACTTTGTTAATGCGACCACGTGTGGCTTTACTCGCAAGAAAGGTTGTCAGTTTTGATAATGTGCTGTTACTTGACCACATATAAAAATGATCACTTAGTGTAGTGGCCCCCTGGAGATCTACATCGCCCTTGCCGCTCATGCACGCAAGCCAATGCGCTGGCATATCAGCAATAGCTTCTGATGCGCCTGTTAACGTGCCACTAAGCGTGTACTTAACACCTCCGTGAATCATGCCCTGGCTGGCAACTGTTTGGTCACTGCCCAATGCGGTTTGCTCAAATAATATGGCATTGTAACCACCGGATATTAATCTATTTAGTAACCATAACCCTGCGATACCTCCACCAATAACAGCGACATCACAGGTTATGGTGTTATGTTTGATCGTGGGCATGTTGGTGGTATTCCTACAAGTTAATCTTGACCGAGAACTTCATCGTCTGAAACGAATGATTTTTGATGGTGGTTCTCTATCGGTTTTGCTGTAGTACTTTGAGATATGTACAGGGGGTAGTATAGCCCGAGTAATGTCTTTATGCTTTTGTAAGAATTGGGAGAATGTGTTTTTGTGGCCCTCCCGACTATACTAAATGTTCCCGTTAGTTATTGTGTCTTACCTATGGTTCGTGTCCTTTATACAGTGTTGTTGTATCTGCTGATTCCTTTAGTAATAGTAAGGCTGCTTTGGCGAAGTCGAAAAGCGCCAGAATATCGTAAGCGCTGGGGTGAGCGGTTTGGTTTTGTGCCAAAGATAGAATTGGAACGAAAGGTTATCTGGGTGCACTCTGTGTCTGTGGGTGAAACCCTGGCCTCAGTCCCTATGATTAAGCGATTACAAAGTCATTATCCCGAGGCCTTAGTTGTGGTGACGACGATGACTCCAACAGGGTCAGCTAGGGTGCGGTCTATCTTTGGTGATAGTATTTATCATGTCTATGCGCCCTATGATTTACCTGATGCTCTGACTCGATTTCTGAGCCGTATTCACCCCGATTTATTGGTGATTATGGAAACAGAGCTTTGGCCAAATATGATCCATCATTGCCATAGACTTGATATTCCGGTCATTGTGGCCAATGCAAGATTGTCTGAGCGGTCAGCAAAGGGATACCAAAAATTTTCTGGGTTAACCCTACCTATGTTGCAGAAGCTTCACTGTGTAGCAGCCCAGCATTGTGATGATGGCGATCGTTTTTTGGCGTTGGGATTAAATGAAACACAGTTGTCCGTTACCGGGAATATTAAGTTTGATGTCAATCTTGATGATGCCATAAAAAATAAGGCTGGAGAGTTAAAAGCTCAATGGCGTGGCGAAGGTCAGCGCCCGATTTTTCTTGCTGCCAGTACTCATCGCGGAGAGGATCAAATTATTCTTGATGGTTATGAGGAGATTAGGGCGCATTATCCTGATCTATTGTTAGTGCTGGTGCCGCGTCACCCGGAACGGTTTGATGAGGTCGCGCAGCTTTGTTTAGCGCGGGGATTGAAGGTTGTTCGTCGAAGTGAAAAAGTAATACCAACACTAAGTGACCAGGTATTACTCGGTGATACCATGGGTGAATTAATGTTGTTTTTTGGTGCTTGTGATCTGGCTTTCGTGGGAGGAAGTTTGGTCCCGGTAGGTGGGCATAATCTGATAGAGCCTGCCATATGGTCTGCTCCGGTATTGAGTGGGCCGCATCTGTTTAATTTTTCTGAAGCGTCACGGTTATTGCGAGAAGCTCAGGGCATGGTCATTTGTGAGGATGCAGAAGCGATAGCTGAACTAGTTGTGTCACTTTTGCAAGACAAGCAAGCGGCTAAACGCATGGGTGATGCCGCAAAATCGGTAGCTGATAATAATCGTGGTGCTCTGGATAAGTTGCTCGGAATTATTGAACACCAGCTTTCGTCACACTAATTTCTGGGTCCAGCCAGGCATTGAGCTGATAAATATCCTCGGGACTTAATTGGCCGGCTACTTCCTTAAGCCGTAAAAAACTGCCGATATAGTCATACCGGGCATTGGCGTAGTTTCGTGTAGCCTGGTACAACCCTCTYTGAGCAATCAAGACATCCACAATATTGCGGGTCCCTGCTTCATACCCTGCCTGGGTGGCTTCTAGTGCACTTTTGGCTGAGGTGATTGCCTGATTTCGTGCAGTCACACGAGCCGTATTAGTAAGAACCTGTAGGTGCTGTGAGCGTGCTTGTTGTACCGTATTTCGTTGGGCTCCAATATGGTTTTCTTTTGCYTGGATGAACTGCTGGTATGCTTKCCGCTTTTCTGCGCTGACTAGGCCGCCAGTAAAAATGGGGACGCTTAACTGTACRCCTACGGAATGACCATCTTGATCAGTTTCAGARGGGCTAGTAAAAAAYTGGTTGGTATTTAAGTCGGAACCCCTGAAGTCACTTGATGATCGATTGTCGTAATAGGACAGAGATCCGGTTAATTTTGGCATATATTCATATTTTTTTGCTTGCGCATTTTGGTTCGCTGCATCCTTGGCATGTTTGGCGGCTTGTAGAGAAAAATTGTTTTGCAGTGCAAATTGCACCCATTCTTCACGGTTAAGAGGTTTGGGTTTAACAATAGGGAAATCGGGCATTAGCCCGGCTAATTGTTCGTGGGGTTGCCCGGTTAAAACGGTGAGCCCCTCGAAGGCGATATCCAGAGCGCCCCTGGCTTCAAGGGTGTTTACTGTAGAATTATCGTAGGCAGCTTGTGCTTCATGGACATCAGTTATAGGTAGTAGGCCAACCTCAAAGCGTTCCCGAATTTGTTCCAGTTGACGCTTAATAGCTTTTTCTTCAGCCAGCGCCGTTTCAAGATTTTCCCTGGCCCTGAGGACATCAAAATAGCTGTCGGCACTTCTTAATATCAAAGATTGTTGGTCTGCAGAAAATTGTAACTTTGCCTGCTGGCTCAGTTCTTTACCTTGCTGAAATGAAAACCAGGCGGGTAAATCAAAGATAGGTTGAGAAAGGGTGATGGAATAGTTTTTTGTGTCCGTATCTGTTTGTCCCCTACGTCCAAATACATCATTTTGCCCCAGCACTTGAGTAGCAGAACCCTCGGATTCATCTTCTAAATATTCGCCCACGGCTCTGATTTGAGGCAGGAGGCGAGCTCTACTTATATTTTTGGATTCCGCACCAGCAAGATATGCCGCTCGTGCGGCCCTTAATTGAGGATCATTTTGTAGTGATAGCTCATAAATGTCGGATAGCGAGTTGCTCCCCCAACAGATAGCGGCCGTAAGGCTGAAAATTAGGCCCGTAGTAGCAATAACAAAGTGACGCATGCAGAATCCTTCCGGTTTTTTTTGCTGCGGGAAGTCTATCAGATTTGTCCAGGCTGGACAGTGGTGAAGTGGCTGTGTAGTGTGGTTTTAATGGGTTACTGTTAAAAAATATGCATTCAGTTTTGGAGGTTTCACGGTGGTGTCAGTAGAAAAAAAATATACTTCTGATGATGTAGAACTTCAAAAGTRTGAAGAAGTGTTCCRTGGTTTTTTTAAAATGGTTCGTATCACTTTGCGCCATAAGMTTTTTGCTGGTGGATGGAGTAAACCTATTCARCGGGAGTTRCTTGAGCGAGGRWCCTGTGTGGGTGTTTTGCTTTAYGACCCCATTCATAARYTAGTRGGRYTGRTMGARCAGTTTCGAATAGGCGCACTTGAGCAAAAGGATGGYCCCTGGYTGTTTGAAGTRGTTGCTGGCATGGTYRAGCCTGGTGAGTTRCTGGATGAYGTGGCTTGYAGAGAAGTGGYGGAGGAGGCTGGCATTGATGATRTAACGTTACAGCCTATTTGTGATTACTGGGTTAGTCCGGGAGGTACCAGTGAGAAAATGTACCTCTACTGTGGTTTAGCAGACTTGACGGGTTGCGGTGGTAATTTTGGTTTAGAWCAYGAATCTGAAGATATTTTGCTCCAYGTCATACCTCAAAATGAGGCTTTTACATGGCTTGACCAAGGGCGGTGTAATAATGCAGCAACGACAATTTGTTTGATGTGGTTRCGYGCCAATTGTGACCACATCGTTGAATCAGCGCATTGATKGCCTTTCTGGTATATCAAGCTACAAAAATGTGAACGAGTACCGTGATTAATAGAGCCAAAATACGATACAAAGTAGACCTAAGCAGATACATGGCAGATTGTGATGCTAATTATGTTCGCTTGATGAAATTGTTTCCTAATATCACTGAAGGGAATGAACGAAAGATTGGCATTCATCATAGTGAAGATTGTGTAGTTCAGCTGCAGGTGTTGGAGCAGACACCCTACACTACRYTGATTCGGCTTGAGCAAGAGATTGATGAAGYTGGTTCAGGCCAAGATTTAAAKTTATGGCTCMGGCTGCCGACATTGACGTTGAGGTTGTACCACGATGCCMGGGTGGCAGAAGTGGTGTCATGTGAAGGGAGTAGGCGAGCCTACCCACGTTATGAATATCCGAATGAGAGGATGTACCACCAGGATGAAAAGGCACAGTGGAATCAGTTTTTGGCRGAGTGGTTGGCGTACTGCCTCAAGTATGGTTATGACATYGAGYCATCATTTRGGGTGCCAACACTATAGAGATGGTATYTCTGCTCAAGYAATGTACATGGAAAGAATGGGATGAGCRCAYCTTTGCGGCAATTACATAATGGGCGGCGATTGAGCGGTGACGTTATCCATCTTGTACAGYTAACGGATTGCCACATAGGGGTTGATCAAGATTTCTGTTTGGGTGGTATTAATACCTACCAAAGTTTTTTACAGGTGCTGTCTGAGGTAACAACMAAACTTTCTCCATCTATGACTGTTATTTCAGGTGATATTGCCTGTGAAGGTGATGAAKCATCCTATCRTTTATTTTCTGAGGCCATGAAGTCGGYGTCGYTGGCCTATACATGGCTGCCTGGAAACCACGATAATTTTCAGTTGATGCAAGAAGTTATCCCTCAGCCCTTTTGTCGTTCTRTWGTGCAAGATAAYTGGGTTGTCATCTCACTGGTGACCTCTGCTCCRGGGCRAGTTGGTGGTGCATTGTCRGAAGCGGARCTCCAGAAGCTRAGCGAGTTGCTACAACAGTATCAGGATCGGTAYRTTTTGTTGTTTTTGCACCATCCTCCAATGGATATTCACTGTCGATGGCTAGACGARCAGCGTATATCGAATAGCAYCCAATTGTGTGAGTTGTTGGCTCAGTATAATAATATTAAGGCCATATTCACTGGGCACGTACATCAGGATAGCATGACGGTTTGGTGTGATGTCCCCGTTTATAGTACGCCGTCTACTTGYTTCCARTTTACTGAAGGCAGTGATACGTTTGCAATCAGTGACCAGCYYCCTGGTTATCGRTGGATTGATCTTTATCCCGATGGCCATATGGAAACGGGGGTTGAACACCTGTCTTCTGATRTCCAAAAAGTGGACCGAAGCTGTATAGGCTACTGAAAATAATCCCTTGTTCTAATGCTTGAYTTACAGATGTATTTGGTTRGATAAGGTTGATGRTGGTTCTTTGACTTGAGGCCGTCTTTTKCGGTTCTCTACAGATAGTTCTCCCTAGAATATTCTCCCGCTATAATGCCCACGCACACAGGGTATTATGGTGAGTCATGGCATTAATTTATATTCATGGATTTAATAGTTCKCCGGCATCACTAAAGGCTAAGCAAACCCAGAAATGGCTTGAATTAGAGACCTTAGGTATACCATTTGAATGCCCCGCACTCAGCAGTGAGCCGGATAAGGCCATTRAGCAATTACAGGTRCTCATTCAWAAACTGGATCAACCCATTGGATTGATAGGAAGTTCCATGGGTGGTTACTACGCTACTTGGTTGGGTGAAGAATATGATTTGAGGTCTGTGCTGATTAACCCTGCTGTTCGCCCTTATGATTTTATGACAGAGTACCTAGGTGAAAATRCTAACTAYCATACCGGTGAACGCTATATTCTTRARCAGCATCATATAGAYGTGGCDCGGGCRCTGGATRTGAMATCCATAAAAACTCCGAAAAATATCTGGGTGCTATTGCAAACTGGTGATGAAGTATTGGATTATCACCAAGCCGAAACCAAGTATGCTCAATGTTCTCTGACCATAGAGCAAGGCGGCGATCACAGTTTCCAACACTACGAGCGGCACTTACCTGCCATTATTGATTTTCTACAACTTGAATCGACCCAATAAGAAYTGACCGTTTTATGAGTAATTACACCGCAGAAGATATTGAAGTTCTYACKGGGCTGGAYCCTGTAAGAAAACGTCCGGGAATGTATACGGATACAACACGTCCYAACCATTTGGCACAGGAAGTCATCGACAACAGTGTTGATGAGGCTCTGGCGGGCCATTCCAGCAAGGTGGAGGTGGTGTTATATAAAGATGGTTCGCTGTCGGTGTCAGATGATGGCAGGGGCATGCCGGTGGATATTCACCCAGAGCAAGGATTGCCCGGAGTGGAAGTGATCCTTTCCACATTGCATGCTGGAGCCAAGTTTTCCAACAATAACTATCAGTTTTCGGGTGGTTTGCATGGTGTTGGTGTTTCCGTTGTCAATGCACTTTCATCAAAGCTCGAAGTGACGATAAAACGTGATAGCAACGTATATCGCATAGGGTTTTCTGGCGGAGAAAAAGTCTCCGACTTATCGGTGGTGGATAGCTGTGGCAAGCGGAATACGGGGACATCTGTGCACTTTCAGCCAGACCCAAAATATTTTGATTCAATAAAATTTTCTGTTTCTCGACTTAAGCATGTGTTGAGAGCAAAAGCGGTGCTTTGTGCCGGGTTGGAAGTGAGTTTCACCGATGAAAATAGCGGTGAAACAGACACCTGGTGTTATGAAGATGGRYTRCAGGATTATCTTCAGGGGGCCACAACAGGCTGGGAAGTGGTTCCAGAGGAGCCTTTTATAGGCAGTTTTTCTGCYGAGACCGAGGCTGTTGATTGGGCCGTGCAATGGTTGCCGGAAGGTGGAGAATTAACTCAGGAGAGTTACGTTAATTTGATMCCGACCACTCAGGGCGGYACCCATGTGAATGGTTTTCGTACGGGTTTGTTAGATGCCGTGCGTGAGTTCTGTGAGTTTCGTAATTTGTTACCACGAGGTATTAAGCTAACACCGGATGATGTTTGGGATAAATGTGCTTTTGTAYTGTCTTCAAAATTAGTAGACCCTCAGTTTTCTGGACAGACCAAGGAGAGGYTGTCCTCCMGGGAAGCRGCAGCATTTATTTCTGGCATTGTGAAAGAYTCYTTTAGCCTTTGGTTGAAYCAACATACGGAAGATGCTGAATGTTTGGCAGAGCTGTTCATCAATAATGCTCAGCGTCGCCTTAAGGCCAGTAAGAAAGTGGCGCGAAAGCGTGTGACAGCAGGCCCTGCGTTGCCGGGAAAACTGGCAGATTGTTCCTCTGGYAGYCCTGAACTTTGTGARATTTTTTTGGTGGAAGGTGACTCAGCGGGAGGTTCTGCCAAGCAGGCTCGYAGTCGTGAGTTTCAAGCGATTATGCCGTTACGGGGGAAAATYCTGAACACCTGGGARGTWGATAGTCAGGAGATTTTGGCATCACAGGARGTGCACGATATYTCCGTGGCACTGGGTATAGATCCTGCAACAGAAGATATCAGTAATCTGCGTTATCACAAGGTGTGTATTTTGGCTGATGCTGATTCAGATGGTTTACATATCGCGACACTGCTTTGCGCGTTATTTGTGCGGCATTTTCGGGCCATAGTTAGCGCTGGCCATGTGTATGTAGCCATGCCKCCCCTGTATCGAATTGATGTGGGGAAAGATGTATTTTATGCCTTGGATGAACGTGAGAAACAAGGCGTATTGGATCGTATTTCCGCAGAGAAAAAGAGTGGAAAAATTAATGTCCAACGATTCAAAGGTCTCGGTGAGATGAACCCCATGCAATTGCGAGAGACAACGATGAATCCGGATACTCGGCGCTTGGTTCARTTGACCATTGAGGCTGGAGAYGAYACTGATCAGGTTCTCGATATGCTGCTGTCTAAAAAGCGAGCGAGTGATCGAAAAGYGTGGCTTGARGAMAGAGGAARTTTGGCCGAAGTGTAATYRCTTTGTGCCYTGTCAGATGTTGTAGYCCAGAYAAGTATTGTCTCCAYMACRAATWTTAAAATGAAGGATTAGCGGTTTTAAGATGACAGAAACAACATTGATCAGTGAYGTAGTAGAGCAGATGCCTCTGAGGGARTACACAGAGAAGGCGTATCTGGACTACTCCATGTATGTGATTCTTGATCGAGCCTTGCCAAATATTGGYGATGGTCTAAAACCGGTTCAGCGGCGAATTATTTATGCCATGAGTGAACTGGGACTGAAATCTACGGCAAAGTATAAAAAATCTGCCCGTACAGTGGGCGATGTAATTGGTAAATTTCACCCCCAYGGAGACAGTGCGGCCTACGAAGCGATGGTGTTAATGGCTCAGCCATTTTCTTATCGCTAYCCMTTGGTCGATGGYCAGGGTAAYTGGGGGGCRCCAGATGACCCCAAATCTTTTGCTGCCATGCGTTATACCGAATCAAAGYTGACCAAATTTGCGGATGTATTRYTGTCTGAATTAGGRCAGGGGACTGCTAATTGGAAGCCTAACTTTGATGGCACCATGGATGARCCAGAAATTTTGCCTGCCCGTGCGCCRCATGTGTTACTGAATGGCACCATGGGTATTGCCGTTGGGATGGCAACGGATATTCCTCCTCATAATTTAAAAGAAGTGATCAGTGCCTGTATTCAYYTATTGGAGGAGCCAAAGGCGACGCTGAGAGATCTGTGCGAGYACATTAAGGGGCCRGATTATCCTACAGAGGCAGARATTATYACGCCTCGTGAAGACATTCTAAAAACCTATGAAACCGGTCGTGGCAGTTTAAAAATGCGAGCGRTATGGCATARGGAAAATGGYGATATTRTRGTGAYAGCACTGCCTCATCAGGCTTCKGGTGCCAAGGTGTTAGAGCAAATAGCTGCTCAAATGAACGCAAAAAAACTGCCTATGGTGGCAGATCTTCGTGATGAGTCAGACCATGAAAACCCCACTCGATTGGTCATTATTCCGAGATCAAACCGGGTGGATGCYGACGTTTTAATGGATCACTTATTTGCTACGACAGATCTGGAAAAGAGTTATCGCATCAATATGAATATGATTGGTGTGAATGGTCGGCCTGAAGTGAAGCCRCTTAATATAATTTTATCTGAGTGGTTGGGCTTCCGGTTAGAGACDGTCCGCCGTCGTTTGAGCTATCGGTTGGAGAGGGTAGAGAARCGACTCCATCTGTTGGATGGTTTATTRATCGCTTTCCTCAATATTGATGAAGTGATTCAAATTGTTCGTAGTGAAGAKGACCCCAAGTCTGTACTGATCCAACGGTTTGGCCTCAGTGATGTGCAGGCTGACTATGTTCTGGATACCAAATTGCGACAGTTGGCGCGGCTGGAAGAAGTCAAAATWAGGGCCGAACAARATGAGTTGGCCAAAGAAAAAGAACAGCTAGAGAAAATACTTGGTTCCAAGCAGCGGTTAAAAACATTGGTACGAAAAGAACTGTTAGCGGTAGCTGAAGARTTTGGTGATGAKCGYAGRTCTCCRTTGACKATRAGAGGTGAGGCAAAGGCGTTTAGTGAAGCTGATCTCATGACCTCGGAATCAGTGACCGTTGTCTTATCCGATAAGGGCTGGATTCGCTCGGCTAAAGGGCATGACATTGACCCGACATCACTCAATTATAAGTCTGGTGATCATTTTCTTTGTGCGGCAAAAGGCCGAAGTAACCAGAATGTGATTTTATTGGATTCCACGGGGCGAACCTATTCGGTTGCTGCTCATTCATTGCCTTCAGCACGAGGGCAAGGTGAGCCGGCGACGGGGCGTTTGAATGCGCCTTCAGGTGTGACCTTTATTAGCATCATGATGGGTGACGACAATCAGCAGATGCTGATGGCGACGGATGCCGGTTATGGTTTTGTGGCGAAGCTATCGGACCTTCATACTAAAAATCGTTCAGGTAAGGTAGCGATATCAATTCCAAAGGGTGGTCGCGTGCTCTCTCCTGCACCTATTTTAGATATTGAAAACAGCTTGGTGGTCTCTGTGAGTAATGAAGGGCGAATGCTGGCTTTCCCTTTAACGGATGTTCCTCACCTTGCTCGAGGTAAGGGCAATAAGTTGATCAATATCCCCTCATCGCGTTTGCAAGCCAGAGAGGAGTTTGTGGTCGCGGTAGCGGTTATCACTCCGGGGCAGCAACTGTTGGTTCATTCGGGGAAACGTTATTTAAATCTTAAATTGGCAGATCTGGAGCATTACCGAGGAGAGCGGGGTCGCCGTGGTAATAAGCTTCCAAGAGGTTTCCAGAAGGTAGATAAAGTTGAAATTTCTGTCACTGAGTAAGAGTGGAAAAGTTGTGCTCAGTTGTAAATTTATCGTAACTAATGTGCACACTATTGTGATCTGATCAGGTATGAGGTACAAAGAATAAAACTTACATAAGGGGTACTGGCTGGCTCAGGGTATTTCTTGTAATTGGACCCTTCCATTACTTAATCTTTCTCGCTTTTTTATTACAGTGGGAGGGGATTTTTTTTGGATTGGCCTAGGGTTTTTTGAGCAGTATTTTTATTTAAGGAGAAAACTAATGGAAAATATAGTGGAAACTGCAGGAGATTTAATTCTTTTTTACGGTATTAAGGTATTGATGGCAGTAGTTATTTTTGTTGTCGGTAAGATGGTCGCAAAATGGCTGCGCGGCGTAGTGGAAACAATGTTGCAGAAAAAAGAAATGGATGTGGCTATTCAGCGCTTTGTTTCTGCTCTTGTGTACTATGCATTGATTACTTTTGTGGTCATTGCGTCCTTGGGGCAGTTAGGTATTCATACAGCATCGTTTGTTGCCGTGATTGGTGCTGCCGGTCTCGCTGTTGGTTTGGCGCTGCAAGGGTCGTTAGCTAATTTCGCCGCAGGTGTACTAATTCTTATCTTTAAGCCATACCGGGTTGGAGACTTTGTTGAGGTGGCTGGCGTGTCTGGAACAGTTGTTAGTGTTTTGGTCTTTACTACTGAGCTGAACACTGGCGATAACAAACGAATTATTATTCCCAATGGTCAGACAATGGGCGGCACTATTACCAACTACTCTACTAATGATACTCGTCGAGTAGATTTGGTTATGGGCATTGGTTATAGCGATGATATTGACAAGGCGAAGAAAGTCCTTGAAGACATTGTGGCTGCGGATGATCGTATTCTGAAGGATCCTGCTCCAACTATTGCAGTGGTTGAGTTGGCAGATAGCAGCGTTAACTTTGTGGTTCGTCCATGGGTAAATAAGGCCGACTACTGGGGTGTTTACTTCGGTCTAACAGAGACGGTTAAGAAGCGCTTTGATCAGGAGGGAATCTCTATTCCATTCCCACAATCGGATGTACATATGCATCAGGTTGCCAGCAACGATTAATAAACTTAAGCCCCGGATATTTCGGGGCTTTTTTTATCCTTTGTTTTTCATATTTTATTCATGCTATTGATTCTAAGYAYGAGGGAGAGAAAAAAKKGGTNATCTTATCTTGGRTTATATTGGGACTGGTTGCGGGTATYTTGGCAAAGCTGATTATGCCGGGTAAAGACGGTGGTGGTTTYATTGTYACATCGTTGTTAGGTATTGCGGGTGCTTTTGTGGGTGGCTGGGCAGGTGMTTTTTTTGGRTTGGGCTCTACGGGCGGTTTTAGCCTTGGSAGTATAGCCACYGCYACAGTTGGCGCGTTGTTATTACTTGYAATTTACCGARYGGTAAAAAAATAACCYCAATTRTTATGGTAARCCATGATGAYATGGATTATGTRCAGGYRGGGAGTAARGYGYTGWGAGCTTAATTRARCCCTAATTGTTCTTTTAAGCTCGCTAGGCGCTTCAGKGATTCAYCTTTACTTAGTCGAGGTTTTTCTTTYTCTTCAAGTATGTGCTCTGATGGYGAGGGCAGWWCTTTTCCCTGAGCGACATCTCGGCAAATAYGACGATAATTTTGTTGGTAAGCTGAGTAGCTTTTAGATTCAGYTTCATTCGTTAGGCGATACCATCCTGTTTTAGYTCCAGCGTAATACACCGCCARGTGGGACCAGTGCGCGTTAGATTTTGGTGATGGAGCATTGCAGGCTTCCAGGTAAGCATCATGGGGGCAAGGTAGTCCAAGCTCATTGTCCTGTTCTTCACAGCTCTGGATCATACGGTTTAGCGTCGGTAGGTAATCGGATGTCTCAATAACAGTTTTTGCACCCGTTAAAAGTTGTTTCTCAGTAAAGTGTGATAAAGCTTCCAGCCAGAG
This sequence comes from Porticoccaceae bacterium, assembly GCA_002746985.1. GTDB lineage: Bacteria > Pseudomonadota > Gammaproteobacteria > Pseudomonadales > Porticoccaceae > Porticoccus. The sequence continues at coordinate 25,938 of NVXH01000013.1, read as the reverse complement.
CCGTTTGGCCTGGTTAAGTAATTCAGTGTCACTGAATGCGCTGTAAAACTGATTATGATAATTCAGGCGAAATAGCGCAAAAACCTGGTTAATAGCATCAATAAGATGAACTGTGTTCTTAGGTGCTGGCCCAGCTGCGGTCACTGAGTTCGTCGATGAGGCTGTTATTTCTTGTACTGTTTGATCGATGAGATCGTTGTTGTCCATTGCTTGTTACCTGAGAGGTGGCAGATTGTTGTCGAGACCACTCGCGCTTAACTTGCTGCAAAAATTTGGTATTCCACGAATTGTGGGCTTGGCCACTGTCTTTCCAGTAGAGAATAAATTCAGGAGTGAGCTGCTCGGCAAACTTACGCGAAATATTGGCAAGGATCAGCACTTCAAATAATTCTTCGCTGGGGCTCCAGTTTGCTGGTATTACCCTGGGTTCACAATCGTTTTCCATGGTTGCCGTAAACCGGGCCCACTGGCGCTTAACATGCATAATAAATCGGCTATTCCACGTGTTGGAGGCTTCTCCACGCTCCACCCAGTAGAGCATAAATTCGGGAATAGCATCTTCTACAAAATTACTATTGATGCCRGCTTGTTGWATCAGAATATTCATWGCATCTTCTGAKGGCTGCCAATCAGCACACATAGGAATTTGTTGGCTGAGTTTGGTRGCTTTGGTTTGGTGTTCTCTCCATAAACGAAGYACATGTTTTATAAACTTGGAACCCCARCTAAATTGTGGYTCATTRCGWTCTGACCAATAGGTRGAAAAYTCCGGYAACTGGTCGTTGATGAATTGARYGGGGATATTGTATTGATCAAGTTGYCGCAGAATYTCTGTTTCTGGCTGCCACATGGGNGGGANGCGGTTTTGYGCCTTGCCKGTGAGTAGTKYTGTGAATGGSAACGCTATTTGTGTTTGTTGAGGTAAAGGATTTRTTRCAAGTCCCCTCYTCATTGAAGGCAAAGCGAAGTTCGYTACCYTCCAWTAAYGGYGTGGAGGCAATTAATAGAATGCCTTTATCYCGCAGRTTAACGCTAATGCGTTGRAGAGCTGYTGCATCCCAAAAAGGCATGATGTTAAGCAGTTGTTGYAGGCTAACAGTCAGCCATTGATAACCCTTGTTGAACTCTGGTGTSCCGTGACATACCAGTTCATTGAGTGCCTGGAGTAGTACCGCCTCTTCAAGGCCAATTGTYGCAGCTAGCGAGGGAGAGATGGTYAGAGTYTTTTCAGGTATCAGAGACATACCGCCTACTTTACCAGAAATGCCTCGGTAAGTTTATGGGGCGCAAGGTAAGAGATGTTGTTTTCCTTTGTGAATTTAGCTCGTTAGAATGTACACAGAAGAAATTATATAAATGGAAAGTACGTGGTGCAAAGGATTAGCCTTCTCATTGTAAACGCATTCAATCCCCCTAAGTACAAGTCGGTTTTCTTACTTACTTGGTTAACGGTGTTTTCAGAGTTGGCTGTGTCTGCTGGTATCACTGAAGAGGACATTTTGGGTGATATTCCTCTGGTGATGGCGGCTACACGGTTGCCTCAGTCTGTTACGGATACACCAGTGGCGATAACAGTGATTGATCGAAAAATGATTGATGCTTCAGGGTTTATTGAAATACCGGATTTACTTCGGTTGGTTCCCGGGTTCCAGGTGGGATTAAGTTGGCGTGACCATCATGCGGCAGTCACCTACCATGGACAGTCGGACGGATTGTCTCGAAGAATGCAGGTGTTGATTGATGGTCGGGTGGCTGTGGGGTCACTATTTGGCATTGTAGATTGGGATAGGCTGGGCATAGTCATTGATGATATTGCTCGTATCGAAGTGGTAAGGGGTCCCGCTGGTGTTGCTTATGGTTCCAATGCGTTTGTGGGCGCCATAAATATTGTCACGTATGAGCCATTTGCTAACCCTGGTTGGCAAATGTCTGCAACAGGGGGCAGTAAAGGAACTGGTTTAGTGTCCGCTCAATATTCTGAAGTAGGGGATAGCTTTGATTACCGGGCATCGATTAGTTATTTTCACACGGATGGTTTTGACGGTGTTAATGATGAAACGATTACTCGTTCGGGGCGTTTTCAGGGGCGCTATCAATTGGCGCCCAATATAAATCTGGATTTCCAGTTTGGTCACTCTGAAGGCCCGTGGGGAAGAGGTGGGTCCGGGTTGTCTGTGGATACAAAAGGGTCAAAAGAGGCAACAGAGAAATATGGTAACTTTAGGCTGACGACTGCCATTTCTCCTGGTAATGAATGGTATGTCCAGTTTGGGATACTAAAAGCAGAGGAAGATGATAAATACGAAATTGGTTTGTTGTCGGGTTTGCTGGGTGTTACACCAGCGCAAGTGTCGACAGTCGTACCAGGGCAGCAGGACCAGACAATAATAGGAAGTATTTTTGATTATACATCGCATCAATTAGATGTTGAGTTTCAGCAGTTGCTTCAGTGGGGGGCTTCGCATCGTGCTGTGTGGGGTGGGGGTTATCGAAAAGATAGGGTGAAAGGTATAGGAACTGTTGGCAAAACAAGTTGGAACTCAATGGAAACGTATAGAGTATACGGTAGTTTGGAATACCACTTGAATGATAAAATATTACTCAATGTGGGGTCTATTTTTGAAGACAATGATATGGGGGCGGGGAAGTTTTCTCCTCGGGTAGGAATAAATATAACCCTGATGGACGATCATGTACTAAGGTTTTCTGTGGCGCAGAGCTGGCGGCAGCCTTTTTTGGCAGAACAATTTCATGACATTTCCATTCGATTGAATGATGGTTCTATTCTAGAGAAGGTTCAGACGGCTCCGATTACTCTTGAGCATGAAAAACTGCGTACTTATGAGATCGGATATATAGGTTATTGGGAAAAGAAAAGGTTCTCTATTGAGGTTAAGGCTTTTAGGGAAGAGTTTCAGAACGAGATAGAGTATGTTTATGACCCCTTTTTCCCAGAAGTAGTCTCTATTTTTAATCTTGGAGCCATTCTCGATATAAATGGCGGTGCCACTGAAATTACGGGTATTGAAACGGGTATTAAATGGCAGTTAAATAATCAAACCCACTTATGGTTGTCTTATGCCTTTTCTGAAGTTGATCAACATTGCCAAGCATTGGGATTCCGTTGTGCCCATGAAAATGACGCAACTCCTCGCCATACCGCAAGCTTGTTAATGTCCCACGATTTTGGTCATGGCTGGGAGGCAAGTGTTGGCTATTATTACCTCGACGAGATGGCCTGGATTCTCTGGAGTGGGGATATCGAATCCTATGATCGTGTGGATATGCGAGTTGCACGAACATTCAATATTGGTCGATCCATCCTCAAGTTAGAATTAATTGGTCAGAACCTTGGTGGGGATTACCATGAGTTCAGTCAAAACAATTTGTTTGAAACGCGAACCTTTGTTCGTGCTACTTTACAGTTTCATTAACCCTCTATAACTCATCATTATTGCTCCTTACAAAGGGGGCCTTGTAACATTTAGACTCTTAATAGTTGTTCTGCATCCAGATTGTCCATGTTTCTAATTGCATTTGGGCCATATTAGGAGTGTAGAGTGTGAAGTCCGTTTTCCATTGTCGGTTTTGCCCGTTAGAATGTGCCCCTTAAAAGAACTATAAAAATAAAAAGTACGCGGTGCAAAGGTTTAAGCTTCTCATTACAAGTCCGTTTAACGCCCCTAAATATAAGTCGGTTTTCCTGCTTGTTTGGTTAGTTGTGCTTTCAGAACTAGTCCTGTCTGCCGGAATCACTGAGGAAGATATTCTGGGTGATATTCCTCTGGTGATGGCAGCAACACGGTTGCCACAGTCTGTTACTGATACTCCAGTGGCAATAACAGTGATTGATCGAAAAATGATTGATGCTTCAGGATTTATTGAAATACCGGATTTACTTCGACTGGTGCCAGGGTTCCAGGTAGGACTAAGTTGGCGCGATCATCATACGGCGGTTACCTATCATGGCCAGTCGGATGGATTGTCTCGAAGAATGCAGGTATTAATTGATGGCCGAGTGGCTGTGGGATCGCTGTTTGGTGTTGTGGATTGGGATAGGTTGGGCATAGTTGTTGATGATATTGATCGAATAGAAGTGGTTCGAGGGCCCGCAAGTATTTCATTTGGCTCCAATGCTTTTAACGGGGCCATTAATATTATTACTCGTAGCCCCTATGATAACCCCGGTTTACGTATGAGTGCAGTGGTGGGTAGTCAGGATACGGGTATTACTTCAGCACAATATTCTCATGTCGGAGAAAAATTCGATTACCGAGCATCGGTCAATTATTTTCATACGGATGGTTTTAGCGGGGTAAATGATGAGTTAATTGTTCGTTCTGGCCGATTCCAGGGGCACTATCAGATAGCTGCTGATATAGCATTGGACTTTCAGCTTGGTCATGCTGAGGGTCCATGGGGTCGTGGTGGTTTTAGTCTGCCAGTCGATCCAGTCGGGAGTAAAGATGCCTCTGAAAAGTACGGAAATTTTAGGTTAACGCAGTCTGCCTCACCGGGCAATGAGTGGTATTTGCAAGTGGGGATGAGCTCTGTTGAAGAAGATGATGAATTTGAAGTAGGGTTGCTTTCAGATTTGTTGGGCATATCCCCTGCGCAGGTTCCATTGGTTTTTCCAGGGCAGCAGGACCAGCAACTTGTGGGCAGTTTCTACAATTTTGATACCAAGCGTCTAGATCTTGAATTTCAGCAGTTATTTACACTTGGCCACGGGCATCGTGCTGTTTGGGGCATGAGTTATCGTAAAGATACTGTTGATGGCATTTCAAATATGGGGAAAACTGGTCGAGAAACAATGGAAACCTACCGTATCTCTGGTAGTACCGAGTACCGGTTGTCGCCCCAATTTTTGGTTAACCTTGGCGCTACTTATGAAGACAATAATCATCATAAGGGGGATCTATCATATCGGTTAGGTTTTAACATGACGCTAATTAAAGGCCATGTCGTGCGGTTTTCTATAGCTGAAAGTAGGCGTCACCCTTTTTTGGGTGAGCACATGCTTGATCTTGCGGTCCGCTTTAATGATGGGACTGTTCTTGAGCAGATTCAGCAAATTCCACAGGAGCTTGATTCAGAGAAACTGCGTAGCTACGAACTGGGGTATGTTGGTAGTTGGATAGATGGAGCCTTTACTGTAGATGCCAAGCTTTTCAGGGAAGAGTTTGAGAATGAGGCTGGGTATGTATCAGACCCTGATTTTCCTGAGCTAGTCTCTGTTGTTAATGTGGGTAGCATTGGRTATGTTAATGGYGGTGCTACTGAGATTGTRGGTRTTGAAACYGGTATTAAATGGCAGYTAAACAGTCAAACYSACTTATGGTTGTCTTATGCCTTTTCCGAAGYTGATCAACACTGCCAAGCGCTAGATTTCCGTTGTGCCCATAAAAATGATGCCACTCCTCGCCATACSGCAAGCTTGTTAATGTCYCATGAYTTTGGCCGYGGYTGGGAGGCGAGTCTTGGYTATTATTAYCTTGATGATACRGCCTGGATTGTTTGGGGYGGAGATGTTGAATCCTACGACCGAGTGGATATGCGARTTGCGCGAACATTCAACATTGGTCGRTCTAGTCTCAAGTTAGAATTAATTGGTCARAACCTTGGTGGYGATTATCATGAKTTCAGCCAGAAYAATCTGTTTGARACGMGAACCTTTGTSCGGGCTACAATTCAGTTCCACTAGTMTYTCYGGTGTTCARATAAACCTCCATTCCYCTACTTTTGCCTCTTGGATGAAGAGCGCCATGTTAGACTTCAGTCTATCGTGAGGGAGCGTTGAGTGGCCAAGAAGAAAACAACTGCCTATGTCTGCAATGACTGTGGCGCTGACTACACCAAGTGGCAGGGACAATGTGGTGAATGCCGTGCCTGGAATACGCTGACTGAATTACGTTTAGGTTCTTCTGCCAGCCCTTCCTCAGGGCGTCGCCAAATTGGGTTTGCTGGAGCTGTTGATGGCGTTGTAAACACACTTGCTGAAATTGCTCTGGACGAAATTCCCCGGATAGGAACCGGGACCAATGAATTTGATCTGGTATTGGGTGGTGGATTAGTTCCTGGTTCTTGTATCTTGGTAGGCGGTGAGCCTGGTGCAGGAAAGAGCACCCTGTTGTTACAGACATTGTGTCGGTTAGCTGAAACTCAAAAAGCATTGTATGTCACCGGCGAAGAGTCACCGCAACAAGTTGCGATGAGAGCCAGTCGCCTGGAATTACCCACAGATAAATTACAGATTATGGCGGAGACTTCCGTTGAGGCCATTTGCGCTATTGCCGAACGGTTACAGCCAAAAATCTTGGTGGTGGATTCTATACAGGTTGTGCATCTGGATGATGTTTCATCAGCGCCCGGTAGCGTATCCCAGGTACGTGAAAGTGCGGCCATGTTGATTCGTTATGCCAAGCAGACCAACACGATACTGCTCTTGGTTGGCCATGTAACAAAGGATGGGAGTCTTGCTGGCCCTAAAGTGTTGGAGCATATGATTGATTGCTCGTTGATGCTGGAAGGTTCAAGTGACAGTCATTTCCGTACACTGCGTAGTAATAAAAATCGATTTGGTGCAGTTAATGAGTTGGGCGTGTTTGCCATGACGGACAAGGGGTTGCGTGAAGTGGCCAACCCCTCTGCTATCTTTCTTCAGCGTGGTGATGAAGTCGCTTCTGGCAGTGTGGTGATGGTAGTTTGGGAAGGTACAAGGCCATTATTGGTTGAGCTTCAAGCTTTGGTGGATGATAGCCATTTGGGTAATCCTCGCCGAGTCACCGTGGGGTTAGAGCACAATCGTTTGGCTATGCTTTTGGCTGTTCTTCATCGCCATGGCGGGATTATGGTGGGAGATCAGGATGTCTTTGTAAATGTGGTTGGAGGCGTCAAAGTGTTGGAGACCAGTGCTGACCTGGCACTGATTCTTTCTGTTATTTCCAGTTTTCGCAATCATCCGTTGCCCAGAGATTTAGTTGTGTTCGGTGAGGTGGGCCTATCAGGTGAAATTCGCCCGGTCCCTAATGGTCAGGAGCGATTGAGGGAGGCCGCCAAACATGGCTTCAAGCGTGCTATTGTCCCAGCAGGGAACGCACCTCGTCAGCCCATAAAGGGTATGGAAATTACCTCTGTTCGTAAAATTACAGAGGTGCTTCAGGCTCTCGATTGATGCTTGTTATTCTCGATCGGCCTCTCCTTCCTCATTGACATTTCTATATTCTGGGCGTAACTTCCCCAGCCTTGCTTATGCAATAGGTTCTTGGCTCGCCAGTCTGCGAGTTGAGTGAAATGGGAAATCGGTGTGCTTTAAACCCAAATGGGTTAGCAATTCCGATACTGCCCCCGCAACGGTAATTGAGTGAGTCTGCCTGCCAATAGGCAACCAGTAGACTCAAACGCTAGATCACACAGCCACTGTGTTATTACACCTACGTTACGACAAAGGTGTTAGGCATGGGAAGGCGATTTAGCAGGGAAACCGCTCATAAGTCCGGAGACCGGCCTGTCGCTATGCAGACGAACCGCGGGGTGCGGTCGCGTTGGTAGTGACTCTCATGATTTTGATGCTCATGTTGTCTGGACTCTTTTAGTCACCACTTCGCAAATGTTTCTCCGTGGATTTTTTAATCCAGATTCGCTCGGGGTCGAGCGTATGAGGAAATATCATGAAATCCGGTTTTATCATTCCTGTCCTCGCGGCAGCTATTACATCCATTCCCGTTATTGCTAATGAGCCTGTAGAAGAGGTGATTGTTACGGCTAATAGGGTAGAGCAACCTCTGTCGACAACTCTTCCTACTGCTACAGTAATAACTGCTCTTGATATCGAACGTCAGCAGGCTTCAGATATAGGAACATTGCTAGGACGCATTAGTGGTATTGATTATCGAGATAGTGGTGGACGAGGTTCTGCTAGCGGTGTATTTGTGAGAGGAGCATCGCCAGGTCAAGTCGTCATACTGATTGATGGTGTTCGTACAGCAAGTGCGACTCTGGGAATGACGGCGATAGAAAATATTCCCATTGAGGCAATAGAGCGTATAGAAATTGTTAAAGGACCAGCATCTGGACTTTATGGAGCAGACGCCTTGGGCGGTGTTATCCAGGTATTTACCAAGAAAGGTACAAATTCGGGGTTAACGGGTAAAGCCCGTGTCACCGTTGGAAGCCATGCCTTGCAGGATTATGGTTTTTCCATGAGTGGCGGGAATGACAAGCATCAATTCTTTGCTTCTTTTTCTCGAGAAGATACAAGAGGTATTGATCGGACAGATCTTAAAAGTGGAGGAAATGAGGATAGAGATGGTTTTGATGAGACATCTGGTAGTCTGTCTGCGTCCTTTACTTTAACGGACAAATTAAAAGCACAAGTAAGTTATTTACGCAGTGATGGACGTAGTGAATTTGATAATACCTTTGGTAGCGATAATGGACGGTATTCTGATAGTACGTTAGAAAATGTAGCCACCAAATTACAGTACCAAGCGACAGATATTATGAAAGTATCTTTAGACCTTGGGTTCTTGTCAGATCATATTATTACTCCAGCGTATGGTTCTGATATTCAGACTCGCCGCCGCAGTGCTACCCTTCAGAGTGACATTCAAGTCAGTGAGAATCATATGCTGATATTTGGTGCTGATTATTATGAAGATAAGGTGTCTACGTTGGCTGCATTTTCTGAAACAGAGCGAGACAACAAGGGTTACTTCACACAATGGCAGGGGCAGTTTGGGCCTATAAATATGGTTGCCAATCTAAGATATGATGATAATGAAGTTTATGAGGATGATACTAACGGTAGTATCGTTTTATCGTATCGCTTCAATGACAATGTGGATTTGGCGCTTAGTTATGGGACAGCATTTAAGGCTCCTTCCTTCAATGACCTCTATTTTCCCTTTTATGGTAATACAGACCTATTGCCTGAAGATTCAGAGAGTTATGAGCTGTCTCTTCGTGGAAATTATGTTGGATATAGCTGGCGGGCAAGTGCTTATAAGACCAATGTTAATAACCTAATAGCTTATGATTTTATGACGTTTAGCGCTGGAAATGTAGCAAGCGCTACTTTGGAGGGGGTAGAGTTTGAGCTGGATAAGCGTTTAGGTGAATGGAGTTTTTCAGCCAATATGGATTATCTTGAAGCAAGAGATGATGAGACAGATGAATACTTGGATGATCGTGCGGTGGCATCAGCTAATCTTCAGCTTGGGCGAAAATTCAAGAAAATATATGTCGGTATTGATATGCAGGCAGAACATGGGCGTCATGACCGAGGTGGCGTTCAATTGCCTGGGTTTGCTATTTGGGGTGTTAGTGCAGTTTACGATGCCACTGAGAGACTAAAAATATCAGGCAGGGTCGATAATTTGTTTGATGAAAATTACACATTGAACTTGGCGTCCTCTTCAGTGGCTTATGAGACGGAAGGTCTGGCTGGTAAGCTGACTATTGAATACAGCTTCAGGTAATTAGCTGTATTTGCCTTATTAGGGCACTAATAAAGTAGGAGAAAACACTATGACCAATACCGAAACTGTAGCCGAGCGCCATAAGCGCAAAATGCAAAAGCAAAAGGAAAAGGTGGATAAAAATATTGCTGCTGCCACGGATGATCGTGGTGTATTTATTCTGCTGACGGGTGATGGTAAAGGCAAAAGTAGTTCGGCTTTTGGTATGGTGATGCGCGCCCTTGGGTATGACTACAAGATTGGTGTGGTCCAGTTTATTAAAGGCGAGCAGCTGTCTGGTGAAGAAATATACCTGAGGGATAAATGCCCCCAGATAGATTTCTATCAAATGGGTACCGGTTTTACCTGGAACACTCAGGATAGAGACGGTGATGTGGCCGCGGCTGAAAAAACCTGGGCCGTGGTCGAGCCTATGCTGCGGGATGAAAGCTACCATTTGGTCATTCTCGATGAGTTGACCTATATGCTCAGTTACAAGTACCTTGATGAGGCGATGGTATTGGAAGCATTAGCCAACCGTCCCGCAAATCAGAGTGTGGTTGTTACGGGGCGCGGCGGTGGCTCTGCTCTGAGAGAGTTGGCCGACACTGTTTCCGAAATTAAAGACATTAAACATGCCTACAAGTCGGGTGTAAAAGCCCGGAAGGGTGTGGATTTCTAAAATGTCTCCCATCCTTTTAATATGACTTTCACCCTGATGGTTCAGGGCACAACCTCTGATGCTGGAAAAAGTATCCTGGTGGCAGGGCTGTGTCGTTTGTTGGCGAAAAAAGGGGTCAATGTCGCGCCGTTTAAGCCACAAAATATGGCATTGAACAGTGCCGTGACCAAGGATGGGGGTGAGATAGGTCGGGCTCAGGCGCTTCAGGCTCAAGCCTGCTTTCTTGAGCCGCACACGGATATGAATCCGATCTTATTGAAGCCATCCAGTGATACGGGTGCTCAAGTGATTATTCATGGCAAAGCCTTGAGAAACATGGATGCACGCCGTTATCACAACTATAAAGCCACGGCGATGGATGCGGTTTTACAATCGCACCAGCGCCTTTCTAGTCAGTATGACGCCGTTATTGTTGAGGGTGCTGGTAGCCCTGCGGAAATTAATCTTCGCGATAATGATATTGCCAATATGGGTTTTGCGGAGGCAGTGGATTGCCCGGTGATACTGATTGCCGATATTGATCGAGGCGGAGTTTTTGCCCATCTTGTGGGAACGCTAGAGTTGTTATCAGCAACCGAGCAGCAGCGGGTTGTTGGTTTTGTTATCAACCGTTTTCGTGGTGATATGGCCCTGTTGAAACCGGGGTTGGACTGGCTTGAAGAACGGACAGGAAAACCGGTTTTGGGTGTTATTCCCTATCTGCATGGGTTACATCTGGATGCCGAAGATGCGGTGGACCAAGAACAAAATTTTACTGAGGCAAGTAACACTCTAAAAGTTGTTGTGCCCGTATTTCCTCGTATCAGTAATCACACAGATTTTGATGCCTTGCGATTACATCCTCAAGTAGATCTCTGTTACGTGGGGCCGGATCAACCCATTCCCCCCGCTGACTTGATTATCCTTCCAGGTAGCAAAAGCGTGCCCCATGATCTGCAGTGGTTGAAAGAGCAAGGTTGGGCGGAAGCGATTCAAAAGCATTTGCGCTACGGCGGTAAATTGCTCGGTATCTGTGGTGGTTATCAGATGTTAGGTAATAGTGTGAATGACCCTTTGGGTGTTGAGGGTAAAGCTGGTTTGTATCGGGGGCTCAGTTGGCTGAATATCGAAACAGAGTTGGCCGAACAAAAGCAGCTGCGACAAGTGGCGGGAAAATTTACTTTATGTGATACAAGTGCTCAGGGCGCGAAAATTTGTGGTTATAAAATTCACTGCGGTGAAACCACCGGTCTTGGGTTGAACCGTCCGATCGTTGAATTGGATGATGGAAGGCTGGATGGTGCCATATCCGAGGATGGCCAAGTGATGGGCACTTATCTGCATGGGTTATTTGAGCACCCTGATGCGTGTTCAGCGTTGCTCCAATGGGCCGGATTAGAAACACCCGAACTGTTGGATCAGTCTGCTATACGAGAACAGCAGCTTGATCGACTCGCAGTTACATTGGAGCAATCGATAAATTGTGCTGCTTTATTTACCGAGAGCCTGTTTCCAGAAAACAAATTTCCGGCAATATGGAAGCAATGGGGTCATGACTACACTGATGAAAAGGAAGAAAAGCAATGTTGTTAAAAGATCAGCCTGTCTTTGCGCAAGGCGAACAATCAAAAATAAAAGGTATTATGCTTCTGTCACTTTTACCAATACTAATGCTGTTCACTCGAACTGACCACTTTGGTTCAGCGGTGAGTTTGCCTGATGCATCATTGGCGGTATTTTTTCTTTCTGGGTTTTACCTGCGCCGCCTAAGATGGGGTTTAGGCAGTTTTATATTGCTTTGTGTGTTGGCGGCAGGTATCGATTATTGGGCAATAACTGCCCGTGGTGTCAGTGATTATTGTGTAACAGCAGCATATGGACTTTTATTGCCCACGTATTTTAGTGTTTGGTGGGCAGGGCGATGGGCAAGCTCGCATACCGATGACAAATTTCAAGTTATCATTGCCACGGTTGCATCGCTAATGGTGGCATTCTTGATTTCTAATGGTAGTTTTTACCTACTCTCAGGGAACTTTACTGAATTAAGCATGACCGAATACACCAGCCGGGTTGTCCAGTATTTACCCCGTTACCTTCTAACGCCACTTGGCTATTTGGCAGTAGCTGCATTGTTTCACTTTTTAATGGTGCGAGGTGGGGTTGATCAGGTTGAACAACAGTAATGCGTAAGCAGTGATGAAAAATGCTATTCCCTGCCCTGCACTACTGATTGCAGCCCCTGCTTCTGGTCAGGGTAAGACTACAGTAGTGGCGGCAATGGCGCGCTATCATCAACGTCTTGGCAGAAAAGTGCGGGTCTTTAAAACCGGGCCAGATTTTATCGACCCGATGATTCATGAGCGAGCCAGTGGTTCGCCGGTTTACCAGCTGGATCTATGGATGGTGGGTGAGGACCAGAGCAAGCAGTTATTATTTGAGGCGGCTCAGGAAGCTGACCTGATTTTGATTGAAGGTGTCATGGGGTTGTTTGATGGTGAACCCAGCAGCGCTGATTTGGCCATTCGGTTCGGCGTTCCAGTCGCAGCGGTAATTGATGTATCAGCTATGGCACAAACCTTTGGCGCTCTTGCACACGGGTTGGCCAACTATCAAACAAGAGATCAGGTAAAGGCTCAGTCAAAAATAGAGTTTGCTGGGGTCATCGCTAATCGGGTGGCCAGTGAAGGTCATGGGCAAATGCTGGAGTCCAGTATAAGTGACCCCGAGCAATGGTTGGGGCAATTACCTCGTTCTGACGATATCAACCTTCCCGAGCGCCACCTGGGTTTGTATCAGGCTACTGATATTGATGACTTGGAAAAACGATTAAATGCAGCGGCAGATCTAATTACTAATACCAGACTGAGCGAATTGCCACCCGCCGTGGCCTTTGCTCCCTGTGTGAGGCAGGCTCCAGAAAAGGCTCTGACAGGGCAGCGCATTGCTGTGGCCAAGGATGTGGCATTTAGTTTTGTGTACCGGGCAAACCTGGACCTTTTAAAAACCATGGGTGCTGAATTGTTGTTTTTTTCACCCTTGGAGGATACGTCATTGCCCGTTGCTGACAGTCTGTATCTGCCCGGCGGCTATCCGGAACTATACCTAGATCAGCTGTCTGCCAACAAAACATTACATCAAGAGATTCAACAGCATTATCAGTCGGGAAAACCGATGGTTGCCGAATGTGGTGGCATGCTTTATCTGTTGGAATCACTGGCCGATAGAGAAGGAAATACTGCTGGCATGGTGGGTATTATTCCGGCCAGTGCGCACATGCAAAAACGATTGGGTGGGTTGGGCTTGCAGTCAGCGTCATTGCCCGAGGGTAAATTGAGAGGGCATACCTTCCACTATTCTACGTTTGATAGTCCTCCAGAATTTGCTTGTCAGGCGCAACATCACCCTTACGATAAAGTGGGCGAGGGAATAGTCCGCAGTAAAGGATTACTAGCAGCTTATGTGCATTGGTATTTTCCTTCTAACCCGGAGGCGGCTGCGGCACTTTTCTTGGGTTAGCTAGTTTTTTTGGTTTTAGGTTTGGATGTTAGATAAGTTTTTAGGCGTGAGGTAAAGCAAATGAAACAACAGGTACCTGGTGACGGTCGTTTCCCCGAGCGAATCATATGTATGACGGAAGAAACCACCGAGTGGTTTTACCTACTGGGTGAACAGCATCGGATTGTGGGTATTTCCGGCTATACCGTCCGACCCCCGGAGGCGAGAAAAGAGAAGCCGAAAATCTCTGCGTTTACCTCCGCTAAAATAGACAAAATTCTAGCGCTGGAACCTGACCTGGTGATTGGGTTTTCTGATATGCAGGCGGATATTGCAGCAGAGCTAATTCGCGCCGGAGTTAATGTTCATATTTTCAATCAACGTTCGGTACAGGAGATTTTTGACACACTGTTGCAGCTGGGGTGCTTARTYGGMGCAGAACAAAAAGCGCGGGAAATTCTGCAACAATTCACGGATAAGCTCACCGGTATTCAGCAAATGGCATCGACGTTTTCTCGYCGGCCCAAGGTTTATTTTGAAGAGTGGGGTGACCCGCTGATTAGTGGCATTCGATGGGTRTCTGAATTAATCGAGATTGCCGGTGGCGATGATTGTTTTTCGGAACTGGCAAAATTTCCTGGCGCAAAAAACCGAATTATTGAAGAGGCCAGTGAGGTTGTTCAGCGTAACCCRGATATTATCATTGGCTCCTGGTGYGGYAGAAAATTTGCCKCTGAYCAGGTTKCTGAWCGTCCGGGGTGGGGWGATATMWCGGCGRTTAAAACCGGRCAGCTYYATGAGATYAAATCATCGRAYATTCTCCARCCWGGTCCCGCAGCRTTGACTGATGGCATCRCTCAATTACACCGCATCTTCAGTGATTGGGTANCAGCGCAGTGATTAGCATGGCGACACAGGAAAGCGGCATACAATCTGAGCATCCCTCTTTAGTMCGNNNTTTGGCTCAGGGTGTTGTGCTGGAGCAAACACCTGACCATATTCATATTGCGTTTGACCGGCCACGGCGGGTATTGAGCTCGGCAGTTTTAAATGGTGGTTTTTGCCAGGCCAGTCACTATGTCAATATGCGGGTACCAAAACGCTGCCCCCTTGCGCTGGAAGACCCAGTAAAAACGTTGGGACGTTATTGTCACGATAGGGGGTGGGCTGACGCTACTGTGGGTATGATGACGGCGGCATCGATGAAGTCTCTCAGGGTAGTACATGAAAAGTTAGCCGGTGAATSGCTAGCGGTGATAGTGACCACTGGCCTGGATAACGCCCGCCGTGCTGGTGACCCCGCGGAGTTTTCTACATTGACGGTGGTGCCCGACAAGGTAGGTACKATTAATATGGTCATTCTCACCAGTGCAAATTTAACGGATGAAGCGATGGTGGAAATGGTGATTGTTGCCACGGAAGCAAAGGCCGCAGCCTTGCAAAACCTGGGGGTGATTAGYCCTGTCTCGGGTGAGCTGGCGACGGGTACGGGTACCGATGCTATTGCAATTGTTGCCGGTGATAGGGGAGAAAATAATACTCAGCCAATTCGGTTTACCGGTAAGCATACATTGATCGGAGAGCGGGTAGCGCAACTTGTGATGGCMGCYCTTARGTCCTCGATCAATGGCTCATCGGAGACAGYTTGTTGAGACGGCTGGAATCAAAACAACTAATGCTGATCCTGGCGCTTTTATTGCCGCCAGTGATGATCRTCGCCTTGATGATGGGSCCTGTGGCTATATCACCAGTGAGGTTTGTCGAGATTTTTTCTGGTGTAGATACCAGTGCGGTTCGTCAGGATGGAATGATTCTCTCTGCTATCCGTTTGCCACGAGTGATACTCGCTGGCTTGGTGGGCGTTTGCCTAGCCAGTTGTGGCACGGCAATGCAGGGCTTGTTTCGTAACCCCCTGGCAGATCCTTCATTGATCGGCGTCTCCAGTGGCGCCTCTGCCGGCGCCAGTTTTGTGATTGTATTTGGCGGTGTATGGCTGCAGAGCAGTAGCTTTTTTGGTCTCTCTTTGGTCGCTGGTGGTGCATTTTTAGGTGGTTTTCTCGCCGTCTTATTAGTCTATCGTTTGGCCACATCCACAACGGGTACCTCTGTCGCCACCATGCTTCTGGCGGGTATTGCCATCACTGCCTTGGCTGGAGCCTTAAATAGTCTGTTCAGTTTTTTTGCCGACAATGACATGTTACGGCGTATCAGCCTGTGGCAAATGGGCAGTCTGGATGCGGCTAATTGGCCGCGGATCTCCATAGCCGGCGTGGCCACGCTGGCACTGGTGGTATTCCTGCCCCGTGAGAGCCGGGCACTGAATGCCCTGTTGTTGGGAGAGTCTGAAGCTCGCCATTTGGGCGTCAATGTTGAGCGAGTAAAGCGTCGCATCATTCTGCTGACCGCCTTGGGGGTTGGTGCGTCAGTCGCCGTGGCAGGCACCATTTCATTTGTGGGGCTGATTATTCCGCACATTATCCGTATGTTGATTGGTCCTGATCATCGTTATTTGATTCCGGGGACTGCGCTGGCAGGTGCTATTTTATTGGTGATGGCCGACGGGTTTGCCCGTGTGGTGGTTGCACCTGCTGAGCTGCCTGCAGGAATTTTGACCGCATTGTTAGGAGCACCTTTTTTCTTCTCGCTGTTAATTCAGAAACGTAACCGGGTTGTGAGGTAGCTGATGATGTCTTTGGAAGCCCGCGACTTGTCACTGAGTATTTCTGGTATTCCCCTATTGCGAGGAATCAACCTTAGGGTTTTACCTGGAGAAGTAACCACCATCGTGGGGCCCAATGGTGCGGGTAAAACCAGCTTGTTGCGCTGCTTGGTGAATGAATTGGCCGTCACAGCGGGCCAAGTATTGTTTAACAATCGGGAGATCAAAGATTGGTCTGCTAGTGATCGCGCTAGGTCTTTATCGGTATTGCCTCAGCAATCATTACTGGATTTCCCTTTTACGGTTGATGAGGTGGTGATGTTGGGGCGTACACCTCATGATACTGGTATACAGCGGGATCGTGAAATTGTGGCTGCTGCGCTGACGGCGGTGGATGGTGCTTATCTGGTCGGACGATTTTATACACAGCTGTCTGGCGGGGAAAAACAGCGAGTACATCTGGCAAGGGTATTGGCCCAAATTTGGGAGCCGTCAACTGTGGTGCAGCATCCAGAGAAAAACGTTACAGAGCAAAAATTTACTGAGCGATACCTGGTGCTGGATGAGCCCACCTCATCCTTTGATTTGGCCCATCAGCAACTCACGTTGAATATCGTACAAACCTTTGCCAGTAAAGGTGTCGGAGTGTTGATGGTGATGCATGACTTGAATCTAGCTGCTCATTGCTCGGATCAAATTGTGCTGATGCAGTGTGGAGAGATTGTTACTTCCGGCACACCGGAAGAGGTCTTAACGCCAAACAATATTCGTACCGTCTTTGACGTGGAGGTTGAAATCAGTGTTCATCCTCAAACGGGTAAACCTTTAGTGATTACATGATGGGAAGCTCAGAGTGAAGCGACGAACTTATGTATAAATTCCATGAGTTAATTCTTGGCGGAGTCCGCTCTGGAAAAAGCCTGTTGGCAGAACAGCGTGCTGAAGCAACAGGTCTGGATTTGTTGTATCTAGCGACGGCAACAGCGGGTGATGCCGAAATGTCAGAGCGAATTCGTCACCACCAAGCACGTCGCCAAGAAAAATGGGCATTATTGGAAGAGCCTACAGAATTGGCCAAGGCACTGTCTCAGTACGCTCGGGTAGACCGCTGCATTTTGGTGGATTGCCTGACTTTGTGGCTTAGCAATTGCCTGCATGAAAATTGTTGGGAGTTGCAGAGTGACGCCCTGTTAACAGGGCTGCCAAATTTACAGGGTCAGATTATTTTTGTTAGTAATGAAACCGGAATGGGCGTTGTGCCCATGGGTGAATTGTCTCGGCAGTTTGTGGATAAAAGCGGGTTTTTCCACCAGCAGTTGGCATCACTCTGTGATCAGGTAACGCTAACGGTGGCGGGCTTACCCCTGTCATTAAAAACACCCACACAGGAAGAATGATATGGATTGGTGGCTGAAGCCTGTTACTGATATTTCTCGGCAGAGTCGTGAGGCGGCTTTGGAGCGGCAACAACAGTTGACCAAACCGGCTGGGTCGTTGGGTACACTGGAAATCTTAGCGGTACAGTTTGCGGGCTGGCAGGGAAAAGAAAAGCCAGAACTTAACAGAATTGATATTCGAGTTTTTGCCGGAGATCACGGCGTGGTGGCCGAGGGGGTGTCCGCTTATCCTCAGGCTGTGACGGTTGAAATGATCAAGAATTTTGCCCGCGGTGGCGCTGCCATCTCTGTTCTCGCCAGGCAATGTGGAGCAACTTTTAACGTGGTGAATATGGGTACTGTGGTGGCATCCCCTAATCATGAGTTAGTCGTTAATCTCCAGCTGGCAGAAGGAACCAACAACTTTTGTCAGTTGCCTGCTATGGATGAAGACACTGTTAGGTGTGCATTGGCAGCGGGAGCAGAAGAGATTCCCTCGAGTTCAGATTTATTTGTGGGTGGTGAAATGGGGATTGGTAATACGACCTCTGCGGCAGCACTCACCAGCGCTTTTCTTGGGTTGTCACCGGACGTCAGTGTTGGCCGTGGTACCGGAGTAGATGATGATGGCGTTGTTAAAAAACGGGAAGTTGTCTCAAGAGCATTAAGGCTGCACGAGGAGCATTGTGAAACACCGTTGGGTATTCTTCGATGTCTTGGTGGGTTGGAAATCGCAGCACTAGCTGGTGCTTATATTTCTGCGGCTCAACAGGGTATTCCCTCTGTGGTGGATGGTTATATTTGTACTGCGGCCGCAGTAGCGGCATGTCGTCTTAACCCGGGTGTTCGGGATTGGTTATTGTTTTCCCATTGTTCGGCAGAACCGGGGCACCGCTATCTTTTGGATGAATTGTCTGCCGAGCCATTGCTGGATTTGGGTTTGCGGCTTGGTGAGGGCAGCGGTGCTGCGCTGGTGATTCCACTTTTGCAATCGGCCTGTCGTTTACATAATGAAATGGCGACGTTTGCTGAAGCGGGTGTCAGTGAACAGGAAGCACCTTAATGGCCGCCCCGATGGAACCAATAACAACCATCGATGTATTGCGTCACGGGGCCTGTGAAGGTGGCGAAATCTACCGTGGCAGTATTGATGTTGAGCTTTCACCCGAGGGCTGGCAGCAAATGAATGCGGCTGTTGATGCCCTTGGTAACTGGCAGCGGGTGATGACATCGCCCTTAGCCCGTTGTCACCAGTTTGCTGAACGCTATGCAAGCAATGCTACTCTGCCATTTGAGGTAGATAATCGGTTTCGGGAGATTGGTTTTGGTGAGTGGGAAGGGCGGCAGGTTAAGGAGGTTTGGCAATCAGAGCCAGACTTGATTCGAGCCTATTACGATAATCCCGCTTCAGCGACACCTCCAGCTGGTGAGCCCATCCTCGATGTGCAAGCACGTATTGTTTCCGCTTGGGAATCGTTGCTGGGTCGTTATACCGGTGAAAGAATCTTGTTGGTGGTTCATAGCGGCGTCATTCGCCTGCTGCTGGCTCATTTATTGAAAATGCCTTTGACGTCAATTTCCACTCTGGATGTGCCTTATGCCTGCATTACCCGCTTGAAGGTTTTTCACCACAGTGATGGCAATGTCCCAGTTTTACTAAGCCATAATCCAATATTAACGAACGTGTTATGAATCAGCCCTCAGTGAAAGCGTGTTTGATAAAAGAGTGGCAAGCATTTCGTTTGGCAATGCAATTTTTAACGGTACTCCCAATTGCGAGAGTACTTCCAGTCGAGAGAGCGCTACCCGTTACGAGAGAGCCTCAGGTTGAGCCCGAAGCTGGACCGGAAACACAGGGTCGAGCACTGATTTGGTATCCTGCCGTTGGTTTGGTTTTGGGTGGCATGCTAACAATTTTAGCGGGCTGTTTGCCCTTACCCTTTTATCTGACGGCCGCTGTTGTGGTGGCCGTCTGGGTCATCCTGACCGGTGGTTTACATCTCGATGGTGTGGCAGATTGTGCTGATGCATGGATGGGTGGCTTGGGCGATAGAGACAAGACCTTAAGGTTATTGAAAGACCCTTTATGTGGCTCCATGGGTGTGCTCTCGCTCATTCTATTACTGTTACTTAAAACCACGGCACTGGCGGTCTTGATTACTCAGGGCTCATGGTTGTGGCTGTGGGCAATTCCGCTGCTTTCCCGGTTGTCATTGTTATTGTTATTCCTAACAACCCCCTACATTCGGCCACAGGGCTTGGGTGGAGTGATAGCGCAGCACTTCCCTAAACCTTTGGCATGGGGCGTCATACTGGCAGTGAGTATTATGACGCTGCTGGTTTTGCCGCTTTTACTTTGGCTGTTGTGGTTAGTTGTGGTTCTTTTGGTTTTTGGCTGTGTGCGTATGGCAACCATGAAACGGCTTCAGGGGTTTACTGGCGACGGTGCCGGAGCTCTGGTGGAGTTGGTTGAGGTCGCTTTACTTCTTGCTGCTACTTGCCTGTTGGTTGGTACATAGGGGGTGGCTGATCGATGACCCTGTTAGCTATTGTCTTGGCGATACTGCTTGACCAATTGTTGGGAGAGCCAAAGCGGTTGCACCCCCTGGTTGGTTTTGGTCGGCTGGCCAATACGCTAGAGCCGCTGTTAAGAAGAGCAGAGCGAACCATAAGAAAATATATTGTTAGAGCCGATGAATTACCCACAGATTATCGTGTTGCAGGTGCGCTAGGTTGGCTGTTATTAGTGCCAGTATTTACCGCTATTCTCTACTGGGCGCTGCTCCATAGATTAGAAGTGCTGGGAGCATTTTGGGAGCTTTTGATCAGTGCTCTGGTTGTTTATTTCTGTATTGGTGGACGTAGTCTGGCGGAGCATGCCAGGGCTGTGGCACGACCGTTGTCTAAGGAGCCTCTGTCCAGTAATGATATTGATGATGCTCGTAACCAACTGAGCCGAATAGTGAGTCGGGACACCGCTGCGCTGGAGAGTGAAGGTATTGCAAAAGCGACCGTGGAGTCGGTGCTTGAAAATGCCAGTGATGCCATATTGGCACCGATATTCTGGTTTTCAATTGCCGGTATTCCCGGTGTTCTTCTCTATCGTTTTGCTAATACCCTGGATGCCATGTGGGGCTATAAAAACCAACATTATCGGTATTTTGGTTGGGCTGCTGCGCGCATGGACGACGTACTTAACTGGATGCCTGCCCGGTGTTGTGCATTGAGTTATGCCATAACCGGAAACTGGAAGACTGCCATTCGTTGCTGGCAGCGACAAGCGCCACTGTGTGAAAGCCCCAATGCTGGCCCGGTTATGGCCTCAGGAGCAGGGGCCATGGGTATTAGTCTTGGTGGCCCCGCCTGTTATGAGGGGCTTGAGGTTATGCGTCCGGAATTAGGTGAGGGTAGAGCCGCGCGCAGTGAGGATATTGATGCCGCGCTTAAATTGGTGTGGCGTGCGACGATTCTTTGGCTGTGTATTATAGCCATAGTGCAGCTGTCCTAGTGGAGAGCGCGGGTGAAAGTTACTGATGGTGTCGCACCCGTGGCCTTAATTCATGGCGGTGATCTTTCCAGGGCTTCGCAGACCTTTGGTGTGGCCAAAGAACGATGGATAGATTTATCCACGGGTATTAGCCCCTGGAGTTGGCTCGTTCCCGCCGTGCCAGAGATTGTCTGGCAATCATTGCCCTATGCGGGTGATGGGCTGGAGTCTGCAGCATCTGATTATTATGGCTGTGATGCGCGATCATTGCTTGCCGTGCCGGGTTCTCAATATGCTATTCAGTGTATTCCTGCATTGATACCTAAGGGCGCGGTGGCCATGCCTGTTCGGGGCTATGCCGAGCATCGACTGTCCTGGTTTAAGGCGGGGCATGATATTGTGGATTACGATGGGTTGGCACAGTTACAACAGTTGGTCTCGGAGCGTCGTGTCAAACACGTAGTTGTGATTAACCCCAATAACCCCACGAGTGAGATGATTGTGCGGCAACAGTTAATGGAGATACTCCAACAATTACAGGTTGCCGGTGGTTGGTTGTTGGTAGATGAGGCATTTATGGACGGCGTGCCTGAGAATAGTTTGGTGCCAGAGTGCCCTAAGTCAGGTTTAGTGATACTGCGGTCCATCGGTAAATTTTTTGGCCTAGCGGGTCTTCGGTTGGGTTTTGTGATGGCACCGCCAGTATTGTTGCAAAAACTGGATTCTCAATCGCCGCCCTGGCATGTGTCCCACCCAGCCAGATGGGTCGCTAAACAGGCATTGGCAGATTTTTCATGGCAGAGGATACAGCGGCAGAGGCTCGAAGAGGTGAGTTTGCATTGGTGCCAGGTTTTAACCGAGCGCTTTTCGGCATTAGAGTTTTCAGGTTCTTTGCTCTTTGTGACGGGCCGGGGAGAAGCTGAATCCTGTGAAGCGATCTACCAGGAATTGGGAAAAAATGCCGTGCTAGTGAGATTGTTTGATGAAATAAAAGGGCAGCGAATGGTTCGATTCGGATTGCCCGGAGAGAGAAATATGCCAAAGGTGGCAGCAATATTGCAGCAAGCGACAGCGGGGCAGTGATGAAACAGCTTCTAGTGTTTTTGGCAGGAATAAGCATTGCTCTGGGTTTTTCCACAACGGCTTTTGCCGAAATACGTTTGAAAGATGCGATGGGCCGTGACGTTGTATTGGCAAAACCTGCCCAGCGAATCGTGAGTTTGGCGCCTCATATCACAGAGATTGTGTTCGCTGCAGGCGCGGGCGAGCAGCTTGTTGGTGCTGTCAGCTACAGCGATTACCCCGATGCAGCAAAACAAATTGCCCGTGTTGGTTCCTATAACAGTGTTAGTTATGAATCCATCGTGGCACTCAATCCGGATTTAGTGATTGTTTGGCAGAGTGGTAATGGTGAGGAGGTGGTGCAGCGGTTGGCGTCACTGGGTCTTAATCTCTATGTGACCCAGCCAGACAAGCTTGAGGATGTTGCCCTGTCTTTGCGCCATATAGGCATTCTGTCAGGCAATGTTAAACAGGGTGACAGCGCAGCAGATAAATTTCGGGCAAGATTAACTGAGCTCAAAAATACTTACAGCCAGCAGTCGACAGTAGAGGTTTATTATCAGCTTTGGAATGAGCCGATGATGACCATGAATGGAGAGCATTTGATTTCTGATGTCATCCGTTTGTGTGGTGGACACAATGTCTTTGCCGATGCGTTGCCTCTGGTGCCAAGAATTAGTGTGGAATCTGTGGTGAGGGCAAACCCTCAAGTGATTATTGCCAGTGGTATGGATCAGGCGCGGCCTGAATGGCTCGATGATTGGCGGGACTGGACTTCCATTGATGCAGTGCATAATGAACAGCTGTATTTTATTCCGCCTGAGTTATTGCAACGGCACACTCCGCGAATTATTCAAGGTGCAGAGCAAATGTGCACTTTTTTGGCCCAGGCGCGAGATCAGAGAGAGCAGCAAAATAAATAATGGGTGCACTTATGTTAAGAGAGAGCAAGAGACTATGACCCAGGGCTTTTACGAAACCTTGTTTAATCGTCGGGATGTACGTGGCGAATTCCGTGGTGACCCTATTTCTGATGAGGTCTTGGCCCGATTACTGATAGCCGCTCACCATGCCCCGTCGGTTGGTTTGTCCCAGCCCTGGAATTTTATTGTTGTTCAGAGCGACGAGACTAAAGCTCGGGTTCACCGGGAATTTTGTAAGGCCAATGACGAAGCCGCCAACCTATTTGAAGGAGAGCGGCAACAGCAATACCATCAGTTGAAGTTACAGGGCATCCTTGAGGCGCCAGTTAATTTGTGCGTGACCTGTGATCGCACCCGCGGAGGCGAGGTTGTGCTAGGCCGAACACATCAGCGAGATATGGACTTGTATAGCACAGTCTGTGCTGTACAAAATCTTTGGTTGGCCGCTCGAGCTGAAGGGCTTGGCATGGGTTGGGTGTCTATTATCAAGCCGGAGGCGCTGAGTAATATTTTTCAATTGCCGGAGACAGTTGTTCCCATTGCTTACCTTTGTTTGGGTTATGTGGATTTTTTCCATGGGCGTCCAGAACTGGAAGAGAAGGGTTGGGAAAAGCGTGCAGCACTGAAGGATTTGGTTTTCTCAGAGTGTTGGGGCAAACGCTCTGATGATAGTCGCTTGTTTGATGCTCTGGATGTTCAGCAGGACTGGCCTTTAAGTTTTATGAACTCGACAGAAGTTGGCCTTAAAAGTGGCGATAAATAACAGAATTAGTGACGGTATATTGTAAAAGTACAAAACAAACCACCTGATTTTGGTGGCTTGTTTTTGTGATTGCTGAACGGCTTGACTCGTTAAGTTTAGATATCGTACCCACGCTCATCATGTTGAGATAAGTCTAGCCCATAGGTTTCTTGTTCAGCATCGACTCTTAGGCCAACCAACAGATCTACCAATTTCAATATGACGTAGGTGAGCACAGCGGTATAGACAAGTACGCTAACCACTCCGATTATTTGTACCTTTAGTTGAGAGACCATCGCCATGCCCTCGGCATAACCTTGTCCGCTAAAGACACCAAGTTCTGAAGAGGCAAAAATACCTGCCAATATAGTGCCCAGGATTCCACCTATGCCATGTACTGGGAAAACGTCTAGAGAGTCATCAATTTTGAATTTTTGTTTGATTATTTGGGTGGCGTAGTAACAGACAATCCCGGCAGTAAATCCGATGATTAGTGCGCCACCGGGGCCGACAAAGCCTGATGCTGGTGTAATAGTGCCAAGACCTGCAACCATACCGGTAACAATACCTAAAACGGAAGGTTTTCCGTATTTAATCCATTCCATCATCATCCAGGCTAGAGAGCCTGTAGCGGCAGAAATATGAGTAACCAGCATCGCCATACCAGCATCGCCATTTGCTGCTAATGCAGAGCCAGCATTAAAACCGAACCAGCCTACCCAAAGCATGCCGGCACCTGTGACCGTCATGGTCATATTGTGAGGTGTCATCGCATGTTGTTGGAACCCATTGCGATTTCCTATGACGAGTGCTGCCACCAGTGCAGCAGTCCCTGCGGTGATATGTACTACGATACCTCCGGCAAAGTCGAGAATTTGCATCTCTTGCAGCCAACCCCCACCCCAAACCCAGTGGGTGATGGGTATGTAAACGGCGAGTAACCAGATACTAGTAAAAATCAGGACAGCTGAGAATTTAATGCGTTCGGCAAATGCACCGATAATAAGTGCAGGGGTAATGATGGCGAAAGTCATTTGGAACATGGCAAAGACAGATTCAGGAATGTCGCCAGAGAGCGTGTCTTCCATGACCTTACCTAGCATGACGTTATCCAGGCCTCCAATCCAGCTATTCATCGCGCCGCCATCAGTGAAAGCCAGGCTATAACCACAAATTAACCAGATAAGTGATACAACGCAGGTGATGGCAAAACATTGCATAAGTATCGACAGGACGTTTTTAACCCGTACCAGGCCACCATAAAAAAGTGATAAGCCAGGAATCGTCATAAACAGCACCAATGCTGTTGCGGTAAGAATCCAGGCTGTATTGGCTCCGTCCAAGCCGTCTGCATGCCCTACTGTTGGAAGTATCAACCCCAGTAGAAAGATATAGAAAGTAAAAAGTGGATTAAAGCGTTTGAGCATGATTGCGCACCTTTTTATGATCTATATTGGTGCGATTCATGCTTTGGGTGAGCTTGAATGGCACCAATATAGAGCGATATCGGTTGGTTTCTTGGTGTTTTTGGGCTTTTTTAAGCCATTTAATGAATTATCTGCAAATATTGCGCCAAAATTGATTGATATTGGTGCGGATAAGTTGTTTTCCAGAAGCTGTGCTTGATGAGTGCATTTATAACGGGTTGTATTTGGTGCAGGATGTATTGTGGAGAGTGGCAGATAGCATATACTCAGGGATATTAGTTGCGGTGTACTGCACTTAGGGTAAAAGGGTATGTTTTTAATGTTGGCAATTAAAAAATTAGTCAATTATTACGCTAATACAAAGATTTTATAAGGTGTTCCTATGAATAATGAAGAGCTGAAGAAACAGATTGATGAACTTCATAAAGAACTCGAAAAGGCACAGACTCTTGCCCCGGAAGAGCGAGATCTGTTCGGACGTTTAATGTCTGATATGGTTTTAATAGCTCGAGGCCAGGAGAATGCTGATACCAGCAGAGAAACACTTAAAGAAAAGCTGGAACATAAAGCCAGTGATTTTGATTCGAGTCACCCGGGTTTGGCTGGAGTGATTCGGCAAGTATTAGATGCTCTGGGAAAGATGGGTAT
>NVXH01000005.1 GCA_002746985.1 Porticoccaceae bacterium | reverse complement strand
TACCGCGGCTGCTGGCACGGAGTTAGCCGGGACTTCTTCTTCGAGTACCGTCATTATCTTCCTCGACGAAAGAGCTTTACGACCAAAATAGCCTTCTTCACACACGCGGCATGGCTGGATCAGGGTTGCCCCCATTGTCCAATATTCCCCACTGCTGCCTCCCGTAGGAGTCTGGGCCGTGTCTCAGTCCCAGTGTGGCTGATCATCCTCTCAGACCAGCTACGGATCGTTGCCTTGGTAGGCCATTACCCCACCAACTAGCTAATCCGACGCAGGCTCATCCAATAGCGCAAGGTCCGAAGATCCCCTGCTTTCCCCCTTAGGGCTTATGCGGTATTAGCATGCGTTTCCACATGTTGTCCCCCACTACTAGGTAGATTCCTACGCGTTACTCACCCGTCCGCCGCTTTACTCATTCCCGAAGGAAATTTCTCGCTCGACTTGCATGTGTTAGGCCTGCCGCCAGCGTTCAATCTGAGCCATGATCAAACTCTTCAGTTTAATCTTTTACCTCGACCTCCGAAGAGATTAAGAGGGAGCAGTTTCACTATAACCAGCGATACTACTCAAAAACTTGGCCAAACACTTTAGCTTACCAAATTACTTATTTTGGTGAGTGACTTGCGTTTGATGATTCGTTGTCACTAGAATCGTCTCAGCAAGCACCCACACGCATTATCTGATCAATTGTTAAAGAACGTTGCTCTCTTGGAGCGGGCTGCGCATTCTACAGAATGCCGCCTTAAAGTCAACAGGATATGTTGCCGATTCAGTCATATATCCCTGATATCGAGGCGCGCATTCTATCGGCTAATTTTTACTGGTCAATGTTTTTCTTTATTTTTATATGTTCAACCAAAACTCTGCTCAGAAAGCGCCCACTTTGATGTTTTTTTACCCAAAAAAAAGCCCGGCACCGTGGCCGGGCTTCTGTTCGCTGCTTAAGATATTAGACTAATTCAAATAAATGGTGCTTCTTTTTACCAAGTTTGACCATAAAAAAACGGCCATAAAGTGCTTTTTCTGGAGCAAAACACTCGACCGCCTTCATATTATCCTCTGGGCCTTTAGCAACGCCATTAACCCATACTGCATTTCGGCCCAGGGCATCTTTTACCTCTCGCCCAGCTTTGACCACCCCGCACTCTGTAAATAGGCTCGTTAATGGCTTGCCGTCCAGGTTCTCCGAACTAAGATCACTAGCCGGGAGGCCATCCTGCTTTAACTGTTCAAAATCATCTTCTGAAAGAGTCTCTATACCTCCAGAAAATAGCGCTTCTGTAATTCGCTCAGCTGCGCTCAACCCATCGCTACCGTGCACAAGCTCGGTTACTTGCCTCGCCAAAACCCCCTGGGCTGACTTTCTACCCTGAATTTCGGCGTCAGATTGTTCTATCTCTTCAATTTCCTTTATCGACAGAAAGGTGAAATAACGAAGAAACTTGTATACATCTGCATCTGCTGTATTGAGCCAGAACTGATAAAAAGCGTAGGGTGAAGTCTTTGCTGGGTCGAGCCATATGGTTCCTGTTTCTGTTTTTCCGAACTTGGTTCCATCTGACTTCATCACCAGAGGCAAGGTCAGACCAAACACCTGCTGACCATTCATCCGTCGAGTTAGATCTATTCCCCCMGTAATATTTCCCCACTGGTCAGAGCCACCAAGCTGCAAGGTACAATTATGCCGACGGTTAAGCTCGGCAAAGTCATACGACTGCAGCAACATATAGGTGAATTCTGTATACGAAATACCTGCTCCCTCTCGATCAAGCCGCTGCTTCACCGATTCTTTGTTGACCATATTATTAATAGAGAAGTGTTTGCCKACATCGCGCAAAAAACTCAGTAAATCTATTTTGCCTATCCAATCGAGGTTATTCACCACCTCCGCCGAACAGGCGCCCGCATCAAAATCTATAAACTGTGAGACCTGAGCTCTGATCCGTCCAACCCAATTTTCCACGACATCGGGAGTATTGAGTTTACGCTCCTGAGTTTTAAAGCTGGGATCCCCGATTAATCCGGTTGCCCCACCAACTAAAGCAACAGGCTTGTGCCCCGACTGCTGGAAGCGCCTTAGCGCCAAAAGTGGAACCAAACTACCGATATGAAGGCTGTCCGCCGTAGGATCAAAACCACAATAGAGCGTGCGRCACCCACTTGACAGGTGTTCAACCAACTCATCATCACCTGTCATTTGGGCAATCAAACCTCTTGCCCTCAGGTCTTCAATCAACGATGTACCGCTTGTGGCCATAATTTATCTCTATCCTGTACCARTAAAAAAGGGACGCAAACGATACATTATCCCCTTGCAAAAACAAGTATTGCTCCGCTCCACACTCACGACTAAACCCATGCTTCCCAGTGGGATTACAAGTGTTTCTGTTATATATTGATATGTAAAGAACACCACACAAATAACGTTTGAGCAAATATGTCCCAGGCCAGATACACTCGTCCCAATAATAAGCTAGGTCTTTGGCAGCGTCTGCCTGCCATACCTCGACCCAAAACCCAGTTTCTGATCATGGCAATAATTGCCACAACCCTCACCCTTGCACTGACACTTCCGAGCAAAGAAGTCTCTGCAAAACGAAATGAGGAACAGATTACTCTTAACTTCCAAAGCGCAGATAAACAGGCTTTGCAAAAAAGTATTTCTGCCGCACAAAAAACTTCGGCCAAAACTGAAGGCCGTCTAATTTCTCAACCACTTAGCACCACAGCTACCAATCTAACCTGGAAAAAACAAACCRTAAGAAGTGGCGACAACCTCAGCACAATCTTCCAACGAGTATCTCTTGGAGCAAGGGATGTTTATGAACTAATGTCCTCCACTATTCTCACCAAGCCATTGCTCAATATGCGGCCCGGTCAAGAAATTCAATTTGGCTTTAACATTGAAGGCAAGCTATCGCAGCTCAAATACATTAAAACCAAACTGGAATCTTACCTTTATATAAGAACTGATCTGAAAACAAACTCCGGATTTACTGGTGAGCACATTGTGCTAGAGCCAGAAATTATGGCCACCTACCGCGAATCTATTATTGAGGACTCGTTGTTTCTGGCAGGTGAGCGCGCCCAACTGCCCCAGGGCCTCATTATGGAGCTCGCTAACATCTTTGGCTGGGATATCGATTTTGCATTGGATATTCGCAAAGGAGATCACTTCTCCCTAACCTACGAAGAAAAATTTCTAGAAGGTGAGAAAATTGGCAACGGTAATATTCTGGCCGCTGAATTTACTAACCAAGGAAAGTCTTTCAAAGCCGTACGCTATGTGGATAGTGCTGGCCAAGCCAACTACTACACCCCCAAAGGCTTCAGTATGCGTAAAGCCTTTCTTCGGGCACCTTTAGATTTTACCCGTATTAGCTCCGGCTTTAACTTACGACGCAAACACCCCATCCACAAAAAAATTCGTGCACACCGCGGTGTTGACTATGCAGCGCCTCGGGGCACACCTATTTTTTCAGCTGGTGATGGCCGGGTCATCGCCAGCGGATATAGCAAAGCCAATGGCAACTATGTTTTTATCCAGCACGGACAACGCTTCACCACCAAATACCTGCATTTACATAAACGTAAAGTAAAAAGGGGCCAGTCTGTTAAGCAGCGGCAGGTTATCGGCACACTTGGATCCACCGGCTACGCTACAGGGCCTCATTTACACTATGAATTTTTGGTCAACGGCGTTCACCGCAATCCACGYACAGTGGCTCTRCCACARGCCAARCCCATMAAAAAACAAGAGCGCATCAAGTTTGATCGGGACACAAGCCCSTTAATAGCTCAGCTCGRCGGCTATCAACAAACATCTCAACTGGCCATGATGTCTGTGCCAGAAAAAYCCGCTTCAGCTAACTAACTTTATACGTMATGAACCACAACACYCTTTATATAGGACTTATGTCTGGCACCAGCGCCGACAGTATTGATGCWGTAGTCGTAGATCTACACTCTAGCGAACCKCARTTATTGGGCNNRCACACTNNTTAKATTTGGCAACAATTCCAGGAAACCTAAAAGCAGARATTCATGCTCTTGCCACCTCTGGCMACAATGAAATCCACCGCATGAACCAACTGGACAGARCYYTRGGRTTACTCTTTGCTCAAGCCRCCAATGAGTTACTTGCCAAACAACRACTCAATGCCAACGAYATCATCGCCATAGGYAGTCACGGACAAACCATCCGCCAYTACCCGCCCAATCAGGCTAWAAATKRCAATGAAYACGCCTACAGTGTCCAGRTCGCAGACCCCAACACTATTGCTCAACTCACGGGYATTACTACAGTTGCAGACTTCCGYCGCAGAGAYATTGCCCTTGGCGGTCAAGGTGCACCACTAGTGCCAGCATTTCATCAGGCCGTTTTTGAAAAATTAGGATTTTCACGTGCCATCGTCAATATTGGCGGCATGGCCAATATCACGCTATTGCCCGGTGACGATTCGTCCTCATTACTTGGCTACGATACTGGTCCAGGTAATGCCTTGATGGATAAGTGGGTTAAGGAACACCTTAATCAGCATTATGATGAAAGCGGCCAATGGGCATCACAAGGAAAAGTGAATATTAAGCTGCTTGAACGCCTGATGGATACAGACTACCTTTCTCAACCCGCCCCCAAAAGCACCGGCCCTGAACTATTTAACAATCAATGGCTGAACGGCCACCTYCARCAATTGCCAGAGACCAAAYCYGTTGATGTACAAGCCACRCTATTRGAGTTCACAGCACAAACTATTGCACAAGCTCTTATGTCTCACACACCAGAGCCTAAAGAAATATTTATTTGTGGAGGYGGYGCATATAACACAGCACTGATACAGCGCCTGGAAACATTGCTGCACCCTYGYCTAATTGCCAGTACCGCTCACYTGGGTATTGCACCRGAGTGGGTAGAAGCCGTAGCCTTTGCYTGGCTCGCAAAACAGACACTAGCAGGAAAACCTGGCAATGCGCCCTCTGTTACCGGGGCAACGCAAGCTTCCATTTTAGGGGCCATTTACCCCGCTTAATTCATATGAATAAATAATTTTTCTGAAGAAATACTGAAAAGAAAGGTTTTAAAACAGACTGGCTAGTGCGGAGATTAACAATGCTGACAACCTAAAAGTACTGATATTTTTCGACATCGATGAGTCGAACCACCTCAGCAGGCCCGTAGACCACCGTATCCACAAAAGGAAACAAAGTCTTCAGRTCAAGGCCCAGCCCTCGCGCAGACGTCTCGCACACACGTATGTCTATTACATTAAAAGCRGACAACCTAGCRGCCAGATCAACAATGGGCTTATACATCTCGTAGTTCTCTTTAAAGAATATGCCTACTTCCGAACCATGGATAACCAGCACCACCGGCGAATATATTTCCTGGCTAGCGCTTTCTTTAAAATAAAACTGTTCCGCTCKYTCTAAGGCACCCTYTACCGCCGCAGGATCGCCCAGCTCAATTCGGCCCAAATAACCAGCGGGCATTTCTTGCCGCTCAGCCTCAATCAAACCATTAAAATGTAATGCAAAACCACCCGCCAAYACCAAGGTTGACCCGCTAAAAGTTAGCAATATCAACAGCCATTTAAGCGACGGGAAAATGTTCATGTGTTACACCGAAAAAGAAGATCCACAACCACAGGTCGTTGTAGCATTTGGGTTAGAAATAGAAAAACGAGACCCTTGTAGCCCCTCTTCATAATCTACGGTAGACCCCATCAAGTACTGGATACTTAGCGGATCTGCCAACACAGTAATCCCATCTTTTTCCACAACAGTATCATCCTCAGCTACCAACTCATCAAAACTAAAACCATATTGAAAGCCTGAGCAACCGCCGCCGGTGACAAATACTCGCAGCTTAAGGTCGGGGTTTCCTTCCTCTTCAACCAAGCCTTTCACCTTTGCTATCGCATTCTCTGATACATACAGCGGCATGGGTGTAAATGTTTCGATACCTGACATGGATACTCCTAAAAACCCTAAAAATACACACCGGAGCTAATACCCCACTATTACAGTCGGGTATTCTATCACAAACCCGATGCTTCTTGGCCAGATTCTGCAACATTTTCCAGCACAACCACTTTACTAGGCTCTTCTGGAGTCTTCTGATGAACAAAATTACCGTTCATCTGAGCCCCTTTCTCAATTTCTATTAATATATAGTGTAGATTACCTTCGACAACGGCCTTATCTGCCAGTTCTACCTGACTAGAGGAATAAATATTCCCTTCAATATGACCATTAATTACAACAACAGGGACGCGAACATCACCCATCACACGGCCTTCAGGTAATACTCTTACCCGAGCATCACTATCTTCCTCTGCCACAATATTACCCGTTACTTGCCCTTCCACTTCCAGATTTCCAGAAAAGTGGATATCACCAATGACATGTGTACCACCAGCAATTAACGTCGTATTCCCTGCCGCAAAAGGTACTGTTTTGGTTTTTTTACGCATTTCTTGCCTCTCTTATGTCTTATCCCGATTACTTAATCCAAAGCACTTAATCTGAACCGACTATATTACTGTCTATTCGCCAGTCAAACTCACGCTCCACACGACTACTGTTGACACCTTTTTTCCACATCACCACAGCAAAATTATATGGCTTAAATTCGGCAGGGACATTCATCACCCCTTCAACAATATGAAAATACTTAAACTCAGTCCGAATAGGTGACTCTTCAAATTGTTGATCAAGGAACTCAAGTCCCATCGCAATGTCTTTGCCACCATTCATACCATTAATAGTCATCTTGATATTGACCTTAATACGCTTAAGYTTGTTCTCTTTTTGCTGCACCACTAAACGATAGGCAATGCTCTGTTCATCAGGTCCAGGCCTTAATGTCAGCTCGCCAATCAGCAAACCACTTTCAGACCCACCGCTCTGCAACAAGTTGCGATATAAACTGAGCTCTTCTTTATCTACAGCCAACTGCGTCTGTAAAGAGGTCACCACTTGACGCACCTGCTCCAGAGCAATCGAATCAATTCTTGATGACAGCTCAGCATTAGCCAGTCGCTGTTCCAAACCCTCCATGCTCTCCCGTATGCTGCCAAGCTCCTGCTGCATTTGCCGCTTCTCTACCATCGCTGAGCCAAAAAACTTAAAGCCCAACATAAGCCCACCAGCAAACAGCAATACAGATAGAGATATCCAGAGAATAATCTCTATCTGGCGATGGCCTGGACGATAAGGCTTAACAACAAATTTTTGATTATGATTTGACATCAAGGCAGCTGTGCTGGAGCCTCTAACCCAGCACTTTCCGGYAAATTAAACAGGATGTTCATRTTCTGTATTGCTTGGCCYGAGGCRCCCTTCACCAGATTATCCTCAACCACCAACACCACAACCTTATCACCACCCTGTGGACGGAAAACACTAATCCGACAAATRTTCGAACCTTTCACCGAGCGTGTCTGAGGATGACTTCCCGCAGGCATTACATCCACAAAAGGCTCATCCCGAAAACAATCTTCATAGATCTGCTGCAAATCCACATCTGCTGAGTTTGATGATGGTTTAAGCGTAGCGTATAGCGTGGAATGTATACCCCGAACTATTGGCAACAAATGCGGCACAAAGGTCAACTTGACCGACTCACCAGCAATGTCCACCAACCCCTGCTCTATTTCTGGCAGATGCCTGTGTCCCGAAACACCGTAGGCTTTAAAACTATCACTTACCTCAGCCAGCAAATTAGCTACATTCGCCTGACGGCCTGCACCACTGGCACCCGATGCCGAATTGGCAATTAGGTCATTCAGTTCAATCAAACCTTTCTCTAGCAATGGCTTAAATCCAAGCTGCACACTCGTAGGGTAACAACCCGGGCAAGCTATTAAGCGGGCATTTTTTATTGCTTCACGGTTTACTTCTGGCAACCCATAAACGGCTTCACTGACTAATTCAGGGCAAGCATGAGGCTGGTTGTACCACTTTTCCCACAATGCAATATCCCTGATCCGAAAATCAGCGGATAAATCGATGACCTTAATACCTTTATCCAACAATCCCGGCACCGTACTTTGTGCAACACCATGGGGCGTGGCAAAAAAYACCACATCACAGTGATCTAAATCACCTGMWGAGGGATCGCTAAAACACAGYTCATAATGGCCCCGCAAATTGGGAAAYAAATCAGCCACAGGCCTGCCSGCCTCACCRCGYGAGGTAATCGYAACCACCTCCACATGGGGGTGYACCGCCAAAAGTCTTAACAATTCAACGCCGGTGTATCCTGTACCRCCTACAATACCTACTTTAATCACTATGCTGTTGTTCCTRTCATGGGCTTGGGAAGCTGCTTATAATAGCGCAAACATACGGCGATGAAACGCGCCYAACATCTCAYACMTTGAAACTCGAGAAAGCGGCATGGTAACGGAGCAACAGAAAAACACTCCTCAGRCTGGYTGGCTAAGCAAGCGGTTAAATGCTTTTCGCGTCCGCCTCGCTCATGCCGACGCATTACCACAACTTGCTATCTTGGGCTGTATTAGTGGTTTTTTAACTGCGCTCATTGCCATCACCTTCAGACTTTCATTTGAGTTACCTCTGGAATTTTTTCTGCCCGGGGACAGTGAATCATTTGAGCAGCTACCCACCCACATCAGATTTCTCCTACCCGTTATCGGTGGACTGATTCTCGGCTTAATCATGCATTACACCAAACCCGAGCATCATGCGGTCAGTGTTGGTCATGTACTGGATCGAATGCAGCATCACCAAGCTCAGTTACCTGCCGCAAATGGCCTGATGCAGTTTGTAGGTGGCGCCGTCGCTCTACTGAGCGGGCATTCTGTCGGCCGAGAAGGCCCCGTTGTACACCTGGGAGCTGCCAGTTCCAGCCTGCTGGGCCAACAGCTAAAATTGCCCAACAACAGCCTAMGAACCCTCACGGCCTGCGGTGTCGCCGCAGCCATTGCKGCATCATTTAACACCCCCCTGGCAGGCGTCATATTTGCCATGGAAGCCATTTTGATGGAATACACCATTACCGGATTTATTCCTGTCATTCTAGCCGCCGTCACCGGTGGCGTTATGTCACGGATTGCTTTTGGCAACGAGCCTGCCTTTGCTATTCCTCTCATAGAAATGGGCAGCCTTTGGGAGCTACCCTTTCTTGTTCTATCCGGGCTAGTCATTGGCCTTGCCGCATCGGCCATGCTCTTTCTGTACCGACACACTCTGGCCTTTAAAAATCGCCCCGTCTTACTCCGCATGTTAGTAGCCGGGGTTTTGTGCGGCACTGTGGCCACAGTATTACCTCAAATTCAGGGTGTGGGTTATGACACCGTTGAACAAGCCATGCTCGGCCAAATTGGACTGACCTTGCTCATCGCCATTGTTGTTGCCAAAATTTTTGTGACCACCATCTCGATTGGCCTCGGTGTTCCCGGTGGAATTATTGGCCCCAATTTTGTGATTGGTGCCTGCCTGGGCGGCGGCCTTGGAATAATTATTGGCATTATCAGCCCCGACCAAACATCTTCTTCCGGCTTTTATGCCATCCTCGGTATGGGTGCAATGATGGGTGCAGTGCTCAACGCACCGCTTGCCGCACTCATTGCTGTGCTCGAGCTTACTTTTAACCCCAATATTTTATTGCCCAGTATGCTGGTAATTGTCATGTCCTCTATTACCTGCCGAATGGTGACCAAACAGACCGGCATCTTTTCGATTGAACATGACCTTAGCAGTTATAGCTCCCCGATCTTTCAAATGCTGAGTCGCGCAGGGGTAACCAGCCTAATGAAGCAAGACTTCATCCATCACTCACGCTATTTACCCTTAAAAATGGCAGAATCACTGCTGGAAAATAAGCCCACCTGGATTGTGATCGAGGACACCGGGGAATCAAAATATATTCTGAAACCGGCAGACCTTGCCCTTCATATAGAAGAATTAAAGCTAGAGCTACAGGAAGAAGAACACAGTATTGACCTACGAGAAATTCCTGGCGAGCGATGGAGATTATTCCCCATACATGCCCGAGCTACACTTCAGGAAGCACAGCTAACTATGCAACAAAATAATGGTCGTGCGGTTTATATTAGTCGGCCCGCAGCACCACTAATGAGCGAAGTAGCCGGAATTATCACCCAACAAGATATCGACAATTATTATCATTAAAAYAAAGTACCCATAAAAAAATATAGGCAAAAAGAACCATGGGCTGGATAAAAGAATTTCTTATCAATGGGCAAATCTGGATAACTGCATTCCATATTATTGCCGTTATTTGCTGGTTTTCTGCGTTATTTTATCTGCCAAGATTGTTTGTTTATCACGCCATGTCTGATGACAAAATAAGCAATGAGCGTTTCAAAATCATGGAGCGTAAACTTTATCGGGGCATTGCCAACCCCTCGATGATCGCAGCGGTCGCACTAGGCATTGCTTTATTTAGTATCTAYCCCGACTACTTTCGTARCGCGGGCTGGTTCCATGTGAAAATTGCATTAGTAATTTTGTTGATTATTTATCACTACGCCTGTCTGTACCTAATGAAGCAGTTTCGTGAGGACAAGAATACCCGTAGCCACGTGTTCTACCGCTGGTTTAACGAAGTCCCAGTGTTGATGCTTATTGGTATTGTGGTGATGGTGGTGGTCAAACCGTTCTAAAGAATCTCTGATTAATTCAGGGCTTCCCTAATGACTACATTCATCACATGGCAATCAGGCTGTCTCTCTCCTAAGCTACTTTAATAACCTCTTATTTTATTGGTGTGCATCCATGCGTTTCAAAACCCGCACCCACGCAGGCCAACTACTGGCAGATGTTYTAGCAAAAAAAYATCAGGGRGTTGATGCCGTTATCTATGCCCTTCCCCGTGGTGGGGTTCCGCTGGGCTTTCAAGTGGCTGCGGCACTCAACATGCCTCTAGATTTAATTATTCCGAGAAAAATTGGTCACCCCACCAATCCCGAATATGCCATTTGTGCGGTCACCGAAACAGGTGAAGAAATATGCAATGAGTCTGCATTAATAAATATTGATCCCACCTGGCTCGAACAACAAAAAGAAGAAGAAATAACCGAAGCAAAACGTCAGCATGAATGCTATCTCGGAGATCGAGAACCCAGCGTCGTCACCGGAAAACTAGCCATTTTGGTGGATGATGGTATTGCCACCGGACTCACCATGCGTGCCGCCATTCGTGATGTAAAAACCCGACACCCGGATAAGATAATTGTCGCCATTCCCGTCATGCCTGGAGAAACTGCCCAGATGCTGAGTTCTGAAGTAGTCGAGGTGGTCGAGGTGGTCGCGCTGTTAATTGACCCAAATTATCAGGGCTCTGTGGGCAGCTACTACCAGTATTTTCATCAACTCTGTGATGATGAAGTCATGTTACTTTTGAATAAACTGGGTGAAGACAACGTCCCCAAGCCCTCGAAGTAACCCTAAGTGAAAGGCAGCAGTATCGAACGAAAAATCATTCTGGTCACTTAATCCAGCCCCATTGATTAAGAACACCAAAACCAACTGATTGTTATGATCATTCTATCGCCAACACCCAAATTCTCACTGATGACTATACTGATGTTAAACATCAACCTTATTAGATGAACACAGTATATGTGGAAGTGTTTGGCTCTTATCGTACTTGCCCTGAGCTTCTCCCCTAGTCAAGGCGACCCATCGCAGCAGCCTATTTGGTTGCTCAGCGTGCAGGGGGCTATTGGCCCAGCCATCGCTGACTACATTGACCGAGGCATCGGTTCAGCCAAAGATGACCAAGCGCAACTGGTTATTATCCAGATGGACACGCCCGGTGGCTTRGACAAATCCATGCGCCATATCATCCAGGCTATTCTGGCATCAGACATACCTATCGCGACATTTGTAGCACCCAGCGGCGCCCGCGCCGCCAGTGCCGGTACCTATATTCTCTATGCCAGCCATATTGCAGCCATGGCACCAGGTACTAACCTGGGTGCCGCCACCCCCGTTCAAATTGGTGCACCCTCTTTGCCCAACCCGGCGAAGCCAGACAAACCCAACCAACCCCCGCCAGAAAAAACCGATAAAGATTCAGCGCCCGAGCCTGCCACCACRATGGAAAGAAAAGTCATTAACGATGCTGCGGCCTACATTCAAAGCCTGGCAGAACTGCGAGGGCGCAATGTCGARTGGGCAATAGCCGCCGTGCGCAGCGCCAAATCACTGTCCGCCCAGCARGCGGTGAATAACAATGTCATCGACCTGATAGCCAACGACCTCGATGACCTGATCAGCCAACTCGATGGCTTCACTCTGACAATCAATAACCGTGAGATCACATTGGCAACAGCCGATGCTGAATTGGTGCAACATCAACCAGACTGGCGCAATCAATTTCTGGCGGTCATCACCGACCCCAGTGTGGCCTACATCCTATTACTGGTTGGCATCTATGGCTTAATCTTCGAATTTTCCAATCCCGGCACAGGCTTGCCGGGTATTCTGGGCGGGATCAGTCTACTAATAGCGTTTTACGCACTACAGGTGCTTCCCATTAGCTACACCGGCTTGGCACTGATACTGCTTGGTCTGGGTCTGATGATTGCAGAGGCATTGAGCCCCAGCTTTGGCATCTTCGGGTTTGGCGGCGTGGCTGCTTTTGCCATTGGCTCCGTGATGCTTATGGATACAGATYTMCCKGCCTTTCAAATCGCCTTCCCGGTCATTCTGGGYGTCACTGCCGCCAGYGCCGCACTGATGATCTTTTTACTAGGCATGGTATGGCGRTCGCGYCAYGCGCRGGTCGTCACTGGMCTCGACACCCTGATAGGCACYMTTACCACCGTTGAATCCATTTACCACGAYCAACCCAYGGTYTGGGTACATGGTGAACGATGGTCAGTGCAATGTAATGAASYACTTRCTACCGGYGACASTGTACGYATTACCGGAACAACAGGTCTGACACTCAACRCAGAAAAGGTRAYAYMGCCATGRTCCCTGGAATCTACTTTACSGCAACAATWATTCTMATAGTGATCGCYTYGATCGCCTACATGTTCCGGGTTCTGAGRGAATATGAGCGAGGCGTCATCTTTTTACTGGGCCGGTTTTACAAAGTAAAAGGCCCGGGACTGATTATCGTCATCCCCATCATCCARCAAATGGTACGGGTGGATTTACGCACYATCGTCATGGATGTSCCCACTCAGGATGTGATCTCCCGGGATAACGTCTCAGTGAAAGTGAACGCTGTGGTGTATTTTCGGGTCGTCGACCCAGAGAAAGCCATTATTCAGGTGGAACATTTCTATGAAGCCACCAGCCAGCTGTCTCAAACCACCTTGCGCTCAGTACTTGGGCAACACGAACTGGATACTATGCTCACCTCCCGGGATAAACTGAATACCCACATTCAGGGAATTCTCGATCAACAGACAGATGCCTGGGGAATCAAGGTCTCCAACGTAGAGATCAAACATGTAGACCTTAATGAGAGCATGATTCGCGCCATTGCCAAACAAGCAGAGGCTGAACGAGTACGACGAGCGAAAGTTATCCATGCAGAGGGTGAGTTCGAAGCAGCAGAGCAATTGCTTAATGCTGCCAAAAAGCTGGCAGAACAACCTGAAGCCATACAGTTACGTTACTTACAAACACTGACAGAAATCGCTGGAGAGAAAAGCTCAACGATTGTGTTCCCTCTGCCACTCGACATATTCCAAGGCATTACCGACCGAAACAAATCCTAGCGGCTCACCAACAAAAAGGCTTATTCAGACTTAGAAGCCACCACCCGGCTGCTGAGCCAGATACTCCAATTCTTCCTGGGTAGACTGTCGCCCCAAAATTGCATTGCGATGGGGGAAGCGTCCAAACCGCTCAATCACATCCAAATGCTGTTTTGCATAATCCATGAACCCGGAAAATGTTTCATGCGAAGCAGCAGGAACAACCTCCATTAACTGCTGAAACTGCCACAAACACCGGTGCTGCACACCCAAGTCTTCCGCATGCTCCATGGGCAGATAAAAAAACAACCGCTCAATGGGACGCAATTGTTTATCCATCCCCGCCCCAATACCGGACAARCACCAATTYAATGCCAGCTGATCAGAGGAAAATGCTGTCGGSGTATTCCGATAAATATGTCGYGAGAACTGGTCCAGAGCAATAATTGCYGCCAAGCGGCTTTCGGGAAACTGYARCCAATAGCGATTACCKCCATTCACTAACAAGTGTAAAATCGCTTCAAATCTCCGKCGTATGTCTGCGTCGATCTCCGTAGACTTTCCCCACCACAACACCGACTTTTCATTGGCACAAACCACATCATCATCGGCACTGCCAAACCAGTGTTCAAGTACTGGCTGCCAAGCTGGTTGTCCATTACCCATAGCGCTTCACCTTAACCTCTCGATATAGCTTTATTTTTAATACCATGCGCTCCCTGCATAAATTTCTTCATGGGTTTACTGCACGCATTCCAACAATCAAGGATAATAGCGAACTAATTTCCCAAGAATAAAGCCAGACTAAACCCATGCAACGATCTCAGCAACTGTTTGAAGCCGCACAAAAACATATCCCCGGTGGYGTTAAYTCACCCGTTAGAGCCTTCAAAGCCGTCGGTGGAACTCCGGTATTTTTTGAACGCGCCGAAAAAGCCCACCTGTTTGATGTCGATGGCAAACGCTATGTAGACTTTGTGCAATCCTGGGGGCCGATGATTTTGGGGCATAACCACCCGGAAGTGATTGCTGCCGTCAAAGCACAATTAGATAAAGGCATGACCTTCGGCGCACCCACCGAAYTGGAAGTCCAGCTGGCCGACAAACTCTGTGAGTTAGTCCCCGGCATGGATATGGTTCGTATGGTTAGTTCTGGCACCGAAGCCACCATGAGTGCCATTCGGTTAGCTCGMGGCTTCACTGGCCGCGATAAAATTATCAAGTTTGAGGGTTGTTACCACGGCCACTCAGACTCCTTGCTTATTAAAGCAGGCTCCGGTGCTTTAACCTTGGGCGTACCCAGCTCACCCGGTGTTCCCGCCTCATTGGCAGACCACACCGTTACCCTTACTTACAATGATATCGAAGGAGTTAAAGCCGCCTTTGCTGAAATTGGCTCAGAAGTCGCCTGCGTAATTTTGGAACCCGTAGCTGGCAACATGAGCTGCATACCTCCCATCGAAGGTTTTTTGGAAACCATYAGAGAAGCATGCACCAACAACGGCGCACTGCTGATTATCGACGAAGTRATGACCGGCTTTCGGGTTCACCCCCAGTGCGCYGTGGGCCGTTTTAATATTGATGCCGACTTAATCACCCTCGGTAAAGTTATCGGTGGCGGYATGCCCGTTGGCGCCTTTGGCGGCAAACGAGAAATCATGGAACAAATCGCACCGCTGGGGCCGGTATATCAAGCVGGWACVCTKTCGGGTAAYCCVGTVGCCATGACCGCCGGACTAACAACCTTRGGACTCATCACCCAACCCGGTTTCCACGACGCCCTTTTTGCCAAAACMACCCAACTGGTTGAAGGCCTACAACAGCGTGCAGATGCCGCGAATATCCCCATGACCACTAACCACGTGGGCAGCATGTTCGGCATCTTCTTTACCGAAGAACTATCCGTTACCAATTACCAACAAGTGATGGCCTGCGATACCGAACGCTTTAGCAAATTCTTCCACGGCATGTTGGATGCCGGTGTTTACCTGGCACCCGCCGCCTACGAGGCAGGCTTTATGTCAGCAGCRCACACGGATGAAGACATACAATTTGCATTGAATGCGGCAGAGCAAGTGTTTAAACAACTGTAGCCTATAGAGTTTTGCTCGTATGATGCTGGTAGACCATAATTTGAAACCATACATTTATACGTACTAATTTGAGCTGGAGCAGCCATGAGCTTTACACACACCCGCGGCGCCTTCCCCTAYACTCGCTTGCGTCGCAACCGGGCCGATGATTTTTCCCGCCGACTGGTTAGGGAATCGGTACTGACACCCAATGATCTCATCTAYCCCATGTTTGTRMTGGAAGGTAGCGACCAGCGTGAAGACATCACCTCCATGCCCGGCGTGGCAAGGCTCTCCATCGACCTGTTAGTGAAAGAAGCRCGGGAGATTGCCAACCTCGGTATTCCCGCCATTGCACTGTTCCCKGTCACMCCRCAAAACTGCAAAACBCTKYTGGCGGAAGAAGCCTACAACCCTGAYGGWCTGGCACAACGTGCAGTAAAAGCCTTAAAAGATGCCGTMCCMGAAYTSGGCATTATCACYGAYGTGGCRCTRGAYCCGTTYACSACCCACGGYCAGGACGGCATTATCGATAACGACACCGGTTATGTACTKAAYGACATCACCGTAGAAACYCTGRYMMRACAAGCRCTATCACAYGCYGAMGCKGGYGCCGAYATTGTYGCMCCCTCAGACATGATGGAYGGYCGTATYTGGGCRATCCGWGAAGRRCTGGAAGAAGCCGACCATGTAAACACCCGCATCATGGCCTACTCCGCAAAATATGCCTCTAGCTATTACGGGCCTTTTAGGGATGCCGTAGGCTCCGCTACCAATATTCAGGGCGGCGACAAAAAAACCTACCAAATTGACCCCGCCAACACCGACGAAGCACTCCATGAATGCGCACTGGATTTAGAAGAAGGTGCCGACATGATCATGGTGAAACCAGGCATGCCCTACCTGGATGTGGTTCGCCGAGTGAAAGAAGAATTAAAAGCCCCCACCTTTGTGTACCAAGTAAGTGGCGAATACGCTATGCATGTGGCCGCATTTCAAAATGGCTGGCTTAACCGTGAACAAGTAATAATGGAATCGCTGTTGTGTTTTAAACGTGCGGGAGCGGATGGAATTTTGACGTATTTTGCCAAGGAGGCGGCAGAGCTGTTAAATAACTAATGTGTTTGTACAAATGCATAAAAAATGCAGCCTYAAGAGCTGCATCTRAARCCTAATGATAGAAGAGAGTTTGGTTAAACTTGCACTAACCCTTGTTTTGATGATGGGYGTTACAGCCTAAAAGCTGGCAGGCCTGACAACAAACTCACCGTCTTCCTCAACCAACTGAAGTGRGCATCCAAGCTCAAAGAAGTCTGGCACTTGGCCTGGGAGTCCACACACAAGGGTTTTGCCTTGAGTACGAAGTTCAATCGCGGCCGTACGCTGCTTCATATCTGTRGAGAAGGGCACAAAGATTTTTCTGGCCGCTACCTTATTTATTTCATTTATGCGTGCCCGCCGTTTTTCAAGGTCTTCTCGCCCTGCTGAGGAGCCTTTTGGCGTCAATAAGTTTGTAAATGCTTGGTCTTTTAAACTTTGTCTAGACATCTCTACGCTCAGCCTGAAATTGTTATATGAATTTTATGGCGCAATTATAGTGACAAGCAGCTATTTCACCAACTTAATTAAAAACGAGCTAAAGGACAACAACCAAAATAAAGGGGTAACCGTTTGCATGGCCTCKGCCCTGTATACCCCAGACCTAACA
This sequence comes from Porticoccaceae bacterium, assembly GCA_002746985.1. Taxonomy (GTDB): domain Bacteria; phylum Pseudomonadota; class Gammaproteobacteria; order Pseudomonadales; family Porticoccaceae; genus Porticoccus. The sequence continues at coordinate 270,827 of NVXH01000005.1, read as the reverse complement.
CTCTAGTGATACTTCGATTCCAACCCTTCAATCAATGTGCGCTGTTGTTCAATAATGTCGATCAAGAATTCTCTGCATACCCGCACTCGTGCTGTAGACCTTAAGTCCACATGACTTAATACCCATAACCCCCATTTTGATGGGATTAGGGACAGGTCTATACGACGCAAACTGGGCTCGGCATCGGCAACATAGCAGGGCATTCGGGCAAGCCCCATATGATTTTTTACTGATTCAACCATGGTCATGATTTCATTGGTTCTGGCAACGACTCTTGCCCCTTGATAATGATCATTGACCCATTCGGGCATATCACGATCATGCTCCCACAAAATCAGCTTCTCACTTCCACGCTTCTTTTTTAGGTAACCAGCACTGGCATAGACACCGTGACGCACAGGGACTATTTCCCGGCCAATGAGATATTCTGGAGGTTTGGGGGTTAACCGTAAGGCAATATCCGCCTGCCGACTCGCAAGGTCTGCCAGGCTGGTTGAAGATAGTAGCTCAAGGTCTATACCCGGGTATTGATCGGTGAATTGGCGCAGTTTTGGYGTCAMYAGMCGAGTAAAAACATCGTACGAAGCCGTGAGTTTTAATGGGCCGCTTAATTGTGTATCCATGCCAAACACTTCTCGGTCAGCTGATTGTGCCATTTCTTCCATGGCCAGTGCATGGGGGTAYAAATTCTCAGCAACTTGGGTCATGGCGTAGCCACCGGGTAAACGATCAAATAAGCGGCTGCCCAGCTGTGCTTCTAATGCGGTTATTCGCCGGGCAACAGTGGTGTGCTTCACGGCCAATACTCTACCTGCACCACTGACGGTTCCCTCTCTCGCCAATGCCAGAAAAAAACGTAGGTCATCCCAGTTCAAAATTCTCTCCCAATATCCAAATCTGCTTCTTAAACCCTGCTCTGGTTCTTAACTCTATTAAGCATCTTTAGTTTTCGCCAATAGTATCGATATCACTACATGTGCATTTATGCACACTATAAGTGCTTTATTGATTATTTTATATCCATTAAGCACATCCTAGTATATGCACATATTCCGCACAATCAAACGAACAAGGTGACGGAAAAAAGATACAACCAACAAAACGTAACTTATTAAATATCAGGAGAAATACCATGCCATTAATTCAAGTAACAGCCTCTCAAGGTGCATTAACTAACAGTGAAAAGGATGCCTTTATTTCACGCCTATCCAATGCCGTACTAACCGCTGAAGGCGCCCCTCTTACTTCCCCCGGCGCACAGTCATTAGTTTAGGGCTACTACGACGAGCAATCTAAAAACGCTATCTATGCTGGAGGTGAAAATCTGGAACAGCCTCCTTTACGTATCGCGGTGACAACACCACAAGGTGCACTGAATGAATCAACACGTCTATCTTTAGTCGCAGAAATTGGCAAAATTTTTGATGAATTTATTGGCCCCTTTGAAGGAAGACTGAACCACTGGGTAATGCTCTATGAAGTCAGTGAAGGTAGCTGGGCCGGGGCAGGGAAAGTGTTCCTCCTAGCAGACATTCAGGCAGTGATTAATATTAAGGCTGCTTAAAACTATTAAACATTTGATTAAAAAATACACATTAAAACTAAAGGAAAAATATCATGTTAAATAAAACGATAAAACAGTTAACCATATTTATAACCATCACCATTTCCACCATATCAATTGGCTTTGCAGAAAATATTTGTATGCCCATTGGCGGCGTGGGAATGCCTAATTTTGTTCCTCAAGAGGATGGTAGTTTTACGATCGTTGCACTATTGACAGGAAGTGTCTCAAATGCAGCAGGAAAAGTAACCGGCCAAAGAACCACAGAAACCGGCCTTGAAATGGATATGGAACACTATTTTATGACTAACAAGGGTGGCTTTATGCACACAAAAGACCTGGGAATTTTGACCCAGGTCGTTGGTAAAAAAGACCAATATATGATCGAAATTACCTACGATATTCAGGAAGCATCAACCTCGGGTGAACTCAAAGGATACAAAGGCCGGTTTAATAGTTTTGGTCTTGTGGATCTTGCAAACCTTAATGGCCTAATCCGCTACAGTGGCGAAATTTGTAAATAACCAGCACAGGAGAAACATGCGGGCTGTAGGTTTCAGTCCGCAACCATCCACACCGCTATCATCACTTTAACTCTGATCTACCCCTCCACCACGGCCATCAACCCCGGAAATCATTATGACCAACCAAAATAACCTCCCAGCCACTCCTTCTCATATTCTTTATACAATGATTAGAGTTGCCGACTTGGATCGCTCCACGGACTTTTATAAAAAGGCACTCGGCATGAAGGAACTACGCCGTGAAAATTTTACTGAAGGCCGATTTACACTGATATTTATGGGCTATGGTAATGAATCCTCCAATGCCATGATTGAACTAACTTACAATTGGGATCAGGACACTTACCAACATGGAACACGTTACGGCCATGTTGCTTTGGGTGTGACCGATATTTATGCCGCCTGTAAACGACTGGACGATATGGGCGTGATTGTTCTCCGTGAGCCAGGCCCAATGATGTATGCAGTGGATGAAACTGGGCACAAAGAAGTAATCGCTTTTATTGAGGACCCGGATGGTTACAAAATTGAATTGATTGAAACAACATAAGCAAGCACAGCTAAATATTAATGAGTATTGGACAACCAAGTCTACCCACACCCGGCCAATTAAAGAATTCTAACCACTTTTGAATGACCTCTTTAAGTTTGGCCTTTCGTTTGTTCTCCCTTTTTATCGGCGGTGTTGCTAAGGATCATATTTTGTAAAACTCTATCTATACAATTATAAGAAAGGTCAAAAACAAACAACCGTAAACATAGCTATATGAAACGACAAATTAAGCAAAGGTTAATCGCTCTCAAAAATAGGTGGCAACAAACTAATTAAAAAATTAATTATTAACTGCCACCCTCTATTTTTATTTCTTATGCAGCTTTCAATTCATGAGTAAGTTTTTGTGCCATAGCCTGTAAATARTTTGGCGTAAAATACAACTTATTATTCTCAATAAATGTCTTCATACCCACAGGMTTTTGCCCGGTTAAATCCTCCACTGTTGTTGTGATCTTATCAAAAAYACCTTTTTGATAGTCTTTTCCTACCTCAACTAGATGCGAAATCAAGAAGCTGCTCATATAGCCCGTTTKYYTCATGGCMTCTGACCAGGCCTCATAACTTAGTGGGACATATTCAACGGGCAAGCCAAGAACCTCCGTTGTGATTGACGCTATATCTTGATGCGACAAACGTTCCGGCCCAGTGAGCACGTAGCGCTTATGATTATGTTTTTYTGGATCTACCAATATGGCGGCTACACTACGACCAATATCTTCTGCTGCAATAGGTGCATGGTGTGCATTACCGTGTGGCAGGTATATTTTTCCTTCCTGAAGAATACTGGCACCGTTCATTAGGTATAGCATTTCAGCAAAAAAACTCGGGCAAACATGTGTAATTGTCATGTTGGTTAGATTTAACATTTGTTCTGCCAACCAATGCTGGCGGCTTAAATGACTATCGTGATATTCACGAGCGGGAAGCTGTGACATATTGACGATAGCTTTTACATTATTCTTTTTGGCGGCCACGATGAAGTTTGCAGTTGCTTCTAACAGACGATCTTCTGGCGGATAGACAAAATAGGCCCTTTCTACACCATCCAGGGCTTTTTCAAGAGATGATAAATCATGAAAGCTTGCGTAAACAATCTCTGCACCAAGAGCTTCTAACACTCCCGTTGTGTCCGACTTCGTCCTCGCCATAGCTCTTACAGGAAAACCTTTTTCGAGTAGAGTTTTGGCTGCAAAAAATCCAGTTTTTCCSGTTGACCCGGTGATTAATATAGTGGGTTTGTTCATGATAATTTTCCTATTTTNATTTATGATTAAATYAAAGTGTATATACACCTATTTGGGTAAAAATTATGAGACGCGAACTTGTATTAAAATTTCAGAAAGATCCCCAACAAAATTTGACCAACGCTCTTCACCTAAGYCATGCACAAGGTTTAGCTGCGCCTTTTCCCACAGGGGCGTKGCCTCTACCAAGATCTTCTTTCCTTCACCGGTAAGTGCAACTTTGCGAATTCTTTTATCTTTTTCAGTCCTAACCTCTATCAACCCTCTTGCTACCAGCGGCTTAATATTACGAGTTAACGTAGTACGATCCATTACAATAATTTCTGCCAATTGACTTAAGGGGACGTCACTACACTGCCCTATCGTAGCCAATAAACTGAACTGTGTTGACCTGAGATCAACGGGCACAAGTGCGGCATCATAAACCTGAGAGACAGCACGCGTCACTTTGCGCAGRTTGTTCAGCGTACACATTCCTTTGTCAGTAGCATCTTTCTTTTTTATTTGTGATTTTACTTTCATACTTTAAGTGTATATACACCTATATAACTTTGTCAAGCTTATATATAACGATAACTTTATCTCTTATCTCCACTTCTATTCACAAGCAGGCCGACTATCCACCATCAGCTTATCCAATGTAATCTGCGCTTGTTTTAGTTTAGCTCGGTCATTCGCCTCCAACATCTCGCATTCATCTTTAACCATTTGCTCAATGGTGACAGGGTAGTGTTTACAGTCATCGGGGCGATCATAATAAATATCACAGGTGTATTTTTCCTGGTTCGGTATTTTCCGCAGCCAGGGACACTGCTCTATTTGTTCACCCGTTTGAGGGTCTACCCAAATTTTTCCATCCCGGACATATTGGTAAATGTCCGGTTTAAAAATTTCCCACAGCTCTATTTCACTTGCTGATGCAGACAGACCACCATTGCTGTATTTGACACAACATTTCCCGCACTGGTTACAGTCTTTCATGTTATTTGCACATTGGTATTCAGCTGGTGGGAGTAAAAATGACCGGGGTGAAAATAAAAAATTGAATGCTAGAAGACTTAAAATAAAAAATGGCGGCGACCTGGCTTTCCATTGTCTCCGCCCTTTTCTTGGTGTTTTTTTTAAAACTTTTTCTTATTGCTACTTTGCCGACAAGTACTATTGCTTCACCACACTCTATAAAGTAGCTGGCCTGACGACAAACTCACCATCTTCCTCAATTAACTGAAGCGTGCATCCAAGTTCAGCGAAATCGGGAACCTGTCCAGGTTGTCCGGACACAATATGCCTRCCTTTAGTCCGAAGYTCTATCGCCGCTGTGCGTTGCTTCATATCTACAGAGAAGGGCACAAAAATTTTTTGGGCAGCCTGATCATCTATTTTTTTAATGCGGGCCAGCAGTTTCTCTCTGTCCTCTCGCCCTGCCGATGAGCCAACAGGAAACATCGGTTGTATGGATGGGTCTTTAATCTTCTTTTTTCTAGGCATCTTTACACTCGGTCTTTAGTCTTTGACGAACACAGTAAGAAACTGTGCTATTTCATGGTCGACATTTTGAATAGTAAGCGTACAAAAATCAACCTTTGTTTTATTCGCCTTTAGTCAGATATAAGTATAATTATTCATACAAAACAACTAGTTATTAATTTATACGCATCAAGCCTACAGGCGTATTCAGCGGCAGCATAAGGAAGGTGCTAAGGAACCGACAACTCACCTGCTTAAGATTTCATAATCGGCTTTTACACTGATCTCTATTCTTCTGACCCTAGCGATGTCCCATTTTTCATTCATCCCCAAAACCCTTGGAAACAAATCTTGATATTCAGCGCCACTGCTCGATAATCACCAGCGGTTATCCATGAAGTTAAACTATTATGTACAAGGTAGAACTATGTATCTGGCAATGAATCGCTTTCAGGTAAACRAAGGGCGRGAAGAAGATTTTATCGAAATTTGGCGCAGCCGTGAGTCCTTTTTGGATGAGGTSCCGGGGTTTAAATCATTCAACCTCCTACGCGGGAAAACCGAGGATGGTATTACGCTATTTTGCTCACATTCGGTTTGGGAAAACCGAGCCRTCTTTGAAGACTGGACCCATTCGGAAGCATTTCGTAAAGCCCATGCTGGTGCAGGAAAAACGTCCGAAGGGGTCTATGCAGGCCATCCCAAGTTGGAGTTGTTTGAACAGGTTTTATAATACTTATGCCGACAGTATTCTCGTCAAACTTTGTGCGTGGCGTGCTGCTTCAATGCCCAAATCTGTTAAGTACCCGCCATCAACATGGTCGGTTAAGCCTTTTTTAAAGAGCCTRGCTGCAGCCTCAACAACGTCTGTTGAGGCTTCCTGAGCATGAATYTTAAGGCCATTTGCCTTCGAGTCTAAATTAAATTGATTGAGTAATTTAATTTCTTCCATTCTTTCGTTCGAATTTATCATAATTTTTCTACTTACCCTGAATATCTCTGGCAAAAATTGCCTTTAAGTAATTTGTTTCCGGTATTGCCGGGTGTATAGGGTGATCTGGACCCTGCCCACCAATGGAGAACACCTGCAATTGACGATGACGATGTGCCCCTGCCGTTTTCACTACATCCATCAACGCTTGCTGGGATAAATGCATAGAACACGAGGCTGACACCAGAATGCCACCTGGTGACAATAATCTCAATGCCAGTTGATTTACTTGATGATAAGCCTTCTCTCCCTGACGTTGATCTTTTTTCCGTTTGATAAAGGCGGGGGGATCTAACACCACTATATCAAAGGTTTGCCCGGCAGCAATTAAGGACTTCATGATGTCGTTGGCTTTTCCTTGCAGGCAGGAAAACTGGCCGCGGTAATCATTCATCTCTGCATTTTGTTGTGCCAGGTCCAATGCATCACCAGAGGAATCCACGCAAGTAACGGCTTTGGCTCCAGCTACTGCCGCTTGCACACCCCAACCACCCACATAGCTGTAGACATCTAAAACAGTTTTKCCCTTYGATAGTTGTTGTAACTGCTGACGATTGATTCGGTGGTCATAAAACCAGCCAGTTTTTTGGCCWGTCATCACTGGCGCAAAAAAACGTGTACCGTTTTCTTCCAACTCGATCAAATCTGGCACATCTCCTGCAGCCACTTCGACGGCTTCGGGCAAGCCTTCCATTTTACGGAAAGGCCCCTGATTTCTAAAGACAATACCTTTGGGGGAGAACACTTCGTCCAGCGCAGAAATAACTTCGTTGCGGCGCTGATCCATACCCGTAGTCGTCAACTGTGCCGATARATARTCACCAAAACGGTCTACCACCAACCCTGGCAATAAATCGGAATCACCAAATATGGCACGATAAAAGGGCTTTGAGAAATAGGCTTCTCGAAATTGTAACGCTTGCTGTAATCGAGAAACRATCAGCGGCTGATCKAGTCCTCGACCCTGCTCCTGGCTGTACAGTCTTGCACAAATCAGGCTGGCCGGATTGACCACWGCCATGGCCACAAATTTGCCACTAGCATCTTCTACAACAACTTCACTACCAGCAGACATTGTCTTGAGGGGTGTCGCGGCTGTATCTACCTCATTGCTGTAGACCCATAAATGTCCCGCGCGCAGCCGTCGTCCYGCTCCTTTTTTTAGKCGYARWGATAAWAGTGATGAAGATGAAGTGGRCATGGTCTCTCCAAGGATACAAAAAAATATTTAGAACGCCGAAATAAAAAGGCTGCCTTTTGAGCAGCCTTTACGAATAAAACAGTATCGGTATATCAAGAATTAGTCGTCTACAGAAGCTGCTTCGTAACTCGCAGCATCCAGTAGGGCTTCTAACTCAGAAGGGTCAGACATTTTTACTTTAAAAAACCAGCCATCATCATAGGGGGAGCCGTTAATGGTTTCAGGAGCATCTTCCAGTACATCATTAATGGCAACCACTTCACCAGAAACTGGCGCATAAATGTCTGAAGCTGCTTTCACCGACTCCACAACACCTGCCTCTTCACCGGCAGAAACACTGGATCCAATTTCTGGCAGCTCTACATACACCACATCGCCCAGGCTTTCTTGAGCATGGTCGCTGATACCAACGGTGACAGTACCGTCACCTTCATCGCGAACCCATTCGTGGCTAGCGGCATACTTAAGATTGGATGGAGTTGCATTCATCGTTGTTGTCCTCACCTTTAGCGCTCAAAATGGCACTAATTAAAACTGYCGCGAATTCTAAACCTGATCGRCCTCAAACTAAAGAGGGGATTAAACGAAACAGAAGATAAACCARAGGCCMAGCATTNAAAATTGCTAAAGCAGCCCCATAGCCTGGCGAACAATCAGGTTCTTGAGGGGACCAAGGCGGTTGATTGCACTCATACCATCATTTCGCAACAACCGTACCGCTAGTGGCTGGTTTTCAAATAACCGTTTAAACCCTTCCATCACCGCCATTGTGCCTAAATTATGCGGTTTTCGGCGGCGCTGGTAACGACCCAGCGCCCACATGTCACCGGGCGACAACCCTCGGCCAACCGCCCTCTCRACCTCTTCCACCAAGGTAATCACATCTTGAAAACCCAGGTTCACACCCTGCCCTGCCAATGGATGAATGGTATGGGCCGCRTCACCCATTAGCGCCACCCCCGGCACGACATAATCCACTGCGTGACGTTGTTTCAGGGGGATTTTATAACGTTTATCGACAGCGACTATTTGGCCAAGACTACTACTGCTAGCCTGCTCCAATGCCGTGCAAAAAGYGCTGTCGTCYAACGACATTAATTGTTCCGCGACTTCTTCTTGCTGAGACCAAACAATCGAACACTGATGACAATCACCCGATTCGGTTTGAAGCGGCAGAAATGCTAACGGGCCATTAGCTAGAAACCGCTGTCTKGCWGTGAAATTATGATTTTTTTCCGTGGTMACCGTRGTAACAATGGCRTGATGGCCATAATCCCACTCTCGTAACTGYAAYCCACAGAGRTCGCGTACTTTTGATTGRGCACCATCTGCCGCTGCCAGCAATTTTGTGGTGATCTCAGAGCCATCTTCCAACGATATCACTACACCATCTGGTTTCTGWGCTAAACCCACCACTTTCGCCGGACATAACAACTCTACATTTTCCAGCGCTTCAAGCCGTTGTAATAAGCTCTCAACTATCAAAGCATTTTCAACAATATAACCCAGAYTGGGCTGRCGTACTTCGGCACAATCAAACTCGATATGTCCTGTACCATCAGCCTCCCAAACCTCCATTCGCTGGTAAGGGCATACACGCTGGCTGGCAATTTGCTCCCAAACACCAATATCTTCGAGTAACTGCCGAGAGGGTTTGGTCAGCGCGACGACTCGAGGATCAAAACTTTTGGAAAGATCTGGCATTTGAAAAGGGCGTGCCTCAAGTACGGCAATTTTTAGACGTTTACCCGAATCAGTGCCGATCAATGCCTTTGTTGCCAACAATGTGGCAAAGGCCGCACCGACCATGCCCGCACCAGAGACAACCACATCGTAGTTATGATCAGCCATGTCCGYGTTTTCCTACTAGCTGTTTTCCTGCCACTTGTTTTTCTGACAATGACGTACTCGGCTCTAGTAATTCGGYGCCTTTTAAAGTGGCGCCTTGAGCTCGCTGGACCAAAGAAGTCCCCCGGGTCTCAAGCCCCATCCCCAGCCTAGCAAATTGATGTCTAAACAGGGGCACCGTATCCAGTGCCAGCAACCCCAGGTTTCGCACCAATGCGACAGGTTTAGCCCTGATGCCAAATACTTTAGGCAGTAAGTCACTGAGCAAAATGGTTTGTTTCTGATCTGCCTGCTGTTGTTTAAGATAATTCTGCAACACGGATAAATCACCCAACATTGTGCCATTGCCCGACGTACTTTCTGTGGCGTTAGCCAGCTCAYTCACAAGYACCGCCACATCTCGCAGTGCCAAATTAAAACCCTGGCCAGCCACGGGATGCAATGAGTGTGCTGCATTACCCACTACGACCAGGTTACTACGAACTTGCTCGTTGCTGGTAATGAGACGAATAGGGTAACTATGACGAACACCTACCCGCTGAAATTTACCCATTCGGTAACCAAAGCGGTCTTGCAGTTCTGCTAAAAACATTTCTTCCGATGCCGCCACCATCTCTGCTGCACGCTCCGGTGGAAGTGTCCATACCAGAGCAGCACGCGCTTCATTATCCACCGGAGGCAATGGCAACAAAGCCATAGGTCCTGAGTCGGTAAATCGTTCGTAGGCGACACCACCGTGGTCTTGAGATAAGGAGATATTAGCCACGATAGCGACCTGACCATAGTCCCTGGTGGTAACATCAATACCCAGCATCTCTCGTGTCTCAGATTGGGCTCCATCAGCTATCACCAATAGTTTTGTACCAATAGTCAGGTCTGCACTGGAGTTACCCTCTCCCTCCGACACGGACAGCTGCATACCTCTCTGAATTGGGCTAACCCTTGTCACTTTTGCTGGTGCAATAATATCCACACCTTCGGCTTGCTGTAATGCCGCCATCAATACTGACCCCAATCTCTGGTTTTCAATCACATAACCCAGAGCGGGTAAATTTTGTTCGTCGGCACGCAATCGAGCACTACCGATATGCCCGCGATCGGACACATGCACCTCGTCTATGACTGCTAATTCTGAACYAAGGGCTTGCCATAACCCCAGTATTTCAAAGATTTCRCGACTGCTTTGGGACAGTGCTGTGGAACGGGCATCAAAACTGGGTTGCAGCTCTTCCGYTGTGGCTGCCTTTACCGGAAAGGCTTCAATAACCTGAATGTTCCAACCAAGGTTAAGGGAAGACAGCAAAAGCGCCAGACTGGCACCYACCATCCCCCCGCCCACAATGGTRATATCAACCTGTTGTTTTATTGATGACGACTCAGACATGTGTTCCAACTATGCATCCAACATCAGGTTTTCAATGTCTGCCGTGGTCTTGGGTGCAGCGTCGCTCATTACTTCAGGACCCTTGGCTGTAATCAGTACATCGTCTTCGATTCGTATACCAATACCCCTCCAGCGCTTATCGACCTTGGTATTGTCAGGGGAAATATAAATCCCCGGTTCGACGGTCATGACCATGCCTTTCTCAAGYAATCGCCATTCATCGTCYACYTTGTAATCRCCCACRTCATGYACATCCATYCCCARCCAATGGCCGGCTCGGTGCATRTAGAAATCACGGTAGCTYTTKGTTTCRATCAAYTCRTYAAGCTYRCCWTTRAGAAGMCCYAAATCMMRYAAMCCCTCGGTAATAAYRTTTACTGTTACCTGATGGGGTTCATCCCAGTGATTGCCCTTGGCACAAGCTTCAATTCCCGCCAGTTGCGCCTCTAGCACTACATCATATATAGCTTTTTGCTCAGGGGTATATTTGCCATTAACTGGAAAAGTCCGGGTGATATCTGCCGCATAATGTTGCAACTCACAACCAGCATCAATTAATACCAAGTCACCGTCTTTAAGCTTGGCACTGTTCTCAACATAGTGAAGGATACAACCATTGATACCCCCTCCAACAATACTGCCATAAGCAGGGAAACGTGCTCCAGCCATAGCAAATTCATGCTCAATTTCTGCTTGTAACTGGTATTCATACATTCCTGGCTGGCAGATTTGCATAGCACGACAATGTGCCCGAGCAGAAATTTTTCCGGCTTCCCGCATAATTTTTTGCTCTGCAGCACTTTTGAACAAGCGTAGTTCATGGAGCAGGTGATCAAGGTCAATAAATTCACCTGGAGGTATAGCACCAGTGCGGGAGCGACCGCGTATGGTATTTACCCAATCCATCAAGTGGCGATCAAAGGTCGGATCTTTACCCATTGCGTAATACACCCGGTCACGACTTTCCAAAAGCCCCGGCAAAATATCGTCAATATCATCGATGGGGAAGGCATCATCAGCACCATACTTTTCACAGGCACCTTCTGGACCGGCACGATAGCCATCCCATATTTCACGCTCAATATTTCTGTCCCGGCAAAACATAAGGCACTCKCCGTGCTCTCGCCCAGGCACCAGCACCAAAACGGACTCAGGTTCGGCAAATCCGGTGAGATAAAAAAAATCACTATCCTGACGATAAGGATAATTAATATCTCGATTACGGGTTTGTTCCGGCGCAGCAGTGAGAATGGCGATACTATTGCTGGCCATCATCTCCATTAGCTTCGATCTACGACGGGAAAATTCCTGTTTACTAATCATGATTTATTTTTGAACTCTTGAAAGGCCCTAGGCAACAAATTAGATCAACAAAGTCTAATGAACAGTAGGAGAACTATGATCTTCTGGAACRTGTAATTCTGCATAAATCAGCAAGATCGCTACCCTCACATACTCAACCAGCTCGGTATAGCTCACTTCATCTTCTTCTTCACCATTCTCGTCTTCAAGAGTGCCCACATGGGAAATTGAAGCCAAGTCGCCAAGTGCATCGGCAATATCACCGGTGAGCTCTGTTTCTACGGATAACCCCGAATTCCCCAACCCAAACAAGAAACCCTGGCACCATTCACCCAATGAAGACAATCGTTCATTTAAAGAAAAATCATCATCGGGAAGTAACGGTAAAAACTCAAACCCACTGCTGCATATTTGACCAACAGAGAACCGATATAATTCAGGTAACATATCACCCAAGTCTTCTACACGCTCGAGCCCAACATCAAGAAACTCTGCCACTACCGCCACCAGCTTATCTTCTGACAAATGCTCGCCACCACTGATTCTTCCGCATAAAACACCATGCAATTCTGCTGGGCTTCCCATCAAATTGGCACGGATAAAGGCATCTGCAATATCATTAAACTCCACGATTACCACTGCTTCCATTATTGACTAAAAGGGCATCCTATCACCCTTCACRCGACCAAGCACCCCAGATCAGACCGGTATTAAAAAAAGTCATTTTGAGCAAGAAGCTAGCTAATTTTTCTCGAAATAGCTTCAAGATTGTTGACCAATCTATGACCACACAATTATAGTTGCCCTTAAGTATTAACATTGGCCAACTTTATGTCAGATGATTTACAAAAATTTGAGCAACAAATTGATCGCCTGATCCACCTTTGCGCTCGACTAAAAAAAGAAAATGTCTCTCTTCGTGAGCGTGAAAACAGCCTGCTGAAAGAGCGAAGCAAACTTCTGGAAAAAAGTGAAGCGGCCCGCAGCCGAGTTGAACATATGATCGTGAGGCTAAAAAACCTCAATAGTGAGGGCTAACCCCATGAGCCAACAAACTGTCAACATTCGAATCCTCGACAAAGAGTATCAAGTCAGCTGCCCTCCTGAAGAACGCAAYGCCCTATTGCAATCAGCTAAAACACTGGATGAGCAAATGCGGTCCATTCGCAATAGCGGCAGYGTTATTGGCCTGGAACGTATTGCTGTAATGGCCGCACTAAACCTGACTTATGAGCTTTCCAAAATGGAAACCAAGTCTGCAAACCAAGGCGCTTCGAGCAGYGCCATTCTCACTATTGAAAAGAAAGTTACCGCAGCACTTCAAAGTTTAGAGAAGTCCACCGCATTTTAACCACCAGACTGAGCTATAATGTGYCTTATGCCCTGGGGTACTTGCCAGTCGATAAGTCCTCGAGCCGATAATTTGTAATCCGGAGGGTTCAAGCCGATACGGTGTGCATGTCCGCATGACGGAAAGCCTAATGTATCGCTGGACCCCCCACCTTGAACCATTGGGTTCAAGGCCAAGTTGACAGCGGTATTTCCGGGGACACAACTCAAAATACGAGAACACACACCAAATCACCATGGACAGCAACGCCATACGTCAATTGATGCGTGAACGCCGCCGCTCGCTGTCCCCACAACAACAGGCAGAAGCCAGCAACAATCTTGCCCGGCAATTATCCAGATTACCCGCCTTTTGTAACAGCAAACGTATTGCCTTCTACATCGCCAACGACGGTGAAATAGACCCACAATTTGCCATGGGTATCGCCGAGGCCGYAGGAAAAGAATGTTATCTRCCGGTATTACATCCACTAAAACTAAACCGGTTATATTTTGCTCGATACCGCAGCGGCGATACATTACCCATCAATCGATTTGGCATTGAAGAGCCCKCCCTTCGAGGAGCAAAAATTGTCCCACCCCTTGGGCTCGATCTRATTTTTCTACCTTTAGTCGCTTTCGACCAAAAGGGGAACAGRCTTGGTATGGGTGGTGGTTTTTATGACCGTACTTTGGCCACACAAAAACATTTAACCCGGCTCATTGGATTAGCCCAAAGTTGCCARGAAACTGATAGTATTGCCCACCAACCGTGGGACATCAGATTACAGGCTATTGTGACTGATCAAGAKGTTATTTATCCCCGTTAATCTATTTCAGTGAATGCCGCTAAAAATTAGATATAACAACGCATTACCTACAACATAATCCTTAGGCAAAAAATACCGCTATGAGAAAAACCAAAATCATCTGCACCATTGGTCCTGCAACTGAATCGTTTGAAATGCTAGAAAAACTTGCTACCGCAGGCATGAATATAGTGCGGCTGAATATGTCTCATGGCGATCACGAATCGCATGCTAAAGTCATCAAGGCGATACGTACGCTCAACAAAAAACAAACTAACCCCATTGCTATCATGATGGATACGCAAGGGCCAGAAATTCGCACGGGTGATATTAAGCACGAACTAAACCTGAAAAAAGACGATATTATTTCAGTCGTTGCCCGCGGAGAAGACGATGTAGAAGCCAGCTCTATTCGCATTAATTACGAAGATCTTATTAATGATGTGCAAATAGGCGACATGATCACTGTAGATAACGGCCTGATCAACYTGGAAGTTTTGAGCAAAAAAGACCGTGTTATGCAATGCAAGGTGATTGACGGTGGCGTTCTCAAAAGTAGGCGCCACGTGAACTTACCGGGCATTCGAGTCAACCTGCCCGCCATTACCGAAAAGGATAAACGCGACATACTGTTCTCGATGGARCARGAAGTAGACTTTATTGCACTRTCATTTGTTCGAGAAGTWGAAGATGTCCACCAATTGCGAAAACTTCTCGGMGCCAAGGCCGAYAAGATCAAAGTAATTTCCAAGATTGAAGATCAGGARGGCGTCAAAAAYATCGAAGAAATTGTGGATGCCTCTGATGGTGTAATGGTGGCACGAGGTGATCTTGGTGTGGAAATAGCCATCGAAAAACTGCCTAGAGTTCAACGCCGGATTATTCGACTCTGTGCACAGCGTGGCAGGCGTGTGATTGTTGCGACCCACATGCTGGAGTCCATGATCGAAAACCCAATCCCCACTCGAGCTGAAGTGACGGATGTTGCTAACGCCGTCTATGAAGAAGCCGATGCCATTATGCTGTCAGGCGAGACCACCATTGGCAAACATCCCGTCAAGTGTGTTGAGATTCTTTCTCGTATTGCAAACTCCATTGAACACAGCCCTGGCCTGCAGTTCACCAAGGATTTGGAGCTAAAAAATGACAAGGAAGAAATTGCTGCTGCTGCAGTAAAACTTGCCGAATCTATTAAAGCTAAGGCKATCATCGTCCCTACTCGACGGGGAAGAATGGCAAACTATGTCACCAACTGCCATCCTCAGGCACCCATTATTTGCGCCTTTACCAATGACAGCCGCACCCGYCGCCAATTGGTATTGAATCGCAATGTATTGAGCTTCCGCATCAACTTTAGTGATGATCCGGAGAAGACACTCGCTACTGCAGCCAAAATTTTGATCAAACGGACGGAGTTTGCCCCTGAAGACCGCGTGGTCGTCATCTCAGATGCACTGGCAGGGTCAGGTATTGATGCCATCCAAATACGACAGYTAGGCGATCTACTCACAGTAGAAACTGAGTAACCNNNNGACGTGGGCAGCCMGATATGACCGGAATTACTAACAAGCTGCTTGCTGCCCCTCGAACATCKATCATATTAATACTGGYCACTCTCACTGCATTAGCATTCCTGTTAATACCTATGTATTACCAGGCATCCCCAGATAAATCGCTCTCCAACCACTTAGCCACCACCAATGTTATYTTGTTTATTGGTGACGGCATGGAYGARCACCAAATYACCATGGCRCGGAATTAYCTSTATGGCCCAACAGGGTCATTTACCATGGAAAAAATGCCCGTTCGAAGCTCAGTCAGAGTGCAGACCCTTCGTGAAGATAATCCCAAACAGTTTCGTTACATAGCCGACAGTGCCAATACGGCCAGCACACTGGCCACCGGGCTTCTTACCAGTAAAGGACGTATCKCTACCGCTGCAGTATCAAACAAGACACACCAAACCATTCTTGAAGAGGCACAGTTAGAAGGCTACCGTACCGGGCTGGTCTCCACCTCCAGCCTCACAGATGCGACCCCCGCAGCCTTTGCCTCTCATTCCCCACACCGTGATTGTCAAAGCCCCAAGGATATGACAATAGAACACCCCTTCATTCCCATAACCCAGCAATGCATTCAAAATCAAACAGAAYTTGGCGGTCAKGGCTCMATTGCCAAACAATTRGCYACRGCMAATATAGATGTACTACTAGGCGGAGGYGCCAGGTTTTTTGAYCAACAAAYAGAGGGCGAAACACTTCTGRCTATAATTCTGAATCAAGGTTACAGATTACTGAAAAACACGACAGAYTTACTTGCAGCACCARATAATCAYAAATTACTGGGTTTGTTTGCTCAAAAACATTTACCCGTGGAATGGATCGGCGAAGATAATCACCGCGCCGAACTCATCACYACAAATACCGAAGGCCATGTGGTTTTCCCCGCACCATTTRRCTGCACAYCAAACCCTCGTCAYCAGGRTCACRCACAGCAAACACCCTCTTTAGCTCAAATGACAGAAAAAGCCTTRAGTGYTTTATCTAAAGAGAATACTAARGGRTTTTTTCTGATGGTGGARGGAGCCTCCATTGACAAACAAGCRCACAAAAGAAACCCCTGTGGCCAAATAGGTGAACTCGGTGCTTTTGATCAAGCRGTTGCCAAAGGAAGAGCATTTGCCACTCAACATCCAAATACCCTGATAATCGTGACCGCAGATCATGGACAAGCCGGACAAGTAATTCCTYTGCCAGAAACCTACCAAATGGCAAGTCAGGCCATACACATGCCTCAATATCCAACAGGCTATTACGCCATACTGAAAACCTTATCAGGAGAATTGATGGCGATAAGTTATGCCACTAATTCATCACCCCAAGGACAGTGGGAAATGCATACTGGCACRAATGTACCCGCTTTTATGGAAGGCCCAGGACTTGAGGAAATACCAATTACTATTGACCAACGCTATATCAATARGCTCATGCGACAGCATCTAAAATTGGACCAACCKCGGCACTAACCCARTAAAATACCCACCCCGGCTACCAAYGGTGTGAGCAATACCARCACCACATTTCGACCCAGTGCGGACACAAGCTCAGCCCTGYTTTCTAATTGAGTACTATGTGGCTGGGTACTTCTCAATAACCCACGACAAACGAACAAACCCAGYGGGAGTGTCACACAYGCTATCAACGTTGTTGGCGGCAAYGCTCCAAGCCAGCAACCCACAACCAAGCTGCCATAGGCTCCCACAAGCAACAACATATAAACCCACACCATAGGACGCGCTCCCAAYAAAATAGGCAGATGTCGTCGCCCAAYGGCTTCATCTGGCTCTATGTCYGGGATTTGATTTAACAACAGTAAGGCATTACARAGAAAAAAGACCATCCAGCCAAGGTATTGTGATGATGAGGAAAAACTACCCGTCATTAAAAAAACTGCRCCATTCACCATCAACAAACCAAAACCCACACCTGGAGCAACAAAGCATACTAGRGGYACACGATTTAACCACTGAGTATAGGCAAGAATAATCAGCCCCCCCAGAATACCCAGTGGCAAAATTTCACGACCAACTCGCCAACTTAAATAGCCACCAATKACKGCCATTACCARAAAAGCAACGACAAARACCAYCCTGGYCCATGCAGCTARCCAAGGTTTGGAAGGCAGCGTTCCGCTRCCGCCRCTAAACGGTGTGCGAGAAGTTATTTGGTCCAGACCACTGTTRAAGTCCTGATACTCATTCAGTGCATTAACGGCRATATGCGCCGCCATAGCAGCAAAAAAAACCAGCACCACTATATCTATGGCAACGTGTCCCGTTAATTTATAACTGAGAGTCAAAGCAGGGAACAATACTACAGGCGTTAGGGCTAAAAAYGGTGCACGCGAAATACCGAGCAAATCCTTAATATTTCCGGACTGCATGAGTTACCTCTCGGCANTAAAGCCTCAGGCTAGTTGAGAAAAACCTGGTAGGCAGGATTATCCGTTTCCTCAACCCAGGTATAACCAAGGTCATTGAGAAATTCGGCCACTTTTTTGTGCTCGYCCACAGGTACCTCCATACCGGCCAARACCCGACCATARGCCGAACCATGATTGCGGTAGTGAAACATGGAGATATTCCAGCGGCCCCCAAGYTTRTTCAGGAACTGCATTAACGCACCTGGACGCTCAGGAAACTCAAACCGGTAAACAACCTCGTTTATGGCTTCCACTGCACGGCCACCGACCATATGCCGAATATGCAATTTGGCAATTTCATTATCCGTCATATCTACCAGTGGATACCCCTTGTCCTGAAGGTCAGAGACTAACTGATGGCGATCTTCATCGGACATAACTTGAATGCCCACAAAGATATGCGCCTGAGATGGATCTCCCATACGGTAATTAAATTCAGTGATACTGCGTTTGCTCAGGGCAGCACAGAACTTTTTAAAGCTACCAGGGCTCTCAGGAATGGTGACAGCTAAAATAGCTTCACGCTTCTCACCAATTTCCGTRCGTTCAGAAATATAACGGAGCCGGTCAAAATTGATATTGGCACCACTGTCCACAGCCAATAATGTCTGGCCCTTCACRCCAGTGCGCTCTACATACTTTTTCAGCCCAGCCACACCCAAKGCACCCGAAGGCTCACARATGGAGCGGGTGTCATCAAAAATATCCTTAATGGCCGCACTGATCTCATCTGCAGAAACCGTCACAACCTCATCCACAGTCTCTTTGAGTATCCGAAATGTTTCCTTACCAATTTGAGCCACTGCCGTGCCATCAGCAAAAATTCCCACATGYTTTAATCGCACCCGGCGACCCGCTTCCATGGCTGCTGCCAAACAAGCTGCATCATCAGGCTCCACCGCAATAATCTTCACCTCAGGGCGAACGTATTTGATATAAGCCGCCATACCAGCACAAAGGCCACCACCACCAACAGGAATRAACACTGCATCCAATGGGCCAGAGACCTGCCGTAAAATTTCCATGGCAATGGTGCCCTGTCCGGCAATCACTTCAGGGTCATCAAAAGGATGGATATAGGTCATACCTTTTTCGGCAACCAAYTTCTGAGCGTAATCTGAAGCCTCATCGTAGGTGTCTCCTCGTAATATCACCTTGGCACCACGGGCTTTTACCGCATTCACTTTAATTTGGGGYGTCGTACTGGGCATCACGATGGTCGCTTTAACACCCATTTTTTGTGCCGACAAGGCCAACCCTTGTGCATGATTACCCGCGGAAGCTGCCACCACACCTTTGGCTAACTGCTCCTTACTGAGGGACAACATTTTGTTGTAAGCACCACGCAACTTRAATGAAAACACRGGCTGTAAATCCTCCCGCTTCAGCAAAACCTTATTGCCAATACGTGAAGAAAGTTGTGCAGCCTCATCAATGGGGGTTTCCACCACCAARTCATAGATGCGGGCGTTAAGAATGCGTTTTACGTAGCTTTGTGGCATTTTTACTCTAACTATTTGATTTAATTGTTTTTGGCTATGGATTTTTACTAATAGCCATTAAAAAACTAATAGTAAAGGCAAAGCCAGCACCGATCCACATTATCTGTCCTTTCAGGCACTGATCCGTATAATAATCCGCCTAGACCAATGACTATCYRWCAATTACCCACCAACCATGGCCTCAGACATGAATCTAAGCCCGCAAGATGCTCTCAAAAAAGCCGTAGCCCAAGCTGCCGTGGATTACACCATCGCTAAAATTGATGACACCAGCATTATCGGTATAGGTACAGGCTCCACCGCCAACTTCTTTATCGATTTGTTGGCAGAACATAAAGCCAAAATTGCCGGAACAGTTGCCAGCTCAGAAGCCTCAGCAGACCGGCTGAAACAACACGGCATTCCTGTCTACGATCTCAATGCAGTTGATGAAGTWACMATCTATGTMGATGGTGCMGATGAAACAAATCAACACCTRGAATTAATTAAAGGAGGTGGCGCAGCACTAACACGAGAAAAAATTACCGCAGCCGTGGCCAAAGAATTTCTCTGTATTGYCGATGGATCAAAATGGGTAGACAACCTGGGGGAATTCCCATTACCCGTAGAAGTGATTCCTATGGCACGTAGCCATGTCGCAAGGGAGTTAGTAAAACTCGGCGGTGACCCGGTTTATCGTGAAGGCGTAATTACCGATAACGGCAATGTGATAATCGATGTCCACCACCTACACCCCATCAGTCCCGCACGTGAACTGGAAGAAAAAATTAATAATATTACTGGGGTTGTAACCAATGGATTGTTTGCCTTAAGGCCAGCAGATATTTTGATGCTGGGAACTGACAATGGCGTGGAAACTATTTATCCTCAAGACTAATGAAGGAATTTTCAMCCCCTCCCGCCCCAACCTTATGCACTGATTTTTAATGCAGCATTACAACCAATARTTACATTACGGTTAATGGCGGCTCATTCAATGCCGCAAATTGCTCACGCAATTCAAGAATATGCTCACTCCAATAACGAATGGTATTGAACCAGGGGAATGCCATGGGAAATGCGGGATCTTTCCAGCGTTTGGCAATCCATGCGGCGTAGTGAATCATTCTTAATGTGCGCAGTGCTTCAACCAATCGAAGTTCTCGCGGATTAAAATCAAAGAATTGATTGTAGCCATCGACGATTTCGGAYAACTGTGCTGTTTGGCGRTCTCGCTCTCCRGATAGCAGCATCCAAATATCCTGCACTGCCGGGGCCATACGCGCATCATCCAAATCCACAAAGTGAGCATTGTTATCCCGCCACAAAATATTGCCCGAATGACAATCACCGTGAACACGAATATGTTCAACAGTGCCTGTATTAGCAATGGTTTCATCCACGGCCTGCATCACGTCGCGAACGAGAGAGTCGTAAGAGGCTTTTAGTTCCTGAGGAATAAATTGTTCGCTAATGAGCGCTGAAGCTTCATGGCCAAACGTCTGACTATCCAGTGTTGGGCGATATTTGAATGGTGTTACAGCGCCGACTGCATGTATTCGCCCGAGCAACTTGCCCAGCAGATACAAGTTGTCGAGGTTATCGAGTTCTGGGCCATGTCCGCCCTTACGAGGAAACAGTGCAAACTGAAAACCTTGGTATTCAAACAGGCTTTCACCCCCTTCACTGGTCATAGGCGCAACCACAGGCAGCTCCTGTTCTACCAGCTCGAAACAAAACTGGTGCTCTTCTAGAATCTGCTCGGTAGTCCAGCGGTTGGGGCGATAAAACTTGCCGATGATCGGTGTTTCACCTTCTATGCCTATTTGGTAAACCCGGTTTTCGTAGCTGTTTAGGGGGAAGAGTCGCCCGTCACTGATATGCCCCTGGCTCTCCATTGCATCCAGAATAAAGTCTGGTGTTAGGGTATCAAAGGGGTGTGTGATTGGATCTATAGCAGCGGGATCTTTAGCCGAATGGGCATCATCAATCGCTCTATTCCCATCTGGCTCGTCCATATTTTCACTGCTCACAGAAGTTGATCCTTTTTCTATCGATCGCTAATTGATTGCTAGTTTAATCGTTGCTTGCAGTGACAAGCTTTTGATTACGCTTCACCACCTGAATCACAACCATCAATGCCAAAATCCAGACAATGCAGGCCAGCATATAAGGCAAGGCATAACTACCGCCCACTACCAATGAACCCACAATAGCAATACCCGCAACATTACCAATGATCTGCATGGCCGCTATTAAGGGTGTGTACTTGCCGCTGTCATCAAGTTTTGCAGTTAACCCCATACCGTAGGCGGCGGCAAAGTTCCAGGCACCTCCAACGAGACAAAAAGCAAAGATTAGACTTATCTGCTCTGGCCAAAGCTGGAAAACCCCCATAACCAATACCGTTATAGCAATACCCAAGGAGATCACCATAGGCTTGGTGTAACTGGAATGAGTACCCATAACTGCCGCAATCAATGAACCCAAACCACTGGCCAGCAGTAAAATGATCATTACACCGCCGCCCTCTGTGGCGGCAAAATCCAGATGTGAAGCAATAGGCTCTATTGAGTTACGCACTGAACTACCGCCCACAAAAACCAGAAGCAGCGTAAACAGTGTGATAAAAACTGCTATGGGGTTCTGAGTCGTCATGGCGCTTTTTAGGCTGGCACGTTTACCATTTCTCGGCATCATGGTGCCCAACAAAATGACAACAAATGACAACCCTGCAACGGCCATTAAAGCCTCGTTAAAGGTCGTCCCCCTGACAACCAGTTGAGGTAACAGATAACTAACAATGGCAACGGTAGCGGTTTGAGCCGTCAATACCAATGCATAATTGCGTGTGGGGTTCCTGGTATCGCCCAAACAAGCAATGGCCACAGCATAGCCAATACCAGCGAAGAACCCGGCCAATGCCTGACAAATTAGTAGAACGGTAAAACCTGAGACAAAAACAGGCAGTAAAAAGGCTAACAGGCTCATAAACCCACTGATAAATATCAAACGCTGCCAGTGAGCAATACGAATAAATAAAATGGAGAGCACTACTGCCAGCGCCACGCCACCCAGAAAAAGTCCTCCAAGCAGCCAAACTTGTGATTGCTCCAAGCTTAGATCTTTTACTGCRAGYCCCAGCATCAATGGCATATTGATGAAGTACATCATGGTGCACACACTAATTAATATGGCTGCCAAGCGTACTTTAATACTGTTTACATCCGCCTGTTTTTTTTCAAAAAGAATTGAAGACATCGACTAACCCTAAAGCCCTGTTGTTAACGGTTGGTTGTTGAAAATTAATTGTTATTAAAAACGATGCGTACTTTGATGGCAGACCACCCAAATGTCCAGATGGCTTTGCGGGTTCAGTCGCTTTAAGACGCAGAGTCCACTGCCAAGTTGTCATGATTTTGTCATAAAACCACCATAGTGCTGAAATATTTGCTGGCTATGGTGGCCCCATAACAAAAAAGATGAAAAAGAGAACTTGTATTATGAACAAAATAAATGAAGCTATAAATAACACCACGTATATTGATGTGCTGATGAAGCAGCAAGCGAATAATTTTTATGTTGAAAGAGATGAAACCGGTGATCTGGTGTACCACTGGGCTGACGCTCGTGTGGACATGCTCTCCAGTAGTAAATTGTGGAGCATCCTCCTCCGGTGTGACACATCAGATCAGAGCTTGGCCTTTACCGATGCCATTACTAATGAATTGATTAGCCGTAAGGATTTTGACCACAGCCCCAGGCTATGGATGCAATAAGCTTGTCCCATCAGGCTTTTAGCTACCGAGGCGGCCTACCTGGCAATTCTAATYTTTCCTCTACTAACTCACTYAGCAGACACAAACTCAAAACGTTTAAAGGTTYTACCRTCACGYTCAATGGTTTCATMAAACATGGTGAGCGGCCGAATCCAAAGGCTGTGATCGCCATAAAGTGCGCGGTATACCACATACTCTTCTCTTGTTTCGCTATGGCGCGCCACATCCATCACTTCATATAGGTTACCTTTGAAGTGTTTGTAGATGCCTTGTTTAATCATTTTATGCTGAAAGCCTGTATTAATTTTAATTAAGAAAAAGAATACCCTGAGTATTTAAACTCGATACCATCAAAACTGACATTCAAAAGAATAGCAGGGATATCGACATGGGCCGYTACCTCGATGACTTTAATATCGGTGAGATATTTAAAGCAGAAAGCTTCACGCTGGATGAAGCACAAATATTAGAGTTTGCCCAAACTCATGACCCACAACCCTTTCATACGGATATAGAGGCCGCAAAAGATGGGCCCTATGGCGGACTGATTGGCAGTGGTTTTCAAACGCTGACCCTATGTTTTTGCCGGATGGTTCAATCTGAAGTATTTACCACAGTAAGTATGGGTGGGCCAGGAATTGATGATGTAAAATTTTTATTGCCAGTACGCCCTGGCGACACCATACATACTGAAGCAGAGATTCTTTCGATAAAACCTTCACGCTCAAAGTCCGACCGAGGCATCATACGGATTCAGTACCGCGGCTTTAACCAAAATGGTAATGAGGTCATTAGCTTTATCATTATTATGCTAGGGAAGCGCAAGACCTGATAGCCATGCCGTCACTACACTTCTGAAGCAGCAACACTTATCTGGCAACAATACGGCTATCCACTGAAACCACATTCACCAGCTCTGCAGTCAGCGTATCGCCAGGAGATAGTGGCCCTACGCCGGCGGGGGTGCCTGTCAGCACAATATCACCAGGCATTAACGTGAAATAACGGGAGATATAGGCTATCAAAGGCAAAACCGGTGTGATCATATAGCTGGTATTAGATGCCTGTTTTACTTCACCGTTCACGGTTAAACGTAATTCCAAATTTTGTAAGTCGTCCACTTGTGACCGATCCACGAATGCAGAAGCCGGACAAGCCCCATCAAAACCTTTGGCTTTATCCCARGGATGACCTTTCTGTTTAAACTGTGACTGCAAATCACGCAATGTCAGATCCAGCGCCACACCCACACCAATAATTGCCTCAGCAGCTTGTTGCTCACTACAGTCTGTAAGCTGATCACCAATCAAAATGGACATTTCAACCTCATGGTGACAAGTACCAAATGCTACAGGAATAGCGACGGGTTCCTCCAACGGCACCAGGGCGCTAGCAGGTTTGAGAAAAATCACTGGTTCAGAGGCCTGCTGACTGTTCATTTCAGCGACATGATCACTGTAGTTAAGCCCGAYACATACCACTTTTCCCACTGGAATCTGCTGTGACCCACCATCGGCAAAATGAATACAGTGGTCAAAATAGTGCATGMTCAGGGCTCCTTGCCATCATTGAAGGCCAACCARCCTTTAACTATTCGATAGATATACCAAAGGCCTACTGCCGCCCAAATTAAAAATCCGACAAGCACAATGACCAATAACCAACCAAGAATAAAACCCACAAACGCATACCAAAAGGTTTTTATCTGCCAGGCAAAATGGGCTTCAAGGAATGTACCCCTGACTTCATCACGCTTAAGATAATTAAGAATTAACCCCGCGATAGCCGTAACACCCACCACTAAGCTAATGGCCTGAAGGATATAAACCAGTTGTGTCAGGTTCTTTAAATTGTCACCAGCACCTGTGGTCGAATTGTCCGACTGTACCGGCTCTACAACTTCAACTGACTGCTCAGGTTTGTCCTTCTGGTTCATATCTTCGGTCATGGTTTTTCCTAATTTTATGACGAGGTAACATCCACTACTTTGCCCGGATTCATAATGCCTTTCGGATCAAATACCTGCTTAACCTGACGCATTAACTGCAACTCAGTCTCTGAGCGTGTGTAGCTCAGGTAGTCTTTCTTCAACAGACCAACACCATGCTCGGCAGATACGCTGCCATTAAACGATTGAATCAATTCTGCCACCTGCTTGCTAACGCCACCACATCGCTCGGTAAATGCTTCGACAGACAAATCGTCTGGTTTCAAAATGTTCAGGTGCAGGTTGCCATCGCCAATATGGCCAAACCAGACCACTTCAAAGTCTGGGTATTCCTCAGCCACAAGCGAATCAACTTTCGCGATAAAGGCTGGCATTTGAGATACATTGACACTGACATCGTTTTTGTAGGGTTTCCACTGGGAAAGCGTCTCCGACATATCTTCACGCAATTTCCACAGGTTCTCTGCCTGCGCCAGGCTCTGGCTAATCGCACCATCTTGCACCCAGCCTTCTTCCATACAGGTTTCAAACAGCTCCATGGCACGATCCAAATCAGCCTCAGAAGTCTGCTCAAATTCAATCAATGCATAAAAAGGTGATACCGTTTCGAAAGGCGCAGGAATTTTGCTGTGCTCCATGACCTTTTCCATACCGTTATGGCTAAAGAATTCGAATGCGGTGAGGTCCATCCCTTCATTAAAGGTTTTAAGTACCCCCATAATGCTGGGRAARTCCACCACACCAAGTACCAGTACACTCAACYCCTGTGGCTTTCGGGTTAAGCGCATGGAGGCCTCGGTGATAATACCCAGAATACCTTCAGAGCCAATAAACAAATGACGAAAATCCAACCCTGTATTATTTTTTACCAGGCCATGATTTAACTCTAAAATGTTGCCGTTACCATCGACAACTTTAAGGCCCATCACCCAATCACGGGTCATGCCATAACGAATAACCTTAATACCACCGGCGTTAGTGGCAATATTTCCACCAATTTGGCTGGAACCCGCTGAWGCAAAATCTACGGGATAAAATAAYCCCTGCTCYTCRGCAAAATYTTGAAGTTGATGRGTAACCATGCCYGCYTCTACCGTCACGATACGATCAACATCATTAAATGCCACAACCTTTTTCATACGGTCCATAGCAATAACAATTTCACCGTTGATAGCAACGGCTCCACCACTCAGGCCTGTACGGCCACCAGAGGGTACCACTGCAATGTTTTCAGCATTGGCCAATTGCACAATAGCCTGCACTTCATCAGTGCTGCCAGGTAAAACCACCACACCAGGGGCAGGCTTCCAAACCGTGGTTCGGTCTATGCCATATTGCTGATAGGACACCTCGTCCGTCAGCACTCGCTGCTCGCCAACAATGTCACGCAACTTTTGAATCGTGGAGGCTGCAATGGCCATCTTAAACATCTCCAAAAAGGGCAGTTATCAAGGGGCGTGCATGTTATCATAGACGCCTTTTTTTTAGATAGTTGAAGCACTCCTACAGAGAACAGTATGGCCAATTTACCTCTCGGCTTTTCACTAGATAAAGCCAAAATAAAATTCCTTCTGCTTGAGGGCGTTCACCCCTCAGCCACGGCAACATTAGAAACCGCCGGATATACCAATGTGGAATATCTGAAATCAGCATTGCCTGAAGATGAACTAGTAGAAAAGATAAAGGACTTCCACTTTGTGGGTATCCGTTCACGCTCTCAGCTCAACCGCARAGTATTTGAGGCAGGTAAAAAGCTTATYGGTGTTGGCTGCTTCTGTATTGGCACCAATCAAGTTGACCTTCAAGCGGCAACAGAACATGGCGTTGTTGTTTTCAACGCCCCCTACTCCAATACCCGAAGTGTTGCAGAGCTGGTCATTGCTGAAACCATTATGCTGATGCGCGGGATACCTGAGAAAAGTGCAGCAGCCCATCGTGGTACTTGGTTAAAGTCCGCCACAGACTCCTATGAAGTACGCGGTAAAACCCTAGGTATTGTTGGCTACGGCAATATTGGCAGTCAAATTAGTGTCCTGGCTGAAGCTTTGGGGATGAAAGTAAAGTTTTACGATGTGATCACCAAACTGCCACTGGGCAATGCTGAACAAATCGCCAGCCTCAAAACACTACTGGGTAGCTCAGATGTGGTATCACTACATGTACCCGATACCGATGCCACTCGCTATATGATGGGGCCAGAAGAATTAGCTGCCATCAAAAAAGGGGGGATATTAATCAATGCCGCTCGCGGTCAGGTTGTCGATATCGAAGCATTGAGTGCTCTGCTTGAGAGCAAACATTTGGGCGGTGCGGCTATCGACGTATTCCCCACTGAGCCAAAGTCTAATCAGGAAGAATTTATCTCTCCTCTTCGGAAGTTCGACAATGTCATCCTGACACCGCATATCGGTGGGTCAACGCAAGAAGCTCAGGAAAATATTGGCCTGGAAGTGGCGGAAAAAATGGCCCGGTACAGCGACAGTGGTACAACCATCAGTGCCGTTAATTTCCCACAGGTATCACTGCCACCCCATACCGGAACCCATCGTCTGTTACACATTCACCACAATATTCCCGGTATCATGACGGCAATTAATCAGGTGTTTTCTGACAACAACATCAACATCTGTGGGCAACATCTGCAAACCACCGAGAAGGTTGGTTATGTAGTTCTAGATATAGATGCCGAATACAGCAAACTGGCACTGAGAGAATTAAAAGCTATTGAAGGCACAATGCGTTGCCGGGTTTTGTTTTAAAAATTAGATTTTTAAMCTTCTTGTAGYCCAACRAACTCAGYTCMNAAAAATAGAGCCGTTATTCATATAACGRCTCTATTTTTWTCTTTAGAAAAAKCCCCCAATAAATACTGGAAATTAATTTACTTCATTAAAAATTTTCTCTCTTAGCCAATCAGCTTCGTTAACCATTTGATGTTGCACGCCATGTAGCATCTTGATTTCAATGTTACAAAATTTCTTTGCTAATACGTCTAAATTATATTCCCAATCCACCGTTCTATCGCAGTCTCCCTGTATAACCTTTAAGGGATAATCACTGGGYGAYAGTGCYGMAAAYTCYTCTGTCCAYCGYTTCATCGAAGCRATCCACTCCATAGGCACATAAAATATTTGCAGCGGATCATCATTGGCCAAAAATTGATTAAATTCTTCATTAGCCGTATTTGGATATAACTTTCTTTTTATTTTTTTCAAAAAAATATGTAGAAATTTATACATATACAGGCTTTTTTTCCACCCCCGCGGATGAATTAATGGAGCAAGTACAGTCACCTGCTCCAGGTCATTCTTATAATGATGTGGCTTRGCCGCCATAATATATTTAATTAAAATAGCACCCCCRGTACTCTGRCCCGCWGCCTTCCARGGTTTTGGYARRTRTTYTTCACAGTTGTGCAATAAATCAGAAAATACATCCACRTAATGATCAAAGCTCTCGATAGYCACCCKCTCACCACTRGAYAAACCATGGCCGGGCAAATCAAAAGCCACCACCGCATARCCAAGCTGCAAAAGGTGACGAATCAGATGACCATACAGACCAACATGATCAAAATAACCATGCACGACAAAATAGGTGCCACGAGGGTTTTCCGGCACCCAATACTGDGYAGMAATTTGAAARYYRATAGARGARTAAACCCCCATACAATGTTGWATAGGDTTYTCTTTTGAATCAAAAACTAACCCATAGTGATCCATATAACTGGCTTCATTTGCTGTTTTTTCAGTACGATCATGCACCAAGTCAAACTCTAATGTTTGCAATCCAGAACGGATGTCGGTTAGTTGTTCAGCGGTAATAGCCATTTGCTTACGTTATTCCCTCACTATTGGCGTAAATTACAATCCCTTCTATAATCGCAGACCACACTTGAATGACAAGTATTTTAGACTTGCGGCCCAGACTCTCTATGAAAAAATCTGATAAAAAAATCGAGAATGCTATTAGARCTGCACTAACAAATGTCTGCGAACAAGCCCTTGAGACAACCCWGGGRTTTAAATGGATAACCCACTACGTTAACTACAATAACTTTCCTMGTTCTTTATCTATCCTCTGTRTTTTTGAAACAGACGAAGACCTGTTWACGGCAAAAMAATCTGGAGCAGATACMTGCTTAAAAAAACACATACAAGAAGARCTGACATCACATGGTATCGACATTAGAAATATCAATTCATCTATCAAATTCGATATAGAAGACAATATGAACTAGTACTTAATGAACCCTCATAAAGAAAAGTGTCTCAGATTCATTATCAGGAAAATAATGACCAAAGGCTGCCCCTATGCAAAAAATTCTACTTATCTTTTTATGTGCCTTCATTACATTACTTATGCAGTCTTGCGCACAAACCCAGCAAACCCAGAAGGTTGAAGCTACTGTTCTCATTCTCAATAAAACACATTTTAAAAAGCAGCTTATTTCAGAACAAAGTACAGCCAGTGAGGTCATTACATTTTCTACTATCAACGGATTTCAGAAAAAACCCCGCAACATATCTAATGCATGGGCAAACAACTATATAACTGGACGGATCAACAAAAAAACAGGGAACATCACCTACCAAATTCATAGCCTTATAGAATATAAAGATCACGATAAACGCATATTCAAAGAGGTGAGTTACAACACCGGCGGGGGTAAAGAAACAAAAGAAACCACAATTTTAGACCATATTATTTCCTGTAAAGGCAGTGCATACAGTGGCTGCATACACACAGAACATGTTGTATTTTCTATCGAACCAACACTGATAGAAAACATTGCTAATAGTTATACCACGGATTCAAATACACACACCAAGGACTCACAAAATAAATGGCGCTATCAATTGTCACCCAAAAAGGGCCGAAGCTACTCTGCACATTTATTTATCTCAGAAATAGCAGCCTTGATAGAAACCGCAAAAGAGTATAAAGCCCCATAATTAACCAGCTCGATTTGCCACTACAAACAATACGAATATACCGACAAGTCAACCAACCAGTATTGACGACAGGGTAAGGAATCTCTGTACTTAAAAAACTCTTCTTTTCAACCCCTTTTCATATCAATAAAAAAAAGGGCAGCTTATGTTTTAAGCTACCCTTTATTTTTTAAAATATCTAACCTGTGATTAATTTACCTGTTAATTTAATTCCCCATTTAAATAATTTTTATACATTCTTTCCTGACTCATAGGCTTGATCTTGCTGGCGTTGCCTGCTGTACCAAATGCTTCGTAGCGGGCAACACAAATATCCGTCATCGCTATCATGGTCTCTTTGAGATATTTGCGAGGATCAAATTCTGCTGTGTTGTTACTCAGGTAACGTCGTATGGCTCCGGTTGAAGCCAGACGCAAGTCGGTATCAATATTCACTTTTCGAACACCGTGTTTAATGCCTTCTACAATTTCTTCTACGGGGACACCATAGGTTTCAGGGATTTCGCCACCAAACTCATTGATAACTGCCAGCCATTCTTGAGGCACGGAGGAAGACCCATGCATYACTAAATGGGTATCAGGGATGCGGGCATTGATTGCTTTGATACGATCAATAGCAAGGATATCTCCCGTCGGTGGCCGCGAAAACTTGTACGCGCCGTGTGAAGTACCAATGGCAATGGCCAGTGCATCTACTCCGGTTTTAGCGACAAAATCTGCTGCTTCTTCGGGATCGGTCAACATTTGATCCAGGGAAAGAATGCCTGCAGCACCTACACCATCTTCTTCACCAGCTTGTCCAGTTTCCAATGAACCGAGACAACCCAGCTCTCCTTCGACAGAAACGCCGCAAGCATGGGCCATGTCCACTACTCGGCGGGTTACTTCAACATTGTATTCGTAGGATGACGGTGTTTTACCGTCTTCTTCCAGGGATCCATCCATCATTACTGAGCTGAAACCCAACTGGATTGAACGCTGGCAAATGGCAGGGCTTGTACCATGGTCCTGATGCATACATACAGGAATATTGGGAAATTCTTCGATGGCCGCTAATATCATGTGACGCAAAAATGGTGCGCCTGCATATTTTCTGGCACCTGCTGATGCCTGAACAATGACGGGGGAATTTGTTTGGTCTGCGGCTTCCATAATTGCGCGCATTTGTTCCAGGTTGTTTACATTAAATGCTGGAACGCCGTAGTTATGTTCTGCCGCATGATCCAACAGTTGGCGCATCGATATGAGTGCCATGATTGTGCTCCTTACTCATTATTAATTACGGGTATGGTAGCTATACCTTGTTACCAAACCATTGCGACAAACATTGCCGCGAATTTTTTATTTATATTTTCAATTTAGTCATTAGCTCGCGCTTCCAACATAGCAACAGCTGGCAGCACTTTACCTTCTACATACTCTAAAAAGGCTCCACCACCCGTAGAAATATAGGACACTTTATCTGCAATGCCATATTTTTCTACTGCAGCTAGGGTATCACCACCGCCGGCAATGGAAAAACCGTCACTAGCTGCAATGGCCTCGGCTATCACACGAGTGCCTTCGCCAAACTGATCAAACTCGAACACGCCCATGGGGCCATTCCAGATAATAGTACCCGCATTTTTGAGAATCTCTGACAATTGTTCAGCTGTGTCAGGGCCAATATCAAAAATCATATCGTCGTCAGTAACATCTGCTGCGGCCTTAAGTGTCGCCTCAGCAGAGTCAGAAAATTCCTTACCAACAACTACATCAGATGGCAACGGAATGTTGGTTTTAGCCATTAAGCTTTTGGCACTGGAAATTAAATCATGTTCACAAAGTGACTTACCTACGGGCAACCCTTGCGCGGCTAAAAATGTATTGGCAATTCCACCACCGACAATAAGCTGGTCTACTTTGTCCGAYAGTGTCTCTAATACTGTTAATTTAGTCGAAACTTTAGAACCACCAACAACTGCCACCATAGGGCGAGCAGGATTAGCCAGTGCCTTTTCCAGAGCATCTAGTTCGCCCACCAATAATGGTCCAGCACAAGCAATCGGGGCATACTTTGCTACACCGTGGGTCGACGCCTGAGCGCGATGAGCTGTACCAAAGGCATCCATTACAAAAATATCACAAAGTGAGGAATAAGCCTTGGCAAGAGTTTCATCATCTTTTTTCTCGCCAGGATTAAAACGAACATTTTCCAGCAATGCCAACTCGCCATTTTGCAGTTCTACGCCACCCATCCAGTCAGTAACAACTCTCACATCTAAACCAAGTAACTCCCCCAAACGATTGGCTACTGGCTGCATGGAAAACTGTTGATCAAACTCTCCTTCAGTGGGGCGACCCAARTGAGACATCAAAATAACTTTAGCACCGGCAGCCATTGCTTGCTTAATAGTAGGCAGAGCCGCTCGTATCCTTGCATCAGAGGTTACTTCACCTTCTTTAACTGGCACGTTCAGGTCTTCACGGATTAATACCCGCTTACCCRCCAGATTTAGATCCATCATTTTTTTTACGTTCAACATTGCTGTTCTATTACCTTTATYTCTTAACGCCAGCTAACCAGTAATTCACTAGCTCTATCATACGATTGGCATAACCCCATTCGTTATCAAACCAAATTAACACCTTCACTAACCGCTGCTGGCTGACACGCGTCTGACTGGAATCCACAATGCCACTGCGTGGGTCGTGGTTAAAATCACAGGAAGCCAGTGGCTCCTCTGTATAACCCAAAATACCCGCCAAAGGTCCATCGGCAGCTTGCTGTAACACCTGATTCACCGCATTGGTATCTACATCTGTTTTCAACAACACCGACAGGTCAATAACTGACACATTAATAGTGGGCACGCGCATGGCCTGAGCCTCAAAACGCCCGGCCAACTCTGGCAACATTCGGTCAATACCACGAGCCAAACCCGTATCTACAGGAATAATGGACTGAACWGCCGCACGAGTTTTTCGTAAATCAGTGTGGTGGTAGGCATCAATAACGGGCTGATCGTTCATCGCCGAGTGAATAGTGGTGATCACTCCCCCTTCCACATCAAATGCCTCGTGGAGGGTTTTAATGACCGGCACCACGCAGTTGGTAGAACAGGACGCATTAGAAATAATAATGTCATCACTGGTCAGGGTGTTTTCGTTAACCCCAATTACAATAGTGGCGTCTACGGTGGATTCTGCAGGCTGAGAGAACACCAGTTTTTTGGCTCCCGCGGACAAGTGTTGCTCTGCGGTTTTGCGATCGGCAAAGGTACCACTRCACTCAAGAACAACATCGATATCCAATTCAGCCCAAGGAAGCTGCTGAATCTCCTCACAATGAAATACCAAAATAGCATCACCATTAACAGTCAACACATCACCAGCAACTTCTACACTGCCAGGAAAACGGCCATGGGTAGAATCATATTTGGTTAGGTGTGCAATGGTTTTACAGTCCGCGGGCTCATTAATGGCGACAATTTGAATAGTTTGACGGCCGTCAGACTCATAAAGCGCTCGCAGCACCGAACGCCCGATACGACCATAGCCGTTAATCGCTACACGAATCAATGCTGCTGTCTCTGCTGTTGAACCATTCTTCTTCCAAGCCTAGTCATCAATATCAATCAAAGCTGTGTTTTAACTGCTTCAACAACATTTTCTACGGTAAATCCAAACTTCTTCATTARCTCACTACCGGGAGCAGATTCACCAAACGTGGTCATACCCACAACGCGACCATCGAGACCAACATACTTGTACCAATAGTCTGCATGGGCTGCTTCTACTGCTACGCGCACCCGAATACTGGGGGGCAATACGGCATCACGATAAGATGACTCTTGTTTKGCAAAAATCTCTGCACAAGGCATAGAGACAACACGTACTTTGATACTTTGGGCAGCCAAATCATTGGCCGCATCCATCGCAAGCTCCACTTCAGAGCCTGTGGCAATAATAATGGCATCGGGTTCACCAGAAACATTGCGTAATACGTAGCCGCCACGTGCCACATTTTTCAGTTGTTCATTGCTGCGCAATTGAGGCGCCAAACTCTGGCGACTAAAAATTAGAGCACTGGGGCCATCATTGCGYTCAATTGCACTCTTCCAGCACACCGCAGATTCCACGGTGTCACAAGGGCGCCAAGTATGCAGGTTAGGTGTGGAGCGCAGTGAGGTCAGTTGCTCTACAGGTTGATGGGTAGGGCCGTCTTCTCCCAGCCCAATAGAATCGTGGGTGTAAACAAAAATAGTTTTCTGCTTCATTAATGCTGCCATACGAACCGCATTGCGAGCGTATTCCATAAACATCAGAAAGGTCGCACCGTAGGTAATAAATCCACCGTGCAGCGTGATGCCGTTCATCATGGCACTCATGCCAAATTCACGAACACCGTAGAAGATGTAGTTGCCAGAGGCATCATCCGCTCTAACCCCCTTAGAGTCAGACCAAAGAGTAAGATTGGAACCTGCCAGGTCGGCAGAACCACCCAAAAGTTCAGGCAACAAAGGGCCAAAAGCATTGAGACAGTTTTGCGAAGCCTTGCGAGAAGCTACTTTTTCCATCGACTGCTGGCACTGATGAATATAGGCCTCAGCTTTTTTACTGAAATCAGCAGGTAATTTTCCCTTTACTCGGCGTTCAAATTCTGTGGCTAGCTCCGGGTGAGCTGTTCGATAATTGTCTAATTTCTTATCCCAAACTGACTGAGCAGAGGAACCTTTTTTAACAGCATTCCAACCATCATAAATCTCGGATGGCACATCAAATGGCCCGTGCTTCCAGCCCAGTTGTTCGCGAGCCAGAATTATTTCATCAGCACCCAATGGTGCACCATGACAATCT
This sequence comes from Porticoccaceae bacterium, assembly GCA_002746985.1. Classification (GTDB taxonomy): domain Bacteria; phylum Pseudomonadota; class Gammaproteobacteria; order Pseudomonadales; family Porticoccaceae; genus Porticoccus. The sequence goes on along the minus strand of NVXH01000005.1, from coordinate 235,625 downwards.
TCCTTGCCTTGCTTAGTCGGCGAACCAAAACCGATAATGGTTTTACAACAAATTAATGTTGGCTTATCTGTTTCCAGACGTGCTAYTTCAATGGCTGCCTTGATGGCATCAGAATCATGGCCATCAACATTGGGAATGACTTGCCAGCCATACGCCTCGAAGCGTGCCGGGGTATCGTCAGTAAACCAACCCTCAACCTCGCCATCGATAGAAATACCATTGTCATCATAGAAGGCTATCAACTTGCCTAACTTCTGGGTACCCGCCAACGAGGAAACCTCATGGGAAATACCTTCCATCAAACAACCGTCACCCAGGAAGCAATAGGTATGGTGATCCACCACATCATGACCCGGACGGTTAAACTGGGCAGCAAGAATTTTTTCAGCCAGCGCCATGCCGACAGCGTTACTGAGACCCTGCCCTAATGGGCCAGTCGTTGTTTCTACTCCAGGGGCATAGCCGTACTCCGGGTGACCCGGTGTTTTGGAATGCAGCTGGCGAAAGTTTTTTAGCTCCTCAATGGGCAGGTCGTAGCCGCTCAAATGCAACAGAGAATACAACAGCATGGAGCCGTGACCGTTTGACAGGACAAAGCGGTCGCGATTTGTCCAGCTGGGGTCAGCAGGGTTGTGAACCAAGTAGTCATTCCACAGGACTTCAGCGATATCGGCCATTCCCATAGGTGCACCAGGGTGCCCACTGTTAGCTTGTTGAACCGCATCCATACTAAGCGCACGAATCGCATTGGCGAGATCACGTCTGGTAGACATCAAAAAGAGCTCCTGCTGGAAAAAATAGGGGATTGAAGAGGGGCGCTATTTTCTCGCACTAGCGCTGTTCAGTAAACAACCTTTGACGATCTTTTGTACGATATATCCTTTCTATCGATACCTATGTATATCCGTACCCACATTTCTCATTCCGATGGCAAGTAATAGACAGCTATATCTATATCAATATATTTTGATATAGATTTCCGGTTGTGATAAARTCCCCCCATTATGACTAATACTGCTCGACAGGCTGAAGCACCCCAAAACAATGGRACTACACTTCAARCGGATACACTGGCYGCCTTTTGTAAGGCTGCTGGTGATACTTTACGCCTGGAAATACTCCGCGTGCTGCAACATAACGCCTACGGCGTTCTTGAATTAAGCCAATTGTTTGAAGTTAAACAGTCGGGCATGAGCCACCACCTGAAAGTACTGTCCAACGTTGGCTTGGTAGCTACGCGCCGGGAAGGCAATACCATCTTCTATCGTCGCGCCCCACTACCCACAGATCCGGCACTACAGGAGCTGCACCGCCACTTGCTTGCTACGGTTGATTTGATCGAGCTATCTCCGGCATTACAGAAACGTATCTCCTTTACCAACCAGGAGCGTACAAAGGCCTCGAGAGAGTTCTTCGAACAGAATGCCGATCGGTTTCAGGCCAATCAGGATTTGATTGCCAGCTATACTCAGTATGGAGAARTTGTCACCGAATTTTTGGACACCACTGTTGCAACCAAAAAAACAGTGCTTGAAGTAGGTCCTGGAGAAGGCGGGTTTCTTCCCAATCTTTCCCGCAGGTTTGAACAGGTCGTTGCTCTGGATACATCAGATGAAATGCTCAGTCGGTCCCGTAAGGTCATCGAAGAACAACAACTGCCCAACGTGAAGCTTATCCACGGCGATACGGCCTTAGCTCTTGAACAACAACTTGTAGCTGACTGCATTACCCTCAATATGGTGTTGCATCACACGCCAGATCCCGCTCATGTTTTTGAAGATCTGGCACAGTTGTTAACMCCCAACGGTGTACTTCTCGTTACCGACCTATGCCACCACAATCAAAGTTGGGCGCGCGAATCCTGCGGTGATTTATGGCTAGGATTTGAACCCGAAGATTTAAGTAATTGGGCCTCAGCTGCGGGACTTATGGAGGGAGAAAGTCTTTATCTCGCACAACGTAATGGCTTTCAACTTCAGCTACGTCAGTTTTTTAAAGAAAGTAAGCGCTAACTTACACCTAAAGGAACAATACATATGTCTAGTTATAGCCTGTTTACCTCAGAGTCTGTTTCAGAGGGCCACCCAGATAAAATGGCCGACCAGATTTCTGATGCTGTACTCGATGCSATCCTTAAAGACGACCCCCATTCTCGAGTAGCCGTGGAAACCATGGTAAAAACKGGTATGGCCATTATTGCCGGTGAAGTAAGAACTGACACCTATGTAGACCTGGAAGATATAGTCCGYGGTGTCATTATGGATATCGGCTACACCAGTTCAGATGTTGGTTTTGATGGTGCATCYTGYGCGGTTCTCAATGCCATTGGCAAGCAATCTAACGACATAGCCGTTGGTGTCGACGAAGGTGAAGCAAAAGAACTCGGTGCCGGAGACCAAGGCCTGATGTTTGGTTATGCCTCCAATGAAACGGATGTATTGATGCCTGCACCTATCTATTACGCTCACCGGCTGATGGAACGTCAGGCACACTTGCGCAAACATGGTGTATTACCCTGGCTCCGTCCGGATGCAAAAAGTCAGGTAACTTTACGCTATGACAATGGCAAACCTGTGGCCGTTGATGCTGTTGTAYTATCTACCCAGCATTCGCCCGAGATTTCTTTGGCAGACTTACAGGAAGCGGTGCTTGAAGAAATWATTAAACCCGTCCTGCCTGAAGAATGGCTGCATGCCGACACCAAGTACCATATAAACCCCACGGGTCAATTTATTATCGGYGGCCCCATGGGAGATTGTGGTCTGACCGGCCGTAAAATTATTGTCGATACCTATGGCGGTATGGCCCACCACGGTGGTGGTGCTTTTTCTGGAAAGGAYCCTTCCAAGGTAGATCGTTCTGCCGCCTATGCGGGCCGTTATGTGGCAAAAAATATTGTTGCCGCAGGACTGGCTGACCGTTGTGAAATACAAATTTCCTACGCCATCGGCGTGGCAGAACCCACCTCTATCAGCATCAACACATACGGTACCGGCAAACTCAGCAATGAGGACATYGTCRCTTTAGTGCGAGAAAATTTTGATCTTCGCCCCCAAGGCTTGATTGAAATGCTTGATCTGAAACGCCCTATTTATCGAGCCACAGCCGCCTATGGACACTTTGGCCGTGAAGAAGAAAATTTTACCTGGGAAAAAACTGACAAGGTAGAGGCTCTCAAAGCAGCTCTGTAAAAACTGGCCTCTAAAATAGCCAATAAATTCCAGCACGTTAATGTATAAGGAACAAAAATGACTTCAGTGAATGACTATAAAGTGGCCGACATCAGCCTCGCCGAATGGGGCCGCAAAGAAATTGCCATCGCCGAAACAGAGATGCCCGCATTGATGGCACTCCGTGAAAAATACAATGCCGAACAACCGCTGGCAGGAACAAARATTCTCGGCTGTATCCACATGACCATTCAAACAGCAGTACTGATCGAAACACTGGAAGCTCTCGGTGCCGAAGTACGCTGGACGTCTTGTAATATTTTCTCTACCCAAGACCATGCCGCAGCAGCCATCGCAGCTAATGGCACRCCGGTATTTGCCTGGAAAGGTGAAACCGACGAAGAATACGAGTGGTGCCTGGAGCAACAAGTTCTGAAAAATGGTCAACCCTGGGAAGCCAACATGGTGCTGGATGATGGCGGCGATCTGACAGCCCTGTTGCACGAAAAATATCCCCAGGTGTTGGAGAATGTTCACGGCATCACCGAGGAAACAACTACAGGCGTTCACCGGCTGTACGATATGCTGAGCAAGGGCGAACTGAAAGTGCCCGCGATCAACGTGAATGATTCGGTCACTAAATCAAAGAATGACAACAAGTATGGCTGCCGCCACAGCCTTAACGATGCCATCAAACGTGCCACCGACCATTTACTGGCAGGTAAAAAAGCATTGGTTATTGGTTATGGTGATGTGGGYAAAGGTTCCGCTCAATCATTAAACCAGGAAGGGATGATCGTTAAAGTAACGGAAATTGATCCTATTTGTGCCATGCAAGCCTGCATGGATGGCTTTGAAGTGGTTTCCACTTATCAGGATGGCGATCCATCCAAGGGCATCAATACCGACTTATTGGCAACGATAGACTTGATAGTTACCTGCACCGGTAACTATAACGTCTGCGATGCGGACATTTTATCTGCGCTGAAATCTGGCTGCGTAGTCAGCAATATTGGCCATTTTGATAATGARATAGACACCGCGTATATGCGTGAAACMTGGGAGTGGGATGAGGTAAAACCACAGGTACATAAAGTGTACCGCAACCGCGACACCAACGACCACTTGTTGCTGCTTTCTGAGGGCCGACTGGTTAATCTGGGCAATGCTACTGGCCACCCAAGCCGGGTAATGGATGGGTCCTTCGCCAATCAGGTATTAGCTCAAATCCACTTATATAAACAAAGATTTGCCGACCAAAACGAGTCTTCCCAAACAGATTTGTTGCGTGTAGAAGTACTGCCTAAAAAGTTGGATGAAGAAGTGGCCGCTCATATGGTCAAGGGGTTCAGTGGTGTTATTACTCAGCTCAAACCAGAGCAGGCCGAATACATTAATGTCCCGATGGAAGGACCATTTAARGGCGATAGTTACAGATACTAAGATTAAGCYATTAAATATCGTACCCGATATAGTTTCTGGTAAAAATGACGATGACGAAGAAGAATGAATTATGACAAATCACCACCTAAGTTTTGAGTTTTTTCCTCCCAAAACCCCAGAGGGTAGGGAAAAACTTCGCAAAACCCACAGCCAACTGTCAAAATTCCAGCCGGAATTTTTCTCCGTAACCTATGGTGCGGGTGGCTCTACTCGTGAATTCACCCGAGATATTGTGTTTGAAATCCAGAATGCCGGTTCCAGTGCATCACCCCATCTGTCCATTGGTGGTGATAGCCATGAATCAGTTTTGGAATTGCTCCAAAGTTACAAGGATGCAGGCATCAACCGCATTGTGACTCTGCGCGGCGACCTGCCCTCAGGCATGGGTGGTGCGGGGCAGCTGGTTTATGCCAACGAACTGGTGGGATTTATCCGTGAGCACTTCGGCGACACCTTCGAATTATTGGTTGCTGCATACCCAGAAATCCACCCTGAAGCAGAGAGTTACGAGAAAGATATTTACTGGCTTAGGAAAAAATTTGAAGCCGGAGCCAGTCGTGCCATTACTCAATATTTTTACAATGCTGATAGCTACTTTTATTATCTGGATCAATGCCGGAAAATCGGCATCGAACAACCCATTATTCCCGGGATTATGCCCATCATCAACTATCAGAATTTGATTCGGTTCTCTGATAGCTGTGGCGCTGATATTCCCCGCTGGATCCGCCAGAGACTTCAGCAGTACGGGAATGATACTGAAAGTGTTAAGGCGTTCGGCCTGGAGGTTGTGACTAACCTCTGTGAAAAATTGTTGGCCGGAGGTGCCCCAGGGCTGCACTTCTATACCATGAACCAGGTTGAAGCCAATGCTGCCTTATGTCGTAACCTTGGTTTTTCTGAAGGGCTTTAATGAATTACATAATGAAGAATTTTGCTGAAAACTAATGCGTGAAATTCGGGTTTATACCAACCAACCCCTAACCACTGGTGGGGAGGTGACACTGGATTCAATATCCTCCCGCCATTTGGCGACGGTTTTACGGCTGAAATCTGGCGAKCCTGTATCYCTATTCAATGGCCAGGGCGGTGAGTTTYWCTCTGTTCTCAAAGAGTGTAATAGCAAGCGAGTCACCGCCTTTATTACTGGCTTCTCCCATACTGAACGTGAATCACCTCTACCTATTCATTTGGGTATTGGAATGTCTCGTGGCGACAAGATGGACTGGGTTATTCAGAAAGCTACGGAGGTCGGTGTTACCGAAATYACCCCGCTGTATACGGAGCGAACTGAAGTTAAACTGAAAGGAGATCGCGCTGAAAAGAAACTGCGTCACTGGCAAAAAATTTGTATCAGTGCCTGCGAACAGTCTTACCGCAATAAAGTCCCCACTATTCACCCACCAATAATGCTCAATCAGTGGGTTCATGCCATTGAAGCTGACAAAAAACTAGTGCTTCATCACCGTAGTCAACAGAGTATTTCCGCGTTTCGGGAGCAACAAGCAAGCAGTGTAGCCCTGTTAATTGGCCCRGAAGGTGGGCTGAGTACTRACGAAATTGACATGGCAGAAGAACATTATTTTCTGCCGCTCACTCTTGGACCACGTGTATTACGTACAGAAACAGCGCCGATTGTTGCCATTAGTATTCTTCAGTCACTTTGGGGTGATTTTCTCTAAAATTAGGATGAAACATCTGGGCTAACACCACCCTACGAGTAATTATTAACTACAGCCCTAGCACCGCTTCGAMSTGGRCSCCTACWTGTGAATATCKATGGCCRTCAAACTCAACCGCATGMACACCTCAAAAAAAAGGATTACTTAAGATATTAATGTTTTTGTGGCCGGCAATAAAAAGTCGAGGACTTAGCCTCGACTTTTTATTAAATATTGCAAATTTACCCTTTAATGAGCTTTTGCTTTTTTATCTTTATACATCARGTCAAAGTTAATAGGTGCAAGCATCAGTGGAGGATAACCSGCTCTAAGCAATGTTTGATCCACTGTTTCACGAAGGTAAGGGAATATAATAGAAGGGCATGCTGAGTTCAGTGCTTCATCCAAACGGTCTTCTGGAAAACCTGAGATTATGAACATCGCCGCCTGATCAATAATCAAATTAAATGCTGCTATATCCTCATTTTTCGCCGTAATCTCAACCGTTAATGTCACCTCATAACGATCATCGTCAATAACATTATGGACAATATTAAGATCCAGTGTAGTTTCGGGCTTCCAGTCTGTACCAAAAACACTCGCGGAATTAGGTGATTCAAAAATCTTTTTCTTTAAATATATTTTTTGCATTGAAAAATGCGGGCCACTATCTTTCGAACCCTTTTTCTCTTGGGACATTATATTCTCCTCAACACTTATTAAGTACGGTCAACCAATCTAACCAATAATGTTGGGATGACTGGCAATATTTCAATGGATGAATAGATAAATATTTCTAACCAGCTCTGCTGGCAGGTATACGCTAGACCGGCCCTTCAAGATGCTAAATATTTACTTGTGAGYATCAAGAAAATAKWTAARAAAGGATTTAAACCGAGCCCAGTTTTAACATTTTAATAAGCCTAAAATAGATAGGTCCCGACCAAAAGGCCGGGACCCGATACTACTATTTTACCTTATCAGCTCAGATCTTAGATCTTTGCTGGTGCAGGTAGCTCCACCCACTCGAAGAAAGTCTTCAAGTCTGGTTGGAAATCGTGCATTACTGGGTACCAAGGTACTGGAGCTTCAATGTCAAGCATTGTTCCACACGATGGGCACGAGTACTCACGATAGTGCTGCCAAGAGGTATCAGGTGACATCAGGCGCGGATAAACTTGGTCCATTTTTTCCGCAGTATCACGGACATAAATGTTAGCACCCAATTTCCAGTTTTCACGGTAATCACCGAAACTATGACCGCAATCACACAGAACAACAATTTCGCCATCAGTAGCTGATTCCACAATATTCAAGTGTGGACCAACAGCCAAAAGGATTTTGTCGTCATAAGGAACTGCATCTTGAAGTACTTCCATATAAAGAGCGTAACGACCTTCGTCTTTAGGCATGGAAAGCATTTTGTGAACGGAATCCCAATCAAGGGTTCCTTCTACTAGGTCATGAACCTGCTTCTTAGTATATGTAGACATATCTAAATTCTCTTATATTCGTTCAATTCGTCAATGATAGAGTGGCACAGAACACTGTAACCACTCCGTTCAAAGGCCAAGTAAGCGCTTATTCTTCAGTCATAATGACGGGCTTACAGTCCGGCATTTCACTGATATCCATGGTCACATCAGCACCAAACATGGGGATTCCCAAGCTTGATTCCAACAGGTTCCAATCGGCTGGCAGATCCCAGAATGTTTTAAATTCATTCAGGAAGGGCTCAGACAGACCGAAGCTGGATGCAAACATCTGCTTAACTTGAGGAGAAGCGTCAAGATCAAGAATCTTGGAACGCTCAGTCTCCATCCACTCACGAACAGGAACACTACGAGCTATACGCTCTTGTTTGATTGCAGCTTGACTAACGGTTGTTTTCGCTGAATCAACTGTGTAAACACCTTCGTCATCTTGAGTGTATACAACACCGTAGATTTTCTTGGCATACTCAGGAAGAACATAGTTTTCGTTCAGATCTTCTTCAATACTCATAGCACCTGTATGGTTACGATCTAAAGGATCACCGAAACCAGGGCCACCACGGAGGTAATTCAAGTACAGATCACCATTTTCGAAGATAGCTTCAGTTGTGATGCACTGCTTATCACGTTTAACTTCAGCGTCTGGGCCGAGATGTTTTTCCCACTCACAGTCATCTGGGTTCAAATCTTCGCCCATAGGCAGAGACTTACCCATTGCAATTCTACCGTCTTCGCCTAGAAGGCCAGTGTTGTGGGCTTCAAAACGGTAACCAGTTGCTGAAGGATAACCACCCATCATGCCCCAGTCACTGTTCATGTAGCCATTACCCATGAAGAACATAGTCCAGTCATGAGAACCCCAGACCATGCGCAAGGTTTCAAAACCGTTTCCGCCGCGCCACTTACCGTAACCACCGGAGTTGGTTTTTTGAGTACGACCCATGTACAACAATGGCTCAGCTAGTTCCCAAATTTCGCAATCACCCATATCACCTTCAGGGTTCCAGATCGCAGCAGCGTTGTTCAAGCCATCTTTCATGGCACAAGCACCAGTACCACAAGCAGCTGTTTCGAAGCTGTTTACAGCGTGAATTTCGCCGTCTTGGTTGATACCACCACCTTGTAACCAGTTACAAGGGTTAGAGTTACCAGAGTTAACTTCTTCTAGGTAACCACGACCAAAGTAAGCACGGCTAAGACCACGCCACAAAGAACTCCAAGAAGATACCAGGAAGTGCCATGCATCAGCGTGAGCTGTACGACGGTCATCCGGGTTAGTCCAAGTGCCTTTAGGCAGACGGAATTCAGTTGCGTAACGAGCACCATCATTAATACGCTCAGTAGGCACGAGGCTTTGGGTCATCATTACCCAGATGCCAGAGGTAAACGCTGTGGGGTTAGCGTTATACGTGTGCCAGCCCCAACGGCTACAACCTTCAAAATCTAAACGCCAAGTAGCGTTAGGCTTGATGGTAATTAGGCAAGGTGCGTGCATGATAGTATCAATTTTAGCGAACGGAGAAGGTACATTTACATCTTCGTGAGCGTAAGGTACATCAACGAATGCAACAGTTTTAATCGTACCTGGAATAGTCATTGCCTTAATACGGCTAACCAGTCCACGACGACCATCTTCAATCACTTCCATTGAGAACTTTTCCCAAGCCTCAACGCCTTCATCAGCGATGGTTTCTTGAAGAATTTCACGAATCATGTGAGTACCAGCAATACGGGTTTTCTCATCGAGAATCCAGTATTTAACAGTACGAACGTTACGTTGGCTTTCGTGCAACCAGTCACGCAGAGGAGTGTCATTCACACCCGTCTTACGACAAGTAATTTGCAGACCATCACCAAAGCGTTGGACTTGACCATTTGACATGGAACCAGGACCAACAGCACCAGTATCAATTACGTGAGTAACACCACCTACCCATCCTTGCAAATATCCTTCGAAGAAAATAGGAACGATAGTTGCAATATCACAGGGGTGAACGTTACCAGTTTGGCAATCATTGTTGGTGAACATGTCGCCATCGTTGATGCCAGGATTGGTTTCCCAGTTATTCTGGATCATATATTTGATCGCAGCACCCATGGTACCAACGTGAATGATAATACCAGTAGAAGTACAAACACAGTCTCCCGCTACATTGTACAGGGTGAAACACAACTCACCTTCCTGCTCAACGATGGGGGATGCTGCAATCTTCTTAGCAACTTCACGAGAGTTAACCAGCCCGGCACGAAGTTTTGAGAAAATACGCTCGTAACCGATTGGATCAGTTTCTTTAAATTCTAGAGTTTTAATCCCGTTGTAGTGACCAGTTTCTGCTGAACGAGCCAGAATACCGTTACGGTTTTCATCTAGCGACATACCATTTCTTAACAGTTTGCCAGTTGTTGCCCCTTCGAGGCTTTGTAAAATTGTCATTTGTTATCCTCTGTATCTTTTCGTCAATTGACGTAAACATTCTTTTAGATGTGGCGACCTTAGCCTTCTTCTTCAATCAGATGGAACAGACGGTGCTTATCCAAGAAAGTTGAGAAGCCAGTCGGTATCACATAGGTCGTCGCATCAGATTCAATAACGGCTGGACCAACGATGTTGTTACCTGGAAGAAGAGATTCCATGTGGTACAAATCAGCTGTAACCCATGTACGGTTATCGTAGAATTTACGTGAACCTATGCAAGCCTTCTCTGGAGGAGTAGGACCAGCATCTGGCTCTGAAGGAATTTTTGGCTTACTAGTTTCAACCGAACCACGGAGGATCGCACCAGTAATGCCATAACCCAATTCAGGAGAACGAGCTGCATCGGCATATACACGAGCATAAGTATCGTTAAATGCATCAACCAGAGCAGGCCAATCTTCTTTGCCAGAAATAGATTCAATCGGTGAGTCAATTTCTAGATCGTTCAACTGACCCATGTATTGCATGCTATAACCAGGCTTCAGGGTAACGGCTGATTCATCAAAACCGTTAATTTTGAACTCTTCCAACACTTTAACTTTGAGTTCATCCCAAGCAGATTGCAATTTCAGACAAGCTACTTCGATTTCTTCAGGGCTTGACTCGTCGTTAATACCAACGTCAACACTCTTATCGTAACGATATTCGAAGTCTGCTGTAGCACAACCAAATGCAGAGAAACCAGCTGCCCAAGCAGGAACGATAGTTTCTTTGAAGCCCAAGCCTTTAGTGTAACCGTAGGCATGAACCGGACCACCACCACCGTAGGAGAAGCACACGAAGTCACGTGGGCTGTAACCCTTACCGGTAATCATAGCGCGAAGGTGCTGACGCAAAGAAAGGTCAAGTAGCTCAATTACACCAGCTGCTGCATCTTCTACAGACAAGCCAAGAGGTGTAGCAATTTGATCTTGGATGCACTGACGAGCACGAGGCACGTCCAGTTCTAAAATACCACCAAGGAAGTTATCTGGGTTCAGGTAACCAAGGATGATGTGACAGTCAGTTACAGATACTGTATCCAAACCACCTTCTGGCCAGCAAGTACCTACACGGTAACCAGCACTATCAGGACCCAATTTCAGAGATTTTGAGTAAGGGTCCATACGTACAAAACTACCCGCGCCTGCACCGATGGTATCCATAGAAACCATTGGCAGAGACAAAACTAAACGAGCCATGTCGCCATCTTTATGGATAGAGAAGTTGCCTTGAGTGATCAAAGCCATATCGAAGCTAGTACCACCGATGTCGGAACATGCGATGTTTTCATAACCGAGCTGCTCGCCCAGGTATTTAGCACCGATAACACCACCGATTGGACCAGATACCAGCGTACGAGCTAGTTCTTTTGCTTTCCAGCCAATAGTACCACCGTGACTTGCCATTACACGCAAGTCAAAGGTTCCGCCTTCAGCTTTCATGCGATCGCTCAACGCACCAAGAATGGCACGAGAAGGCTCTGCTGCATAAGCTTCAAGGACAGTTGTGTTAGTACGGTGACTTTCTTTACGCACTGGATAGTAGTCMACAGAAGCAAAAACTGGGATTTCAACACCCATTTCTTTAGCTACTTCAAGAACAACATCACGAACAGCACGTTCATGCTCGCCATTCAGGTAAGAGCTGATCAGGCTGATCGCAATAGCTTTAACGCCTTGCTCGATCAATTCACGTGCTGCTTCGCGCGCTTCATGAAGACGAACAGGAATTACAATGTTGCCTTTTGAATCAATACGCTCGGTGACACCACGAGTATCGTGAATGTGAACCAAAGACTCATCATAACGGTGAGTGTTAAGGTGAAGGCGATCTTCAAAGGCATACCCAAGGTAGCACTGAAGTGCACGACCCATACGGTGACAATCTTCGAAGCCTTTACTTACGATCAAACCAGTACGGAGACCTTTACGACCAACAACACGGTTAAGCATCGCTGTACCAGAGAATACACATGTAACCATCTCTGGGAACACTTCATCTACTGTACGACCCCAGTGAGCCAGSCCATCTYTRCTGGACTCCATTACTGCACTTGCTTCGTCGCTATCACTTTGCGCTTTACCGACAACAAATGTGCCATCTCTGCGCACAAAGAACGTATCGGTCATCGTGCCGCCAGCATCGATCCCCAGGACCTCGACGGGATTAGTTAAATCATTCAAGTTTATATCCTCTAATTATGAGTTGTTAACTTCTACCCCCAGCCGTCAACTAGCTGATCAACCAGCTTATACGCTGTGATCGGAGACGGGGGTACCCTCAGGTACGACCATTGCAACAGTCGTGCCAATGAGAAATTATCATTAAATATTATTGGCTTATAAAAACTAACGAGTTAACGCTGCCATCAACAACCTCAAAACCGTATGATTATCAGTCGTTGACTGGGCGTTAATCGAACCGAATTAAAGCATGGAGTACATAATGTGTCCAATAAAATTATGATCCAAGCCGTACACCCCTTGGAATCAAAGGTTTGGCATGGGYAAAGGACAAGACAYACYGTTCTACTCTATAATTGCAAGGCTGTTACTYTTAAAACTWTTTTTTAATGTGAATATATAAAGTGTCATGAATAACGATTCCACCCTTAAAGGCTCAACTGCYGTCTCTCAYCCAACACGCATTGCCTCTGCCAGAGAAAAACTACAAACCGGCAGGCGCATGCCCAAAGATACTGTRCGCCCGGTTATCAAAGATTCTTGGCAACGATGCATATCTGGACATGTTGATCCACTGGTAGCCTCACGAAGCCTTGAGCTCAGCGGCGACCAACTTGACGACCTTAGGCAAGAACATCATGAAGTRCTCTCCGCATCAAAAGTTATTATGCGTGAAGCCAARGAGCTACTGGCAGAGTCTGGAACGGTTATGCACYTGGTYTCACCGACAGGTACTATTCTTGATTATGAAGGCGACCCTGCCACTCTTGAGTTAGCCCACAACTATCGGCTCACTCCCGGCGCTAACTGGGCAGAGCAAGTTGCTGGCACCAATGCTATCGGCACGGCGCTTAATATTGCTGCCCCTGTACAGGTTCATGCCTTTGAGCACTACTGTGAAAATATCAGTCGCTGGACCTGTTCTGCGGCCGTCATTCGTGATCCGTTCGAAAAACGACTCTTGGGTGCCGTGAATATTTCTGGCCTGGAAAACACACTTCACGATTACTGTTTAGCTCTCGCATTATCTGGCGCGCGCAGAATTGAAGGCCAGTTTGCACAAATGAAGCTTGCCAAGAGGGATTCCCTRCTMGGKGTGACCATCGATAATTTTGCCTCATCATGCAATGACGGTATTCTGCTGTTTGATCTGGATGGCAAACTCATACGCTCCAATGCTCAGGCTGACCGAGTGCTTGCCGCACGAGGCATCAAAATAAATCTGACACCATACAACCCTATCCTTACGCTGAATGATGAAGGTAGCTATGACGCAGAGGCTGTTCCAGTATTAGACCAAATTGATAAACGCTGGATAGAACCTGTTATGCATCAAGGAGAGGCGATGGGCTATTTGGCAGTGATCCCACTGCCATCTCGACAATCTCAGAAAAGCTCGGGCCATACTACCAACACACCYACACCAGCTGAAACGACTACTGACTTTTCCCGACTTGTAGGCCAAAGCCCTTCTTTTACCATGGCAGTACARCAAGCCMAGCGTTTRGCCAAAGCTCCCATCCCAGTTCTACTGCAAGGAGAAACCGGTGTTGGCAAAGAGCTGTTTGCTCGAGCCATGCATGAAGAAGGCGCMGGGCAAGGTGGTGAATTTATAGCACTTAACTGTGGCGGCTTATCTCGCGACTTGCTRGCCAGTGAACTATTTGGCCACGTAGAAGGCGCTTTTACTGGTGCTCGCCGAGGGGGAATGGCTGGAAAAATAGAAGCAGCTAACGGTGGCACACTATTTCTGGATGAAATTGGTGAGATGCCGYTRGATCTCCAGCCTATGTTYTTGAGGGTATTGCAGGAATCTGAAATTTGCCGGGTAGGTGAAACAATGCCTCGAAAAGTAAGTTTTCGCCTGATTGCTGCCACAAACCGGAATTTGGCTCAAGAAGTTGCCGAAGGTCGCTTCCGAATGGATCTCTTCTATCGAATTTCATCAATGACTCTGACGGTACCACCTCTACGAGARCGTAAGGGTGATGTTTCCATATTAGCCAAAAATATTTTTAATAATCTTGTAGCTCAACATTCCGACAGTGAAAAACGRCTAAGCCAGCCTTTACTTAACTTGCTGGAAAAACACTCCTGGCCTGGCAACATTCGTGAACTCAGCAATTTAATTACTGCGGCGTTCTTCCTTTCTGACCGAGATGAATTGGGYCCAGAAGATYTACCCCAGGACTTCATCGCCCAGACCGAAACAGACGAAGAAGCGAATCCACTGGATTCAGCAGAAAAAGATGTGATTAGCCGAGCTATTCGTGAACAAGGCGGCAATTTAACCAAGGTTGCCAAACAGCTCAATATTGCTAAAAGTACTCTTTACATTAAACTGAAAAAATACGGCATTCAGCGCCCCTGAGACYTCACTCTTATCACTCACCCCTAATCAAGAGGGGNTAGGCAGAGAGCAAGTCTAGAGCTAACTATCTGAAGGCTGWTCCTCTAGGGGTARCTCCCTATCGATACGCAACGTGCGYGTTGCCARCTGCACTTCTTTTAAGAAATACATCARAGAAAYAATCAATAGCACCAKRGCCAAAACAAAAAACCCCACRATCAAGCCACCAATATTCAATCGCCAAAACCCACCSACAAAAAGACTGACAATAAGYGTACACACCRATAAACCCGATGCGGTACAAAAGCCAATTGACCAGTTAATAATATTGACTCGCCGCCACAAGACAACCAACTCCCSATGTGCAATRGCACRAAGCTTGGGSTCGGTTAACCTTGAYTCTCTCACCKCTACCACRCGCGCCCTATCAAYAATACGCCCCAACCGACCRGACATAACATTTAGAAAGCCCGCAACACCTGCRAGTAAAAAAACCGGGGCAACGGATAATTCAATAATCACCGCYAAGTCAGCTRCTGTAAGAATCGGATTCATTTTTTTCCAACRAGTACGTTAAAGTTARTACMACTAMAGGCTYCYCRACCTAGAACACTAGRCRGRYATATCTTTTGAGCGCCAKYGCYYAATGCMCTCTTTTAYCCTTTCTCCARMCACATAGATGGTCGGCACCAATAGCAGGGTAACAAAGGTGGCCAACAATACACCAAAAGCCAACGAWATCACCATGGGAATCAAAAACTGAGCCTGGGCGCTTTTCTCAAACAAAATAGGCATCAGCCCAAAAAAAGTGGTGAGTGACGTCAGCACAATCGGGCGAAAACGATCACGAGCACCCTGCACCACGGCATCATAAGGATGCCACCCCTCTTTCACTAGTTGGTTAATACGGTCAATCAGTACCAAATTATCATTCACCACCACACCTGCCGCGGCTAACACCCCCATCATTGAAGGCATGCTGATTTCTTTACCAAAGAGCATGTGACCAATAATGGCGCCAGCAATACCAAAAGGTACAGCACTGAGAATGATCAGGGGCTGCCAGTAGGAACGAAACGCAATCGCCAGCAGGGCGTAGATAGCCAGTAATGCCAACGCCATCATTTGCAGGAAGCCCGCTTCAAATTCAGTCTGATCCTTTTGGGCTCCATCAATTTGCAATGAAATACCCGGATACTTTTCTTCCAAATCAGACCAATATTGTTTTTTGAGTGCGTACACAATTTCATTGGCTGTAGCAGAACCCCTGGCCAATTCACCCTTAATTTCTACCATCCGCATGCGGTCACGGCGTTTGATTTCTGAATAACCAGGGACAAATTCAGCAACGGCAACGGCATCAAATGGTAATTCTCGACCATCATTGGTGCGAATTCGCATATCATCAAGAGAAGCCACCGTGGCTCGCTCTTCTGCGGGATAGCGCACCATTACTTTTACATCTTCACGTTCGCGGGGAATGCGCTGAGCCTCTGCACCATAAAAGGCATTGCGYAACTGATTGGCGATATCACTGAGGCCAATACCCAGAGTATCTGCGTTATCGGTCAGACTGATTTCTATTTCTTTGCGCGCTGAACGAATTGAATCAGACACATTATAAACGCCAGGATAGCTCAACAATGCAGACTCGATTTCATCAGTTGCTGCTCGCAGTGCATTAATGTCACGMCCCGTTAACACCAGGTTGATRTCTTTGGGTTTGCCCATCAAGGTATATTCAATCTCGAACTCTTCCACATTTTCTACTGGGCCTATGTGTTTACGCCACAACTCTGAAACATCCCGGGAAGACACCGATCGACTTTCATTRCTSGACAATTCAAGCACAACCGATACATTGTTCTCATCACTCAGGGCAAAGTGGTTTTTCAAKACAGATCTKCCACTTGCCGTCATCAGCAATGGCTCTTTTCTCAATAACACCACCGACTGCTCTAATTGCTCCATAATCTCTAGCGAGCGATTAAAGCCACTACCTTGTTGCAGCTCAACCGATGCCCGCAAATATTCACCTTCAACAACAGGAAAGAACGAGACTCGTATCCAACCGGTAAAAAAGAAACCTAACACCATAATCAATATCGCCAGAAACGTTGCCATAGTGATATAACGGTGATGTAACGCCCGCTCCAGCAGTGTCCGAAATTGATTTTCTGCAACACTTTTAAGTGCTGAAGACGTACGCTGTCGAGTATGATAAACCCATCGCATGACTAACCAGCGAGGCTCTTTCTCTGGCTTCATATGTCGCAAATGTGCCGGCAATATTAAAAAGGTTTCTAGYAAAGAAAACGCTAAAGCAATAATTGCCACCTTTGGCATAACAGCCATCAATTTGGAGGAATCTCCCGGCAGCAACATCATGGGAACAAACACAATCATGGTAGTAATCACGGCAAAGATTACGGGTTTAGAAACAGACTTCGCACCCATAGCAGCGCTTTGAACACCGCTTAACCCCCGCTCATAATGAGAGTGAATGCTCTCACCCACTACAATAGCGTCATCTACCACGATGCCAAGAATCAGCAGAAACGCAAACATTGAAACCACATTCACACTGATACCAAAATACGGCATCAACCACAAAGCACCCAAATATGAAATGCCAATACCCGCCGCCACCCAAAATGCCAGTGCTGGACGTAAAAAAAGCACCAATAGTGCAAACACCAGAACCAAACCACCCAAGGCATTTCGCAACAACAAATCAATGCGGCTATTGAGATATACAGAAAGATCACGCCACACCACCAGCTCTACACCCTGCTGTAAGGTTGGCATTTTTTGTTCAATGTATGCCCTAACAGCCTTAGAGGTCGTAATAACATCAGGGTTWCGGGTGTTAAATARATTAACAAATACGGCCGGTTTACCGTTGAACTTAGACACGACATCCTGTTCGRCAAAACCATCGTTAATATGGGCAATTTCACCGAGGCGAATCTGGGTGCCATCCTCATTCCTCAGCACAACAATATTTTCTAAATCCTGACGGTTGTATGCTTGCCCCCGGGTTTGCAAGACAATGTCACCCGCCTCTTCACGCACTTCACCTGCCGGCAGATTAATAGARGAACGRCGAATCGCCGCAACCACATCATCAAAACGAAGCTGATACCGACGTAGAGTTTCTTCCGAAATTTCCACTGAAACTTCTTCTGGTCGGATTCCACCAATTTCAGCCAGCGTCACACCCGGTAATTTTATGACTTCATCCCTTACATCTTCGGCCAGCCGTTTCAGGTCCCGCTCATTAAGCGGGCCTGCCACAGCAATACTGAGAACTTGGGTTCTGGCAAGAATTTCCTTGATTCGAGGTCGTTCGGAATTAACTGGAAACGTATTGATTGCGTCTACACGTGTTTTAACATCATTGAGTAACTTTTGGGTATCGTAACCATCAGCCACTTCAATCTCTATGCGCCCCGCCCCCTGATAGGCAAAGGAACGCAGTTCTTCAATGCCATCCAAGTCATGGACTTCTTCTTCGATCCGGACACAGATTTGTTCTTCTACTTCTTTGGGGCCCGCGCCGGGGTAAGGCACGACCACCTGCACCACGTCTCTCGGGATCTTGGGAAACATTTCTTTATCTATATCAGACAGGCCCGTCAGACCACCCACCAAAATCATTAACATCAGCAAATTTGCTGCAATGGGGTTATTAACAAACCAAGCGAGAAAACCGTTGCCAGCAGAGTCTTTCATCATTGCACTGCGACATTATCTGCAGGGGTAATAACAGGGTTCACTTTCATCCCATCCACCACATAACCAGGTCGGTCTATCAGAATAATATCACCAGACTGGACACCACTGATAAAAGTAGTTTCCCCGTGGTGCTGCAATACCCTTATCGGCCGAATGCTCAACTGACCATTGCTATCAACCACCAATACATGATCTTTCTCATAGAGTGCCATACGGGGAACGACTTCCACTTGGTCAAAAATCTTGCCCGATATTTCTGCATTCACAAACAGGCCAACAACTAAGGGTGGATCACTATCAAAAGGTTTTACCACCTCCACAATGCCATAAATCACACGACTGCGAGGGTCGATACTGGCATCTGTACGAGAAAGAGTACCCTGCCATTGATGCTTACCGGTGTTGCTGGAAAGTAATACTGGTAATTTAACTTCCTGTTTAGGCCTTAGGGGTAATTCCAGCAATTGACTCTGGGAAATAGTTAATGGCAATCGAATTTCTACGGCATCCAAGGCAAACACTTGGGCGACTTTCATACCCCGGGTCAGATACTGCCCAAGGTTTACCTCGATTTTTCGTATTCGTCCGTCAAAAGGTGCCGTTATACTGGTGCGCTCAAGGTTTAGTTTTGCCTGATCAAGGTCTGCCTTAGCAGCCTCCAGCGCCGCTTCAGCGGCCTTTAGTTGAGGCTTTCGAAGAAATAAGGCATTGCCCGCTTTGTTCCCTAAATCACGCCATTCCCGTTTAGCCTGAAATGCTCTGCCACGCTCTGTTGCCAACAATTGTTCTGCTTCGGCCTCACGGGATTTAGCTCTGATAATTTCGATTTCATAATCTCGCGAATCAAGCTTGAGCAGTACATCGTCCTGCTCAAAAAAACCCCCATTTACAAACAGATCAGACACCGAAATCACTTGTCCTGAAACTTCTGAAGCCATCGAAATTTCACGTTTTGGCCGCACAGTTCCCTGTGTATAAACAACTATGCGTTGCTGTTTGGGCTCGGCAATCATCGCTTTTACCCTAGGAGCCAAAGGCTCTGTTAACAATTGGGGCTGCGGCTTGGGACGAGAGGCTCCCAAACCCATCACTACCAATATGGCAACGGCCAAAATGGCCAGTGGTGGAATTATTTTTTTAAGCCAAACCATTATTTGAGCACTCGCTCCACTAACAAAAATACATTATCGCAAACACGTAATTGCACCTTACCTATTGCAGGTTCAGATAACCAGCTGACAAAGCTTTTCCCCTCAACTACTGCCCTTTATTCGGCTGCTTTTATCTGGATATCTGTAGGCTAAGAAGGATATAAACTAGGCTTGGCAATCTGATGACATGACAAATTTTGGCTTTGCGTCCTGTCAAAAGCTTTTAAAGTTTAATTTTTTCCAATGCTAGGACAAGTGTTTTCAGATAAACTTGTGCCTTATCGACTTAACCAGCATGGCCACGCTGTTCAATATGACCGCTTTTATTCTGCAAAACCAACACGAACAATATCTCAACAAATCACTTGAGTGGGTTAATGGCTGTGATGCCAAACAATTGTTTAAAAGCCCCCACCGGGATGTAGCGCTTAACCAGCTTATGGAGTTGAATGCCAAAAACGTTCAGCTTCGAGCTACAGTGATTACCTGCGAACTTAATACGGCAGGAAATCCAGTGTTATCCATGCAGCCCATTTCTGCCTGATGCATCAGACAAGGAAACTATTTTGCCCCTGCTAAAGAATCGTCTGAGCATTCTTGCCAGCAACAGTGAATCACGTGTGCTATCAGGTATTACCCGAGGTATTGAAAAAGAAAGCTTACGGGTAACTCCTGAGGGAAAGCTCTCCCATACACCACACCCCGCGGCATTGGGTTCAGCATTAACCCACCCTCAGATCACTACAGATTATTCTGAGGCATTACTTGAATTTATAACACCACCATCCAGTGACGCCAGCCAGGTATTACAAACTCTGGAGAACATTCACCGCTTCACCTATCACCAAATCGGCGATGAATTGCTCTGGGCCAACAGTATGCCCTGCCAGCTTAGCGGCGACAGTGATATTCCCGTTGGCCAATACGGCTCGTCTAATATCGGCCAGATGAAGAGTATTTACCGCGTTGGACTGGGGCATCGCTACGGCCGGCTAATGCAAACTATTGCAGGGATTCATTACAACTTCTCTGTACCTGACGAACTGCTTAAGATACTCAAAAATGGTGAGCACAGCAGTCTGTCATTACAAGATTTCAAGACAGAAAATTATTTTTCTCTCATTCGAAATTTCCGCCGTCATTTTTGGTTGTTGCTCTACCTTTTTGGTGCATCACCCGGTATTTGCCCCAGCTTTGTCAAAGGACGTGACCATCAACTGGTACCTTTTGGCTCAGATGAACATAGCCTTCACCTGCCCCATGCTACATCTTTGCGGATGGGCAACCTGGGTTACCAGAGTAAAGCGCAAGAACAACTGACGGTATGCTACAACGATATCAACAGCTATGTGGAAACCCTTTGCCACGCATTGATAGAACCCTACCCTGATTACGAAGAGATAGGTGTTAAGAATAGTAATGGCGATTACCAACAACTCAGCCCGCACCTGCTACAAATTGAAAATGAGTTTTACAGCACTATTCGCCCTAAACGTACAACGTCTTCAGGTGAAACACCCTTACAAGCACTGTCGGAACGTGGCGTGGAATACATTGAAGTCCGATGTATTGACCTCAATCCATTTCAACCACTGGGTATCGACCGTGAACAGATGGATTTCCTGGATATCTTTCTATTGACCTGCCTGCTGTCCAAAAGTCCTCCCACTGACAACCAGGAATATCGAAATATTCTGGAAAACCAGCGTTTGATGGTCTCGGAAGGGAGAAACCCCAAATTAATGCTACATGACCAGCAGGGTACTCGACCTTTTCTGGAATGGGGGCATACGCTGTTTGACGAAATGCAACCTGTTGCAAAACTCCTTGATCAACATCATCAAACTGATCGCTACTCAAATACACTGAACACATTAAAGGGTTTACTAGATCATCCAGAGCTTACCCCGTCAGCACGCATTCTTCATGAAATGGAAAAAACAGGTCAAACCTACTTCAGGGTGGCAATGAATCTCACCATGCAACATCGGGAGTACTTCCTGAATAAAGCATTATCACCAGAGCTTACTGAGCAGTATAAAATAATGGCCACCGCGTCTTTACAACAACAGCAGCAAATTGAAGCTGCTGACAGCCTCTCATTCGATGAGTTTCTTGCCGACTATTATCAACAATACAAATTTTCTTTGTGAACTACCTTGCCCACATATACCTTTCCGGAAGCTGTCCGGCAACAATGGTCGGTGGGCTTTTGGGAGATTTTGTTAAAGGACCGTTACGTGGAGAACTTCCTGCAAAGATAGAAGTCGGTATTAAGCTACATAGAAAAATTGATGTTTTTACCGACAAGTTACCCGAAGTAAGCCAGGCCATTACTCGAATAGAACCACCCTATCGTCGTTTTGGCGGTATTCTTGTGGATATCTGCTACGACCATTTACTTGCCGCCAACTGGGCTAATTTTCACACTCAAAGCCTGGAGAGCTACTGCCAGGACTTCTACCAAATACTGCCAGAGTATCATGCCTACTTACCACCAAGGGCCAAGCAGTTTTGTGAGCTCGCCCCAAAGGTACACTGGCTTGAAAGTTACGCCCAGATGGACAATCTTGAACATATACTAGAAAGAGTTGGGCAGCGCTTCCGTTCGCCAGTACCTCTAGACAAAGCATTTCCCCAATTGCTCAGAGATTATTCATTATTAGAGGCAGAATTTTCTAAAATATTTCCACAAATTATCGAGTTTGCTGACAACCAGCGGTTAGAGCTTATTACTTAGGGGGGGGTCTCTAAAAACAAGCAGATCAGCTTCGTGAAACAGTATCTTCCGATTCTGATTTTCTTTTACGTTCCGCCTCCGGCTCTATCTCTGGATAAAATGGATTTTTGTCACGTAAAGTTGCCACAGCCATGGCAATAGACAACAAAATAATCATATTGAAAAAAACCGGTAACAAGACAAAAGCATAACCAAGTGCTTCCACCTGCTCGCCACCAATAACAGCGGTAACAGCTGTTGCACCACCAGGGGGGTGTATGCAGCGTAAGTAGTGCATTAATAACATAGCAAAGGCGATAGCCAATGATGAAGCAAGGATAGGGTTGGCTATCAGTTTTTGGCACGTCACACCAACAACTGCTGATACCAAGTGCCCGCCAACCAGGTGCCACGGCCTTGAAACTGGACTGTGTGGCAATCCAAAGATTAATACGGCAGAAGCCCCTGTAGACGCCAGTATTATTGGCATTTGCTCTGCCGAGAGAATCGTATAGCTAAAAAATGAAGCTAGCAGGGTAGCAATAAAAGCACCGATAATAGAAACCAGCACCTCTTGATTACTCATGTCTCTCATGGCCATAATAGGGCCCAATTTTTAGCGATAACAGCAGCTAATATTTTTCGTACTGATAGAGTTTAATTTTATTTTTACCGCACGACTCAAGTATATAGTCAGTCCCATTATGGCAGGCTTTTAAAGCCACCACTAAAACTTCTTATTGTTTCGTTTTCTCCCATCCTGATTTCCAATAACGGATTTGGAACGCTCGGTAAGTTTCAGTTTATAACGCTTATTCAAATAGTAAACCACATCGGACATATGCATTGCACCTATCCTATCAAGCACCAATTCTTCGGAGTTTTCACAATTGTACATGCTATTGATCAACTGGTCGGTTGGTCCGCCCGTATAAGGCTTCAAGGTTTTTCTTTTTACTTTAACCTTTTCGTCACCAGAAATGACGCAAAACTTCAATTTACCTATCTGTCGATTTCTTCCAGACACAATTATTTTTCCACGATCAAATTGATGATCAGCATTTCTCATTGATCTTGTCGATGAATTATGTGCTCCATTTAACCCCCCCAAACCACCCATGCCGCCAACCGCATAAGAGAAGGAGGATGGAAAGAAAAGCATAATACAAACCACAATCGTCAAACTTCGTAACATTTTTTTACCCTTTAAATCTAACACGTTCTAATAAATTGTCTCATGAACTTATGCGTGTATGACCGCAACACTACTTGCTAGTTCACCAGGGAGTAACCCTGCATTTTACACATCTTATGGCTCAGACTCACACCCTTATTGAATCCTAACTATTATTCTGTAGAAACATTACCCTATTCTGTAAAGCTAAACCCTTCAGTAAGGGCTCCGCCGGTGGGAATACGGTAGAGAATCCACCTTGACCCAACGGCCGACAAAGTCTTAATGTACTGGCCAGACTAAAACATATTTTGCACTTATTCAGGGAGACCAAAGAATGCTGAAAGGCAGACAAACGAATTTATTAATTTTTCTTATATGCAGCGGGCTCATTGCAACGGCCTTGTACATGCAGCATGTGATGGAACTCAATCCCTGTTACCTATGCATTACTCAGCGGGCATTTGTCATTCTTACAGGAATGTTTGCCTTATTAGCACTAGTGCATAACCACGGCCTCAAAGTTTACGGTTGTCTTATTGCCCTAAGTGCACTGGGTGGTAGCTTTTTTTCTGGCAAACAACTTTGGCTACAAAGCCTCCCAGAAGACAAGGTTCCCGCCTGTGGGCCACCTGCTGAGTATCTATTTGATACCTTTAACTTTAACGAAGCTCTAGGCATGCTGCTTCGAGGTGACGGAAACTGTGCAGAAGTCCAGTGGACATTCCTTAACCTGAGTATTCCCGCCTGGACACTACTTTGTTTTCTATTCCTTGCTCTACTCGGATTTTCACAGGTAATTCGTAAAAATTAATCATGTTACGTGGACTGCTAACATTACTACTATTTCAGGGCATTGGTGAGGCTGTCGCCCAGTTCAGTGGCATACCTATACCTGGCCCCGTCATTGGTATGATATTACTTTTTCTGGCACTTCAACTCAGAAGCAAAGGGCTTCCCTTTGGGCTTGGAGAAGCGAGCCACTTTTTAATTCGTTGGCTTTCACTTATGTTTATACCCGCCTGTGTTGGTTTTTTCTTTCTAGCCTCCATAGAAACCAACCAATGGTTTGCCATTATCAGCGTAGTTGTTCTTACCACCCTGGTCACAATGATTGCCACAGCCCTATTAATGAAATATGTGCTGATGAAACACCTATTAATAAAACAACAGCTTAAATCTGAGGTGCATAACCAATGATGACGGCTATCACTTTGACCTTGCTGCTTACCCTTACCTTTGTGGCCTTTAGTATTGCCTTCTGGCTCTATGGCACCAATAAAACCCGACCTATCATCCACTCACTCCTGCACCCTCTAATGACAGCACCTCTTATGGTCGCAGCCGTACTTTTACTGGCAAATATTGACTACCAACAATATCGCGACGCTAATCAGCCTCTGTTCTTTTTGTTGGGTACAGCAACCGTAGCATTGGCCATCCCATTACATCAGCAATTTCATAATATTCGCACCTTGGCAAAGCCCCTGCTAATAACTCTGGCTTTCGGTGCCACTTTTGCCATCGTCAGTGCCCTAACCACAGCCTGGCTATTAGGCGCTACAATAGACACCTTAATTGCCATAGCACCAAAATCAGTGACGACGCCTATTGCTCTTGGCATTGCCGAAAAAATTGGTGCAGACCCATCCCTTACTGCCGGTATTGTGGTGTTTACGGGTGTGGTGGGAGCGAGTTGTGGACCTGTGTTATTTCGCTGGTTACGGATTACCGATGACCGTGTTAAGGGCTTTGTCTTGGGCATTTGTGCCCATGGTGTAGGAACTGCACGAGCCTTCGAAATCAGTGGTAAGTGTGGAGCTTTTTCTAGCCTTGGGCTGGGACTAACGGGTGCACTCACAGCCATTGCCCTGCCATGGATTGTTATTTCTGTACTGAAATAGCCGCATGAAAAAACCTTGTCACATGACGGCCGTTTGCATATCCTTGAGTGAACTCATTAGAAAAGCCCTCATTTATGCTTGAAAATTGTAAATCTGCACAGGAACGCTGGGGAGGGGTTAGTACCCTGATTGACCATTGGCTTCAGGAACGCAAGGAAATGCTGGTGTGCTTTTGCACGCTGGGTGAAATACATAACTTTGATAGCGGCAATACTGTTCATCGTGAAAACCTGAAAGGATTTTGTGAAATTTTGGTGGACTACACCTCTGCAGGCCACTTTGAAATATATGATCAACTGATGAAAGAAGGTCAAGAGCTTAAAGACAACAAAGGCCTTGAAACAGCGGATACTTTATTACAGAGCATTGATATCTCCACCGAATTAATTTTGGATTTTAACGATAAATATCTTGAAACTGATGATCTCAAAACACTGTCTACAGACTTGTCACAACTGGGAGAGTCCTTAGAAGCACGTCTTACGGCCGAAGATAAAATGATTCAAGTCTTACATACTAATCATCGCGTACAGCTTTAGTCCCCCAACATTAACTAAAATCTGAAAATAGCTTTGTTTTGATAATAGTTAAGTAATAAAAAAGGCCCTAGCGGGCCTTTTTTATTACTTGTGTACACGTCAACCTTTACTCTGAACCCAGTACCTTGAGTAACTCTACTTCAAAAATCAGAGTTGAGCTTGGCCCAATCATGTCACCTGTGCCCTGTGGACCGTAGGCTAACTCAGAAGGCAAGTATAATTCCCACTTAGCACCTTCTTTCATTTTCTGAAGTGCTTCCGTCCAACCAGGAATCACTTCAGCAATATTTAGCTCTACTGCGCCACCATGCTTCGTTGAGGCATCAAACTCCCGACCATCAATTAAAGTGCCTCTATAATTTACCTGCACACGACTATCTGACGTTGGCATAACCCCCGTACCAGCAATAATCACTTTATACTGTAGACCACTTTCAGTGATATTAACGCCTTCCTTGGTGCTGTTATTTGCCAGAAAAGCTGCCCCTTCTTCTATATTTTTTTCAGATGCAGTGCGCTGTTCCTCTTCGTACTGTTTAATCTTTGATTGTTGTGCTGCATGGAAATTCTGTACCACACCTTCCAGCTCTTCTTTAGCGATACGAGGACGTTTATTATCCAATGAATCGGCCATCCCCATAGCAAAGGCCTCACGGTCAATATCAATTTCTGACGTACGGAATTGACTACCCATGTCTATTCCAACCACATAACTGAATTTCTTAATTTGGGTATCTAAAGCCACGTCAGTGACAACTTCTTGTGCCTGTTCAACCTGAGCCTCTTGTGTTTGCTTCTCAGCTTGCTCATTTTCATTGCATGCTGACAAGGTGACCACGGCCACAGAAGCAAGCACCAAGTATATAAATTTCATAAAACTGCCCTTTATTAAAAACCGTTCTTTATTGAAGATCCGAACCAGTCGGCCATACTAACGTAAAATCAACCAGAATTAATATAAAATCAATTAGCACTCCTAACCTAAAAGCCATTAAAAGTGCCATTATTGGTCACCATTGATTGACCAAAATAGAGGGCTATTTTCCGGGACAACACCACAACCCAATGACAAAAAATAGACATTAAGGTTTTTTATCTGACACTCAGTGTCCTGAAGCCCAGATCCCATGCCATTGTTTATTGTAATACCCTTACGTAAACACCAATCAAACAGATCATCTTGAATCACTTGTTCTGCCATCAGCTCCACTTGCTGTAACCGACTCATCATTACATCTGAGGACAAGGGTGAAGATGACATAAACTGACGCACTGCCCGGAGGGGCTGAATGGCCTGGGAATCCCAAGGCTTAATTAGTACCTGAATCTCTGCCAACTCTTGACGTTCGAGTCTGACTCCGCTCAAACCCAACCAACAGCAAAACAACAGTAAATTAATATTTACTCCGTACTGATCCTGATAGGTCAAACAGCACTGCGCCACTTCAGGTCTGGCATAGTGAACCAATGAATAATCCCAAAAAGGGTTTTTCATGTTATCACTCACCTTTATTCAAAGAATTCTCAGAGACCTCAGTATAACTACTGCTCTTAACCTGCATCAGCACAGCTTCTACCAGTTTTTCAATGCCGCGGGCTGCTTCACTGATGCTTTCCGCTAACATGTACGCCGGTGTCGTCACCACATTATTAGTGCCATCGATACAAATATTATTGACCGGACAATGTTCATGAACAGCACCCGTTGCCTCAATAGCTGCCGCCGTTTCCCGATCATTGCCAATGGTAAAATGTACACCTTCACCAAATAGCTTGCCGACCATCGCTGGAGCAATGCACATGAGTCCTACTGGTTTTTCAGCCTGATGCATTGCCTGCACAAAACGGGTTACATCCTCATTTAAAGAAAGGTCTGCGCCCTTGATAGCAAAGTCACAGAGATTTTTAGCTGCACCAAAACCTCCCGGAAGAATTGCCGCATCAAAATCTTCGGCTTGGGCTTCAGACAATGCCTTAATCTCCCCCCTAACCAGGCGAGCCGCCTCCACTAACACATTTCGATTCTCACCTTCTGCCACCTCACCAGTGAGGTGATTAATAACGTGCATTTGCGGAATATTTGGTGCAAAGCATTGCACCTCGGCACCCGCTTTATCCAAACTTAATAAGGTAATAACGGATTCATAAATCTCTGATCCATCGAAGACACCACACCCTGATAAGATAACGGCTACTTTTTTAGTCATGATTCATCTCTCGCTTTGCATCAATATTATTTACTTGAATCTGCCACTGGAAATATTCTATGGTTCAAGAAAGTACTGATGATCAACTACCTGAACGACGCACTTTGGCTGACAATTAAACCACACGCCTATAGAGCAGATCCCAAACCCCATGCCCCAAACGTTCTCCTCGTTGCTCAAATTTGGTAACTGGCCGGAAATCTGGACGGGGAGAATACTGGGCAGATCCCATCGTATTTTCAAAGCCTTCTGCTGTCTCCATAACTTCAAGCATTTGCTCCGCATAGTGCTCCCAATCTGTCGCCAAATGCAGAATTCCCTCCACTTTAAGCTTAGATCTTATTTTCTGAACAAAATCGGGCTGGATTAAACGGCGCTTGTTGTGCTTTCTCTTATGCCAGGGATCTGGAAAATAGATTTGCAGGCGATCAATACTGGCATCGGGAATACAATCCTCCAGAACATCAATCGCATCAGCCAAGTATACCCTCAGGTTTGGCACTTCCAGATTACCGACGTCATTAATCAAACTGCCGGCTCCGGGTGTATGTACTTCGATACCAATAAAATCCTTATCTGGCTCAGCCTGAATCATTTGCACTAACGAACCACCCATACCAAAGCCAATTTCTAACACGTTGGGAGCATTTCGGCCAAACTGCGCCGCAATATCCAATCGACCATCATGTAAGCTCAAACCATAAGTGGGCCAATATTTATCAAATGCTAACTTTTGGCCCTCGGTCATACGACCAGATCGAATCACATAGCTCCGAATAGACTTCTTTTTATACTCAGGCCTGATAACCAATACTGTTCTCCATTTAATTACTGACCATTCAATTTTTGTGCCGTCATGAATTTTGCCAAGGCAAACGGTAGTACTAACCAACCGACCAAAAATAAACCCCCACCAATCGGTGTAATCATCCCAAGGGCTTTCACCCCCGTCACAACTAATAAGTAGAGGCTACCTGAAAATAGCAGTGTCCCTGCCACAAATAACCAACCCGAGACACATAACAAAATATTTGAAGTACGACTGCCAGCAATAATAATCGATAACAATACCAACACATGAAACATCTGGTATTGCACAGCAGTTTGCCAAACGGTAAGCATTTCGGGTGCAACCATACTCCGCAGTGCATGCGCTCCGAAAGCGCCCAATGCTACGGCAAGAAAACCGGACAAAGCTGTAATCACTGCCAATACTTTCATTTACACTCTCTCTTGTTTACTGGGTGCAGTTATCACTTGTTTAATCTTCGAAACCCACATAAAAAAAGCCGCAACGGATGCGGCTTTTTTGGGCTAATGGGCAGCTTACAAATTTAAGCTTCTATCATTGCCCGTACTTTTTTCATGGCATTCTTCTCAAGCTGACGAATACGCTCCGCAGACACGCTATATTTATCGGCTAAATCATGCAGTGTTGCTTTGTCTTCGCCCAACCAACGACTATGAATGATGTCACGACTACGTTCATCAAGTTCATTCAGTGCTTCAGTCATTCGAGTATGATTATCCTGCTCGGTATCAGCCTGCTCAACTTGCAATGCCGGATCAGCACTTTTATCTTCTAAATATAACGCAGGTGCCTGATATGCATTCTCATCATCGTCATCAGTCAATGGATCAAATGCCGCATCACGTGCTGACAGACGTTTCTCCATCTCCCGCACCTGACCTACTTCAACACCTAAGTCCTCTGCAATTGCCTTGGCTTCGTCATTAGTAAGCCAGGCCAAACGTTTTTTCGAACCACGTAAATTAAAGAATAATTTGCGCTGGGCTTTAGTGGTTGCCACTTTAACAATGCGCCAGTTCCGTAGCACATACTCGTGTATTTCCGCCTTGACCCAATGGACAGCGAAAGAAACCAGACGCACACCTTTTTCGGGGTTGAAGCGTTTAACTGCTTTCATCAAGCCAACATTGCCTTCCTGGATCAGATCACCTAACGGTAAACCATACCCATTGTAGGATCGAGCAATGTATACAACAAAACGAAGGTGAGACAACACCAAGCGACGTGCAGCATCAAGATCTTCACGATAATAAAGGTCTTCGGCAAGCCCGCGCTCTTCTTCCACAGAAAGAACGGCAACAGCATTCGCACCCTGCATATAGGCAGCAAGGTTTGCTCCGGGGGCCATCCAATCTACGGTTTGCAGATTTTTACTCATATCAACCTCAAAAATTCAAGTGAACACAGTTTACCAGCTTGACCTTAGATTGCTAGAGTCCAA
This sequence comes from Porticoccaceae bacterium, assembly GCA_002746985.1. Taxonomy (GTDB): domain Bacteria; phylum Pseudomonadota; class Gammaproteobacteria; order Pseudomonadales; family Porticoccaceae; genus Porticoccus. The sequence continues at coordinate 205,183 of NVXH01000005.1, read as the reverse complement.
AAAAGTTGCCATAACTAATTGTTTCAGATCAATAAAGCGTTATTTTGGCTCAATACTGGAAATATGTCGGGCAACCGCCAACCAAGCACCAATTAAGCCCAAACTTGCACCAATCAACAACAGTACTATCAAACCAAAAAAACCCAACCCCATCAATTCAAATAGGCTCTGATAGAGCTCGGCTAAACGAGCCACCGGGCCTGATATCCATTGAACGCCCACAGCAACCAATACCCAGGCCAAAATACCACCTATGACACCGTACCAAATACCCGTATAGAGAAAAGGTCGTCGAACATAGGCATTGGTTCCACCAACTAGTTTAACCACCACAATCTCATCACGGCGGCTCTCAATAGCAAGTCGAATGGTATTACCAATAATCAGCAAAACCCCCAAAGCCAAAGCCAACCCTAAAGACAAGGCAAACCGCTCACCTATAACCAGCATTGCCTGCAAACGTTGCATCCATTTCATATCTAGTTGAACATCATCAACCAGTGCCATGCCCTTCAATTTGGCTACCAGTACTTCACTGGCCACCAGATCCCGCTGGAAATGCGCCACTGGCTGCACAATGAAGACTGGGGGCAAGGGATTCTCATCCAACATGTCCAGTACATCACCAAAACCTGAAAGAATGCGAAATTCTTCCAGAGCCTGCTGCCGAGAAATATATTCAACCGTATCAACATCTGCCTCTGATATTAGGTTTTTCTGGAACTGCTCTATGGCTTTTTGAGAGCTATCTATCTTGAGAAATACCGTAATTTGGGTAGTAGTCTCCACGCGGCTACCCAGTTGCTGCAGGTTAACGACACCCACATAAAGCACTGCGGGTAAACCCAGTGCAATGGCAACAACAAGGGAAGTCATCAAGGTTTGAATGGGCTCAGAAGCTAAACGCTTTACCGTACTGAAAAATAAATGTCGATGACTCTGCAGATAACTTCTTAATTTACCCAGAAGGGACACACGCCCGCCCGATGCTCCACGACGAGGTTCTTTTGCAGACTTACCTCCACGACTATTGGAAACCATCATTTTCTCAGGCTTGCCGCGACGGTAACGATTCATGCTGGCACCCCGTCCTGAATCAATCTTCCCTGCTGCAACTGCAACTGACGCATTCCCATGCGAGAGATTAAATCCACATCGTGGGTAGCAATTAATACGGTGACACCAACCTCACAAAACTGACGAAACAAATCCATAATTTCCGCAGACAACTCAGGATCCAGGTTGCCTGTCGGTTCATCTGCCAGCAAAATACGTGGTTTATGGACAACCGCACGAGCAATGCCCAAACGCTGTTGTTCACCACCAGACAGGGCAATGGGATTCATTTTTTCTTTATCCAACAATCCCACTTTGTCCAGTGCTGCTCTTACCCTGCGGCCAACTTCTCGAGGCTGATACCCGGACACTAAAAGAGGCAGGGCAACATTATCGAAAGCACTGCGGTCAAAGAGTAATTGATGGTTTTGGAAAACAACGCCGATATTTCGACGGTAATAAGGAATTTGACTGCGATGTAGGCGGTTAAGATTTTTACCGTTAACTAATAGCTGCCCATGGGTTGGCCTCTCCATCAGCATGATGAGCTTTAATAGCGTACTTTTTCCCGCGCCAGAATGACCAATCAAAAAAGCCATTTCACCGGCGTCCAGTTCCAGACTCAAGCCATTTAATGCCTCGTGCCCGGTGGGATAACGCTTGCTGACCTTATCAAACTGAATCATATCGCTCAGACATTCCTGCCACTATTAGTTTTTATTGCCATCATCAAACAGAGCATGCACATACTCCCGCGCATTGAATGGCTGTAAATCCTCAACGCCCTCACCCAAACCGACAAAGCGCACAGGAACACTAAAATGCTTACACAGGGAAAAGATAATGCCACCCTTGGCTGTACCGTCAAGCTTGGTCAATGCCACGCCCGTCACAGCAACCGTATCATTAAATTCTCGCATTTGATTTATGGCATTTTGCCCGGTACCCGCATCCAATACCAACATCACCTCATGGGGTGCTGAATCATCAAGCTTGGCCATAACCCGCTTTATTTTTTTCAGCTCTTCCATCAAATTACTTTTTGTATGTAGCCGTCCAGCTGTATCGGCAATGAGAACATCCACTTGGCGAGATTGAGCGGACTCAATGGCATCAAAAATAACTGACGCACTGTCCGCACCCGTATGCTGTGCCACCACAGGGACATTATTTCGTTCTCCCCAAATTTGTAGCTGTTCAACCGCAGCAGCTCGAAAAGTATCTCCCGCTGCCAGCATGACCGACTTCCCCTGATCCTGATAATGCTTAGCCAATTTGCCAATAGTGGTGGTTTTGCCAACACCATTAACACCAACAACTAGTATGACAAAAGGTGCTTTCGGGCCATCAAGTACCAATGGTTGCTCACAGTGGTTAAGCCTCTCGACCATTGTATTCTGTAGTGCCAGAAACAAGGCTCGGCTGCTCGCCAATTCACGACGTTCCACCCGATCTGCCAAATCCTGAATAATTTCTACCGTGGATTCGATTCCCACGTCAGCAAGTAATAAGAGTGTTTCCAACTCCTCCAGAAGTTCATCATCAATCTCCCTATCACCCAAAAACAAATTACCAAAACCACGACCTGTTTTTGATAGTGCGCGACGAAATCGTGCTCGCATACTCTCCTTTGGTGGTGATTTCTCAGAAAGAGAGTTCTTGGATGTGGCGCTATCCCCAGACACCTGAATACCTAGCTCTTTGGTAGCTGACTCTTGGGCTTTCGCTTCTATATCACTCCCTTCTACACGGTGCTGCTCGACCTCTATCTGGCTTTCTTTGCCCTCTACTTGGCCCCCCTTGATAGCGTCCGTAGTTTTTTGACGACGAAAACGCTGCAAGAAGGAGCGTTTTTTACCATTATTTTCGGTATTCTTTGAATCTGACTCAGACATCCTGTTTTCTCGCTGGAAACTGGCGGTGTATGCTATCACTTTAGGAAGAGAAAAACGCTTTGAAACACCCCCATAAGTCAACATCCTCGTCAAAAAGAGCATCCCTCAACCAGCTTCGTATTATTGGAGGTAAATGGCGAGGCCGCAAACTCAATTTTGCTAATGCTGAAGGTCTGCGGCCCACCGGAGACCGAATTAGAGAAACCCTATTTAACTGGCTCGCACCCGTAATCACAGATGCACATTGCCTGGATTTGTTTGCCGGCTCAGGGGTGTTGGGAATTGAAGCACTATCCAGAGGAGCATCTAGCGCCACCCTGGTTGAAAAAAATCATGCTGCCATTGCACTATTACAACAAAACTGCTCTCAACTGAATATTGACCATGCGGAAATTATTCAAGCTGATGCTATTCATTGGCTAACTCAGCTTAAACCGACAGGCAGTGGATCCATCAGAGTATACGATGTCATATTTCTCGACCCCCCTTTTGCCACGGCTTTGCTCCAGCCTTGCTGTGATTTGTTAAACCAACATGGGCTTCTTGCCGATAATGCCTATATTTATATTGAGACAAGCAGCCAACAACCTGCTCCGGCTACCCCCCCCTCGTGGAATTCTCTTCGCGAAAAGACCTCTGGTCAGGTGACCTACCGGCTGTATCGCTGTGATTGAGCCCGGAAGGCAAAACAGATACCATGCGACCCCCACATTGAGTGAAGAGTTAACGTGAAAACAATTGTGTATCCAGGGACCTTCGACCCCATCACTAATGGCCACGTAGATTTGGTTGAACGTGCTAGCCGTCTGTTTCACCGCGTCATTGTTGCTATTGCCAGCAGTAAGAAAAAACAACCGCTGTTTAATCTTGAAGAACGTATCAGTCTGGCTGAAAACGCATTGTCCCATCTCGATAATATCGAGGTACTGGGTTTTGACTACCTGCTGGTTAACTTTGTCAAAGATCATAATGCCGATGCGATACTCCGTGGGTTGCGGGCCGTATCGGATTTTGAATATGAATTCCAGCTGGCTAATATGAACAGGGCGCTTTCACCGGAGATAGAAAGTATTTTCCTGACACCCTCAGAAAAACTCTCTTATATTTCATCCTCTTTGGTGAAAGAAATTGGTTCACTCGGCGGCGATATTAATGCCTTTGTTCCCCCGTGTGTCAGTGATGCTCTAACTACAAAATTTAATGCCGAGGAATCATGACTACTTTTTAATAACTCCTTTTTTGGTACCCATCTATTTCTGACAAACAGGGCAATACACTGTAGAGCGCTGGCCCAACCGTATTTCCTTTAGCTGTGTTTCACACTGCAGACAGGGTTCGCCGCCACGGCCATAAACAAACAACTGTTGTTTGAAATAACCCGGCTTGCCCTCGTTGCCCACAAAATCCTTTAAAGTAGTGCCCCCTTGTTCTATCGCCCTCTTTAGTACCCTTTTGGTGTTACTAGATAACACCTTATAGCGCTTGAGCGAAATTTTCCCTGCAGCCTTTTTCGGCCGAATACCACTCAGAAACAAAGATTCATTAGCATAGATGTTCCCCACCCCCACCACCGTTTTATTATCCATCAAAAACTGTTTTACCGAAGCCGTTTTCCCCCGGGACAACCGATACAGGCGCTCACCATCGAATACTGAATCAAAGGGCTCCGGACCCAGGTGCTGCAATAACCGGTGTTGCTCTGGTTCGCCCTCAAGCCACAATACAGAGCCAAATCGACGTGGATCAGTAAAACGTAACACAACCCCGCCACTAAACTTGATATCCACATGATCATGTTTAGCCGGAGGCGTTCCCTCTTGAACCACTCTGAGGTTGCCGGACATACCCAAGTGAACCATTAAATGGCCATGGTGGAATTGAAACAACATGTACTTCGCCCGCTGGTGACCCGTCATGAGTACCTGCCCGCATAGCAACTCAGACAAATTGTCTGGCACCGGCCAACGCAACCTGGCGTCTCGAACCACAACACCGTCTACTTGTTTTCCCTTGATATGAGGAAGAACTCCTCTCAGAGTAACAACAACCTCGGGTAATTCCGGCATAACCTGCTCCTGCGTAAAGGCCACTATTAACCTATTTAATTATCGTCCAGAAAAACCTGGCGGCGTTGTGTGAAACCCCTTGATTTTCCTGGAATCGCGATGGCTTTCAGCCATCGACAGCACGTCCATGTGCTGCACTACCAACCCAACAACAATAGCTGCCGGGTTAATAACAACCAAATGTCTGGCATACTAGGTTTGTTGAATCCTCTCGGCAACCCGCTCAATAATCCTCATAGCAATCAAAGGAAACATTAATGGCTTTGGGAAGAAAACGTCTTACCGAAGGTAGTGGCGATACAGACAGTGCTGAAATTGATCTGACCCCCATGTTGGACGTGATTTTTATTATGCTCATTTTCTTTATTGTGACCGCATCCTTTGTCAAAGAATCGGGGCTGGATTTAAATCACCCCCCTATCTCTGAAGCCCCTCCCAACAAAAATACTGAGAACCGTAATATTGTTTTTAGTATTACGGAAACCAATGAAATCTTTATTCAGGGGCGCCACATTGATGTGAGATCCGTTCGAGCAAATGTAGAGCGCGCACATGCCGAAAACCCACAAATAAAGGTCATCATTGAAGCGCACCCTAAATCAAAAACCGATACATTTATTCTTATTTCRAACCAGGCCCGGGAAGCCGGGGTCACCGATATCGCATTGACCACACAACCATAAGGTTAGCTGAAATATCCACATAAAAATTAACACCCACAAAAAAGCCCCGAGAGTCTCGGGGCTTCCCAATCAGGAAATTCTATCTATACCAGTATAGAACTTCCTGCCACGGAGCTTTCGCTCAGTAAAAAAGCTTACTTGATTTTAGCTTCTTTATAAGGAACATGCTTACGAACCACTGGGTCATACTTACTAAACACCAACTTTTCAGGCTGAGTGCGTTTATTTTTAGTGGTTGTGTAATAGTGGCCAGTGCCTGCACTGGATACCATTTTAATGTTATCGCGATTCGATTTAGCCATTATTTATCTCCTTAAACCTTTTCGCCACGCTTACGCATATCAGACAGAACCTGCTGAATGCCCAGCTTATCAATAATACGCATTCCTTTCGCAGAGAGGCGTAGTTTTATAAAGCGTTTTTCTTCTTCGATCCAAAAACGGTGGGAGTGCAAGTTAGGCTCGAAACGACGGCGAGTCCTATTTTTTGCGTGTGAAACATTGTTTCCGGACATCGGCCTTTTGCCGGTGACTTGACATACTTTAGACATTGCTTTGCCTCTAATCATGGCGCCACCGTTTTCGGCGACTGCTTTTGAAATCTGTTAGTGAAGTTCTCTGGAAAAAGCCTTCCGAAAAGAGTGCCCCCACAAAGAGCCGCGTTTTATACCAGAAGGGCAGGTTCAAAGCAAATAAATTCTCTCAACAAGGCCCTATTTTCCCGCATTGATGAATGCGTTTTTATGAGGATACCCACCCTCCTAACTTACAGCATTCCTCTCTCCGCCATTGAGACAGTATATCCACCGCCGACAATGACGTGATCAAGCACCCTGACATCTATCAACATCAGGGCATCTTTCAGCCTTTGTGTGATTTGTTGATCAGCGTTGCTCGGCTCTGCCACACCAGAAGGATGATTGTGGGAAAAAATGACAGCAGAAGCATTATGGTGCAACACCCGYTTCATCACTTCTCTYGGATAAATACTGGCACTATCAATGGTGCCAAAAAATAGCTTTTCCCAGGAGATCAACCGATTCTGTGCATCCAGAAATAATGTTATAAAAATTTCCTGTTGGCAGTGTCGTAGCTGAGATAACAAGAACTCACTGACCAATGCCGGGCTATTAAAAACCTGATCCCGGCAAAGYTGTTCTCCCAAATGACGCCGAGCCAACTCCATTACCGCCTGCAATTGCACATACTTAGCTTCGCCAAGGCCGAGTGCATCACAAAATGACTTTTTCTCTGCTGACAATATCTGAGCAAGGCTGCCAAACCGCTGTAACAAGTCACGAGCTAAATCCACTGCTGAAAGTCCAACACAGCCTGTTCGAAGAAAGATGGCCAGCAACTCAGCATCTGACAGCGCACTGGCACCTTTTTCCAAAAGCTTTTCTCGTGGCCGTTCTGATGCGGGCCAATCACTAATAGCCATATACACCTCCTTGTGTAAGCTTTARTCGGTATGACTAAGCATGYTTAGTACTGACTAATGGTAAGTACTGACTACGCAAATTCCCTTTGCAGTGGTATCTTATCCATYCCGAAACAAATTTTCAGGAAAATTAATGCCCTCCCTGGCCAATAAGCGCGTTCTGCTCGGTGTGACAGGCGGTATTGCCGCCTACAAGAGCGCAGAGATTATTCGTCGCCTACAAGATTTGGGCGCCAATGTTCGTGTTGTGATGACCTCGGCAGGCACAGAATTCATTACCCCCCTGACTCTTCAAGCGCTTTCTGGAAATCCTGTACACACAGAACTATTAGACACCAAAACTGAAGCGGCTATGGGTCATATTGAGCTGGCCAAGTGGGCTGATGTAATACTGATTGCACCAGCATCAGCAAATTTTCTTGCAAAACTTGTCAATGGCGAAGGTAACGACCTCCTTTCTACTTTGTGTCTGGCAAGCCGGTCACCACTTGCTGTCGCACCGGCTATGAATCAGGGCATGTGGCGTAATAGCAGCACCCAACACAACATCGAACATTTGCGTGGTCGCGGAATACATATTTTTGGCCCAGCAGAGGGCAATCAAGCCTGCGGCGATGTCGGCCCTGGTCGTATGACAGAACCTGAAGATATTGCTGAGCTCACAGCGGATTTGTTTGAAACCGGCTCACTGGCAGGTAAAAAAGTAGTGATCACCGCCGGCCCGACACGTGAAGCCATTGACCCTGTTCGTTATATCAGCAACCACAGCTCTGGGAAAATGGGCTATGCCCTGGCGGAAGCGGCTGCTGAAGCGGGGGCAGACACGATACTTATCAGCGGCCCTGTCGATCTAACGCCTCCCGACCGGGTAGAAACCATTACCGTTATTAGCGCYAAAGAAATGTATGATGCAGCCTTGAAAGAAGCCAATGGCTGCCAATTATTTATTGCTTCTGCAGCAGTAGCCGATTATCGCCCTGYACAAGTGTCAGAACAAAAAATTAAGAAATCTGCTAACACTATGTCCATAGAGCTGGTTAAAAACCCCGATATTGTCAGTGCTGTGGCAGCACTTCAACAGCGGCCTTTTACCGTAGGATTTGCCGCCGAAACACCCACCACTGACGATTGCCTGGAAAACCATGCCCGCAGTAAACTGGAAAGAAAAAACCTTGATCTTGTGATAGCTAACGATGTATCAGATCGCACAATTGGTTTTAATAGTGATGATAACGMGGTTCTGGTTGTAGAAATGCAGGGTTCAGAAGTCATACCAAAAATTAATAAATCAATTTTGGCGCGTCAGTTAATAGCTAAAATTGCTCAGATGCTTCAAGGCTGATAGACACACCATGACAAAATCAAAAACACATGGGCCTACCGCCAGCACCACAAGTAAATTGAAACAACATCCCTTTGTTCTGGCATCGYTTGTACTCATTATTTGTTGCTTTGCCTGGCTCTCATTCATTCTGCACCACAACCTTTTGGACAACACCAAATATGATCTAGCCTACGCCAGCGCCAACAACTATGCCCAGCAACAACTAATTACAGCCAATACCTACCTTCAGCAACGGCAAGAGCAATTACAAACCCTCTCAGAAAGAGGCTTATTTGTTGATGCCCTGACATCCGGTGATCGTAAAAAAATCGAACACATGGAAAAACTGATGGCTGACTGGGTCGATGGTCTTTCTCAGGGATATTTACTTGATCCTCAGGACACACGTCTTAATACAGCCCACAATTTTGCTGGCCAACAAGTAGTTCGAAAAGTGTTCGCAGGAGAAAAAACTACACCCTCCGCWGCTTATATCAATGGTTCCTGGAAATTAATATTTGCTTATCCTTTAGTAGACAACAGCGGTAGCAATAATAGTAACGATGAAGAAAATACCCTAGGCGTTATGCTTGTCATGCTTGGCACGGAGTCTCTATCCAGCCTACTTAAAAATGTGGACAACTCATTTGGGACAACTGAACTGTTCCAACAATTACCCGGTATTCGAGGCAAAGCCGTTATAGCCTTGAAAAATAATAACCAAGCCATAGAAAAAATAAGCCTAAAAACCCGCATCCCTCACTGGGAAATACGCTTTACCGGCAGCACAATTTTACTCAATCAAGCACAACCCTCCTATCGTGAATTTATTATCATACAGAGTGCTTTATTGGCCTTTATGCTACTGCTGCTCTACGTGGTTATTCGCTTCACATTGCACTATCACAAAGATAACGCTCTCAGGGTAAAAGCTGGGRGAARTATCATGAAAACGCAGGTAGGTGATGAAGAGCCCATAGATGAAACCAGAGAGTCCTATTTACAAGTTCTTCCTTCATCAGGAGAACAACCCTCGGTAGAGGCCACGCAGCCTAAAAAACCAGACACTCAGGTAAGCAATGAAGCAACAGACAAAAATACACAAGAAAAGCCGTCATTCCCAAGTGTTGTGTTTCGTGATTACGATATTCGWGGTCTTGCTGGCWCTGARTTRACCCCYGAATTCGCTCGTCGACTAGGCCAGGTGCTAGCCAATAAAGTTCAAGCACTTGGRGAGCACTCCTTAATTGTCGGCTCTGATGGCCGCAACTCCAGCCCAGAGCTTACCGAGGCTCTTGAACAAGGYATTCTAAGTACCGGTTGCCACGTCATACACCTTGGGCAAGTTCCAACACCATTACTCAACTTTGCGACCMATCAATTATCTGAAACAGACTGTGGCATCATGGTGACCGCTAGCCACAATCCAGCTGAATACAATGGTTTTAAAATGTTTTTCAAGCGCCACGCTTTATGTGGTGATGAAATTATGTCATTGAAAAYCGAGCTGGAACACAACTTCCCCAAAGTAAATCCMGGGGAATTAGAAACTTGTGACCTCTTAAATGAATACATAGAAAGTGTTGCAAATGACATGGTGCCAGCAGAGAACCTCAAGGTTGTCCTAGATGCCGGTAATGGCATCGCTGGTGAACTMGGCTGCAAAGTACTCGAAGCCATTGGGTGTGATGTCATTCCACTTTATTGTGAAGTGGACGGYGACTTCCCCAACCACCCTCCTGACACSTCTGTAGCAGCCAATTTGGCAGACCTTATTGCCTGTGTTAAAGAAAGCAACGCCGATATGGGTATTGCTCTTGATGGCGACGGAGATCGTGTCGTCGCCATTTCAGCCAGTGGTAAAATTATCTGGCCTGATGAATTATTAATGATTTTTGCTCGAGACGTAGTCTCGCGCCATCCGGGTGCTGATATAGTCTTTGACGTCAAAAGTACAAACCGYCTCAACAGCCTGATCAGTAGTTATGGCGGCAGGCCTGTTATGTGGAAAACAGGTCACTCCCATATGTACAACAAAATTCTAGCCTGTGAAGCACCCCTTGGTGGTGAGTATAGTGGTCATATCTTCTTCCATGATCGCTGGCATGGGTTTGATGATGGTATTTATGCTGCTGCCCGCTTGGTCGAAATACTAGCCATTCGTGAACAGGGTCTCGATGAAATAATGGCCAGTTTTGAGAGTCGACACGCAACTCCCGAAATCAAAATAAACGTAGCCGAAGAAGATAAATTTGGCATCATGGACAAACTTATCGCGGAACACACATTTAAAGATGGCAAAATTTCCACGATCGATGGCCTAAGAGTTGAGTTGCCAGATAGCTGGGGGTTAGTCCGAGCATCTAACACCAGCCCGGCATTAACACTACGTTTTGAGGCAAAGTCCACCGAATCCTTGAACAATATTCAGTCATTATTCAAACAACAGCTTGAAAATATAGACAGTAACTTAACGTTTTAAATTTACCGTGAGACAACCAACTATACAGCAGGATCCAATGATGTCACTGACCCTCGAAGCGGCAAGTAATATAGCCAACGTTCTTTCTGAGGCACTACCTTACATTCAGCGATTTACCGGTAAAACCATTGTCGTTAAATTCGGTGGCAATGCCATGGTAGACGAAAAACTTAAAGCCAGTTTTGCTCGTGATGTAGTGATGATGAAGCTAGTTGGTATGAACCCAGTGGTTGTCCATGGTGGAGGACCGCAAATTGGTGCCCTGCTGACACAACTCAATATCGAGTCTCACTTCGTCAATGGTATGCGCGTCACTGATAGCAGAACTATGGATGTGGTGGAAATGGTTTTAGGTGGCAGTGTAAATAAGGAGATCGTCACTCTTATTAATCGTGTTGGTGGCAAAGCCGTAGGCATCACTGGAAAAGACGGCCAGTTCATTAAAGCCCGTAAATTAAAGATTTCTCAAAACTTACCCGAGGGGGAAACCCCCGCAATGGAAGCACCAGAAATTATTGATATTGGCCATGTGGGCGAGGTGGAATCCATCAATACCGACGTCATCGATATGCTCACTGCAAGCCATTTTATTCCAGTCATCGCACCCATAGGGGTTGATAGTGAAGGTAACTCCTACAACATCAATGCCGATTTGGTTGCTGGTAAAATAGCTGCAGTTCTCAAAGCTGAAAAACTCATGCTACTCACCAATGTTGCCGGCCTTCAGGATAAAAATGGTGATGTTTTGACCGGTCTCTCCACGAAGCAAGTAGATAAATTAATTGCCGATGGCACCATCTATGGCGGCATGTTACCCAAAATTCTCTGTGCTCTGGATGCAGTGAAAGGTGGAACAAAAAGTGCCCATATTATTGATGGCCGGGTAAATCACGCTACCTTATTAGAAATTTTTACTGATCAAGGTGTTGGTACATTGATCACTAACCTGTCAACCGGCGAGTAAACTCAACATGRCTGCTAGAAATAGCTCAAGAAAACAACAAATTCTGCAATCCCTCGCACGTATGCTTGAAGCCACACCTGGAGGGAGAATTACTACCGCCGCACTGGCAGCAGAAGTTGGCGTATCCGAGGCAGCACTTTACCGCCACTTTCCCAGCAAAACCAAAATGTATGAAGGTTTAATCGATTTTATTGAAGACACTCTATTTAGCCGCATTAGAGTGATTCTCTCAGAAGAGTCCGACACTGTGAGCTGTTGTTATAGAATTCTTACCCTGCTACTCACTTTTGCTGAACGCAATCCTGGTATCACACGGCTACTAACAGGTGATGCTCTAACGGGTGAAACCGATCGACTTCACAAACGCATTCAGCAGCTGTTTGATCGATTAGAAACACAGCTTAAGCAAATTCTTCGTGAAGCAGAAATGACTAACAGCCTGCGCACCACAACCACAGTAACTGCTGCTGCAAATATGATGCTGGCTTTAGCCGAAGGACGTATTAGTCAGTTTGTTCGGAGTGGCTTTCAACGCCTCCCAACTGAGCATTGGCCGGATCAGTGGTCTGTAGCAATGACGGGGTTTTTTCGCGAGACGCCAACCCCTTTAGTGTCCTAAAGTGATCTAAATACCTCGTGTACCGATCCTTGGTGCCCTGATATTCCTGTTGACGCACCAACAGCATTTGTTCCGCATCTTGCTGCTGGAATATCTGTCCATCYARATTTTTTAACAATGATTTTGGCACYGACCTACCGCCAAACTGGTAGTTTGCTGCTTGGATTCGTGATGTCGCAAGGGTAATTTTATTTTTATCTAAATTAGACTGAATAATTTCAATCTCTCGATTCAACTGAGCCAGACGCCTACTCTTTGCTGATTTAAGCTCTCCCACATCGTTGTAGGTACGCAATAACATCAAGCCCTCTTGCTCAAGTGCGACAGCCTGCTTGGCCTGGTTTTGTTGCTCTATGCCCCACTCTTCTCTTTCTTGTTGTGGTTCAACCACCTCAATAACACGGCCAGACTCACTAAGAATCTCATAACCACCCGCTACATACCTTGGAGGAACGGCATAGTCGATAACAAGATTGCCTTCTTGATTGCGATAGCGATAAAGGTTTCCAGCTTCTGTTGTCAGAGCTGTTATTCCCCACAAAATAAGCAGGATAGAACCAATGCGTTTATAAATATTCATAGCATTAATCATATCTGATTCTACCTTGCACATTTAAAGACCGGCTTTTTAACTGYTTGCCCGTTCTGGTTATTCTAACTCTAGGGTATGATACACGCTCCCCTACCACGGGGCGACTATGCACCTATAACTCTACCTGGGTTCTGCCATCAATTTCTCTAACCAGGGTCACCACCTATGAGGATTATCAGTCTTTCTGTGGACGGAATATGCCAAGCGTCGCAACGYGGTTTGTTTCAATGGCTCGCCTCTCAGAAAGCCAACATTATCTGCCTACAGGATCTTCGCTGCCAGGAAGCAACCCTCACCACCACACCAGAATTTGAGATTGAGGGCTACGCCAGCTATTTTTTTGATTCCCCAACACCGGAGCACAATGGTGTTGCTATCTATAGCCGCGAGATACCCAAAGCCATTATGTATGGCTTTGGTGCAACCAACGGTGAGGATATGAATGGTCGTTACCTTCAAGCTGATTTTGAAAACATRAGTATCTGTTCTTTACTTGCGCCCAATGCCACGRCTGAGACTTCCGAACAAAAACTAAAAAATCAGTTCTTYCACGACTTAAATAACCATTTAAACAAAATAAGCCACAAACGTAGAGATTATGTGATCTGCGGTAATTGGAATATTGCCCATCGTGCAATTGACTTGAGTGACCCCGATATGGGCAAAGGTCTTTCCGGCTTCTTGCCCAAGGAACAACAATACCTTGATCAACTTTACAAGGGTATAGGGTATGCCGATGCTTTTCGGCTTTACACCACTGACACCGATGAGTTCAGTTACTGGCCCTCTGGGCAGCTTCATGTTGATATAGGCTGGAGAACAGATTTACACGTCATATCTCAGAGTCTGAGCAAACGTGTTGAATATGCGGCTATCTATAAGTCACAACTATTCTCRCGCCATTTACCCGTGATCATCGATTACGACATTGAAAACCTMTAGACGCTGTATTACCCATGCCGATATTACTCATAAATAATGAGTAATTCCCTAATAATTTACACAGGGRCKGTTAACGTTGTTGCACTGATGAAACGCCCTCTTTAGACTCCATCTAAAATCCGTTATTCAAATCTATTATTTTATGGAGAAGTTCACCACTGATGTCAGACATCATCCCGGAAAATTCTGTGGGCATTGTCACACCAGAGACACTATTTTTTGATGAGCCTTTGGAACTGGCCTGTGGCCGTACGCTGCCCAGTTATCAACTGGTTATAGAAACCTACGGTGAACTCAATAGCGATAAAAGCAATGCTATTCTTATTTGTCACGCACTCAGCGGCCATCACCATGCTGCCGGTTATCATTCCAATGAAGATAAAAAACCTGGCTGGTGGGAAAACCATATTGGCCCAGGAAAACCTTTTGATACCAATCGTTTCTTTATCGTATGCCCAAACAACCTTGGTGGCTGCCACGGCAGTACCGGGCCCAACTCCATCAACCCGGAAACAGACAAACCCTGGGGCCTCGATTTTCCACCATTAAGAGTCCGTGACTGGGTAGAAAGCCAAGCCAGACTGGCAGACCAGCTGGGTATTTATCAATGGGCCGCTGTCGCTGGTGGTAGCCTAGGAGGCATGCAGGCAATGCGCTGGGCACTGGAATACCCTGATCGCCTTCGACACGCTATTGTGATTGCCTCCGCAATGAAACTCAGTGCGCAAAATATTGCTTTCAATGAAATTGCCCGAAATGCCATCAAGTCAGATCCAGACTTCCGCGACGGGCACTTTCTCGAAGATAAGACTCTGCCCCGTAATGGCCTAGCACTGGCAAGAATGATTGGCCATGTCACCTATCTCTCCGATGAGCTGATGGGCAATAAGTTTGGTCGTGAACTCAGGTCTGGCTCATTCCAACAAGGACAAGATACCCCTATTGAATTTCAGGTAGAAAGCTACCTGCGCCATCAAGGTGATGCCTTTTCCAGCAGTTTTGATGCCAACACCTATCTATTGATGACCAAGGCTTTGGACTACTTTGATCTTGCCCGTGAATATGGCAATGACCCCGTTAAGGCATTTAGCAACGCCCTCTGTGATTTTTTGGTCGTTTCTTTTTCCACCGACTGGCGGTTCGCCCCTGAGCGTTCTCAGGAAATCGTGAAAGCATTAATCGATGCCAAGAAGAATGTATCCTATGCCGCCATAGAATCTAATTTGGGGCACGATGCCTTTTTATTACCCAATGAACGCTATGAGCATGTACTCAGGGCCTATTTCAGCCGCCTACCCAATGATGCGCCAAATATCAGCCAGGCAGGTTCTACGCCGCCAGAGGTGTTGTCATGAGCATACGTAGCGATTTTGATATCATTCAACAATGGATTACAGCAGAAAGTCGAATTTTGGATCTTGCCTGTGGCGACGGTACTTTGCTCAAAAACCTAAAAAAAGACAAGCAGGTAGAAGGCTACGGCCTGGAAATTGATCCAGTAAAAATCACTGCTGCAATTGCCAACAATGTGAATGTTGTAGAAACCAATTTAGATACAGGGTTATCCCAATTTCCCGACAAAAGCTTTGATACTGTCGTTATGACTCAGGCATTRCAGGTGATGCGCTAYCCTCATCTGGTGTTGGATGAAATGCTRCGAATTGGSAAAAAATGTATTGTTACCTTTCCWAATTTTGGRAATTGGCGRGCAAGAACCTCTCTTTTCATRCATGGCCGTATGCCCGTCACTAAACAATTAACCTATCAATGGTATGACACGCCTAAYATTCACTTYTGTACCGTCAAAGACTTTGAAGCCTTGTGTACAGAAAAAAAYATTCTAATAAACCACCGAGARTTTGTGGCTGAACGAATACCAGACAGGCAACTCAAAGGAATATGGCCTAATCTGTTTAGTGATACGGCTATTTATTTATTAAGCAAATAAACTACAAAAAATAAAACCTCATGGGTTTTAGAGGTAATGACAATGATTCACTATAAACTGCTCTGGATACCACTGTTGGCTCTATTAGCCTTTGGCGTCCAAGCTGAAAACAAACCCTATAAAGAGTTTGGTAATATTAAAGTTTTCTATAGCTCATTTAATAGCAGCTTTATCCTGCCAGACGTCGCTAGCGCCTATAATATTACTCGTGGCAAGGATAAAGGCTTGGTCAATATTTCTGTCATCGTAAATGACAAAACTGGCGGAACTACTGCACTGGTCAAAGGCGCCGTTTTCAACATTTTTGCCCAACAACAAAAACTCAMATTTCTTGAAGTAAGAGAGGGTGATATTGTTTACTACTTGGCCCCTTTTGAATTTGAAAATGAAGATTCCATGACATTCAAAATTCAAATTCAACCCGACCCAAATAAACCCGCCTACTCTATCTCGTTTCAAAATAAGTTCTATCATGACAACTAATTAGTACAGCACGAAATTTATTAAAAAGAATAAAAATTTGCTAACAGATTATCGGCCACTTCAACTTATCATTGAACTGGCCGATATTTTTACCCAAAGTACTTCTGGAGAAAAAGACCGCTACTATGAAAGTCACTCTTGCAAGCAGCAATAAAGGGAAACTGGCAGAATTTCAACAATTGCTCTCTGGCCTCAATTTTGATGTTGTCCCACAATCAGACTTTCAAGTACCTGATGCTGTTGAGAATGGCCTAAGCTTTGTCGAAAATGCCTTAATCAAAGCTCGGCATGCATCACGCCTGACAGGACTTCCGGCAATAGCAGATGATTCTGGCTTGGAGGTGGACAGGCTCAATGGTGCTCCTGGTATTTATTCATCCCGATTTTCTGGTGAAAATGCCAATGATGAAAAAAATAATTTGCGCCTATTGTCACTGCTACAAGACACTCCAGAATCTGAGCGTACAGCCAGATTTCAATGTGTTTTGGTCTACATGAGACACCCCGAAGACCCTACACCCATTATTTGCCAAGGTACCTGGGAAGGCTTAATCACAGACAAACCAAACGGTAACAATGGCTTTGGGTATGACCCGATTTTTTACGTTCCAGAGTTTGACTGTACTTCAGCTGAATTARAGCCCTCWGAAAAAAAYAAGATMAGCCATAGAGGCMGGGCAATGGCGAAATTATTAGAACAGCTATCCCGATAACTATTGACCCATATTCTTATAACATATGCATCTTACTCTCCCGCCTCTATCCCTCTATGTACATATTCCATGGTGTATTCGTAAATGTCCCTATTGTGATTTCAACTCACATACTGCGGATAAAATACTACCTGAAGAAGAATACATTCAAGCACTGATTAACGACATGGAAACCGAGCTAACCTACGCTCAACATCGMAAACTTAGCTCTATATTTTTTGGTGGTGGCACTCCCAGTCTATTCTCAGCTGAAACAATTGGTCGAATTATTCAGGCAGCAAAACGCCGTATTGGTTTTGAAAACAATATTGAAATTACACTGGAGGCTAATCCAGGAACATTTGAACAAGAAAAATTTTCWAACTTTAGAGATGTCGGTGTAAATCGATTATCCATTGGTATACAAAGCTTTAATAACCATCACTTAGAGTCCCTCGGCAGAATCCATTCTGCTGAACAAGCTATCGCTGCCGTACATACCGCCAGAACAGCTGGYTTTGAAAACATTAATCTGGATTTAATGCAYGGCTTACCMGGYCAGGATATTACTGATGCCATGACAGACCTTGAACAAGCCATTCATTTACAACCTACACATATTTCCTGGTACCAGCTAACCATTGAACCCAATACTGTTTTTTACAATAAACCACCCCCTTTACCTACAGATATTATTCTTGAATCAATACAGGATAGAGGCCAACAATTATTATTAAACTCCGGCTATAAACAATATGAAGTCTCCGCCTATTGCAAAGCCAATAAAAAATCTGTGCACAATATGAATTACTGGGAGTTTGGTGACTATCTTGGTATCGGCGCTGGTGCACACGGAAAAATAACTCTACCAGAAGAAAATAGAATTATTCGCATACAAAAAACTAGAAAACCGGAAGACTATTTAGCCAGAAATAACTCCTACACCTCTCGCTGTAAAAACATTCCTACTGAAGAGTTAGCACTGGAATTTATGATGAATTCACTTCGCTTGAATAACGGAGTTGATACATCAATCTTTCAAGACAGAACGGGAATACCCCTTTYCGACATAAAGAACAAATTAAACACGTTGAGAGAAAAAGATTTAATTGAAAAATCAAATAAGAAAATTTGTACTACAAAAAAAGGTCACCAATTTTTAAATTCTGTTTTAGAGATATTTTCAGAATAAATTTACTGGTAACCTTTTAGATTTTTTTATAATTTAGGGAACCTCTGGTGAATTCAGAGGTTCCCACAGTACAAGGACATACTGCCATTTTCGATGGCATTAAGTTGTTGAAAATGTGAGAAAACTGGAAATCACATTTTCAGTTTTCTCACGAAAATTAATTCACGGATGAATTAATCAGAGTTTCCTTAAAGATGCCCTTTACTAAATTATTTGGTTGCTAGATCTAACAGCAGCCACCACTTTGTGGTTTTATGTTTTTTTCAAAAGGCAAGCCTTCAGCAACATCACCACCATCAAAAATTCCTTGGTGTTGTTCAAAATCACCGTTGAACTCAAAGTGCTCCTTAAAACGTGAATATTTTAACATTCGATAAGTATTGCCACATACGGGTGTTGATTTCCCCTTAGGCATTCGGTGCTGTTTATCCAGATCAAAGGAACAACCATTATTTGGAACGGAACCCTTATAGATAACTGACTGGCCGTAGCTTTCGCTACTGCTTTCCAAACCCTCCAATTTAAATAATCTATACGTCGCAGAATAAAAYCCAATATGGCCAATCTTTTTCTTCACAYCCTCGTTGTCTATYCCGAGAGGYCTATCCTCAACTAATCTTGGGTCAGCAAAACCAACATGCTTAGCCAAGTGAATAAAATCATTCCAATACAGCGCTCCGCTTAAACATTCGCCATAAAGTACTGGGTCTGCCATTAATGTCGCCGGCACTCGACGATCAGCATAAACGTCAGAAAAATAAAGCTCTCCACCAGGCTTTAATAATCGATACGCTTGATTTAATACTGCTTGTTTGTCCGGTGATAAATTAATCACACAATTTGAAACAATAATATCGAAGCTTTCATCTTCTAAGTTCAGTTCATCCAGCTTTTCAATATAGCCTTTGAGAAAACGGACATTGGGCTGACTAAAACCAAACGCTTCGCGGTGATATTCGATATGCCTGTTTGCCACATCAAGTTGTTCATCGGTCATATCAATGCCCACAACTTCACCGCTCTCTCCCACGAGCGCAGACAGCACATAACAGTCTTGCCCAGAGCCACTACCCAAGTCGAGAATACGCATACCACTTAGAAGCTCTGGCGCAACCAAACCACAGCCATAATACTTACCACTCACTTCTGGGTGAATTTTTGCCATTATTTCTTTGAGGTGATTTGGAATATTTTCCAAGGTGCAACAAGCGTCGGTTTTTAAATCTTCTGATCCCGACAATTCCTTACCGTAATAATTTTTTACTGTTTCATACATCTAACAAATTACCTGTTTCTGCGTTATTTTTTTCTGTGGCCTGTTACCTTAATGCCGTTGCCAGGCATGGTACTTCTCTATCCACCGTAGCAAGCCTTGTGGGGCATGATTTTTACTCCAATTACCAGCAACAAATTTATTCGCTTCACTGATGGTTGGGTAGCTATGAATGGTGCCAAGAATTTTCTTCAAGCCCAAACCCTGTTTCATGGCGGTAACAAATTCTGTGAGAAGGTCGCCCGCATGGTAACCCACAATTGTGGCGCCAAGAATTTTGTCTTTACCAGGCACTGTGAGTACTTTTACAAAACCGTCTGCTCGATTATCTGCAATCGCCCTATCCAAGTCACCCATGTCATATTTTGTAATCTCATAAGGAAGACCCTTCGCAACAGCATCGTTTTCACTCAACCCCACATGGGCAACTTCCGGATCCGTAAATGTTGCCCAAGGAATCACCGAATAATCTACTTTAAATTTTTTAAAACGACCAAATAATGCATTCACGGCTACATACCAGGCCTGATGAGATGCTGTGTGAGTAAATTGATAAGGCCCTGCCACATCACCACATGCATAAATATTGGGATAACGGGTACGTAAAAACTCATCCACTTTGACAGTGCCATTCAAGTTTAACTCTATACCCAACCCCTCTAGGCCCAATTGATCTGTATTTGCCTTACGTCCCACTGCCACGAGTACCTGATCAAAAGCCACAACTGTATTGCCCGCACCCGTATTTTCATCACCAGCTTCCAATAATGCGACCTTTTCATCATCACGCAGCTCAAACCCCACAGTTTTATGGCTAACCAAGACTTTTATACCTTCATCCACAAACCGCTGCTGCACAAAGGCCGAGACATCTTCATCTTCACGAGGCAATACACGTGGCATCATGTCCACCAGCGTCACCTCGGAGCCCAGACGATTAAAAGCCTGTGCCAATTCGCAGCCAATAGCACCGCCCCCAAGAACCAATAATCGCTTGGGCAATACATTTAGCTCCCAGAGGTTATCTGACGTCAGATAATCCATCTGGTCTACGCCCGGGATTAGCGGAACAAATGGTCTGGCGCCAGAAGCAATAACAATATTGCGGGTATAAATACTTTTACCATCAACCTTTACTTCCCAAGGTGAAACAATGGTTGCTTCACCCTGAATGCAGTCCACTCCAAGCGCGCTATAACGCTCAACGGAATCGTGGGGCTCTATTTCACGAATAACAGCTCTTACTCTTCCCATCACCGCAGAAAAATCAATTTTTAGCTCTCCAACATGTATGCCCAACTGTTGTGCCTGTGAAATTTCTTTCACTGTTCGTGCCGCTCTAATCAATGCCTTACTTGGTACGCAGCCAGTATTAAGACAATCGCCCCCCATTTTATTTTTTTCTACCAATGTGACCTTGGCTTTTACCGCCGCCGCGATATAAGAGCTGACCAACCCGGCACTACCCGCACCAATAACCACCATATTGGTATCAAAGGATTTGGGTTTGACATAGGGTTTATAAACCTTGCGCCGCTGAAGCACATTCAGTACAGCCCGAACAATAAAAGGAAACATGGCTAATAATATAAAAGACAACAATAATGTTGGAGTTAGAATTCCGGCAGCAGAAAATTCTTCCACGGCACCAAGTTCAGCACCGGCATTCACATAAACAGCTGTACCAGCCAACATGCCCACCTGGCTCACCAGATAAAATGTTAGAACTTTCATGGGCGTCACGCCCATCACCAAATTGATCACCCAAAACGGGACAACAGGTATCAACCTCAAGGTAAACAGATAGAATGCTCCATCTTTTTCCATACCCTGGTTAATAGCGCCTAAATACCCGGAAAATTTACTCTGCACCCAATCACGTAATAAAAACCGGGACACCAAAAAGGCCAATGTGGCACCTAATGTGCTTGCAAATGATACAAGTAAAAATCCCGTCAGAAGACCAAATATCATGCCACCAATAATGGTAAGCAATGCTGCACCAGGTAATGACAAACCGGCCGCTATCACATAAATAATAAAATAAGCCGCTGCGGTTAATTCTGGCTCTTGTTGATAAAGATTCTGAAAAAATTCCAAACTGAGATACTGCTTGCCATCGAAAATAATGTAAGCGCCCACGATCAAGGCTATAACTAATAGTAGAGTGATTTTTTTTATTGGAACCGGTTTTGACATTAGAACCCCATGTAAGCCTTGTTATTTTCTGCCCGATTTAGAGCTATTTTTGTACGATCGGTTCAATTTTCTAACTGTTCTAAGTAAAACTGTCCAAAAACTGCCGTCAAAGAAGCTGGAGGTTCTGGTTTTTACTCAACAATTTATGAAAATCATTATAAAAGATACGAATGAACCATCTGTCGATACTGTCACTCAGAAAACAATTATGGACGAAAAAGAGATCGATATCGGTAGCTCCGAGTACTTAATTAACCGCACCTCGGCCTGATGCCGTTTAATTTACGTGTGCTTGAGCAAGCACTCGATGAAGAGTATCCACTGCTGGAATGATTTCAATTTCTAATGATCTTCAACAGTAACAAGGGGGGCTTTTTGAAATTCGTTTAGCCGAACTTAGAAGACAAGTTAGCTTTTCTCGGGAAACAGTTAATATCAATGACCGATCACAAAATTCTGTGCTTCCACCACCCATGTATGCTCCACACCTAAATACACCAACATTCTTTGCTGCCCTAAGAGCATTTATTCCCACCACTCGAACCCTATCTGGCTTGAGCGTAGCCAAAAACAAGACAGACAAGTAAGCCCACGGACTATTGCCTCTAGGCTCAGAGAGTTTTTTCCATATCCAATGACCAGCTGAATTCTTTAAGCAAATGCTTCAACAGGCCTCATCTCATTATGATTTACGTGAGCCACAACCATATGAAAACGGTTAGAACCCAGGTCAATGGCTGCCAGTGTCATTCCTTAACCGTTACCTTGCGTATCGTTCAACATGGTTTCCTTTCGCGACGTTCATTCACAGACTAAAAAAAAGAAATAGTCCATAGGGTTTGTTCACCACCCAAAACGGGTGTTATCATTTGCCGATATTCTACCTCTGCACCATTGAATTCACATTAATTTGGAGMCCCCCCCCCAATGAGCGACAATATCGTTCACGTAACCGATTCTGCCTTTGCAAGTGATGTTCTCGGCGCCGATCTACCCGTATTAGTTGACTTTTGGGCTGCCTGGTGCGGCCCCTGCAAGATGATTGCACCCATTCTTGATGAGCTGTCTACCGAATATGCTGGCCGCATAAAAATATGTAAAATGGACGTAGATGCCAACCCGGAAACTCCTGCTAAATTTAATGTACGRGGTATTCCCACATTGATTTTGTTTAAGGATGGCAATATAGAAGCGACCAAAGTAGGTGCTCTGTCTAAAACTCAATTGGTTGAGTTCCTCGACGCCAGCCTATAATTGAACCATGGCAGTATCTCGTGTACTGCCACATTCATTCATATTGTTGCGCTTTCAATAAGGCGCGCCTATACTGACGCAACTGCACCAAGACTCTTCGAAACACTGAGACACCACAAATTTCTAACTGACCCTCTCAGGGCGTACCCTACAACTCTGACTGGCTGTCAGCCAATCTAAATTTTCAATAAAAARATATTATGTCTGCATTTATGAATCTAACTGAACTTAAAACCAAACCCATTGATGAACTTATAAAAATTGCCTCCGAAATTGGACTGGACAACGTCGCTCGTTCAAGAAAGCAGGATGTCATTTTCAGTATCCTTAAACGCCACGCCAAAAGTGGCGAAGACATCTACGGCGACGGTGTTCTTGAAATACTTCCCGATGGTTTTGGTTTTTTAAGRTCAGCTGAAGGCTCCTATYTAGCAGGCCCTGATGACATTTATGTCTCTCCCAGCCAAATTCGACGTTTCAATCTTCGAACAGGCGACAGCATTTCAGGAAAAATTCGACCACCTAAAGAAGGTGAGCGCTACTTCGCCATGCTCAAGCTGGACGAAATTAATTTTGATAAACCTGAAAATGCTCGTAACAAAATTTTGTTCGAAAACCTTACACCCCTGTTTCCAGATGAGCGTCTCGTTTTAGAGTCTGGTAATGGCTCTACTGAAGATTTGACGGGGCGGATCATTGACTTGATTTCGCCTATTGGCAAGGGCCAACGTGGTCTGATTGTAGCGCCGCCCAAGGCGGGCAAGACCATTATGATGCAGCACATTGCACAGGCTATTATTAGTAATAACCCGGAATGCCACATCATTGTATTACTGATTGATGAACGTCCTGAGGAAGTGACCGAAATGCAGCGGACCGTCCGCGGCGAAGTCGTTGCCTCCACCTTTGACGAACCACCTTCGCGTCACGTCCAAGTAGCAGAGATGGTCATTGAAAAAGCCAAGCGGCTGGTAGAACACAAAAAAGATGTCGTGATTCTACTCGATTCCATTACCCGCCTGGCTCGCGCTTACAATACCGTTCAACCCTCTTCAGGCAAAGTACTGACAGGTGGTATTGATGCTCATGCTCTGGAGCGCCCTAAACGCTTCTTTGGTGCAGCACGAAATATTGAGCAGGGTGGTAGCCTGACCATTGTCGCCACCGCACTGGTAGAAACCGGCTCAAAAATGGACGAAGTGATCTATGAAGAATTTAAAGGCACCGGTAACCTTGAGCTTCACCTTGACCGTAAAGTATCAGAAAAACGTGTTTTCCCTGCCATCAATATTCGCCGCTCCGGTACCCGCCGTGAAGATTTACTCATGAGCGAAGAAGATCTACAAAGAGTATGGATTCTGCGAAAATTATTGCACAGCATGGAAGACTCGGACGCCATTGAGTTCCTGATCGATAAGCTCAAAGGCTCAACCACCAACAACGAATTCTTCATGTCCATGAAGCGCAAATAAAAAACAACCATCACTAAAACAACATAGACTAATGTGAAATAGTCCGGCTATTAACCGGACTATTTTTTATAAATCTCTTCCGTTAAGAGGGCTCCGATTTAATCAGAACCACGGTTAAGGCGCCAACCGAGAAATAACCCAGTTCTCCCCTTGCAACAAATACTGAAATCGATCATGAAGCCGTGATTCTCCTCCCTGCCAGAACTCAATTTCTGTGGGGACAACCCTATACCCACCCCAAAAATCAGGCAATGGCACCTCTCCAGCAGCATATTTTTGTTTTATCTGCATAAACTGGGCTTCAAGAGCCTGTCGAGATGTCAGTCGACTACTTTGTTTTGATGCCCAAGCTGCTAATTGGCTACCTCTGGGGCGCTTAAKAAAATATTTYAGCACATCTATCTTTGATAGTTTTTCAGCCCGGCCCCCGACAATGACTTGTCTATCAAGCTGCATCCAGGGGAAAATCAGGCTTACTTGGGCATTTCCGGCTATATCTCTGGCCTTACGACTCCCCAAATTTGTGTAAAACATAAAACCCCGCTCATCAAAGTCTTTAAGCAATACGGTTCTTTGCCAAGGTTTCCCCTCAGTATTCACTGTGGCCAAACACATGGCTGTAGGGTCGGACAGACTGGAACCAATGGCCTGCTCCATCCAAAACCTGAATTGATCAATTGGAGAATCTTTTAAGGATTCTCTCGTCAAACGACCATATTGGTATTCTCTACGGGTATCTTCCAGCGACATGCAAACTCTCCAGAGTAAGACCCCATTTTAGCCCTTATTAATTCCTAGTGCCTTCCAAATACCAGAAAACAACTCTCTCCCACATCTACTACCAAATCTCTAGTTTCAATCGTACTGGAGGGGACATAAAATAAGACCATACCCTCTAACGGTCATGCCGGATGTAAAAATGCGCTGTTTAAAAATAGTTCTCTTAAGATTTATTTCAGTATTCACCAGCCATATTCTTTCAAACTATCAAGAGCAGCCCTTTTTAACCGAGCAGGATATTCTGGGTGAATTGCCTATCGTTTCGTCCGCCTCCCGAGTGAGGCCGATTGACTGGATGGGAATGAAATCAATCAGTTTGTCCAGATTGATGCCCAATTACGCTTTGCTTTTTCTTTCGCCTCTACCACAGGAAGTATTATGTTGATTGGTCAAAATCTTGGAGAAAATAATATATTTGACTATAGAGTCGTCCTTAAACTGACATTGGATTTACCTTAAAATGATAATAATAACAAAACTTTTTTTCTATGAAAAAGCACTATAATTTAGCTTGGACCTAAAGATTCGGCGACAACCCATGGACGGTGTTACCCTTCAGTTCTTAAGAAGACGTGTATGTAAAAGTCATCTTTTACGTAGTGGCCTTCTGTTGTGCTTACTGCTCATTAGCCCAATCTCTCAAGCAAGTATTTTATTGTTACTGTCCAGCGATGTTTCCTATTACCAAGAAACGGCCAAAAGTGTACAAGAGACCGCGTCTAACCTAGGCATACCTGATATCCAGTTTGATGTCCTCACGATCAAAGAATCCCAAGCTAACAATGCCCTCTCAAAAACCTATGAACTTATTGTCGCTATTGGGACAGCTGCAGCAAGTGAAGCTTTACTTCATGAGAGTAAAACACCACTGCTCAGTATTTTTACCCCAAAAGATGCCGTTGACTCCATGCAACTCTCCGAAGAACAAAAAGAACAACGCCTAGTATCTGCCATTTATTTGGACCAACCACTAAAACGGCTGATTACTCTTGCCTGTCTCCTCAAACCAAATGCAGACCAATTTGGTACTATTTTCGGGCCAATTTCAAAACGAGCCTTACCCGAAATCAAGCACCTCACCAAAGAAGCCAACATCCACCTTGAATATGATTTTCTGACAAAAGATGACAATCCTGTCGCTGTACTCAAGCCCATCGTTGCTGGCAGTGAGCTATTTATTGCTATTCCCGATCGTGCCGTCCTCAATAGAGCGATAGCCAAGTGGATTTTATACCTTAGCTTTCAACATAAAATACCGGTCATTGGTTTTTCTAATGCCTACACCAATGCCGGCGCACTGGCATCCGTATACTCCTCACCACAAAATATAGGCCAACATGCCGCTGAACTTATTGCTGCCTGGCTAAAAAATAATGACCAAACCATCTGGAACCCTCAATTTCCTCGCTACTTCACCTTAAGCACCAACCCTGCCGTAGCAAGATCACTCGGTATTTCTCTACCACAAGAAAGTGATCTTTATGTGAAGTTCCAACAAAAAGAGGCCATGAAGTATGGCGAATAGACATTTGTTAAGTAGCTCCATTCACCAGCGCTTTCTTCTCGTAGCATTGTTACCATTGCTATTAATTACTCTGGTGCTCAATTTTTATATTATTGATGCGCGCAAGAATGACCTGAAAAAAAGCCTTAATACCTCTGGAGAAATGGCCTCTGATTATCTTGCTACCGTCTCAGATTTCGCCCTTTATTCACGCAACATTCCGCTCCTGACCACTTCTGCCAAGTCAGTGGCACGTTTGCCTGATGTGACAGGTATCGCGTATCTAGATCAAGATCATAAGCTTATTTTAAGTTCAGGAGATTTTCCCAAACTCGCTTTGCCCTCCTTTGTTAACCCCAAGTCAGACCAGAAAGGCCATTTTCTGTATTTTAAAAAACCAATTTATCTATCGGGTATTGACTACACCGATTACCAGGAAGAAAGCTCTGACCTAGCATCCAGTGCCGATTTAGTTGGCTGGGTAATCGTCGTTATGGATCAGTCCCCCATGCTAGAAAAGCAACGGGAAATTATTTCCACTTCTTTATGGTTATCTGCAATCGGCTTTTTTATTGCGACCATTCTTACTTACTTTCTCAGCCTTATGCTGATCACCCCTATTTATAAGCTCACAGCCACCATAAAAAAAATGGCCAGTGGTAATCTGGATGTTCGAGCCGAAACAGACTCTCATGATGAATTATCCATTCTCGCTAATGGCATCAACCAACTTGCAGAGTCTGTGACGCAAGGCCGACTAAACCTGGAAGATAGGATCAGGGTTGCCACGCATCAATTACATAAAACTTTGGCAGACCTTAAGAAGAAAAATCTGGAACTAGAAATAGCCCGAGAGGATGCGGATACTGCTAATCAGGCAAAAAGTGATTTTCTGGCTAGGATGAGTCATGAACTKAGAACACCGATAACTTCTATACAGGGTTTTGCTCGATTACTGGAATCTGGCAGCATACCTAAGAGTGATCGGCGTTATTGTCAGATTATAGATCAAGCATCGCTACATTTACTTACCTTGATTGACGATATTCTAGCATTTTCAAAATTACAATCTAACACCGTAATTTTGACTCAACAGCCGGTAGATTTGGCAAAATGTACCGAACAAGTTGTCGCACTATTTTCCCTACAAGCTCAGCATAAAGGGCTTGAACTTATCGTTGACTACGCACCAAATCTGCTGCTTCAGAGGATAGGTGATTCCGTTCGAATACAGCAAATTCTTTGTAATTTGATAGCCAATGCTATTAAATTTTGTGATGAGGGCGGCATTTATATCAACCTCAAAACTAACCAGCGGCAAGAGGTCATACTCGAAGTCAGAGATACGGGAATTGGCATTTTGAAAGAGGCTCAGGACCAGCTATTCAGTGCCTTTTCTCAAGCAGACACGTCCATCTCCAGACGTTACGGTGGCACAGGCTTGGGGCTATCCATTGTTAAAAGTCTTGTAGACTTAATGGGTGGTCAAATTAACCTTGAAAGTGCTATAGGGGAAGGCTCCTGCTTCAAAATATTACTACCATTGCCATTAGCTAACACACAGCCTGACTGGCAGCTTGAACATCAAAAAATAGTTCTTAGTGGCTGCGAGGAGCCCACCAAACAAGCCGTTGTTCATGCCCTTGAACGGTTTGGTATATACGATGCAACAGTGACTACTGGAGAGTATTTACTGGATAAGATAACAACCTTAGGCCGTGATGACAGGATCATTTTTTGTCCCCCAGCAGTACTCCCCGAAGAACTTAAAATGACAGAATATATGTTAGACATTCGGGCAAAAACACCGGCCAAGWTGATTCTCATTGCTTCRCARTTCAATTTTTATCAACAAACTAATGCCMAGCAACGTGCAGAGCTGCACCCCATTACCTTCTTGGCGTYACCTCCKCCACTCTCTGAACTTCTACGAGCTCTTAAAAAGAAAACTTCGGATAATTTTGTGTCCATCGCAGCCTCACCAAATTTACACCTTCTAGACGGTATCAAAATACTTATTGCTGAAGACAACCAATTTACCTGTTTACTACTCGACACATTGCTCAGTAARTTCGGCGCATACTGTACACTCACAAGTAATGGCAACGAAGCATTAGCAGCCTGCCAACATGACCGTTTTGATCTGTTTCTTGTGGATGTCCACATGCCCATGAAAAATGGTATTGAAACCATCCACGCGCTGCGACAAAGTCATAATGTTAATKCCAACATTCCAGCCATTGCYGTGACTGCTGATATTCTTCAGCAAGAGGAGAAAGTCCTTTTTGAGGCTGGAGCAAGCGGTCTTTTAATCAAGCCTTTAGATGAACATGAACTAATTGAAATCATATGCCAGCAATTGAACATCACACCGCCTCAAAAACCGGCACCCAACACTTCGACACCAAATGATGTTTCACCCGAAATATTTCGACAAGAAGTACAGCGCTTGCTAGCCAATGCTCGTAACTACTTCTCTTCAGGCAACATGGCCCAACTTCGGGAAAACATACACCAGTTATTAGGTATTGCCGGTGTATTTAAACTGGCACAACTTGAAACTCAGGTAAAGCAATTGCACGACCAGATAAAAATCAATCARTTTGAGGATGTTATAGAGCTAATCGATCGGATCAATAAAGAAGTGAACAATATGGATTTTTAATCATCGGAATAACATATAAATTTTCCGACCCTTTCTTTTTAGTAAAGGAAGGGCCCGAAAGATTTATTTAAATAGCACGCACAACAACAATACCGTCTACGTTACGAATCTCTTCCAACAATTCCTCTGTTGGCTCTGATGCCACATCAACAATACTATAAGCAATATCATCACGACTTTTATTGACCATATCAATGACGTTTATACTGCGATCTGCCAACAACGAAAGAACATTACCCAACACTTTGGGAACATTTTCATTGCAGAATGTAATACGATAGCCACCATTTCGTGGCATTTTCGTTACCGGAAAATTGACGGAATTTCGGATATTTCCATTTTCTAGATAATCCATCAATTGATCTGCCGCCATAATGGCACAATTTTCTTCTGCCTCTTCAGTACTGGCACCGATATGAGGCATCAGCAACACATCCTTGCGTCCCAAGAGTTCAGGCGTTGGGAAATCCGTGACATATTTACCCAGGCCACCATCCTCTAATGCACGTTGTACGGCGGTAGCATCAACAACCTCTTCCCGTGCAAAATTTAGCAAAATGGCAGAAGGCTTCATGCACTTCAGTGCTTCGTCATTAATCAGGTGACGAGTCGCATCCAAAGCAGGTACATGCAACGTAATAAAATCTGCCCGAGCTAGCAAACTTTGTAAATTTTCCATTTTTTCTACATTGCTGGATAACCGCCAAGCAGCATCAACAGAGATTGCCGAATCAAAACCAACAACCCTCATACCCAGCTCTAAAGCCATATTTGCCACCATTGAACCAATGGCACCAAGCCCTACAACACCCAGAGTTTTCCCTGCAACTTCACAACCAGCAAACTGTTTTTTCTGCTTTTCCAACAGTTTGGACATCGCGGCACCATCCTTGATATCCGTTAGGCCCTGAACGTAATTCATACCACCAAAAATGTCTCTTGAAGACATAAATAATGCAGAAGCTATCAGCTCTTTTACGGCGTTAGCATTAGCGCCCGGCGTGTTAAATACGACGATGCCCTTTTGGGTATATTCACCCACTGGAATATTGTTAACACCGGCACCTGCACGAGCTACAGCTAAAACGCTGGAAGGAACTTCTTCATCGTGCAGCTTTTGGCTACGCAACATAAAGGCATCGGGTTCAGAAAACTCACTGGCAATTTCATAGTTTTCACGGTTAAAACGATCCAACCCCTTGGACGAAATCTGATTATACGTGCGAACTTTATACATGCTTTTATCCAATTCTTAAGTCACTCTATAATTTTAGAACGTAATCAATTCACAGGCCTAAGAAACCTGCTGATACGCCCACTCAAGCCAAGGCATAAGTGCCTCAAGATCCGAAGCTTCAACTGTTGCACCGCCCCAGATACGCAATCCAGCGGGAGCATCACGATAAGCGCCAATATCGTAGGCAACACCTTCTTGTGCAAGCAGCTTAACCACTTGTTTCACCTTGTCAGCKTCCAAATCCAGGATCAAACAAATACTGGTATTAGAAAGCGTTGAAGGGTCTTCTGCCAAGAAGTTGACCCAATCATTGTTATTAACAAACTGCTTTATCACATTCAGATTTTTTTCTGACTTGGCAATAACCGCATCGACACCACCCAAAGACTGCACCCACTCGAGTGCATCCAGATAATCTGCTACACACAGCATAGAGGGTGTATTGATGGTGACACCCTTAAAGATACCCTCAATTAATTTTCCACCTTTGGTCAGGCGAAAAATTTTGGGTAATGGCCAAGATGGCACATAACTTTCAAGCCTCTCAACAGCTCGGGGACTGAGTATTAACATCCCATGAGCACCCTCACCTCCCAATGCTTTTTGCCAACTAAAGGTCACCACATCCAACTTTTCCCAAGGTATCTCCATGGCAAAAACAGCCGACGTTGCATCACAAATGGTTAAGCCCTGGCGGTCACTTGCAATCCAATCATCATTAGGTACTTTGACACCAGACGTCGTGCCGTTCCAGGTAAAAACAATATCGTGGTCTGAATTAGCCTGAGTAAGATCGGGTAATTGACCGTATTCTGCACCAAAATTATTCACATTCTCTAGCTTTAGCTGCTTGAGAATATCTGACAACCAACCTTGTCCAAAGGACTCCCAGGAGAACACATCCACAGGTCTAGGACCCAGCAATGACCACAAGGCCATTTCCACAGCACCCGTATCAGAAGCTGGCACAACACCAACACGATAGCCCTCCGGCAAGCCCAGAATTTCTGCCGTTTCGACACAAACCCGCGCTAATGCTTCCTTGCCAACTACAGCACGATGTGAGCGCCCCAGTGTTGAAAGATCGAGATTTGTAACATCATAACCTGGACGCTTGCTACAGGGTCCAGAAGAAAAATTGGGGTTAGCCGGCTTTTGTGTCGGTTTCATAGTCTATTGCCTAGGGATATATAAAGAGAAACACGCAATTTTAATCGCGATTGCCCAAAGAGCAAAGCAATTCAGGCTATCTCACCGGTTATGTTGATTATTTTACAGATTCATTAAGGTCATTAAACAAGAAAAGGAGCAACCTCCTTGAAGCTGCTCCCTAAATAACGAACTATAAACGTAAGTGGCTATACCAATTTACTGTCCATAAAAACCACTATTTTAGTTTAGCTCGTTCTTTTTCAATCAAAAAACTGGCCACCTTTATCATGCCATCATGMCCACCAGCATCACGCCCTGAGATCCGATACTTACCATTAACAACCAGCTCTGGTGTGCCTTGTGTGCGGTAGCGAGCTTGTTTTTTCTGTGCYAAATCAACACTCATTTCTATACTGCCGGAATTAAAAACCTTGGTAAAACGCTCACGAGAAACACCATTGGCCACAAACAAATTGGCAATTTCATCTTCATCTCGTAATTTTTGTTTTTTAAGGTTCATCGCCTCAAAAATGACGATATGCATTTTATCCAGGACTTTCAATGCCTTTGCGGTGTAATAGGCCTTGGCATGTAAGCGCATTACCGACTGCCATATAGCGGGGACTCCCACAAAATTTACATCTTCTGCTCGTGCTTCTAACCAAGGTTTCATTTTTGACTCAAAAGAATAACAGTGACTGCACCCATACCAAAATACTTCCACTACCTCGACTTTTGACGGATCACCAGTTGATACAGATTCTGGCAACACTTCATAGTGAACACCCGCTTGATA
Source organism: Porticoccaceae bacterium (assembly GCA_002746985.1). Classification (GTDB taxonomy): domain Bacteria; phylum Pseudomonadota; class Gammaproteobacteria; order Pseudomonadales; family Porticoccaceae; genus Porticoccus. Next base: position 172,473 of record NVXH01000005.1, on the reverse strand, counting down.
AGTTTCTTCTTCGGCCTGACAGGCTGCCAAGGGTAAAAATGCAATTACAAACAGTACGTATGACAGTAAACGCCTCATCAATTTATCCCTTTATGTTTGATTTTATCTGACTTAACTTTTCTGTCTTAAGTAGACACTTTATACAACGGTAGTTCCTGATACGGGGTTCACAATATAACGCTGCTCCCACTAACACACATAAAAAAAGCGGCAAAAGCCGCTTTTTTAACCCTGGCTAATTACTTTAAGCCAGCAATGAAGTTTGCAACTGCTTCAATTTCTACATCATTCATGTGCGCAGCTACACCACGCATCACCCTGTTATCGCCATCATTGGTACGAGCAGCAGCATTTTTAGGGTCATGTGCACCTGTACGGAAGGCCCGCAATTGCTTGGCTGTATATTGAGCAAATTGGCCACCAAGTGCTGGATAACCTGCCGGAGCATTACCCTGACCAGATGGGGAATGGCAACCTGTACAAGCAGGAACACCTGTTTCAATATTTCCGCCGCGGTAGATACTCTCTCCACGATCCAGACTTTCCTCTTTAGCTCCAGCCATCTGGATAGTTTGAGAGGCATAGTAGGCCGCAATATCTGATAGGTCCTGATCAGAAAATGCATTCAACATACCCGTCATCTCAGCCACTTTACGGTCACCAGACTTAATATCCTGAAGCTGCTTGGTTAAGTACTTCTCTCCCTGGCCGGCCAATTTTGGGAAATTAGCCATTGCACTGTTGCCACCAGCACCATGACAACCTGCACACATAGCTGTCTTGGCCTGACCTGCAGCAGCATCACCACCCGCAAAGGTAAAAGTAGAAGCCAAGCTAAAACCTAGTACCACAGCAAACCCTAAAATTATTTTTTTCATTAGTTAATCCGCTCTCTGCATTCCGCTACAATATAAAAAAATTTCGTATCGCCTTTTTATTCCTATCGCTCAATAAAAAGCCGGGGCATTATATACCAACTCTCTCCTGATCTTAATAGGCGAAATCAGGTTACCCTATAAGGTTCACTATGTCCGACCCTATTATATTCAACAAAGCACAGTTTTTACTCAGCGCACCTTCTATCAAACAGTGTCCAGATGACACCGGTAAAGAAGTTGCTTTTGCTGGACGCTCTAATGCCGGAAAATCTAGCGCCATCAACACATTAACAAACAATAAAAAGCTAGCGCGCACCAGTAAAACACCTGGACGAACACAATTATTGAATTTTTTTACCCTGACAGAGGATTGTCGTTTAGTGGATCTACCTGGCTATGGATTTGCAAAAGTACCTAAAGCCATGAAACAGGCCTGGGATCGCAATCTTGCCGGCTATCTGCAAGAGCGGCAATCCCTTCAAGGACTTGTGATGTTGATGGATATTCGCCACCCCCTGAGGCAGTACGACTGGCAAATGATCCGCTGGGCATCAGAATCCGGCATGCCGATACATTTATTATTAACCAAGGCCGATAAACTTAAAAAAGGTCCCGCAAAAAGTACTTTATTACAGGTCGAACGCGACTTAACGGACGAAAACCTCATGGAAAATATTACCATCCAAATGTTTTCTTCACTGAAAAAAGAAGGCATTAACGAGCTGAAAGAAAAGCTGCAAAGCTGGCTTACATAAACACTTCTTACTAAAAAATTATGCAAAAAAAACCCTAATCATCGGGGGTGATTAGGGCTGACTTTGCTGTTGCTTGGAGAAAACAAGCTTTACATCTAGTTTGGGGAGAAAATAGCAATATTGCTTGTGTGTATAGTTAGGTACGCATTTGTACAAAAAGTTCCGTTATTTTTAAAAAAATTTCTTTTTTTATCTTTTGATCTCATTTTTAAGCTAAAAATAATCGTTATAGACAAAAAAAACCCTAACCATTTGATTAGGGCTTGCTTTGCTGTTGCTTGGGAGGGGGATCCTCAAGCTTTGCATCTAGTTTGGGGAGAAAGCAGCAATATCGCTTGCATATAATTAGTCACCTTCCTCCGTATAAAGTTCCCCTACATTGGAAAAAAACAGATTTTTCTAAAAAATACTTTAACCACTTGATAATTATTATATTTTCTACACATTGTTTATCAAAATAACGACTGACTGGACCTCCTACCAACAAAAAATATAAAACAACTTAATGTGCTTCGTCCCAATTATCCCCTACACCCACATCCACAACTAAAGGTACATTGAGCTCTGCTGCTCCAGCCATTTGGTCCCTTAGACCATCAACCACTACCGTCAACTCTGACTCTGGGACCTCCAGTACCAGTTCATCATGCACTTGCATGATCATTCTGGACTGTAATCCGGAAGCACCCAGCCAGCGATCCACATCAATCATCGCGAGTTTTATAATATCGGCCGCTGTCCCCTGCATTGGTGCATTGATCGCCGTACGCTCTGCAGCCTGCCTACGCATCCCATTGCTTGATGTAATTTCCGGTAGATACAAGCGCCGACCATACAGTGTTTCCACAAAACCGGCCTCTGCCGCACCACTACGAATATTGTCCATATAGTCCCGCACTCCGGGGTAACGCTCAAAATATAGGTCTATATATTCTTGAGCCTGGTGACGCCCAATATGAAGCTGTCGACCTAAACCAAACGCGGACATGCCGTAAATTAAACCAAAATTGATCGCTTTGGCACTACGTCGTTGCTCTATTGAAACCTCATTCAATGTCACCCCAAACACCTCTGCAGCAGTAGCCCTGTGAACATCCAAACCCTGTGCAAAGGCCTCGGTTAAACCTTTATCTCCCGACAAATGAGCCATGATTCTCAACTCTATCTGGGAATAATCTGCAGCGACAATTTTCCAACCTTTGGGTGCAACAAAGGCCTGGCGAATCCGGCGGCCTTCAGATGTTCGTATGGGGATATTTTGCAGGTTTGGGTCTGACGATGATAACCGCCCCGTTGCCGTAACGGCCTGGTGATAAGAGGTATGAATTCTACCAGTAGCAGGATTAATCATGGTCGGTAATTTATCAGTGTAGGTCGATTTCAGTTTGGACAAACTGCGGTGTTCGAGCAGTATTTTTGGCAATGGATAATCCAGAGCCAACTCCTTTAAAACTTCCTCTTTTGTAGAAGGTGCACCCTTAGCGGTCTTTTTCAAAACCGGGATATTTAACTTCTCAAACAAAATTTTGCCAAGCTGCTTTGGTGAAGCCAGGTTAAATTCTTCACCGGCCATTTCATAAGCCTGCTGCTCAAGCTCGCCGAGTCTAATACCTAACTCCTGGCTCTGGCCATGAAGTAAGTTGGCGCTTACCATTGCTCCAGCCCTTTCTATTCTTGACAGTATTGGAATTAAAGGTATCTCGATGTCATGAAATACTCGCATCAACCCTTCACTTTCCTGCAACCTTGGCCAGATAGCCTGATGCAATCGCAAGGTAATATCGGCATCTTCCGCAGCATAGGGCGCGGCATCTTCAACCGCAATTTGATTAAACGTCAATTGGCCTGCACCTTTGCCCGCAATATCTTCAAAGTGGATGGTTTTTTCACCCAGATATTTTAACGCCAAGCTATCCATGTCGTGACGAGTACCAATGGAATTAGCAACATAAGACTCAAGCATGGTGTCGAACTTAACCCCTGACAGAGTAATCCCATGATTAGCCAATACACTCATGTCATATTTTAGATTCTGGCCTAATTTCGGTACTGACGAGTCTTCCAGCAACGGTTTTAATTTCTCCAGAACATACTCACAATCAAGCTGCTCCGGGGCACCCAGATAATCATGGCCAAGAGGGACATAAGCGGCCTGATGTGGTGACACGGCAAAGGAAAGACCTACGATTCTGGCCTGCATATAATCCAGACTCGTTGTTTCCGTATCAAACGAAAAAATCTCTGCTTTCTTTAATTTTTCCAACCAACTATTCAACTGACTTTCTGTAAAAATTACCTGATAGTCCTTTTCTACCAACTCTGTTGGTATCAGCGCTGGCTGATCCTCAGGCAACGTTAACAGTTCCTCTATCCATGTTTTAAGTTCTAACTTTTGAAACCAGTCAAGTAGCGTATCGTTATCTGGCTCTGCATTAACCAAACTATCTAATGTTTGGTCCAGTACGACATCTGTTTTAATGGTTGCCAGTTTGTAAGAGAGATAGGCTAGCTCTTTATGTTCTGCCATTTTTTCAGGCATTTTTTTCGAACCACGGAAATCCAATTCACGCACCTTTTCGAGGTCTGCATAGAGGTCTTCAAGCCCTCCTATTCCCTGTAACATCGCCAGGGCTGTTTTTTCCCCCACCCCAGGAACTCCGGGAATGTTATCTGACTTGTCACCGATGAGAGCCAGGTAATCAATAATCAATTCTGGTGGCACGCCAAACTTATCGATCACACCCTGTCGGCCCATACTTGTATCCGTCATAGTATTAACCAGGCTTACATGTTGTCCAACCAGCTGGGCCATATCCTTGTCGCCAGTGGATATCAGTACGTCACGTTGTTGGGCGGAAGCCATCACAGCCAAGGTACCAATGACATCATCTGCTTCCACGCCATCAACAATCAGCATGGGTAAACCCATGGCCCGGATAATCTGATGGATTGGCTCAATTTGTTGGCGTAGCTCATCTGGCATGGGTGGCCGATGAGCTTTATATTCACTGTATAACTCGTCGCGAAAGGTTTTTCCTTTGGCATCAAAAACCACTACCACCGGACTTAATGGAAAATCTTTTATCATTCGCCGCATCATGGCAATAACCCCCTTTACAGCACCGGTAGGGAGGCCCGTAGACGTTATCAGCGGCGGTAACGCATGAAATGCTCGGTAAAGATAGGACGATCCATCCACCAATATCAGTGGAGTTTTATTTGTCATTGATTGGTTACTCTAATAAAAAAGCTCTGATGGAAAACCCTGATTAATAATGTTGATAACGAATTCTGATTAAGAGCAATAAAAGATCAAATATTCATGCCATAAAGCATAACGCAATTTGTTTCATTTAAGCTAACAAGGGGGTACTCTTTAACTAAGCGCAGGTGTATCAGATAAGGTCTATTTGTTGCTGTCTGGTATGGTCTTGAGAGAAGTAAGAGGCCCAAGTGAAATTAGTATGGACGAATTTACAGTTCTAAATCAGGAAAGTTTGAAAAACTTTCTCAGTCAATACGTACTGAGTGAGTCTTGTCAGGCAAATGTTCCTAATATTAGCGCCACTTATACTGCTCGCAGCCATCATACCTGCCAGTTTCATCTTAGCAATCCTGACACATCTGTAGATAATGCCTATTTGCTATTGGTTGTTGAACCTGAAGCATTGGATCGCCTGACATTTACAGCATCACTTATCGAACACCACATAAATAAAAATTCTCCGGTAACACCTTGTTTGAAAAATAAACAGGGTCAATACATTTCTTTATTCAACCACTGTCCCGCTCTATTATTTTCTGTTCCTGACGGTCAACCGCCCATTAATGACAGTTCTTCTGTTTGCACGCAAATCGGATCACTTTTGGGGAAGATACACGCAAATTCAAGTGATTTTAATGAAACCTATGGAAACCCCCGCAGCCTTGTATGGCTAAACCTTTCTGCAGAAGAACTACTGCCCGAACTTTCCACTGGTGATGCTTCACTCTTAAGAGAGCAGCTTGATCGTTTTAAAAGTACCGTCGACGCCAAACCCAGCCTGCCTAATGGACCTCTTATTGGCAGTCTCTTTAAAGATCAGCTTTATTTTCAAGGTGAAAAGCTTACTGCTGTGACGGGTTTCTATTTTAGTTGCACCGATTGGCTTCTGCTCGATGTCGCCCAAGCCGTTAATGAGTGGTGCTGTAATGAACACGGCGAGCTTGATAAACATCTMACTAAAGCTCTACTTTCTGCCTACCAAGCAGAAAGACCATTTACCCCCTGTGAGGGCCAATATTGGCAAGATATTTTATGTTTTTCTGCCACACGGTTTTGGGTATCACGACTTCTGACGGCCCTCATTCCCGATCGTGCCGGGTGCCCATCTATACAACACAGCCCAGATGAATATAAAGAAAAGCTACGACGCCGCATTACTGGATATTGCCCCCTGCCCTGTCACTAATCAGACCAAGTTCTTTTTTTTGCGCACAATCTCTTTAAGCGATTTTATTTAGCTGTTTTTCAATCTAGGCATGCCCTAAATGTTTCAGCGAATGAACTAATAAACTCCACGTAACTATTTTTACTCAACGGTATGTTACTACCCATAATGTCTAGCTCTGCGTGGTTCGCCCCAAGCTTACCAGCAAGCTGCAGAGCTGCTTTGTTATTTAGTTGTGGTTCCGTATAAATACAGGCCACTTTATCACCCAACGCTATTATTTCACTGTAGTGTCGTGCCCCTCGGTGAGCACCACCCGTTAGTTGTATTGCTGCCAGCTGGTTCAGATTGTAATGATCCACAAAATGGCCATAGCCATCATGTACCACGATAAATCCGGTGGCCCGCACATGCTCAAGATCTTTACTTATTGATTGGTTTAATACTGAAATTTTCTCTGAAAATGCTTGGGCATTCTCCTCAAACAAAGTCTGCCGTTCCGGGTATTGATTAATGAGTGCTGTCTTTATCGCTTCCACCGCCAGCAAACTATTTTGTGGGTTCAACCATAAGTGTGGATCTCGATTGTAAGAATTGTCACGTTCATCCTGAACCTGGTTCTCGGGCCCATCAGAGTCATGCCCATGATGGCCACGCCCTTCATGGGGCTTTGCATCAAGACTTTTAGGCCACCGCATGTTCTTCAACTGCGTTAATTGCACTACGTTTGTAGAAGGTATATTCCTCAAGACCTTCACTAACACACCTTCAAGCTCTGGCCCTACCCAGACCACCAAAGCAGCTCGCTTAATGGCCCTAAGATCCGAAAACTTCAGAGTATATTCATGGGGAGAAACGTTCGTGGGAAGTAATACATTTACTGTAAGTTCATCACCAGCCACAGCCTTTATCAACATAGCGACTGGTTTAATAGAAGCCAGCACGGTAGGGGGCCTTGATGCCAAAGCAGGTGAACTAAACCCGATTATTATCAATAAAACCGTGCCAAACAACCTTATCATTATAAAACCTATATATACGAAATATTATAATATACCAATAAAAAAGATCTAATCTATACAACACATAAAATCGACTCAATAAGGCTGCTTTTGAAAGCTCCAGATAATATATTGATATAATATACCAATATTGGCGGCCTTTTATTTAGTATTATAAAAAATTACCCGTATTACTGGGCCTGTGCTTTGTTGCAGATATACTTTAATGCGATAGAATAACATTATATTTTCTATAAGGCCTGCCAGCATGCTGACGAATTCTCGCCTCGCCTATCACAGCCACGATCACAAACGCTGTATTAATGCTGCACTGCAAAGAGCAAAAGTACTCTGCGATGACAACCATGCACGCTTCACTCCTATTCGAGAAGCTGTGCTTAAGACCATCTGGGCAAGCCATCAACCTCTCGGGGCCTACGACATTGTTGATAAAATGTCCCTAAATACGCATACGGGGAAACGCATCAAGGCTCCCACGGTTTATCGTGCTATCGAATTTCTACTCGAACAGGGGCTTGTGCACCGTATTGCGTCTCTCAATGCCTACATAGGCTGCCCATTTCCTGGCAATAATCACAATGATTATTTTCTGATCTGTCGTRTATGCGGCTCTACTGCTGAATGCAGYACTGAGAGTCTCAAAACAATCATCACACAAATAGCTGAACGTACCGGTTTTAAAGTAGAGTCTCAGGTCGTCGAAATTAGCGGGCTATGTCCTRAATGTCAGCAAGGGGTTCAACCATGACCACCCCTCTTATTCAGCTCAAAGGTATTGGTAAATATTTTAACGGCAACAAAGTACTTTCAAATGTCGACTTAAACATAGAGCCTGGGCAAATTATTACGCTCATTGGCCCCAATGGTGCGGGAAAAACCACCCTAGTTAAAATTGTATTGGGCCTTATAGACACTGATGAAGGGCAGGTGACCCGCCACTCGGACCTACGTATCGGTTATATGCCACAAAAATTACATATTGACCCTACGTTACCTATTACCCTCAAACGATTTTTAAAATTGGCTGAGCCAGACCTTCACCTCTGTATTAATGCATTAAAAGAAGTTGGGATTGAGAAACACTTTGACTCCCCCCTGCATTCTCTCTCTGGGGGAGAGATGCAGCGAGCCCTATTGGCGCGCGCTATTTTGCGCAAACCCAATTTTTTAGTACTTGATGAGCCAGTACAGGGGGTTGATGTAGCAGGGCAGGAGGCACTTTACCGACTGATTGGCCAGCTGCGTGATCGACTACCCTGTGGCGTACTTATGGTCTCCCACGATCTTCATCTGGTTATGTCAGCTACCGATGAAGTTGTTTGCCTTAATCAACACATTTGCTGCCATGGACATCCTGATCAAGTGAGTAATAACCCGGCTTTTATTGAGCTTTTCGGTACCAAAACAGCCCTCTACACCCACCGCCATGATCACCATCATAATTTACATGGCGAAGTAATGGAGCAGGGTTCAGCGGGGCAGGAGTGTCAACATGATTGATGTGCTTCTCTATGCGCTATTGGCCGGATTGGGTGTCGCCGTGATTACCGGGCCTCTGGGCACTTTCATTGTCTGGCGCCGTATGGCCTATTTTGGTGACACCTTGGCCCACTCATCATTATTGGGTGTTGCTATGGCTTTGTTGCTGTCCATCAATCCAACCCTATCAGTCATCGCTACTTGCCTGATACTTGCTCTGATTCTGGTCATACTGCAACAACAGAAGAACCTGGCTTCTGATACGCTGCTCGGTATCCTGTCACATACATCCTTGGCCATAGGGCTAGTAGCCATGGCATTAATGCCTGATGTAAAAGTTGATCTTTTAAGCCTGCTGTTTGGCGACTTACTTACTGTRAACGCCCRCGATGTRATAACAATCTATGTGGTCGGTCTATTCGCCATTTTTTTACTRGTAAAACTCTGGAACCCCTTATTGGCCATCACCATTCATGAAGAATTAGCAAAAGTTGAAGGTATTCGGGTCAATRCTGTGCGCACGGCATTTATGTTGATTATCGCTTTGGAAATCGCCGTTGCAATGAAGGTGGTAGGGGTGTTGTTAATAACAGCCTTATTAATCATTCCGGCTGCCACGGCAAGACGTTTTTCCAAGACACCTGAACAAATGGCTATCTTGGCCAGCCTGATAGGTTGCCTGGCAGTCATTCTTGGTTTAGCCAGCTCTTGGTTTATAGATACACCAGCAGGGCCATCCATCGTACTTTGCGCCGGCATGTTATTTTTAATTTCTTTATCTAAAACAAGTAGCTAAATGTTAGGGGTGGGGTATCAGGAGTACTCTGGCTTAATCAGCAAGACAAAAACTTACTGGTCAAAGGCAGCCATAATTGATCGTAAAGCTATACGCATGTCACGCTCTACGAAGGGYGGCCTGAAGAATCCATGGTAGTGACCATAGGGRTTGATAAGAATCATATTACCACTGTGGTCGATGGTGTAATCACCATTSKYCAACTCAACTTTGCTGAAGGCCACATTAAGCTCTGTTGCCAGCTTCAATAAAACATATTGATTGCCTGTAGCGCCCACAAAATCAGAGTTGAAATAGGGGACATACTGGGCAAGCTTTTCCGTGGTRTCGCGCTCAGGGTCCAGAGACACCAGGACAATTTGTACCTGCTCTTTTTCGCCTGCATCTAACTCAGCATACATTTTTGCGGCGGCAGCCATTGTTGTAGGGCAGATATCCGGGCAATGGGTAAAACCAAAAAACATCAACGTCCATTTATCTTTTAGATTGTCCGAACCAAAGGGCTGACCATTGTGRTCCGTAAACTTAAAAYCACTAAACTTACGTGGCATCTGAAGCAATACGGCCCCGTGCTCTCGCAACTCAAACTCATTGAGAATTCGTGGCTGATTCAGCTTATGGACAAACCCAGCCAAAATTAAAGACATAAAAATAAAGATGCCCATTAAGGTATAACGAAGACTACCTTTCATCTTTTGACTTCTGGCCACAGGTATTTCCTTTCTTTTTGGCTAAATTTAGCRATACAACAACAGTTTAGCTTCAAGCCCTTAACGTGCCCCCAAATAAACGGCYCCTTAGATAAATGAAGGTACTGTAATGAAATAATGATCCAACAACATAATGACAAATAGTGCCATCAGATAAACRATCGAATACTTAAAAGTATCCATCCCAGCATCGGGCTTTTTACCAATCATCATGACAATTGCCCAGTAGAGAGATCCAGCACCCAAYACCAGAGCASCAAGTAGGTAAAGCCAACCACTCATCCCKGTCACAAAGGGCAAAACGCTGACTATAATCARTATTAATGTRTACAAAARAATATGTAGTTTTGTATATTTTTCACCATGAGTAACCGGCAACATTGGTATATTAGCTTTTGCATACTCATCTTTACGATGCACAGCCAGTGCCCAAAAGTGRGGCGGTGTCCAAGCAAAAATAATKAGYACYAGTARCAAGGCATGACCATGTATCTCGCCTGTCACGGCAGTCCAACCCAGCAAGGGYGGGGCCGCACCCGCTAAACCACCAATCACTATATTCTGTGGTGTCACGCGCTTAAGAAATAGGGTGTAAATCACAGCATAGCCCAACAGGGAAGCCAGGGTTAGCCACGCGGTCAATGCATTGATAAATACCAACAAAATCGCCATACCCAGCMCGCCCAAAACAGTAGCAAAAATCATTGCAGGAACAGGTTGCACCCTGCCTTTTGCCACCGGRCGATTAAAGGTTCTCGCCATTTTTAAGTCAATTTGACGATCCACAACATGATTAACAACTGCCGCACCCCCCGCACAAATTGCGATACCCAAATTTCCCAAAATAAGTACATCAAGGGGCACCATTCCTGGAACAGAGAGGAACATACCAATCACGGTGGTAAGGATCATCAGCGCAACAACATTGGGCTTGGTCAGCTCCAAATAATCTTGCCAGCTGGCTTTTTCCATTTCAAATTCTACTTCTTTCATTACTTCGAGGCTCCACTTCCAGGCGTTGGTCTCTGATATTTCAGCTTGGCGGTCCAYACTCGGGTTGCGAGCGTCACCAGTGTTAATAATAACAAGGCACCACCAATATTATGTACAATCGCARTCGTTAAAGATSCTCSTATTTGACCATTCGTTGCCACAAAAAGTAGCTGTGCAAATAACACTACGACGAGAACAATTGATATGCGACGTGTACGCCAGTGCTTAACGGTTAACAACAAAGCGGTCAAACCTAATAGGTAAACAGTTGTTACCAAGGCCCAAAACCGATGAACAAAATGGATAGCCACCCTTGCTTCGCTTTGTAGTGCTTCACTTAAAGAGCTTGGCCCAAAAGCTTGGGTGAGATTAAAACCACTTTTTAAATCCATATCAGGCCACCATTTATTCTGGCAAAAAGGGAACTCTGGACATGCAAATGCAGCATAATTTGCACTGGTCCACCCACCTAATAAAATTTGAACCACAACGATAATAATAGCTATTACAATCCACGGCTTAAATTGGGCTAACCTATCAACAATCTCCGCCGATATTTTCCAACGTTTATTATCAAGGCGCAAAGTTAGCAGCCAAAGAAGAGAGAGGGTAATCATTCCACCAAGTAAATGAACGGTAACCACTTGAGGCCAAAGTATTAGTTTAACCGTCCACATACCAAGCAATACCTGCCAAACAACCAGGAACAAAATGAATGTTGGCAGCCTAAAAGGATAACTATCATCATCTCGACGACGCCAGGATCCCACTGCCAGAACAATAATTGATAGCCCCAAAATTCCAGCCAAATAGCGGTGTACTAATTCAAGCCAAATACCACTTTCAGTGGCTAGGCCATCACTGAGGAAAGATAATTGTCCATAACAACTTGGCCAATCTGAGCATCCAAAACCAAAATCTAACAATCTTGTATAGGCACCCAACACAACAACCACAGCGGAAAGTATGGTGGTTATCAGTGCCAATTTAAAACCTGGCCTGCGAAATTTTGGTGCATTAAAAACTGACATGTATACCCAATCTATTAATAACCGCTTACTGCGGTGAATACTTCATCAGATGTTCAATGTCTTCTATGAGTTCTTGGCCATCGTTGGCCATCGTGTAGGACATCATGATGAAACCTTGCTGATCCACCAAATACATGCGCATTACGTTGGTACCAGTTTTACTAGAAAAATCGCCGGTAAGTGGGGCATTGGTATTTTCCAACAACTCTTTAAGTCCCTCATTACTCCCATGAAGAACTTTTAAAAAAGGGTGGTTCAACTTTATATACTTAGCTGTTTCTTCCCCAAGGCTCTCACCTTGCACCAAATATAAACGCTCAAATCGACGGCTGTATTTACCAAGACTAATATGAACCTGGCGAGTAAGGTAGAGCATTTCTTGACACTGATCCACGCACTCGCCTGAACCGGCTATTATCATTCGCCATTTTATTTTCTGATTTGCTAATAACCAAGGATTGTTATTGCCATCTGTGAGGGCCAAATCCACCATAGATGTGGGAGGTAACACAAACTCACCATGGTTCGTTGTACCCAAACGCGACAATAGGCTATTACGTTGTTCTTTCGTGCCTGGAAAGATTAAAAAACCCGCCACAATAACGCCACTCAATATGGCAATCATTAACCAAATCGGCCAACGGCTATTTTTCGCCACTTGTTCAGTCATTCATTTGCTCCGGTTTATTACTATCCACTTTTGTCCGTTTAGAACCAATAACGGCACCAAGATTAGAATTGGCAAAAATCGCCAAAATTATTAATGCCAGTGTCAATGCAGCCCACTGAAAGACATAACCTGTATGTTTGCTTGGTTGAATATTTACAATTGCCCAACCCGTCTCATAAGCACCTATAGCATCTGCCCCCAACCTCAATTGGTAGCTATAAAACCCCAACCCTAATTTTTCTGATACTTTTTCGGGTGCTGCATTTTGAATTACTTTGGGCCCCTCTCCTTCTGCCCATAGATCCGCACCCAACATAATTTGTTTTCCCGGAGAACGATAAAGGTAGCCCGCTAAAACAACTTCACCTGAAACCTCAGAAATTTTTGGTAATATTCTTCGATCAAAGCCAGCAGGCACCCAGCCACGATTGACTAATAGCCATTGCCCATTAATTGTTTGAAATGGATTAATAACTTCATACCCAGCCCGCCCCCGACGCACTCGATTATCCAGCAGTAGGGGAGAGCGATTATCGTATTGCCCCTTTACGATCACCCTGATGTAGGTACGGTCATCATCTGAAGAGAGCTCAGACAATGGCACTGGCTGCGCTACACCACGCTGGTTATACATATCCAGTAATTGGCGCTTTTCCTCAGCACGGTCCATTTGCCAGAATGCTAAACTTACTGTTACCGGCAGGAAAAAAGCCGCAAACAGCAATATTTTCCAATTCCACTGCCACTGGAAAGAAATTTTTCTTTGCTGCTGCTTCACTTGAGACATCTATGTTTAAATCACTCTTTTACATTACATGCTGACACAAGGCTGACTAAATTACCGGCTTACGTCGCCAGCTGTTATTCCAAAAGCAATAATAAGCTTATTATTGCTATAAATTAACGGGTTAGATAACCCAATACAGGAACAGCCTATGCCTCTCAAAATTATTATTGTTTTATTGTTTATTGCAATGCTTCTCAGCCTAAGTAGCGGCTTAGTATTCCTGATGAAAGATATTGGCAGTTCTCGAAAACGGCTACTTTATGCTCTAGGTATCCGTATTTTTCTGGCAGTAGCGCTCGTGGGGGCCATTAGCTGGGGTATTTATTCAGGCCAGCTTGGCAGCCAAGCTCCCTGGGATAAAAAATTACACCCAGAACGAATTTTACCATCAGAACCCAAAAAATAGCGGGTTGCCAATATTACTAACTGCTAGACCAATCACTTTTTACTCATCTAAAGATAAAAACGGCCAGGGGTTACCTGGCCGTTTTTATGGTCAGCCTAAGGCTGATGGCAATTAAGCCAGTATATATACAAAGAGAAACAAGCCAACCCACACCACATCAACAAAGTGCCAATACCAAGATGCAGCCTCAAAACCAAACTGATCTTCGGAGTTGAAATGACCTTTGAGGCCACGCAGGAATTGAACCAGTAAGATGATAGTACCCATGGTTACATGAGCACCATGAAAGCCGGTCAACATAAAGAATGTTGTTCCATAGGCGCCAGACTCAAGGGTCAAGCCCATATGTTGGTAGGCTTCAATATATTCTTCTACCTGAAGTACCAAGAAGATCGCCCCCATCACAACAGTGATACCTAACCATAGGAGAAACTTCCCGCGGTTATTGTTCTTAATTGCAGTATGCGCAATATGAACCGTCACACTGGAACTCATCAAAATAATGGTGTTCCAAAGTGGCAACCAGCTAAACAGTTTATCCCAGCCAGGAAAGCTCATGTTTTCATCAGGGCCCATAAATTGAGCTGCATCACCATTAGCTACCATATCTGGAGTAGTCATCAGTGGCCATGCTGGCTCAAAACCTTCCCACAATAACGCATTCACATCATTACCCAGCCAAGGAATGGCCAGGTTACGGATGTAATATAGAGCACCAAAGAAAACGGCGAAGAACATCACCTCAGAAAAGATAAACCAGCCCATTCCCCAAACATAGGAACGCTTTAGCTGATCACTGTTCATCCCAGCCATATTTTCCTTTATCACCAAGCTAAACCAAGCGTATAGGGTGAAGGCCAGAATGAGTGTCCCAACCAGGAAGAATATTGCATTACCGCCTTGTACCCAGCTACCGGCACCATAGGCCATTGTACCCAAACCAGTAGCAGCCATGATGGGCAACCGGCTTTGCTCCGGAACGTAGTAGTTCTCAGTTGACATTATTTTTCTCCACTTTCGTTGTACTTTTTAGTACAACTCTTGTCATCAATTAACTTGTGCAAGTGACCCATTTACACGGTCAGTCACATCAAATAATGTGTAGGATAACGTTATCGTCTTGATGGCCTTTGGCAAATCACGATCCACAATAAAAACCAGTGGCAAATCTGCCTCAGCACCAGCTTCAAGCGGTTGTTGATTAAAACAAAAACATTCCGTTTTATGGAAATATTCAGCCGCATTAAATGGCGTCACATTTGGAATTGCCTGGGCTACCATATCTCGGCTTGTACGATTTTTGGCATAGAATTCTACCTTCGTCGCCTCACCCGGATGCACCCTAACCTCATATACCTTAGGGGTAAATTCCCAAGGCATCGCGCCATTATTGGTGGCAATAAACTGCACCTTGACCGAACGAGACAAATCTACACCAGACTCTGATACCTGATATGGCCCACCCGTTTTTCCACCAATGCCAGTGATGTCACAAAATACGTCATACAACGGTGGCATCACAAAAACCGCAAATACGAACATGCCGACCACTCCTACGAGTAGTTTGACCAAGGTCTTTCTAACCGGGTTGGTCGACATATTCTTTACCTCTTACTTCACTTCCGGAGGAGTGGTGAAGGTGTGGTAGGGCACTGGAGTAGGAAGTGTCCATTCCAAGCCTTCTGCACCTTCCCAAACCTTAGGTTCACTTACCTGCTTACCTGACCTGATCGCCTGGATAACGATAAATATGAACAACAGCTGTGAAGCTCCATAAGTAAAGGCACCTATACTTGACACCATGTTCCAGTCCGAAAACTGTAGTGCATAATCGGCATAACGACGCGGCATTCCTGCCAGCCCTAAAAAGTGCTGAGGGAAGAACGTCACATTGAAACCAACAAAAGATATCCAGAACTGAGTCTTCGCCATGGTTTCGTTATACATTCTGCCGCACCACTTGGGCAACCAGAAATAAACTGCAGCTGTACCTGCAAAGACAGAACCAGCGACCATAACGTAGTGGAAGTGTGCAACCACGAAATAGCTGTCGTGGTACTGAATATCAGCAGGTGCAATCGCCAGCATAACGCCAGTAAAACCACCAATGGTAAACAGGATCACAAAGGCAATAGCAAATAACATAGGTGTTTCAAAGGTCAGGGACCCCCGGAACATGGTAGACACCCAGTTAAAGACCTTCGCCGCCGTTGGTACCGCAATCAGCATTGTGGCGTACATGAAGTACAACTCACCACCGATTGGCATACCCACCAGAAACATATGGTGAGCCCACACAATAAATGACAGGAAGGCAATGGAAGCCGTTGCATAAACCATTGAGCTATAACCAAACAAAGGCTTACGGCTAAAGGTTGGAATGATATGAGAGATCACACCAAAAGCAGGCAAGATAATAATGTAAACCTCTGGATGACCAAAGAACCAGAATACATGTTGGAACAGTACAGGGTCACCGCCACCAGCTGCATCAAAGAAACTGGTACCAAAGTTAATATCCATTAGCATCATGGTTACCGCGCCAGCCAACACGGGCATAACCGCAATGAGCAGGAAGGCGGTAATCAGCCAGGTCCATACAAACATGGGCATTTTCATCAGCGTCATGCCCGGTGCACGCATATTCAGCACCGTGGCAATGATATTAATAGAACCCATGATGGACGAAATACCCATAAGATGAACACCGAAAATAAAGTAGTTCACGGTATCAGGTGCATAGGTAGTTGATAGTGGGGCATAGAAGGTCCACCCAAAATTTGGTGCGCCTCCTTCCATGAACAACGTGGATGCCAACAACGTAAAGGCAAAAGGCAGAAGCCAAAAGCTAAGGTTGTTCATTCGAGGTAGAGCCATATCTGGCGCCCCGATCATCATCGGAATCATCCAGTTGGCCAAACCTACAAATGCCGGCATGATGGCACCAAACACCATCACCAAGCCGTGCATTGTTGACATTTGGTTAAAGAACTCAGGCTTGATAATTTGCATTCCGGGCTCGAACAACTCAGCACGGATAATCATTGCAAAACATCCACCTAATAAGAACATCGCAAAGCTGAACCAGAGGTAAAGCGTACCGATGTCTTTGTGATTAGTGGTAAACAGCCAGCGGCCAATACCTTTAGCGGGACCGTGTGCCATAACTTAATCCTCCCTTATTGGCCTTGTTTGAATTTAAGAACATCGATGGGCTGAACCACATCGCCAGTATCATGACCCCAAGCATTACGCTCATAGGTAATGATGGCTGCCAGATCAATTTCTGAGAGCTGGCCACCAAATGACTGCATGGCTGTACCAGCTACACCATTAACAACCACATCAAGGTGTTTGCTAATTTCGCCAGTAGCAACCGCACTGCCTTTCAGGGCGGGGAAGACACCAGGAATACCTTCACCATTTACCATATGACAAGAAGCGCAGGAGCGGTTATAGGCGGCCTCACCTGAAACCATCAACTCTTCAAGGGTAAATGTTTTCTTGGTAAGTTCGCGAATCGCTGCTACTTGAACTTTCTTCTCTGCCAACCAGGCGTTGTACTCTTCTTTTTCAAGCACATTGACCACAATAGGCATAAAGGGGTGACCTTTACCACACAGCTCAGCACATTCACCGCGGTATACGCCCGGCTCGTCAACATAAGTCCACGTCTCATTAACAAAACCGGGAATAGCATCTCTTTTTACAGCAAAATCTGGCACCCACCACGAGTGGATAACATCTTTAGACGTAATCAGGAAACGAACTTTGGTCTTAACAGGAATAACCAGTGGCTCAAAAACTTCCTGGAGATAGTGTTGACCTTTAGGGGCAGTATTATAAATTTCAGACTCTGGTGTCGCCAGTTCACTCATGTAAACCACGTCTTCACCAAGGTATTCGTATTGCCACTTCCACTGGTAACCCGTAATTTTGATATCCATCTCCGCCTCAGATGTATCATAAACTTCTAAAAGCGTTTTGGTTGCCGGTATCGCCATCACCACCAAAATCAGTGCGGGAATAATGGTCCAAACTACTTCAGCAGTAGTGTTTTCATGAAAGTTTGCAGCAACTGCACCACGGGATTTACGGTGTGCGTACATGCTATAAAACATGACAGCAAAAACGCCTACTCCGATAACCACACAGATCCAAAAAACAATCATGTGAATATCGTAAATTGCGTTACTTACCGAGGTTACCCCTCTAGGCATGTTAACCGCCCAACGCTTTGCTTCTTCTGCTATGACACTGCCAGAACTGACAAGTGACAAAACAGGGGCAAGCACAAGCGCGAAAAGCATATTTGCTCTTCTTGACATCGCCCTATCTCCAGTAAAAAGTTATCGTTTATATTTATTACTCTCCTGTAAAGTCACCGGAAAAGCCCAGCGCCTCGCAGGAGAGGCACGCCAGTATATCAAACTTTAGTTGTATGCCACTACTTCATTGGTCAACCTTTCTGTCAAAATACTAATTCTCACTATGTGTCTATGATATGAACCAACTTTATCGCCAAAAAATTCTGTCTATTGCTTTACCCATGACAGCCGCCAGCATAAGTATTCCGCTACTAGGCCTTGTGGATACCGCAATTTTGGGGCATTTGGATCAGGTACACTATTTAGCGGCTGTAGCTGCGGGCAGTAGTGTCTTAACCATGTTATTTTGGTTGTTTGCTTTTCTTAGAATGGGAAATACGGGATTAACCGCTCGGGCCTGGGGCGCCAGAGATCACTGTCGCTGCTTAGAACTGCTCGCACAGTCACTGCTACTTGCGGCACTTCTCGGAGCAGTGCTGCTTATTTTTCGGCAACCACTGCTCACCTCAACTCTTTCCTTAATTAAGCCATCGGAAGAGGTGTATCTGCTGGCTTTAGAATATTGCCAAATTCGTATTTTTGCAGCACCCGCCACGCTCGGCACGCTCTGTGCCATAGGCTGGCTACTTGGCTTGCAACGTATACGGTCTACCTTACTACTTATACTGTTTATAAATCTGGTAAATATCGGTTTGGATTTTCTATTTATTATTGGCCTGGACATGAACAGCAGGGGTGCAGCCTACGCATCCTTAACAGCTGAACTACTAGGTTTTTTACTAGCATTGGTTTTGATTACTCAAAACCGAAAACACATTCATGGCAGAATTAATTGGCTTCACTTGAGGCAATGGTATCGCTATCAGGAATTTCTCCTTATAAATCGTCACCTATTTATCCGAACAGCATGCATTGTCTTCACCATGACTTTTTTCACGGCACAGGGGGCTCGTCAGAGTGATACCATTTTAGCTGCCAACACCATCTTAATGCAGTTGCTGTTGTTGGTCGCCTATACCCAAGACGGCTTTGCCCATGCCGCAGAATCTCTCACCGGTTACGCCATTGGCAGAAACAACCTCAAACACTTTTATCAATTATGCGGTGAGGCAACTATTTGGGGTGTAGGAATTTCCTGTATTGCTACACTAGCGTACCTATTTTTTCCCAACACAATCATTGCAATTTTCACAGATTTACCAACGGTAGCGGAGGCTRCGCGCAACTATTGGCCGTGGCTCACAGCCCTGCCACTACTGGGTGTTATTTGTTTTATGGCTGATGGTGTTTTTATTGGATCCGGTAAAACACGCGCCATGCAAAACAGCATGTTATTTGCCACCTTTGGGTTATTTTTGCCTCTTTGGTTTTTCACCCAGCCCATGGGCAACCATGGCCTGTGGCTTGCTTATTTATCCTTTCTTGGTATGCGCAGTATTCTCATGGCTGGCATGTTTATTTATTACAGCCAGCAACGGCTGTGGTTACCCAACATACCCTGACTGACATTAAAGCTTTTTTTTTATACCAAGATGTTCTTTGCCTTTTCACTCTCGTCAACTAGTTTTGGTATATGGATACTGTCAACATTCGCCAGGCTATCGCTGCGGCAAAAGCTCACGAGAAAACAACCGGGCAACTAGCCTGCCTGTTAAAAACCAGAGTAAGCAGTCTCCATCATGCTGTTCAGCTACCTCCCCAGAATATTGTTCCAGCACTACTCAACTTTATTATTCACTATATCGACCAAGTCCCTGAGTTCATCGATGCCGTCGACGCTATCGCCAATGAATGCAATATCACCGATTACACTGAGCCGGTAATGGCCATCGCTAAAGAATTTTTTATGCAGCCCCCCAGCTTAATTGACGGGCACCACGGGCTAAATGCCCTAATGGATGAATCCTATTTAGCACACCGTTTAATCGAAGAGGTGAATGACCGGTTTATGTCCTGCTACAACACACCRCTAGTACCCATGGACATGACTCGCTCCAATCTAATCATCCACCACCTAGTTGGCGAACCTTTTGCCAACCGGTTAGACCAAGCTGTCCACCTGATCATTGATAATTTACAAAATCATGAYCTGGTGTTTGTACCTGATGCCTGCAAAGAAGATAGAAGCAAACGGTGGGCCAGTGACCTACAACGCTGGCCGTGTCTAGTAGATAATCTCTCGGTTAACCTGTTGCTGAATGGGCAGACCGTACGTGTTCTGATTCATTAGCACCCAAGTTAGTTATTATCCCGGCTGTTTGTGACATGCTGATTTAGCAATACCGAAAAAAGACTTGAGGAAAAACTAATTAAACTTTTTAGGATCAACCAGTCGAACTGGCTGGACTTCTGCAAGCTTTTCCTCTGCACTAAGATTCACTCTTGTTTCCAACTCCTTTGGTGCACTTTGTAAAAACATCTGCTCTTTGAATCCACAGCTCACACACTCACGAAATTCTTTTTCATCTTCACGGAAAATTGTAAGCTTATCCATCTCACTACACCGGGGGCACACCGCACCGGCAATAAAACGCTTTTTAGCTTTAAACATGATTGAACCTTACATCGGGAAAACTATAAGCTTAGAAAGCCTGAAACCTAAAAAGCTCCGGYATTTACATCACACCGCCTTAATACTACTAAAGCAACAAAACCACTTGAGGCCTCTGAAAGTATGGCTATTATAACGCCAAGCATCATCAACTATGGAAAAGTATCATGACCGATAATATTCGATCTCATCGAGGTATCACGCCAACTCTAGGTGCCCGAGTATATGTAGACCCCGTAGCAACCGTTATTGGTGACGTCACTCTAGGAGATGATGTTTCGGTATGGCCTGGRGCCGTTATACGMGGTGATATGCACCGCATCACTGTTGGCMATCGCTCTAACGTRCAGGACAACGCTGTACTACATATCACCCATGCCAGTGACTTTAACCCCGACGGCTGGCCACTCACTATTGGSRATGATGTCATTATTGGTCATGGTGCAATTTTACATGGTTGCACCATAGGCAATCGTACTTTGGTGGGTAACGGTGCCATTGTTAATGATGGAGCAATAGTAGAAGACGAGGTCATGATTGGCGCCGGTACCGTTGTACCGCCCGGCAAGCGACTCGAAAGTGGAAACCTTTATGTCGGCAACCCTTGTCGMTTATTGCGTGCAACCACCGATGCCGAGAGAAAGTTTTTTACCTATTCACCCGCAAATTATGTGAAATTGAAGGACGAATATCTGGCCGAGAGCCATGGTGATTGGCGCAACAATGTGGAATAAGCCCTAACGTAAACAGGCAATTACTTTTCAGCACCTTCATGAAAGCCTGCTTGAGCGCTTGTTTTAGAAGCCAATAACTCTTGGTWTCCGCCCTCATTGCTGACATGGGTATAACCCATGTCCTCAAGAACCTTGARGRCTATACCTGCACGCCGGCCACTACCACAATAGAGTTTAATTTCTGTATCTTTTTCTATGGAGAGTGACGCTGAAAGCGTCGTGATGCCTTCAGCAATTTCTGGATGTGGAATATTAGTTGCCTGAGACAAATGACCATCTTGGTATTCGGAAGTCGAGCGCACGTCAAKCCACRCTATGTTTGAAGTCCAAGCCTGTGCCCCAAATAACGATAACAGCACGACCACTGGAARCTTTCCAAACCATTTTTTCATACACRCCACCNGCCCCNATCATCTAAAAAATTACATACCATTTCTAAGATCTTCAATCACTGATTTGGTTTCCGGCTTAACACCCCGCCAAATGCAAAATGATTCTGCCGCCTGCTCCACCAACATGCCGAGGCCGTCTGTAATGGCGGTAGCTCCATGCTGCTGCGCCCAAGTCATAAAAACTGTRGGTTCAGCGCCATACATCATGTCATAACAGTTTGCATTGCCAGCTAACAGGTCGTCGGGTAGAGGRGGGAGCTCACCGGAYAAACTGGCGCTGGTACCATTAATGACTAAATCAAACTGTTGCCCTGATAACATATCAAAACCACACCCCAACAGATAACCCATTTCAGCAAAACCTTTGGACAACTGTAAGGCCTTSTCTATGGTCCGGTTAGCAATCACCACGTGCTGGGGCAATAACTCAAGCAATGGCTCAAGAACACCTCGAACAGCTCCCCCAGCACCCAACACCAGCACTTTCTTGCCTTTAATCTGCCAACCAAGGTTATCCACCATGTCACGGACCATTCCGATACCATCCGTAGTATCACCTAGAACCGTTCCATCATCTTGCAGGCTTAAGGTATTAACCGCTCCAGCATGGCGAGCCCGAGCTGTAAGCCGAGATACGTAACCATAAGCCTCTTGCTTAAACGGTACGGTAATATTTAACCCCTTACCTCCATCTGCAAAAAAAGCATCTGCCGCCACAGTAAACCCATCTTTATCAACCTGTTGTTTTTGGTAAAAAATATCTTCTCCTGTCGCGRCAGCAAAGGCTTTGTGGATAGCAGGAGATTTACTGTGTTCTATGGGATTACCAAACACTGCGTAGTTATCGGTCATATCGTTATCGCTTAGTAAGACGCGCCATTRTTGAAAGTATTTATACCCACGCCCGTRGCTGGAGGTACATATCGTATAATTCTGCCTCGGCAGAGCCAGGCTCTGGCTGCCAATCATACTCCCACCGWACCAGTGGTGGCAGCGACATCAAGATAGACTCGGTACGACCGCCCGTTTGTAAGCCAAAYAACGTACCCCGATCATAGACTAGGTTAAATTCTACATAACGACCACGGCGATATAATTGAAATTGTCTTTCTCGTTCACCCCACGGYATTCCTTTGCGGCGCTGAATAATTGGCAGGTAAGCGTCCACAAAACTATCTCCCACCGAACGCATCAAGCCAAAACTCTGGTCAAAACCGGGCTGATTATAGTCATCAAAAAACAAACCTCCCACACCCCGAGGTTCGTTGCGATGCTTGAGAAAGAAGTACTCATCACACCATTGCTTTAATCGAGGGTACACCTCTTCACCAAAAGGCTCACAGGCGRCCTTGGCTGTTTGGTGCCAATGCTGACAGTCCTCACTATTCCCATAATAAGGYGTCAAATCGTAGCCTCCACCAAACCACCAAACTGGTTCTTCTCCCGGTTTTTCTGCAATAAAAAATCTCACATTRGCATGAGAMGTCGGAACATAGGGGTTTTCCGGGTGCATCACCAAAGAAACGCCCATRGCCTCAAATGAGCGCCCCACTAACTCCGGGCGTGCAGCAGTAGCAGATGGAGGAAGCTGGTTGCCATGCACATGAGAAAAATTAACCCCACCTTTCTCAAAGACATCACCCTYTGTTATGACCCGACTTCTGCCACCGCCACCTTCTTCACGAACCCAACTKTCCTCTTTAAATCGTGCTTTACCATCTTCAGCCTGCAAGGCATTACAAATACKATCCTGTAAATCCAGTAGATAGGCTTTAACGGCCGTTTTATCTGTCATGGTATAAACACCTGTTMGGGGGGTATAGAGAAAATCCGGGCTACTRCTTACAACGGCCTAACTTGAACGTAAGGTCTCACCGGTTATTAAATGCTTAATTGGGGTTGGATTGTTACTCATTCCCAATAAGCCCGGCACTACGCAATCAAGTTGATTRCGAAAGTATAAGTTTATTTTTAATAAACTCTTGGCGGGGGGAAAGCCATGAGGGTTTGCCGATGTTGAAACCAGTGGCCCACCAAAGGATCGACAAAGAGCGGCGGCAACCGGATGATYTGTCACCCTAAGAGCCAAGGTATCCTGTCCGCCCGTAATCCATGGAGGTGCAACATTATTATTGGGAACCAACCAGGTTTGTGGCCCCGGCCAAGTATTATCCAACATAACCCGCTGTTCTGCCGATAGCTCCGATAGAAAAGGATATAACTGCTCGATATTTGCCGCAATGAGAATCAAGCCCATGCCACGACGACGACGTTTCATTGTCAAAATACGCCGCACAGCGCTTTCTGAAAAAGGATTACACCCAAGCCCCCAGACTGCTTCTGTAGGATATGCCACGACRCCACCGCCATTTAGAACAGCAGCCGCTTGCTTTATCACAAGTTGACCATGGCTACACTGAATCACTTTCGTTTCGGGGACATTTGTTGCAGGGGCGTTTGTTTCATAAACCATCGTTTCAGTGGTTGTTACAAAAGTGCCATTTCAACAGGTACACAACAAGAAACTACARCAGCCATTTTAGCCATTGTTTAACTTTTCTTGTAAAGCGGCATCTTTTTCAATAATAGACTGAGCATTGGCTTGCCGCTCATCCATTAGCTTTTGATGCAGCGGGGCATCAGAAACTGCCATAATCTGAATAGCAAGATAGGCGGCATTCTTTGCACCAGCCTTACCTATAGCCACAGTTGCAACAGGAATGCCGCCCGGCATTTGAACCGTGGAAAGCAATGCATCAATGCCATCCAGTGATGCATTRATCGGTACGCCAATAACAGGGCGAAGAGTATTGGCAGCAACTGCACCCGCTAAATGTGCGGCCATACCTGCCGCACAGATGAATGCGGCGCAACCGCGAGCATCGGCATCTTTAACAAAATTGTGTGTCGCTTCTGGTGTACGGTGTGCCGAAGAAATTTTAACCTCAAAGGAAACATCAAATTTCCTTAAAATTTCAAAACACGACTCCATCACCGGAAGATCAGAATCAGAACCCATTAGGATAGCAACAAAGGTTTTGCTCATTTTTTACTCCCCCCACAAAAAACGGCGCAGGCTACCTGAATAGCAGGGTTTTAGCAACAAAACACCCTACAAGCAAGCTTTCAGCTGCTACTTTAATCGATTATACAACCCATTACCGCTGGTAATAAYGGCCTCTAATTCTAACTGCACCAGTTGACGACTCAGTTCAACAACAGGTAAACCCGTTCTATGAACCAACGTATCCATATCAACAGGATCAAAACCCATAGCATTCAAAAGCTCTTTCTGCTGTTTTCCCAAARCACTATCTGAACACTCACTCTTCTCCAAYTCCACATACGCCAACATTCCACCTAACTGCTCTACAATGTCTTTACCCGACTCCACTAGTGTTGCCCCTTGCTTTATCAGGGCATGTGTTCCCTTGCTCAAGGCATTGTGAATAGAACCAGGAACCGCAAAGACCTCCCGTCCTTGCTCCAGGGCATATCTAGCCGTAATCAAAGAACCACTTTTAAGTGCTGCTTCCACCACCATTGTGCCAAGGCTAAGTCCACTGATAATGCGATTTCTACGAGGAAAGTTGGCTGGCAATGGCGGCGTTCCGGGTARAAACTCTGTTATCACAGCACCYCCGCCATCCAATATTTTCTGATAAAGCTCACTATGCTGCCTTGGATAAATAACATCGAGCCCCGTRCCTAACACCGCAACAGTATGACCGGTTGTTATRCCACCACTAACAACACCGTTCATTGCCCCAGTGTGCGCCGCGCCATCAATACCAAGGGCCAAACCACTGGTCACAACAAAACCACTACTAGCCAGCATTTTGGCAAACGCTGAAGCAGTATTTAGACCAGAGGTACTGGCATTACGGCTACCCACAATCGCCACTTGRGGCAAACAAAGTTTTTCAATGCTGCCTCGAACAAACAGTAGGGAGGGTGGCACAGATATCTCTTTTAAAAGAGCCGGATAGGAAGAGTCGGTAATACTTAGGGGGTAAACCCTATGATCCTGACACCAATTTAAAACAACAGCGGCCTGTGCTTCTAACTTAGGCCGCTGCTGTTCAAGTTTATTAAAGCTTACCTGAACCCTTTTGGGCAGAGACTCGAAGAACTCAGGCTCTATTGCAAAAATTCCGGATAAAGAACCCGTCTTACGATACAACTTAATGACATCAGATGGTGAAAAGTCTTTATGAAAATACAACGTCAATGCTGCCAAGGACTCCTTGTCCATATTATTACTCCCTGTAATAACTATTGATTGATTAATACCCACCCATAAAAAACGCCGACAACTGTCAGCGTTTCTATTGCTCTCTTAACGGTCAATGCCTCATTTTACAAAATGACCTATTAAGGATTTTCCACAATATCATTCACCGCGAGAGGTCTTTCTGCATTAAGTATTAGGCCATAACTCATCTTCTCAAACGTTCGAAAAACCATCAATAAACCTGCCCGTTCATTCGGTAATGTAATCTTTTCCTTAGCAATTTTATCTGTAACAGTTTCGCCTCTTTTGAAGATAGCCAAAACATCACCTTGTTTAAGACCCTCACGCTCACCTTGGTTAATGGCAACCACATCCAGATGCCCCACCTGGGAAAGGCCGCCCTCTACCGCCAAAATGATACCTTTAATCGCGCTATCTGGAGAATCGGGATAGAAAACGGACTCCAGTCGACGCTCTTCATGGGGCAATAAGCGTTCACCTATTCGTATTTCTTCAATAACGCGGGTCGCCAACAATGTCCCTATATCACCATCTACAGTTTTAAGTTTGGCTGAGCCCACATCCTGAGCTCGGATACCAAGCTCTTCCTTTGTTTCAGGATCAACATAAGGTTTTCCTATGCGATACAAACCATACGAAGGGGTTTCATCAAACTGGCCTCGGGCATAAAACGTATCGTTGACGCC
This sequence comes from Porticoccaceae bacterium, assembly GCA_002746985.1. GTDB lineage: Bacteria > Pseudomonadota > Gammaproteobacteria > Pseudomonadales > Porticoccaceae > Porticoccus. Next base: position 145,570 of record NVXH01000005.1, on the reverse strand, counting down.
TGACAGCAGGCGCTTCTCATAACCGGCAACAACATAGGGGGCCGCATCAATTTCTTCTTGCGTCACTATACGGTTGCGAGACAGGAAATTATTAACAATATCCAATGGTAGGGCCGGAATAGCTGCTGCATGGGGTAATACCTTCACCCCCGGCGAAAGCTTCACATTCCTGCTACGCTCCAACGTCAAACGAGGACGCCCATCAATATATACCAGAGAAATCATATCACCGGGATAAATTAGATGCGGGTTTTTAATCTGAGGGTTAACGTACCAAATTTCTGGCCATAACCAGGGATCCCGCAGGAAGAAATCGGAAATATCCCAAAGCGTATCACCGGTCTTAACCGTATACTTATCGGGAATGTTTTCATTAAAAGGAGCTTCTGCTGCAAAGGCTATGACTGCAAACGTGCAAGCGGCTACTACTCCCAATAATGTTTTTTTCATTTTTAGGATTTTTTTCATTTTCCGGCCGTCCTGTGTGCTGTATCCCGATTGTGTGTATACTTCTCACTCGAGGTATTATTGCCTAATAACCTCTCTAATAACACCATGTTAGCAGTGGTTTACACCAGATTACTAGAAACCCGTCACAAACAGATGTCATTACTGAATATTCTTGAATTTCCCGACCCCCGTCTACGGACAATCGCTAAACCTGTTGTTGACGTAGATAACCGTATTCGCACACTAATTAATGACATGCTGGAAACCATGTATAACGCCCCAGGTATTGGCCTTGCGGCGACACAGGTAAATGTACACCAGCGTATTGTGGTAATGGATTTATCAGAAGACGCCAATGAACCCCAGATCTTCATAAATCCTGAAGTTGAAGTGCTCGATGATGCGACATGCTCAAATCAAGAAGGCTGCCTGTCTGTTCCGGGATTTTACGAAACTGTCGATCGACCTGAACATATTAGACTTAAAGCGCTAGATAAAGACGGAAAAACCTTTGAAATGGAGCCTGATGGTTTGATGGCCGTGTGTATCCAGCACGAAATTGACCACCTGAATGGCAAGTTGTTTGTAGATTACCTCTCGGCTTTCAAGCGGGAGCGAATCAAAAAGAAACTGGAAAAACTTCAACGCCAACAAGATAATCCATCCTAGCGCCGGTTATCACTTATTGCTAAAAGGAACACCCCATTGCGTATTGTATTTGCCGGTACCCCTGAATTTGCAGCTCAACACCTGCAAGCATTGCTAGACAGCGGCGATCACGAAATTGTTGCCGTTTATACTCAACCAGACCGCCCGGCAGGCCGTGGTAAAAAATTGACACCCAGCCCCGTAAAAGTATTAGCAAAAAGCCAGGGGTTAACCATCCACCAACCTCTGGGCCTCAAAGACCCCGAACAACAGCAAATTTTAGCCCAGCTAAAGGCTGACATTATGGTTGTGGTTGCCTATGGGCTGTTATTACCACCAGCCATTCTGGATACACCCAAATATGGCTGTATCAATGTGCATGCATCATTATTACCGCGCTGGCGTGGTGCCGCACCAATACAGCGAGCTATTGAGGCTGGCGACAATGAAAGTGGCATTACCATTATGCAAATGGATGTAGGCTTGGACACTGGCGATATGCTTCATACCATCCGCTGCACCATCGATGATCATGATACGGGTGGCTCCTTACATGACAAACTGGCCATTATTGGACCCCCAGCCTTATTAGTAACCCTACAAAAAATTGCACAGGGCAAGGCCGTTGCAGAAAAACAAGATGATACACAGAGCAACTATGCCCCAAAAATTAGCAAGCAGGAGGCGCTTCTGGACTGGGAGTTATCTGCCGACATCCTATGCCGAAAAATTCGAGCGTTTAATCCGTTCCCTGTGACCTATACAACACTCAACAATGAACGTATTCGTATCTGGCAAGCTGAACCTAGCGTGGGATGCACAGACACTACATTTAACGTACCAGGAACCATTATCGAAGCCGGCACCAGTGGTATTCGAGTCAATACTGGCGAAGGAGGCCTGCTAATTACGGCGCTTCAATTGCCCGGAAAAAAACGACTGCCCGCAGTAGAGCTACTCAAATCACGTGCCGAATTATTTTCTTCTGGCACCATATTTGGTCAGAAAGTAGACGACCGGGAAATAACAACCTCGTGAATGTCCGCATCGCTGCTGCCCGAGTCATCACCGCCGTACTCCAGGATGAGGGATCGCTCAGCACACTGCTTCCCTATTACACAACCAAGGTAGATGACCGCGATAAAGGTCTAATGCAGCAACTTTGCTACGGTACGTTGCGCTACTACCCCCGGCTTTTGGCCTACCTAAATCTACTATTGGCTAAGCCTTTCAAGACCAAAGACAAAGATCTTGAGGCGGTCTTGGCCTGCTCTATTTACCAGTTACTGGAAACCCGAATTCCCACCCATGCTGCCGTCAATGAGGCTGTGGCCGCCTGCAAAGCATTAAAAAAACCTTGGGCCAAAGGATTAGTAAATGCCGTATTACGCCGGTTTCTGAGGGAACGAGAGCAATTAGATTCGGCTCTAAAACAAAGCTCAGCCTTTAAAACAGCTCACCCAGATTGGTTAATCACGTTGTGGCGCGAAGCTTGGCCAGACCAACTGGATGCCATTGTTGAAGCAAATAATGCCCAACCACCTATGACACTGCGAGTTAATCAGCGTCAAAGCCATCAAACCAAATATCTATCACAGCTTGAAACAGCAGGCATCGATGCCACTGCAACCCTCTTCACTCCAGAGGGTATAACGCTCAAAAACCCACGGGATGTATCAGCTCTACCCGGTTTTTCCGAGGGTGAGGTCAGTGTTCAAGATGAAGCCGCACAACTGTCTGCTCACCTGCTAGACCTGAAACCTGGGCAGCGAATACTAGATGCCTGCTGCGCTCCCGGAGGGAAAACCTGTCATATTCTGGAGCTCGTTGATAATAATGCAGAGCTCATTGCTCTGGATATTTCGGCAAAGCGGCTAGAGCGAGTGGAAGAAAATTTGGAGCGTTTAGGTTTACAAGCTACATTAGTGGCCGGTGACGCCACTGATACAAACAGCTGGTGGGATGGGCAACCCTTTGATCGAATTCTGCTCGATGCCCCTTGTTCTGCCACCGGCGTTATCCGCCGCCACCCTGATGTGAAATTACTGCGTAAGCCAGCAGATATTGCTAAGCTTGCCAAATTACAATTGACACTCCTCAACGCACTTTGGCCGCTATTGAAGGACGATGGCATTTTAATTTACGCAACCTGCTCCACCCTTCCTCAGGAAAATGACCAGGTGGTGTTGCGTTTTATTGCTTCCAACACCGATGCTGTAGTGAAAAAATTAGATCTGGCTACGGGAATAAAAACCCCCTTTGGATGTCAGCTGCTACCACAAGTTGGTGGCCATGATGGTTTCTACTATGCTCAACTAAAGAAGCAGACTTAGAGAAAAATGCCTGAAAATAAAAACCTTAAAACAACAGTGTGTAATAACTATCAAAAGACAAAAATAACAAACGAAATTATCTGATAAGGTCGTTAGGGACTCGCTACTAAGATCGTTAGGAATTAGCTGTTATGAAAATAATAATTATTGGCGCTGGTCAGGTTGGTGGGACCTTGGCCGAGCATCTCGCTGGGGAAGCTAACGATATTTCTGTAATCGACCTGGACGAAAAGCGTTTACACGAACTGCAAGATCGATTTGATCTCAGAACCATTCAGGGTATGGGCTCACATCCAGACGTATTGATTCGAGCCGGCATTGAAGACGCTGACATGCTAGTAGCCGTTACTAACAGTGACGAAATTAATATGACTGCCTGCCAAATTGCCCATTCATTGTTCCGCACCCCCACTAAAATTGCCCGCGTCAGAAGTCGCAGCTATACCTCCAAAAAATACCGTGAACGCCTATTTAATGATGATAACTTTCCGGTAGATTTTATTATTTCACCAGAACAGGTCGTCACCGATTATATCTATCGCCTGATCCAACAACCTGGTGCTCTTCAGGTTCTTGATTTTGCAAATGGGTTGGTTCAACTGGTTGCCGTTAGAGTTATTAAGGGTGGCCCTTTACTTGGTCAAGAATTACGTTTTTTACGCGAACATATGCCCAATGCAGATGCAAGAGTGGCCGCTATCTTCCGACAGGATCGACCCATTGTTCCGGAAGGGGACACCATTATTGAAGAAAATGACGAAGTCTTCTTTATTGCCGCCAAGAAAAACATTCGTAAAGTCATGAGTGAGTTGCGCAGGCTAGACAACCCCTATCGTCGATTAATTATTGCCGGGGGTGGCAATATCGGTTACCGCCTGGCCAAAGCACTAGAGAAAGACCACAACCTAAAAATTATTGAATATTCAGAAGAACGTTGCCAATATATTTCCGAGCGCCTAAACAACACCATCGTGCTCAATGGCTCGGCCACTGATCAAGACTTGCTTCTCGAAGAAAATATCGATAAAACGGATGTTTTCCTGGCACTAACCAATGATGATGAAGTCAATATTATGGCATCGCTGCTGGCCAAACGGCTGGGTGCCCGCAAGGTAATGACATTGATTAACAATCCTGTCTACGCCGACCTGGTGCAAGGTGGAGAAATTGATATTGCCATCTCACCGCAACAAGCAACCACCAGTATTCTACTTGCCCACGTAAGAAGAGGCGATACCGTGCGCGCCCACTCCTTACGCAGAGGTGCTGCCGAGGCCATGGAAATTATTGTCCATGGCGACCGTAAAACGTCCAGGGTTGTTGACCGCGCCATTGAAGATATTAAGGCCCCCCCGGGAGTGACTCTGGCGGCACTGGTTCGAGATGACGAGGTTATAATTGCGCATCATGACACGGTAGTACGCAATAACGATCATGCCATCGTATTTGTAGTAGACAAGAAACGTACTCGAGAAGTTGAAAAGCTATTCTCTGTTGGGTTTACCTTTTTCTAACCTTTTTCTCTGACGTTAAATAAAGAGCCGCTCTTATTTATAGTTAAAGCGCAATGTATAGATAAAGCACAGCTTATAGTTAAAACATAACACGGCACAATCAAAATACTATGCATTTTTCGGTTATTTCAAAAGTTCTCGGCATGCTGTTAATGATCTTCAGCCTAACGTTGCTGCCACCTATGTTGGTGGCCAGTATTTATGGTGAACACACCCACCAAGCCTTTTTCTTGTCTTTTGCTATTACCTTTTCTATTGGCATGATCATGTGGCTTCCTTTCAGCCGCAGCCATGTAGATCTTCGCACCCGCGACGGCTTTTTAATTACCGTGATGTTCTGGCTGGAGCTAGGCATCGTCGGGGCACTACCCTTTGTCTTAGTTGATGCTGTCCATTTGTCATTTACTGATGCTGTATTTGAATCCATGTCTGGTCTTACCACCACTGGTGCAACAGTTTTAACTGGCCTGGATTTACTACCTAAATCCATTCTTTATTATCGACAGCAACTCCAGTGGCTGGGTGGTATTGGCATCGTGGTTATTGCCGTAGCGATCATGCCCATGCTGGGTGTTGGTGGCATGCAGCTGTACCGTGCTGAAACACCAGGCCCAGTCAAAGACAGCAAGCTGACACCACGGATTACCGAAACAGCCAAAGCACTGTTTATTATTTACGTGACACTGACCCTTGCCTGCATGATGGCCTACTGGCTAGCAGGAATGACCTTCTTTGACGCCCTGGCTCATAGCTTTTCTACAGTGGCCATCGGTGGTTTTTCTACCCACGACGCCAGTATGGGCTTCTTTGATGATAACCCCACAATTATCAGTATTTGTATCGTGTTCATGATTCTTTCCGGCCTCAGCTTTGGTTTGCATTACTACGCCTGGATTCGCAAATCTGTCTCTCACTATCTGCGCAACCCAGAAGCAAAAATGTACTTAATGATGTTGTTCGCTGGATCAGTACTGGTATGTCTGTATCTATATTTCAGTGGCACCTATAACAGAGAAGACAGCCTTTACCACGGCATTTTCCAAATGGTGTCTATCATGACCACCACTGGCTTTACTACAGACAACTTCAGTGCTTGGCCCAGTTTTGTGCCCTTCCTATTAATATTCTTTTCCTTTTTTGGCGCCTGTGCCGGATCCACTGGTGGCGGTATTAAAGTTGGTAGAATGCTGATTCTTGCCAAGCAAAGCATACGAGAAATTTATCGTCTGATTCACCCCAATGCTATCTTCCCCATCAAAATACGAAACAAAAATGTTCCGGATAGAATCACCGATGCTATTTGGGCCTTTTTTGGTGTTTATCTAGCTGTTTACTACTTTATGGTGTTGCTGCTGATGGCTTCGGGCCTGGACTATATTACCTCCTGGTCAGCCACAGCAGCATCTCTTAACAACCTCGGCCCAGGACTGGGGCAAGTAGCCTCTCACTACGGGGATATCAATACCTTTGCCAAGTGGGTGCTCTGTAGCGGCATGATTTTGGGAAGATTGGAAATTTTCACCTTATTAGTGCTATTTACCCCCATGTTCTGGCGTAGATAACAGGTTAGAATCTCAAATGTCACTGACTGAAAATCTTGAAAAAATGCTCGCAAGCGGTAATGACTCCGCCATGCTTCGGTTTGGTCTAGGCAGCGCCTATTTTAATGATAAGAACTACCAGCAAGCCATTCCACACCTACAAAAATGTATCGAAATAGATGAAAATTATTCCGCCGCATACAAACTATTAGGGCGGTCACAAATCAAGTTGGATCTCAAAGAACAGGCAAAATCGTCGCTCGAAGCAGGGTTGAAAAAAGCCACACTCCACGGTGATAAACAAACAGAAAGAGAGATTTTGGTCTTCTTAAAAAAACTTGGGTAACAAATACTCCTACTTACCCTTATTTATGGCGGTTTTCTCTTATGGAGTAAACGCGCGCTCTAATCGATTAAACTGAATGAGCTCAGATATTTCTTGTGCAAATGCTTTTGAACTCAGTTTTTCTAATAGTTTAAAGGCTGCCTGATAACTAACGGGCCCACCATTTGATGTAATAACTTTACTGTCGATAACGACATTTTGATCATATTGAACATTAATTTCAGGGTATGCATTAGCCAGGTCTTTTTCACCCCCAGCCCAAGTTGTTGCTTTTTTCCCATCAAGAATACCCGCCTCACCCAATAAAAAAGCACCAGAACAATTACTGGCCATCCATGAAGCCGATTCACCTTGTTTCTTAATAAAGTTAATCAAGTTTTTATCGTTTAAAAATTTATCCATCTTATAAGCGCTGGGAACCAAAAGAACATCTAAAGTTAAATCATCATAAATTGTTTGGTCCGCAATAATACGAAGACCTTCTTCGGAACGTATGAACTTATTTTTTGAGGCAGAAATAATGACTACTTCATAAGAAGAGAACCAAGATTTTTTTGTAGCAGCACCAAAAACTTCAATGGGTGCTGTTACATCACTGGTTAAGAAACCATCGAAAACTAAAACTCCTATTTTTGATGAACCCGCACAAGTAATATTCGCCAGCAACGATAACAAAATAAAACATACGATTTTTAAAGAGGTGTTCATTGCGTTTTCCACTTTTTATAAAGAACTTTTCAGAACTAACTAAGCTTAAAACATTAGTTTAACACTCAATACTAAAATTAAAATTACATGGGGGTAAGCAACCGTTGGTCTTATTGCTTGATGAAAATATTCATTAATAAGTTTCACCATTCCTGGGCGGGCCTCTAAATATAAACGATTAAACTGATAGGCCCTACCATCAGCACGATCCAAATTTTGATCATCAGACAAATAACCTTCTAATTGCAACAGCCGGCCTTCAATGCGAGCCTGGAAGGTTTTCCAAATAGCATCTTGCAACCATAAAACCAATAATAAAATTAAAATTGAAAAATGTAGATGATGAATAAAAAATGCAATTGATAAAATTCCTACGCTAACTAATTTAATCAGCAGTGAATATTTTTCATAACTATCATATTGATTTTGTAATAAAGACCACTCATTAGCCAAATCTGATGTTTGCATATTCCCACCTTTGTTTTTTAATGTGCAGTATTAATAGTTACAATAGGTGATCTAACTGTCGACCCACTCGATAAGAATCTACTATACCAATTAGCCAAGCTGCCACCAAAAATATCATCGCCGTATTAAGGGATTGAAGCTCAGTACCTGATGATCGCTGAGCTACTAATTCTGTAATAGCCATAATATCGGGAGGAATGTCACCACGTTTAATTTTATCCGCAATATCCAAAGCCTTACTAATTACCCCAGAAACCAAAAAATAACTTGCCACTAATGCTGTACCAGCTAATATAAAACCAGAAATATATCTCTTTAAAAAAAAATGCCCGCTTCCCGGTAATACTAAGACTGACAACAAAACCGCTTTCTTTGTTTTTTTCATTAACCCATCATCATTTTAGTCTTGTAATTAATGGCTAGTTTCTTCTTTCAAAACCAAGCTTGTCAGTTTATGGACTAATGGAGACACGATAATAATTGCTGGAAAAGCAATGACAAAGGCGAACGCCCAAGCGCTTAACCAAATACTAACAATATTACTGACAAAGCCAACATTAAAAATACTGATAACGAGAGACATAATACAAGACATCAGTAATGATATAAAAAATGAAAAGACAACCTTATGATGTTTGCGGTCTATCACTATTAATCCTTATTATCAAAAATTATAAACTATCCGAAACATCCTCTTTGTATTGAAGAATACCTTCAGGAATAACTTCCCATGTTGCTTTAGACCCAACATAAATATGCATACCAATTTCAATATCCGGATCACCATTGACGCAGCCCAATGTAACCCCATGAACTTTTTCATTAAAAATACCGCATAGCGTTGAGCCACACTGGCTGCAAAATTGAAGCCCGAAGCCCTGCTCCCCAACATAGGATGTCAATATATTTTCTCCCGACAACCATGTAAATTCTTGAGGATCAACAGCAGCATACGCAGATGCTTGAGAGCTAAATGCTTTACGACATCGAGAACAATGGCATGACTTTGCATCGCGAAGCTTACCACTGACCTGGTACGTCACCTCTCCGCAAAAACATTCACCAGTTACCATAGTCATCCTTCTTGTTTTTAACTCTTTAAATATTTAAGATTAGTAAAAACTCTTACTCCTATCTTTCTTATTTAAGCTCTCTGGCTCGATAATAAGCCTGCTCTGAAATTTTATGATATTTGATAGCCTGCTCTTTAAAAGCCTTCTGTGATTCATAGACCTTCTTAAAACCTGCATCCTCTGCCGCTATCTCTTCCAGCACCTGCTGAGTAATGCGGTTTAATTCTGCCAGTACATCATCCGGGAGTTGGCGCAATTCAACACTGTGAGTATTCACTAGCTCATCAAGTGCGGCATTGTTGCGTGCGGTGTAGTCATCCAACATATCCTGATTAATGGCACGAGCGGCGCCTTCCACTATGGCCTGTAGGTCATCGGGAAGTGATTCAAAAGCCGGCTTATGAACAATTAATTCAAGGGTGGGGCCTGGCTCGTGCCAACCGGGGTAGTAATAGTATTTGGCTACTTGATGAAAACCGAAGGCCAAATCGTTGTAGGGACCAACCCACTCAGCAGCATCAATCACACCCGTTTGCATCGCTGTATACAACTCACCACCGGGAATATTGACGGCTTCGACACCCACACGACTAAGCACATCCCCCCCAAGGCCAGGGATACGCATTTTTAGTCCTTTAAGGTCCTTCAAGGAGTTGATTTCCCGGTTAAACCAACCCGCCATTTGTACGCCAGTATTTCCCGCTGCCAGTGGTACCAAATTAAAGGGCTCGTAAAGCTCTCTCCAAAGCGCCATGCCACCGCCGTAATGTAACCAACCGTTCATTTCTTGCGCATTGAGACCAAAGGGCACAGAAGTAAATAATGGCGAGGTCCGGGTTTTTCCCTTCCAATAATAGGCCGCACTGTGGCCCATTTCTACCGTACCTTGTGAAACCGCATCGAAGGTTTCCAGTGCCGGGACCAACTGGCCAGCGCCATATACTTTTACCTGAAGCCTGCCTCCACTCATTCTCCCCACCAGAGTAGAGAAGTTTTCAGCTGCCATGCCTAATCCTGGGAAGTTTTTAGGCCAGGTGGTAACCATCTTCCATTTATAGATTTTTTGCGGTGCCTGTTGCACTTCTGACTCAGTCGCCGGGCTGCTCTCTGAGCCACCACAACTAGATAGTGTTAGCAGGAGAGCTAGAGCAATAAATGCCATTGGGGAAGGGGTTTGTCTTTTCATGGTGCTCCTCTTGTTGTTCGCCACAAGATTTCATTTTTAAGTATTTTGGCTCTACTTTTTTACAGGTGGTGCTAATACTCGTTTGACTATAATGGCATTAGTTTAGCGTATGACTGCACTAACCATTTACTGCCCTTATTATCAAAATTTACTTGTATCCGAGCGTGCACCCCATTGCCTTCAAAGCTTAAGATCACACCTTCACCAAATATTTTGTGCTGTACGCGCTGCCCCAAGGATAGGCCTGTGTCTGTGCCCTGATCGCTAAAATTGGTCACCGGTTTTTTAGCATAACTGGTGGGGCGGGTAACCTGTGCCCGTAATCGTACTTCTTCAATATATTCCGTGGGAATATCTCGCACGAAGCGAGATACGCTATTGTAACTCTCGGTACCATACTGCTGACGGGATTCCGCAAAAGTAAGGTACAACTTTCGCATGGCCCGGGTGATTCCCACATAAGCTAACCGACGCTCTTCCTCCAAGCGGGCTGGGTCTTCCGCTGACATACGGTGGGGAAACAGGTTTTCTTCCATTCCTGCCAGAAAGACCAAGGGGAACTCCAGTCCTTTTGCCGAGTGCAAGGTCATCAACTGCACCGCATCTTCACCCTCATCTGCCTGGCGATCTCCAGCATCCAGTGCCGCCTGATCCAGGAATTGGGGCAGGGCGGGCTGTTCTTTATCTGCTGGTTCAAAACCTCGACAAGCAACCACTAGTTCCTGCAAGTTCTCTACCCGGGATTGCCCACGATCGCCTTTCTCCCGACGATGAAAGTCTATCAAGCCACTGCCTTCAATGGTGTTATCCACTTGCTCGTGTAAAGGTAAATCCGCGCTGTCTTGATCCAGCTGATTAATCAGGTTGATAAAAGACTGAACAGCACCACTGGCTCGGCCCGACAATTCACCTGTGACAACAGCTTTCTCAACCGCAGACCACATGGACATGCCTTCATCCCGAGCAAACTGCCGCAAAATTTGTACCGTTTTGTCACCAATACCCCGTGTTGGCGTGTTCACCACTCGCTCAAAAGCAGCGTCGTCATTACGATTGATGGTTAGCCGTAAATAGGCCAGGGCATTACGAATTTCCTGACGCTCATAGAATTTCTGACCACCGTAAATCCGGTAGGGTATTTGGGCTCGCAGTAGCGATTCCTCCAGCACCCGTGATTGGGCATTGGAGCGATATAAAATGGCAGCCTCACTGCGTAAATTGCCATCTTTTACCCAATCATTAAGGCGATCAGCAATAAAGCGTGCTTCATCATGTTCATTAAAAGCGGAATAGAGCGCTATCAGCTCACCGTCGACATCTTCTGTCCAAAGATTTTTACCCAACCGGTCAGTATTACGAGAAATAACTGCGTTGGCTGCTTCAAGAATATTTTTGGTAGAACGATAATTTTGCTCCAGCCTCACCGTAGCCGTATCGGGATAATCCCGGCTAAAGTTGAGAATGTTCTCTACCTTGGCGCCGCGCCAACCATAAATAGATTGATCATCATCGCCCACAGCGGTGATGCGAATATTTTGGCCTGCCAAGACTCGTAACCAGGCATATTGTATGGCATTAGTATCCTGAAACTCATCCACCAAAATTTGGCTAAAGCGCTGCTGATAATGGGCCAATATTTCCGGCTTATTAAGCCAAAGTTCGTGGGCACGAAGCAACAGCTCGCCAAAATCTACCATGCCACCACGCTCACAAGCTTCTTCATAGCCGGAATAGATCTGCAACATTGTGCGTTGATAAGGGTCTTGGGCTGGCTGCAGGTGTTTTGAACGCAAGCCCTCGTCCTTCTGACTGTTAATAAATGACTGCGCCTGACGATAGGGCCAACGACTGTCATCAATACCCAATGCCTGGTAGACCCGTTTTACCAATCTGAGCTGATCATCACTATCCAGTATTTGGAAGTTCTCGGGTAAACCCGCATCTTGCCAATGCATTTTTAACAACCGATGAGCCAGGCCATGAAAAGTGCCAACCCACATGCCCTGAGATGAATAGCCAAGCATGTCATCCAAACGGCTGCGCATTTCCTTTGCCGCTTTATTGGTAAAGGTTACGGCTAACACACTATAGGGCGAGAGCTGCTCTACCTGAACTAACCAGGCAATTCGGTGAATCAACACACGGGTTTTACCACTACCGGCACCCGCAAGAACTAACAGGTGGTTATCAGTATTAGATACGGCTTCGCGTTGTGCGGAGTTGAGAGGGTCGAGAATTGCTGTGACATCCATGGTAACGAATTCTAGCAGAACAGTGGTGTCATGAGTTGACGTTAACCATTTATTGAACGAGATTTTTTTACCGACAACTACAAGAATTCCATTTTCTTGTAAATTATTTACAATAGGCTACTGACACCAAGGAACACAGTATGAAACCAGCAGAACTCACACGGGCTATCAGTGATAATCTTCCCAAGATGCGTAAATCTGAGCGTAAGGTAGCCGAGTTTACTTTGGCCAATCTCACCAAGGTTATCCATATGCGCATCGTGGATTTAGCCGAACAAGCCGACGTAAGCGAACCCACGGTAGTACGCTTTTGCCGTGCAGTAGGCTGTAATGGTTTTCAGGATTTTAAACTGGCTTTGGCCCAACAATTAGCCTCAAGCCCCAGTTACGGACAAATTGCTGTTACCGACACAGATTCTGTTGCGGAATATACCTTCAAAGTTTTTGACTCCACCGTGGACACGCTACTTAAGGTTCGGGACTCCCTTGATCTAGAAATGCTAAACCGTGCTGTGCAGGCAATATGTGCAGCCAATCGTGTTGAGTTCTATGGTTTTGGGGCCTCCGCTGCCGTTGCTTTTGATGCCCAGCACAAATTTTTTCGACTGCAAGTATCCGCTGCTGCCTATGCTGATCCACACCTGCAAAATATGTCTGCTACCTCTATGGCTCCCGATGATGTGGTCATTGCGATTTCACAATCAGGGAGAACCACCACGCTCATCAACGCCATTAAACAAGTAAAAAGTCGTGGCGCTACTGTTATTGCCATTGCACCTTCAAATACCCCCGTGGCAAATGCTGCCACTATTCCACTGACCATTGATGCCAAAGAAGACATTCAGATCTACACACCGCTTTCCTCACGCATCGCTCATTTGGTCGTTATTGATGTATTGGCTATTGGCGTTGCCCAGCATAAAGGTGGGCAGCTTCAGGAACATTTACTCGAATTACAGAAAGGGCTAGAGGAATTAAGGGTTCCTCCAGAATAGTAACTGCTTACCAACTTATTTGTTGTTTTAGCTATTCAACCGTAACTGACTTAGCCAAATTTCTCGGTTGATCCACATCCGTACCTTTGAGCACCGCCACGTGATAGGACAATAATTGTAAGGGTAGGGTATAGATAATAGCCTCCAGACTCTCTGGCACATGAGGGATATTCATAACCGTCACACCAGGTTCATTTTTAAAACCCGCTGCTTTATCAGCAAAAACAAACAACTGCCCACCACGGGCTTTAACTTCATGGAGGTTAGATTTCAGTTTTTCTAACAGCTCATTGTTAGGCGCTACCGCAACCACTGGCATTTCACTATCGACCAAAGCAAGGGGGCCGTGCTTCAGTTCACCTGAAGGATATGCCTCAGCATGGATATAAGAAATTTCTTTTAGCTTAAGAGCACCCTCCAGAGCTACTGGAAACTGAACTCCTCTACCCAAAAATAGAGCATGATTTTTATCTGCAAAGCACTCAAATGTTGTTTCTATTTCTTCATTCAGTGCCAACGTCTGTTCGCAAAGCTCAGGCAGTTGATGTAATGCTTCCACCAGTTCTTGTTCTTTTTTCTCATCAAGACCATGACTACGACCCAAGCCAATACAGAGTAATTGTAGGGCAACAAGTTGGGTTGTAAATGCCTTGGTAGAAGCGACACCAATTTCTAGGCCCGCGTGAGTCATCAATGCCAAATCAGATTCACGAACTAAAGAACTGTTGGCCACATTACAGATCACCAGACTAGCCAGATACCCAGATTGTTTGGCCGATTGTAGAGCGGCCAATGTATCCGCCGTTTCACCTGACTGGGAAATAGTTACAAACAAAGTGTTTTCTGGAACCACAACTTTACGGTAACGATACTCACTGGCGACTTCCACCTGACAGGGAATTCCTGCCCATTCTTCGAACCAATAACGTGCAACCAAACCGGCATGATAACTCGTGCCACAAGCAACAATGTGTACTGATTTTACCTTGGCAAAAACCTCACGGGCTTTTGTTCCAAATGCTTCGGGTAATACATGTTTATCACTAATTCTACCCTGTATCGTATTTTGCAGAGCCTCTGGCTGCTCGAAGATTTCTTTCAACATATAGTGACGATAGTTGCCCTTATCTGCTGCGTCATCCCCGCCCGAAAGCGTCACCACCTCTCTCTCTACAGCCGCGCCCATTGAGTCAACTATTTGATACGAGCCATTACACAATTCAACCAAGTCACCTTCTTCCAAAAAGACAAAGCGATCGGTCACTTGGCGGAGTGCCATCTGATCTGAGGCAATAAAGTTTTCCTCAATACCCACACCCAAGACCAAGGGGCTGCCACTACGCGCACCGATTAATACCTCCGGATCTCTGGCACAGATCACGCCAAGAGCATAAGCGCCATGTAATCGATTAATCGTTTTTTGCACAGCTTCTTTAAGAGAATCAGATTCGGCAAAATAATGATGAACCAGGTGAGCCACCACCTCGGTATCAGTTTCAGAAACAAATTTATAACCAAGGACAACCAATTCTTCCCGTAACTCTTGATGGTTTTCAATAATACCGTTGTGCACGACAGCCACATCAGACGAGCTGTGTGGGTGAGCATTCACTTCGCTTGGAACGCCGTGAGTTGCCCACCTGGTATGTGCTATCCCCAATGTGCCACGAGCTGAAGATACTGCCAAACCGTCCACTAAATTGGATACTTTGCCTTCATTTTTACGAATTTGAACCGTACCTGACTTATCTAGTACAGCTAATCCAGCAGAATCATAACCACGGTATTCTAGGCGCTTTAGACCCTCGATAAGGATACCTGTAACATTCCGTTGTGCCGCGGCACCAACAATTCCACACATAATTCTATCCGATACGGTTGTTTGCTAACGTAAATTTATCTGTCATTTTCTAATAAAATTAGCACTTCTTTGTTGGGCGCTGCCAATCAGAAATGTTTCTTTGTTTTGCCCGAGTTAAACCCAACTCGCCTTCAGGTACATCTCTAGTTATCGTTGAGCCAGCACCCACTGTAGCATTTTTGCCTATTTTTACGGGTGCCACTAACGAAGTATTTGAACCAATGAAGCTATTATCACCCATAATAGTTTTATGTTTATTAATGCCATCATAATTACAAGTAATGGTTCCAGCACCAACATTTACACCATCACCCAGCTCCGCATCACCGACATAACTCAGGTGACTTATTTTGCTACCTTTGCCTACTTTAGTATTTTTTGTTTCGACAAAATTTCCAATTTTTGCGCCTTCTGCCAATTCTGAGCCTGGTCTCAATCTAGCAAAAGGTCCAACTACCCCGTAGTTGGCAACCTTACTTTTCTCAATAATACTATTGGCTTTAATCTCTACACCATCACCAATATCACTATCAATAATTAAGCAGTTGGGCCCAATACGAACGTTACTACCAAGCGTCACACTTCCTTCAAATACACAATTAATATCAATGAAATTATCATTGCCGGTAACCAGTTTACCCCTGACATCTATACGACCAGGGTCTGCTAAAGTAACACCGGCAACCATTAATTTTTTTGCCTGTTGCTGCTGGTAAAAACGCTCCAATGCGCTTAGCTGCAACCGGTTATTAACGCCTTCAACCTCTTCTACAGATAATGGTTGTTTCGTTTCTACACAAACATTGTTTTCGCGGGCCAAAGCAATAAGGTCTGTTAGATAATATTCACCTTGAGCGTTATTATTATTAATTTTTGGTAGCCAAGCTTTTAGATGATTTGTATGTAGAGCTAAAACGCCGGTATTTATCTCAGAAACTTTTAATTGTTCCTCTGAAGCATCTTTTTGTTCAACAATGGCCGTCACCAAGCCTTCATCATTTCTTAAAATACGGCCATAACCTGTTGGATCACCCAGTTCTACTGTTAACAGCGACATACTATTTTCGTTTACGGCACTCAACATATCCGAGATTGTTTCTGGAGCAATGAGAGGAACATCACCATAAAGAATTAACGTTGTTCCACCTTCACGTAATCCCGGAACTGCCATTTTCACGGCATGGGCTGTTCCCAACTGTTCAATTTGCTCAACATACTGTAAGTCATTTCCATTGACCTCTGCTTTTACCTGGTCCGCACCATGACCAGTGACCACTATGACCCTTGCATCGTTTACACTCCTTGCTGCTTCAACCACGTGCTGTAATAGTGGTTGGCCAGCGAGTAAATGCAACACTTTAGGACGTGCGGACTTCATCCTTGTTCCTTTTCCTGCAGCAAGGATCACAATATCAGTTGTCATAACAATTTATATTCCGTAATTTTTCAGTATTTAAGCAGGAACAAGGTTTGATTACTATGTTCGAGTAAACAACATTGTCATTTACATTTTAATAAAAAAACCAAAAAAAAAGGGTGGCAAAAGCCACCCTTTTTATTCATTACTAAACTTGCTTTTAGCCACCTAGTTTCTTACGCAACTGGCTAATGGTACGTAGCTGTGCTGCCGCCGTTGCAAGCTGGGATGCTGCCCTCGAGTAATCAAACTCACCACTCTGGTTAGCAAGGTCTTGTTCAGCCTGTTTCTTCGCTTCCAATGCCGCTGCCTCATCTAGATCATCAGCACGCAAAGCGGTATCAGCAAGTATTGAGATGGTGTTTGGTTGTACTTCTAAAAAACCACCTGAGAGGTAATAAATTTCCTCTCCACCTTCTTGCTTTATGATGCGTACAGGTCCCGGCTTAAGGTCAGTAAGTAATGGTGCATGGCCAAAAGCAATTCCCAGTTCACCCTCGGAACCAGTAACCACTACCAGCTCAACTAACCCTGAAAACAGGGACTCTTCAGCACTTACAATGTCACAATGGACTGTCATAGCCATATCTTAACGCCTTTCTTGGGCTTACTTAAGCTTTTCAGCTTTTTCAACGGCCTCTTCAATGGTACCAACCATATAGAACGCCTGCTCGGGCAAGTGGTCATAGTCGCCATTAAGAATGCCCTGGAAGCCAGCAATAGTCTGCTTTAGAGATACATACTTGCCCGGTGAGCCAGTAAATATTTCTGCAACATGGAATGGCTGTGACAAGAAACGTTCGATCTTACGAGCACGTGCTACTACTTGCCGATCTTCCTCAGACAGCTCATCCATACCCAGGATAGCAATAATATCCTTAAGCTCTTTAAAGCGCTGAAGAACAGATTGCACACCACGGGCCACATCATAGTGCTCTTGACCAACAACCAGCGGGTCCATCTGGCGTGACGTTGAATCCAGTGGATCTACCGCAGGGTAAATACCTTTAGAAGCAATGTCTCGGCTCAGTACAACTGTTGAATCCAAGTGAGCAAACGTAGTTGCAGGTGATGGATCGGTTAAATCATCAGCGGGTACATACACTGCTTGTACGGATGTAATCGATCCAGTTTTAGTAGAAGTAATACGCTCTTGAAGGGCACCCATCTCTTCTGCCAAAGTCGGTTGATAACCTACCGCAGATGGCATACGACCCAACAGTGCAGACACTTCGGTACCAGCCAGTGTGTAACGGTAAATGTTATCGATGAACAATAGTACATCTTTACCTTCGTCACGGAATTTTTCTGCCATGGTTAAACCGGTCAGTGCTACACGGAGTCTATTTCCCGGTGGCTCATTCATCTGACCATAAACCATTGCTACTTTTGATTCGCTGGGAGTTTCGATGTTTACAACACCTGACTCCTGCATTTCAAAGTAGAAATCGTTACCTTCACGAGTACGCTCACCAACACCAGCAAACACTGACAAACCAGAGTGCTCGGTTGCAATATTATTAATTAGCTCCATCATGTTGACGGTTTTACCAACACCCGCACCACCAAACAAACCAACCTTACCACCCTTGGCAAACGGGCAAACCAGATCAATCACCTTGATGCCGGTTTCTAACAATTCGTCGGAGGCAGACAATTCATCGTATGCTGGCGGCTTACGGTGAATAGCTGCACGCTCTTTCGCACCGATAGGACCTTTTTCATCAATTGGGTTACCCAGCACATCCATGATGCGTCCCAACGTTTCTATACCAACTGGAACAGAAATGGGTGCATTAGTATTACTGACACTAAGACCTCGACTGACACCTTCAGAAGAACCCATGGCAATGGTGCGCACAACACCGTCGCCCAGCTGTTGCTGAACTTCAAGGGTCAAATTTTTCTCTTCGACCTTTAGTGCGTCATACACGTTAGGCACTTGATCACGAGTGAATTCCACATCGATAACAGCGCCGATAATTTGAACGATACGTCCGCTACTCATTTCCGGTTCCTCTTAAACTAAACCTTAAAATCTTTGGTTAAACTGCTGCTGCACCACTAACAATCTCTGACAACTCTTGAGTAATAGCTGCCTGACGAGCTTTGTTATAGAGCAATTGTAATTCGTCAATCATATCGCCCGCATTATCAGTGGCGCTCTTCATTGCAATCATACGCGCCGCCTGTTCACAGGCTTTATTTTCTACCACACCTTGATAGACCTGAGATTCAATATAACGAATCAATAATCCATCCAATAATTCTTTGGCATCTGGCTCGTAGAGATAATCCCAGTGGTGCTTAAGCTTGTCATCTTCTACTGGCTGAAGCGGTAATAACTGCTCTACAACCGGCGTTTGGGTCATCGTATTAACAAACTTGTTTGCTACCACATACAACCTATCAATTTTGCCTTCATCGTAAGCATCCAGCATGACCTTTACGCCACCAATAAGATCATTAGCAGAAGGAGCATCTCCGACATCTTTTACGGTGGCAATAATATTGCCGCCGAAACTACTAAAAAATGCCGCTGCTTTATTACCTATCAGACAAAGGTCATTCTCTACTTCTTGATCTGACCAGCCTTTCATGGATTTGATGACTTGCCTGAACAAGTTGGTGTTTAAACCACCACACAAACCCCGATCTGTTGAGATAACAATGTACCCAACGCGTTTGATCTCGCGTTGCTCCAAATACTGGTGCTTATACTCACTAACTGCATTGGCAATGTGACCAACTACTGAACGAATGCGGTCAGCATAGGGCTTACCGAGCGCTCGGCGCTCTTGGGCACGACGCATCTTGCTTGCAGCTACCATTTCCATCGCACTGGTAATTTTTTGAGTGCTTTGGATACTGGTAATTTTGGTTTTAACTTCTTTTCCGATAGCCATAATTTATGCCTAATCATGGGGGCAAATTTAAATCTGCCCCCTTACTACCTTACCAAGTTTGGGTGCTGATAAATTTTTCCAGGGCCGCCTTGTAACTGGCTTCAATGTCGTCATTCCAGTCACCACTTTGGTTCACCTGGTCTAACAAGTCACCGTGCTCAGCCTTCATATAAGAGAGCAAAGCTGATTCGAAATCACCAATTTTATTAACAGCAACCTCTTTAAGATAACCATTATCTGCGGCATAAATTGTTAGAGCCATCTCGGCAACGCTTTGAGGCGCATATTGCTTTTGCTTCATTAGCTCAGTAACTCGCTCACCGTGGTCCAATTGGGCCTTGGTCGCGTCATCTAGATCAGATGCAAACTGGGAGAATGCTGCTAGCTCACGATATTGCGCCAAGGCGGTACGAATACCACCAGACAGCTTTTTCATAATCTTTGTTTGTGCCGCGCCACCAACACGAGATACAGAAACACCCGCGTTCATTGCTGGGCGAACACCCGCATTAAACATGTCTGTTTCCAGGAAGATCTGACCATCCGTAATAGAGATTACGTTAGTCGGCACAAATGCAGATACGTCACCAGCCTGAGTTTCAATGATCGGCAATGCCGTCAGTGAACCCGTTTGACCTTTAACTTCGCCATTAGTGAACTTCTCAACGTAAGCCACATTTACACGTGCAGCCCGCTCTAACAAACGGGAGTGCAAGTAGAAAACATCCCCAGGGTAAGCTTCACGGCCCGGCGGACGACGCAGCAATAATGAAATTTGACGATAAGCCCAAGCTTGCTTGGTCAAATCATCATAAATAATTAAAGCATCTTGACCCCGGTCACGGTAATACTCACCCATTGTGCAAGCGCCGAAAGGAGCCAGATACTGCATGGCAGCAGGGTCAGAAGCTGTAGCAGCAACAATAATGGTGTGCTCCATTGCGCCATGTTCTTCTAATTTACGAACAACCGCTGCAATAGATGATGCTTTCTGGCCAATAGCCACATAGATACATTTAATACCAGAATCTTTCTGGTTAATAATCGCATCAACGGCAATTGCTGTTTTACCAATCTGGCGATCGCCAATAATCAATTCACGCTGACCACGGCCAATTGGCACCATAGCATCAATCGCTTTCAAACCAATTTGCACTGGCTGGTCGACTGACTGACGCTCAATTACGCCCGGAGCAATTTTTTCAAGTGCATCTGTTAATTTGGCGTTGATAGGGCCTTTACCGTCAATAGGGTTACCCAACGCATCGACAACCCGACCTTCCAGCTCTGGACCTACCGGTACTTCAAGGATACGACCCGTGCAACGTGCTTTCTGGCCTTCTGCCAGAGACAGGTAATCACCAAGGATTATCGCACCAACGGAATCGCGCTCTAAGTTAAGCGCCATACCATAGATACCGCCATCAAACTCGATCATTTCACCGTACATCACATCGGCTAGGCCGTGAATACGAATGATCCCGTCAGATACGGACACAATGGTGCCTTCATTTTTCGCTTCAGATGAAATCTCAAGGCTATCAATACGCTGCTTGATGATTTCACTGATTTCGGATGGATTCAGTTGCTGCATTTGCTCTGGTCCTCAATCCTAAGAATTTAATGCTTCAGCAAGTTTTGCTAATCGCCCACGAATGGAGCCGTCAATAACGGTGTCTCCAGCTCGAACGATAGCGCCACCAAGCAAGCTGTCATCTATCGACACCTGCATGCTAACTTCACGTTCGAGTTTCGCGCTTAGCGCACTTGCTAGCTTGTTTTGTTGTTCTGTACTAATTTCACTCGCAGAAACCACACTTACTTCTACGGTTTTTTCGCGATTCGCTTTTAGTACTTCAAACTGCTGAGATATTTGCGGTAGTAATTGCAAACGACGATTTTCTGCCAAGACCTGGATAAAACCACGGCTCTTGTCATTAATCGCGTCACCACAAACCTCAATAGTCTTTTCTGCCTGCTGAGCTGCGGTATAACTGGGTGAACTCAGCAGTTTTACTACTGCTTGCTGCTGCGCAACGGCTGCAACAAGTGCAAGGCTATCAGACCACGCCTGCAAATCATTGGCATCTGCAGCATATTGAAACGCTGCTTTTGCATAAGGCCGAGCCAGTGTGCTCAATTCCGCCATGTTAAACCTCGGTTACAGCTGTGCTGCCAGATCATCGACCAAGGCACGGTTAGTGCTTTCATCAATGTTTGCTTTCAGGATTTTCTCCGCACCGGCCAAGGCCAGGGTTGCTACACTCTCACGCAGCTCTTCTTTAGCACGGTTCATTTCCTGCTCGATTTCTGCCTGAGCAGCTACTTTAAGGCGATCGCCTTCAGTTTTTGCTTGCTCTTTGGCTTCGTCAACAATCTGGTTTGCACGCTTATTAGCCTGCTCAATAATTGCTGCTGCTTCTTGCTTTGCATCTTTGAGTCGTTCTGTCGCTTTTTCTTGCGCCAGCTCAAGATCACGGAAAGCTCTGTCTGCAGCATCTAGACCATCGGCAATTTTTTTCTGCCGTTCTTCCATCGAATGAATGATGGCAGTCCATACAAATTTCTTGCAGAACCATATAAAGAACAGAAAAGAAATCAGCTGTCCGAATAAGGTCAGGTTAATATTCACGCCAACACCTCGTTCTTGGAGTTAATAGTTAAGAATCGGGATGTCAAAATTAAGCTGCAACACCTGGGGCAACAGCAAAGATCAGGTACATACCAATACCAACACCGATCATTGGGATCGCATCGATCAAGCCCGCTAACAGGAACATTTTACCCTGTAGCATTGGCCCTAACTCAGGTTGACGTGCAGTGCCTTCCAGCAGCTTTCCACCCAACAGGCCCATACCAACGGCAGCACCCAGTGCACCAAACCCAACCATAATTGCTGCTGCGATCATGATAAGTTCCATTTTTTTCTCCTAATAACAAAAGTAAGTAATTATTGTTTAAGTAAAAATTTATTAATGATCCTCGTGCGCCATACTCAGGTACACGATGGTTAACACCATAAAGATAAATGCCTGCAAGGTAATAATTAGGATGTGGAAAATTGCCCAACCTAACTGCAAGACCCCACCAAAGGCACCCAAGAGCAAACCACCACCATACATCATGGCGATCAAAATAAAGATCATCTCGCCCGCGTACATGTTACCGAACAACCGCAAACCAAGAGAGAACGGTTTAGCCAAAAGGCCCACCAACTCTAGCGCAAGGTTAATCGGAATAAAGATGGCCTGAACAATAGGGTTTTTGGCGCTAAAGGGTTGCAGGGTTAACTCGCCAACAAACCCACCTATGCCTTTTACTTTGATGCTGTAGTAAATAATCATACCAAATATAGCAAGCGCCATACCCAGGGTAATATTAGGATCCGTGGAGGGAACCACCTTCATATAGGTATGCGAACGCCCAGAAGATATGACTTCCCAGCTTTCGCCGTTAATCAATGCCGCTATAACCGGCAGCACATCAACAGGCACTAAATCCATCAGGTTCATAAAAAACACCCAGACAAAAATAGTCAACGCCATCGGGGCGATCCAAGGGTTGCGGCCGTGGAAGCTGTCTTTAACAGTGCCATCAACAAACTCCACCATCATCTCAATGAAGTTTTGCATTCCGGTAGGCACGCCAGACGTGGCACGCTTGGCTCCCAAACGAAACAAGAATGAAAAAACTACAGCCAAAGCAATGGACCAACCCAGGCTGTCGACATTGACGGACATAAAACCCATCTCCGCAGCCTCTTGCGCACTATGCGCAAAGCCCCAACCATGTTCCGTTTGACCATAGGTAAGGTTGGTCAAATGGTGTTGTATATATCCTGTTCCCGCTTCTTGGGTCTCGCCCGCCATTCTTTTTCTCTCAAACTAGCTAGGTCAAATTTTTCGGTGGTTTAGCGCT
The DNA here is from genome assembly GCA_002746985.1 of Porticoccaceae bacterium. Classification (GTDB taxonomy): domain Bacteria; phylum Pseudomonadota; class Gammaproteobacteria; order Pseudomonadales; family Porticoccaceae; genus Porticoccus. Next base: position 121,954 of record NVXH01000005.1, on the reverse strand, counting down.
CTCGCGGCACAAAACCACTGCACAATAATCATGGCGCTATAACTAAGAAACAACCCGGTTACATTAATTGGTTTGACAAAAATAAAGGTCAACGCAAAAAACAAACCCGTGAGCAATAACTTGCCCGTTTCTCCTTTTTGTATAGCGCGAAGCATTTCTGGTGCCTGTCTTGCTCCCATATACCGAAAAGCTAGTCGAGTAAAATAGGCCTGCGGCACTATTTGGATCGTTCCACCAATCAGTATGGAGTAGGCTATAGTTGCATCTATCGGCACCAATGCAATAGCAGCTACAAGTAATATTGCGAACTGTGTTATTGCTATCCGGCCAACCGGTGGAGCCTCTATGGTAGCTTTCATTTGCTACCCCCTTTTCGCACAACATGTTTGAGCAAATATTATATGCAAGCTCAAACGGGCGGCAATTATAGGTAGTCCCAACTATAGATTCAACTCATCTTTAACGTAAGCTGCTGCTTACAACAACAATATCGAAAATACCGATAATTTATGACAGTGATAGTTGGCTATTACTTAATGTGGCTCAAAATACCTTCCAGCTCATCAAGGCTGTTGTATTTAAAAATCAGCCGACCCCTTCCTTTGGCGTTATGCTCTATAGAAACGGGGGCTCCCAACTGGTCTGACAGCTTGTCTTGCAGGCGCCTGATGTCTGGGTCCACTCTTTGAGTGCTGGCATCAGGTTGCTCCTGTTGCATGCGACGAACCAGAGCTTCAGTTTGTCGCACAGTCATTCCCTTAGCAACCGCTGTACGGGCTGCTCTTAATTGTAACTCGCCATCCAACCCCAACAGTGCTCTGGCGTGTCCCATTTCTAGGTCGCCATGCTCCAACAGCTTTTGCACCCCTTGCTCGAGGGTCATCAATCGCATTAGGTTCGTTACCGTGGTGCGAGATTTACCCACTGCATCTGCAACTTGCTGCTGGGTCAGCTCAAATTCTTGCTGTAGGCGGATCAGAGCTTGCGCTTCCTCTATCGCATTTAAGTCTTCACGTTGTATGTTTTCTATCAACGCCATAGCTATAGCGGATTCGTCGGAAACATCTCTGATTAGTGCGGGTATAGTATCCAAACCTACCTGCTGAGCAGCTCGCCAGCGTCGCTCGCCAGCAATAATTTCATATCTATCAATGCCTACCGGCCTAACAATGATAGGCTGCATAACCCCTTGAGCACGGATGGAATTAGCTAAATCTTCAAGTGCATCCGGATGTATATCCCGGCGAGGCTGGTATTTCCCTTTGGTCATGAACTCCACGGGCAATACTTTTAACAGGTCCTGGGCCGAACGCTCCGCACTTTCTTCAAAGTCTTCCTCACCCCCCGTAGCAAGTAGAGCTTCAAGGCCGCGGCCTAAACCTTTTCTTTTCACCATAACTTAACCCGTCATCTCCAACTCTGGTTTGACGGCTGTTTTAGCTCGTCGAATAATTTCTCCTGCCAACCCAAGGTAAGCAAGCGCTCCCTTTGAGTTTTTATCATAAGCCAACGCTGGCAGGCCGTAACTTGGCGCTTCAGCCAAACGCACATTGCGAGGAATAGCAATACGATAAACTTTGTCACCAAAATGTTTTCGAAGTTGTGCCGTTACTTCGTTGGTTAGACTGTTGCGAGGGTCATACATGGTTCGAAGTATGCCCTCTACTTTTAGTTTTGGGTTGAGCAATCGACCAATTTTTTGAATGGTATCAAGTAATGCAGACAATCCTTCAAGGGCAAAATATTCACACTGCATAGGGACAATCACACTATCACAAGATACTAAAGAGTTAACGGTCAGCATGCTCAGGGATGGGGGACAATCAATAATAATATAATCATAGCTGCCTTTAACGCGTGTAAGCGCATGGCGCAGGCGACTCTCTTTACTTTTCACCTTAAGCAGCCCAACCTCCGCAGCGATTAAATCACCATTAGCAGGCAATAAATCATAGTTGCCCGACTCACTCCGCTGAATCGCTTCCTCTGTGCTTACCTCACCAGTCAGCACATCCAGCACGGTTATATTTAAGTTGGACTTATTAATGCCACTTCCCATGGTGGCATTACCCTGAGGGTCCATATCCACCAACAATACGCGCTTACCATAGCTCGCCAAAGAGGCCGCAAGATTAATGCTGGTGGTAGTTTTTCCTACCCCGCCCTTTTGATTGGCGACGGTAAATATTTTGGTCACTATGGGTTCCTCAATAGAGTGCTATTGATGGTTTAACTTGCTGATAATTCTATTTCGATTAGGTGTCGCTCACCATCAACACCCGGCACCTGTAATCGGTGCGAAGCAACGACATTATAGTGTTTTGGCAACACACTCAACTCCTCCTCGGGGTATTGACCCTTCATGGCATAAAATCTCCCGGTTGTTGAGATCAGGTGTTTTGTTTTTTCCACCATGTCTGCAAGACTGGTAAATGCTCGACTAGTAATCGCATCAAACGGTTTCTCTGGTTGATAAGCTTCAACGCGGCTTTGAATTTCGATAACGTTACCTAGGTCTAATTGCGTTCTTACCTGAAAAAGGAAGCGGGTCTTCTTTCCGTTGCTGTCCATCAGGGTTAACTGTCGCTCTGGATAAAATATCGCCAAAGGAATACCCGGCAACCCCGGCCCAGTACCAACATCCAGAATACGGTCGCCGTGAATAAAAGGGATAATACTCAAGCTATCAAGTAGGTGGAATCGAAGCATTTTCTCTGGTTCGCGGATAGCCGTAAGGTTATAAGCACCATTCCATTTCTCCAGTAACTGTAGATATTCCAGCAATAGTGATATCTGCTGATCCGTCACTGTTAGAGAAAGTTGTTCGATGCCGTTGCAGAGAAGGTCTTCAAGTTGTTTGCTCATCCCCTTAAGCAATCTTTTTTGACGTAACTAACTTTTTCTTTAGATGAATCAGTAACAATGACATTGCCGCCGGTGTTACCCCCGGGATTCGAGAAGCCCTTGCCAATGTTTCAGGTCTTGCGTCTGAAAGCTTTTGTTTGACTTCGTTAGATAAGCCCTTAACCAGCTTAAAATCAAAACCTTCTGGAATCGCGGTGTTTTCCTGACGACGTAATTTTTCAATTTCTTCCTGTTGCCGGTCAATGTAGCCCGCATACTTCACATCAATTTCAACCTGCTCTGCGACATCTGCGGAGATATTCACACGAGCACCCATCTCGGCAACATCTTTATAGTGCAGCTCCGGGCGCTTTAACAAATCAAGCAAATTGTATTCTCTGGCCGGGGTAGACCCTGTTATCTCTTCCAGCCGCTTTGCTTGAACAGAGCCTGGTTGTATCCAGCTGGTTTTTAAGCGTTGTTGTTCCTGTTCGATGGCTTCACGTTTTATACAAAATGCCTCCCAGCGCTTGTCACCAACCAAACCTAAATCTCGACCTTTTTCTGTTAATCGCAAGTCTGCATTATCCTGCCGCAACAACAACCGGTATTCAGCTCGACTGGTAAACATGCGGTAAGGCTCTTGAGTGCCCATGGTAATCAAATCGTCCACCAACACCCCCAGATAGGCTTCATCGCGCCCAGGGCACCAAGCTTCTTTGTCTTGCACCTGCAAAGCAGCATTTGCTCCCGCTAACAAACCCTGGGCTGCGGCCTCCTCATAACCCGTCGTACCGTTAATTTGGCCAGCAAAGAAAAGACCCTCCACAAACTTTGTTTCCAGCGAATACTTTAAATCCTGCGGGTTAAAAAAATCATATTCAATGGCATAACCAGAGCGGGTTATATGTGCATTTTCAAAACCTTTTATCGATCGTACCAGTTGCATCTGCACATCAAAAGGTAAGCTGGTGGAAATACCGTTCGGGTATAACTCATGAGTAGTTAATCCTTCTGGTTCAATAAAAATCTGATGGCTGTCTTTATCAGCAAACCGCACCACCTTATCCTCAATTGATGGACAGTAACGAGGGCCCACCCCCTCAATAACCCCTGTATACATGGGCGACCGATCCATTCCACCACGAATAATATCGTGGGTTTGTTGATTGGTGTGGGTGATATAACAGCATACTTGCTCGGGATGCTCAGAAATATCACCCAAAAAAGACATAACAGGCTCAGGCTGATCGCCCCACTGGGGCTGCAACCCTTCAAAATTTACACTGCGTGCATCAATGCGTGGAGGTGTACCTGTTTTCAACCGGTCAACACGAAAGGGTAATTCGCGAAGTCTATCGGCAAGACCTATTGAGGGGGGGTCTCCGGCACGACCACCAGAATGGTTTTCCAAACCAATATGTATTTTTCCACCTAAAAAAGTGCCCGCAGTTAACACCACTGTTTTGCTGGAAAAACACAACCCCATCTGGGTCACCACACCGATAACGCGATTGCCATCCATTATAAAATCGTCAACGGCTTGTTGAAAAATAGATAGATTGGGCTGATTTTCTAACATTGCACGAATAGATGCTTTGTAAAGAACACGATCCGCCTGGACACGCGTAGCTCTAACGGCGGGACCCTTGCGATTATTTAAAACTCGAAACTGGATACCACCCATATCTGCAGCATGGGCCATAGCTCCACCGAGCGCGTCAACCTCTCTTACCAGGTGACTTTTACCGATGCCGCCAATTGCGGGGTTACAAGACATTTGCCCAAGAGTTTCTATGTTGTGTGTCAATAATAGGGTTTTACAACCCATGCGCGCTGCGGCTAAACACGCTTCAGTGCCAGCATGGCCGCCGCCAATCACGATGACATCAAATGTTTCAGGGTAGAACATCTCTTGCCGAACCATTACAAACCAACTAATAAATTGTGAAAAAGAGGGAGCATTATAAAACAAACAGATAGTAAATTATTGATTTTCTAACAACGAGTTTTTTGCTTTATTAATTAATTTTATATAGTTATCTATATATGTATATATATAAGAAAGATTATAGTTATTATTATTACTATAGGAGAGGATTTCTGTGGATATCTAAAAAAAGTACTTTAAAAATAATAGATTAAATAACTTTTAATCCTATGGGTAAGATGGAAGAAACAGGTCTAAAAGGTTAGTTTAAGTTGTGGATGATAGTAGGGGTTATCCACAGATATTCAGAAAAGCAACTTATCCACAAAAGAATCCAAAGCTTTTTCACGTAGTTTTACCAGACATAATCCACAGGTTATTAAGGCCTGTGGATAAGCCGTTTTGTTCTGTGGGTAATTGTGTGGATAAATATTGTTTGATTATATTTCTTTCGTGAAGCTATCTATTGTTCATTCTATCGTTGATATAGCCGCCCTTTTTCTTTAGAATCGCCCGCCCTTTGAAGGTATTAGTTAGTTAACGGAAATTAGTCATGAAAAGAACATTTCAACCTAGCGTAATAAAGCGCAAGCGTACCCACGGTTTTCGTGCCCGCATGGCCACAAAAAGCGGTCGTATGGTTATTAAACGCCGCCGCGCAAAAGGCCGCAAGCGTCTAGCAGCTTAATTCTAACCTTGTATTAGGGTGGGAGAGGGCTAGCTGTGTCTAACAGTGGACGTCCAATAAAACATGCCCGAAGTAACCTTTGGTAGAGATAAACGACTATTGACAGCCCGGGCTTACCAGGCTGTTTTTGGTGATACCCGGTATAAGGTTGCGCACCCCCATCTTTTATTGCTTGCCAGACCCAACCAACACTCACATGCACGGTTGGGCTTGGTCGTCGCAAAAAAACATATCCGACAATCTGTAAGCCGCAACCGCGTTAAGCGTGTTGTAAGAGATACCTTTCGACATACTCAGAGTCAACTGAAGGCTTTAGATGTGGTCTTTCTTGTTCGCAAAGGTATGGATACACTTTCTTCAAGAGAGCAAACCGAATTACTTGAGCAAAGCTGGCAACGTCTATTGCGTAAGCTTCAGGCTGACCAGTGATGAAAACAGTGATTCGTAAACTTGCTGTTTCCTTTATTAAAGGTTATCAATTCTTAATTAGCCCCCTTCTTGGCAATAATTGTCGATTCCACCCTAGCTGCTCTTGTTATGCAGTAGAGTCAGTAGAAAGATACGGTATAGTGCGGGGGGGGTATTTTACGCTTCGTCGCCTTATAAAATGTCACCCTTTTCATGCCGGGGGATTCGACCCGGTTCCAGAGCTTGAACAAAAAACTGAGTATAAATAGATATGGATTGGCAGCGTTCATTACTTATTGGCGGCATGTTGGTGGTGCTTTACATGTTGTTCCTAGAGTGGAGTAATTACCAGGAAGCGCATGCACCGGTGGTGGATAACGCGATGGTTGAAGAACTGGTAATACCAGAGCTGCCGATACGAGCTGCGAGCACCCCCGGTTCTAATGCCAGCGAATTGCCAATGGTTGATGACGAGAGTAGCCCTCCGGTGGTAGAGGTTACTAATGAGACAAATACTCGTTTGATTAAAGTATCTACGGATGTGTTAACAGTTCTCATTGATACTCATGGTGGTGATATTGTTCGCGTAGAGTTACTGCAACATTTGACAGACTTAGATAAAGACAGCAGTCCATTTATTTTGCTCAACAGAACATCGACCACAACGTATGTGGCCCAGAGCGGCCTGTTGGGTGTTAATGGTACAGACACCCAATCAGGAAGGCCCCTATTTAAGGTCAGTGCTGAGCAATTCCGGTTACAAGATGGGCAAGATTCCCTGCAGGTTAATCTGACCCTTGAGCAGGGAGATGTAAACATTACTAAGCAGTTCACCTTTAATCGAAGTGATTATTTGGTTGAGCTGACCTATCAAATAGATAACCGGGGTGTGGACGATTGGAAGGCGGCCTTGTATGGGCAGATTAAACGAGACAGTCATGACCCTTCAGTTGGAAATTCTATGGGGATGAAACCATTCCTTGGTGCAGCACTAACCAGCGAAGACGAAAATTATGTGAAATTGGATTTTGAGGAAATTGCTGATGACCCTTTTGAAAAAGTGACGGTGGTCGGTGGTTGGGTTGCTATGGTTCAGCATTATTTTATTAGTGCCTGGGTACCAGACCAGCAGACCACAAATAGCTTTGATTTGCGCCAGCTGGGCAACCAGGACCTTTATATGCTCGGGTTTACTTCACCTCAGGTGACGGTAGCAGCTGGAGAACAGGGTGAATTAAAGGCCGCGTTCTATGTGGGTCCCAAGGATCAGTACCGGTTAGAAAAAATATCGCCTTATTTAGATTTAACTGTAGATTATGGTTTTTTGTGGTGGATTGCGAAGCCTCTGTTTTGGGTGCTTTATCAGCTTCATGAAATTCTTGGAAACTGGGGCTGGTCAATTATTTTTTTGACGGTCATGATCAAAGCAGCATTTTTCAAATTGTCAGCAACAAGTTACCGCTCTATGGCCAATATGCGGAAACTGCAACCTGAAATGGCTCGCCTAAAAGAATTGTATGGTGATGATCGCCAAAAAATGTCCAAGGAAACCATGGATCTTTATAAGCGGGAAAAAGTAAACCCGATGGGTGGTTGCCTTCCAATATTGGTACAAATGCCGGTCTTTATGGCACTTTATTGGGTGTTGTTAGAAAGTGTTGAGTTGAGGCACACTCCTTGGATTTTATGGATTCAAGATCTGTCAGTAAAAGATCCATACTTTGTACTTCCATTAATTATGGGCGTTAGCATGTTCATTCAGCAGCGGCTCAACCCTACCCCGCCAGACCCCATGCAAGCGAAAGTTATGCAAATTATGCCCATAGCTTTTACCTTCTTCTTTATGTTTTTCCCTGCAGGTTTGGTGCTTTATTGGACCGTGAATAACGGATTATCCATTATTCAGCAATGGATAATCACAAGAAAAATTACAGGGGCTGGAAGCAAAAAATAAGATAGAAAAAGGCTCCCTTGAACAGGGGGCCTTTTTTCTGAGTTATTTTCTAGAGGTTAATATGCTGACAACGGCTGACCAGGATACTATCGCTGCCATTGCAACATCTCCCGGTCGGGGTGGTGTAGGCATTGTGCGGATTTCTGGACATAATTTGGATCTTTTTTTTTCTGGTTTGTTGGCACAAAAACCATCACCAAGGAAGGCGTGGTTTACTGATTTTTTGGACGTCAACGGAGAGGCTATTGACCAAGGCCTGGCTATCTATTTTTCCGCACCCAATTCATTTACGGGCGAGCATGTTCTGGAGCTTCAGGGGCATGGTGGACCGGTGGTTATGGACGCCCTTTTACATCGTGCTTTGGATTTGGGCGCGCGCCTGGCGAGACCAGGAGAGTTTTCTGAGCGAGCGTTTCTTAATGATAAAATAGATCTTGCTCAGGCAGAGGCTATTTCTGATCTTATCGATGCTACATCAAAGCAAGCCGCCCGTTGTGCGATTCGATCATTACAGGGTGAGTTTTCCAAACACATACATACACTGGTTGAGTCTCTTACCCAGTTGCGTATCTATGTGGAGGCGTCGATAGATTTTCCTGAAGAAGAAGTTGATTTCCTGGCAGATGGCAAAGTATCCAGTGACCTTGATCATTTAATTTCACAACTGAAGTCTGTGACCTCTCAGGCACACCAAGGAACGCTGATGTCTGAGGGAATGTCGGTAGTGATTGCCGGTAAACCCAATGCAGGAAAATCCAGCTTACTAAACGCACTATCAGGGCGTGATAGTGCCATCGTTACTCACATAGAAGGCACTACACGTGATGTGCTTCGTGAGCAAATACATATTGAAGGGATGCCGTTACATATCATTGATACGGCGGGTCTTCGGGAAACAGGAGACGTTATTGAGCAAGAGGGTATAAGAAGGGCTTGGAAGGAAATAGATCGTGCAGATCGTATCTTGTTTGTTGTCGACAGCAGTAGTGATTATTCCCTAGAGCCGGCAAATAACTGGCCGGAGTATTTTGAACGTTATCCTGATCGCAACAATATAAGTTTTGTCTTAAATAAGGGTGATATCTCCGGGCTTTCTCCGGGGATTTCTAGTGATTATCATCCAGTAATAACATTATCCGCGAAGCAGGGCCTGGGGTTAGATATCCTCAAAGAGCATCTAAAGCAGTGTATGGGTTATACCGGAGCCAGTGAGGGCGGTTTTATTGCCCGACGGCGTCATATGGAGGCACTCAAGAAGGCCGAGCGCTTTTTGTTAGCGGGACGCTGTCAGCTACTTGAGGCGGGAGCCGGTGAGTTGTTGGCAGAAGACCTTCGGTTGGCACAGCAATCTTTAGCGGAGATTACCGGTGAATTTAGCAGTGACGATTTACTCGGTCGTATTTTTGGTAGTTTCTGTATCGGAAAATGACCCACTCTTTGGTTTCGGTCATTAATGACTTTGTTTGGAATTATTTAAGACCTGGTTTGAGTACAGATTTCTTTGTAGACAGGAAACCCCCTGACAACTAACAAAATATCAACAGGTTATCCACAAACAATGGTTAATTTATAACCAACAATACCTAGTGATACTGTGTAAAACAACAGCCCTTGTTGTTTTGTTAACACGTTGATTATCATAAGTTTTTTCATAAACCTTCTTTTGCTGTTTTCATCAAAGATGTGGATAACTCTATTCTTTATGGTTAGACTGGACGCTTAATAAAAAGGTCACGGGTTCTACTGAAAATTATCAGAGTACAGATGACAACAACAAAAATAGCGGCAACAAAATAGTCGCATAAGTAGTCGTACACAAGGGGTATAACTTGGCTCAAGCTTTATGGGAAGAATGTCTTGGCTATCTTCAGGAGGAGCTGCCTACACAGCAGTTTAATACTTGGATAAGACCGTTACAGTTAGATACGAATCAGACTGCTGAGCCAAATAAAGATATTCGCTTGTTGGCACCCAACCGCTTTGTAAAAGACTGGGTTTCTGACAAGTTTCTAGAGCGAATTATCGAGATCTTCCAGCAACTGAGTGGTGAGCGTTGTAAAGTTGTCGTTGAGTCTGGCAACGGTTTACAACCCTTACACCATGAAGCAGAGAAAAAACAAATAACAACACCCAGGGTGTTGGCGCGTTCGGTGCTGCCTGCAACCACTCGCGTACAGATTCCATCGGCCCGCAAATCAAATGTTGAGGGAGGCTTGAATCACCAAAGTAATATTAATCAAACCTTTACCTTTGATTCTTTTGTTGAGGGTAAGTCCAACCAGTTAGCCTTAGCTGCATCCCGCCAGGTCGCCGAAAACCCAGGGGGATCCTATAACCCACTGTTTATTTATGGGGGGGTTGGTTTGGGTAAAACCCACCTTATGCATGCGGTGGGCAATGCGTTACGTGAGCAAAAGCCAAATGCTAAAATAGTCTATTTACACTCAGAGCGCTTTGTTGCCGATATGGTTAAGGCTTTGCAGTTAAATGCTATGAACGATTTCAAGCGTTTTTATCGTTCAGTAGACGCTTTGTTGATTGATGACATTCAATTTTTTGCGGGCAAAGAGCGCTCTCAAGAAGAATTTTTCCACACCTTTAATGCTCTGCTTGAAGGGGGTCAACAGATGATCCTTACTTGTGATCGCTACCCAAAGGAGGTTGATGGCCTTGAAGAGCGTTTAAAATCTCGCTTTGGTTGGGGTTTAACTGTTGCGGTTGAACCTCCGGAGCTGGAAACAAGGGTGGCTATTCTGATGAAAAAAGCCAACCAGGCAAGGGTAAACTTACCGAATGATGCGGCCTTTTTTATTGCTCAAAGAATCCGGTCTAATGTTCGAGAGTTAGAGGGTGCACTTAAAAGAGTGATAGCAAGTGCTCACTTTACTGGAAGTCCAATCAATATTGACCTGATTAGAGAATCCTTGAAAGACCTGTTAGCTCTTCAGGATAAGTTGGTTACTATCGACAATATCCAAAGGGTGGTGTCCGAGTACTATAAAGTAAAAATGTCAGAGCTTCTCTCCAAGCGGCGTAGCCGATCGATAGCAAGGCCGAGGCAGGTTGCGATGGCTTTGGCAAAGGAACTGACTAACCATAGCTTGCCAGAGATTGGTGAAGCCTTTGGTGGGCGAGATCACACCACTGTTTTGCATGCCTGCAGAAAAATCAAAGAGTTGCAGGAAAGCAGTCGGGATATTAGTGAAGATGTAAAACACCTATTGCGTGCATTAACTACCTGATTATTGGAAGCCTTTGGATTATCATAAGTAAAATTTAGTACTTAGCCATACTTGGAAGAAACTAACAGATGAAGTTCACCGTATCTCGAGAAGATTTCCTGAAGCCATTGCAGCTTGTTGTTGGTGTGGTAGAGCGGCGCCAAACACTGCCAATATTATCTAATGTATTGATCAACCTTGCTGGAGATAGTCTTTCCTTAACAGGGACAGACCTTGAGGTAGAGATTGTTGGCCACCTTTCTTTGGGTGCTCCATCTGAGAGTGGGGATATAACGGTACCAGCTCGTAAGCTGATGGATATCTGTCGTTCTTTACCTGAAGGTGCGGATATCACTTTTTCTGAGGAAGATGGTCGGGTTCAAATTACTAGTGGCCGGAGTCGGTTTACTCTTTCATCGTTACCTGCGAATGAATTTCCTAGTGTTGATGATGGCCCGGGTAAACGAGAGTTTGTAATTAATCAGGCTGAGCTGAAACAGCTTATTAGCCATACATCCTTTGCTATGGCCCAACAAGATGTACGTTATTATCTCAATGGTATGTTGTTGGAGGTTGGAGAAAATCGAGCACGGGTTGTTGCAACAGATGGGCACCGACTAGCCATGATGGATGTTCAGGTGCCAGGCCTTGATGGTGAGCTTACTCAGGCAATTCTTCCGCGCAAAGGTGTGATTGAGCTTTCCCGGCTTCTTTCAGATGACGGCGAAGTTAAGGTTGTTTTGGGTAACAATCATATACGTTTGTCTACGGCAGAGTTTAGGTTTACCTCTAAACTGGTGGATGGTGCTTATCCTGACTATGATCGGGTTCTTCCTAAAGGTGGCGATAAGCAAATGGTGGGTAACCGTGAAGAGATGCGAAATGCGTTTAGTCGTACAGCGATTCTTTCTAACGAAAAGTATCGAGGTGTAAGATTGTTATTATCAGAAGGGCAGCTCACCCTTGTTGCAAACAACCCCGAGCAGGAAGAAGCTCAAGAAGAGGTGACGGTAAATTACACGTCTGAAAATCTAGAGGTAGGCTTTAATGTAAGCTATATCATTGATGTTCTTAATGTTTTATCTGGAACAGAAGCCCGTTTTACACTTTCGGATGCCAATAGTAGCGCGCTAATTGAAGATCCGGCGAATGAGAGTGCGGTGTATGTTGTTATGCCTATGCGGCTTTAACCCCAAAGTATTTAAAAGAAAATTTCTGTATGCATCTACAAAGGTTGGATGTCCATGGGTTGCGAAACCTTAGGCACGTCCAGCTTTCATTGTCTCCTGGTGCCAATATTTTTTATGGATCTAATGGCGGCGGAAAAACGAGTCTGTTAGAAGCGCTACATGTTTTAGGCAGGGGGAGATCCTTTCGTTGTCGCACATTAAATCCAATCATTAATCAAAATGAAGATAGCTGTACAGTCTTTGGCTTGCTGGAAAAAGAAGGAAAAAATATCCCTTTGGGTGTGAGTCGTTCGCGCAAGGGAGGCTTCCAGTTTAAGGTGAATGGCCAGCTTATTCATAATGCATCAAGCCTGGCAGAAGCAATGCCACTTTTAGTTTTAAATGCAGATAGCTTCCGACTTTTAGATGGTGGGCCACAGTATCGTCGACAATATGTAGATTGGGGCGTGTTCCACGTGGAACATAATTATCGACTTCTCTGGCAAAAATTTAGGCGAGCGCTTAAACAACGCAATTCATTACTCCGGCATGATAGAATAGACGAGGTGTTGCTGGGGGTTTGGGATGCAGAGTTTTCAGGTCTGGCTGACCAGATAAACCAATACCGTCAACAGTATTTGCTTGAATTAATCCCAAAAATTCAATGGGTTATAGAAGAGCTAACACTATTGCAGGGTTTTGAGTTTAAGCATTATGCTGGTTGGGATGTGGCTAAACCATTGAAGGATATTTTGCTGGCAAGCCGGCAAAGAGATTTTCAACTTAAGGGTACCCAGTATGGCCCGCATCGAGCAGATTTGCGGATAAGGTTTAACAATCAGCCTGCAAGCGACGTGTTGTCTCGAGGGCAAATAAAAATCCTTGTAACAGCAATGCAAATAGCCCAAGGGTTTTTGTTTTATGAGCGCACGGGATGTCAGTGTTTGTATTTGCTAGATGATCTTCCCTCAGAGTTGGATGTGCAGCATAGAGAGAAGGTAGGAAAATTGTTGTATCGCCTTGGAGCGCAGACATTCATCACTGGCGTAGTCCGGGATGACGTGGTTTTGTCTTGGCCGGGTGATAGTAAACAAACAAGCATGTTCCACGTGGAACATGGGGGTATTACACCGGAATAGGCGTTAATACTAAAAAATTAGAAATTTAGGTTTTTCGTATGAGTGAAGAGCAAAGTTATGATTCGTCGAGCATTAAAGTACTAAAAGGGCTGGATGCAGTTCGAAAGCGCCCTGGAATGTATATTGGTGATACCGATGATGGTACCGGGTTACACCATATGGTGTTTGAAATTGTCGATAACTCTATCGATGAGGCTCTGGCGGGTCATTGCTCAGAAATTCGAATCACTATACACCCTGGTGAATCTATTTCTGTTTCAGATAATGGCCGTGGTATTCCTACAGAAATACATGAAGAAGGTGTGTCTGCAGCCGAAGTAATTATGACTGTGTTGCATGCGGGTGGGAAATTTGATGAAAACAGTTATAAAGTTTCTGGTGGGCTGCATGGCGTGGGTATTTCTGTGGTTAATGCGCTATCAAAAGAGCTACGGTTAACCATTAAACGTAAAGGTGAAGTTTATGAGCAGCTATATGTTCATGGTGTACCTCAAGCGCCACTTGCTGTGGTGGGAGAAACAACCGAAACAGGAACCGCTGTACACTTCGTGCCATCAACGGAAACCTTTAATAACATAAATTTTCACTATGAAATATTGGCAAAAAGGGTGCGAGAGCTTTCCTTTCTAAATTCTGGTGTTCGAATTGTATTAAAAGATGAGCGGACGGGAAAAGAAGAGGCTTTTCAGTACGATGGTGGCCTTCAAGCCTTTGTTGAATACCTTAATACCAACAAAACGACCGTTAACCCGGTCATGCACTTTAATGTACAGCGTGATGATGGTATTGGTGTTGAAGTAGCCCTGCAGTGGAATGACGGTTATCAGGAAAATATATTCTGCTATACCAACAATATTCCACAACGGGATGGTGGTGCACACCTGGCAGGATTTAGGTCAGCCCTGACGCGAAGCTTGAATACCTATATTGAAAAAGAAGGTTTGGGCAAAAATAATAAGGTAAATACCACAGGAGATGATGCTCGAGAGGGTTTAACGGCCATTGTTTCGGTCAAAGTGCCGGATCCCAAGTTTTCATCACAAACTAAAGATAAACTGGTTAGCTCCGAAGTAAAAACGGCGGTTGAACAGGAAATGGGCAGTAATTTTACCGATTATTTGCTTGAAAACCCTCAGGAAGCTAAAAGTATCGTTGTGAAAATGGTGGATGCAGCGCGAGCACGTGAGGCTGCGCGCAAGGCTCGTGAGATGACACGCCGCAAGGGTGCTTTAGATATTGCCGGGCTCCCAGGCAAGCTAGCAGACTGTCAGGAGAAAGATCCCGCTTTGTCAGAACTGTACTTGGTGGAAGGAGATTCTGCGGGAGGTTCTGCAAAGCAAGGGCGTGATCGTAGAACACAGGCTATTTTGCCCCTAAAGGGAAAAATTCTAAATGTAGAAAAAGCCCGGTTCGATAAAATGTTGTCCAGTGTTGAGGTGGGAACACTTATTACGGCTCTGGGGTGTGGTATTGGTACAGAAGAGTTCAACCCTGAAAAACTACGTTATCACACGATTTTGATTATGACGGATGCGGATGTGGATGGCTCTCATATACGCACACTACTCTTGACGTTTTTCTTTCGGCAGATGCGTGAGTTGGTGGAGCGAGGCCATATATATATTGCTCAACCACCACTGTATAAAATTAGCAAGGGTAAGCAAGAGCAATACCTTAAGGATGATCAAGCACTTACAGAATTTTTGACACAAACAGCACTGGATGGATCGAGCCTACATGTCAATGAAGCTGCACCTGGTATTAGTGGTAGTGCATTAGAAACATTGGTTACAGATTTTTGTCGCGTGATGACGATCATTGAACGTATGTCTCGGGTTTACCCGGAGGATGTGCTGAAGAAAATTATCTTTATGCCTGTTCTTGAAAAGGCCAGCCTTGGTGATAAATCCATTGTAGAGAGTTGGTGTCAGCAACTCTCCGTATCCTTGGATCAGGAAAATATTGCTGGTAGTCATGGTTATCAAGTGACGGCAGAGGCAAGTGAAGAAACTCAGGAATTTCATCCCAGGGTAGAAATTATGGCCCACGGTGTACCAACAGATTATGATTTTAATCATGATTTTTTTGCTTCGGGCGAATATGCAGCACTTGTTTCTCTTGGCAAACAACTGCAGGGGTTAATTGAGGAGGGTGCTTATATTAGGCGTGGAGAGCGTACCAAACCAGTGACAAGCTTTAGTGAAGCACTTGAGTGGTTAATGACTGAATCACGTCGAGGTTATAGCATCCAGCGTTACAAAGGGTTGGGTGAAATGAATCCCGAGCAGTTATGGGATACCACCATGAATCCTGAAACTAGGCGTATGCTGCAAGTTACTGTGGAAGATGGCATTGCGGCAGATCAAATGTTTACCACATTGATGGGGGATCAGGTTGAGCCACGTCGAGAGTTTATTGAGAAAAATGCACTGGCAGTAACAAATCTAGATATTTAATATTTAAGCGTTTGATATTAAACAAAAAAACCGGATATTCTCCGGTTTTTTTGTTGCCCTTAAATATAAAATTTACCTACTCTTCGTGCTTATCCCAAACATCACCATCGCCACTTCTGCGTCCATGGCTTTTCCGTCGGGGTTCTTTGGTGGGCTCGAAGCGGATGTCTGTTCGCCGCTCTTCATGCTTTCTACGCTGCTCTTTGCGCTGTTCCCGTTGATTGTAGTTGCCAGTTTGATCAGTCATAGGCTCCTTCCTTGTAAGCTTCAGAATAAGTCTAGAAAAATTTGGCCAATATTGCCAAAAATTTCGGAAAAATAAGTCCTTTGGCGAGTCTAATGCTCCAGGCTTGTTTGAGTGGTTTCGATCCAGCCTTTTACTTGTTCGGTTAATTGTCGACTATCAATATTACTGGTATCGATGGGCCTGCCGATAGAAACATGGATTTGCCCCGGCCACTTAATAAAGGTGTGGGCGGGCCAGCAGTTGCCAGAATTTTGGGCGACGGGTAGAACCGGTACCCCGGCCGCAATAGCCAAGGCAGCACCACTACGGGCATAATTGCCTATTTTACCAACGGCTGTTCTTGTGCCTTCAGGGTAGATTAATACATGGTTACCTTGGGCTAAACGGTGTTTCCCCTGAGATAAAATCTGTTTCATGGCAGCTCTAGGATTGCCGCGATCGATGGCAATAGGATGCATAAAATACAGTCCCCAACCAAAAAAGGGGATCCAAAAGAGCTCTTTTTTGAGAATAGTACTGACTGGGCGCAGTAGTCGCTGAAGATAAAAAGTTTCCCAGCCTGACTGGTGTTTACTGAGTATGACGCAGGGTGTCTTTGGTATATTTTCCAGGCCATCAATACGTAGTTTGATACCACAGCTGATATTTAACCATTTAATAATAATGGCATTAGCCCAGGTTATGACATTCTGGCGCATACGATAGGGCATCAAAATCCCGATCGTGCAGGATATAGTGCCGAAAATCACCATAACTACAGCATAAACCGAGTAAAATAGCACGGAACGTGTAAAAGCAATGGCTGTTTTCATGGTAGTTTTTCGGTGTTGTTGTTAGTGGCTAAAAGGTAATCTACGGCCTGTGATAAATCATCAAATACAGGAGCTTGTTGTAAAGCAGGGTCTTGTTGGTCAGGTAGTTTAGCTTCGGTTTTTTCGCCTTTTCCGGTGCGAACCAAAATGGGTGTACATTGGTGGGATAGGCCAGCTTGTAGATCACGGAGACTGTCGCCTACGATGGGGACTCCGGTTAAAGGTATGCCAAACTCGTCTGCAATGGCATCTAATAAGCCGGGGGCTGGTTTGCGGCAGTTGCAGTTATCATCCGGGCTGTGTGGGCAATAGAATATACCGGACAATTGAGTGTCGGCATTAAAGAGCAAATCAGATAACTTCGCATGCATGGCTTCAAGGTCGTCGAGATCAAATAAGCCACGACCAATGCCCGATTGGTTGGTTGCTACTACCACGGTATAACCTGCTTTATAGAGGCGGGATATAGCTTCGATACTACCGGGTAGAGGAATCCACTCTTCGGCCGTTTTAACATAGGCATCAGAGTCCTCATTGATAACACCATCACGATCAAGGATAACGAGCTTCGTCATATTCAGGTGTTATCCTCAACAATATTTGGTGAGTGCTTGTGCAGCATTATTTTGCTGGTACTAACAATGAAATATCGGCCACTTCCAGAAACAAATTCCGTAACTGTTGTAATAATGCCAGGCGGTTATTACGTAGGTCTTCGTCGTCCACCATAACCATTACGTCATCAAAAAACTGGTCAACGGGCTGGCGTAATTGGGCAAGCTGTTTCAGTACATCAGTATAGTCGCGGTCTTGTTGGAGAGGTTTTACCTCGCTGGCTAGCTCCGCTAATGACAGTGCCAGAGCCTTTTCGGCGTTATCCGTTAGCAGTGTGTTATCGACTTCGGAAGGTATGGTATTACCCTCTTGTTTGGCCAAAATATTTGAAACACGTTTGTTGGCTGCGGCTAATGCCGAAGCCTCTGGCAGCTGGTTAAAGGCATGAACAGCCTGAACCCGCTGGTGTATATCCAGTGGGTTGCTCAACTTTCTAGCGGCAACAGCTTGAAATACAGCTGTAGGGATATTTTCATCCTCATACCAAGCTCTAAAGCGGTCTATCATGTAAGTAAGTACTTGCTTGGAAACACGCTCAATGGCATCAGCTTTTGTATCTAAGCCAGCATGTTGAGATGCCGCTGCGGTTAATACTTCATGAAGGTCAAGGTTGATACCACGCTCCACAATAATTTTTAAGACACCAAGACTGGCACGTCGAAGGGCAAAGGGATCCTTGGAGCCGGTAGGTGGTTGGCCAATACCAAAAATTCCTACTAATGTATCCAGCCGGTCGGCCAAAGCCAAGGTGGCTCCTGTAGTAGTGCTAGGAATTGAGTCGCCAGCAAAACGCGGTAAGTATTGCTCAAATAAGGCTTCAGCCACCTCGGCATGCTCGCCATCATTGATGGCATAATAACGCCCCATAGTGCCTTGCAAGTCATCAAATTCTCCGACCATTTCACTCACCAAGTCGGACTTACTTAATTCGGCCGCCCTTCGTGAAAGTCCGGCATCAGCACCTGTCATGGGGGCCAAAATTTCGGCCAATTTTGCAACGCGCTCAGTCTTATCAAAAACGGAGCCAAGCTGGGCCTGGAACACAATGTTTTTTAGTGATTCCCGGCGAGCTTCAAGAGTGGTTTTCTGGTCAGTTTCATAAAAGAATGCAGCATCGGCTAGGCGAGGACGAATAACCCGCTCGTTACCACTAATCACCTGAGATGGATCTTTGCTCTCAATATTGGCAACAGTAATAAACATGGGCAGTAGTTGGCCATTATTATCTACTACATGGAAATATTTCTGGTGTTCCGCCATTGAGGAAATCAGTGCCTCCGCAGGCACGGCTAAAAATCGTTCTTCAAAATGACCGAGTAACGGCACAGGCCATTCATTGAGGGCAGTTACTTCGTTCAGCAGAGCATTACTGATAACGGCAGTACCACCCACTTTTTCAGCGGCTTCGGTAACGCCTTGACGAATAAGCTCCCGGCGTTCAGAAAAATCAGTAATGACATAAGACGAACGAAGGATTTCTTGATAGCTTGTTGGTGACGGAATAACAATCGCACCTTTGCTATGGAACCGATGACCTAGGCTTGTATTCCCTGCAGTAAGGCCCATAACTTGTGCGTTCACTACCTTGTTGCCAAGCAGCATCACTATCCAATGAACAGGACGGACAAACTCTTCGCGGTTTGCACCCCAGCGCATTTTTTTGGGGATAGGAAGTGCAGCAAGTGCAGCATTGACAATGGGGCCAATGAGTTCTTCTGTTCTACGGCCTTCTTTAGTAGCGCGGTGGCAAAGTTTGTCCTGTTTGCCATCATTTTCAATTTTGTCGACCAGCTTATCGATGGAAATACCATTTTTCTTGGCAAAAGCATCCGCAGCACGAGTGGGGTTGCCATCAGTATCGAAGGCGACTTTAATCGGTGGCCCCCAGGCAACAATCTCTTTCGTGGGCGTTTGTTCATCAAGCCCTTTAATAACCACAGCCAGTCGACGAGGTGCGGCAAAGGTTTGTACTTCACCAAAAACAAGTTGCTCGGTGTTTAATTGTGAGAGGATTTCATCACGAAAAGCATTGGACAGTGTTAGCAGTGCTTTTGGTGGGAGCTCTTCGGTGCCGATTTCGACTAAAAAATCTGTACTCATTGTATCTTTACCCATTCCGCTCATGGCTGTTCCTCCATGGCCTGCTTTTTCACCTCATCTGCAAGAGCCTTCGGTGCCAGCGGGAAGCCTAGTGCCAGCCGAGAATTAAAATAGGCTTTTGCGACCGCTCTGGAGAGGGAGCGAACACGCAAAATAAATCGTTGGCGCTCAGTTACAGAGATCGCATGACGAGCATCCAGCAGGTTAAAGGCATGAGACGCTTTCATAACCATTTCATAGGCAGGTAACGGCAAGCCTTTTTCAACCAGACGCTGGCTTTCTCTTTCATAGGTATCAAAGCTCTTGAACATAAAGTCCACATCAGCTTCCTCAAAGTTGAAAGCAGACATTTCTACTTCATTCTGGTGGAAGACATCGCCATAAGTGACGTTACCAGCAGGACCTTTGGTCCAGATAAGGTCATAAATGCTGTCCACACCTTGCAAGTACATGGCAATGCGTTCAAGACCGTAGGTGATTTCACCTGTGACGGGAAAACACTCCAGTCCGCCCACCTGCTGAAAGTAGGTGAACTGAGTGACCTCCATACCGTTTAACCATATTTCCCAACCGAGACCCCAGGCGCCCARTGTGGGAGATTCCCAGTTGTCCTCAACGAAGCGGATATCGTGAACCATGGGATCAATACCCAGCTCGCGGAGAGATTCAAGATACAAATCCTGAATGTTGTCCGGGGAAGGTTTTAGTACTACTTGAAATTGGTAATAGTGTTGTAGTCGGTTGGGGTTTTCACCATAACGGCCATCGGTAGGGCGGCGGCAAGGCTGCACGTAAGCGCTGTTCCATGTTTCTGGCCCAATGGCGCGTAAAAAAGTGGCGGGATGGAATGTCCCCGCACCCACTTCCATATCCAGAGGTTGCAAAATAATGCAGCCTTGACGAGACCAAAATTGTTGTAAGGCTAAGATTAGCCCCTGGAATGTTGAAACATCCGGTGTGGTTTGTGACACCTAGGTTCCCCTGTAGCATGCAAAGCCGACAATTATAAAGCTGCAACCCATGAATAGTAAGGGGTTTCATCATTCTTGAAGGGTTTCTCATGCCTAAAAAGTAGTGTTGGAAAGAGCAAAAAAATAAACAGGTGAAATAGAGGGCTAATCACCCAGTCATCATAGGCTGTGTATTATTTGCCCAGTGGGTTTGATATGGTTTGTTCACTATTGAAAAGCCTGTGATCAGCCGRATTAATAGAAGAGAAAAAAGGTTAATCGGATAGCAGGCTTAGCAAGCAAAGGCCTGAATCTGTAACGCTATTCATTGCCAAATAGATGGATATAAAAGGAAAGATCAGACGATGAAAAAAATTGTTTTATTCACCTTGGTACTTATTTTGGTGGGCTGTGAAACGGCTTACTATAATGCTTGGGAGAAGGTGGGGGTTCATAAGCGCGATCTTTTGGTCGACCGTATTGAAGACACCCAAAAGGCTCAGGGAAAAACACAAGAGCAATTTAAAGATGCTTTGGCGCAGTATCGAGCCGTGGTTTATTTTAATGGTGGTGATCTGGAAAAACTCTATAACAAGCTCAATACCGAATACAAGGATAGCAAAAAGGCTGCAAAGGCCATTGCAGAAAATATTCGTCGTGTGGAGGATGTTGCGAATGATTTGTTCGGGGAGTGGGAAGATGAGCTGGTTTTGATTAAAAATAAAAACCTTCGCCAGGACAGTGCTGGCAAGCTCCACGATACACGTTTTAAATACCAACAAATGATCGACTCGATGCGAAAAGCAGAAAAGAGTGTTCACCCGGTGTTGGATTCTTTGCAAGACCAGGTTATTTACCTAAAACATAATCTTAATGCGCGGGCTCTTTCGGCTCTAAAAGGCGAACTTAATATTATTAATGGCGATGTAAATAAACTTATCTTAACGATGCAAAAATCCATTGATGAGGCTAACCTCTTTATAGAGGGAATAAAGAGTTGATGACGCAACGAATAGCTAGGGACAAAAAATGAAATACAACAACATTCTTGAAACCATTGGCAACACGCCACATGTTCGTCTTGGAAAATTATTTCCCGGAGAAACAGAAGTCTGGATGAAAGTAGAGCGCTTTAATCCTGGTGCCAGTATCAAAGACCGTATCGGCCTTGCCATGATCGAAGATGCAGAATTACAGGGGTTGATAAACAAAGAYACCCTAATTATTGAGCCAACTTCAGGTAATACGGGTATTGGGTTGGCCATGGTTTGTGCAGTGAAAGGCTATCGCTTAGTCCTGACTATGCCAGAATCTATGTCCATTGAACGCCGTCGATATCTTAAAGCTTTGGGGGCTGAGCTAATACTGACACCCAAAGAGTTGGGTATGGGGGGTTGTATTGCAAAAGCCGAGGAGTTGCTTGCTGAAAGTGATAATGCATGGATGCCTCAACAATTTAATAACCCCGCCAATGTTCAAGTGCACCGAGAAACAACCGCCTTGGAAATATTGGCCGACTTTCCGGAGGGTATCGATTATCTCATTACAGGCGTTGGGACGGGYGGTCATATTACCGGTTGCGCTGAGGTATTAAAGGATAAATTTCCTAATACAAAAGTATTGGCCGTGGAACCTACAAAATCACCAGTTATTAGCGGTGGAGAAAAAGGGCTGCATCGACTTCAAGGAATCGGTGCAGGGTTTATTCCTGGGGTTCTTAATACAGAGATTCTTGATGGGACAGTTTTGGTCAATGAAGAAGATGCTTTTGAAATGACCCGTCGCTGTGCGACAGAAGAGGGGATTTTCGTGGGTATTTCATCAGGAGCAAGCTTGGCTGCGGTGCAGCAGACATTAGATGAAATTCCATCTGGCAGTACCATACTTGTATTTAGTTATGATACCGGAGAGCGGTATCTTTCAATTGAAGACTTATTTTAGTTGGTGTTGACGGTAAAAAANTMTGAATAATTATTGGGTTTTTTATAAAAAAYATTATTTTAAATATRTTGCCAATATAAAGCTTATGGATTAAAAAATGAAAATTATAAATAATATTTTATTATTTTTTTCCACATTAATTATHATTACADNTGTAGCAGCAGATCATCATTGGGAAGACGTAAAATATAGCACTGTAGAAGTAAGAAATAATATTTTTGTCATGATGGCCGAGGGTGGAAACCTGGCCGTCTTTATTGGTAAAGACGGAACTTTTTTAATTGATGACCAGTTTGCGCCGTTGACAGAAAATATTTTGAAAGAAATTAAGAAACTTGGCGGGGACATACCAAAATTTTTAGTGAATACACATTGGCATTTTGATCATACGGGTGGTAATGAAAACCTTGGTAAAGCGGGAACATTAATTGTTGCACACGATAATGTTAGAAAATTACTTTCAACAGACAATACAATTAAAGCATTTAATAAAGAAATAAAAGCATCACCAAAACAGGCTTTGCCTGTCGTAACCTTTAGTACTGACACAAGTTTTCATATCAACAATGAAACCATMCATGTGTTTCATGTACATAATGCACATACTAATGGCGATAGCGTTGTTCATTTCAAAAAGGCTAATGTTATCCATACAGGTGACGTATGGTTTAATGGGTTTTATCCCTTTATAGATGTGGAGCATGGCGGCAGTTTAGAGGGTGTTATTGCGGCAGCAACGACCATTATTAATTTGGCCGATGAAGAAACTGTCATTATCCCCGGGCATGGCCCCGTGGGAGACAGGAAAGCATTGGTGGAATATCGAAAGATGCTRGCTTTAGTTTTGGACAAGCTCCGTATATATAAGTTACAGGGAAAATCTGTTGAAGAGGCTACCGAAGCTAAACCAACAAAAGAACTAGATGCTACCTGGGCTGATGGATTTCTCCTTTCAGATCAATGGATTAAAATAATTTATGCTGGGCTGGAAATGCCATAAAAATGATAGAATTTCGCGAGGCTAAAAGAGAAGATTGCAGACAAATTGCAGAGCTATATCGCCTGTCCTCTGATGGTCTTGCGGACTATATCTGGACCAAGCTTGCCATGCCTGGCGAGGATATACTCGATGTTGGAGAGCGTTGTTATGAAAGAGAAAACAGTGTTTTTAGCTATAAGAACTGCTCAATAGTAGAGGTTGATGGCGTTATAGCCGGAATGATGGTGGCCTTCCCCATAGTTTCAGGTGAAAGGGCTGCTGATGAAAAGGTTAATGAAGATCCCGTTCTTGCACCTTATAGCCGGTTAGAAGAAGAAAATAGCTATTATATTTGTGGTGTTGCATTATTTACTGAATATCGAGATAAAGGTTTGGGTCATCAATTTATGGCATTGGCAAAACAACAGGCTATGCTGAGAAAATTAAACAAATTAAGTTTAGTTGTTTTTGAAAATAATTTAAATGCAATACGAATATATAAAGACCTAGGTTATAAAGAAATTAAACGTGAAAAAATAGTTGAACACCCAATGATTAATCATACCGGTCACGCCATATTAATGATAAAAACACTATATAAATCAATAGATAAATAGAAGTTTATGTAAACAAGTATTTATGAAAATAATTATTTTTCTTTCAAGTATATTGATAGCCGCACTGTTTTTCATTATTGAACCTATACCTCAGTCACAAATTTATTATAATTTTTCCGATAAAAATAATTATTTTGGAATTAATAATTTTTATAATGTTATTTCTAATATTCCTTTTTTAATGGTTGGTTTAATGGGGTTTATTCTGGATAGGAATAAAAAATTAATACATGAAAATTATTTAATAACACCGGTATATAGCATTTTCTTTTTGGGTGTATTGCTGACAAGTTTTGGTTCATCCTGGTTTCATTTAAACCCGAATAATGAAACTTTAGTCTGGGATCGTTTGCCCATGACCATAGGTTTTATGGCACTTACGGTTGGGCTTCTTTCTGAATATTTAAAGCGTGAGTTACAAAAGCAGCTCTTGTTTCCACTATTATWTGTGGGGCTTGTTAGTGTGGTTTATTGGCATATAACAGAACAAGCGGGTCAAGGTGATTTGAGGTTATATGCATTAGTGCAGTTTTTGCCAATGATTATTATTCCGGCCATTGCGTTGACATACAAAGCACGTTTTTCCCACAGCAGAGAACTGGTAGGAGTTGTTASTTTTTATGTTTTGGCTAAACTGGCTGAACAGTACGACCAGGCTATACATGAAATACTAGGGGTTATTAGTGGTCATACCATTAAGCACCTGTTAGCAGCTATTGCCACCTACCTAGTTCTGAGAATGTTGATGCGGAGAAAACCCATATAAAGAGCCTTAACATTGTTATAAACTATTAGATAGATAAATATTATTAAGTAGAGCTATTAGTGGTGGAGAGGCTATAGTGCTTGCCAATGATCAAGCAAGTTTAAACAAGGGAGTGACTCTATGAAGCGTTTTACCATTTTTGGCCATCAGGCGTGTGGCTTCTGCCGTCAAGCAAAAGCCGTATTAGAGTCCAAGGATCTGGAATTTCGCTATGTTGATATCCATGAAGAAGGTATCAGTCCAGCAGATTTAGCGGAAACGGTTGGGAAGCCCGTCAGCACAGTACCGCAAATCTTTCACGGTGAAGACTATGTGGGCGGGTATCAGGAACTGATGCAATTTTTAGAGCAGGAGGATGTAGCATAATAACTATGCTCGCTTTAATTTTTAGTMATAGCGCTCTTGTGTTTACTGTTTAGCCTCACGTATRGTGGGTCAAATACAACCTGTTTAGGAAACACGTGAATAACTTTTTTTCTGCCATGCTAGTAATCGTTGCCCATCGCAAGTGTGTCTTGCGCTGGGTACGCTGGTTTGTGGCAGAAAAATAGTTAAAACAAAAAGATTTTTCAAGGCCGCAGACATTTCATCTGCGGCCTTTTTCATTTTGGAAGTAGATAAAAGTCTTGGTTAATATTTTTTAGGAGAAAATGAGTTGAAAAATATAACCGTTAGGCTGACCTATCTATTGGTTATCCTTATTTGGACAACAACACCCTTGGCGATAAAGTTGGGGGGAGATACATTGGCGCCAATGGCAGGCCTAAGTTTGCGTATGATCATTGCGTTTTTGGTAGGAAGTGCAATTTGTACAATAGGTGGAATTACCGGTCTGAATGTTAGGAAGCATGGAAAAATTTATTTTKCTGGATCAATAGCCATATTTCCTAATATGGCATTGGTATATTTTTCTGCTGAATATATTTCATCGGGTTTAATAGCGCTGATGTTTGGATTGACACCATTTTTTACAGTGTTATTAACGAGGCCAATTTTGGGGGAAAATGTGTTATTTCCCAGAAAGTTAATGGGAATATTATTAGCAAGCATTGGCCTAATTTTTATCTTTTATGATGATGCGGTAATGACAGATAAAACTTATATAGGGTTGTTATTAATGCTGGTATCAAATTTAATATTTTCAGTTAGTCTTTTGTGGGTTAAAAAATTAAATAAACATATTAAGGTGCCGCCATTAGAGCAAACCTTAGGTTCTATGGCCTTTTCGTTGCCGGGAATGCTGTTAACATGGTTTTTTGTTATTGGTTATGAGCCACTAGTTTTTAGTGTAATTTCTTTGGCGTCAATAATTTATTTGTCATTATTTGCATCATTAGTTGGTTTCGCGGCGTATTACCATATTTTAAATAATATGGAAGTTGATGTTGTTGCNTTTNATTCCATTGATTACACCTGTATTAGCAATGACCCTGGGTGTTATATTTGCAGATGAAATTATTACAGAATCGATGTGTATGGGTGCAATATTTATTCTTATTGCTCTGATAATTCATCAAGGATTTTTGCCAAAAATATATCAATGGTTTACTAAATTAAAGGTAAAGAAACTATTTTAAAATATATATATATTTTATTTTTGAAANANAAAAGGGGCTAATTTCATTAGCCCCTTTTTTAGTATGATTAAATTTAATTACTCATTAATACCCAACAATTCCACATCAAAAATTAATGTAGAACCTGGGCCAATAATGCCCATATTGCGGTTGCCGTAGGCCAGGTTACTTGGAATAAATAAGCGAGTTTTTTCGCCAACAACCATTAACTGCAAACCTTCTGTCCAACCGGGAATRACCTGATTTAAACCGAAGCTAATCGGCTCGCCACGGTCTACAGAACTGTCGAATACAGCGCCATCAATCAATGTGCCGTGATAATGTACTTTTACCATATCGGTTGGGCCTGGATGTTCCGTACCAGCACCTTCAGTTAATACTAAATACTGCAAACCGGAATCGGTAGTCTGTACACCYTCCGCATCTTTATTAGCAGTCATAAACTCTATACCTTTTTGCATATTTTCTGAGGCTCTTTTTTTGTTGGTGAGTGTTCGTTGTACTAGAAATAAAACCAGTGCAATGCCGATAATAATAATGATRATTTTGAACATAGTGAACCTCTAACAAGGAGGGTATTAATATGGGTGGATATAAAATTGTAACGCAGGGTAAGTTTATTGAACTGATGGGTCAACCAGTACTAAAGATCAATGCTGGTTAATGACTTCTCCRCCBACATAGAGCCAGYGACCKKASGCTCGTTGAAAGACAGAAATTTCGTGCATAATTTGATTTTCTGAATGGCCTGGTTTTCGATAAAAGGCATTAAATTCTACCGTAGCTTTATCRCCAGTTTGGTTGYTGGATAGWACTTCCAGSTTGACCCACTCTATTGTTTTTTCAGAAAGATTTTCGGCGGTTAATCCGGCGGCTGTTGCTGAAAACCAGGTGGCCAATAAATATTCACCATAACCACCGAGGGCGTAAGCGGAGTAACGGGAACGCATGAGTTGTTCTGGTGTTTTAGCATGCTGTCCCGCTGTGAGAAAGCGCCCGCAGCATTTGTCGAAGGGTTTTTTGCGGCAGCAAATACAGGAATCAGTCATGAGTTGTTCGATTTTTTGGTGAGTGAAGAACGGTGATGAATTCGACAATATTTTTATCCCTGCTTCGGGACTACCCTCTTTTTACCTTCATCATCTATTGCCACAAAAACAAATTCTCCCTCAGTAACCTTGATCGGGTCGTTGGTGGATATGAGATTGATCCATACTTCGACATTAATGGTCATGGAGCTATGGCCCACTTTTATAAGGTCACAGTAACAGCTAACAATGGCCCCTACTGGCACAGAGCGTAGGAAGRCCATTTCACTAATGGCTACGGTGGCCGTTCGACTTTTAGCAATGTGTTTGGCAAGTATTGAGCCACCAAGGTCCATTTGAGATAACAGCCAGCCACCAAAAATATCACCATTGGCATTGGTGTCTTTGGGCATGGCAATGGTTTGAAGGGTGAGTTCTCCTCGGGGTTGTGGTGGTCGGTTGATGGTGGTCATGGGTTATTCCTCGCATTATTTGATAGTAAATTCTTCGTGTATGTGTAATTTGTTGGCTAGAAGAYCACAGAGGGCAGCCAAGTGGCAAGTGGTGGCCAAAAGGCTAACATCAGCATCAACAAGATCTGGATGCCTATAAATGGAATAACACCACGGTAAATATCTGCGGTTTGTACGTTGTCAGGTGCGACACCTCGCAGGTAAAACAGGGCAAAACCAAAAGGTGGGGTTAAAAATGATGTTTGCAGGTTGATGGCAATCATGACGCCAAGCCAGATGGGATCAAGTCCCATGGCAAGTAATACCGGGCCAACAATGGGTACTACCACAAAGGTGATTTCGATAAAGTCGAGAATAAATCCGAGCAGGAAGATCACTATCATGACAACAAGTGTGGCACCAACAAGACCACCGGGAATGTTGTGGAATAATCCTTCCACTAGTTCTTCACCGCCAAAACCGCGAAATACCAAAGAAAATACGGCAGCACCAATTAAAATCAGAAAGACCATGGAGGTTACTTCYGTGGTTGAGCGAGCGACATTCCTCAACCGTTCTATGGAGAGTTGTCCTCGTGCAACGGCCAGCAAGGTGGCCCCCAGCGCGCCGACACCAGCCGCTTCGGTGGGTGTCGCGATACCACTTAAAATGGAACCCAATACGGTGATAATTAAAATCATCGGTGGTAACAGGCTTTTTAGTAAGCGGAAGCCATTGATACCGCTGTTATTGTCTATTTCGGCAACGGGGGCAACTTCTGGTTTGAGTCTGGAAATGATGATGAGGTAGCCGATATACATGACAACCAACAGCAATCCGGGAATAACAGCACCCATAAACAAATCACCAATGGACATGGTTTTGGGGGTAAATATACCCATAGAGAGTTGTGCTTGTTGGTAAGCATTAGAGAGAATATCWCCCAGTAATACCAGAGCAATAGAGGGTGGAATAATTTGTCCCAACGTACCGGTGGCACAAATGGTACCGGTGGCTAGTGCCGGGGAATACCCACGTTTTAGCATGGTTGGCAGAGACATTAATCCCATCGTGACGACGGTCGCGCCAACAATTCCAGTACTGGCTGCTAGCAGCATGCCTACTATTACTACAGAAATGCCCAGGCCACCTTTAAACTTGCCGAACAGCAATGACATGCTGTCGAGAAGGTCTTCTGCCAGTTTGGACTTTTCCAGCATCACACCCATTAAGACAAACAATGGCACGGCCATTAAGGTGGTGTTATCAATTGTGCCGTAAAGCCGGTTGGGCAAGGCGTGGAGGAAGGCCATATCAAAATGGCCGGTCATGTTGCCTACCAAGGCAAAYAACAGTGCAGTGCCTGCSAGAGAAAARGCTACCGGATAGCCCGCCATTAATACTAGGCAAACCACCAAAAACATAAACAGGGGAATATATTCTGCCATCAGACCATCCCCTCCGGTTGCTCTCCAGAGTGTTCGCCATCAAGACCAAAAAAGAACAACAGGTTTTTAATAATCTCTGCTACACCTTGCAGCAGCATAGTCACGGGCATCACCAATAACAGTGTTTTTAGCAGATAGACCCAGGGCAAGCCTTGGGTTTCYTTTGACACTTCATGAACGGCCCAGCTGTTGGCTACATAATCCCAGCTGAACACYAAAATTAGCAGACTGACTGGAATTAGAAACAGCAAAGTACCTAAGAYATCTACTAATGCTTTGTTGCGAGGGCTAAATTTTTGGTAAAAGATATCGACYCGTACATGCCCTCCCCGTTTCAGGGTATAGGCGGCACCGAGTAGAAATACCATGGCGTGCATATAAGTAACGGATTCTTGCAGGGCAATGGAGCCAATTTCAAGAAAGTAGCGCATTACTACAACAGTGCAGGTCAGTATCATCATCACCAAAGTCAGCCAGGCAATTATTCGACCCGTCCATTCGGTGAAGCAATCAATACTTTGGGCTAGTCGTTTCAGAATAGRAAKAAGAGTGTGAATCATGRCCGGTAGGGATGTCTGATTAAGAGGYGATTCATTATAMGGTCAATATTGGTGGKGGCGAACATGGTCAGTATCTATGGGGCTGMSTTTGTGTGAATTAGTGACTCGCACCATKMATGGTGCTCGGGRTTTCACTCCGCCAGCAGAGCTGGCRCCCAAATTTWTTGTCTTACAAATTAGWGRCTCGGGACATCCTTGTCCCYCGGGCTTCGCCCGTCGGCAAAGCCGACGCCCAAAACGGCTATCYTGCCGTTTTGTCATATTACTGTCACAGAGTATTCATATAGTTGTCATCATTGAAAATTACGATGTTGTTCGATGATTAACAACAAAGCCTTGGAGGCAAAAGTGAAAAATACTCATAAATTAGCCATTGCTGGTGCTGCGATGGCACTGACTATGGCAAGTACTACTGTACTAGCCGCTGCACGTGGTTACGTCAGCGTTGTTGGCTCTTCAACGGTTTATCCATTTGCGACTGTYGTTGCCGAGCGTTTTGGTAAGTCCACKGGTACTCGAACACCAAAAGTTGAATCTACGGGTTCTGGTGGTGGTATGAAATTGTTCTGTTCAGGAGTTGGAACTAACCACCCGGATGTGACCAATTCTTCTCGTCGTATAAAGGCCTCCGAGTAYAAGTTGTGCCAAACAAATGGTGTAAAAGATATCATTGAAGTACTGATAGGCTATGACGGCATTGTTATTGCCAACTCTAAAGTAAACGAGCCTATGAAGCTGACACGTAAGGATCTATTCCTTGCYCTGGCCCTTCAAGTGCCGGGTCCTGAYGGCAAGTTGATTGCAAAYCCTAATAAAACATGGAAAGACGTTAACCCMGCCTTGCCAAATACTAAAATTGAAGTACTTGGTCCACCCCCTACTTCCGGGACCCGTGATGCATTTTCTGAGCTGGCAATGGAAGGTGGTGCAAAGACATTTGCTGATTTGAAAGCACTTCGTAAGTCTAAAGATGCTGAAGAAATTAAAGCATTGATGGTGAAGCTTGGTATTCCTGCTAGCGTTTTCAACAAGAAAGGCAAAAAAGTATTTAAGGCTGTTGCCCATGCTATTCGTGAAGATGGTCGYTACATTGAAGCGGGCGAGAATGATAACCTGATTGTGCAGAAGTTAGTTGCTAACCCTAATGCTTTGGGCATTTTTGGCTTCTCCTTCCTGGAYCAAAAYAGTGATAAAGTTCAGGGCTCAATCGTTGAAGGTGTGGAGCCTGAGTTTGAGACCATTGCTAACAAGTCTTACCCTATTTCTCGTCCCTTGTACTTCTATGTTAAGAAGGCTCATATGGGAGTAGTTCCGGGAATTGAAGGATATTTGGCAGAATTCAGTAGTGATAAGGCCTGGGGTGAAGATGGCTATTTGGCCGAGAAAGGGATGATCYCAATGCCGGTTGAGTTGCGTAATAAATATGCTGCTGCTATCAAGAATAAGCAGTCTATGACGGGCGAAGGGCTCTAATAGTTTGACCAATAACGGTATTCTCCCACTTGCCGTTATTAACCAGGGCCTGACAACAGTCAGGCCCTACCTGTTTTAGGTAATAAATTTTGGGTTTAAACGCTCCGGGTTATAGAACTTTAGATATAGAAATTGGGTTAGTGAATTGCAATGCAAATAACCAACTTGTTAATTGTTTTACTCGCACTTGGTGCCGTTGCTTATTATTTGGCTCGAGGGCGTTCTGTAGCACAAGCACAACCCCTTGGCGGTATTCGTCATCTTCATTCGTTACCTTTCTTTTATGGTATGCGTGCTGCTATTTGGTGTGCATTGCCCTCCATTGCTTTGTTGGCAGTATGGCTTTTATGCAATGAACATATTATCAGTACCCTGCTTCTTGGTAGCTTGCCAGAAGGTCAGCAACCAACATCGGCAGCAGAATATAACCTGTTATTAAATAGTATTGAGAATATTGCCAGTGGAGCCCTCAGTGCGGAAACAGCAGACCCTTATTTGGTGGCTGCTGCGGAAACACTAAAGGACTTACGTGCTACAACAAAAAATTTAGTGACAGCAGTAGTGTTATCGCTGGCCGTCATGGGTATGGGTTGGGGATGGGTAAAAGTATCACCTAAGCTTCGTGCTCGACAGCAGGTAGAGCGGGTTTTTAAGGGTTTTTTGTTGACCTGTGCCTGTGTGGCAATTTTTACCACCTTGGGTATTTTGCTGTCGGTACTATTTGAATCCTTGCGATTCTTTCAGGCTGTGCCTGTTACAGAATTCCTGTTTGGAACGGAATGGAGTCCACAGATGGCCATTCGTAGCGATCAGGTGGGCTCGTCTGGAAGTTTTGGTGCGATTCCATTGTTTGTTGGTACCCTGCTAATTTCATTTATTGCCATGTTAGTAGCAGTGCCGGCGGGCTTGATGTCTGCCGTTTACCTAGCGGAGTATGCCAGCCCGAGAGTGCGCGGTATAGCCAAGCCTACACTAGAAATTTTGGCTGGTATTCCGACGGTGGTGTATGGATTTTTTGCTGCACTGACCGTAGCCCCTTTTGTGAAAAATTTTGTTGAAGGGGTTGTCTTATTTTTCAATCCAGATTATGACCTGATTGGTTCATCGTTGGTTACTTCAGAAAGTGCTCTGGCTGTTGGGTTGGTGATGGGGGTGATGATTATCCCCTTTATCTCTTCATTGGCAGACGATGTAATTAATGCTGTGCCCCAGAGTATGCGAGATGGATCATTGGGCTTGGGCGCCACACGCTCTGAAACCATTAAACAAGTTATCTTTCCCGCGGCTCTGCCAGGAATTGTTAGTGGTGTATTRCTGGCGGTTTCTCGTGCCATCGGGGAGACAATGATTGTGGTCATGGCAGCAGGCATGGCAGCTAAGCTAACTGCAAATCCTCTTGATACGGTGACGACGGTAACCGTACAAATTGTTACGTTGCTGGTCGGTGATCAGGAGTTTGATAGTCCGAAAACCCTAGCGGCCTTTGCTTTAGGTCTGATGCTTTTTGTTGTCACGYTGGCGCTTAACTTTTTTGCACTGCGTGTTGTGAAGAAATATCGGGAACAGTATGAGTAACTTAAACCATGACTGATCAGAAYCGAGCTCGTGCAGAGATAGTTCAGCGTAGCCTGGCAAAACGTTACCGGGTAGAAAAACGTTTTCGCCTCTACGGTAAAATGGCTGTTGCCTTTGGCCTGCTGTGTGTTGTGTTGCTATTCACTGACATTATCAGTAAAGGTTACAAGGCTTTTCAGCAAACCTATATACAGCTGGAAGTAACCTATGATGCCAGTGTTCTGGGTATTWCGGATCTCAATGACCCACAGCAGGTGGCATTGGCAGACTTCCAGGGAGTAGTAAAAAAGGCATTGAAAAAGCGCTTTRCCGAYGTTTCTGGCCGTAAAGAAACGCGTGATTTATTTGGTTTAATCAGTGTTGGCGCTGGTTATACTTTGCGTGATCGGCTGGTGGCAAATCCAGCATTATTAAACCAGACAGAAACGCTATGGTTTGTGGCGGATGATGATATTGACACCTACCATAAAAGTCTTGGTGATGATGCGGGGGCCTTTACCGGCCGCATGAGTGAGCGGCGGCAGGGCTGGGTTGATCAGTTGCTCCAAGCGGGTGAAATGGAAATGCGTTTAAATCGTAATTTCTTTACCCAGGGCGATTCCCGGGAGCCGGAGCTGGCAGGCATACGTGGTGCTGCAATGGGGTCATTGTTTACGTTGCTGATTACCATTGGGTTGTCTTTTCCTATTGGTGTTGCTGCAGCGGTTTATCTCGAAGAGTTTGCGCCTCGTAATCGTTGGACAGATCTCATTGAAGTAAATATCAATAATCTAGCTGCGGTACCTTCGATCATTTTTGGCCTATTGGGTCTCGCTATCTTTATCAACTTTTTTCACGTTCCGCGATCGGTGCCTTTAGTGGGGGGGTTGGTGCTGACATTGATGACATTACCTACCATTATTATTTCAAGTCGTGCTTCCATTAAAGCGGTGCCGCCTTCTATACGAGAAGCAGCTATTGGTATTGGGGCTTCTCCGATGCAAGTGGTATTACACCATGTACTACCTCTGGCTATGCCGGGTATGTTGACGGGCGCCATTATTGGTATGGCTCAGGCATTAGGTGAAACAGCTCCTTTGTTGATGATCGGCATGGTGGCATTTATCGTCGATGTTCCCGGTGGTTTTACTGATCCATCCACAGTATTACCCGTACAAATTTTCCTCTGGGCAGATAGCCCGGAACGTGCTTTTGTGGAAAAAACCTCGGCAGCTATTATGGTGTTGCTGGCTTTTCTGATTGTGATGAATACCCTGGCAGTAATACTGCGTAAAAAATTGGAGCGTCGTTGGTAACAACTACCATCTATATCGACCAACATTGGTAGAGATAACGGCTTGTAGACAGTCTTTGAGGTAAACAAAAATGACAAATGTTCCAGAACCCTTTCTAAAGCGGGATGCTATTGCGATAGATAATGCCAAATATCCAGATCAGGCTGTGGGCGTACCCTTTGTTGATGATCAAAAAATAAGTCTGCGAAATGTGAACGTTTTTTATGGTGATAAGCAGGCCATCTTTGATGTGAATGTTGATATTGCACGCAATGAAGTGATTGCCATGATTGGCCCTTCGGGCTGTGGTAAATCTACGCTTCTGCGAAGTATTAACCGGATGAATGATACGGTTGAGAGCTGCAAGGTATCCGGTGAGTTAATGTTGGATGGTGTGGACATTTACGCATCTAAAATGGACCCAGTGTCCCTACGTGCCAGAGTGGGAATGGTCTTTCAGAAACCTAATCCATTTCCCAAGACAATTTATGACAATGTGGCTTATGGACCACGTCTACATGGTTTGGCGGGCCGCCGAGCTGAATTGGATGAGATAGTTGAAACCAGTTTGATCCGTGCTGGTTTATGGACAGAAGTAAGAGATCGCCTTGGGGAGCCAGGGACAGGGCTTTCTGGTGGGCAGCAGCAGCGATTGTGTATTGCCCGGGCCATTGCTATTAGTCCGGAGGTGATTTTGATGGATGAGCCCTGTTCTGCTCTCGATCCTATTGCTACGGCTAAAATTGAAGAGTTGATAGCCGAGTTATCGCAGAATTATACGATAGCTATTGTGACGCACTCGATGCAGCAAGCAGCCCGCGTATCCAGTCGTACAGCATATTTTCACTTGGGTCATTTGATTGAAGTTAATGATACAGAAAAAGTATTTACTGCTCCGGAGCATGAACTTACGGAAGCTTATATTACGGGCCGCTTTGGTTAATAGACCTCTTGATTAAGGGGCACATTTTGAGCGGACAGCAGAATTATTAGCAGGAGTTATCAATGGACAAGCTACAACTTGATCAACACATTTCGAAGCAGTTCAACGACGATCTGGAAGAGATAAAAACCMGTATGCTGGAAATGGGTGGCCTGGTAGAAAAGCAGGTGGGTGATGCTATTAAGGCACTGGAAGATGCAGACAGTGGTTTGGCCGAACGAGTCATCGAGGTGGAGTCCCTGATCGATGAAATGGAAATGGACATTGATGAAGCCTGTATTACGTTGATTGCCCGGCGCCAGCCAGCCGCCAGTGATTTGCGTTTGGTGATGGCCGTGACAAAAACCATTCGTGATTTGGAACGTATCGGTGATGAGGCGCAGAAAATTGCCAAAATGGCGATAAAGTTATCTGAAGAAGGTAATGCTCCCCGTGGTTATATGGAAGTACGTCATATTGGTAACTGTGTGCGGAAAATGCTCAATGATTCATTGGACGCCTTTTCCCGCTTTGATGCTGAGGCAGCTATTGCCACTATGCACGAAGACAAAGAAGTGGATATGGATTACAAAACAGCACTGCGGGAAATGATTACCTACATGATGGAAGATCCCCGCAGTATATCTCGTTCCATGAAGATTTTATGGGCGCTTAAGTCATTAGAGCGAGTGGGTGACCATGCTAAAAATATCTGTGAGCAGGTTGTTTACCTGGTAGAGGGCAGAGATATTCGCCATAGAAGATTATAAATAGGGGCTCATTTTTAAGGAAAGTATGAGCCTAAACTTCTTACTTTAAAACGCCGGATTAAATTTCCGGTTTTTTTGTGCCCGCTAAGCCCTTAAACTGAGCACAAGCATTACAAATGTGGTTCACCAATAAATAATCAGGAGCCTTCGGAGTGAAAGAATTATTCGAAAAAAATGTTGAGTGGGCGGAGGCGGTCAAAAAAAATGACCCCACTTTTTTTGAACAATTGTCCAAACAGCAAGCGCCAGAGTATTTGTGGATTGGTTGCTCCGATAGCCGTGTCCCGGCGAATGAAATTGTTGGCTTGATGCCTGGGGAGCTATTTGTTCATCGCAACGTAGCAAATATGGTGGTGCACAGCGACCTCAACTGCTTGTCAGTGATACAGTATGCTGTGGAATACCTCCAAGTGAAGCATGTGATTGTTTGCGGGCACTATGGTTGTGGTGGGGTGAGGGCTTCGGTGGAAAGGAAGCGGTTGGGGCTTATTGATAACTGGTTACTCAATGTCCAGGATGTGCAATACATACACCAAGCCTATCCTTCGGATGATGGAGATAAGACGGATATCGTCAATCAGGTTTGTGAACTCAATGTGGTAGAGCAAGTCGTGAATGTTTGTAAGACAAATATTATTAAGGATGCATGGATGCGAGGCCAGGATTTGACGGTCCATGGTTGGATTTACAGTATTGCCGATGGTTTGTTAAAAGACCTTGGGGTCAATATCACCCATTTGGAAGACATGCGCCCAAAGTATCACCAGGCGATAGAAGACATTAATCAGCGGTATGTCTGATTATCCGTAGTCATCAGAAAATACAGCCGTACGTACACGCCAGTAGTTCGTACGCTTTAGTACATTCACAGAATAATGATTCTAAAGGATCCGGTTATGTCCGATTTTAACGGGGCTCTTCGCTTGGCTTTTAAGGGGCAAACTGCCTGGATTACTCTGGATAAGCCACAGAAGCACAACTCTCTTTCGGTGGGGGACATTGAGTTATTTCTTTCCTACCTTGAATCTGTGGAGAAAAGGCCAGAGGTTAGAGTATTGGTTATAACGGGTAACGGTCCAAAAACATTTTGTGCCGGTGTTTCCCTGGTGGAGCTAGCAGGGGACGGAGCCATTGAGGAATCTTTTCAGGWGCTGACGGATAAGCTTGCCAATATACAGATCCCAACCMTCTGTGCCATGAATGGCAGTGCTTTTGGGGGTGGAGCTGAAATAGCCCTGTGTTGTGATTTTCGAATCGGTATAAAGGGTATGTCTGTATTGATACCCGCAGCCCGTTTTGGACTTTGTTATCCGCCCAATGGCATTCAGCGCTATGTTCAGCGTCTTGGAATTAATACCACGAAAAAACTGCTTATGGCGGCAGAAACCCTRGATGCTGAAGCATTATTGTCAGAGGGTTATCTGACTCACTTGGTGGAGCTTGATGAGCTTGTAGCGACCGCTGAACAATTGGCCGAGAACCTAGGTAAATTAGCACCCCTAGCAATAATGGGAATGAAGAAAATTTGTGACCAGACAATAGCCGGTAAATTTTGCGAACAGGAAGCCCAGGAAATTGTTCAMAACTGTCGAAAATCAGCGGATTTTTTGGAAGGACTTAATGCCATGCGGGAGCGGCGCCAACCACAATTTACTGGAGAGATTCGGTCGGAGGATTAACTTTCAGTTAGCCGAAACAATGCCGTGTCACCACCCCGGGCGGTGATATTTTCCGTGCGGGTTTTTTCCGTAGCAAAGCGAAATAGRTAATGGGGGCCACCGGCTTTTGGCCCGGTACCCGATAACCCACATCCACCAAAAGGATGGGTGCCAACTACTGCTCCAACCATGTTGCGATTGATGTAAGTGTTGCCCACCTGAGTATGATTAAAAATGTAATCTGCAAAGGCCTGGATGCGACTATGAATACCTAAAGTTAATCCATATCCGCTGTCGTTAATCTGTTTTATAACCCCATCAATTTCATTGGTGTTATAACGAATCACATGCAAAATTGGTCCAAACACTTCTTTGGGTAATTGCTTCAATGTGTCAATTTCAAATATATGGGGTGCCACAAAACAACCAAATTGATGTTCTTCGGACAGAGCTAGTTTGGTAATTAATCGGCCTTCTTTGGTCATTTTTTCAATATGATAGAGCAATSTTTGCTGTGCTTTTTGATCGATTACCGGGCCGATATCTGTGCTTAATTTGGCAGGATTTCCGACCTGATAACTTTGCAGAGCACCTGCCAGCATGGTCAAAATATCATCAGCTATCTCCTGTTGTAGGTAGAGAACTCTGAGTGCSGAACAACGCTGACCAGCACTGAGAAAAGCGGACTGGATGACGTCATCGACCAGTTGTTCAGGTAGTGCGGTGGAATCTACAACCATTACATTCTGCCCGCCAGTCTCTGCAATGAGTGGCAAAATGGGCCCTGGCCGTTGGGCCAGCTGTTGTTGAATTTGCTTGGCTGTTTCTGTGGCTCCGGTAAATACTACACCGGATATTTTATTGTTAGTGAGCATTAACTTACCCACAACRTCACTAATACCAACAATAAGTTGCAGGGTATCAACGGGTATCCCCGACTGGTGAAATATCTGTACGGCAAGTGTTGCTATCAACGGTGTGCTTTTGGCAGGTTTTGCTACCACTGTATTTCCTGCTGCAAGAGCGGCTGCGATTTGCCCGGTAAAAATAGCCAGGGGGAAATTCCAGGGACTGATACAAAGAAAGACACCGCGACCATGTAGGCTTAATTGGCTTTGCTCTCCTGTTGGTCCAGGCAATGTTATTGGGTTGGAAAAGTGCTTATTGGCTTGTACAGCATAATAGCGACAGAAGTCGATAGCCTCCCGAATCTCTGAAAGGGCATCCTTTATAGTTCGCCCTGCTTCCGAAATAATCAGAGCCATTAGAGCGGGCATTTGTTGCTCCATCGTATCAGCCACTTTGTTTAACAGTGCCCCACGTTTTGTGCCACCCCGGTTCTCCCAATCAGGTTGTGCCGCATCGGCTAACCTGATGGCTTGTTCAATATCCTCTGCGTTGGCATGAACACAGTGGCCAACAATATGGTTGCGATTAGCTGGTGAGGTAATGGGCAAAAAGTCTTTTGTACTTTGTGTTCCTTCAATTTGATCTATACCAATAGCACGGCCCATAATAATAGAATGGCCCATGTAACTTTGTTCTTGGGCAGAGGATATGTGACCTAATAAAGTCTCAACAGATAGAGGGTTGTGCAGGTCAATACTGAGGGAGTTTTGACGTGCTTCATTCCCATAAAAATACAAGTTTGGGGGGGTRGGAATATGTTCATGTCGGTGGGGTGAAATGGCCGTGACCTGTGGCTCAATATTTTGTATTAAAACTTCGACGGGTGTTTCTTCGTCAAGAAATCGATGGACGAAAGAACTGTTGGCTCCGTTTTCCAATAGTCTTCGTACCAGATAGGGTAACAGTTCTCGATGTTGACCAATGGGTGCATAAATACGCACGGGTGGAGTTTGTTTCTGATACTGCTGTAAATRTTGATGGAGTGTTTGGTAGAGCAGTTCTCCCATGCCRTGAAGGCGCTGRAACTCAARGTGGGAGTCTTTGCTTATTGCCAAAATCATCGACAGAGTATGAGCATTGTGTGTCGCAAACTGGGGATAAATGGTTTCGGGTGCAGCAAGCAATATTAGAGCACAGTGTTGGTAGCATAGGTCAGTATTCACTTTACGAGTAAATACCGGGTAATCGAGCATCCCCTGCTCCTGAGCAGTTTTAATCTCGGTATCCCAGTAGGCACCTTTGACTAGGCGGACCATTAAGCAATGATGGGTTTCTTTGGCTAACTGAATCAGCCAGTGGGCAACCAGAGGAGCTCGCTTTTGATAAGCCTGTAATACAAAGCCGAGTCCTTGCCAGTCGGATAACTCTGAATCTCGAGCCAGGGCTTCAAAAATATCCAGCGAAAGATCGAGACGGTGAGCCTCTTCAGCATCAATGCTTAGGCCAATATTGTGCTGCTTGGCCGCCAGTGCAAGTTTTCTAATACGGGGCAAAAGATTGGACATAACCCCATTTCGTTGGGCATATTCATAGCGGGGGTAAAGAGCAGAGAGTTTGACCGAAATGCCATTAGCGGCATATATATCATTAAAATTATTGTGCTGGCCAATGGTTTCTATGGCATCGGCGTARGCCTCAAAATAGTGTTTGGCATCCCTCTCTGTTCTGGCCCCTTCGCCCAACATGTCAAAAGAGAAGCRGCTGTTGGGCATRGTTTCGGATGCAATTATRGCTGTAGCTTCGGATGATGGCTGTTGTCCAACAGTGCTATCACTTAGGGCTTGGTTGATAGAGCTGCCGAGTACATATTGATTGCCCATGATTTTCATGGCCTGACGTATGGCTTTACGGATAACCGGCTCGCCCAACCGGATAACAAGCTTTTTGAGCCATCGTTGGGTCTCACCCGCAATATCAGGTTCCAGAGGTAGTATTTTCCCTGTCAGCATCAGCCCCCATATAGAGGCATTAACAAATAATGAGTCAGAGTGTCCTAAGTGACCACCCCAGTCGCCACCCTGGATTTTTTCGGCAATCAATTTATCCGCAGTGGTTTCATCGGGCACACGTAACAAGGCCTCGGCCAGACACATTAGGGCGACCCCTTCATTATTCGATAACCCAAATTCATGTAGGAAGGCTTCCAGGGTTCCTTCATTGTGGTGTTGTTGACGACACTGTTGAACAAGATCACGAGCCATCTGTAGTGATTGCTGTTGTACAGAGGCAGACAGCGAGTTTTTTGCCAGTAGCTGCTCAACACAGAGGTGTTCATCCATGTGTGTGGCATGTCGAATTTGAGACCGAAGACTGGCAAGTGACATGTTTAAGAATCCTTCTACCATGACGCAGCACTTAACCGAAAAAGTGCCTTATTAAAAAGTACATCTCCTTTAGTATGGTCTGATTTGGGCAAATCACACCAGTGTGCATGCCTGATCAAAACTGAGTCGTTTGCCCCTGTCGTGTAGTTTTTCTTTAATGCCGTAACCGATATTGACCAAAAAGTTGGATTGCCAGCCATTATCAGTAAAGAATATATCATCGGTTTTTGTGTTGTCGAAGCCTGACATAGGGCCGCAGTCCAGTCCCAGGGAGCGAGCGGCCATTATCAGCCAGGCACCTTGAAGGGTACCGTTTCTAAATGCTGTTTCAGAAGATAGAGATTCATTATTGATATACATTTGGTTGGCTTCAGGAGCATGWGGAAAGAGCTCGGGTAAGAATGTGTAGAACTTTGGGTCATGCGCTACGATTACCGTGACAGGAGCCGATAATGTTTTTTCATGATTACCCTCTGCGAGGGCAGGCAGTAATTTTTGTTTGGCACAAGGTGTTGTGAGGAATACAAACCTGGCAGGTAGCGTATTCATACAGGTGGGGCTCAGTGCAGTTAAATCATAAAGTTGGCGCAAGGTGTCGGCAGCAACACCCTTGTCTTGCCAGTAGGCATAGCTTCTGGCTTCGGTAAACAATTGTTTKATGGCTTGATCATTCAGCGGTTGCATTCTTTTTATCTCCAAGCATTCTATATCGAAGTAATAAATAAGGCCGGTTAACAATAGAAGTTGTTAAAAAAGGGCAACATCAATCGTTGCCCTAATCCCGATGTTGCCCCTACAAGGCTATTGGCGTTGTAATGCCAGGCTACCATTGCCTTGAAGTGCTATAACGGCAGAAGCAATAGCAAGAAATAATGGGTACTCCCAGCCACCGCCGGTATTGCTGAAAATCCAGCCTGCACCAGAATGTGCCCAGGTAGCACCAAGRGCTATAGGAACAAGAGCCAATGCAGCCCAGCGAGCGTGGAAGCCAACTAACAGTGCGATGCCGCCAATGGCCTCTGCTGCGAAGGTCACATAAGCCAATAAAGCCGGGAGTCCGATACTTTCAAAAAAACCTACGGTACCCGGCAAGGTAAAAACTATCAATTTTAGGTAAAGACTGTGGGCGATAAAAATAATGCCAAGGGTAATGCGTAATAGCGCTGTGCCGTAATTAGTGTAGTTGCTCATGATGTTGTCTCCAGTGGATAAAGTTGATGCCAGAAAGTATGATGCTTGCAATTAAGAAATAAAATCATCAATAAATGAAACCTATCTTTGCATTTATGCAAATATGGATATAAATGGGTATGGCCGGGCTTGGTTATCTGGAGAGTTTTAGTGATAAAGAACAGAAATGAATAATTGGGATGATTTGCGATATTTTCATGCCATTGCTGAAGCCGGCAGTTTGAATGGTGCCTGTAAGCACTTGGGTGTAAATCACTCAACGGTCTTTCGGCGGATAAACTCATTGGAAGAAAAGTTGGGCGTCCGCCTATTTGAACGTCGGGATGCACGGTATATTTTGACAGGGTCTGGTGAAGCGCTTCTCCGTCGTACCGCACAAATTACTACGGCTATAGATGAGGTAGACCGCCTGATTGTAGGTGGAGATCAAGCTCTGGAAGGAACGATTCGTATTACTGCACCGGATGGTTTTGCTTATTACACCCTGCCCCCGTTAATTGCTGAGTTTTCAACATTGTATCCCGGYATCAATATTCAATTGTTAGCCAGCAGCGATGATTTCAATCTTTCAAGGCTAGAGGCGGATATTGCCTTGCGATCAACATCATCACCACCAGAGCACCTTATTGGTAGAAAGTTATTTACCATGYCYTGGAATTTRTATGGAAGCTCAAAARTTTTCACTCAACCGGTGGGRAATTTTGGTCTGCGACAGYTAGCCCAYTAYCCATTAATWGGMCCTGATAGGGCTCTACTTCGTGTTCAGCCCATGCAATGGTTAGAAAAACATTCAGACAAATTACATTTTTCAGCACGAGCCAATACCTTTATGGGAATGGCGGCATTGGCTCGGGAGGGTGTTGGTTTGGCATTATTGCCCGAGGATGTGGCTGAAGGATTGCAGCAAGTAGGACAGATAAGAGGACAACTCGTGGCAGGGAAGGAACAACTATTTGAATCAGATGTCTGGTTGCTTACGCACCCAGATCTCAGGAGTAATGCGAAGGTGCGAGCCTGTATGCAATTTCTTACAGACAGGCTTACTCTTAAACAAGTCAAAAGATAAGGTGGATTATTCAGGTACTCGAACGTTCACTACCTTGATGCGGTACTTGGAAATTTCGACAGCTTCGTTAAATGGCCCAATGCGAGTTTTAATGATGGCCTGTTTCCCTGGTGCCAATGTACCTGGCCCCGTTAGGCTAGACGTGTTAGCTACTGAAAAGGCATTGGCCATTTCAGAAAGCTGTAACGTTACATTGGTAACGGTGATGGGACTATTATTCTTCACTACGATACTTAGGTAGCCATTATCAGCTAGAAAGACTTTACTCAAAATATATTTGTGAGGCGCCGCAGCCAGCTCCAGAATGGCTAATTGCTCGGCAGCCTTCCGGGCAAGTTTACCGCCACCTTGAGCAGCGGCTTGAAAATATTGAATYGCACGTTGTTTGTYRCCACKTTCCAGAGCAATTTCACCAAGGTAATAACTGGCAGGTGGTGTCGGTAATAGTTTATGACTTTTTTCCAAATCAATTTTGGCGCCTGTCTTTTTATCTTGTTCGAAGCGCAAAATACCGCGGGAAAGGTAAGGGCTGAAGAGATCAGGATTTTTTCCAATAGCAGTGGTATAGGCTATKTCAGCATTGGTAAAATTTTTGCTCATTTCCCAAGCGTGGCCACGAAGCTCCCAAAAGGAGCTTTCGTTGGGCTGAATTTTGATGGCCTTATCCAGTTGCGCCAATGTTTCCTTACTATTTTTGGCATTCAATGCCTTAATGGCCCTAGTTTCTGCATCATAGGCGGGCTTGTCGTGTTTAAGCTGAGCTATCTTGCGTTGATAGCGATCGCGATAGTTGGGACCTTTAGGTAAGCTGGCTGCTTTGATACGGTTTGCATCCACTCGCTCTTGAGATGGAGGGTGGCTGGCAAAGAGCCCACTGAGAAAATCCTGTTGTCGTCCCTGGCTCAATTTAACAAAAGCCTCTTGTACCCTAACACCACCAGAGGGGTCGTATCCTGCCTTAGCGAGATATTCCATGCCAT
Source organism: Porticoccaceae bacterium (assembly GCA_002746985.1). Lineage (GTDB taxonomy): Bacteria > Pseudomonadota > Gammaproteobacteria > Pseudomonadales > Porticoccaceae > Porticoccus. The sequence continues at coordinate 77,911 of NVXH01000005.1, read as the reverse complement.
AGGCGTCTGCTTCCAATTCATCACCACGGCCATATTTTGCCATCCAGGCGGCGGCACCCATTTGGGCAGCCTGGGAGCCAGCTTCTCCCAAGCCATATTTACTTCCCAAGGCACTAACTGCGGCAGCACCAAAACCAATAAAAGTGCTTCGTGTCATTTGTGCTGCGCTATGGCGAGCGGCCGCATGCACTATTTCGTGCCCCAATACAGCGGCAAGTTCAGCTTCATCATCTAAATAAAGCAGCAGTCCTCGGTTAACGGCAATTTTTCCTCCGGGTAATGCCCAGGCGTTGGGGGTAGAATTATTTAAGACAACGAATTCATAAGGCAGGTTTGGTCGACCGCTGACCGCAGCAAGCTTTTTGCCAATATCACTGATATAAACCTGAAGATCTGGATCAATATAGTAGCGACCACCCTGAGATTGCTGGCTGGGGGCATAATTGTTCGTGCCGATAGCAACTTCCTGCTCAGCAGAAACCAGTGAAAATTCTCTCGTTCCAGTAACCGGATTCACCGAGCATCCTGTCAGTGTGCCGGCCAACAAAATGATGGTGGTGGAAAGTTTAAACATCCAATTCATGGAAAATCCCTTCGGGCTGTAAAAATGAAATGAGTATAATGAACAACATACATGTGTAAATGGTTTACCCTTATTCTTGACGCAATATACCCAATATTAAAGGTACAGCAATGTTAGTGGTCATTTCTCCTGCAAAAACGCTGGATTATGAAACGCCGGCTTCAACCACATCTTTCAGTATTCCCGATTACCTGGATGAGTCTGCTGAACTTATCGACGGACTTAGACAGCTTTCTCCACCAGAAGTCTCYGAATTAATGGGAATCAGTGCCAAATTGGGTGATCTYAACTTTGGTCGMTACCTYAATTGGCAGCGAGRGTTTACTCAGGAAAATGCAAARCAGTCGGTATTGGCYTTCAAGGGCGATGTCTATACAGGYCTGGATGCAGAAAACTTGTCAGAAGAACAATTACAGTGGGCGCAAGGCCACCTACGTATTTTGTCGGGCCTTTATGGTTTGCTGCGGCCGCTGGATTTGATGCAGGCATATAGGCTGGAAATGGGTACAAAGTTTTCAAATACACGGGGCAAAAATCTCTATGAATTTTGGGGTAATAAAATAACTGAGGGCCTGAACCGGGAGCTGAAAAAAGAAAACAGTCAAATACTGATAAATCTTGCCTCTAATGAATATTTTAAATCGGTTAAACCTTCTAATCTGAACGCAGAAATAATAACACCCGTGTTTAAAGATTGGAAAAATAACAAATATAAAATCATTAGCTTCTATGCCAAAAAAGCCAGAGGGTTTATGAGTCGTTATATTATTGAACATAAGATTGAAGACCCAGAAAAAATTAAACAGTTTGATGTGGTGGGTTATGTCTATAATCCAGCCATGTCATCGGCTCGTGAATGGGTCTTTACTCGCAAGGCAGCGGAGTAGGATAAGTATGTCGTTACAAAAACCCTTTTCTCAAGCTTGTGAAAATAATAAGCAGCCTATTCTTGATGTGTTGCTTCGAGTTTTTTCTGACCGAAAACAGGTGTTAGAGATAGGTTCTGGCACTGGGCAGCATGCTGTTCATTTTGGGCCCCAGCTTTCCCATTTAATTTGGCAAACAGCAGATTTGGAAAATAATCATGCGGCGATTAATGAATGGATAAAAGATTTTCCTGCTGAAAACTTACGGCCCCCTTTAACCCTTGATGCTGATCACCCCCCCTGGAATTTCGATCAGGTAGATGCTGTATTTACTGCTAACACCTGCCACATTATGGCTTGGTCATCGGTGGTAAATATGTTTTCCGGACTGGATTCAGTGTTGGCTSCAAATGCCGTGTTAGCTATTTATGGCCCATTTAATTACAACGGAAAATTTACTAGTRAAAGTAATKCTCACTTTGAYCAATGGTTAAAACAGCAAGCMCCGCATCAGGGTATTCGGGATTTTGAGGCGTTAAATAATTTGGCCAAAAAAATCGGGATGACATTAATGGAAGATAATGAAATGCCCGCCAATAATCGSCTGCTGGTATGGCGTAGAGGGTAAGAAAANTATAAAGGGTGTCGGTATTTCCTATACCCAGAAACTTCAGGTTTATATAATTACATTTTAGGGAAAATAAAATGAGGCGTGACTGGGATTTAATGCGGATGATATTGTTGGAGATAGAAGATTCCAAGGATATAGATACCTTCATGAATTTTTCAGAAAAAGGTTATCTCTACACCGATAAACTTAAAGARTTTGATCGTGAAAAAATTATTTATCATATTCAACTTCTTATCAGTGCCGATTTTATAAGTACAAATTCTGATGATTATGGTGAGAAGGAAATAACGGGACTTAGCTGGAAAGGACACGAGTACGCAGAAAAGTTGAGAGACAGTGAGCGGTGGAGAAAAATAAAATTGTATGTTTCTGAAAAAGGTCTTGATCTTGGCAGTGATACCATTATGTCTTTAATAAGAAAGCGAATAAATAAAATAATTGATAGTGATTTGTAAACTATTATTTTTATTCGATTAAAGGAAATTAAAATGAATTATCTAAAAATAACGACATTTTATTTGTTAGCCATATTTATGGTAAGTAATACCTCTGCTGATGATGTTAAAACGGCCCTTGCTATTGAGTACTTGGAGCTGACAAAAACCAGCCAAGTTTTTGAAATTACTATTGATAGCTATGTAGGCCAGTTATCAGCTAAGCAGCCGCAATTAGATCAGGAAAAATTAAGAATATTTTTTGAGACAAACATGGGCTGGAGCGTTCTTAAAGAACCTACGATAAAAATTGTTACAGAAAGTTTTTCTAAATCAGAATTAAAAAATATCAATGCTTTTTTCAAAACAGAGAGTGGCCAGATATTGGCAAATAAATCCTTGGGGATATCTACAGAAATTTCAAAGCTCATCAGTCAAAATATAAATAAAGCATTTTCTGAGATGCAAAGAAATTCTGGGCATTAAATTAAATGGTAATAGCGTGAAATTTTAAAGTTTCACTCAAATATTTGTCTATTAACGAATAATTGGAGTAAATTTTGATCCTTCCAGGCTGAGGTTAAACATTAGCCCTTTGTTGGAAAAAATAAAACCAATAATGGATTGTTGYGYGGTATTGGTGTCAATKGTATCTCCGACACCAATGGTGGCAATAGCAACACTGCCATCTAGGCCGGCTTCCCAGCCTTGGCTATCACGAAATTTTTGAAGTGCTTCGTCGGTCATAAAAAGAATAACTTGTGACCGCATTTGCGCACCCAGCTGAAAGCCAATGGAGGCTGAGGCAACGCTGTAATAAYTCACGGTGGCGCCACCAACTTTGAGTACACCTTCACCATATTCACCACCAATTACTACGCCTATCTTGTACACTTTAGGGAAGATTAAAATACCTTTGGCCTGTGAGGCTAATTTAGTGCCAGCACTTGTGTGCTTTTGAAACTGCTTCATGGCATCTTCTACATACAGGTCAATTTCTACCTTACTGGCAGCCTGGACTGACATTGAAAACATAAATTGAGTTATTAATCCCAGCACCACTAATTTTAGTGCGGAGAATGATTTAGAAGTTTTCATATTGTGTCCTCAGGTCTTTGTTATAACAGCATAAATTATTTATTGTGGGTTTTATATGGAAGTAGTTCGCAAGCCTCAGAAATATATTGTTTTATGTGCGATGTTTCCTGGTGGATAAAGTGCTGTATAGCGCTGGCAAAATCGGGATTATGTATCCAGTGTGTTGAGTAGGTTTCAACAGGCTCAAAGCCCCGCTTTATCTTGTGTTCTCCCTGAGCGCCAGCATCAAAGCGAGATAATTTCTGTTCGATGGCAAATTCAATGCCTTGATAGTAGCAAAGTTCAAAATGTAGGAAATCGTATTCTTGCTGACAGCCCCAGTAGCGACCATAAAGCGTTTTGTCGTCTCGAAAAAATAGAGCGGCGGCAGCCTTATTGTTCATGCTTTCGGTATCGTYACTTTCGGCGACGCACAGCATGACTTGATTGCCCATGGTTTGGCCTAAGTTTTTGAAAAAATCTTCTGTAAGGTAACCACCCGTACCATTCCGTTTTAAATAGGTACGTTGATACATARTATGCATAAAGTCCCACCAATCTGGGGTGATKTCCTTACCGATTAAAYGTTTTATATGAAGGTTTTTACGGGCAGTACGGCGTTCACGTAGAATATTCTTACGCTTTCTTGATGGGAACGTGTCGATAAAATCGTCGAAATTATGATAATTAGCGTTCATCCAGTGATATTGAACACCTGTGCGACGCATCATATTTTGTGCTTCTAGCTCGGTAGATAATTGTGGTTCTGGGAAAAGTAAATGCCAACTTGAAACACCCCATTGCTTGGCCAGCGTTTGAACTGTTTTTACTAATTGGGGTATCAGAATTTTGGCATCTATATCGGGAGCTATACCGATACGTGGGCCCGTTGCCGGGGTAAAGGGAATGGCGGTGAGTAGTTTGGGGTAATAAGCCAAGCCATGGTCATGATAAGCATCGGCCCAAGTATGATCAAAGACATACTCTCCCCAAGAATGCTGTTTTAAATACAAAGGCATAGCAGCAACAGGCTGGCCATCTTGCTCCAGTAAAAGATGTTTTGGCTCCCAGCCTGTTCTTGGGCACACACTGCCGGAGGATTCCAGTAATGATAGGAATCTATGTTGTAGAAAGGGGTATTCTGTGYCAAACAAGCTATCCCATTGAGATGGAATACATTGGTCGATAGCTTCCAGTATACGAATATTCATTTTGCTTACTGCTATTAAGAAGCTGCTGATGAATTCAGAGCTTACCTTAACAGTTTAAGGCTTAGATTTAGGCTTGGGGAAATAACAGATAAAAGTACTGCCTTTACTTAAGGTGCTTAAAATTTTCAGTGAGCCGCCATGACGTATTAATACGTGTTTGACAATGGCAAGGCCAAGGCCCGTGCCCCCSGTAGAGRTTGCTCGGCTTTGATCGAYACGGTAAAAGCGTTCRGTCAGGCGGRAAATGTGTTTAGGRTCGATGCCATTACCATTATCGGAGATTTCAACAATCTGATGGGTATCGTTGGTATAGCTTYTAATTTGAATATGGGTGCCMGGGGGRTTGTGTTTGATGGCATTGAAAACCARGTTAGAAAAAGCACTGTAAAGTTCTTTGTTTTCACCATTGATTGTCARGCCTTCGGCACACTCCAGCGTAATCAAACTGTTTGTGTTTATGGTGTTATCCGTACCGTTACTAGCAACTATACGAGCATCTTCGGCAATTTGTTGTAATAAATTTGTGATATCTATGGGTATGTTGGGCGCCGGTGTCTGGGTAGATTCCAGTTGTGACAACATGACCAGGTCATTGGCCAAAGCATTCATCCGTGCAGTTTGCTGTTGCATCTGATCCARGGCTTTTTTCCAGCTTTTTGGCAAATCATCGGYRTTGTCTAGCAAKGTTTCGRTGTAGCCAGACAGTACTGTTAATGGCGTGCGTAATTCGTGGGAGATGTTGGCCACAAAATCCTGGCGCATCTGTTCCAAGTTGCGGAGCCGAGTAATGTCTTGTACCACTAAAATGACATCACCTTCACCAAACTCTGCGGCAGTGAATAACAGGGTTTTTGTGGGATCCTCTGGCGAGGGGAGCTCTAATGGTGATGACAGATTGTCGTTTTGAATAAAAGTGACAAACCGTGGATCCCGAAACAAATTGATTATAGATTGGCCTCGGTCACTTTTTTTCAGCCCCAATATTTGTTCTGAGGCMGGATTCCACCACTCTAATACTCGATCAGAGTTGAGYGTCAGGATGCCATCAGTTAATGCTGAAGTAATATTGCGGACTCGTTCTGACAGGTTTTTGCGGCTTTGTTTGGTGCGCTCATTACGTTGTTGCATGCGGTAGAGRTGGTCBGCCATATCRCCCCAAACRCCRGTGGCYTCTGGGGGCATRCCAGGGCAGCYCTGRTCCAGCCAGTCATAGAGYTTGGCAATGTGTGAGAATGTCCACAACATATAGAGACCACCGCCTACCAGAAGGGTAATTAGCAGGTAGTCATTCAGAAACCCAAAAATTAACAGAAATAGGGTAAGCAGAATAATCCGCTGTATTTCTGTTTGTAGTCCTCGCTGCAAACGGTTGATTCCTATTCTTCGACGACCTTGGTGGAGAAACGGTAGCCCGCGCCACGCACAGTCTGAATGAAGCGATCGTGGCCTTCAAGCGATATTGCCTTACGCAGACGACGAATATGTACATCAACCGTGCGTTCGTCCATGTAGACGTTGCCCCCCCAGACATGGTCAAGAATTTGATCACGAGAATAAACCCGCTCCTGATGTGTCAGGAAAAAGCTCAAAAGCCGGAATTCCGTAGGCCCCATGACAACGGCATGATCTGAAATAGTGACTCGGTGGCTGATGGGGTCAAATAGTAGTTGGTCTACCTGTATTGGGTCCTGGGGCAACTCGGCTTCTGATCGGCGTAAAACAGCCTTAATACGGGCAATTAAGGCCCTGGGAGAAAAGGGCTTGGTAATATAGTCGTCAGCACCGGACTCAAGGCCYTGTACCATGTTGTCTTCCGTCGCCTTTGCCGTCAGCAAAATCACCGGTACAGTGTTGGTGAGCTCATCTCGTTGAAGTCGTCGAATAAGCTCAATACCACTGGTGCCTGGCATCATCCAGTCCAGTAATACCAAATCGGGCTGTTCGTCGATAATGATGCCGTGTGCTTGTTGGGCGTTTTCGGCTTGTAGGCAATCATAACCTGCGACATCCAGTGCGGTACTGATCATATCGCGGATGGCGGGTTCATCATCGACAATTAAAATTGTTTTGCTGCTCATAATTCTTTTACCAAAGATATTTCACAGCCCATTACATGACGAAGTTGTGACACAAATATGACAATAGTGGAAATATTTGAGCCTCTCTAGTTATTGCCCAGTTGGTAATCCACTACCAGACCAATAAAAAYGATGGCACCTACATAATTATTGTTGAGAAAAGCTTTAAAGCATCCATCCAGATTGCGATCACGTATTAAGTGTTGCTGATWGAGGAACAATGCCCCTGCYACTAACAGGGATAGRTAAAACCACAGTCCCCTGCCAAAGTTGGCTCCGGTCATTGCCAGTGCTATCAGTGTCAAAATTTGCAGTGATGAGGTAATGGCAATATCCATATCGCCAAACAAAATGGCTGTAGATTTTACGCCAATTTTTAAATCATGCTCCCGGTCAACCATGGCGTAAAACGTATCATAAGCCACCGTCCACAGTATCACTGCGGCGTACAGTGCCCATAATTCCGTAGCAAGTTGATTTGTCTCCGCGGCAAATGCCATAGGAATACTCCAGGCAAAAGCAGCACCCAGTACCACTTGAGGTAAATGAGTATAGCGCTTCATAAAGGGGTAACAGGCAGCCAGAGCCACGCCCCCAAAGGCAAGCTTGATGGTTAAATTATTGGTAAACAGCACCAGCACAAATGCAGCAGTACATAAAAGAGCAAAAAGAATCAGAGCCTCTTTGGCGCTAATAACCCCGCTGGGGATGGGCCGATGTTGGGTGCGTTCTACATGSCCATCTACATGACGGTCGGCAAAATCATTAATCACACAACCTGCTGCGCGCATAAAAATCACACCAAGAATAAAAATAATTAAATTTTTAGTACTGGGAATACCTTCGGCTGCAAACCACAGGGCCCAAAGTGTTGGCCAAAGTAACAGTAGCGTGCCAACGGGCTTGTCAAAGCGCATTAACCGAAAAAAATCTGGTAGGCGTTTTTTGAAACGAGTCATATTTATTCAGCGATGAAAATGTAACATCAGCGGACTATTGTAAGGCTTAAACTCCGGTAAAAACATCTCACTCACCAGCAGCGGYTTTTGATCCAAATAGAATATTGAGCGACGCCCCCAAATTGTACCCTTAATATTTTTGGGTAAACTTGGTTGAAGGTGCGCGGTGGTATTCATGCAGGCTATTTCAATGTCACCACGCTGCATAGATCTATCACTGAATAACAGTGCACCCAAGGGTCTGTTGTCTAGTTTTTGCAAACTCCGCAAACGGCCAGTCAGTGTTTTTACGGGAATAATACTGCGGGCATATACCCAGGGTTCATTACAACCATACAGAACTACCTCCCGAACTAAAGCTTGCTGGCGTGCGGGAAGGCCCAAAGCGCGAGCTTCCGATAACAATGGCAATGCCATTCCCTGATTCAGCACGTCTACGCGAAATACACCGCCACTGGCATCAATCAACCGCTGGGTGAGAGAGCCCCTATCCAACAGCCAACTACGAAGTGCCGCAGGCGTTGTGGCGGCGGGCGTGCGGATGTAACTCCGCCAGCTAGGCTCCGGGTGAAATTTGCGGTTGGGGTAACGTAAAGCGGGCAAGATACGGGCCTGTCCATCAAGTGGTCGCGAGATATTCTAACCTAGAATGCTAACCTGGAATGGTTTTGTTTGGTGTGTTTGTAAGGAGGTTTTCTGTGGCTATTGTGTTACCAAGAATAAGAAAACGACAGTGAACCATACTCATGGGGATTTTCCTGTTCCTCAAATTCTTTGGTACGAAAAACTTTGGCATAGGAAACTTTCCAGCCTCCCACTAAGAAACTAAACCCTATGGCAGCATCGGCTACGGTAGGCCTGCGGTCTACGCTATGACTGTCTTCAAAGGTATTGCCATCTAAAAAAATATCTCGTGCTACCAACTTGCTATCTACCGAGATAAAAGCGTGTAGCCCACAGATCCATTGGCCGCAGTGGCGGACATCTCCGTCACCCGGTGCGCTGTTGTCGCCACCAGGTCGGACGGCTGCGGTACCAAAGTCCTCTGGCAGTTGCCAGCCAATACGATATTCTCCGCCGAGATTGAGGTAGGTGGCGACGTTACCCAGGCTGATGCCACTGTGGGCAATAAAGTCTTGGTGGGGCCAACTACTGGAGAGTTTAAAGCGGTGTTTGTGTTCGTAGATAAACTGTAGGCCAAGTTCATTTTCCAGCTGGTTGTCCCAGCCATTAAATTTGTCGATGGCACGAGTTTTATGAATAAAATCCTGAGTTTCTTCTGCTAGAGAGGCTGGCCCCACAATGCCGATATTCACTTCAATTGTGTCCAGTTGTTCATTGTCGCGAGTGTGATAGCCAAAACCGAGGTAGAGGTAACCGGCATAGGGCCGGTCATCCTGAATGACTTCTCTCGCTTCTTTATCTGAAGGTGTGAACATTAGTTGGCCAAGGCTAATGACTAAATTGCGCTGTAGCTCTGGGTCATCACCATTCTTCAGGCCATGAAAGAAGCGCAGTTTGTCGTTGACCTCGCGTACCCATRGTGGCAAGCGGTTGTCACTCAGGTAAGAGCTTAGATCGGGTGAAACACAGGATACTCGAATACCGTTGGTGTAATGCTGGTCGGTTTCACCGAAGAGGTCATTTTCCAGATATAGGTTGAGAGTGTCGCAATAGCGCTCCTCTTCCGCAAAGGCAATATTGAAAGTGGTGTTGTAGGCTAGTAGCAGTATGAGTGGAATAAATTTCATTGGTTTGCTCTGAATCAACATCATCATTATGKCGAGGGTGCGGTCTAGTTCAAGTAGAAAAATAAGTTAGGGGCTTGGTTAATATTGTATATCTGTGGGTAGATCGGCAAGATGGGTGCCTATTGACGTTAGGCTAGGAATGAACGTGAGCAGTAAGGGACAATTTCAGCTATTGAAGACTCGGCGTTTTTTGCCGCTTTTTTTGACACAATTTTTTGGGGCGTTGAATGACAACCTTTTTAAGAATGCGCTCTTAGTCATTATTGTTAGTGCCACCATTGCTGGTGTTGATCCCGAGAATACCAATACCTTGGTTAATTTGGCGGCGGGGTTGTTTGTACTGCCATTTTTCCTGTTTTCAGCTATTTCGGGTCAGCTGGCTGACAAGTATGAAAAGTCCCGGATCATCCGCAATATTAAACTCGTAGAAATTTTCATTATGCTGACGGGMTTTTTGGCCCTTTGGCTACAGTCCATATGGCTACTGTTTTTGGTGTTRTTTTTCATGGGCGTGCAGTCCACATTTTTTGGGCCRGTAAAATATTCCATTATCCCCCAGCATTTACACGAAGATGAGTTAGTGGCGGGCAATGCGCAGGTGGGYATGGGGACTTTTGTGGCYATATTGATCGGCACCATTATGGGCAGCCTGTTGGGMGGAGCCGAAAAYTCCATCTGGTTGGTAGGCACGGCAGTAGTTGTGGTGGCAATCATTGGCTGGTTCAGCAGCTGGAAAATTCCTGTGGCTGAAGCAAAGGCCACCGATTTAAAAATTGACTGGAATGTACCGAGAATAAGTTGGCAGTTGATCAAGTTATCCATGGAAAAGCAGCCAGTGTTTTTGGCTATTTTAGGTATCTCATGGTTTTGGATGTTAGGGGCCAGTTATCTCACTCAAATGCCCAATTTTACTGTGACAGTCTTACAGGGTAGCCCGGGTGTTATTGCTCTGGTTCTTTGTGCCTTTACTGTGGGTATTGCTTGTGGCTCATTGTTGTGTGACCGACTCAGTGGTCATCGGGTCGAAATTGGCTTGGTGCCTTTGGGTTCGTTGGGGTTGAGTATTTTTGGTATTGAGCTCTATTTTGCAGCTCATAGCTATGCCGGAGTTGAGGGTGTCGGTGTTTTAGAGTTTTTTGTCCAGCCTGGAGGGCTGCGAGTTTTGTTTGATATCGCCATGATCGGGTTGTCCGGTGGACTTTATATTGTGCCGTTATATGCCATGGTGCAGGCGCGCACAGAAGAGTCAAAACGTGCGCGGGTRATTGCYAGTAACAATATTCTTAATGCATTATTTATGGTGTTTTCCAGCTTGATGGGCATTTTATTACTCGGTGTGGCKGGCTTCAGTATTCCAGACCTGTTYCTGACGGTGGCRCTGATGAACATTGCCRTCGCTGTGTTTATTTTCTTACAGGTTCCCGAGTTCACYATGCGYTTTTTGGTGTGGTTGTTGAGCCATTCTATTTATCGGGTAAAACACCGGGGTTTAGAAAATATTCCCTCTAAAGGTGGCGCGATGATTGTGTGCAACCATGTGAGCTTTATCGATGCACTATTGTTGGCGGGTGCRGTGCGTCGGCCTATTCGTTTTATTATGTTTAAACCTATTTATGAAATYCCGGTACTRAATTTTATTTTTCGTACKGGYGGGGCGATTCCTATTTGTTCACGYCAGCATGATGAGCAGGGTTATGAGCGTGCCATGGATGAGATTGCCGAAGGCCTGGAGCAAGGTCATTTGCTGTGTATTTTCCCTGAGGGCAAGCTGACCCAAGAYGGTGAGATTAATGAGTTTAAAGYAGGTATYGAGCGGATTGTTGCGCGTACACCAGTGCCGGTGGTGCCAATGGCGTTGCAGGGATTATGGGGTAGCTTCTTTAGCCACAGTAATGGTGGTGCTTTTAAACAGCCATTTCGGCCACAATGGCGAAATATTCATATATTGGCTGAGATCCCAGTTGTTCCTGAGCAGGTAACGGCGTCAATTTTGCAGGAAAAAGTGGCAAACTTGCGTGGCAGTTGTCGATAGAAAAGTGGTTGTATAAAGTTGGGCTGTAGGTAAAACCTTAAGCGGTGTCCTCAAAATAAGCGAGTAAAAGTGATGGGTAAATTAAAGCTTCACTGGCAAATGCTGATAGCAATTGTGGCTGCAATTGCCGTTGGATTGTGGTCGGGAACCGACAGTACGGTTTTAGGCGTCAGCCTTTACGACATATTTTCTTTTATTGGCACGCTATTTCTTAATGCGTTAAAAATGATCATCGTACCTTTGGTGATGTCCTCAATTATTGTTGGTGTGGCTGGGCTGGGTAACAGCGATAATCTTGGTAGGCTTAGTACCAAAACCCTAACATTTTATATGCTCACTAGCGTGCTCTCCATTACCGTTGGGTTGATTTTGGTTAACTTGATCATGCCCGGTGTCATTGATGGTGAAGCGGCCGGAGGGCGTTTAAATTTAAGCGCTCCYGATGYMGTCTCRGAACAACTGAGCAGAGTGGAAGGCCGAGGTGCTGGTGATATTGCCAATGTTTTTTTGCGCATGGTGCCGCCYAATATTGTGAAGGCAGCCTCTGATGGTCAAATGCTCGGGCTGATTTTTTTCAGCTTGTTGTTYGGTGTTTTTATGGCTCGGATCACCAAAGARCACAGTAAGACTATGCTGAGTTTTTGGAATGGCGTTTACGAAACCATGATGGCGGTCACGATGTTTATCATGAAGTTCGCACCTATCGGTGTCTTTGGCTTGGTAGCAAAGACCGTAGCAGTCACGGGATTTGATGCTTTTGAGCCATTACTGATTTTCTTTATTACGGTGGTGTTGGCTCTGGGGATTCATGTATTTATTACACTGAGCCTGATGCTTCGGTTGTCAGGGGTTAATCCATTGAAACATTATCGGGCCATGTTRCCGGCATTGTTAACAGCATTTTCAACGGCTTCTTCTGCAGGTACATTGCCAGTAACCATCGAGTGTGTAGAGAAAAATGCYGGTGTTTCAAATCGAACGACATCTTTTGTRTTGCCTTTGGGTGCCACCATTAATATGGATGGYACAGCACTTTATGAATGTGTGGCTGCAATGTTTATTGCCCAGGCCTATGGGCTGGAACTTAGCTTTTTCACCCAATTCACCATTGTCTTGGTGGCGTTGYTGACGTCCATCGGGGTAGCGGGTATTCCAGCCGCCAGTTTGGTGGCAATTACAGTCATTCTTGGTGTCGTTGGACTGCCTCTGGAAGCTATTGGTATGTTGCTGGTTACTGACCGTATTCTGGATATGTTGCGTACGGCTGTGAATGTTTTCAGTGACTCATGTGGTGCAGTGATAATTGCCAGGAGTGAGGGAGAAAAAAATGTGCTGTCAGATTAAGTGGCAGTAAATAAATGAGGCMTTAATGAAGTTACATTTAAATNNAAAAATCCCGGCTATAGCYGGGATTTTTTTATTCTTTAAAAAGARACATGATCTAGCCAAAAATTCCTTTGAAGAAGAAGAAAAATACAATTGCCAAACCGGCACCRGCAGGTAGTGTTATTAGCCAAGACATGAAGATGGTRCCGATAACACGCATATTGATYGCGGCAATACCYCGAGCCAARCCAACGCCAAGAACGGCACCAACAAGAGTGTGTGTTGTGGAGATAGGAAGTCCTATTGCTGAGGCAAGTACTACCGTAGCTGCAGCACCTAGTTCGGCAGCGAAGCCGCGGCTAGGGGTGAGTTCGGTAATTTTGCGACCGATGGTTCCCATCACTTTGAAACCATAAGTGGCAAGCCCTAACATAATMCCGGCACCACCTAAGAGCAAAATCCAGCTTGGCATAATGCTCTCTGCGCCAACGGTACCGGTTTTGACTACACTCACAATGGCAGCTATTGGGCCAACGGCGTTGGCCACATCGTTAGATCCATGAGCAAACGCCATAGCACAGGCAGTGAAAATCATCAGTACGGCGAAGACTTTTTCAACACTGGCAAAGCGATTGAGTTTTTCAGCAGCCTCATCGCGTTTGACCCGKCTGAGCAGGATGGAGCCCAGTATTGATACTGCAATACCAAYTCCKACGCTTATTAGYGCACAGTCACCAAAGCTCATGGTGACATYGTTATCTTTTAGGACATGCTTGAGTCCTTTGAGCATTATTACCATGGAGATTAAGAAGCCCACCGCAAACATATAAAGGGGGATAATTTTTTTGGCGCGATGAAARGGATCATTCTGGGTCAGAATGAGCCGCTGCACACTGCGAAATAGCATGTAGGAGATGCTGCCTGCGAGCACTGGCGAGACAACCCAGCTGGCGACAATACCGCCTACCTTGCTCCAGTTGACGGCATCRGGTGAAATACCTACAGCGGCAAAGCCGACAATAGCACCGACAATGGAATGTGTGGTAGATACAGGCCAGCCCATCATGCTGGCGATTAATAGCCAGGTGCCGGCTGCCAGTARGGCGGAGAGCATGCCGTACACAAGTAAGTCAGGTGATTCTGTTAGAACGGCCGAGTCTATAATGCCTTTGCGGATGGTGGCGGTCACCTCTCCTCCTGCCAGGTAGGCGCCTACGAATTCAAACACCATGGCAATTAGAATGGCTTGTTTTATCGTCAATGCKCCTGAGCCAACGGAGGTGCCCATAGCATTGGCTACATCGTTGGCGCCAATGCCCCAGGCCATAAAGACACCGAAGACGCAGGCAAGGATGATCAGTATTTGGCCATATTCAGCAAATAGGGTCATGTCTGGATTTCCTAGTTATTATTGTTATTCCAGTTATCGGGCAAGCAAAATTTGCAATCGCCCACCTACACCTTCAGCCAAATCGGCCAGTTCACCAATCATRTCTATGATCTGATAAAGRAAAATCACATCGACCGGAGGAAGCTCCTGCTCCAAACTAAACAGSYTATGGCGTATTTCCTGTTCTAGCTGATCGGTTTTACCTTCCAGGTGGTCCAACTCACTGATCATATTGTCGACAAAATCGACTTCCTTGCCGCTAAAACCTACTTCCAGTAGTTCATCCAGTTCGTTGATTGCCTTCAGGGCTTGCCTGCCTGCTTCAATGGAGGATGAGACAAAAGCAATCATTTGTTGATGAAGTGGCGCGGGAATGACCATTCTTCTTCCCARCATCAAACCGGCAATGTCTTTTGTTCTGTTGGCAATRCGGTCCTGAAGGCTGAGAAGATCCAGAAGGTCTCCCCTATCCACMGGCATAAACAAACTTTTGGGCAACTGAAGGCGAAGCTCTCGTTTCATCTCATCTGCTTTATCTTCCTTCTTGGAGATGATGGAAAATAATTCAGAAGCTTGCTCCCAGTCATTGGCGATGGCGGCACTGAGAAAGTCCTGTAGCTTTGCGGCACAGGCCACGACTAATGACATATGAGCCTGTAACGGGCTGATTGGAGACTTACCAAAAAGGTTGAAAATCGTCTTACTAAAAACCATGGAGTGAACTCCTGTGAAGTCAGGTCGCGAGTATAAGAATCTGTAACAAAAATGTCACATATTACTGACTAACTTTTATACTTGCCCGTAGCGCTCACTGCCGCCTAACCAGCGTCGAATAATTGCCTGAGCTTGTAAGGGCTGTTCTTTCAGTATTATTTCGGCCGYTTCTTTGATATTAGGYAATAGATGGGCATCTCGCTGAAGATCGGCAATACGGAATTCCATCTCACCTGTTTGTCGGGTGCCAAGAACCTCACCGGGGCCGCGGAGCTTCAAGTCCATTTCTGCTATTTCAAAACCATCGGTGGTTTGGCGCATGATTTTCAGGCGTTCTGCGCCCTGTTGTGACAGAGGGGCGCTGTACAGCAGTACACAATAACTTTTTTCCTTTCCACGCCCTACTCTGCCGCGGAGTTGGTGGAGCTGAGCTAGGCCTAGTCGTTCCGGATTCTCAATCACCATTAGGCTGGCATTGGGGACRTCGACACCCACCTCAATGACGGTGGTAGCAATAAGGAGTTGAATTTGTCCTTGTTTAAAAGCCGCCATAGTGGCAACTTTTTCGCCGGGTTTGAGCCGGCCATGGATTAAGCCTATTTCYAGTTCGGGTAGCAGYAGATGCAGTTCATCTGTAGTGGCTTCAGCAGCCTGTGCTTCAAGTACRTCAGATTCCTCAATTAACGTGCAAACCCAATAGGCYTGGCGGCCATTGGCGCAAGCATTACGGACACGATCAATGACTTCCTGGCGGCGTTGATTGGCAATAACAACGGTATTGACGGGGGAGCGGCCAGGAGGAAGTTCATCGATAACAGAGCAGTCCAAATCAGCGTAAGCACTCATAGCCAAGGTCCTGGGAATGGGTGTTGCGGTCATGATAAGTTGGTGGGGAATCTGGTTGGGATCTTTCCCTTTCTCTTTAAGTGCCAGGCGCTGGTGTACGCCGAAACGGTGTTGCTCATCAATAATGGTTAGTGCCAGGTCGTGAAATATGACCTCTTCCTGAAATAGTGCATGGGTGCCAATAATTACTTGAGCGGAGCCATCGCTTATCATCTCCAATTGTCGTTCACGTGCTTTTCCTTTTACTTTGCCTGTAAGCCATGCCAGTTGAATACCTAGTGGTTCCAGCCATGCCTCAAAGCAGTGGCGGTGTTGCTCCGCCAGAATTTCTGTGGGTGCCATAATGGCAGCTTGTTTRCCTGTGGMGATACATTGRAGGGCCGCTAATGCKGCTACCACTGTTTTTCCTGAGCCGACATCACCCTGCACCARGCGCAACATGGGGAAGGGTTTTAATAAATCCCGTTGTATTTCTTGACTAACACGYTGTTGAGCGGCGGTGAGCCGGAAGGGTAGAGCAGTTATAAACTGTTGTCGTAAAGCCTCATCATTTGTGAGGATCGGRGCGCGGTGTTGTTGAATTGTCTGTCGGAGTTGAAGCAGACTCAGGTGGTGTGCCAGCAACTCTTCGAAGGCTAGCCGTTGCTGAGCAGGATGCTCACCATTGGCGAGCTGATCCAGTGGCGCCGTTTTGGGTGGTTGATGTATAAATTYTATGGCTTCTGTCAGGGAGGACTTGCCTAACGATACGGGTAATAATTCGGTGAGAGGGTGCTCATTGATCAGTAATAGTGCCTGGCTGGCAATGGTGCGCAGTCGTTGCTGTGAGATACCCTCGGTAGCAGGATAAACCGGAGTTAGGTGCTGTTGCAGTGGTGGTGGTTGCTGTTGATCAAGAAATTGATATTCCGGATGGTAAATTTCTAACCCGGAGCGGCCATGTTTTATTTCGCCATAACAGCGAAGGTGGCTGCCAGTTTTTAAGTTTTGGCGTTGAGCATTACTAAAATGAAAAAAGCGTAGGGTAATAATGCCGGTGTTATCTTGTAGTCGGCACATGAGGCTTCGACGTCGACCAAAAACCAGATCACTACCACGTACTTCACCTTCAATAACAACTTCTGTATTGATTTGAGCACTGCCAATGGGGGTGATTCGGGTTCTATCCATATATCGCATGGGTAGATGAAACAGCACGTCTTGAATAGTTTGAATACCCAGTTTAGCCAATTTACTGGCAAGCTGAACCCCAACGCCCTTGAGCTGTGTCACGGGGATTTGGTCGAGAGAGCGTGTCGTCATTCTACGGAAGGACAGCTTGGTAGGGGGTGTTGTTTAATAGCGTTTCGCAGGGCATCAATGGCTTTATGTCGTGGAAAGCTGGCTCTCCAGGCCAATGCTGACGTTCGGCAGGGCGATGGAGAGGCAAAAGGTCGGGTAACCAGGAGGCCATCTTTGTAGCCGGAGCCTATGGCGGCCGATAGGGGTAAAACAGTGATGCCGAGCCCTGATGCGACCATGTGGCGAAGGGTCTCCAGGGAGCTACCTTCACTGTGAGTGCGAATGCTTCCTTGGGTTTCGTCATGGTGTTTATTTAGGTTTGGTAGAGCTTCCCGTACTTGATCGCCAAAGCAATGTCCTTCTCCGAGTAGTAAAACATTTTCATATTCAAGGTCTTTTGGTTTTATTTCGGCCTGCTTGGTGAGCGGGTGGTTCTCCGGTAGTAACACCACAAAAGGTTCAGAATACAGTGGCTGGGTAACTACATCGGGCTCGGTAAAGGGTAGAGCTACAATAATCACATCGAGYTCACCCTTACGTAACCGTTGCCTGAGGGTGGCGGTGAAGCCCTCCTCCACGACCAGCGGCATTTGTGGAACAGATTTTTGTAACGTGGGAATAAAATGAGGGAACAGGTAAGGGCCAATAGTAAAAATAGCACCGACATAGAGCGGTGTTTTGAGCTGGTCTCTTCCCGCTGAGGCAATATCTTTAATGGAGGCACTTTCTTCCAGTACCCGCTGTGCCTGAGCGACTACTCGTTCACCGACAGGCGTAGGGCGAACGCTGTTTTTGGAGCGTTCAAATAACTCGACATCTAGTTCTTTTTCAAGCTTTTTAACGGCAATACTCAGTGTTGGTTGGCTGACATGGCATAGCTTGGCTGCATGTCCAAAATGTTGTTGCTGAGCCAGTGTGACGATATAGCGTAATTCGGTTAAGGTCATGGTTTTTCCTAAGGGCCTGTTAAGACTATTTGAGAGGTCTCTGTTATGACTAAGAAAGAGTAATCAGCMGTGGCACTCCAAATAGTCTTAACAGGCCCTAGGCAAAATAATAGCTAAAACAAATCAAAAATGGAAAGCTCATTGAAAGTTTTATTTGTTGGTTGTGGTGATATTGGCTTGCGAGCCATTCGTCGATTGCAGAACAGTGATGTCTCTCCGGCCTGGGAAACTCAGGCCTTGCGYCGTCACCCCGAAGGGTTGCCCTCAGATATTGATACTGTTGCAGGAGATCTTCGTGATGTAGATCGCCTTGTAGCACTATTAGATAGTGCCCATATCGACGTTTTGGTGATTACTCTGACACCTGAGAAAATGAGTGATGATGGTTACCGTGATACCTATGTGGTTGCTGCTCAGGCGGTGGTTTCTGCTATGGCAAAAACGACAAAYCYTCCRCRGTTGGTKGTGTGGATTTCTAGCTCGGGTGTTTAYGGCCAGAGTGRTGGTSAGTGGGTGGATGAGTTGTCGGAGACCMRTCCAGTATCCTTTCGGGGTAAACGTTTATTAGAAGCTGAAAAAATTATTGGTTGTTTATCTTCCGAATCTTTACCTGGTGATGCTCTATCGGCCGCTTCTGTCATGGTGCGGTCTGTAGTGGTTCGRTTTTCTGGAATTTATGGCCCGGGTAGAAGCCGGCTAATTAATCAGGTTAAGCGYGGGGAYATAACATCTGAATTTCCTGTGCATTGGACTAACCGAATTCACTCGGAGGACTGTGCGGGCATTATTGTTCATTTGCTGAATAGGTTTTGCCAGGGCGAGTCGCTGGAAGCATTATATTTAGCAACAGATAATGAGCCGGTGTCTGCCTATGATGTGCAGCGTTGGTTGGCGACTCAGTTGGGTATCAGTGTGGGTGTCGGTCATGGTGGCCAAGAAACTCAACAGGCTTCGAGGCCAGGAAGTCGTCGTTGCAGTAATCGTCAATTACACGAAAGTGGTTATCAATTTCTTTATCCGACATATAGGGAGGGTTATCGGGAATTGTTAGAGGAAAATGAACAACAGAGAACTAAGAATGATGAAGGGTAGTTGTTTGTAACCGTTAAATCACCATAATTCCGTCCATTTCTACACTAACTCCTTTGGGAAGTTCGCTCACACCGATAGCTGCTCGTGCTGGATAGGGTTCATCGAAGTGGCGAGCCATAATTTTGTTTACTGTGGCGAAGTTACTCAGGTCAGTCAGAAAGATATTCAGTTTGACGATATCTTGTAATGTACCGCTAGCTGCGTCACAAACAGCTGCAAGGTTGGTGAAAACCTGTTCAATTTCAGCCTCKATACCACCYTCAACAACTGTCATRGTGTCTGGGTTCAATGGGATTTGGCCAGAAAGATAAACGGTATTGTTAACCTTGATGGCCTGGGAGTATGTGCCAATAGCCGCGGGGGCTTTTTCAGTATGGATTAYGGCTTTATTAATCATCGGGGTGTCCTCGGTAAATCAGTTTTTRGTGCGGTAGACCCGCTGTACTTGTTTTAGGCTGCGAAGGCGTCTCATCACATTGGCAAGATGTGCCCTACCCTTCACTTCTATCACCAGATCGACAATACCAGAGTATGCATCACGCTCTTCAATACTGATTTGGTTAATGGTGGCTTCGCTTTCTGAAATACGTGAGGCTAGGGTAGCGATGATACCTCTCTCTGAGATGAGCTCAACCTTGAACTCTACAGAAAAATCACCTTTAACTTTGGGTGACCAGTTGAGGGACATGCACTTTTCTACATTGGTGCGAATCTCGTTGAGGTTATTACAGGAATCACGGTGAACAACCAAACCTTTGCCTGGGCTAAGATGCCCTAAAATCAGGTCGCCGGGAATGGGGTGACAACAGCGAGCATAGTTGATAATCAGCCCTTCTCGGGTATCAATCATTATTGGYGATTCAAATTCTTCAGGGATATTTGTCTTACGCATGGAGGGCGGAGCCATAAGGTTGGCCACCGCGTATGCCAGTCGGTTTCCCAGGCCTATCTGCTGTAAAATGTCCTCAAAGGTTGCAGAATCCGTTTCTACCATCGCCCGCTTTATCCAGGATTTTTTGATACCTTTGTAGTTGGTGCCAAAATTTTCCAACGCTCGATCCAGTAATCGTTTACCCAAATCAACAGATTCATCATGTTGTTGATGTTTGAGAAAATGACGAATAGCACTGCGGGCTTTCGCCGTCAYCACAAAATTCAGCCAGGATGGATTGGGCTGTGCATCTTTGGCTGTRATAATTTTAATCTTAGCGCCACTTTGTAGMGGCTCAGAGAGAGAGGCMAGCTGGCCATTAATTTTACAGGCGATACAGCTATTGCCGACATCAGTATGCACTGCGTAGGCAAAGTCTACGGGGGTTGCTCCCGAAGGTAGAGAGATAATTTGTCCCTTCGACGTGAACACATAGACTTCATCGGGGAATAGATCTGTCTTTACATGTTCAATGAACTCCAGAGAGTTRCCGGCCTGACGCTGGATTTCTAGTAAACCCTGTACCCAGCGATTGGCTCTGGAATTACCTTCTTCGTGTGACTTRTAGAGCCAGTGGGCAGCAATACCAAAACTTGCCATGGCGTCCATGTCGCGGGTTCGGATTTGGATTTCAATGGGCACGCCGTGCATGCCCACCAGAATATTGTGAAGCGACTGGTAGCCATTAACTTTAGGTATAGCGATATAGTCCTTGAATTCACCCGGAACAGGTTTAAACAGGTTGTGCACCACGCCTAGGGTACGATAACAGTCATCGACGGAATCAACCACAATACGAAAAGCAAAAACATCCATAATTTCACGGAATGATTTCTTTTTAGCTTTCATTTTTTGGTAAATGCTCCAGAGGTGTTTTTCTCGTCCGGTTACCTCTGCAGAAATCCCTTCTTTTTCCAGGCGGACTTCAATGCTGTCCTTGATCTCTTCAACAATTTCTYTCCGAGGTCCRCGGGCACTTTTACGCGCTTCCATCATCCGTTGATATCTCACCGGATACATGGCAGAAAAACCTAATTCTTCAAACTCAATTTTGATGTCATTTATGCCTAGCCGTTGGGCAATAGGGGCATAAATTTCAAGAGTTTCTCGGGCGATACGACGAGACTTGGCMGGGCTTAACACTTTTAGGGTGCGCATGTTATGTAAGCGATCGGCAAGTTTGACCAACATGACACGAATATCTTTAGCCATGGCCAGCGTCATTTTTTGAAAGTTTTCGGCCTGCTGCTCGGCTCTGGAGGTAAACTCAATTTCACTGAGTTTGCTGACCCCATCTACCAATTCTGCGACTGTAGGACTGAAGCAGTTGGCCAGCTCTTTCTTGGTGACGCTGGTATCTTCGATGACATCGTGCAATAACGCTGCCATGAGACTTTCATGGTCAAGGTGCATGTCGGCCAGAATATGGGCCACAGCAATGGGGTGGGTTATATAAGGCTCGCCACTTTGACGAAATTGACCCTTATGACATTCCTCAGCGAATTGGTAAGCGTTGAGAATATCTTGAACCTGATTTTTATCGAGATAGGAGGAAAGCTTGTGGCCAAGGGCAGCTATAGCTTCGGCTTCCAAGATCTTTCCTCCTTGAGTATGGACTACTCAGCTTCGGGTGCGGAGGGTTGTTCTGTGGTGGTTGCCTCGGAAGAAGCTTCCGTTGTACCTTCTTCTTCGCTCAGGGCTTCCATCATAAAGTCAGCAGGGTCTTCTTTTTCAGTGAGAATACTTGCTGTTATCAGGCCTTGCTCAATTTCGCGTAATGCCATGACGGTAGGTTTATCATTTTCCCAAGGAAGTAAGGGTTCTTTGCTGCCTAGCGCCAGTTGTCGGGCACGTTTGGAGCTTACCATCACAAGCTCAAATCGGTTGTCTACATGGTCGAGACAGTCTTCAACAGTAATGCGGGCCATACGCTGTTCCGTTTATTTAGGTTGTTTGCTTTTTGATCATCAAAAAATTCTGCGGTTATTTGGCCGCAGAGCCCTACAGTTTACAAAATTGCCCGTTTCAGGACAACAACTCCTTGAGTAACTTGTGGTTTTTCTGCTGCTGAGGCACGATTTTTAGCCGTTGACTCAAAATAATGGCACAAAGTTCTGAATGTGCGGTGTCGAAGTCATCATTGATGATTAGATAATTGGCTTCCACAAGGTGGGACATTTCCTCTTGTGCTTCGGCCAAACGATGATTAATGACGTCGAAGTCATCCTGTCCTCGGCCGTTGAGTCGTTCCTCCAGTGCTTTTAGTGATGGAGGTAAAATATAAATACCCACAGAGTCTGGCAATAGTCGCCTCGTTTGTTCGGCACCTTGCCAGTCAATTTCAAGAACGACGTCTTCACCATTGGCGAGAATACTTTCAACCCAGCCTTGTGCTGTMCCGTAATAGTGRTTGAARACTTTGGCGTGCTCAAGAAAAGCATTGTTATTGATCATGGTGAGGAATGTATCTTCGTCAACAAAGTGATAGTTGATGCCATYCTYTTCTCCCGGACGCATAGTGCGGGTYGTATGAGAGACAGAAACTCGAAGGTTTGCCACCGTTTCTAATAGCGCTTTGACCAAGCTAGTTTTACCAGCACCAGATGGTGCGGATACGGTATAGAGCGTACCTCTGCTGGACATGGGTTGCCTTTACTCCCTTATATTCTGTTATTAAGTCATTGTGGTTGAGCTATTCGATGTTTTGGATCTGTTCACGCATTTGTTCTATCAGTACTTTGAGTTCTACGGAAGATTTTGTGGTATCACTRGCAATGGATTTTGAGCCAAGGGTGTTAGCTTCKCGATTAAGCTCTTGCATCAGAAAATCCAGGCGYCTGCCGATGGGTTCTTTGCGTTTTARYACCCAGCGTATTTCGGTTAAATGTGTATCGAGTCGATCTAACTCTTCGTCCACATCTGCTTTTTGCGCCAGAAAGACCAATTCCTGTTCCAGTCGTTCACTATCGAGGTTGTCGCTAACATCATGCAGGCGATCAATTATYTTTTGTTTCTGTGCTGACAACAAYAAAGGAAGATGGTCKCGAACTTTRGCCACTTCCGCKGCAATGGACTYAAGGCGTTGTTCAATGAGTAGTTGGAGTTTTTSTCCTTCACGCTGGCGCCCKTCTTTAAGTTGTTTTAGAGCACCTTTRAACAGTTCCACTATTGYTTGTTTTAGGGCGTCACGATCTACGTCGGCCTCTTTTAATGCTCCTGGCCAGCGTAGAATATCCARGGGTGAAATTTGGGCGGGATTGTCCATCTGTTGGGCTARRCGCTCGCAGGCTGAGATRCATTGGGYGACCAATTCATCATTGATGGCAATGCTGCCGGTACTCTGGACAATATTGAGCTGCAATGAGAAGTCTACTTTTCCACGTTGTAGATGTTTTCTGGCCAGTTCACGTAGCGTCATTTCAATTTCACGAACGGTTTCTGGCATTCGGAAGTTGGTTTCAAGATAACGATGATTGACGGAGCGAATCTCCCATGTAGCCGTCCCCCAATCACATTCAATGGTCTGGCGGGCAAAGGCGGTCATGCTACTTGGCATTGAGGGTTTCCTGATTGTTAACGTGAGCTGAAGCGTGAAAATAAAATTGGCACATATATTAACATGCCCCTATACGAAATAATTCGGCTAAAATGTCGATCCTTTTTTATCTCARCAGGAAATYCCTATGTCTCGACCCAGCGGCCGTCGTCCAGAACAGCTTCGTAGCGTAAAAATCACCCGTCATTACACCAAGCAYGCCGAGGGTTCTGTGCTGGTTGAGTTYGGTGACACCAAAGTAATATGTACTGCCAGTGTTGATAATTCAGTACCTCGTTTTCTCCGGGGTAAAGGCCAGGGTTGGGTCACGGCTGAGTATGGCATGTTGCCGCGCTCTACTGGTTCAAGAATGGGCCGAGAAGCAGCTCGGGGGAAACAAGGTGGGCGAACCCAAGAGATCCAACGTTTGATTGGCCGGTCTTTAAGGGCTGCCGTTAATCTTAAAGCGCTAGGTGAAAACACCATCACYATTGATTGTGATGTGATTCAGGCTGATGGTGGTACACGAACAGCCTCTATTACCGGTGCTTGTGTGGCTATGATGGATGCCATAGGCCATTTGCAAAAAACAGGAAAAATTGATGCGAGCCCGTTAAATGCTATGGTCGCTTCTGTTTCTGTAGGTATATACCAGGGTACACCTGTGCTGGATCTGGATTATGCCGAAGACTCAAATGCTGAGACGGACATGAACGTGGTGATGAATGCTGATGGCGGTTTTATTGAAGTTCAGGGTACCGCTGAGGCGGCACCATTTTCGGAAGAAGAGCTTGCACAAATGATGGCTTTGGCAAAACGTGGCATTGCTGACTTAGTAAAAGTGCAACAGATGGCACTAGCCCAAGGGTAGTTGTTTTTTTAATGGAGAAGGGGTGGTCAGTGTCACCCCTTTTTTTGTGCCTTGGGTTTTATTTCCAAAGTCTATTCTCGGGATTGTTATATCAGCCCTTCTCAATACAGGCTTCCTCTGGAAGCTGTCTTGGGGTGTCAATACATAAGGTTTTTATCCGCCCGGATTCACCCCTTACAATCGAAACATGRCTTTTTGAGACACCAAACCATTTAGCCATTATGGCCATAAGGTGTTTATTCGCCTTGCCATCTACCGGTGGTGCAGTAATACAAATTTTTAGTCTGTTGTTATGTACACCCACAATTTCATTTTTGGAAGATCGTGGTTGTAGTTGGCAGTACAGCAGCAGAGTTTCTCCCTGCCACTGATAGTGGCTGTTCATTGGCTGGCTGTCATTGAGCCCTACGATGATTTCTATGAACGATCAAATACCTGCCACTATTTGTGCGGGTAGCTGGAGGTAGTTAGCAATGCCATGGAGAAAAATTTGTAGCATATTAATAACAAGAAACATAAAAATTGGAGATAAATCGAGGCCGCCCAAAGAYGGGATAATTCGTCTAAACGGCTCCATTACCGGTGAGATGAGTTGCTGAAGCAGGGCCAGTATGGGATGGCGGCTTTGTGGTGCCACCCAGCTGACAATAATGATGGCGAGTAGACCATAAAGATAAATATTCAACACCAGAGAGACGATTCCTACGGCGCCCCAGGAAAGGGCCAGGAGGACATTTACCATACCGGCGCCAATGATAGATGCTGATAGTTGAATAACTAGCCACTGGACTAATAAAGCGAGTACCAGGCTAGCTAAATCAAATGACCGGTAGGTCGGGAGCAGTTTCCGAAGGGGTTTGCTGGGCAGATGAGTGGCATTGACCAGAAACCGTGAAACAGGGTTAAAGAAGTCTGCTTGAGCCAATTGCAGTAAAAATCGTAATACCACAATAGCCAGGTAGAAGCTGCCAAGGGATTGAAYCAGGAATGTTCCGGCCTGGGCGAATGTATTCATAGTTTGCCTTTTCTTATTTGGTCTGGGTRTTAATTTAATGCCAGTGTTATTTAATGTAAGTTCTGTTGGCTGCTTTGTCTATGGGGTTCTAGTCAGACATTTCTTTTGCCATTTCTTGGGCCCGCTCAACAGCGCTAGTCATCGCTTTGYTAAATAATCCTGAAATATCCCCGGCAATGAATGTTTCAATTGCTCTTTGGGTGGTCCCTCCCGGTGAGGTGACTCTTTTTCGCAGCTCTGCAGGTTCTACATTACTTTCCATGGCCATTTTTGCTGCCCCCAGTGCAGTTTGCAAGGTTAGCTTGCGGGCAATGTCGGGGCTAAGGCCCAGTTTCACACCGGCTTGTTCCATGACCTCCATAACCAGAAAGAAATAAGCAGGGCCACTGCCGGATACGGCTGTGACCGCATCTATGTCTTCTTCTTTGTCGAGCCAGCAAGAAATACCTACAGCATTGAGTATTTCACCTGCTAATATTTGTTGCTCAGCATTAACCTGTGCGTTGGCAAATAAGCCCGCAGCTCCAGTTTGCACCAATGCCGGTGTGTTAGGCATACAGCGAACAATCGGAGTGTCGTTCCCTAGCCATTGTTGTAAGGACGACATGGGAACGCCAGCTGCAATGGATATCACCAGTGGCCGGTGGTTCAGAGCAGGGGAAAGCTCTTCGGCGACTGACTTCATAACCTGTGGCTTGATTGCTAGTATCACTACGTCGGCGTTGACTGCTGCACTGAGATTGTCTCCAGTAGTATTTATACCGAATTGCTGGTGCAGGCGGTCGCGGTTTTCTTGCATTGGGTCACTGACAGTAATATTGCTTGCCGGGTAGCCTTTTTCGAGTAGTCCGCCCACAAGACTGGTTGCCATATTACCGCCGCCGATAAATGCCAGTGTTGGTTTGCTCACATTGGTATCCTTAACTGTCTAATTGGTCTGTATTATCTTCGGGTATTTTTTGTGGGGTTTGCCGGGGGCCAAAAATGCCAGTGCCAACACGAATAATTGTCGCCCCTTCCGTGATAGCGATTTCAAGGTCAGCGGACATCCCCATTGAGAGTGTATCTAATGTTGCCAGTTGAGGGGAGCTGTTCCTGAGCTTGGTTAATAGCTGGGCAATGGCGGCAAATGATTCATGTTGTCCAGTTTCTGTTTGGTTGTTTTGTGGAATAGTCATTAAGCCTCGAAGCTTTACTCGGGGCAGTTCCAAAACGGATTGCGCCAAGTCCTCGACATTTTCAGCTAAAAGCCCAGACTTACTTTTTTCTTTATTAATATTCACTTGTAAGCAGATATTGATGGGCGCCTGGCTTTCTGGTCGTAATGCACTTAGCCGCTGTGCCAGCTTGATTCTGTCAACAGTGTGAACCCAGTCAAAACGTTCAGCGACTTTTCGTGTTTTATTAGATTGTACGGGGCCAATAAAATGCCAGCAGATATCTGTCAGGTCGGAAAGCTGTTGTTGTTTTTCCAGTGCCTCTTGTAGATAGTTTTCGCCAAAGTGTCTTTGACCAAGCTCGTAGGCATTACGGATAGCCTGTGCAGGCTGGCCCTTGCTGACAGCGAGCAGAACAATATCATCAGAAATTCTACCCACAATTTTTGTGATACGTTGAATTCGATGGTGAATATGGTCGAGATTGTCAGCTATATTAAGCATATACTTGATATAAAAGTGTGGTTCTATTTAAGGTGTGTGTCATTGGGGTATTGCATAGCTTTTCGAGAAAGCACTAGATTAACCTAGAATAACAGGAATAACTCATGGATATTACGGAACTGTTAGCCTTCAGTGTAAAACAAGGTTCRTCGGATTTGCATCTGTCGGCTGGGCTTCCTCCAATGATAAGAATTGATGGTGATATGAGGCGGGTGAATTTGCCTCCGATGGAACACAAGGAAGTGCATAGTCTGATTTATGAGATTATGAATGACAAACAGCGCCGTGATTATGAAGAGTTTTTRGAAACAGATTTYTCTTTTGAAGTTCCTGGGGTTGCTCGTTTTCGGGTTAATGCCTTTAACCAAAACCGCGGTGCTGCTGGAGTTTTTCGGACCATTCCCTCGCGAGTGCTGACGTTAGAAGAGCTTGGTTTTGGTCAAATCTTTCGTGATCTATCTATGTTRCCAAGGGGGTTGGTGTTAGTGACGGGGCCAACGGGTTCTGGTAAATCTACAACCCTGGCTGCAATGGTAGATTATGTTAATGAAAACCGTTATCAGCATATTCTGACGATTGAAGACCCCATTGAATTTGTYCACGAAAGTAAAAAATGTTTAGTAAACCAGCGAGAGGTTCACCGGGATACCCATGGTTTTGGTGAAGCACTGCGCTCAGCACTTCGTGAAGATCCAGATATTATTCTGGTGGGTGAAATGCGTGATTTGGAAACTATTCGTTTAGCACTTACGGCAGCAGAAACGGGTCATTTGGTGTTTGGTACCTTGCATACAACCTCAGCGGCAAAAACTATTGATCGGATYGTTGATGTTTTYCCCGGAGCCGAAAAATCTATGGTGCGGTCGATGTTGTCAGAATCATTGCAGGCGGTTATTGCCCAGACACTAATGAAGAAAATAGGTGGCGGGCGAGTTGCTGCCCATGAAATCATGGTGGGTACCCCCGCGATTCGAAATTTGATTCGTGAAGATAAAATTGCACAAATGTATTCAGCTATTCAAACCGGTGCAGCACGCGGTATGCAGAGCATGGATCAGCATCTTCAGAAGTTGGTCCAACAAAAGGTAATTACACGAGAGATTGCACGCGAAAGAGCAAAAATCCCTGAAGACTTCTAATAAACAATAGTGAAACGAACGTAAAACTACGTCTATTGGTAGCGAGCTAGGGTTTAGATGTTTGGTCTGGGATTGATGTGTTATTGGCATTCAGTGGTAGTTTGGGCACAGTGTTAAGCAGTAGCGTTAACCAAATAGTAAGTGGAGAAAGTTATGGATTTTGATGTTCTCTTGGATCTGGYGGTRCAAAAGAAAGCTTCGGATCTTTTTATCACAGTAGGYGTTGCRCCTAGTATTAAAGTGMATGGCGTCATTATGCCTGTGGGAAAGACGCCGCTATCACCTGAAAAGGCAAGCCTGATTGTTGAAAGCGTAATGAMTGAAGAGCAGGTAAAAGAGTTTCGTAGTACCAAGGAGCTTAATTTTGCGATTAGCAGGAAAGGTGTTGGGCGTTTTCGGGTCAGTGCATTTTATCAGCGCAATGAGCCTGGTATGGTATTGCGCCGTATCGAAAGCAAAATYCCCACGATAGAAGAGTTGTCGTTGCCGCCAATTCTTAATGAACTGTCGATGACAAAGCGTGGAATCATTATTTTTGTGGGTGCAACGGGTGCGGGCAAGTCYACATCWYTGGCTGCCATGATTGGTCACCGAAATCGTAACAGCAAAGGACACATTATTTCTGTTGAGGATCCCATTGAATTTATTCATAAACATGAAGGCTGCATTATCACTCAGAGGGAAGTGGGTATTGATACAGAATCCTTTGAGGTGGCGCTGCGTAATACGTTGAGGCAGGCGCCAGATGTGATTCTTATTGGTGAAATCCGAACACCGGAAACTATGGAGCATGCCATTACCTTTGCTGAGACAGGTCATCTGGTTTTAGCAACATTACACGCCAACAATGCTAACCAGGCATTGGATCGTATCCAGCACTTTTTCTCTACTGATCGTCAGACTCAACTATGGATGGATCTATCCCTTAACCTAAAGGCCATGGTGGCTCAGCAATTAATTCCTTTGGCGGATGGATCTGGCCGCTGTGCGGCCATTGAGATTTTGATCAATACGCCGTTGGTGGGAGATTTAATTCGTAAGGGTGAGGTTCACAAACTTAAAGAGTTGATGACGCGCTCAACAGAGCTTGGTATGCAGACATTTGACCAGGCCTTGTTTACGCTTTATGACGAAGGTGCAATCACATACGAAGATGCTATGGCRCATGCTGATTCGAAGAATGATTTACGTTTGTTAATTAAATTGCAGTCAGAAACTGACCCCGGATATCTCTCTAATGCTGCGGATGAYCTTCAGGTGGCAGGTGATCAGGATGACCGAGGTAATTATTTTTAAGGGTTTCATTAGGGGCAGATTTTGCTCTTTCATACCTCCATATGTCACGGTGGGGATGCCATGGTGGGATCTGATAACCAGGATTGTAAAATGATAACGGCAGCGAGATCATCCACTGGGTGGTCTCGGTAGTTGATATCACCTTTGTTGTGAAGGCGATTTTGCTGTTTGGCCTCAAATGTTGAAAGCCTTTCRTCGACCATACTTACTTGYACACCAAACTTGCCATGCAGACGGCGTGCAAACTTTCGTGCACGCGCACAAAAATCACTTTCGCTGCCATCCATATTGAGCGGGAGGCCAACAAGTACTTGGTCGGGCTGCCACTCGTCTAGAATTTGTTTTATCTGGTCCCAATTAGGAATGCCATCTCTGGCTTTAAAAACAGCCAGAGGGTTGGCTGTTCCAGAAAGAGTTTGGCCAACGGCAACGCCGATCTGGCGAGTACCAAAATCAAAGGCGAGTGCGGTACAAATTTCAGTAGCGATGATGATGTTCCTGCTTTYTATGCATGGCCAGCATGGGGGCTGAGTTGTTTAAGGTCGAYRCCTATTTTAGCGGCAGCAGCAGTTGCTCGCTCATGAAAAGGCACGTTAAAGACAATGTCGGCATCTCCTGGTACGGTAAGCCAGGCATTGCTGGCAAGCTCTTCTTCCAATTGACCTGCACCCCAGCCAGCATAGCCCAGTGTAATAATTAAATCATTTGGGCCCTGCTCCCGTGCAATGTCAGAAATAATATCGTTGGAAGCTGTAAGGCAGATATCGCTGGAAATTGGCAGGGTAGATTCCCATTGAGATACCCCGGGTCGATGAAGGACAAATCCTCGGTCCATTTGTACTGGGCCCCCAGAGAGCAAAGATTGCCTACCCCTTTGGGGTGAATAGCTGACTTTAAATTGATCGAAGATTTGGCTAAGGGGTATATCCAGTGGGTGGTTAATAATCAAACCCATGGCGCCGTCTGGGTTGTGCTCGCAGATATAAATGACCGCATTTGAAAAATTAGGGTCAACAAGCCCTGGCATAGCCACCAGGAAATGGTTGCTAAGGTTTTGAATGGTGCTGTCTTGTTTGGGACGATCAGATGAATTGCTCATGTCTTTGAATATGGGTCTCCTTTACAAGAAAATGGGATGGTTGTTAGACTATTTTAACCTAAGAGTGTCCGGCCGGAAGGGCTCAGTTGCTGGTGTTCATCTGATTGCCGGGAACAAATCGCCAGGTACGGATAATTTCTAGTTTATCCCATTGTTTTATTTCTTTAGGAAAGGGTGCAAAGGGAGATGCCAGTCGAACAGTTCTTATGGCGGCCTGATCAAGCACCCGTTGTCCTGAGCTAAGCAGGATTTCTATATTATCTACAGTCCCATTAGGCAGTAGCGTCACTGCTAGCCGGAGATCTCCGTACATGGATTTTTTCCGAGCCTCTTCGGGGTAATTGTTGTTTCCCACCATTTCTATACGATCAATCCAATAGCGTAAATAGGCAGCATGATCAGCAGATTTAGTACTTGCAGAGGTGATTCTTAGTACCCTGGCCAGCTTACTGTATTCCTGCTGCTGTTGATCAAGCTTGGCTTTCAGGCTGGCAATTTCTAAAGAAGTTGCATGAGGTAGTGGCGTTATAGCAGGCTGTTCTGCTTCGTGTGGTTTTAGCTCATTGGTTGTGCTGGAAAGACTTTCTGACGTAGTCGAGAGTGTGGGTGTATCACCTAATATGGGTTGTTGGAGCGATGGCCGCAGTGGCGCACCGGTCTTTTTCAGTTGTAGATCATTAATTTCAGATTGGCGGTCTGTTGTTAGTGCCTGCTTGTCACTTTGGTTGCCGCTTCCTTGCTGATTGTGTTGAGCCAGGAGCTCGGCATCTTCTGGCTCTTTGTCAGAGTGGTATTGTGCGAGGGTTACGTCTAGGGTGGGGGCAGATTGTTGTTGYTGATGTAATTTRAAACCYAAACCAAAAATTAATAGCGCGTGTACTGCAATGGCTAAAAATAGTGCAAAACCAAAACGATCGGACTCGTGTTCTGGATTGGTTTGGGGGATAGATATACCCATTAAAGCATCCGCTGCTCAATAGCATTCATCAGTTTTCCACCAATATCAGTTGATTCCTGRCGGTCAATTTCTCTGGCGCAGGTGGGGCTAGTGACATTGATTTCAGTAAGGTAGTCACCAATAACRTCTAGYCCWGCAAATAATATCCCTTTTTCTTTCAGTACTGGCCCAACTTGGCTCGCAATCCAGCGATCTCTTTCTCCCAGTGGTTGGACGACACCGGTTCCCCCCACGGCCAAATTGCCGCGGATATCACCTTTTGGAGGGATTCTTGCCAGACTGTAGGGGATGGGRTCTCCRTCAATCATCAGAATYCGTTTGTCTCCCACCTTGATTTGCGGAATAAATTTTTGCGCCATAATCGTTCGTGCACCGTTATTGGTGAGCGTTTCGATAATAACATTTAGGTTGGGGTCATCTTGGCTAACCTTAAAGATAGATGAGCCTCCCATGCCGTCCAATGGTTTAAGAATGATGTCCCCGTGAGTTTGATGAAAGTTTTTTAATTGAGAGGCATCACGACTGACCAGCAGAGGAGGGGTACATTGAGGGAACAATGTCGCAAATACTTTCTCATTACAGTCCCTGAGACTTTGTGGTTTGTTCACAACCAGTACGCCCAGTTTTTCTGCGGCTTCCAGAATATAGGTGGAGTATATGTACTCACTATCAAAGGGTGGATCTTTGCGCATTAAAATCACATCGAGAGATGAGAGAGACTGAATTGTTGGTTCTCCGAGGGTAAACCAGCTGGTTGAATGATCTCTGACCTGGAGTGATGCCATRTTGGCAATAGGGCTGCTGTTATCAAGCGCCAAACTGCCTTGTTCCATATACATCAACTTCCAACCCCGCCGCTGTGCCGCAAGCAAGAGAGCCAGGGTTGTGTCCTTTTGTGCATTGATACCGCTAATAGGGTCCATGACAACCCCGAGAATCTTGGTCATAAGTGTTACCTGTGTCACGCCACGCATGGCTGTTTATTCTTTATGATTGTAAACCAGATGCTCCTGATAAATATTAGGTGCCGTTAACATTAATTGAATTGGTATGGCCATAAACGAGATTGTTAAATTTAGTTTATGGTGAGATAAATTTAAAGGGGCAGAGGTTGCTCAAGTAACTTACGGGCAGCCTGCTTGAAAGGCAACAAATACAGGTAAAAATAAAGCATAAGTTACAGAATTAACAGTCAGTTATAGATTAAACATGATGATTGTGTTAAATAATGTTCTACTGGGAAATCCCAGCTGAACATAATAACAAAATGAGAAGCATAAGATGGAAGATGCCCTTAAAGGCCTCAAGGTAATCGTGATAGATGACAGTAATACTATCCGGCGTACAGCGGAAACGCTGTTAACAAAAGCCGGATGCGAGGTTACTACTGCCATTGATGGGTTTGATTCACTTTCAAAGATTGCAGATAAGAATCCAGATGTAATTTTTGTGGACATTATGATGCCCCGGTTGGATGGCTATCAAACCTGCGCCCTGATCAAAAATAACAGCAATTACAAGCATACACCGGTGATTATGCTGTCGAGTAAAGACGGGTTATTTGATAAAGCCAAGGGGCGTATTGTTGGGGCMGATGATTATCTTACGAAGCCTTTTAGCAAAACCGAGTTGTTTGGTGCTCTTGAAAAATTTGCACCTAAAACAGCTTCCGAAACTTAACATTAAAATTACCGTTATCCCGCCTGGGGGGGAGTATGGCAACAGTATTGATAGTTGATGATTCACCCACTGAGATACACAAACTCAGYAGCATGTTRGAGAAAAATGGATACAACGTGTTGGTAGCTGAAAGTGGTGARGCTGGTGCTGAGGTTGTTAAGAGAGAGCAACCAGACGCTATTTTAATGGATATCGTATTACCTGGTCTTAATGGCTTTCAGGCTACCAGACAGCTAAGTAGGTCAAGCGAAACTGAGCATATACCAGTCATTATTGTYACCACCAAGGATCAGGAAACTGACAAGGTGTGGGGTATGCGTCAGGGCGCCAAGGCCTATYTAACCAAGCCCGTTAGCGAAAAAAATCTTATTGGAGCACTACAGGATGTTATGGGCTAATGAGAATCTTATACTGTGATAGCTGATACAGTTGAGCCATTTGATACGCTGGCGACGCTTTCTGGGAAATATGTCAACGCTGCACGATGGCTACCTGAGCARGAAGAGATAGCACTTACTCGAAAAATGGTATGTTTTTCTCTGATGGGGACAAATCTTGCCATGGCCCTTGAAGAGCTAACAGAAATTCTAGAGTTACCACAATGTACCCGACTACCACGAGTAAAGCATTGGGTCTGGGGYGTGGCTAACCTGCGTGGTAGRTTGCTTCCTGTGATCAATTTTGCCGAATTTCTCGGTGGGCGRCTATCCTCTCCTCGTAAATTACACCGGGTATTAGTCATTGACTTGCATGGTGTTCTTGTTGGGTTGGTTGTTGATCAAGTGTATGGCATGCGTAACCTTCAAGTGGATAAATTCCAACGGCAGCCAGAGGGTATACCTGAGAGTTTTGCTCCTTATGCAGAAGGTGGTTTCTGCCAGGAAGGTGATACATGGATCTTGCTACGCCCAGGTAAGYTGCAAAGCGATCAACGTTTTATGGAGGTGGCGGCTTAACTGGCCCCATCAAATATTATTTCCTAGAAATGCTGGGATACACCAGCGTCACTTGTTCGGAGTGAGATTGACATGAAAAAAGGAATCCAGGGGTCAAAGACCAATTCATTCATTCTAGTGCTGTCCATATTATTGGCAGTGGTGGTTGTTTTTCTTGGTTACAATTTATTGACGGTCTTTCAGCAGACATCCCAAGATCAGGAAAATCTGCAGTTGGCTTCAGAGATGCGAGCGCAGTCTTATCGGCTGGTCGGGTTGTCTCGTGAATCTACCGCGGGAAAAGAAAGYGCTTTTAGTGAGCTTCAGAATGTTGCGARCCAGATGGAGAAAAGCTGGAATATATTGAACGCTAATTTATCTAGGGAAGTCACAGCTGGTCAGCTAGGCGCCTTTGAAGAAACCTGGCAGAAAGCGCATAAAAATACTCAGACAATTATTGATAATAAAGAAACCATTATTTTTCTGAATAAAATTGCAGCAACACTGAATCAAACTCTACCGGAGCTCCAGCARGAGCATACCCAGGTTGTTGAGATTTTGTTGGCGAGTAGAGCTCCGGCTGGGCAGGTAGCMGTAGCCCAGGCGCAATCCTGGCGAGCAGAACGTATTGGCCGAAATGTGGATAGAATGCTTGAAGGTGGTGCTGATGCTGAAGTAGCCGCGGTGCAATTTAACCGTGATGCGAACTTGTTTGGGCAAGTACTTGAGGGAATGAAGAGCGGAAACTCTCAGTTGGGCATCAGTCGGGTGACTGGACGTAAAGCTGGGGAAAGTCTAGCCAGCATTACAGAACGCTTTGCTTTTGTTAGCAGTTCTGTTCAGGAAATTTTTGAAGCGACACCKGCACTGTTTAGTGCCAGTCAGGCAAATAATGCCATTCTGGATGAATCCCCTGTGCTACAGGAGCAGATTAGTCARTTATCAGATGCYGTTGCTGCRTTGCCAGAAAATCGTGATTTGACCTATCAGACKGCCTTGTATGCTGGTGTACTTGCGGTGRTYCTCTTGGCRGTGATGGGRATAYTRATTAYTGCAGGAACTCGTCGYAGGTTACGAGAAACGGCGACAGCAAACGAACATAACCAGCAGGCAATTCTCCGATTGTTGGATGAAATTGCGGGCTTGGGTGAAGGTGATTTGACCAGTCACGCTACAGTGACAGAGGATTTTACGGGTGCTATTGCTGATTCTATTAACTTTGCAATTGATCAGTTGAGAATTTTGGTTGCTCAAATTCAAGATACATCAGAGAACGTATCTGCAGCGGCAAATGAAACTCGAGCAGTAGCACTACAGTTGGCTGAAGCCTCCGAGCAYCAAGCCGATGAAATTGCWGGAGCYTCTGAAGCCATTAATGAAATGGCAATTACCATTGATCAGGTATCTGCCAATTCATCCGAGTCCGCTATTGTGGCCGAAAAATCTGTATCTATTGCCAAAAAAGGTGCAGAAATTGTGCAAAGCACGATTGGTGGCATGGATACTACACGCAAGCAGATTCAGGATACGTCCAAACGGATTAAACGATTGGGTGAGAGTTCACAGGAGATTGGCGATATTGTTTCGGTGATTAATGATATTGCWGACCAGACTAATATTTTGGCTCTTAATGCGGCTATTCAAGCGTCAATGGCGGGTGATGCAGGTCGTGGTTTTGCAGTTGTTGCCGATGAGGTGCAGCGACTGGCTGAGCGTTCAGCCGTTGCGACCAAGCAAATTGCATCGCTCGTTAAAACTATTCAGACCGATACTAACGAGGCGGTTAATTCCATGGAGCAAACCACTGCAGAAGTGGTTAAAGGCGCCGAACGTGCCCATGCAGCTGGTGGTGCATTGGAAGARATTGAAAMAGTGTCAGCGGCTTTAGCCAAGCAGATTCGGGATATTTCGACTGCAGCGAGCCATCAGACCACCACTGCTGGCCAGGTCTCAAGAACTATGAATGTTATTCAGGACATTTCGGGGCAAACACTTTTGGGTACTAACAATACAGCCCAATCGATTGGTGAGCTGGCCGATTTGGCTATTGARTTACGTGATTCGGTATCTGGTTTCAAATTGCCCTCATCCATGGAGCGGGCAGGGGTTTCAGTTAGTAAGTTTGCAAATGATTTTACTTCAGCTAAACAGGCAATAGCTTTTGCTGGTACTAATTTGGCAGGGCATCAAGCTCAAGTAAACGAAACTGATATTAAGACGGCGGCCCCTGAGGAAAATTTTGATCTTTCTGATGAAGATATTGCAAAGGCAAGTTCTGCCGATAGTGCAAAAAGTGGTGGGACGACCATGGGGGAAGATCTAGGGTTAACGGAAGAAGAATTTATGGCAGAAGATGTTGCCATGGAGCAATTGTTGGAAGGTGGTGCGGATAGTAGTGAATGGGATTTTGACACGGCTTCTACATCCAATGCTGCTGATAAGAGTGAGGAGGATGGTGAGCTGTCACTGGAAAGTGTTGACTTAGGYCTTAGCGAAAAYGAGGGAGGGAGGCGTATAACAGACGACAGGATTTAATAGTGACTTATGCAATCTTCAGGGTGTCTGAGGCTGTAAGACCAGAGAATAGCTTTTTTTCTGGGGTGATGGTTTCTCAGGCAAAAAGTTCTGAAAYACTGAGCTTTGAAATACTGAATACAGCAGGGAATTGTTGATGGAGTTGASGGGAAGACTACAAGGCCTGGAATGGCTGATTGAAGAGGTGGAGGCCAGTTTACATCAGGCCTATGAAGCTCTTGAATCCTATCTTGCCGATCCATCGGATGAGTCGCAGATTCGTTTTTGTCTCAGTTATCTCCACCAAATTTATGGCTCTCTAAAAATTGCAGAGTGTCATGGCCCCTTATTGTTGGCTGAGGAGATGGAAAAATTGGCTGAGAGCATGTTGGAAAAACATGTTCAAGATGTCACAGATGCGTGTGATGTGATGGTTCAGGCTATTCTCAAATTGCCTGCCTACTTGCGCCAAGTCATGATCAGTCGTCGAGATCAACCTGAAACACTTCTGTTATTGTTGAATGAGCTCCGTGCTGTACGCGGAGAGTCGTTGGTTTCTGAATCTGTTTTCTTTTCTCCTGATATGGGGGCAGCACACAACCTAAGTGCTCCTTACAATCGTCAGCCAGATCAAGCGGCAATGTCCAACCTGTTGCGAAAATTGCGTCAAATGTATCAATTTGCTTTAGCCGGTGTGGTTAAGGATGAAACGGTTGGTGAAAACTTTGGTTATCTGGATAAAGTTTTTTCACGCTTAAAAGAACTTAGTAAGGGGTATCCTCGAGAGCCTTTATGGACAGCAGTGCTTGCCTTGCTAGAAGGGATTGCAGCCAAAGAAATACCTCTTGGTTATTCAGTCAAAATGCTATTAAAGGAGTTGGACGACGAAATAGGCCAATTCGTAACAAAGGGTTTTGAAGGGCTTAAACTGCCGCTGCCCGAAGTGCTTCTGAAAAATATTTTGTTCTACATCGCCTATGCCCGCAGTGAGGCCCCTCGAGCAATACTGGTTCGTTCTGAATATCGGTTGGATGAATCCTTGCCTGAAGCTCTTATTGAAGATAGTGGCGAGGGCTTGTCTCCCATTTATCACCCTGATACTGCACGAGCTATTGTGGCCGCGCTGGTTCAAGAGATTGGGTTGGTTAAAGATAGTTTAGATCGCTATGCCACAACAGAGAAYGATAACGATCAGCTGTTAGATGAAGCGGCCAATGGGCTGCGTCGTATAAGAGACTCTCTTGCTGTTTTGGGACGTAATGAATTACGTGAATCCATGGCAGGTACTTGTGAACAGGTAATAGCCTTTCGCAATAACCCRTCAGGCTCAGCAAAGGGCTGTTTGATGCTGGTTGCATCACAGTTGCTAGAGGTTGAGTCCAGCCTGTATGGTTGGTTGGACAATAATCGGGAGTTGATGGATGGGTATACCCCACCTGATGAGATGCACGTGGAGGTTCGTCAGGCACAAGAGATCTTGTTGGTAGAAGCTAGAAAGGGTTTGGACACTGTTAAGGAGGCGATAATAGAGTTTATTGCTTCGCAGTGGCAGCGAGAAAAGCTGGATGGTGTGCCTGAAACTATTATGGATATTCGTGGTGCTTTGGACATGATGCACTTACCTCGTGCCGCGATAGTTCTTGATTCTTGTAATCTATTTCTTGTTGAACAAGTATTGGGTGAGGAAAATGTTCCGAGCTGGAATATGCTCGATGCCTTGGCCGATGCCATCACCAGTATTGAATATTATTTAGAGTTTGTGGGCAATCATGATGAACAAGCCGAGGAAACAATTCTTGACTTGGCTGAAGGTGGTGTAGCCAGGCTGGGGTATCCAGTACTTGGTGGTAAAAGTGCTGAACCCATAGAGTATGCGGAAGAAACAGTTGTAGAAGCGCCGGGAGTAAAAGCCGTTATTGAGGATGATGATTTCGCTGACCAGGAAATTATCGATATATTTTTGGAAGAAATGGCTGAGTTACAAGAATTAATTGAGAGCTCATTTATGCAGTGGGCCAACAACTCRGCAGACAAAAATAGTTTAGAGGATCTCCGGCGCTGTTTCCACACAATTAAGGGTAGTAGCCGTATGGTTAAAGCCCAGTCCTTAGGTGATCTGGGGTGGGCCRTAGAAAACCTGTTAAATAAARTCATAGAAAAACGGATAACGGTGTCGCCAACACTGATGGCTTTGGTGGATCTTTCTCGTGAAGAGCTACCGGGATTGTCGGAAGCCTTTCGGAAACAGATTAGTTATGAGCGTTGGAATTATGTGTCTGGWTTGATCCGTTCAGCTGATGCTCTAGCCAAGGGCGAAGATCCCGATCTGCCACAGGAATTGCCGGAAGAGCAGGTTGAAACGATACCAGATACTGAANACACNCNATTAGACACAATGCAGGACGAGGTTGAGGGTGGCGTTGAGGCTTCCATTACAGAAGATATTGATGAGTTAAATACGAATACCACTGTTGATACGGAAGAAAACCTTGAAGATCTAGCATTACTTGATATTTTTTCTACTGAAGCACAAGGATATTTGCAGACGATTCAGGACTTTGTTGACGAGCAACGTCGAGGAGCTCCGGTCTATAGTTCGGTAAATGCAGCTGTACAAAGTGCATTGCACACGTTGAAGGGTAGTGCCCGAATGGCGGCTATTGATCCGGTCGCTGATTTGGTTACACCGCTAGAGCATTACACCAAAGAGCTTTATACCTATCAGCTTGAGGTGGATGAAAATATCGTTGAACTATTTTCTGATGCTGTCGATTATTGTCGTATTTCAATTGCTCCAATGAAGGATGAGCACCGTACGGCAGAGATYCCWGAGTTGCCACAGTTTTTGRCTAGRTTGAAGGMACTCAGAGAGCGSTCTGTAGAGCCTCTCATCAATCATAGTCCGCAGGCTCAGAGTTCAGTTGATCCTGAATTGCTGAATATGTTGATGACTGAAGGTATGCAGAACTTGCTGGATGTGGATGAGAACCTGCTCCATTGGCACCAGGAGTCTGGAGATATAACGAAGCTAATCTACTTGCGTGATGAGTTGAAACAGTTAGCGGTGGCAGCAAGTCGTGCGGGTGTTGGTGTGATGAGCGAGCTTTCACTACTGCTAGGTACAGCTTATGAAAGCATTATCGAAAATCCATTGCCGCTGAATGAACACGACACACAATTGTTGCAGAATGCCCACGAAGAACTACTTGGCATGGTTGATTGCGTTGCTGCTAATCAGGAGCTATCACCTATTGAGCCTTCACTGATAGAGCAATTGGAGGTTTTGATAGCTGGGGCCACAGTTACMGAATTGGTGGAATCAGAAAATACAGCGGCAGATGTTACGGACACTGAATTAATTGACGCGGTTGATYCCCKSCCTAGCCTTGTTATTCAGCCATTGAATCATGAGGATATTGACCTCGATATTCTGGAAACCTTTGTTTCTGAAGCAGACGAGCTTTTCGAAGAAATTGATCAGGCTCTACAGGGTTGGGAGCGCAATTGGTCCAGTAAAGAACATGTGGAGTCGTTGAAGCGATCCTTGCACACATTGAAAGGTGGTGCGTGGATGACGGGAATGGAACAACTCGGTTTGCTCAGTCATGATCTTGAGAGTGAAATTCTCGTTCTGGAAACCCATAGAGACAAKCTCAGCAAGGAAGTCTTTAAAGGCCTACTTCGYCAGCAAGATGAYTTGCTTGAAGTGCTTGGTGTAGCTCGGGGGCTATTTGATGGGTCCGGGGAGCAGTTGCCAGAACTCCAAAGTACAGAATCAGCGTCTGAATCAAGTRTCGAAGAAGTATCTTTGGGTACTGAATTGATTATGCAGACCGTTTTGCCTCATGTTGAAGATGGCAAGGTAGAAACACAATTTAAGCCGGACTCTGCGGCGCTTAGCATGCCTCAGATTAAGCGTCAGACCACACCCCAGGAAATGATCAAAGTRCCGGCTTCACTGTTGGAAAGCCTKGTTAATCTTGCGGGAGAAACSAGTATTTCYCGGGGCCGGGTAGAGCAGCATGTTAGTGAGTTTTCGTTCATTCTTGATGAGGTGGAAGCTACAATTCTGCGTTTGAAGGATCAAGTCCGTCGCATTGGTATGGAAACGGAAGCTCAGGTCATGTTCCGGCAAGAGCAGTTAGAAGCAATGTCTGTGGCAGAAGGGTTTGACCCTTTGGAAATGGATCGTTATTCCCAGTTGCAGCAACTGTCACGTTCGCTGATGGAGTCATCCTCAGATTTACAGGATTTAAAAAATACGYTGGTTGATAAGTCCCGAGGGGCCGATGCTGAGCTGCTAGGGCAATCACGAATTAATACAGACCTGCAAGAGCAGTTAATGCAGGCTCGAATGGTTCCTTTCTTCCGAATAGTACCCAGATTACGCCGTATGGTGCGTCAGCTTAGTAATGAATTGGGTAAAAATGTCGAGCTTTTCCTTGCGAATGTAGAGGGTGAGATGGATCGCTCTGTCATGGAGAAAATGTTACCCCCGCTTGAGCATATGATTAGAAATTCCATAGACCATGGCATTGAGTCAGCAGAAGAGAGATTAAAGGCKGGYAAATCTGAGGTTGGCGCTATTTCAGTGGGRCTTGTTCGTGAAGGTGGAGATATCCTGATACAGCTGTCTGATGATGGCCGGGGTCTTAACATTGAATCCATTCGAAAGCGTGCCATACAGCTTGRYTTRATGGCTGAGGATRGTGATYTGGGTGAYCAGGAAMTCATYCAGTTTATTTTCCAGCCAGGTTTCTCCACCAGCGAAGAAGTGACTCAGGTGTCAGGCCGGGGTGTTGGTATGGATGTGGTAAACAGCCAGGTCAGAGAGYTGGGCGGTTTTGTGCAGACGGTCACCAGGAAAGGTGAGGGTACTCAGTTCAGTATTCGCCTGCCGTTTACGGTATCGGTCAATCGTGCACTGATGATTGAAATTGGTGAAGATCGATATGCCTTGCCGTTAAATAGTGTGGATGGTGTCGTGCGGGTCAGCTCCATGGAGCTTGAGCACTATTATCGTTTTCCCGATGCRCGGCTGGAATATGCCGGTGGTCGTTATGAGGTTAGGTATTTAGGTAGCTTGTTAAGTGAAGAGCTGACGCCAAAAGTGGATATGTCAGTGGAATCTGTATTCCTTGTGCTGGTTCATTCTGAAACTCGTTTATATGCAGTACAGGTCGATCGTTTGGCAGGCAGTAGTGAAATTGTAGTAAAAAGCCTTGGCCCGCAATTTAGCAAAGTTCCCGGCTTATCTGGTGCAACGCTATTGGGTGATGGCCGAGTCGTGGTGATTCTTGATTTACTGGCACTATTGCGGACACAGGTTACTGCGAAACCTGGTGTAGAAGTACTCGATTCACGTGATGAATCTAATCAATCGGATGTGCCCACAGTTATGGTCGTTGATGATTCGGTGACCGTAAGAAAGGTTGCTTGTCGTTTTCTTGAGCGGGAAGGTTTTCAGGTTATTACCGCTCGGGATGGCATTGAGGCTATGCAGCTGTTACAAGAGMAACGGCCCGATATCATGCTGTTAGATATTGAGATGCCAAGGATGGATGGTTTTGAGGTGGCAAGACAGATTAAGACCAGTGAAGAGCTGAAGAGYATTCCTATTATTATGATCACCTCAAGAACGGGAGAAAAACATCGTCAGCGAGCATTGGATATTGGCGTTGAAGGGTATTTAGGTAAGCCTTATCAGGAAGAGGAATTACTTGAGGTAATGTCAACATTTATGGGTGTATCTGAAGAAGCATCTGTGGAATAACTGCTGTTAGGAGCGTGAGTATGGGTCAAACTTCCCCAACAGAACGACATGAAATTACTGAAATAAATTGCCTGTATGTTCCTCTGATTGAAGAGGCACTGCTAGTGCCTATGTCGGCTGTTGCAGAAGTGGTGCAAAGCGTACAAGTTAAAAAACAAGAGGGGGCTCCCGTATGGCTTGAAGGCTGGCTGGAGTGGCGCCAAAAGCGTGTTCCATTAATATCATTTGAGGCTCTCGCTAATGCCCCGGATAATGATAGGTATCAAGGTGCTTTAGAGGGCTCCACCGCTTTGATAATGAATACTATYAACCCAGATAAAGGTCTTCGTTACTATGCCATTTTGGCACAGGGTTTCTCTCATTTGGTCCGTATTGCTGAGGATGACCCTCTAAACCCTGTGGAGGATACAAGTAAGTTACAACACGTACTTATGCAAGTTGAACTGGATGGCCAAATTATGCAAATCCCTGATTTGGAGGTGCTGGAGAGTTATGTGTCTGACAGTCTGCAGTCTTTTCTTAAAAGTCTATAATTCTTATTGAACTCTACCTTGTAAGTACCCTGTGGCCGAGTTTCAGGTAGCCTTTCCTCCAGATAATACAGATATAAAAAGTTGTTGAGACGGAAAAGCCCCGCCATTTTTTGAGGAAGAAATGATGTCGAAACAGAGGAAGAAATCTGCTGCTGAGGAGCAGGAGGAGTTATTGATAAAGGCTGTAGAGGCAACAGTAGCACTGAACCCCTTGGTGGGGGTGAGTGCGGAAGAATTAAAAAAAGTATTCAAACAAACGGCAAAGCAGGCCATTACACAACCCTCAAAGTTAGCCCGTAACAGTAAAAAATTTGCCGGTAAAGTGATCGATATTCTAAAAGGCACAGATCGATTTGAAGGACAAAAAGGGGACCGCCGTTTTGACGATCCTGCTTGGGAAGAGAGCGCAATCTACCGTCGTTTGAAACAAGCATACTTAGCTTGGGACGAGTCCATGGGAGAGCTAGTGGAGGACCTTGACCTGGATGTGTCGGATGCACATCGCGCTAAATTTCTAAAAGAAGTGATCACCAGTTCACTAGCACCTACTAATTTTTTATTGAGCAATCCAAAAGCCATGCGAAAGGTTGTTGAGACCCGAGGTGTAAGCTTGCTGAAGGGCTTGCGTAATTATGTGGATGATCTGAAAAATAATAATGCAATGCCCTCCCAGGTGGATAAGAGTCAATTTACCGTAGGAGGGAATTTGGCAATATCTGAGGGTGCAGTAGTCTTTAGAAACGATGTCTTGGAGTTGATACAGTACAAGCCGCTAACGGCTAAAGTGCATAAACGACCACTGTTAATTATCCCGCCTCAAATTAATAAGTTTTATATYTATGATYTAACACCAGAGAAGAGTTTCTTTCAGTTTTGTTTACAGCAGGGCTTCCAGGTATTTGCCATTAGTTGGCGTAACCCTTCAGCAGAATATCGTCATTGGGGRATGGRYCAGTACGTGCAGGCAGCG
The DNA here is from genome assembly GCA_002746985.1 of Porticoccaceae bacterium. Lineage (GTDB taxonomy): Bacteria > Pseudomonadota > Gammaproteobacteria > Pseudomonadales > Porticoccaceae > Porticoccus. Next base: position 33,783 of record NVXH01000005.1, on the reverse strand, counting down.
GTAGAAGCGGTGAATACGGTGTTAGACATTACCCGTAGTGACAGCCTCAATGTGGTGGGAGCCTGTGCCGGTGGGATTACCGCATCCATTTTGGCATCCTATCTAAAGCAAACGGATACAGATGTTGTTCATAGCCTCAGCTTATCGGTCTGTATGTTAAATATGCGTTCAAACGATATGGACTTAAATGCTTTTACGTCACCTGCTGCACTGCAAACGGCTAGAGCTAATTCACATAAAAAGGGAGTGCTTGAGGGGGCAGAGTTGGCCAAAGTATTTAGCTGGATGCGGCCAAAYAGCCTCGTGTGGAATTACCATGTGAATAACTATCTTATGGGAGAAGCGCCCCCCGCTTTTGATTTGCTTTACTGGAATAGTGATTCAACTAATTTACCGGCTCAACTACACAGTGATTTTTTGGACTTGTATGAAGATAACCTTTTGTACAAGGGAGAAATGGTTGTACTGGGTAAAACGATTGATCTTGCAGAGCTGGATTGTGATAAATATGTGACGGCAGGCCTGACAGACCACATTACGCCCTGGATGGCTTGTTATAAAACAACCCAATTTGTGGGTGGTAATATTAAATTTGTATTGAGTTCCAGTGGTCATATTCAGAGCCTGGTAAATCCTGTCTCTAATAAAAAAGCCAAGTATTTTTGTGCTGATGAGCTTCCTYYCTCRGCAGAAWCCTGGTTTSAAAATGCAGAGCAGTATTCTGGTTCYTGGTGGGAAGATTGGTCGTGCTGGYTGGCCAAACGCTCTGGTGGTAAAAAAGTTGCTCGAAAAACCTTAGGGAATCGTACACATAAACCCCAGGAAGATGCCCCTGGAACCTATGTGTTTAATCGTTAATTCCAGATTGTCATTATTTCTGCTGTACATCATCAAACTATGAGCGACCAAAATAACCCTCTAAGGGTGTAAGGACATTGTGATGAGCGAACAACTCTGTGGGCAGTCAGACTGGTTTACTATTAGCCAGGAACAAATTAATCAGTTTGCGGATGTAACCAAAGATCACCAATATCTCCATGTTGACCCAGAGCGGGCATCAAAAACGCCCCTGGGGGGGACCATTGCACACGGTTTTTTATACCTTTCTTTACTGCCTCACCTGATGCTCGAAGCACTGCTTGAAAAGATTGGYCAAGTGACGATACTAAACTACGGGGTAAATCGATTGCGTTTTATCACTCCGGTGCGGGCTGATAGTAGCATCCGRCTCAATTGGGCAGTGTTATCAGACCAGAAGAAGGGTGAGGGCCGTTTGCTGACCATTGAGGTAATTATTGAGACTCAGAAGGGAGGTAAGCCAGCAATGATGGCCGAGTGGCTTTTGTATATTGTTGATGAATGAATTAGAGGCACCTTAAAATACACGAATATTGATGTAACCATTTTTACGTAAAAGAAGCATCAGTGGGTACTGAATAATTTAGCACGTACAGTTTCTCGGTATTTTGTTGGCGAGGTACCAAAATRTTGACTAAAAATTTTGCTAAAAGCGGCGGCATCTTGGTAGCCACTGTGAGATGCTACTTCAGAAATTGATAGATTAGATTTTTGTAAAAGCTCTCGRGCATTGTTCAAGCGGGTTGTCTGTAAGTACTGTAATGGTGTTTTACCCAGCGCATTTTTAAAGCGCCGATTGAAGGTTCGCAGGCTAAAGTCAAACTGTGTTGCCACCTCCGTTATTCTTATCGGTTTACTAAAATTGTCTTCAARCCAAATTTGTGCCTGCACTACTTGTTCGTCAGGGTGATGCTGTACATCATCAGAAAAATAACTGGTGGGTTCAAAGGAGCTTCGAATTTCATGAAAAAAGTTACGTTCAACCTGTGTGGCGGCACGCCGACCATAGAGTCTAGTTACCAGGTGTACCATCAATTCTGCCATGGCATTCACACTGGCAGCACAATAGAGGTTTCCCGCCTGGGTGATAAAGTATTGTCGTTTTAATTCAACCTGAGGATAGTCTTTTTGGAACTGATCAAAGTAGTGCCAGTGTGTTGTGGCGGGTTGTTTGTTCAGTAACCCTGCTTCGGCCAGAAAACAGACACCAGTACCCACAGCAATCATCACCGCACCCTGCTGGGCTTGTTGCTGTAGCCAGGGAATGTAGTTACGGTATTTTTTCAATGCTGGCCTGGGGTTTCTCCATAGCGCGGGCAGGCTGATAATATCGAAGTGATTTACGTTGTCGATGGTGGCTGATGGGTTGATATCAAAACCAGAAGGCGAAGCAACTGGCCGATCGTCAATGGAGAGTGTTAGTGCTTCAACACGTCGTGTATCGGGATTTCCTGGTCTAGCAGATGCTTCAGCAGTACGTAACATTTCTACGGGAAGTGTGGCGCTGGTGCCCAATAAGTTGTCATAGAGCAAAGTTGCAACTCGAAGTGGTGGTGCTTTGGGTTGAAAAAATGATTTTTTGGCCATAATGGCAAAATATATGTCTATAAATGACAAAAATCAATAGGCTATGCCTGATAGACTATTTGGCATTCATCTAGAAGAGTGTCATGTCAATGCAAGCATTGCCCGTTATTGTCGGTTTTGGGGGTTACAACGCCGCAGGCCGAAGCTCATCTCATCAGGCTTTTAGGCGCATCGTGCTYGAATCRCTTCCCAAGGCGGAGCAGCAGGAGACAATCGTTGGATTGGCTTGCCTTATGACTCTGGTGTCATGGGATGGCGAGTATTACCGTGATGTTGATAACAACGCACTTAATGCAGAGCAAGTGGCTGACACCTTTTGCGATCGTGTGCTCGAAGGCACCTTGATCCGACGTTTGGAAAATGCATTATTCGACCCCAAAAAAATATATGGTCAGAAGCGTGTTCACCTGGAGGCCCTAAATGGTGACGGCATCACGTTCAAGCTGAGTAAGCGTGAGTTGCCCTCATCGATTCCTGAGCATTGGGATGTAAAACCTTTGGATGGAGGGGCTTTTGAAGTTCATATTCATGGCGCGGGTGAATTCCTGGTGCCTACGTATTCAGAGCAGGATGCYAAAGCGGCAGGACAGCTACCYTCCGGGTTCGATCCAGCAGCACAGTACAATTCTCGTTTTCATCCCCGAGGTTTGCAACTGGCATTGTTAGGTGCCAGCGATGCATTGTCTTCAGTCGGTATTCCCTGGGAAACTATCGCGGCCAGTGTTCGTCCCGATGAAGTTGGCGTGTATTGCACTAGCATTATGGGGCAGGTGACAAAAGAGGGATTGGGTGGCTTGCTGCAGGCAAGGTTGATGGGTGAAAGAACCACCTCAAAACAGTATGCCATGTCTCTAAATAGCATGCCGTCAGACTTTATAAATGCCTATGTGTTGGGAAGTATCGGCCATACATCGGCTGTTACCGGAGCTTGCGCATCTTTCCTTTATGTCTTGCAGGCAGCAATTCAGGATATTCGCAGTGGTCGCCGGAGAGTGGCAATTGTTGGCAGTGCAGAGGCGGGCCTAACGCCCGAGATTATGGAAGGTTTTACTAATATGGGTGCGCTGGGTACCGACGCAAACCTTTGTAAACTTGATGGTACAGATACACCAGATTGGCGGCGAGCCAGTCGTCCCTTTGGTGAAAATTGTGGTTTCACTATTGGTGAGGGTGCTCAATATACAGTGCTGATGGATGATGCTCTGGCAATGGAGCTAGGTGCTGATATCCACGGTGCCGTTCCCGATGTATTTATCAATGCTGATGGCATTAAAAAATCTATATCAGCACCAGGTGCTGGAAACTATGTTTCTTTTGCCAAGGCGGTGGCATCTGCCATGGCTATTGTGGGTGAAGAAACTGTTCGTAAACATAGTTTTATTCACGCCCATGGTTCCAGTACTCCAGCAAACAGGGTGACAGAAGCCAAAATTTTCGACCGTGTGGCTGAGGCTTTTGATATTCATGACTGGCCCGTAACTGCGGCGAAAGCATATGTTGGGCATTCGCTTGCTGGTGCCAGTGGTGATCAGTTGATYTTTACTTTAGGGACATTCAAGTACGATATTATTCCGGGCATTAAAACCGTCGATAAAATTGCTGAAGATGTGGCCCAGGATCACATGCTTTTCCCTTTGCAGGATTTGGACGTCAGTGATCAAAAAATGGATGTAGCATTTATTAACTCTAAAGGATTTGGTGGAAACAATGCCACAGCAGTAGTGTTATCTCCAAACAAGGTAGAGGAAATGCTATCCCGTCGATATGGCACGGAGATGTCTGATTATCAGCAGCGTCGAGAACAAACTCGTCGAGTGGCGGAAGATTATGCACGCCGTGCTAATTATGGAGAGACGGAGGTTGTTTACCGTTTTGGTGAATCACTGATTGATGAAGATGGCATCAGTATTTCCAGCGATGGAATCCATATGCCTGGCTATAAGCAGGACGTGGTTTTTGATAAGRCAAACCCCTGGAAAGATATGAGCTAGGGGTGCCTACCCCTATATCGTAGTAGTCGGTTCTAGATCAACTCATCATCCAGACTCAGACCTTTGGTGAATAGCTGAACGGGGTGGCCAATAAAAAACCCCTGCACCCAATCACAATCCATGGCTTTGTAATGTTCCAGATCGACTAGAGTTTCAACACCTTCGCCGATAATYTTTCGGCCCTGAATTTTCGCAATTCTTATATCTCTTTCCAGGGCTGTTCKAGCTTGCTCTGATTCTTGAGTTTTATGTAATAACGGYCGAGCGATTTTGAGAAAAGGTGTGTACTGTTTATCCAAGTGTACCGAGACATCTGCAGCACGGTAGTAGGGGTTGGTAGCAAAYTGAAGMCCATTTCTTGCAAGCTTCATACAATTGGAATACATCTGTATGTATTCTTGGCTGTTTAACTCTCTGGGAGGGTTGTTGATTTCAATGGCCACTTGTTTGCCCAGTTGCACAAGTGCCTGCAGTTTTTCTTGCAGCTCATCGAGATTTTCCTTGGCACATAAGGTGTAAGGAGATAARTTTATAAAAAAAATATTCGTATCAACTTTGTCACAAACACTGCTCAGGCAATTGAGTGCAAAAAAGTCGATGGCAACTGTTTCTTTTGATTCATTTGCCCGATCAATAATGCATTTGGCGCTTTCCGGTGTTTTGTCCGTAGGTTTTTTCAGTTGAGTGTAGATTTCAGAAGCACGCAATTGTTGTGTATGAACATCAACAATTTTCTGAGCTGAAAGTACAAATTTAGCATCATCAATATCAGAATTAACTTGGTCCGTCATAATCCTTCCTGTTAAAGCCTGTACGGGTAACTTCTTCAAATTACTTTAGCTGAAGGGCAAATTCAACAATATTTGGATATTGAGAGTCCAGCCTACAATTTTGGTATGGCAGTATGGTTAAACATCAATGCCAAGTGAACCCCACAGGTCATCAATTTTTTTCTTAACGGCTGCATCCATTTCAATGGGTTTGCCCCATTCTCGGTTAGTTTCTCCTGGGAATTTATTGGTGGCATCAAAGCCAATTTTTGAGCCAAGACCTGAAACTGGAGAAGCAAAATCGAGGTAGTCGATGGGGGTGTTGTCGATTATCACGGTGTCACGGCGAGGGTCCATCCGGGTCGTCATGGCCCAAATAACGTCATTCCAGTCACGTGCATTGATATCGTCATCCGTCACTATAATGAATTTGGTGTACATGAATTGCCGTAGGAATGACCATACCCCCATCATGACTCGCTTGGCATGGCCGGGGTATTGTTTCTTCATGGTAACCACAGCCATACGGTAAGAGCAGCCTTCAGGAGGTAAATAAAAGTCTACAATTTCTGGAAACTGCTTTTGCAAAATGGGTACAAACACTTCGTTAAGTGCGACACCTAAAATAGCCGGTTCGTCTGGCGGCCTGCCGGTATAGGTACTGTGRTAAATAGGATCTTTTCGGTGGGTAATCCTCTCCACAGTAAATACCGGGAACTGGTCTACCTCATTATAGTAACCCGTGTGATCGCCAAAGGGACCTTCATCGGCCATTTCACCTGGATGGATAAAACCTTCCAGAATAAATTCGGCACTGGCGGGTACTTGTAAGTTACTGCCAATACATTTTACCACCTTGGTTTTCTCGCCACGTAAAAGCCCAGCAAAAGCATACTCAGACAAACTGTCTGGAACGGGTGTAACTGCACCCAAAATAGTCGCGGGGTCTGCACCTAATGCAACAGCGATGGGAAAAGGCTCACCTGGATGAGCCAGTTGCCAGTCCCGAAAATCAAGGGCACCTCCACGGTGGGATAACCAGCGCATAATCAATTTATTTTTACCGATTACCTGTTGACGGTAAATTCCAAGGTTTTGTCGTTCTTTCTCCGGCCCACGGGTGATCACTAGTGGCCAAGTAATTAGTGGYCCTGCATCACCGGGCCAGCAAGTCTGTATGGGGAGGCTGCCAAGATCCACATCGTCACCCTCAATCACCACGGTCTGACAGAGAGCTTTTTTGACCACCTTTACAGGCATGTTCAGAATGGGTTTGAATTGGTGGCGTTTTTCCCACAGGTCTTTCATGCCCTTGGGTGGCTCGGGTTCTTTCAGAAAGGCCAGCAATTCACCTACTTCACGCATGGCCGATAGGCTTTCTTTGCCCATACCCATAGCAACACGCTCCGGGGTACCAAACAAATTGGCCAGTACAGGAATATCAAAACCTTTGGGATTTTCAAATAATAGGGCTGGGCCACCCGCACGGAGGGTGCGATCACATATTTCAGTCATTTCCAGGTTGGGGTCAACCTCAGTCGTGATACGCTTTAATTCGCCACGTTGTTCCAGAAAATCAATAAATTCTCGTAAATCAGAATGCTTCATATTGGGGCCATAAATAGAGATGTGCTCAGTGTTACGGCAACAGCGAGGGATTGCAAGAATGTCAGTAAAACTGGGTCGATACGGGCCGCAATTCAGAGTAATAAAGAGATTGATTTAGGAGTAATGCAAATTAGGGCCAAAGGCGGTACATTGAAGGACGTGCTGGGCGATAGTGCAGGCATATAATCTTTTGGGCACTTACTTACGTTTGAAGATTTGGAGTTAGGTTTTGGGCAGTTTGGCAACGATATTTGTTTTCAATTGTGTCGTGGTGGCACTTGCTGTATTGATTCATTACGAGGCGTTATATCGGTTGGCAATTTTGTTGCCATCATTAAGGATTCAGCCACGATTTAGGGTGCTGGTCGGCGTGTCCGGTGTTTTTCTTGCGCACATAGTTGAAATTTGGCTGTTTGCCTTCGCCTATTATTTATTGCTGGCATGGGGTGGTTTTGGTTCATTGGAAGGCAATTTTGATGGTTCACTACTGGATTGCAGCTATTTTTCATTTAGTAATTATACCTCTCTGGGTTATGGGGATATTGAACCCTTAGGCCATATACGTTTTCTTGCTGGTTTGGAGGCATTAACAGGACTTTTTCTGATCGCCTGGACGGCGTCATTTATGTATATCGAAATGCARAARTTTTGGGAGGTGGGTAAGAGTGGAGAGTAGCTTTGGTCTGTATGCTATTTTCWAYCAATCYTAAATTKTAAGTATTTATTCAAACACGATGGTYTTGTTGCCRTGYAGTAARACYCGATCTTCCAGRTGATTGCGYARRCCYCTAGCMAGCACAGTTTTCTCCACRTCTTTACCTTTGCGCACCAGGTCAGGAATACTGTCATGGTGGCTAATGCGAACCACATCCTGTTCAATAATTGGTCCTGCATCGAGATCACTGGTGACATAGTGGCAAGTAGCACCAATTAGCTTCACACCTCTTTCGGCAGCTTGATGGTAGGGGCGGGCACCCACAAATGCGGGCAAAAAGCTGTGGTGAATATTGATAATTCTACCGGGATATTTTGCACAGAGATTGGGTGGCAAAATTTGCATATAACGGGCGAGAACAATGACATCAGCCTTRCTGTCATCAATCAATTTCTCAACGGCTGCAAAATGTTCAGTTTTGTCTGCAGGGTCAACGGGAGTGTGGTGGTAGTTGATGCGGTGCCAGGCTACATAGCTCTGTAGATCATTGTGGTTAGAGATGACACAGGGAATATCAAACTCCATTTCATCACTACGCCATCGGTACAGTAAATCAGATAGACAGTGGGACTGTTTGCTGGCCATCAGTACTACGCGTTTCGGTATACTGGTATCGGTAAGCCGCCACTGCATTTGGAATTGTTCTGCCAAAGGCTGGAAGCGAACTTTAAGTTCTTCCGGGCCATAAGGTAAGGAGTCAGCGGCAATTACCTGGCGCATAAAAAAACAGTTAGTTTCTGGGTCTCGGTAGTAGTTCGCTTCCGTGAGAAGCCCRCCTTCATCGGCGAGAAATGAGCTGACAGCGGCAACGAGGCCGACTCGGTCAGGACAGGAAATAATTAAGCGATAGCTATGCGAACTCATTGGTGGAGATACCTTTCCTTTTGAAAGCAGACTGTCGCACATTTGTCCGTAGATTTCATTAGATAGAAAAAGAACACATACTTTTATTGGGAGTGAATTCAAACATTTGCCAGAATTACAGCAGTTATATYGCAGCAGTAACGGTTCTACGTCATAGTATCAGGCAAGTAATTTTTAAACGTATTACGTGTATTAAAAAAGTGAATATCCATGACTGATTATCTAATAGCGCCTTCTATTTTATCGGCAAATTTTGCCCGTCTGGGCGAAGAGGTGGATGCGGTTCTTAACGCTGGTGCCGATGTAGTGCATTTTGATGTAATGGATAATCACTATGTGCCCAATTTGACCATTGGCCCAATGGTTTGCAAGGCTTTGCGGGATTATGGCGTCACGGCACCTATTGATGTGCATTTGATGGTAGACCCAGTAGACGACCTTATCGGTAGTTTTGCCGATGTGGGGGCCAGTTGGATAACTTTCCACCCGGAGGCATCTCGGCATGTAGATCGTTCACTGCAATTGATTCGTGATGCTGGTTGTAAAAGTGGTTTAGTTTTAAACCCTGCTGTCGGGTTGGAACAAGTAAAGTATGTGCTTGATAAGGTGGATATGATTTTACTGATGTCAGTGAACCCTGGCTTTGGTGGGCAGAAATTTATTCCGGCAACATTGGATAAATTGCGAGAAACGCGAGCACTTATTGATGAAAGTGGCCTGGATATTCGCYTRGAAATAGATGGTGGGGTCACCGTTAACAATATCCGTGAGATTGCTGAAGCGGGGGCCGATACTTTTGTGGCGGGTTCGGCTATTTATGGTGCGGATGATTACCAGCAAGCCATTGATGCCATGCGTGCCGAATTGGCCAAAGTGTAATCTGAGCCCAGCTGACTTTTCAGTTTCGAATGAATGAATTAGAATACCTCCTCAAGTTTTGGAGACACCCGTGATTTTCACAAAGCGCCAACATCTTTATTCTGCTCAACGGTATTCTGCCCAGCTTACCGTTCAACTGGGCTGGCGATGGCGTAGCCAGTGACCTTGGTGTGCGTGTGCCTCAATTTGGCAGTCCGTAATTTGCACCACCTTTTTCTGTTTATTATCTGATAATTCTGCGCGGGTATGCGCAAGGGAAKAACCATGACCCCTGAACAATTTGCCGAATTGGCTGAGCAGAACTACAACCGAATACCGGTTGTACGTGAGGTGTTGGCCGACCTAGAAACGCCGTTGTCTTGTTATCTAAAGTTGGCCCGCGGGCCCTACTCCTATTTGTTTGAGTCTGTACAAGGCGGAGAGAAGTGGGGGCGATATTCGCTCATAGGTCTACCATCGAGCACAGTACTTAAAGTTTATGGTGACCAGCTGCTTATTGAGCGGGATGGAAAAACGCTGGYGTCTCGCGTCACAGATGACCCATTGAAAGATGTCGAAGACTTTCATGCTCAGTATAAGATGCCTGAATTACCGCAGCTGCCTCGTTTCACTGGTGGTTTGGTGGGCTATTTTGGTTACGACACCGTGCGTTATATAGAGCCGAGATTAAAAGCCTCGGTGCCTAAGGATGATTTGGGGAATCCCGATATTTTATTAATGGCCTCGGATGAGGTTGTTATTTTTGATAATTTACGGGGTAAATTGATTTTTGTAGTGCATGAGGATGCGGCTGAGCCCAATGCCTGGAATCAGGCKCAAGCTCGTTTAGACGAGCTTGAGGCTAAGTTGAAAGCCCCKSTTCCTGAACTTCCCGCCTTGAATCTCAAGGGGAGCGGGCTGGATGAGTCAGCATTTGTATCAAGCTTTGGTGAAGATAAYTATAAAGCTGCTGTTAATAAGGTGAAGGACTACATTCTTGCTGGTGATGTGATGCAAGTGGTGCCCTCCCATCGACTGTCTATGGATTTTGATACCGAACCATTGAATCTGTATCGGGCATTACGTTGTCTCAACCCGTCGCCCTATATGTACTTCCTTGATCTGGACGATTTCCATATTGTCGGTTCATCGCCAGAAATTTTGGCTCGTCTGGAAGATGGTGAAGTGACGGTRCGGCCGATTGCTGGGACTCGACGTCGTGGTCATACACCAGAGGAAGATAAAGCCCTCGAAGAAGATATGATGAACGATCCAAAGGAAATTGCCGAGCATTTAATGCTGATCGACTTGGGCCGTAATGATGCCGGAAGAATATCGCAAACTGGTACGGTGAAAGTGACAGAGCAAATGGTGGTGGAGCGTTACTCACACGTGATGCACATCACCTCCAATGTTACCGGGCAAGTGAAGCCCGGCACTAGTGCTATTGATGTGTTACGCGCCACATTGCCTGCGGGAACCTTAAGTGGTGCACCAAAAATTCGCGCCATGGAAATTATTGATGAACTTGAACCCGTTAAGCGGGGTGTGTATGGCGGTGCTGTGGGTTATATCGCCTGGAATGGCAATATGGATACTGCCATTGCTATTCGTACGGCCGTCATTAAAAACGGCAAACTCTATGTCCAGGCGGGTGCTGGTGTGGTGGCAGATTCGGTGCCAGAATTGGAATGGAAAGAAACCATGAACAAGGCGCGTGCTATTTTCCGTGCTGCTGACCTAGTGGTCTGAGGAGTCCTAGCCATGATATTAATGATTGATAATTACGACTCTTTTACCTACAACGTTGTCCAGTATCTTGGAGAATTGAAGGCAGATGTTCGGGTTGTTCGCAATGATGAGATTACATTGGATGAAGTGGCAGCACTTGCCCCAGAAAAAATAGTCATTTCACCTGGGCCATGTACCCCTAATGAGGCGGGTATCTCCGTTGCAGTCATTGAGCGATTTGCCGGGGAAATTCCTATCCTCGGTATTTGCTTGGGCCATCAAAGTATAGGCCAGGCTTTTGGTGGCAAGGTGGTGCGAGCCAGAGAAGTAATGCATGGTAAAACGTCCCCCATTTATCATAATGATATCGGTGTTTTCCGGGGTTTACCCAACCCTTTTGTGGCAACGAGATATCATTCATTAGTGGTGGATCGTGATAGTTTGCCTGACTGTTTGGAAGTTACGGCTTGGACACAGACCGATGATGGCGAGATCGATGAAATTATGGGATTCCGTCATCGTGAGCTATCCGTGGAGGGTGTTCAGTTTCATCCAGAATCAATTCTTACCGAAAATGGGCATGACTTGCTCGAAAATTTTCTGAAGAGCGAAAGCTAAGGCTCAAGATGAATATTCAACAGGCGATAGCCAGGTTTCTCGATAACCAGGATCCCGATAGCCAGAACCTGAATAATAATGAGATGCGTGAAGTCATGACGCAGATTATGACGGGTAATGCTACAGACGCCCAGATAGGTGCTTTTCTGGTGGGTTTGCGCATGAAGGGTGAAACTGTGGCTGAAATTACCGGAGCTGCCCAGGTCATGCGCGAACTGGCTGTGCCCGTTACTGTGACCGGTGAACACCTGGTAGATATTGTGGGCACCGGGGGTGATAGTTCTGGTATTTTTAATGTGTCCACGGCCAGTACATTTGTGGCCGCAGCTGCCGGGGCCAATGTGGCGAAACATGGCAATCGCTCGGTCAGCAGTAATAGTGGCAGTGCCGATTTACTGGAATGTGCGGGCGTCAGGCTAGATTTGACGTCGGACCAGGTGGCGCTGTGCGTGGAAGAAGTTGGAGTCGGCTTTATGTATGCAGTTAATCACCACAGTGCTATGAAACATGCCGTTGGCCCACGTAAAGAGTTAGGCGTGAGAACATTGTTTAATTTGCTGGGGCCTTTAACTAACCCGGCTAAAATACCCAATATGTTGCTGGGTGTTTTTGRCCGCCAGTGGCTTCGTCCGGTGGCAGAGGTAATGAAGCAGCTTGGTGGTGAGCATGTGCTGGTTGTTCACTCGGTAGATGGTTTGGATGAAATCAGTGTCGCCKCWGAAACMTGGATWGCTGAGTTAAAAGAYGGTGATATTAGTGAATATTCTGTAGCRCCAGARGATTTYGGYATYAMRCGAGGWGAYCTCAAWGAYTTRAAGGTTGCCAAYGCAACAGAAAGCCTGGACATGATTAAGTTGGCGTTATCCAAGARTGCCGGCTCGTCACAAGAAGTCAGCTCTGCTTCTGATATGGTCGCATTGAATGCAGGTGCGGCACTTTATGCTGCCGGTGTTGCTGATGATTTAGTCGAGGGCGTAAGTATGGCTCAAGATGCCATTGGCAGTGGTTTGGCTAAGGCTAAAATCGCCGACCTCGCAGCCTTTACCCATTGTTTAAAAAATAGCGGTTAAAAAATAGACGTTTGAAAGAAGCAGAAAGAATATTTATGAATACAGCATTAGACACCCCTACAATATTAAAGAAAATTCTTACTCGGAAAGCTGAGGATGTGGCTGAACGACGAGCCAAAATTTCGTTGGAAGAGCTGCAAAGACAATGTCGAGAAGAGTTAAAAGATCGTGATATACGTGGTTTTACCGATGCACTGGTAGCAAAAGCTAACCAAGGMTTGGCGGCAGTGATTGCCGARGTTAAAAAAGCCTCGCCAAGTARAGGWGTTATTCGTGAAGAYTTTGATCCMGTGGAAATTGCTCGAAGCTATGAAAAGGGYGGYGCAGCCTGTTTATCTGTACTGACAGAAAGAGATTTTTTTCAGGGTTCAGATGAATACCTGAAAATGGCTCGAGAGGCGACTCATCTACCAGTATTACGTAAAGACTTTGTATTTGATCCATACCAGGTTTACGAATCCTATGTATTGGGTGCAGATTGTATTTTGTTAATTGTAGCGGCACTGCCACAAAACCTGATGGAAGAGCTTCATGGCATTGCCCRRGAGCTMGGGCTAGACGTGTTGGTTGAAGTGCACAATGARGCAGAGCTGGATAGAGCGCTGTTGATTRATAACCGAATGATYGGTATCAATAATCGRAATCTTCATACATTTGATACTACGCTGGATACTACCTTTGGKCTGYTAARMAAAATCCCGGATGATCGAATAGTTGTTACTGAGAGCGGCATTCTTACCMTTGATGATGTTGCKGCTATGCGAGGTCACAATGTTAATACCTTCCTGGTAGGAGAGACCTTTATGCGGGCTGATGATCCAGGTATGAAATTATTAGAAATGTTTAAGTAGCCAATACGGCCATGTTTATCAGCGAATAAAATTAAAAAGGGCCTCGTAAGAGGCCCTTTTTATGAACGATTACTGAGGTCTATCTGGTACCAAATACGACCATCGTCTTTCCTTTTACCGAGACCAGTTCCTGGCTTTCTAGCGTCTTTAAAACTCTGCCCACCATTTCTCGTGAGCAACCGACAATGCGACCAATTTCCTGGCGGGTAATTTTTATTTGCATGCCGTCAGGGTGTGTCATGGCATCGGGTTCTTTGCAAAGGTCCAGCAATGTCCGAGCAACGCGGCCAGTGACATCTAAAAATGCCAGGTCGCCGACCTTGCGTGTAGTGTCACGCAGGCGYTTGGCAATTTGAATGCCAATGGCAAATAGAAACTCAGGGTGATCCTTAGAGAGCTCCCGGAACTTTGTGTAGCTGATTTCACCAACTTCACATTCGGCTTTAGCGCGAATCCAGGCGCTTCGATCAGTCTGGTTAAACAGCCCCATTTCACCAAAAAAATCACCTTCATTGAGATAGGCAACGATCATTTCTCGACCATCGTCATCTTCTAAAAGTACGGTAACAGAACCTTTAATAATATAGGAGAGAGTRTCGCCTTCATCGCCAGCATAAATGATAGTGCTTTTGCTTGGGTATTTCCTACGATGACAGTGAACTAGGAACTCTTCCACATTTGGAATGTGAGGTGTTATAGGTGCAGGTGCCAACTCGATCTCCTTCCTTTTGTGATCTCTCTGATAGATAGATCCCATTATGGGGATAAAATCATCATTGGCCAAGTTCAAATTTACCATTGTTGATGGCTCCTTAAGGGAAAAGTGGCAAYTGRRCAGGTAATTCTAAGGTTAAAGGCACATTATTTATGTTAGTCTCTCGACACTTTTAGGGTCGACGGCGTCATGAAAACAAAAATTACTTGGGGCGGAGACGCTAAATTTGTAGCTGAATCAGAAACYGGCCACACTATTATCATGGATGGCCCGCCCGATCACGGCGGRAAAAACCAGGGTGCYCGCCCAATGGAAACGYTGCTGATRGGTATGGGCGGTTGTTCCTCCTTTGATGTGGTCCATATCCTCAAAAAAAGCCGACAAGATATCACAGGCTGTGTGGCTGAGATTGAGGCAGAGCGTGCAGATACWGTTCCTTCMGTATTCACCAAAATTCACCTGCACTTTGTGGTAACAGGYAATAACCTAAAAGAAAGCATGGTTCGTAATGCCGTAAAGYTGTCTGCGGAGAAGTACTGCTCAGCATCCATTATGCTGAGTAAAGGTGGAGTAGAAATTACTCATAGCTTCGATATGCGCTCACCAGAGTCTTAATTAAGTCATCTCACTATAGAGTATGAGCTGTAGAGTAATATCACCCTGTCATTCAGAGAGGGCACAACAGAAAAACCATTTTTTTGAATTGCTAAAAAACTATGCTTTTTTATCTGATAGTAAAAGTAGGGTCAGGTACAATTTTTCTTTGGCCTTATCTGATCCATCAGTACCAAGCATGGATGTAACAAATACTGAGGGATAAAAGGAAGGCAAAAAAAANGGCAGCTAACGCTGCCTAAATGGATACTGAGGGAGTATATAGAGGTATAAACTTGAAGCTTCACTGGTAAGAACATAGATTCCTGGGGGAGGGGTTACTATGTCTATTTTTCCAAATCCGCTCTTAGGCTTGTAATATATTAGTTAGCACTCCATGATTCAAATGTATTAATATAATGGCATTCATAACTTTCAGGTATGTATTGTGGATGCCAAGCTATTATCACGAATTGATTTAAATTTATTGGTGGCTCTTCAGATTCTAATTGAGGAGCAAAGTGTTACTCGTGCTGCCGAACGGTTATTTATTACTCAACCGGCAATGAGTAAAACACTACAGCGTCTCCGAGACTTGTTTGATGATCCCTTATTTATTCGCAGTGGCCGTGGGTTAGTACCAACCCCAAGGGCTGCTGAATTAGAAAAACAGTTGCCAGTGGTATTGTCCTCGGTTACCGATTTAGTCGTTCAGAGCCAGTTTGACCCCCTTACCTATGAGGGGGAAATTTATATTATGGCGGCAGAATTTATCGCGGTTCAGGTGCTGCCTTCTCTAACCCAAAGGTTGATTAACAAAGCGCCACTTATGTCACTTAGGGTGAAAGGTGAGTCTGATACAAAAGGGCGAGAGCTAGAGGATGGTGAGCTGGATTTTGCTATTGAAATTGCTCGTCAATATAGCGATGAATATCATGTGACACCATTAGGGCATTTTACTCCTGCGGTATGGATGAGAGCCGTACATCCATTGGCAGACAAAGAAAAACTCACGTTAAAGGAAATGCTGGAGTACCCCTTTATTCAGTATTCATTACTCCGATCGAGGTCTTCAGTCTCTGCGGATGATACGCGCTTTGATAGGCAGTTAATGAAGCGTGGATTAAAGCGGAAAAAGGCTTTGGTTACTGCGCAGTTAATGACAGCCATGGATGCCTTGTGGCAAACCGATTGCTTAATGATGGCGACGATGCATGATTTGAAGATAGAAGGGGAAACCTACGGGATTGTTCGAAAACCTTACCCTGAGGAACTGGAGTTTGATAGTACGGTTCCGGTTGTACTCGTGCAGCATGCCAGGACAATTAAATCTCCCGCACATCAATGGGTAAAAGAACAAATTGTTGGTATTGTTCGGGARATTCAGGAGAAGGCTAAACAGGCTGGGTGATCYAACTGAGSGRGRTTGTTACTCWGTTAKATGCGGTAACTTGTCTTGGTCATCACATTTGACACGATGGACATCAAACCCTTGATCGGCGATGGAAAYTTCARGCCCCCGGCATTTAAGGCGGCATCGGCGTGTTTCGCTTCGTCTTCCAGCATTTGTTCTACAATTGCACGRCTTTTATTGTCATTGGCGGGTAGCTTTTCCAGGTGGCTCTCCAGATGTTGGCACACTTGATCTTCTGTTGCTGCCACAAAYCCCAGGCTGAGYYTGTCRCTGATCAGCCCTGTGGTTGCGCCAATACCAAARGATAGCCCGTACCAYAGAGGRTTGAGCAAACTGGTHTGGCTGCCTAGCTGAGTRACTCGCTCCTGRCACCAGGCYAAATGATCAATTTCTTCATCTGCRGCATGTTCCATTTCGCTACGWACGGYCGTGAGTTTGGCTGTTAGYGCTTGCCCTTGATAAAGGGCTTGGGCRCAGACTTCTCCGGTATGATTCACTCTCATTAACCCTGCAGCGTGGCGTTTTTCCTGTTCGGTTAATGTTTGCTCAGCAGTGTCCTTTGCTGGAGAGATCCTATTATGGGGTGGTTTGTCCATCGCTACTGTGCGCAACGCTCGGTCTATTTGGACCAAYAAGCCGTCAAGGGGAGACAGTCTTCGTGAATTTAAGCGTTGCTGTGAACTCATCAGTCATACTCTGTAGCTGTTTTACGTGGCTTATTGTAGCAAAATCAGCAGTAATGTTGTGAGGAGGTGTCTGATGAAAACCAATTCTATGGAATATCTCGGTAATGGTATCTATTGTATTGATGCCCGTTATATCCGTTACGGCGTAGCATGCTGCTATTTGATGGTAGAAGGTGGTGAGGTTGCCATTATAGAAACGGGTACAGCTTATACTGCTGATGGTATTGGTGAAGCGCTGGAGTCCTTGGGGTTTTGTGCGGACGCTGTTCGTTACATTATTCCTACTCATGTGCATTTAGATCACGCCGGAGGTGCCGGTGTGCTTATGCAGCGATATCCAACGGCACAGTTGGTGATACACCCTCGGGGCGCCAGGCACATGATTGACCCTACACAATTGATTGCGGGGTCAAAGGCTGTTTATGGCGAGAAAAAATTTGCGCAGTTTTATGGCAAATTAATTCCGGTACCAGAGGGTCGTGTGCTCACTGTAGAGGATGGAGAAAAACTTAATTTGAACGGCCGGGTGCTTGAGTTTCGGCATACTCCAGGTCATGCCGAGCAYCATTTTTGTATTTGGGACAGTTTGAGTCAAGGGTGGTTTTCTGGAGACACCTTTGGTATCTCCTATCAGTCCATGTGTGGGAGTGATGGGTGTGGAAGTATGGATGGGGGTGGAGGTAGTGGGGATGAGAGCTCAGATCGCTTTATTATACCGACCACCTCGCCGGTACAATTTGATCCTGATAAATTATTGGCATCCATTGATTTGATGATGGGTTATAAGCCAGATAAATTTTATTTAACCCATTACTCTGTGCTTGAGCAGCCTAATAAGCAGGCTGAATTACTTCGTGTTCAAATCGAAGATTACCGGMAAATTGCACAGTCATTGAGTGCAGAGCCTGAGCGGGAAAAGAAAATTTTTGAGGCAGTGAAAGAGATGACCTTGGCTCGTATTACATCATTTCAGCCCACACTGGATGTAACAATGATGGCAGAGGTATTGAATATGGATTTTGAGTTAAATGCCCAGGGTTTGAATGTTTGGCTGTGTCGGCAGGAGCAGCAACAGGAATAATAATTAGGAGTCGTTAATATGCAGGATGCCCATGATCTCAGTGTGATTCTTGATTGCCGAATACCGCTTATCGTATTGGAAAGTCACGAAGAGCCAAAAGCAATTGACCTTTTTGTGCGGGTCTAAATGGTAATAGGTACCCYTAGGAACTAAGGGGTCGTAACGAATATTTTTTGATCAACCTCTTAGTTTCGCAGTTTTGGCAACGTCCGCTCCTGGCCGAAAGYAGATGGTTAGATACTCTGACTTGAGGCTATTTCTCTCTCGCAGCCGCCCGATACCCAATATCTGTACGGTAATAAACTTTATCCCAAGAGATTTTCTTGGTGAGTTCATAGGCTTGTTGTTGCGCTTCGGTAACAGTATCGCCAAGGCCTACGGCACATAAAACCCTGCCGCCATTCGTGGTGACTTGTCCGTCGATATCTTTGGTGCCTGCATGAAAAACCTTTTCATTACTACTGTCGGCATCAGTGCTTGGCAAACCTGAAATAACATCGCCTTTGTTGTAGCTGGCAGGGTAACCGCCAGCGGCAAGTACCACGCCTAATGCGGCTCTTGAATCCCACTCAGTGGTGCACTGGTCCAGTTTTTTATCCAGGGCTGCACTGCAAAGGGAAACCAGGTCAGATTTTAAGCGCATCATGATCGGCTGGGTTTCTGGGTCACCAAAGCGGCAGTTGTATTCAATGACCTTGGGGGTGCCGTCGGCCATAATCATCAGGCCTGCATAGAGAAAACCGGTGTAATCATTACCTTCTGCGGCCATACCTTTTACGGTTGGCTCAATCACTTCTTCCATAACGCGGCTGTAAATTTCGGGTGTTACCACCGGTGCAGGAGAATAAGCCCCCATGCCTCCGGTATTTGGCCCTTTGTCACCGTTATCTCGTGCTTTGTGATCTTGAGAGGTGGCCATGGGCAGAATATTTTTACCATCGACGATAACAATAAAACTGGCTTCTTCTCCGTCCAAAAATTCCTCAATCACCACCCGATGCCCGGCTTCACCAAAAGCGTTGCCGGCTAGCATATCTTTAACAGCTGTTTCTGCTTCTTCCAGCGTCATCGCGACAATGACACCTTTTCCTGCGGCGAGGCCATCTGCTTTAACGACAATAGGTGCACCTTTTTCTCGGAGATACGTCAGTGCAGGTTCTACTTCAGTGAAATTTTGGTAATCGGCAGAAGGAATATTGTGACGGGCAAGAAAATCTTTGGTAAAAGCTTTAGAGCCTTCTAGTTGTGCTGCACCTTTACTGGGGCCAAAGGCGCGCAGATTACGTGCGGAAAAATAGTCCACAATACCATCTACCAATGGTTGTTCCGGGCCAACAATGGTCAGTGCCACCTGGTTTTTCTCAGCAAAATCGGCCAGTGCTTCAAAGTCGCCTGGGTCGACATCCAGGTTTTCTAGTTTGGGTTCCAGTGCAGTACCGGCATTGCCGGGTGCTACAAAGACTGTTTCAACACCTTCACCTTGAGCGGCTTTCCATGCCAGTGCATGCTCGCGTCCGCCTGAGCCAATGACCAGAATCTTCATGAATACTATTTTCCTGCTTTACCTAAAAATGAAAACGGCAGGGTGAGAGCCGTCTGGGTTTATTCTGTTAGTGACGGAAGTGTCTCATACCGGTGAACACCATGGTCATGCCATGTTCATTTGCTGCAGCGATAACTTCATCATCACGAATGGAACCGCCGGGTTGGATGACACAGCTAATGCCAACACTGGCAGCATTATCGATGCCATCGCGGAATGGGAAGAAGGCATCGGATGACATCACGGCACCTTTGATTTCCAGCCCRGCGTGCTCTGCTTTAATGGTCGCWATTCGAGCGGAGTTTATACGGCTCATTTGGCCAGCACCAACACCAATGGTTTGGTTGTTTTTTGTGTAAATAATRGCGTTGGATTTCACCATCTTGGCTACTTTCCAGGCAAACAGCATATCGTCSAGTTCTGCGTCGGTAGGTTGACGTTCGGTAACCACTTTGAGGTCTTCTTTTGACACCATACCTTTATCKCGGTCTTGGATCAGCAGGCCGCCATTGACGCGTTTGTAATCAAAACCTTGAGCTTGTGTGGAGGAACCCCATTCGCCACATTCCAGCAGGCGAACATTCTTTTTGGTGCTGACTACTTCGCGGGCCGCATCTGAAATACTGGGAGCAATAATGACCTCAACAAATTGACGCTCACAAATAGCAGCAGCCGTTTCTGCATCCAATTCACGRTTGAAGGCAATAATACCGCCGAAGGCMGATTCWGGRTCWGTRGCAAAGGCCAGGTCATAAGCRGTTTTGATRTCTGTTGCTACGGCAACTCCACAGGGGTTGGCGTGTTTAACAATGACACAAGTGGGTTGGTCAAACTGTTTAACACACTCCAGTGCRGAATCTGTGTCGGCAATATTGTTATARGATAATGCCTTTCCYTGTAACTGCTTGGCTGTTGCAATRCTGGCTGCGGCAGGATTTTCTTCCACATAAAATGCAGCRTTTTGGTGTGGATTTTCACCGTAGCGCATTTCCTGAGATTTCAGGTACTGCATGTTAAAGGTGTTGGGGAAACTACGTTCCTCATTTGATCCTGGCTGGAAATTAGCAGAGCGAGCACCAAAATGATTGGCAATCATGCCGTCATAGGCTGCGGTGTGTTCAAATGCTTTTACCATCAGGTTGTAGCGGGTTTCGTAACCTAATTGTGCATCCTGGTTTTGCATCTCTTCAAGTACGGCACTGTAATCACTGGYATTTACAACAATGGCAACATCTTTATGATTTTTTGCCGCAGAGCGAACCATAGTAGGGCCGCCGATATCGATGTTTTCAATGGCTGTTGGCAGGTCACAATTTGGGTCGGCAACGGTAGCGGCAAACGGATAAAGATTTACCACGACCATATCAATACCAAGAATGCCATGTTCAGACATCACCGCATCGTCGATACCGCGACGACCGAGTATGCCGCCATGTATTTTGGGGTGAAGTGTTTTGACGCGGCCATCCATCATTTCTGGAAAACCAGTGTAGTCAGAGACTTCACGAACAGTGATACCATTTTCATTGAGTAATCGGTGTGTTCCACCCGTGGACAGAATTTCAACGCCTTGGGCACTCAGGGCCTGGGCAAATTCAACAATACCGGTTTTGTCAGATACGCTGATAAGAGCGCGAGAAACTTTACGCAGGTTACTCATGATGTCCTCGTCAATAGCTAATATTACAGTGGTTGATATTAGTGTGGTTTTGCCGGGTGGTGCACTTGTAACCTGAATTCAGGTTACAAAAGGTCATATTGTTTGAGTTTCTTCCGCAGCGTGCCTCGGTTTAGTCCGAGCATTTCAGCAGATTTGCTCTGATTGTTGCGAGTGTAAGCCAGTACAGATTCAAGTAGTGGTGCCTCTACTTCACTTAATACCAGCTGGTAGAGATCGTTGGCAGGCTGACCGTCAAGATGTAGAAAATATTGTTGCAGGGCGTTTTCAACGCATTGCCGCAGTGATTCGTGTTGATGAGTCATAGTTGTTGGTTCGGCGACTGTTTCCGCCTGTATCGTAAATGTATCAATGGCGCTCATGCGGCTTGGTTCCAATTATTTTTATATGTTGCAAAAAAATGTTGCAGGCTTTGTATTTGTTGGGAGGGGTTTTCTAGTTGATTAAAATACTTTCGGAACACATCCCCATTTGGCAGAGAGTCAACGTACCAGCCCACATGCTTACGGGCAATCCGTATTCCCAGATATTCGCCATAATGTTGGTGGATAGCCTGAATATGGCTGCTGACAACACGGATTAACTCGGCTGTTGACGGTGGTTTGGGAATGATTCCGTGTTCGAGATAGTGACTGATTTGGTTGAATAGCCACGGGTTTCCCTGGGCCGCTCGACCAATCATGACTGCGGCAGCACCGGTATAATCTAAAACCAGTTTAGCCTGCTGTGGGGTGGCAATATCTCCGTTGGCAAATACTGGTATCGATACGGACTCAACTACGGAGGCGATGGTGTCATATTCGGCATGACCGAAAAAGCGACAGGCTCGGGTGCGGCCATGAACAGCCAATGCCTGTATTCCCGCATCTTCAGCAATCACGGCAATGCGTTGAGCATTGCGATGTTGATCATCCCATCCCGTGCGAATTTTTAAGGTAACGGGTATCTCGACAGCTGCAACTACCGCATGGAGGATTTCTGCTACCAAAGGCTCGTCTTGAAGTAACGCAGAACCCGCAGCACGCTTGCATACCTTTTTTGCAGGGCAGCCCATATTGATGTCGATAATTTCGGCACCTAAAGCAACGTTTTGGCGTGCGGCTTCGGCCATCATTACAGGAATACTTCCTGCGATTTGTACAGCTCGGGGCGAGGGCTCATCTCGATGAATTAATCGCTGTTGGCTTTTTCTGCTTTTCCACAGGCGCGTGTCAGATGTGATCATTTCAGAGACGGTTAGGCCAGCACCCAGTTGTCGGCAGAGTTGGCGAAAGGGCAAGTCAGTGACGCCAGCCATGGGTGCCAGTATCGTCCGGTTTGTCAGTACATGGTTGCCAATTTGTACCAAGAGTTGTCGCCTAGATTGTCAGTAGTTGTCTGTGGGGGGGCGATATAATACCCGTTGTTTGTGTGTGGAAAAAGTTTATTCGGATATATAAAGGGAGTAGTTAACGGCTTCTGGTCCTGGATCAATCAGTTCCAGCATCAGTCGTATGGATTGTTGTGATGGCATGATTGTTGAGCCAGTTAAATCGCCTTGTAGATACTCATTCGGTTTAAAGCGACGAGAGGCAATGCGCCGGCCTTGCAGCGTTTCAAAACTGAGGGTCAGTTCAGGGAAGGGCTGCTCAAAAGTTGCGGTGTTAATAATGACTGCGTCGACAATGAGGGCGCCCGGTATGTCGGGGTGGCTATGTATTAATAGTTGGCGGCTGTGAATTTTTGTTGTGTCTTTTTGGATAGGAATTTTGCAACCAGTAATGTCACAAAAATAAGTAAGCCATGTTTGGTTTTTGGGGTTCGCACTGAAATGGTCTATATGGAAGTATGTGTATTGGATGGCAATGGCCGCCATGGCGAGTATAGACAATAAAACCCACAAGAATTGTTTTTGGTTGTTTTTCTGGACTGGATGAGGTTGTTCAAAGGCAAAGTCTGGTGTTGTTTCAAGATTTTTAGGGTCAAATAGGCTGGTCTCGGTCTCGGTCTCGGTCTCGGTCTCGGTCTCGGTCTCGGTCTCGGTCTCGGTCTCGGTCTCGGTCTCGGTCTCGGTCTCGGTTAATATATCGCTGGGKGTGTCTAAATTTGTTACCGAGATGTTTTCACTGGGTTCGGGTAGTGAGAGATCYACAGAAATAATATCTTGAAAAGGMGTTAGGGCRGGGTCTTCATTTGCTATCTCTGATGGTTCGGATAAATGATTGTCTTGCTCTTCATTTTGATTTGGGGAGACATCCATTTCGTCGAAGATCATCAAATCATCTTTTGGGTCAATGGGGTCTGGCTTTTGTGGGGTGATCTCATTAGTCAGCGCATCAAACACCCCCAAACATGCCCCGCAGCGAACTCGGCCATTTGCAGCTTGTAATTGGGCCGGAGACGCACGGAAAGATACCGAGCAGTCGGGGCATCTGGTGATGATCTCAGTCATGATGAATCCGTGTCGTCATGATGTTCTGAGCTGTTATGGTTGCTCTGTGCCGTCATAATCACTCAGGACAGTTATAGTCGCTCTGGGCAGTTGTTACTAACTCGGGGGTATTCTACTGGTATGTGTCAGCGCTTGATAGCGGTCAGCCGTACCCACTGTTCATTACATGTAGGTGGGTCAAAATCAAACCAGGATTGGTAGCTGTCCATGACATCGTTAGCTTGGCTTTCGATAATTCCTGATAGGCAGAGGAGGCCTCCGGGTTTAGTCAGGGCGGCGAGTTTTGGCGCGAGGGCAACTAGAGGCCCGGCCAATATGTTGGCAATCACAAGATCGGTGGCGATTTCTGGTACTTGGTCAGGTAAAAAAACGGGKGTCAGTTCAGGGTCTAGYCCATTTCGTTGTGCATTGTCGGCGGTGGCCRTTAGTGCYTGAGGRTCKATATCCACGCATGTGGCTGTTGCCGCTCCCAGTAATAATGAAGCAATGGCAAGAATACCGGAGCCGCAGCCGTAGTCTGTGACGGTTTTTCCTTCGAGCTTTATGCTGTCAAGCCATTGCAGGCAGAGAAAGGTGGTGGGATGTGTTCCTGTGCCAAAGGCCAGGCCTGGATCGAGCAGCAGATTGATACATTCCGGATGTGGAGGTATTAGCCAGCTTGGGCAGATCCAAAGCCGCTTGCCGCATTGAATGGGATGGTAGTGTTTCATCCACTCCCGCTCCCAGTCCTTATCTTCCAATAGTTCCCAGTGGTAATCGAGAGCCGGTACTTTCAGTGCCTGGGTAATGGTGTTGCTAATAATGTCGGTATTGCTGGATGCGTCAAATAGTCCAGTGATTCGGGTTTGCTGCCATAAAGGTGTTTCACCCAAGGCTGGCTCCAAAATGGGCTCATCGGCATTGTCTTCATAGGTGACAGAAACTGCACCACTCTCTAGCAGCAAATCTTCAATCTGTTCTGCCTGAGTTCTAGAGCTGTTTATGCGAAGTTGTAGCCAGGGCATTTCTATTCCTGCAAGAAGGAGACGGTATATAACTAAGGTGGTTGTGAATAAAAAGCCCCGAATTCCGGGGCTTTTTATTGGTTGGCGCTTGTTGTGAGCAAAAAGGGGATTAAGTTTTAAAGCCCCAGTTTTTTCTCAAGGTAGTGGATATTGACCCCACCTTTACGAAACTCCGTGTCACAGACTAAATCACGTTGCAGTTCAGTATTGGTTTTTATGCCTTCAATATGTAGCTCGTCCAGTGCGCAAGCCATGCGAGACAGTGCGGCGTCACGATCTTTACCATAAGTAATAATTTTTCCCACCAGAGAGTCGTAATGAGGTGGTACGGTGTAGCCGGCATAAATGTGCGAGTCGACTCTTACGCCATTCCCTCCAGGCGCATGGTAGGCGGTAATTTTTCCTGGGCTGGGCATAAAGGTTGTGGAATCTTCGGCATTGATTCGACACTCAAAAGCATGCCCGCGAAAAATAATATCTTCTTGGCTGAAGCTAAGTTTTTCACCGCTGGCAATTAAGAGTTGTTCCTTGACGATATCTACACCGGTAATCATTTCTGTTACAGGGTGCTCCACTTGTACCCGAGTGTTCATCTCAATAAAAAAGAAACGGCCATCTTCATARAGAAATTCGAAGGTTCCCGCGCCGCGATAACCAATCTTGATGCAGGCATCAACACAAGACTGTAGAACTTCATTSCGAGCGGCTTCAGGAATACCGGGTGCYGGCGCTTCTTCCAATACCTTTTGGTGGCGACGTTGTAAGGAGCAGTCGCGGTCACCCAAATGGACAGCATTRCCCTGGCCGTCGGCCAGTACCTGKACTTCCACATGGCGTGGRTTTTCCAGGAATTTTTCCATATARACAGTATCGTCGCCAAATGCTGCTTTTGCTTCAGCTTTGGTTACCTGAATGGCATTGATTAGTTCGCCTTCATTGCGAACCACCCGCATGCCGCGGCCTCCACCACCTGATGCGGCTTTGATAATAACGGGGTAGCCAACTTCCTGGCCTATTCTTTTGCTGCGTGCGGTGTCACTTGTCAGTGGGCCGTTGGAGCCTGGAACAGTAGGAACACCAGACTTTATCATGGCYTTGATGGCCGCAACCTTGTCGCCCATWGTRCGRATGACATCAGCCGTTGGGCCAATAAAGGTAAAGCCRCTTTTTTCYACTTGTTCAGCAAAGTCAGCATTTTCGGCAAGGAARCCATAGCCAGGATGTACYGCCTGGGCATTTGAAATTTCCATTGCGCTGATAATAGCGGGCACATTTAGATAGCTCTGTGCCGAAGCATTTGGTCCGATGCAAATAGCTTCATCGGCGAGTAATACATGTTTAAGGTTCGCGTCAACCTTTGAGTGCGCTGCAACGGTTTTGATGCCAAGTTCTTTGCAGGCTCGCAGAATTCGCAGGGCGATTTCACCGCGGTTGGCAATAAGCACTTTTTCCAGCATAGCTGTTGCTCCTGTCCTCTGCGGTTTAAATGATAGTAATCATGGGCTGGTCAAATTCAACAGGCTCGCCATCTGCCACTAAGATAGTGCCAATAGTGCCCGATTTGTCGGCCTCTATTTGATTCATCATCTTCATGGCTTCAATAATGCAGAGTACATCGCCGGCATTAACTTTTTGTCCTTCTTCAATAAAGACTTTGGCGCCGGGAGCTGATGAACGGTAGAAGGTGCCTACCATGGGTGATTTTTGGATGTGTCCTTTTAGTTCAGCAGCGGGAGCTTCAATAGCCGGCGCTTGAGCTGTAGCTACAGCGATGGGTGCGGCCACCATCGGTGCTGCTGCGACTATTTGTCCGCCTCGGCAGATACGCACGGACTCTTCGCCCTCTTTAATTTCCAGCTCATTGATGTCTGATTCTTCGATCAGCTCRATTAATTTTTTGATTTTACGAATATCCATCTGTGGTTACTCCAAATGGTAAAAATGTTGTTAGGAATCTAGTTGGTCTAATGCGGCATCAAGTGCTAATTCATAGCCCCKGCYGCCAAAGCCGCAGATAACACCTTTGGCTATATCGGAGAAGTACGAGTACTGCCTGAACTCCTCCCGTGTATGTACGTTGGATAGGTGGACTTCAATAAAGGGAATYTCTACCGCCAATAGCGCATCACGCAGGGCAATACTGGTATGAGTAAATGCTGCGGGATTAAAAATGATGAAATTCACACCTTCTTTTTTTGCATCATGGATGCGATYRATTAACTCGTATTCTGCATTGCTTTGCAGGGTCAGCAGGTGGTGCCCCTTATTGATGCAAACGTCCGTCAATTTTTGATTGATGTCGTCCAGGGTCTCGCTGCCATAGACGTCGGGTTCACGAGCACCAAGTAAGTTCAGGTTGGGGCCGTGTAGTACCAGTATGGTTGCCATAGTGTCCCTGCCAGAAAGTTGGTGATGCAAAGTGCATCGGTGAACAAGCCTTGTTGGCGGCTGATTGTAGGAAGTCTGCATTAAAAATTAGAAACTGTCCAATTTTTTGTATTTTTTAGATTTTTGGCTCAAATCGCTACAAGTTCAGGCGTAAATTGCGATTTTTTAATAAATTTAGCTATTGGGCGAAAACAGTTTTATACGTTTTTACAGGATTTTTAAGAGGATACCAGCACAATAGCAGTTAACTTTGCCAACTTTCGTAAACGTGAAGCTATTGTCGGGAATTGTGCTCTAAAATGGCATTAATTACGATATTTTTAGTTAAGAGCTGGGGGAGAATGAGGGGGTTGCCTGATCCTTCAGGGTAAAATAGATACAGCGGTACGCCGCTGCGGAGATGACGGTTTAATAAATTGGTGATTTCCGGGTTGTCATTGGTCCAGTCACCTTTAAGGTAAGTAATATTTTGTTCTTTGAGCGTTGTCAGAAACAGGTCTGAGCTTAACGCCAGCTTTTCATTGGCGAGGCAGGTGATGCACCAATCGGCTGTTAGATTAATAAAAACGGCGTTGCCATTACTRCGCAGTTGTTGAAGCCTTTCCTCTGAGTARGGTTCCCAGGAGGTATCCTGATCATTGGTGGKATTGCTGGTTTGCCAGGGCAATAGCAAGGCAACGGTAACMGAGGCAATTGCCAGAGAARCTGTCAGKATATTTTTACGTGTTTTTAGCAGCCAAATGGCAAAGAGTATTAACACTACCCCGCAAATTACAGCGGCTACGGTGTCGCTTCCGGTTTGTCTGCCAAGTACCCACAACAACCAYACGGCACTCAGGTAGAGYGGAAATGCTAAAAACTCCTTAAACCGTTCCATCCAGGCACCAGGTTTAGGCATTTTTTCTGCCATRCCYGGCCACCAYGAAAGTACTAATAATGGCAGGGCCATACCAAKGCCTAGAAAMATAAAGGTGCTCATTGCTACCCAGGWGGRTTGTGTCAGBGCAAARCCYAGAGCGGTCCCCATAAAAGGTGCKGTGCAGGGGCTGGCRACGACGGTTGCCAGCAAGCCCGTCATAAACGAAGAGGTTAGGCTGTGACCTTCAGTAGCAGATTGCCCCAGGTTCATCAAGCTTGTGCCTACCGTCAACAGACCAGAAAAGCTTAGGCCCATTAACACAAAGAGATACACCAGCAGACCAACAAACAGTGATGATTGTAATTGGAAGCCCCAGCCGACGGCTTCGCCGGCACCTCGCAGTAACATTAATAGAGCGGCAATGGCCATAAAACTGAAYACAATACCTAGCGTGTAGGCCAAGCCATGCAGGTGTTTGCCATGTTTGCTTAGGTGAGCGGTGGTTAAACTAAGGGCTTTTATAGAAAGTATCGGGAATACACAGGGCATTAGATTGAGAAAGATGCCGCCYAGCAGGGCAAATACTAGCATAAGCGGTAGGTTGCTTAGAGGTACTGTTGATTGTCCGTTGCTTTYAATGTTGGATGAGTCGTCATTTACTGTCTCTGTGACTGTAAGTGTAGAGGTGGTGGTATTCAGTGTGATTGTTTGTCGCCTGGGGGGATAGCAAAGCCCCGCATCTGCACAGCCTTGTGATTCAACAATCAGTTTGTTTTGATCGGTAGGCAGGGGTACCGTGATGAGTGTCTGGTGGTAATACACTTCCAGATCTTTTTCATAATAGTCATCATAAATCAGTTTACCCGGTTCATATTCTGGTGCGAGCTTAAGAGGTGTGCCAGATGGGTCAAAAAATTTAAAACGATGCTGGTATAGATAGTAGCCAGGTTTAATTTCCCAATTTAGTAACAGTTGCTGTCCTTCTATAGTGGGCTTGAGTTGGTAGGCTTCCTCTACTGGCAAGAACAGAAGTGTTTGCCCCAGCGGGTTTGTGCTGTTATTTAAACTGCTGGAAGAAGGCGGGAACAAATCATCCGCAACAGCCAGTTGAGCTGTCAACAGCAGGCAGAATATAAAGGCATTAATCAATCGGTTTRGCATGGGCTGTTCGGTAAACTCTTTAATAACATGAATGAGAATTTTCTTTAATCAATGAAGCTTGTATAAAACTAACAGAGCTTGTTTTGGGCTCAATGGGCATTGGACAACCTAAACTACGAGTTTGTTCGATATTGTACGTAGCTGGCCTGCCAGGTGCGAGAGCCATTTTCTGATAACTGTCTCAGTGCTATAATTAATCCCTTATATTGGCCTAACTATTTTAGTACTTTCTTTCTAGTACCTTTGTTGGGCCACTACTGCAATATCATAGAGCTATTACAAGGGGCTCTTGTAAGAAATACCACAAAGAATTATCACAGGGAACACCACAAAAAATTATGACATCATCTTTGAAAAAATATTTGGGCATTTTGTTTATGCCGCTAGCAATGGCTGCATGTGCTGATGGTATCAGCGTAAGCGATGCCTACATTCGTGGATTGCCACCGGGGCAGACTGTAACGGCCGCATTCATGACCATGAACAACCCTACAGATCAAGTATGTCACTTGGTTGGCGCATCATCACCGATAGCYAGTAGTGCGGAGATTCATGTCCACTCACATCAAAATGGCACCATGTCCATGCGGCCAGTAGATGCCGTAGAATTGCCAGCGGGAGAAGCCTTTAGCTTTAAACCCGGCGGTTATCATTTAATGTTGTTTGGTTTGCAAGAGAACCTCCGTGAGGGTGATCAACACAGTATTACACTCTTTTTCAAAGGATGTCCGGAGCTAACAATTGTTGTGCCAGTACAAAGTGTGCTTCATGAGAACGGCGGTTAARCAGGTGGCTAAATGAAGGGATTTGATTGGGTTCARCGATGGWCTGGAAAATGGTCTAGACGAGCTGCTGATATAAAAGACTCACTTRCTGAGGACTATRTGK
Organism: Porticoccaceae bacterium; assembly: GCA_002746985.1. Lineage (GTDB taxonomy): Bacteria > Pseudomonadota > Gammaproteobacteria > Pseudomonadales > Porticoccaceae > Porticoccus. The sequence goes on along the minus strand of NVXH01000005.1, from coordinate 3,820 downwards.
CCGAAGAGCGCTCACCTTGGTTGCGCATCGGTGTTTTAGTTGTGGCCTGTTATTTGTTGGCCGCACTTTTGTTTGGTTGGTATTGGAGTGAAGAGCCTGAGCACTTTGATATCAATAAAAATGCACTTGCCAGAGCAGACCGGATAGTTGTTGGGAGTACGACAACAGCAGCTCTGRTAGAGGTTGTTAATGTACTGCTAGAAAAGCGTGGTGGTTATTTAAGTAATGATATCGCGCCACCCGGAATCTGGTTGGATAACATTCCCAATTGGGAATACGGCGTCCTCATTCAGGTGAGRGATTTTAGTAAAGCCATGCGGGAAGCTTTCAGTCGMTCCCAGTCACAGTCCACCGAAGATAAAGATTTAGCACTGGCAGAATCACGGTTTAATTTTGACCATAATAGTTGGATCCTCCCAGCCACAGAGTCYGAATATCGTGAAGGYATTACTTATCTAGAGAGCTACCTGAAGCGTTTAACCGATGAAGACGAATACAATGCACAATTTTATGCCCGTGCCGATAATTTGCGCTACTGGCTTAGCACACTAGAAACTCGTTTGGGCAGTTTGTCCCAACGGTTAAGTGCCAGTGTRGGGCAGCGTAGAATTAATATTGATYTGGCGGGGGATRCTGCAAGCCAGCARTCYACTAAYACCCCCRGCGAAGTRCAAGTCAAAACGCCCTGGTTAGAAATTGACGATATTTTTTATGAGTCCCGAGGCAGTGCCTGGGCCATGATTCATTTTCTAAAAGCCATAGAAGTAGACTTTGCCGAYGTGCTGCAAAAGAAAAAYGCYCAAGTAAGYGTGCAACAAATTATTCGTGAACTGGAAGCTTCTCAGGAAGCGGTTTACAGYCCAATGATTCTTAACGGCAGTGGCTTTGGTTTTCTGGCCAACCACTCATTGGTCATGGCTTCTTATATTAGTCGGGCTAATGCAGCGTTAATTGACCTGCGGGAATTGTTATCTCAGGGGTAGGTTTGAACGGGGTACGTTGTTTGTTACAAAATAAATGCGTCCCCTTAAACGCTCTTAAACTCTAAGCGTTAGGCGGCTGGATGGCAATTTTCCTRTTAATTTTCTTTGGTTGGACTGGTATTTATATCCATATTCAGCTCCTAATAAGTCAAGTCAGCAGGGCTTTTATTTGCTGGCCAAAAACTGCTCAAGATAAGTAGGGCCAGATACAATATTTCTATAGTTACAGTTTGCAGCTTGATAGAAAGTCATATCTGCCCCTTCACTTTGTTGCGGCTACTCGGCGTTAACCCCCAAAGTTGCAGGATTATAGCGACAACAGCACCTCAGGATACTGTTCTTCACTAAGTCTTGGTCCAAACTGACTCACTACATTTGCCGCTGCGACACTGGCAAAATTTCCGGCCTGTTGATAATCATAGCCATGGGTAATGGCATATAAAAAAGCTCCGGCAAACATATCGCCGGCACCGTTGGTGTCGATAGCCGTTATGGTATGTGGTGGAATGTTGTGCAGATTTTGGCCGTCGAATACCAGAGCACCTTTGCTGCCCAGTGTAATGGCAAAGGTGGCCGCAGATTGTTTCAGTAGTTCGGTGGCGTCGCTGAGGGTGTTGCTGTTGGTCCAGCCCAGTGCTTCTGCTTCGTTACAAAATAGCAGGTCTACTTTTTCTCCCAACATGTCTTTGAGGCCATCTTTAAAGAAGGTCACCATGCCGGGATCTGACAAGCTCAATACCGTTTTTACTTTGTGCTCTTCGGCGATTTTACGTGCGTGAATGGCTGCGGCACGTCCAGTATCGGAGGTGACTAAATAGCCTTCGATATACAGGTATTCAGATTGGGCGATGGCTTCAGCATTCAGATTTTCGATAGAGACGGTTTCACTGACGCCGAGAAAGGTGTTCATGGAGCGTTCGGCGTCGGGGGTGATTAATACCAGGCACTTGCCCGTTAGGCCGTCAACCTGCTCGCCGTTATGGTGGTAATCAACGCCGGCATTTGCCAAATCACTGAGGTAAAATTTCCCGTTATCATCATTGGCTACTTTGCAGGAATAGAAGGCGTTACCACCAAAGGCACTTACCGCAATAATGGTGTTGGCTGCCGAGCCACCACTGGCACGCTTGGATGCAGTGAGGTGGTCTTGTAGGTGATTAATTAGCTCAGTCTGGCGAGTTTCGTCTACCAGTGTCATCAGCCCTTTTTCTACGTTGAGATGTTGCAGGTCGTTATCGGTGACCTCAATTTCTGTATCGACTAATGCTGCGCCGATGCCGTAAACGTGATATTTGGCCATGATGAGGAGTGCTTGTGGTTGTTAGTTTGGCGGCTATTATCCCGGTGTGGTGCTCATAGTAAAGCGAGAGCGCTAAAGCGTAGCTGTAGAGTAAAGACAGAGCATTTAGAGTAAAGTCGTGCGCTGTTAGTTTTGCCGTGGATGTTTCTCATTTTGAAGAAAGGAATATTTAGGCATAGGAAATATTTTTAGGATTAGAGGAAGTCCTTTGGCTAAAAGAGCAACACAAAAAAAGAGCGGCAAGGGTCGAGCTAAGAATAAAAGCCGAGCTAAAAATAAGGCCCCTTCCCGCTGGTGCTGGGTGCGCCGTTTATTCTGGTTGGCTGTGGTGGTAGGTATTCTGTGTCTGGCTGCCGTGGATATGGTGGTGTACCAGAAGTTCACGGGTAAAAAGTGGTCTTTGCCTTCCCATGTTTATAGTCGACCCCTAGAGCTGTACCAGGGTTTGTCGCTGAGCCGGGAACAACTCCAATGGGAGTTGAATAGCCTGGGTTACCAGCGGGTGCGTGCGGCAAAATCACCAGGGCAGTACAGCGTGTCTAGTCGTCGGGTGGAGTTGTTTTCCCGGGGTTTTGAATTTTGGGATGAAGCTGAGCTGCCTGGTTTGATGACGGTAACTTTTGCTGGAAACCAGGTGTCTGGTTTGGCGAATGCTCACGGGCAAGATGTGCCATTGGCTCGTTTGGAACCAATGATTATTGGTGGTATTTATCCGGCCCACAAGGAAGATCGGAAGTTGGTACAGCTGCAGCAATTGCCATCCATATTGCCTGAAGCGTTGATCGCGGTAGAGGATCAAAACTTTTACCAGCATCATGGAGTGTCTTTTCGAGGTATCACCCGTGCCTTTATTGCCAATATAAAAGAGGGGAAACTGGTTCAGGGTGGCAGCACGCTGACTCAGCAATTGGTTAAGAATTTTTACCTGAACCAGAAGCGTACGTTATCGCGAAAGTTGTTAGAGGCGGTGATGGCCGTACTACTGGAAATACATTTCAGTAAAGAAGAAATTCTCGAGACGTACATTAATGAGGTGTATTTGGGGCAGGCGGGAGATCGAGCTATCCATGGTTTTGGTCTGGCCAGTAGCCATTATTTCAGACAGCCGGTTCAAGAGTTGGAGTTGCATCAGGCGGCGCTGCTTGCCGGGTTGGTAAAGGGCGCCTCTTATTATAATCCATGGCGTCGCCCTGAGCGTGCATTAAAGCGACGCAACCTGGTACTTGATGTCATGGCTCGTGAGGGCGTAATTGATGCTGTACAGGCAAAAGCAGCCAAGCAAAAACCATTGGGTGTGGTGCCTCCTCGCCCGGGTGGCGGTCGTTGGCAATATCCCGCATATCTGGATTTGGTCAAACGTCAATTGCGTGAGTCCTATCAGTCCTCCGATTTACAAACAGAAGGCCTGCGAATATTTACTAATTTTGACCCACAGATTCAACGGAAGCTAGAGAGCAGGGTAACCAAGCGGATTGAAAGCCTGGAGTCAGGTTATGGTATTGAGGCTGGAAAATCGCAGGGCGCCTCAGTCATTGTT
>NVXH01000004.1:290970-292922 GCA_002746985.1 Porticoccaceae bacterium | reverse complement strand
GCTTTGATTGTTATTTGGGCCTAGGACTACTCCAGAGTTTTGTTGGTCAAGCTTTTAGTTAAAGCAATGGAGTCTTAACATGTCTAAAGTAGCCTTGGTAACTGGCGGAACAAGAGGGATCGGCAAAGCAATTGCTGTAGAGCTTAAAGAGGCTGGTTACAATACGGTGGCTAATTACGCCAATAACGATGAGAGTGCCAGAGAGCTTAGGGAGCAAACGGGAATACCCACCTACAAATTTGATGTGTCTGATTTTGAGGCATGTAAAAATGGGATTGAGTCCATTGAGCGTGATGTTGGGCCTGTATCGGTTCTGATTAATAACGCCGGGATCACCCGGGATAAGACCATGCATCGCATGTCCCCTGAATCATGGCAGGTTGTGCTGGATACAAATTTGGGGTCTTGCTTCAACTTATGCCGGTGTGTCATTGAGCACATGAGAGAGAGCCGTTTTGGTCGTATCGTCAATATTGGTTCTGTTAACGGACAGGCGGGGCAGTATGGTCAGGTTAACTATGCTGCGGCCAAGTCTGGTATTCACGGCTTTACCAAAGCGCTAGCACTGGAAAGTGCCGCCCATGGCATTACGGTGAATGCCATTGCCCCCGGCTATGTGAATACGGATATGGTGCGCAATGTTCCGGCAGATGTACTTGAAAAAATTATCGCCACCATTCCAGTGGGGCGGTTGGGGACGGCCCATGATATCGCCCGTTCCGTGTTGTTTCTGGTAGCGGATGACGGTGGTTTTATTACAGGCTCTACACTTTCAATTAACGGCGGTCAGCACATGTACTAGCCTGATATTTTTCAGCGCTTTTTTGTGATCTGGCCTATACAAAAAATTTATTTTATATCACAAGGAGGCGGCTGATGAAGGCTGCAATATTTGGTGCTCTTGGCGCTGCTGAAGCTGTTTTAGATATTTCTGATGTGGAAAAACCTTCTCCAGAGCACGGAGAAGTATTAGTTCGTATACATTGTTCTGCTGTTAACCCTTCCGATGTTAAAAAGCGTGCCGGCCCTTCCCCCGGCTTATTAGATGATGGGTTTGTCATCCCTCACAGTGATGGTGCGGGCATTATCGAAGCCGTTGGGCGGGGTGTTCCCGCCTCCAGGGTTGGTGATCGGGTCTGGGTTTATCAGGCGCAATATGCTCGGCGCTTTGGTACCGCTGCCGACTATGTCGCGTTACCCTCTGATCGAGCAGTGAAACTCCCGGATACCATTGGTTTTGATGTGGGTGCCTGCATGGGTATTCCTGCCATGACTGCGCATCGTTGTGTCTTTGCAGATGGCCCCGTTGACGGTAAAGCTGTATTGGTTACTGGCGGAGCAGGCAGGGTGGGGCATTACGCTATTCAGTGGGCCAAACATGCGGGGGCGCGGGTGATTGCCACAGCAAGTAACCCCCAGGCAGAAGAGCATTGTTTTGCCGCTGGTGCTGATGCTGTGTGCCCTCACAGCGGCGATGAGTTTGTTCGGGTAATTTCAGAGATGACCTCTGGTCGGGGTGTAGATCGGGTGGTGGATGGCGAGTTTGGTGCCAATTTACCTGGGTTGCTTGATGTTATGAGTACAGGAGGAGTGATTGCAACGTACTCTTCTATGCTGGTGCCCGAGCCTTCTTTGCCTTTTAGGCAAATGATGTTCATGGATCTCACGTTACGCCTGGTGTTGGTCTATGCGATGCCTGAGCCAGCAAAGTTGGATGCCATTGAGGATATTTCTGATTGCCTCAACAAAGGGCTGCTGCAACACCGAGTTGCTCACCGATTGCCATTGGAAAAGATTGCTACGGCCCATCAGTTAATTGAGCAGGGTAGTTTTTATGGGGCGGTAGTTTTGGACCTGTAACTTGGATATGTCAGTGTAAGTAGAAAAAAGGTCTTTCTAAGATGTAGCTAAACATTTCCCCATCCTCTCTTTTTATTCAGTGAGGGAKGGGT
>NVXH01000004.1:272191-290965 GCA_002746985.1 Porticoccaceae bacterium | reverse complement strand
GGGGGCAATAATTCTTATCGYGGTTTTTCTATACCGTATTTTTTCATTTTTTGATAAAGAGTGCTCTTGGCTATTCCTAAGGTTCTCGCTGCTTGAGTCATATTGCCTTTGGACTGTTTTACTGCAGCTTCAATGGTTTTTCTTTCGGCATAATCCAGGCTGCAAAGTGGTTGGCTGAGATCGCCGGTATTCAGAGGTTGGTTTGTATCTTCATCAAGTCGATAGCCGTCAGGTAGGTCGTCCACCGTGAGTGTTTCATTTTGTGACATGAATGACATGCACTCGACRACATTAACCAGTTCTCGAATATTGCCTGACCACTCTATATTTTTCAGGGCTGTCATCAGGGTAGAGGAAAAGTGCTTGGGGATAATAGCGTGGCTTTTATTGACCCTGTCGATTACTAACTTGGCGATACCCTCAATATCTTCCTTGCGCCCTGATAATGGGTCGAGGCTGATGGTTACTGTTGATAACCGGAAAAAGAGGTCTTTTCTAAAGAGGCCTTCATTGACTGCTTTTTTCAGGTCTCTGTTGGTGGCTGCAATAAGTCTAAAATCAACAGAAATTGGTTTGATGTCGCCAACGCGATATATTTTCTTTTCTTGTAGTACCCGAAGGAAAAGTGGTTGAATCTCAAGGGGCATTTCGCCAATTTCATCAAGGAATAAGGTGCCGCCATTCGCGGCTTCAATTTTCCCCATCATGCCGCCTTTTTTTGCACCCGTAAATGCACCTTCTACGTGACCAAAAAGCTCGCTACTTAATAATTCCCTAGAAAAAGCGCCGCAGTTTAAGTCGATAAAGGGGCCGTTGGAATAATTGCTGAATTCGTGAATAGCCTGAGCAAAAATTTCTTTGCCCACCCCGGTATCCCCTAATATAAGTACCGGTAGCGGAGTGGTTGCTGCTCGTCGAGCTTTATCGGCACTGGCTTTAAAGGACGGGCTTTTACCGTAAATGTTATCAAAAGGGTCAAACTTCGACTTGGTAGGTCGAGGTAACTCTGTATTTGCAAGGTCTTGGCGATGGGTGTTCTTGCTGCCAGAAGGTATTAGTAGTTGAAAACCAAGAATTTTATCTTTGTGGCGAATGGGTTCTACCCAGTCTTCTGATATCCAGGAGCCCTGATCATGGGGGTAGATAATTTCATTTCCACCGAACCGTTGTAAAGACAAGCGTCGTTTTGCTTCAGGGTCAAAGTCTATACCCAGTGAGTTAAGTGAGGCGCTGGCATTAGCTGARAAGCTGATCAGCCTACCCTGGGTGTCRAAYAATAGYTTTCCTGAGTTGCGGTAATGCCCAAAGCTGCTGTTGCTATGTTCTAGAATGGTRCTCCATTGTTCCGCGGTTTTTTTTGCTAAATCTGATTGGATTTGGCTAGCCCAGGCGAYAACCAAAGGAACATGRAACTTRTCAAAAATACTGCATAGTCCGGAGAGGTCGATAACCCCCATCATTTGGTTGTCATAAGGATCAGCAATGACAGCCGCTGTGCAAGTCCATGGTTTAAAGCCTTGGCAGTAATGTTCTTCTCCGTGCACCTGAGTTGGCCTGCGTGTGGCCATGGCGGTACCTACAGCATTKGAGCCAGAGACAACCTCATTCCAGCCACTTCCTAGGACCAACCCAATACCATTGGCGTCGTATAGGGTTCTTTGATCTCCAACAATTTGAAGATTTAGGCCTTGGTAGTCTGTGAGGAATAAAATTGTTTCAAAGTCACGCAAATAAAAGCTGGCTTGCTCGAGTATTGGTCGGGCACAATCAATAAGCTCATTGTTTTGATGTTGCAGCTCGTGAAGAGTATCTTCATAGGCCATTAGTGGTGCAGCCTGTTGTTCAGGGTTTACTCCTTGAGAAAGGCATCGGCCCCAAGAGTTGGCAATGATGTCTCGAACAGCTAGGTCTTCMGTGTTGCCTCCAGAGCATAAGAACTTTTCCCACGCATGATCGACATCCCTTTGTGAGGACTGGCCGGGCATTAATTGTGGTTTCTTTGAGAGCGGGCGACTCAAATTTTTGTCTCCTAAAATGACTCGGTGGTAACGTATTAACTAGCGGCTGTTGTTATTGGATATAGTCGATTGACCCATCGGCTATATCCAATAGTTTGCCAGAGTCTGTAATAAAGTCAGTAGTAAAAAAAAGACCCTGCCAATACAAAACAGTAGGTGTTGGATCATAACACTAGAGTAATGGGCTAACAATTCGGCCCACTGGTGTGAGCTATAGAAGAAGTTTGCTGGTTTGCTTGGGGTCGGGGGGGTAAGCAGGTAGGGGTATGGTGGTATCAAGGAGCGGGAAGGAAAATAGGGTATTTGTGTTATCTAGGCAAGTAAATCGGAATTCTGAGATTAGAACGTTTTTTTCTTAAAACGTTCGATCTTAATTTTAAATCGATCGAATATAAGACGATTTTCTGCTGAAAGCCCCGCGGGGTCTATATTTCTACCTAATTAGGGGTAGGCATTTTAAGTGAAATGAGGCTTTTTAAGTCAAAGTATTCCTCTTTTACACCCAAAACGACTGTTGCTCCCAGCGCAGAAGCTGTTTATATTGCGCATTGCCGTAGAAAAGTTGTGGCGGCAACCAATAATATCCAACGAATAAGTGGGAGAAGAAAATGGTGAGAAAAAATAGCACCAGCATAATGAAGGTCGGAGGCTTTCTGCTGGGTTGTGGGGGCCTAATGGCAATGAGCGGTTCAGCTCTRGCCATAGGGTATGGGGGYGMWGAYGAGCCCGATTTTAGCTTTGAAATGAATGGCTATCTGCGTACAACTRTCGCTGTTAGCTTRCAAGATCACGATGAAACAAGCGCMGACGAYAAGTTTCGTATGACGCAGGCCGAAGTGACCTTGAAYYTGGATTTCGATATCAAGACAGGTCCRYTGAACTGGAAAGTGATCACGCGTTTTGATAAAGARATGCAAACTGATTATCTGGATGACCTTGAAGATCGCWYKAATGCAACATCTGMTGCTTTTARYATMSMKGGTAACTATGGTAARAATGGCSMGAAAGGCGATTWCATGGAGCAGTATGAATCTCTGGATGAGGTTTTTGAYTGGCTTCGTGAAATCTATTTTGACGTCAACTTGTTTGATGATCGCCTGTTATTACGTATTGGTCGTCAACAGCTGGTTTGGGGTGAAAGTGATTTCTTCCAGGCTATGGATGTAGTTCACGGTTATGATTATCGTGGTCGTCTGTTCTATGAAAAYAACGAAGAATGGCGTAAGCCACTCATGTTGTTTAACTTCAACCTGGATTTGTATGAGCTGGGCGGTAGTTTGAACTGGTACATTCGTCCGGGTTGGGATCGTGCAGAGGATATGGGCAGCAACTTCAACATTGAAGGTGGTCGCTGGATTCCGCATCCCTACCGTGGTGTAGATTTCACCTCGTTTACCACGTCATATCGTACTGATCACGACAGTGGTGATTGGGATGATATGACCTACGGTATTCGTTGGAATGGTTCCTGGGGTTCAATTGGCTACTCATTTGCTTATATGAAAACCTTTAACCCTTCACCTATTGTTAACCCATATAATGATGATCAAGTAGCTTCAGCTACCTTCACTGAAGGTGCTTTCTACGGCTATTATGGTATTACTGGATCCACGGAGTCTTATGGTGGCGATCCGGCTAAAGAAGGTACGCTTCTTGGTGATTGGATGTTTCCAGAAATTGATGTCTATGGTTTCACCATCAATGGCTTCCACCAAGGTATGGATGCAACCTTAAGTGCTGAGATTGCCTATACACCCAACAAGCCGTGGAACTACGGTAGTCTGGATTCTGACTTGCCTGGTTGGAATGGCGTGAAAGAAAAAGACACTCTAAGTATCATGTTGCGTATTGATAAAGAGTTCAAATGGATGGATTCTTTGGGTACTCACCGTCCGTCACTGTCCAGTATCCAGTTGTTTGATACCTGGATTCTGTCTCATGACAGCGACGACGAGCTCGTTGAGTTCGCCTCATTTGGCGCTCCAAAGAAAGAGCATCAGGTTTACCTGACACTCTTTACCTTGATGAACTTCAATCGTGACACCATTAACCCATCCTTTGTGATTGGTACCGACCTGAGTAGAGGTGGTGGTTTTGCTATCCCGGCAGTTGAATTTGTTTGGGGTGATAACTGGCGTCTGAAGGTTGAAGCTGATCTGTGGTGGAATGACGGTGATGTGAAGAAAGTTTATGACACTCATGATGCAGGTGGTGAYARCCTYTTRGGTAAAAGWGAAAACAGTGCYGGCTTTATGGACTGGTTTGCTGAAGATAACCAGCTGGTATTCAAACTTACCAGRCAGTTCTAAGCAGCARCTTTCTAAGCAGATAATATGAGTATGTTTGCGCAACTAATGATTTTRTTGGTTGTCGCAAACAAGACTGATTAAAACTGGGAGTATKACWATGTATAAGAAGTTAATAACTACTTCGGTAGTTTCTGTCAGCTTACTGTTAGGGCTGTCTTTTTCAGCTCTTGCAGAGGTCGATAGAAGTGACAAAAATAAGCCAGGWAATTATGTGGCTAWAACTGCAGATGGCACCAAGCCAAATGCACTATTTTACGGTGATCCACCCGCAGCAGGTCGTTGGGATGGCACTGCYTCACCCGTTGAAGCCCTAGGTGGCTGTACTGGTGAAGAGATGCCAGCGGGTACGGTTATTCAAGCGTCTAAYTTCGATGCGGTTAAAGACCAATGTTTTGAAGGTAAGACAGTGGGTAGCATGGTTACCGATAACGTTGAGTGGATGATCCGCGAGAAGGCTCTGATGATTAATACTCGTCATTCAGAGTTCATCGAAATGGACCCCTTGTACATGCAAGCAACTATCGATGGTAAAGCCAATGTAGTTTATGGCGCTCCCGTTGAAGGTAGTAAGTGTGGCGTGGTAAGTGGCTGGAAAGCAGGTATGTTCTTTGACCCGCAAGACGTCAAAATGGATGATCCAGATGCAGGCTGTAAGCTTATTTGGAACCTGCGTTCACCTACTTACGGTGCAACTATGGATTTACGTCACATCTCTTGGGTGTTCCTTGATGCTCATAAGGGTATGGAGCGTATCCAGCGTTGGTGGGCACGTCGTTACTACATGGAAGGTCGTCTAGATGGCGGTCCAGTTTCAGAAGGTGATGGCACTATCCTGCAAAAAACCGTTCTTGTGGCTATTTACCCACAAGATATTAAAGGTATCGGGATCTTCTCTATTCGCTACAACGATCCTACTGCTAAAACTCCAGATGATGTTTGGGCATACCTGAAGTCTGTACGTCGTGCGCGTCGTCTGTCTGGTAACGCTTGGATGGATCCAATCGGTGGTACAGTGCAACTGTATGATGATTGGGATATTTGGGATGCGGTACCTACTAAGTACAAAGATGTTAAATTAGTCGGTAAACGCTGGATATGGGCAATTGCTCATGCGCCTTTGATTACTGTTGATTTGGCCTTTAAAGGTACCATTAAGGAATTCCCTGCTGTAGATATGGATACGCCTCCTCACTTCTTCCCAAATGAGCAAGTTCAATGGGAACCACGTGAAGTATACATAATCGATGGAACTCCTCCTGATGAGCACCCATACAGTAAGAAAATCATGTATATGGAAGTTGATTACCCGCGTCCATATCTTGGTGAAGCTTACGATAAAAACGGTAAGTTCTGGAAAAGCTTTATCTTCCAAAACCGTGTCGATTGGGGTGATGATGGTTATGCAGCACCGATTCCTGTTGTTGGCCACATCATTGATTGGAAAGCTGAGTTCTCTACGACTTGGTCTTCYAACATGAAAGCTAACCCTGCTGGTGTTGAGGAACATGATGTGTCACTTAAAACTTTGATTAAGTTGGCGCGTTAGTACCGATCTAGACCATTCCGTGTGAAACTGCTAGTTAAATTATTTTTATCTAGCAGTCTTCAYCCGGAATGTTTTTTATTAAAATAATTAATAGCTGCACAGTACACTTAAGATTATTATGGCCAAGATTGGCTATGTAAGATTTTTTGGGGGTGTTATGAACGTTGCTGGACAAAACCTTGCTGATAATGAAGCGTCTGATTCTTCAGGCCCTGAAAAAAAAACAGCAGGACAAAAATTTWTACTTAGAATAGTTTCAATATTACCTTGGGCAATTGTTGGTACGTTGCTTTACGCAGGTCTCTTTATTAAACCCACRGTTATAATTGAAGAGGTTATTCCTTCTCCAATTAATGTCAGAGATAATATATTTGGTGTTGCCCATGTTAGTGGCGATACATACCTAGCTGCAGGTAATTATGGGAAAATTCTCGTGACTACYGATGGYGGCGTAAYCTGGGCAGATCAGGAAACTCCAATTRGCACACATCTTATGGATATCTCGTCCTGGGATGAGAATCGTTCTGTTGCCGTAGGCAACATGGGTGAAATTCTTGTGACAGAGGATGGTGGAAAGACTTGGGTKGCAGTTGAATCACCAAAGTCGGAYGTTGCTAACAAATTGCTTAAGGTGCACACCTATCCTGATGGAGAGGCATGGACCGTTGGTGAAATGGGCATGATTTTACGCAGYAATGACTACGGTAAAACCTGGATACAAATGCGTGAAGAATACGATATTTTTATGAATGATATCGTAAAGGTTGATGAYAATACGCTCTATGTCTCTGCTGAATACGGCCAGTTTTTTAAGAGTGTTGATGATGGTCAAACTTGGGCAGAATTTTTCACTGATAGCCCAAACAGCTTTGCCGCTATTGATGCTCGCAGTCCTCAGGAAGTTGTTATGGTGGGACTGGCTGGTGTTGTAGTTGGAACAATGGATGGTGGTGAAACTTGGACCTATATCTCACCTGAACAGTCAGGAATGACTGAACACATGATGGATATCCAGTGGTCTGATGAGATCAACAAATGGGTTGCTATCGGCAACAAAGGCAAGTGGATGACCTTTAAYAGTGGTCTGACARATTTTGAGCCTAAGGATCTATCARMGACTGATTTTACTTCACATTCAGAGATGGTGATTGTTGGGGGTAAAGGTCTTGGTGTTGGTGCTWCTGTRGGRTCWTTGGATCTAAAAACTGAAGYTTGGACAGTRCTCGCYGAGTAGAAGTTTTNAWAAAAATYAATTATAAGGGCTTGCCCATCCATGCAATTTCGGGTTGTTGGAGAATAGAATGTTAGAGAAYTTTTCACTTTTTTGTATGAAGAATAGAAAAATAGTTTTGGCGATAGTTTTTGTCATTACGGCTATTCTGTCTACGTTTGCCATGCGTATTGAAGTTAAAACGGTGTTCGAGGATTTACAGCCTACGAGTCACCCTTACATCAAGGTGCATGAAGAGTTTAAGAAAACCTTTGGTGGTACCAGTATTATCACCTTTATGATTCAGGCTACAAAAGGTGACATCTTTCAGATGCCGGTATTGGAGAAAATCCATGCTCTCACCAACGGACTGTATAAAATTGATGCCATCAACGAATTTCAGATTTACTCCATTGCGGGTAAAAAACTGAAAGAAGTTCGTGCGTCGACTGAAGGTATCGCAAGCTACCCATATATGTGGCCAAACCTGGTTAAAGATGATGCGGATATTGCTCGTTTAAAAGAAGCTGTTCTCCGTAGTCCTTTGGTCTATGGCCCGTTTGTATCAAAAGATTTGTCTGCAACGTTAATCACTGTAGACTTTTTTGATAGCATTATGGATTACAATCTGGTTTATGAGCAGGCATATGCTCTAGTAGAAAAGCTGGATGACGACACAGTTGATATYGCTTTGGTAGGTAACCCCGTTCTTTATGGCTGGGTGAGTCATTTCCTTCCAGAAACAATGAAGCTGGTTTCAATAGCTGCGGGCATCTTTCTTGTCTTGCTGTTCCTGATCAATAGAACTTGGCGTGGAACACTCTTACCGCTTTTAGCTGGTGCTATCAGTGCTATTTGGGCTCTGGGTGTTGCAAAGCTTGTTGGTATCCATTTCGACCCACTCGTGGTTGTGGTGGCGATGTTGATCACAGCTCGAGCAGTATCGCATTCAGTGCAGATGATTACTCGTTTCCACGAGGAGATTGATTCTGTTAAGGGCCATGAAGAAGACTTGGATTCTTATGAGGCGGCACGTGTAACCTTRAAAGATCTTCTTAAGCCTGGATTACTTGGTATTGCTACGGATGCTGGTTGTGTGACTGTTGTTGCTATCAGTCCTATTCCATTGCTGCAAAAACTGGTAGTTCTTGCGGTGGTTTGGGTGTTAACGGTAGCAGTAAGCTCTATCATTGTTACTCCAGTATTGTTGTCTTGGGTTAAAAAGCCAAAGTCTTATGCGCATCCTTTGAACCTTGATCGTTTGCTGATTCGGCCATTCTTGAATTTCTGTGTAARGATTGTTGCTACMCGYGCTAGRTACGCGGTTGTTGCYATCGCTGCCGTGGTCTTTGTTGTTTGTGGTATCCGTGCAATTGATTTGACCGTAGGTGATGCAAATCCGGGTTCGCCAATTTTGTGGCCTGAGGCTCGTTACAATAATGACTCATTGTTGATCAATGATCAGTTCCCCGGTGCTGACAGAATGTTTGTTGTTGTTGGCCGTGAGGAAAAGAATCAGATCAAAAATGTGCATGTGCTTGATACTATGTTGCGCTTCCAGCGTTACATGGAATACCAGGATGAAATTGGTGGCAGTATTTCGCTTTCAGATATTCTTCCTTCGGTGAATCAAACATTACGTGAAGGTAACTTTAGATATTCTGAGCTTGGTGAAACCACCACAAATAATGCTGAGTTGATCTATATGTACGAGAGGGCCGCTGAACCTGGTGACCTTAACCGCTTTACTGATGTTAACCGTATGAATGCGTCCATTACGCTTTTCTTTGCTGATCGCAAGGGTAAGACGATTCAAACGGCCGTTGCACGGGTTAAACAGTTTGTCGCAGAAAATCCGGATGTAAATATTAGTCTGGCCGGCGGCACCATTGGTGTTATTGCTGCTGTAAACGAAGTGATCCTCTCCGGGCAGATTCAGTCCATTGCACTGGCTCTCTTCATTCTGGTGATGATGTGTATCATTGTTTATAGGTCTAGTATTGCTGGTATGTTCTTTATGGTCCCAGTGGTGTTGGCTAACCTTGTAACCTTTGCATTCATGTCTTGGCAAAATATTGGCATGAACATCAATACAGTACCGGTAGCTGCATTGGGTATCGGTCTGGGTGTGGATTATGCCTTGTACATTTGTGATCGAATTGCGAATGAACACAAAGCAGGTAAGTCACATCTTGAAGCAATCTCTATCTCATTACACTGTGCGGGACGTGGTGTGCTGGTAACAGCATTGGTACTGATCGCTAGTGTATGTGTTTGGTTGTTCTCCTCTCTGCGTTTTCAGGCAGAGATGGGTATGCTGATTGCCTTGTGGCTAACAGTCTCTGCACTTAGTGCATTGTTCTTAATGCCGGCATTGGCATATATCTGTAAGCCTAAGTTTATATTTGGTGATGCAAAATAAATCATCAAACTTAATTMRATGGCAGGTGTAGTAATATTATTTTATTCACACCTGCTGTYGRTTTAGGTTTATCAGARTAAATATGYAATAAAAAAGGCCCCTTTTTGGGGCCTTTTTTATTGTCAAAATTAAAGGGTGCTTTAAAAGCACATTTCCGTAATAGCAATGTTGCTTACAWGCGCTTTATTTTKKKNAGTCTCGGACTCAAATATCCAAAGTACNACGACACGCTTATGGTACAGGGTATCCCGTCATATACACTACAGAGCTCAGTGGGTAACCCCCTCACCATCCATCGCCTATTGTTGGTACTACCATAAAAAATCACTATTTTTAGAGGCACTCTTGAAGTTAAATAATATAATTCTTTAAGAAAATAAGTTTGTATACACTGCCGCTATGCCTAGTCTACTAACTAGGTATAAGGTTGTTTGAAATAATAWTCATTCTAAATCTTGTAGGAAAAAANGTGYTTTGATGGTTAACTGATGGAAAGTTGTATTAAAAGGCACGGCAGTAAGCGAGGTATGTGGAATTATTTTTTTATATATTAACCAGCAAGTTTAATCTCTCTTGATGGGTGAGCGAGTGTATTTCTGAATATGCTCAAATAATAGCTGTGTAGAATTATCAAATTGCCCAATATCTGAATCATTTTTAGAAAGCAGTTCACTGGTCATTTTTTTTCCCAGCTCTACACCCCATTGATCATATGAATTGATATTCCAGATACTTCCYTGGACAAAAACCTTATGTTCATAAAGGGCAATAATTGCACCAAAATTTTTGGGCGATAATTCATTTACTAAAAGAATATTTGAAGGTTTATTACCTTTATAGGTTTTATGCGTTGGAACTCCATCTCCACTCTTACCTTTCATCAATGCAGCAGCTTGTGCAATTAAATTATTTAATAAAAAGCTATGATGCTCCTGATTGCTTAAAGGGTCATTAATAAACCCAATAAGATCAAGGGGGGAGTAGTGAGTGCCTTGATGTAGAAGTTGAAAAAAAGCATGCTGYGCATCAGTACCTGTYTGYCCCCATATWATRGGTGCYGTRGCATAATCTAGWGGYTYRTTGTYTAGAGACGTTGAYTTYCCRTTACTCTCCATCTCAAGTTGTTGTAGATASGCTGGAAGCAAKGTCATACGTTCACARTAGGGGATAATTGCTTGGGTGCGAGCATTCAAAAAGTTGTTATACCAGATGCCAAGYAATGCCAATATAACAGGCATGTTYTGTTCAAATGGGGCCGTTTTRAAATGTATATCCATTTTTCTTGCGCCGTCGAGCATGGCTATAAARTTATCATGCCCAATATAAATTGAGACGGATAGTCCAACACTCGACCACAGTGAGAATCGACCCCCAACCCAATCTTGAAACTCGAGGATTCTTGATCKATYAATACCGTATTTTTCAGCATTTGTCCGATTAGCCGTAACAGCAATAACATGAGGTGAAGCTTGTGGATCAGGTATCTTAAGTGAGGCCTGAAGCCATTTTAAAGCTGTACCSGCATTAAGCATGGTTTCCTGCGTGCTAAAGGATTTACTGACAATAATGATGAGTGTTGTTTCTGGGTTTAGATCTTTAATGGTAGAAAGAATTTCAGCACCGTCAGCATTGGAAACAAAGTGTAAATTGATGATGCTATGGCCGAAGGCTCTAAGAGCTTGGCAAGCCATTCTTGGCCCTAGATCTGAACCACCTACACCAAGGTGTATTACATCCGTTATGGCTTTGCCTGTTGATCCTAGCCAGAGACCTTGGCGGATTTGGTGGCTGATAGTAGATACTTGATTAAGAGAAATTTCCACTTTCTCATGTACTGGCTCATCGTTATAGCGGTAGTTATCTTCCTCTTTTCCTCTAAGAGCCATATGTAAAACTGCTCTTTGTTCAGTCGTATTAATGGGYTCACCTTTAAACATAGCTGATCTATGATGTTTCAATAGTGATTGGTTAGCTAGAGAGAAAAGAGAAGATAAAACCCGGTTGTCCACCAGGTTTTTTGAATAATCTAGAAAGAGCTCATCATGTTGTATTGATAGGCGTTGACTGCGCAAGGTATCTTCATTAAATAGCGTAACAATACTTTTATTTTCGATTGATTCTGCTAGTTCTTCCARTTCTTGCCACGCTGGAAGTGTTTTTGGAGATACACCAAAGCCATTATTTTTCAAGCCTATATTCCTCATCTTTTTATAGTCCCTTATTCCCTAGAATGAGCGTTTCTGGCTCAAACATGTATTATCAAACTGGTGCTTAGTTAATAGATTGCAAACCATGGTAGAGGGATTGGTGTTGTTGCGTAACAGTTCGTGCGCTTAATCTTTATTCGATACTTGCCAGTCTTAGAGATGTATCAAGCATACGATTTGAAAAGCCCCATTCGTTATCATACCAGGCAAGTACCTTTACCAGCTTTCGTTTTACGCGAGTATGGCTGGCATCGAAGATACTAGAATAGGTGGTGTGATTGAAGTCTATTGAGACGAGTGGTTCATTAACGTAGCCAAGAACTCCATTTAGGTCATTTTTAGCAGCTTTTTCCATTATGTTGTTCACTTCATCAATAGAAGTTTCMCWYTGGGCRATAAATGTTAAGTCAAYAAGTGAGACRTTGGCYGTRGGCACTCGTACAGCCATRCCATCCAGTTTKCCGGCCAGTTCGGGKAATACGAGACCRATGGCCCTTGCTGCGCCTGTTCCAGTAGGGATCATAGACTGAGTGGCTGAGCGTGCGCGGTATAGATCAGGGTCATATGTATCGGTTAGATGCTGATCATTTGTGAAAGCATGAATGGTTGTCATAAACCCTGTTTGTATACCAAGTTCATCGTAAAGAGGTTTTACCAAGGGTGCTARACAGTTAGTCGTGCACGAGGCATTGGAKATAATTTGGTGGTCTTTTGTCAGTATCTGATCATTGATACCAAAAACGATAGTTGCATCCATGTTGTTACCTGGAGCAGATAGCAGTACTTTTCTAGCACCGGCAGTAATGTGCTTCATAGCTTTATTTCGGTCTGTGAAAATACCCGTACATTCACAAACTACATCAATACCTAAAGCTTTCCATGGCAACATAATAGGATTTGGTTCTGAAAATATCTTAATGTGATCATTGTTGATAATCAGGGATTGTGAATCATATGTTACATTTTGTTTGAACTGACCATGAGTGCTATCAAATTGGGTTAAGTGGCTATGAACTGCGACAATCCCCATATCATTAATGGCGATAATCTCAATTTTTTTCTTAAGTTCAGGTCGCTCATAGAGAGCTTTGAGTATATTGCGGCCAATACGGCCATATCCATTGATTGCCATGCGTATCATTAGTATTACACCATTATATAAAGCATCCGTTATATCAGGAGCTACTGAGTAGCTCTCATAACACCTATAGGCCATGGCTAGTCTTTACACAAATCAGCTAATTACAGAGAATGTTGTATTTCGACTTGACTACAAACGCACACTTTCTTATATTACGCGCCCTTACGCACTCGTAGCTCAGCTGGATAGAGTACTCGGCTACGAACCGAGCGGTCGAAGGTTCGAATCCTTCCGAGTGCGCCAAATAATAAAACCCGGCCTTGTGCCGGGTTTTTTTGTTTGTGGTAAGTGGAGGCAGGTAAGAACCTTCTCAGGTTCGACAAACTCGGGCCACGAGTTTGGRTCGAGCCGCATAGCGGCGAAGCCCGTCGGGTTGTAAAAGTCTTAAGGCTTTTACAAATAAATCCTTCCGAGTGCGCTATAGACCAAAAAACCTGGCTTTTCTTCTGATTTTTAATGCTAATCCCCCTGTCTGTATTTTTTCTATAAAGCCATTAGCCATAGCCCCCACTTTTTTGTTTGTGAGCACGGCGTTTTTATATTAGGTGCGCCAGGTTTTCTTCTTTAGCCCTTACTCCTGTTATTTATCTCCTTTAAAAAACTAGACAAATAATAGAATCGTAGTGTATATTTGACCGATCGGTAATAAATTGGATAAACAATTGAATTTAGTAGATCAACATAGAAGCGTAGGTCGACCCCGAGAGTTTGAAGAAGACCGTGTGCTTGAAGCGGTGATGAATACATTTTGGAATCAGGGTTATGAAGGTACCTCATTAAAAGATCTGTGTTCAGCGACAGGGCTGCACAAAGGAAGCTTGTATCAGGCATTTGGTGATAAACATCAATTGTTCTTAAGATCTCTAAAATATTATATGGAGCAGTCGTTTAAAGAGGTGGCAGCGAGCGCCTATTTACACGAGTCTCCTATGGCGAATTTACGTTCATTGCTAAATGAAATAACTGCCAAATGTATTAAAGGTGAAGGCTGTATGGTAGTGAATTCACTGGTTGAAATGGCCCCTCATGATCAAGAGGTTAAGCAAATGATTGATCAAAGTTATGCTATGAAACAGCGATTTTTAACAGACCTGATTGATAGAGCTCAGCGTGAAGGAGAAATTACCATTAAACAAGAACCTGATCGGCTGGCGGCAGTGTTAATGGTGACATTAGCTGGTCTTGCAGCGACCGTAAAAGGTTTTTCAAATACGGATCATATAGGTTACGTACTCGAAGATGTGCTGAGTTCTTGGGCATAGTTGTAAGTAGTATCAAACTGTAGCAGTAAATTTTTTAAAATAATTTTAGGACAGGCTGCTGGTAGTAGTTTGTTCGTAGTGTTGAACCATTTTTTTGACATATTTATGACCACTTGGTAATTAATGATTTGAGGTARTCTGATGGACCGTTATTTTGAAGCAATAGATCACTTTTCTGCAAGACTGACAAGGGGCGTTATTCGATTTCGCTGGTTGGTATTGCTAGCTGTGGTTGTTATGACCATTGCTGCTGGTGCAGGTATGTCGAAGTTGGCATTTTCAGCAAATTACCGCACATTTTTCTCTGATGAGAATCCTGAGTTGGCTGCATTTGAAAATCTTCAGGCAACATACACYAAAAATGACAACATTCTGTTTGTTCTTGAGCCTGAAGCTGTGCCGGAAGGGTCGGCTACATTSGCTAATGGTGCATTTACTAATGCTACATTGGCTGCAGTAGAGACTCTGACTGCTGAGGCATGGAAAATACCCTATGCCATTCGTGTAGATTCCGTCAGTAACTTTCAGTACACCAAGGCTATTGAAGATGATTTGATTGTTGAAGACTTGGTCATAGATGCAGAAAATTTAACCCCTTCGGAATTGTTGGCCCGCAAGAAAATAGCTATTGATGAGCCACTTCTGGTGAACCAACTAGTCACCCCTTCGGGTGGAGTAACGGCCATCAATGTGGTCTTGCAGTATCCTGAAAAAAATCTGATGGAAGTACCTGAGGCTGTTAATGCTGCCAGGGCACTTCGTGATCGTATAGAAACTGAATTTAGTGGTATCAATATCTCATTGACGGGTGTATCGATGTTGAATAATTCCTTTTCAGAAGTAGGGCAGATGGATGCTGGAACATTAATGCCTCTGATGTTTTTGGTAATATTGGTGATGGCATGGGTTATTCTTCGTTCCTTTGCCGGTACGGTTGCAATTTTACTAGTGATTGCTTTTTCAACCATTGTAGCTATGGGTTTTGCCGGATTTTTCGGTATTAAACTTACGCCAATTTCGATGAGTGCTACAACCGTTATTCTTACCTTGGCGGTAGCTGACTCCATTCATATTTTGATTTCTATGCGCGGTTTGATGCGTGAGGGAATGTCCAAGGTTGAAGCAATACCTGAGGCTGTGCGTCTTAATTTTATGCCCGTTACCATCACCTCGGTAACAACCATTGTAGGTTTCCTGTCGTTGAATTTTTCTGACTCGCCACCTTTTTGGCATCTGGGTAATATTACGGCGATGGGTATCGGTGCAGCATGGTTGTTTTCGATAACATTGTTGCCTGCGTTGATGAGTTTATTACCGGTTAGGGTAAAAGAGGCTCATGAGGCTGAATGGTCACAAATCATGATGACGCGCCTGGCTGATTTTGTGATTACAAACTATCGCAAGATTTTGGTCGGGGTTAGTATTGTTGCACTTGCATTAATTGCTTTTATTCCAACGATTACCTTTAACGATCAATGGGTTGAATATTTTGATGAGAGTATTGAATTCCGGACAGATTCTGATCGAGCATTAAAACACTTCGGTTTGTATCCCATTGAGTTCTCTGTACCTGCATTTGATGCTGGCGGTATAAGCGAGCCAGAGTATTTGAATAATCTTGAGGATTTTGTGATTTTCTTGCGTGCTCAGACTGAAGTGATACATGTGTATTCCATCTCTGACATTATGAAACGCTTGAATAAAAATATGCATGGAGATGATCCGAGTTTTTATCGCATAGCGAATAATCGTGAATTGTCGGCACAGTATTTATTGTTATACGAACTTTCTCTGCCCTATGGACTGGACTTGAATGACCGTATTAATGTAGATAAATCGGCCTCGCGAGTAACGGCTATGCTACGCAAGGTCACCACGAGTGAGACCAARGTATTTTTGGAGAACTCTCGCAAATGGATGGCCGAGAACTGGCCTGAATATATGCAAGCACAGCCTACCAGTGCRCAGGTTATGTTTACCTACATTACCGACCGCAATATACACAATATGATAACGGGCACTATAGCTGCAATCTTTGCTATTGCTTTAATTATGATGGTGGCACTGCGTAGTGTTCGCCTTGGTTTACTGAGTATGGTTCCAAATGGGCTGCCGCTATTGATGACATTTGGTGCCTGGGCATTGCTTGTTGGTGAAGTAGGGTTTTCTGTTGCTACCGTTGCTTCCATTTCATTGGGAATCATTGTGGATGATACGGTGCACTTTCTATCCAAATACGTTCGAGCAAGRAATGAGAAAGGCCTTTCAGCGGAGGACTCTATTCGTTATGCCTATCGCAATGTGGGTATGGCCATTGTCGTCAATACCATTATTTTGGTTGTCGGCTTCCTGGTTTTGACAACATCAGCCTTTAAGTTGAATGTAGATATGGGGATGATGACGATTATGTCGATWYTATTTGCACTGYTACTCGACTTCCTGCTTCTTCCTGCATTATTGTTGGTGATAGGAAAGCAGAAGGACTCGGTGTCTACAAGTGATATTCAGTCAGTACCAGACTCTGTGTAAAGCTGGTATATGGCAGTAGAACGTATAAAAAGTGACATTTTTAAGGTGAACAAAATGAAACAACAGAATATTTTTAGTGCCACACTTTTGGCTGTGATGAGTATTATTGGTTCTTCCCAGTTACTCATTTCTCCAGTACAGGCAGCTACTCTTGAACAGGGAAGCCCTGAAGAAAAAGGTTTTGAAATCGCAGCCAGATCAGACCGATCAGATCGTGGCTTTGGCGACAGTGAAGCTGAGATGACGATGGTGCTTCGTAACGCAGCAGGTCAAGAGGCCTCTCGAACCATGCGATTTACAACCCTTGAGGTTCCCGATGAGTCAGTGGGTGACAAAAGCCTGGTATTGTTTTCAACGCCGAGAGACATTGAGGGTACCGCTCTGCTTTCCCATGCCAAAATGCTTGAYCCAGATGATCAGTGGCTCTACTTGCCAGCATTGAAACGGGTAAAAAGAATTTCCTCAAGAAATAAATCAGGACCTTTTGTTGGTTCTGAATTTGCCTTTGAAGATTTTACCGCGAGTGAACTGAATAAATTTAGCTATACCTATTTGAAAGAAGAAGCGTGCGGTGATTTGCAGTGTGATGTGGTTGAGCGTATCCCTCTCTATAAAAATTCTGGTTATACCAAGCAGATTTCATGGGTTGATACTACAGATTATCAGATCCGTAAAATTGAATTTTATGATCGACGTGGTAGCTTACTTAAAGAACTAAAATTTGAAGATTACCGTAAGTACAATGATGCATATTGGCGTGCACATCGTTTAGTGATGAAAAATTTTAAGACAAACAAGAGTACAGACTTGGTGTACGGAGAGTATAAATTTGGTATTGGTTTAACGGATAATGACTTTGTTAAAGGTCGTTTGTCCCGCCTGAGGTAGTTAGGGTGAAATACAGTCATCATAAGTTGTTGCTTGGTTTGGTTTTACTGCCCATGGTTAGTTGTATCGGTATGGGCACAGTCATGGCCAGCGATTCAGATTGGGATATCTCGGGTAATGCCGCATTGCAGCTTCGAGGGTTTACTCAGGATACGCTATGGCCAGAGCAGAATACCAGTGATGCAGAAGTGTCCGTCTCGGGTGAGTGGGAGGTACGTTGGCGCAGTGAAGAGGGCGATCAGCGGGCTTCTTTTATTCCCTTTGCTCGGTGGGATGAAAATGATGATGAGAGAACTCATCTGGATTTGAGTGAAGCTTATTGGGCTTATGAAGGGGATGAAGTTGAGCTTTTAGTAGGCATCGATAAAGTCTTTTGGGGCGTCACTGAATCTGTGCATCTTGTGGATGTCATCAATCAGACAGACTTGGTAGAAGACATTGATCAGGAAGATAAGCTTGGTCAGCCGATGATAAACCTGGCGTTGCAAAAGGATTGGGGTTTGTTGAATCTATACCTCTTGCCCTATTTTCGTGAGCGCACTTTTTCAGGAATAGATGGTCGTTTTCGTGCACCATTACCGGTGGACTGGGATGATGCTGAATATGAATCAGGCGCCAAGGATAAACATGTGGATTTTGCCTTGAGATACAGYCATTACTTTGGTGATGTCGATGTAGGCGTCTACTATTTTCGGGGTACTAATCGTGAACCYCGGTTAGAGCTTGCGTCYAATGGCCGAAAATTAACRCCATTTTATGATCAAATTGACCAGGTAGGATTAGACTTACAATACACCAAAGATGCTTGGCTCTGGAAGTTGGAAGCCATTGTCAGAGACGGCTACGATGAGTCATTTATGGCCAGTGTTGCCGGGTTCGAATACACCTTTTATCAAGTGTATGAAAGTAATGCYGATATCGGYTTTCTCATGGAATATCAATACGATGATCGTTCATCTCATGAACCTGTAACAACGGCAGAYAATGATCTGTTTCTGGGYGGTCGRTGGTCGTTAAATGATACTCAGGATACAGCRGTRTTRGTCGGTGTTGTGGTGGATAAAAAAACCTCAGAAACTTTCTTTAATGTCGAAGCAGARCGRCGTTTTGGTGACAATRTCGTKATTGAATTACGWGCYAGGGCMATTACTAATTCHGAAYCARATGAGCAATTGTATTCATTTAGTCGGGATGATTATATTCAACTACAAATTAGYCGCTATTTTTRATGRTKTCKTAAGG
>NVXH01000004.1:0-272186 GCA_002746985.1 Porticoccaceae bacterium | reverse complement strand
TTMWATWATMKAGTNCKWKNCTTYYTYCTTYSTWNTNTTTGYWCYYTTTSCNNCTYTTTSYTSKKKGKMGGKKKKCAGTGGTTAAATGTTGCAGCTTTCAAKCAGAGCTGGGAGAATCCGCGCTGYTRTTTTTTGNCAGCRCRTACTTTKTTGATGTTCRTTTTCGCCAGTCTTAAGTGTTTGAGGRTACAGTGACCAAAATCGGTTTATTCTTTGGCAGTGATGAAGGAAACACTGAGTCTATCGCCCAGCGCATAGCMCWGCGGTTGGGYGAAGGTGTGGTTGATATTCATGATATTGGYGATGTTACYCARYTGGAGTTTGTTGATTACGACAAGCTGATTCTTGGYATCCCAACCTGGGACTTTGGRCAGATTCAATCRGACTGGGAGGACTTCTGGGACGATGTCGAGASCATCGACTTTTCTGGAAAAACCGTAGCATTTGTGGGCTTAGGTGATCAGTTTGGCTATGGTGATTTTTTCCTKGATGCCATGGGCATGCTTCATGATRTCGTTATTAAAACGGCGGATAAAATTGTGGGTTATTGGCCTATTGAYGGTTATGACTACGATGCCTCAAAAGCAGAAATTAAAGTAGGATCTGGAGGCGAGACATTATTTATGGGTTTGGCGCTTGATGAAGATCAGCAGCCAGAACTCTCTTCAGACCGTCTCAACCTTTGGTGCGCACAAGTGCATGCTGAGTTTGGATTGGAGACTACTTTTACTGAATTAGATGACTAATCAGTTATTCTAATAGTTAGTTATACTTCTGCCACAAATACAGCTCTTACCGGTGCAGGGTGCCCTTCAGCCGTTAGATTGTCATCATTTGGGTCTAAAAAATCTCGTAGAGACTGAAAATTCATCCATTCTGTGGATCGTTGTTCTTCAATACTGGTTTTGGATATATCCACCATTCGAGGGTTTTTTAGCCCGCACTTTCTCATCCATGAAAGCAGCGTTTCAACACTGGGTAAAAACCAGACATTACGCATTTTTGCATAACGCCCTTCGGGTACTAGTACATCGCCCATGCCATTTTTAATTAAGTTGCCTTCAATSACCAGSGTTTCCAGYACCAGTTGTCCTCCGGGGCGTAGGCAATCTTTGAGTTCTCTCAAGTGATCCATGGGAGAGCGACGGTGGTAGAGCACACCCATTGAAAACACCGTATCAAAGGCCTTTAACTCGGGTGGTAACTGTTCAATACCTACGGGTAAAACATCGACAGGAAAATCTTTTATACCTGGCCCTGTTTTAAGCAGCCCCTGAGTTATGAGTTGCTTGAGGGCATAAAATTGATGCACAAACTTGCCGGAGGGATCAATGCCGATCACCCGGCTGGCACCTTCTCCCAGCATTCGCCAGCAGTGATAACCATTGCCGCAACCAACATCCAGCACTAAACGATCTTTTAATGGCGTCAAGTGAGGGATGACCCGATCCCACTTCCAGTCTGAACGCCATTCCGTATCAACATGTAAGCCGAACAAATCGTAAGGGCCCTTGCGCCAAGGGTGCAGGCCCATCAGTACCTCTTTTAATTGTTGGCGGGTACTGTCATTACAATCACTAGGTTGCCCTATAGTGACACCATTTTTCAGGTCTATTTGTGAGAATTTGATTTGCGGAAGAGCTTCTAATACTGACTGCCAGCGGGGCATGTCGCCCCAGCGTTCTGCAGACATGGCTTGTTCGATTTGTTCAGGCAGTACCTTTGCCCACGTTGAGAKTGGGCCGTCGGCAATGGCCGTTAGCAGGGGGGAGAAATTGATGAGTGGTGTTTCAGTTGAGGACATGTTGAGTGCTGTCTATTAAGGGCGGCTATATTAAGAGCAAGTTATTTAATGGCAACTAAGGAKGCAAAATTAAAACACTGGAACCACACATCGACACTGCTAAACCCGGCGTTACGGAGTCGGTTGCGGTGGGTTTTCAGCGTTTCTGGCATCAGTACATCGTCCAGTGCTGAGCGTTTCTGACTTATTTCCAGTTCGCTATAGCCATTGGCCCGCTTAAAGTTGTGGTGAAGCTCAATCATCAATTCYTGATGTTGCTGGTCTTGAAAGGCCACTTTTTCAGAGAGTACCAGTACACCGCCRGGTAACAAACCATCGGCAATCCGCTGTAGTAGTTCGGCCCGTTGTTCCACCGGGATAAATTGCAGAGTGAAGTTCAACACCACCATACTGGCATTGGTGATGGGAATATCCTGAACATTCCTGCACCGCAGTTCGACGGGAACGGGGTCAGTGAGAAAAGTGGCATCATCTTTTTGAAGTATATCTCGGCACTGATCCAGCATTGCTTCACTGTTGTCCACGGCCACAATGTCACAGTTGTTATGCTGAATATGGTGGCGCATGGCAATGGTGGAGGCCCCCAGTGAGCAGCCCAGATCGTAACAGYGGCTATTGGGTAGAACATAGCGTTCTGCCAGCGTGCCCGTCATGGCGATAATGGTTTCGTAGCCCGGCACCGAGCGTTTGATCATGTCGGGAAAAACCGAAGCCACAGCCTGGTCAAACCGGAAGCCGGCAATATCCAGTTGTGGTGCCGCGTAAATGTCATCCCGTTTCTTGTTCACTTATTGGTTGAGTCCAGGTTGAGTGCTGTCCACCAGGTGTTCCCTCAGCAGCACACGAATGTCATCGGGTATGGGGCAGCTACTCTGTTGTTTGTAATCAAACCAGACCAGTACCGCCTCACCACGAGCGGCTAGCGYCCCGTTCTGCCAAGCCTCATGTGAAACGGTGAATGACTTGCCGCCAACCTTGGTGACAGAGGTATTGATGGTCACGTCACTGCCGTACTGAGTCTGACGAATAAAATCCACGTTGATATGTGCCAGTATCATTGGCCAGTCGTCGTGAGTCTGGCGTGGATGCACTAAGTTGAAAATATCCTGGCGGGCGTATTCAAACCAAACGGGAAACACCGTGTTATTGATATGCCCAAGGCCATCAGTTTCAGAAAAGCGTGGTTTCACTGTGGTTTCAAACATCAGAGAGGTGTCCTAGAGCGTGAGAGGGGTCAGGTTCAGAGAATCGGCCACCGCAGCATTGTCTGGGTTGGTAATTACCGCTGTACTGGCTTTATCTTCAACCAGATACGTGGCGGCAACCTGCTGTAATTCGGCCAGCGTGACAGCCTTCACTTGGTTGCGGAACAACTCTCGCACTTCACGGGAGCGGCCATAAAGCTCGGCATGAAAAGTTTGCTTGGCTTCGCCGGCGGGTGATCCGGGTTTATCAATGGAGCTGATCACACCAAGGATTGCTTGTTCCACCTGAGACCATTCGTGGTTCTCATTCTGGAGCCATATCAGCGATTGATCAAAGTCGTTCAGTGTCTCCTCAATGCGGGGGTCGCGATAAGAGAAGAATCGGAAAGCGGCAATGTTGCCATCCTGTCCTGCACCACCACCATAGGCACCGCCCTGTTCGCGAATGGCTCGGTGCAGGTAACCATTGCGGAGGAAACCACCTAATACTGTAAGGGTCGCGGCATCCGGGTGTGACATAGGTACTGTGGGGTAGGATTTTGCACAGAAATTAACCTGGGTGCTGGTCTTCCACAATTCAGAGACCTGTTGGTGTAGTTCCGGCTGGCTAAAGGCTTTAAATGCCGAGTGAGTTCCTTGGGAAAAACGCTGCTGAATGGCCTGATAATAATCTGCAAATTTTTCGGCTTCACCTACTACTAAAAACTCACGGGGAGCAGTCAAAATTAGCCGGTGTATTTCGGCTAATTGTTCTGCCAGTGTAGCCAGGTTTTGGTTGCTTTCCAGAGAGCTATCCAATTGTTTTATTTGTCGAATACCTTCAAGTCCGCCCCAGCGGTGGGCAAGTTTTGCTCCTGGGCTAGTGCCGCTGGAAGCAGCGGTCATGGCTAGGCTATGGCCGCTGCCCGTTACACTTGATTCACTGCGGGCACGTATTTGGGCAATTAATTCCCGAATACGTGGTAATTCATCAAAACGCACTTGTTCCAATGTTCCTTGCATCAGCTCCGTCATTGCGGACTGATTTCCTGCAAGACCCTTGGAGGAAAGTGTCAGGTGACCAGTCAGGATTTGTTCATTATTTGGTGTGCCGCGAGTACTGGCATAAGCGCTGATACCGCCACAAATTTTAGACTGCCAAAGTTGAGTGGCTAAATAGTCTTTTTGACCGACTCCTAGTTCCGTTAGACAGTTGCTATAAATAGGCAACAGGTCTAGTTGCTGTTCGGTTAAAGCGGGTAATGGCAGAATGATCTGCTGATATACTAAGCCATTGGTGCCTGCGGTATAACTGGTGAGTGGCAGCGGCTTTTCAAGTTTTTCTGAGGCAGCCACATAGGCCATTTCAAGGGGGATATCTTCCAGACCCACTTTGGGTAGTACCGACTCATCATCTTTTTGCTGTTGACGCTCATTTAACACTCGAGCTTTTTCAATGATTGCTTGTTTGCCTGCGTCATCGAGGGCATCTTTAATGGTCGCCAAACGATCAGCTTCAGCCTGGTCTTTTTGGGCAGACAATTTGTTGTCGGGCACCATTGTCAGACGTACTCTATGGGGGTTGTCGAGCAGTAGTTCTCGGGCCAGTTTTTTAATGTAGTTCGGGTCTTGAATGTTAGTGCGTAGTTTTTCCAGTACCGGGTCCAGATTCAGTAATGCAATGGAATCACCTCGATGAGTGGCACTGGTGAGGGCAGTTAATATCAACTGCAAGCCATAGGGATGACCATCACCACCAATTTCCCGTTGTTGTAGTTCAAGTTGGTGGAGTGAGGCTTCTACTTGTTCTTGAGGGATGCCGTTGTCAGCCACATCTTGCAATACTCCGAGAATCATTTTCTCTAAATCTTCAGCACGATCAGCTTCACTGCCTTCAATGCCACAGACAAAGCACAGCTCACGTTGTGAGTCATCAAGGCCACACAGGGGCGAAGGTGATGTTCCCAAATCTGTTGTTTCTAAAGCTTTTTGTAATGGTGACGCACTGTTATCTAGCAGAATGCTACACAGCAGGTGGGCCTCCATAGTGGCCTCAAGGTCAGTGGTTTTGCCGAGTAACCAGCTTAATATAATGTGGGTTTTATTATCGGTACTGCCTTCTTCGTTAAARGCGTAGGCTTCTTCAATGGCTATAGGTTTCAGGTAACGCTGTTCATCGGGAACAGAAATTTCCAGACCCAACGGTTCAAACCGTGATAGAGCTTGCTCTTCAAATGTGGCTTGTAGCTCTKCWGCGGGTGTATCTCCATAGGTCATAAATATGGCGTTGGAGGGGTGGTAGTGGGTTTGGTAAAACGCTTTTAACTGCTCATGGGTCAGGTCGGGAATACACTCGGGTTCRCCGCCACTGTTGTAATGATAGGTRGTGGTGGGGTAGAGATATTTACACAGGGTATGCCAAAGAGTGGAGGGCACCGAGCTCATGGCACCTTTCATCTCATTAAAYACCACGCCCTTGTACACCAGTGGTGATTYCGTATTGTCAGGCTCGGAAAATTCTATCCGGTGGCCTTCCTGGGCAAAGTCCAGTTCATCCAGYCGKGAGAAAAATACTGCATCSARRTACACATCCAGCAAGTTGTTAAAGTCTTTTTTGTTTTGGCTGGCAAAGGGGTACGCTGTCCAGTCAGAGCTGGTAAAAGCATTCATAAAGGTATTCAGCGACCGGCGGATCATCATAAAGAATGGGTCGCGWACCGGGTATTTYTCACTGCCGCACAGGGCTGTGTGTTCCAGAATATGGGCMACACCGGTGGAATCTTTGGGTACTGTTCTTAGTGCYACCAAAAATACATTTTCAGTATTGTCGGCYGTTATATGGACATGCTGTGYYCCGGTTTTACGATGRCGGTATTCAGCCACCTCAATATTTAGGGATTCAATGCGCTCACTGCGCAAAAACTCAAAGGCGGGGTGTGCCTGTGGGTTCAACAGAGCATTCATATAAGACCTCAGTCGTATCAGGAGAGTTGGGCAAAGGGGTATTCTACCGGTGGAGGTACTATTACGTCATTAAGAGTTTGATTATTAAGTGTTGGAGCCGCAAAGGTATTAATTTATGCTGGGCGAGCGGGCTCGGATAGCAAAAAAGAGATATATTAGCCTGTTTTTAAA
This sequence comes from Porticoccaceae bacterium, assembly GCA_002746985.1. Lineage (GTDB taxonomy): Bacteria > Pseudomonadota > Gammaproteobacteria > Pseudomonadales > Porticoccaceae > Porticoccus. The sequence goes on along the minus strand of NVXH01000004.1, from coordinate 266,063 downwards.
TTATAAATATTCTTCTCTTTGTGGTAATGCCAGTTGTTATAAGTAAGGTCATGCCGCCTTCGGGTGTTAAATTTTAATTAGATCGGAGAATCCACATGAATAAAAAATTAATTGCGCTACTAGTGATAGGTTTTTTTATAAYGCCGGTTATGGCAGAGAAGCCTGAGTGGGCGGGTAAAGGCAAGCCGACAATGGAGCAAAAGGAAGCTCATAGGGCAGCAATGAACGCTAAAGGTGGTATGGATGGCGAGGGGCCCCGCCAAAAAGAGAAAAAAGAAAAAAGAGAAAGGACTGCTGMCCCCCAAGGGYTTGAAAAACAAAGAGCMAAGAAGTCTGAGCAAATGCAGAATGAGATAGGYAAAGGRTCAGATAAAGGCCAAGARTCRAGAGAAAATAGTAAGAAGTGGTGGAAATTCTTTGATGAGTAAATTTTAACGTGCACTTGGTCGTTAATGGCCTCGATCAAAAGCATTAGAGCTTTGGAATAAAGTAGTAATACAAGGTAAATTTTGAGCTGACAAGTGCATATTATAGATGATGGAAGAAGTTTTTATCGATACAGCATTAGTCTCTGCCTATATTAAAATTTCTTCCGGGCTTTATTGTATCCTTCTATAGCTGAAGGATGTTTTTTTGTAATATCACTAATAAATAAAACCCCATTGGGTGGGTAACGCCAGCACGTATAGGGAAGTCATGCATCCAGTTCTAATATCCATATCTTTACTGTYCATTAGCAATGTATTTATGACATTTGCATGGTATGCGCATCTAAAAGAACTCAACAATAAACCCTGGATCATCGCCGCTTTAATTAGCTGGGGAATTGCCCTGTTCGAATATATGTTCCAGGTTCCCGCAAATAGAATAGGCTTTACGGTTCTATCCGTTGGACAACTTAAGATTATTCAAGAGGTTATTACTCTTACTGTATTCGTTCCATTTTCAGTAATGTACCTTAAAGAACCCCTAAAACTTGATTATTTGTGGGCTGGAATCTGTCTTGTGGGCGCAGTTTATTTTATGTTTAGGAGCAAATATGCATAACAAGGTGTTTTTAAATTGTTCCGCTTAGTTACGCTGGGCTCACTCCTCAGCTCCTCGCTTTTTAGTACGATGTTACTACCCGGTTATGGATGCACTTTATGAGTTTAAATAAAAGGCGTGCCGTATTGGTGCTGTCTTCATTACTGCTGACCTTTGTTGTGCTGCGGCTTTATTTACACCTTTTTCCTAATACAAATTTTGATGTCGGTATTTACAATATTCACCACCTATTTATGGGGCTGCTCCTAGTCACATTTGGAGGTTTACCTTTGATTTTATTTGAAGGTAACAGTCGAAAATTAGACCTTGCTTCAATAGCATTTGGGGTTGGTCTTAGCATGGCTTTGGATGAATGGGTCTATCTCATAGTGACAGATGGGAGTGACAGCTCCTACCTATTGCCCATTTCCTTTTGGGGTGGGGTGGTCATGTTAAGTTTGGCGTTGGGATATGCTCTTACCATGGTCATTGTCGCTCACAGGCGTGAGCGTGCTAACCATTCACCCCAGCCTGACGCGGAAAATCCGCGCAACTGAATTTGGTCGTCATACAAAAAGGTGATGCATGCAAGATTTTGACTTTTTTGTCTTAGCTCGCTCACTTCACATTATTGGTGTGGTGTTATGGATTGGCGGTGTAGCCTTTGTGACAACKGTGTTAATTCCTTCACTGAAGAGAATTGTGGATTCAGATAGYCGTTTRGARTTGTTTGAGMRGCTCGAGAGTAAATTCTCATTTCAAGCAAAGATAGCAAYCCTGATAACKGGSYTGTCYGGGTTGTATATGCTGTTTTTTATGAATGCATGGAGTCGTTATTTAGAGCTGCAATTCTGGTGGTTTCACCTGATGACGTTCGTYTGGCTTATATTCACCGCGGTATTATTTGTTTTTGAACCGTTATTTCTCCACCGGTGGTTTCACCAGAAAGCGAAGGAAAATAGTGGCAGGGCTTTTATGCTGCTACATACCATGCATATCATCTTATTATCAATCAGCCTGATTGCTGTATTAGGTGCTGTGGCTGGGTCTCATGGGTTTCAGTTCTTTTAAGGTTGTATGCTTGTTCTGTGTCACGACTACATGGTATTAAAAAGGTATAGTTGGACTGTATCGGTCCTGTTCTAAACATCCCGAAGTTAAATCAAAAGGAGTATGCAGATTAATATTACAAGTTATGAATCCCTGTTGTCCTCAGCAAAACAGCAACCTGAGCCGCAGCGTCTATTGTTTGTTTTTTTAAGGGCATCCCTGCCGGATGATCATGGTAAGGCGGAGGTAAGCCGTTTTCATGCTGGTGAAGGTGGGGCATTACAGCCCATTATGTGCGTGGACAAGACCTTGGGTGAATTGAGCACATTTTCTGATTTGGTGGCTGAAGCGGAGAGAATAGAGAAGGATTGGCAGGTGGTATTGGTCGCAGGCCTTGCTGGTCGGAACGGTATTGCTCCAAGTTCAGATGACGCAGAGCAGCCACTAAAAATGATGTTGCATGCCGTAGAAAATGGTGGTGACCTTTCAAAATATATGGCTTTTGACAGGGCGGGAGCACCCCTACAGTTTGGTTAATTAGATTGCAATGATCTCCCTAATGCCCATTAGTTATTACCTATGATTTCACATTACCTTGTCGACATTATTATCTTGTTAATTGCGGCAGTGGTTGCCGTTCCTATCTTTCAGRCTATTAGGTTGGGTGCAGTTCCAGGTTTTTTAGTTTCTGGGGTTGTAGTTGGGCCGTCAGGATTAGGGCTGATCAATAATATCAGTGAGATCGGGAACCTTGCAGAAATTGGAGTGGTGCTTTTACTGTTTGTTATTGGTGTAGAGCTTAAACCCTCTCGCTTGTGGTTGATGAGGCGCTTGGTTTTTGGTCTGGGTTCACTGCAGGTTCTATTAACAGGATTGTTACTGAGTGGGGTTGGTTATTTCTTTTTTGATGTTCCCTTGCGTGCGGTTATTTTAATTGGGCCTGCGCTAGCACTATCGTCAACTGCATTTGTACTGCAGCTCCTTACGGAACAAAAAGCACTCACCTCTATTTATGGGCGTACGTCTTTTTCGGTATTGTTACTTCAAGATCTGGCTGTTGTGCCGCTTTTGGCTTTGGTACCTTTGTTGGTGATGCCAGAACTCAGTATTGGTAAGGATATAGGCTTTGCTCTGGCTGAATCTATATTAATTCTTGGCTTGATTGTGCTGATAGGACGCTATTTTTTGCACCCGATACTACATCGTGTGGCGCTTTCTGGTAATGCAGAAATTTTTACGGCTTCTGCTGTATTGATTGTTCTTGGAACAGCKTTGGTCACGGAGCATATTGGTCTTTCTATGGCGATGGGGGCCTTTCTTGCAGGACTACTTATATCCGATTCATCCTATAGACATCAGGTTATCGCCGAGGTCCAACCCTTTCGGGGGTTATTGCTGGGCCTCTTTTTTATGTCGATGGGCATGTCACTGAATTTGGATTTGTTACTCGAAAACCCGGTTGTTTCATTTGGATTGGTTGGTGTGTTAGTCGTGGTGAAAGCTGCCGTGCTTTTCCCATTAGCCTATTTTTTTGGTATTAAGACAAAAACGAGCCTAGCTGTCGCACTAGTACTGGCCCAAAGTGGTGAATTTGCGTTGGTATTGTTTTCTTTAGCTTATCAGGCAGACCTATTTACCGAAAAACTGTTTCAGCATCTTTTACTTGTTGTACTACTTAGTATGCTTGTGACGCCTGTTTTGGCGTATTTTGCACAGCGGCTTAGTAAATCAAAAGACAAAAAAGCTATTAAAAATATTGATATGCCGGTGGCACCAGTAGTCCTTGCGGGGTTTGGTCGCGTAGGTCATCGAATAGGTGAAATCTTTTCAAGAGCAGAAATACCATTTATAGCATTGGACTCTGATGCGGAAATTGTTGAAAAAGAACGAAAAAATGGCCACCCCATTTTTTATGGTGATGTCTGTAATCCAACATTGTTGAACGCTGCTGGTGCTGGTAATGCCAAGATCATCATTGTGACACTGAATGATTTTGAAGCGACTGAACAGTTAGTTTTAACATTAAGAAAAATATACCCTGACATTAATATCTATGTTCGWGGCCATAGCCTAAGAAAGTGTTGTGAATTACGGCAATTAGGAGCATCGGGTGTTGTCTCTGAAAATATCGAAACAAGTATGGAGCTGGCGCGTATGGCGCTGGTAAATATTGGTTTTGATGATACAAAGCGGGAGGATCTTCTGGCTGATTTTCGGCGAGCGTATTATGCTCAAATAGATGATGCCGTTAAACCGAAAGATGCAAAGAATTAACGGGGGGGAGCCCCTTGCCGGATCAACTTAAAACTTCCGATAGTCACCTTTATATTATTGACCATTAATTTCCGTTTGTTCCATAATCAAAATGTAACGTATTTGTTTTKGACTCTACTTATGCATGACTAATAGCGTATAACCTAGTAACTTCTCTTAAGTACGTACAAAAGTTGCTAGTGACATCCATTGGATGAGGTCCTGTATTCATGTCTGACGAACTTCAAATACACTTACGTGACAATATTCGCCTGCTGGGTAGTATTCTYGGTGACACCATTCGTTCACAGGTAGGTGAAGATTTATATAACAAAGTCGAAGAGATTCGCGATCTTGCTATTGGTAGCCATACCACCAATGACTGGACCAAGTTAGTCGAATTAATGGGGCAGTTGACCGATGATGAATTGGTGCCCGTCGCTCGTGCTTTTACACACTTTCTTAATTACGCCAACATAGCTGAGCAGCACCATCAGGTTCGCTGTGGACGTGAGCAGTTACGTAATGAAATTCTTCTCGATGGCACGAGTCCATTACCTGGATCATTGACTGAATTATTACCGCGCCTTTTAGCGAAGGGTATTAGTGGTGATGCTCTTTACGATGCTGTCACGACCATGCAGGTGGAGTTAGTGTTAACAGCTCACCCGACAGAAATTACCCGCCGCACACTGCGCCGAAAATTTAATGAAATTAGCGAGACTCTCTCTACCCTCGATCAKGGCGATACAACACCKGTTCAGCATCAGCACCAACTTGAGCGTTTACGTCGTCGKATTTTATCCCATTGGCATACCGATGAAATTCGCCGTCATAAACCGACACCCATAGATGAGGCCAAGTGGGGATTTGCCACAGTAGAAGAAACACTGTGGAGAGCACTACCCGATTTTTTACGTGGGTTAGACCAGCAGTTACTTGAGCACACAGGTAAACACTTGCCTTTAACTGCGACCCCCATTCGCTTTACCTCGTGGATGGGTGGTGATCGCGACGGCAATCCCAATGTGACMGCAGAAGTAACAGAGCAAGTTATAACATTAGGACGCTGGCAGGCAGCAGATTTATTATTTAATGATATTAATGAGTTGCGCGAAGACCTGTCTGTTGCTGAATGCAATCAAGTACTACGAGATAAAGTGGGGCCTCATCCGGAACCCTATCGAGAATTTTTACGCGATGTACGTCAACGATTACAAAATACCCGTGACTGGGCCGAAGCTAAGTTACAGGGGCAGGAGTTAGACCTGCYTATTTATTTGTACGACCACGAAATATTAGAGCCCTTACAACTGATGTACGATTCATTAGTTGAGTGTGGCATGCAGGGTATTGCAGAAGGTAGCCTGGCAACTATTATTCGCCGTGTGTCATGTTTTGGTATGACATTACTGCGATTAGATATACGCCAGGACTCAGCACGTCATTGTGATRCGATTAGTGAAATTACAGATTACCTCGGCATGACAAAAAATGGGGTTTCTTATAAAGATTGGAGTGAAGAAGATAAACAAGAATTTTTACTCGATGAAATTCAAAACCAACGTCCTTTAATTCCAATAAACTTTCCCGCTTCGGCCGATACCAAAGAAGTTCTCGATACGTTTAACGTGTTATCGCAACAACCACCATCTGCCCTCGGTGCCTATATTATTTCCATGGCGACACATCCATCTGATATTTTGGCTGTGCGTTTATTGCAGCAAAAAATGGGCTGCCAGCACCCGCAACGAATCGTACCTTTATTTGAAACACTGAGTGACTTAGAAGGTGCGGCACAAGCTGTCGACCGCTTGCTCTCTATCGATGACTATAAGAATGCCATTAATGGCTGTCAGGAAGTCATGATCGGTTATTCAGACTCCGCCAAAGATGCCGGTTTTTTCGCAGCCTCATGGGGGCAATATTGCGCGCAGGAATCTATCAGTGCTGTTTGTGAAAAGCACGGTATACACCTGACGTTATTCCATGGCCGCGGTGGCTCTGCCAGCCGTGGTGGTGGCCCTGCGCATGATGCATTGTTGTCACAACCACCGGGTACGATTAACGGTAGCATCCGTGTCACTGAGCAAGGTGAAATGATTCAGTTTAAATTCGGCTTGCATGACCTCGCTATTCGTAATTTGGAGTTGTACACCACCGGCACATTGGAAGCSTCWCTCTCGCCACCYTCAGAACCGAAGCAAAGTTGGCGCGATATGATGCAGCAATTGTCCGATAATTCTGTATTGGAATACCGTCGTATCGTTCATGACGATCCGCGTTTTGTACCGTATTTCCGTGCCGTCACACCCGAGCTGGAGTTGCGTCGTTTATCGTTGGGMAGTCGTCCTGCCAAGCGTAGTGTGGGTGGCGGTGTTGAAAGCTTACGAGCTATTCCATGGGTATTTGCGTGGACTCAAATGCGCTTTATGTTGCCTGCCTGGTTGGGTACCGGCAAAGCATTGATGGATGCAACCGAGCAAGGCCAGCAAGAATTACTGCAAGAGATGCAAAAAAATTGGACCTTCTTCAGTATGCTCATGGATATGCAAGAAATGGTGATTGCCAAAGTTGATAGTCGTGTTGCGGCATATTACGAGCACCGCCTGCTTAGTGCTGTGCCGACAGAARGTGCTGATACAGATGCAAATCAAGSATCACTCATCGCATTAGGTGAAGAATTACAAGCGGGGTTGGCGCAGGCAACAGAGGCCATTAAAAAAATAAGTGGTCATGAATTGCTGCATAACAATCCTGTGTTGCGAGATTCAATTATGCGCCGCAATCCATACATCGATCCATTGCACNTTACACAAGTGGAATTGATGCGGCGTTTGCGTGAACATGACAAGGCTGATGAGCCATTGTTAGAGCAAGGATTAATGGTGTCTATTGCGGGTATTGCCGCGGGTTTGCGGAATACTGGCTAGAGTGGAAAGGGGGAGYCTCTTGTTAGATCAACTCRAAATTTTCGATAGCCACTTTCATATYATTGACCAYCARTTTCCTCTTGTTCCAAATAATGGTTACCTGCCCAGTGAGTTTACATACCAAMGTTATTTAGACCRCATGACACCCTATGATTTGTGCGGTGGAGCCGTTGTCTCCGGTTCTTTTCAGGTGTTTGATCAAAGCTATTTAGTTGATGCRTTAGCTAAATTAGGCCCTTCATTTGTTGGCGTAACACAGCTTCCTGTTACGGCTTCAGATGATGAGATTATTCAATTGAATAAAGTGGGTGTACGAGCTGTACGATTCAATTTAAAACGCGGTGGCTCAGAAAGCATAGGTCATTTAACGATGATGGCGAAAAGAATACATGAGCTTGTAAATTGGCATGTAGAACTGTACGTTGACTCAAAAGAGCTTCCTGATTTATACGACACACTGATTGCACTGCCTTCCGTTAGTATTGATCATTTAGGGTTGAGTCAGGCAGGATTAGGGCTATTGATAAAGCTGGCAGAGAAAGGGGTTAGGGTTAAAGCAACAGGCTTTGGCCGAGTTGATTTTGACGTCAAGYGTGCATTGAAAGACTTATATTCAGCCAACCCCGCATCATTACTGTTCGGTACAGATTTACCCTCAACCAGAGCGCCAACTCCGTACAGTGATAATGACTTCCTTCTGGTGATAGATACTTTGGGCGAGTGTGGAGCAAGAGACGTATTAAGTCGGAATGCCCTTAATTTTTATAATCCCGAAAAAAGCTGACAAAGAGATAATCGGAGATAAAATATGTAAAAGAGATAATATCTCTGATCTCTTTGTCTGATTTTTATACTTTCGGAAACTGGTTATAAGTATCCAGTGCGGCTACATAGGCCTCTGCCAGGGTTGGATAATTTATTATTTTTAGCATCGCTAAATGTACTTGTTTTACTTCATTATTCAAAGGCCAGCAAGTGATTATCGGTTTTTGTGTATAAATAGAGATCCTGGGTGTAGGGCATTTAAAYGCAGGAAGAGANTAAGGCTTTAACGTTTYTGTTTTTTTATATCCCGAATAATAAATCGTCCCGGATGCAGGGCTTGGCGTAAATCCAGTTCCAGTGGGGGSACTTCACCACAGATTTGACTGGCCAGCAGTTCTGCACACATGGGTGCGTAACTCAGCCCCCGCGARCCGTGACCAATATTGATATATAACCCAGGCCAAGTGGCCCCTGCAATTGGGATATGGGCACGGGCATTCTTTCTAAAAAACCCATAGTCTTGTAAATAATCATCCAGTTTCGGTGCCGGTCCGGCAATGGGTAAATAATCGGGAGTTGTGCATCGAAAAGCCGCTCGACCCTGTAGTTGATTAATGTCTACTTGATCAAARTTTTCTGCCATGGYGGCATCGGTGGTGRCAAGCTGTTGYAARTTRCTTTGATGRTCTTCTRCTCGTACAGCAGTAGTGGTTTCACCTATGCTATAGGTAGCCCCTAGGGTATGAACTCCACCTGTTGCCGGGGCAATATAGCCTTCGCCACAGAGAACTGTTTTTAGAGCAGAGCTTTGAGCTGTTGCGGGTAAGGTGGTTATTTGGCCACGAACTTTCTGTATTGGCAGGTGATCGGTCTGACTAAACTTACTACTGTCAAAACCACAGGCAATTACCAGAACTTGGGCGCTATCAATGGTGTTACCTGTGCCGTCCAGCGTTTGCCAGAAGCTGGGTTGATGTAATGAACCAGATTGATAAACAATGTCTGCAACTTCTGCAGTTTTAAGGGTAATTAATGGGTGCTCAGTCAGCAATTGGCAAGCTAGGGGCGGTTTAATCCAACCAAGTTGAGAGAAAAACAATCCGAACTGATTGGCGAGAGGCTGGCCTGACATTTGATGAAGTTGTTTGCCTTCAAGCAGTTGTACAAGTTTGCTGGGAAACAGTTTGGATATCTCTTTAAATTTCTTTTTATCACACTCTGACTGAGGTAGTACCAATACGCCACATCGTTCGCCCATACGGGCTTCAGGGCTGTCCAAAAACTCACTGTAATAGCGGCTGGCATTTAGTAATGCTGCCAGCCCAAAACGTGCCAATTGGGATGTTTTGGTGGATAGCTTGGGATAAAGAATACCCTGTGGGTTACCAGATCCTTCTTGCGCCACTTTTTTGTGACGTTCAATTAAGGTGACGGCGATGCCTCTCTCTGCCAGGGCGCGTGCTGTGGTGCAGCCAGCAATGCCTCCACCTAGCACAATAACCTTTTCTGGTTTTTTGATGGCAGGAGCCAGATACCAGGGTGCCTGATAAGCAGAGTTAAATAGGGCTGGAGCTAAGTCAGCCTCTGATATTTCGGTGTCTGAGAAGTTTGTAAATATCCCACGAAGTATTTCACGTTTGTGATTTAACCCCTGAGTTTTCTCAACCTTAAATCCAACCTGTTCCAGCCCACGATGAACACTGCTTTCGGCCGTAAAGGTACTAAATGTGGTGTGGGGTTGGCTAAGGTCTGCAATGGTTTGAAATAATTCATTGGTCCACATGTCCGGATTTTTGGCAGGAGAAAATCCATCCAAAAACCAGGCATCAATGACTGGATTATTTTGTCGGTGAAATAGGGGGTGATCACTGCTCTTAAGGGCGGCAAACATATCCTTGGCGTCACCATACATTAGCGTCAAGATAATACGGTTGTTTGCCAGGCGAAGCCGGTGGATGCCGGGGACAGCAGGGGGGTATTGCTGAACAAGCTCCTCGGCCAACTCTGATAGCTCGGGCCATAAGGCCAGGGCTCGTTGTAGGTCTGCTTTTGATAGAGGATATTTTTCTACAGAGACAAAGTGGAGAGTACTTTTTGAACCGGGGTTCGTATCTGTATTGATATGGGACTGCTGCAGCCAGGCATTGGCTGTTACAAGAAAGTTTAATCCGGGACCAAATCCGGTTTCACCAATAGTAAATAACTGGTTAGGTAGGTTGTTCCATCGTTCGGGAAGTCCGTTTTGTTCCATAAAGACATAGCGGCTTTCATCAATGCCGCCATTAGTGTTGAAATAGACATCATCAAACGTTGTAGAGACAGGCAGGCCATTACCATTCCACTCAATCTGGGCTTCGATAAGACCGTGTTCTGAAGATGGTGACATGGGCAGCTCAATAAAAATTTAAGACTTATTTTATCAGTAGACGGAATATGTGTTTTAATTTCTTGCGTTTTTGACAACAAGGTTAGACCAAATGCCATACGATGTTGCTTTTAGTATTGATATATCGGCTATTTATATTGCTATTTCCGGCCTTTTTCTAGTGCTGTTGGCAATAGATGTTATTCGAGGAAGGTGGAAATATCAGGAAGGTTTTAGTGAGGGCGATCAAGATCCACTGTCACGGCGCATTCAAGTTCGTGCCAATGCTGCAGAATTTTTTCCGGTGGCATTGTTACTGTTAGTGGCGGTTGAGAACATTGTAGCTGTTGATTGGGTAATACATTCTTTAGGTTGTTTGCTGTTAGTGAGCCGGTTGTTTCATGCTGCAGGTTTACGTGGCATGGCCGGGGAGTCTCTTCCCAGGATACTCGGCACGGCCGGTAGCATAACCATGATATCGGTGTCGGCAGTCTTGGTATTGGTGAACAGCTTTTAATTCGGGGGGGGGGGGCTTTTAAGAAGACTGGCTGGATGTTGCTGGGCTCCCTCAGATTTTACGGGGCTGTCTTTTTACGGACTTACCCCAAACTCTTTGAGAATTTGTTGGCACCAGGTGGCGATACGCTCATCGGTGAGCTCAAACTGATTTTCATCATCAATGGCTAAGCCAACAAACTGTGTTTCATCTGGAGTGAGTGCTTCTGAGTGCTCAAACTCAAACCCATCCACTGGCCAATAGCCCACAGTTTTTGCACCCTGGTTGCAGACTTTAGCCCACAAATACCCCATAGCATCAAGAAACCACTCGGGGTAACCGATCTGGTCACCCAGCCCAAATAAAGCGACTGTTTTATCGGTCAAATCCAGGGTGTCAATGTCGTCCCAAATATTTTCCCAGTCTTCCTGAAGTTCGCCGTAATCCCAGGTGGGAATACCCAGAATGAGGTAATTGTATTTTTCCATAGTGGCTACGGGTTCATTCACCACATTGTAAATATCGACCTGAATTTCATCTATTTTTGACTCAGTCAGATTGGCCGCTATTTTTTCAGCGACCATTTCCGTATAACAGGTGGACGACCCGTAAAATAATCCGATCAATGTGCGTTGGCCGTTAGTCATGGTGTCATTCATATTGGATACACCAAAGTATGTTTTTGCTTTGAGCTAAAAACCATGACTAGACAACAGTTCATTGTTATACCGCGCCCTTAAAGTCCAATTGCCGCCAGGCTTCGTAAACAATCAGTGCAACGGTATTGGAGAGGTTGAGGCTGCGGCTCTCTGCCTGCATGGGAACACGCAACACCTGCTCTGGCGGTAGGGCTTCGCGGAACTCCTGGCTCAGGCCGCGAGTTTCCGGGCCAAATACCAATGTGTCTCCAGGCTTGAATGAGACGTCGGTATAACGGGCTTGCCCTTTGGTGCTAATAGCAAATATTCGATTGGGCTTTTCGCTTGTTATAAAGGCTTCCCAGTTCCCATGGATCTTGGTTTCCTGCCACTCTCGGTAATCGAGTCCGGCACGCCTTAGGCGTTTGTCATCAAGTTCAAACCCAAGGGGCTCGATCAAATGCAGGGCAAACCCGGTATTGGCACAGAGCCGGATAATATTGCCGGTGTTGGGTGGGATTTCGGGTTCAAACAGTACGATATTTAGCATGGGCGTGAATTATAGTKYTGTGAGTTATRAARCATGAGTTTGGGTGCTATATGAGTAATGAGTACTTATAAATTTCTCTGCGGTATGATGAGGYTYGAGTTGCCAAATGGCCCGARCTGGTCAGTATRTTGTTATTTTAATGGCCTGGAKAATTTATGGAAGCTCCTAATAAAGAAAGTAGCCTTGAGCACTTCAAGGCYCACCAYCATCCCCKGCTAATTGCCAARCGTTTAGCGGATGGGCCGGAATCGATTTACCTCAAAGAATTTATCTACGGTGCGGTGGATGGCGCTATAACTACATTTGCCATCGTTGCCGGAGTTGCCGGTGCAGGAATGTCTTCAGGTGTCATTATTATCCTTGGTTTTGCCAACTTGCTAGCCGATGGTTTTAGTATGGCTGTAAGTAATTTTCTCAGTACCCGGGCAGAGAACCAGCATCGAATAAAAATTCGTCAGATGGAGCTGGATGAAATAGAAAAATTCCCSGAGGGCGAGGAAGAGGAAGTCCGACAGATYTTTGCCATGAAGGGATTTGAAGGACAATTGTTGGAAGATGCTGTTGCGGTAATTACGTCCGATAACGAAAAATGGGTTGATACCATGTTGCAGGAAGAACATGGAATGACCTTGCAAGGTCACGATGCATTTAAAGGYGGTTTGGCAACCTTCAGTGCTTTCTGTTTGGTGGGCTTTATTCCCCTGATGACCTAYGTCATTAACTGGGTGTACCCCGGATATATTGCCAACCCCTTTGCTTGGTCCGCAGGATTAACCGCTGTGGCCTTCTTCTGGGTGGGTGCAGTAAAAGGAAAGTTTGTAGCCCACCATTGGCTAYTATCMGGCCTCGAGACCGTGGGTGTTGGCAGTATTGCCGCAGGCATGGCCTACGGNNTGNNNNTGNNGSKSWRMKGYTYRRKKGKTTRGYTKGTTAAGGGNTRTAAAGTTAYCCCTTAAATATCYTCCAGCTCCACCATCAAATCATCTGACAATGATTCCAGTTCATCCTGAAGTTGGTCTCTGTTTAAGTCAGAGTTCACACCGGATATTGGCAGGCTAATAACTGCTGTGGCACGAAACAATATTTCTGAACTCATGGGTGCATCTTCGCAATTGGTGCAAAGCTCTTCCACATTCACATGCAGGYGGGCAAGCAAGGACGATAGTTCRCCAACAATGCCRGGCCTGTCATTKCCCACGACRGTYAACATCAAATGYTCCCCGACGGCTTGCCCAACTTCWGTRCTGGCTTCACCACTTACYCTAATRCCCTSATTRCCAAGAGTTTCCAATGCAGTTAACAGCCCKGMTTGCTTGTCTTCTGTGATATCCACCAACAGRATGCCTGCAAACTTTCCGGCCAGCCGAGACATATTACTTTCCAGCCAGTTGCCGCCGTTAGACGTAACCACCGCYGCAACYTTTTCGATAATTCCTGGGCGGTCATCAGCAATAATGGTGAGAGTAAGGTAATGGTTCATGGYAAGGCCTTATGRATCAGGGGGTATGGGAGTATTATGACGTATCAATTGCAGATGAGCTATGTTCCAGGGCCGTCTGTATAARGCTGTTGAGACTTCCTGTGATCAAAGCAGCATTTACCCGGAGAGTTTACGTTATGGCAGCCCGACTTATTCTAATAGCGTTGTTGACCAGTTGGTTTGGATTTAGYGCTTTATTGCATGCTCAAGAGGGTGCTGTTGATGACGATGACGGTAGCCCTTGCGGAAGTATACTTAAAGGCGAACACCGGAACCCAAAATTTATCTTAAGAGATCAATACCGTCATCCCCTGGAGACCTTGAAGTTTTTTGGTGTAGAGTCAGRAATGACCGTAGTAGAAATTTGGCCGGGRAAAGGCTGGTATACCGAAGTACTGGCACCTCTCCTAATGACYAAAGATKCAAGTGCAGGAATATTTTACACCGCACACTTTCCCACCGGGGTTGGCGTTGATTTTTATGATAATTATCAGRCACTGTTTGTAAAAAAAYTGGCGATGCATCCCRAYGTCTATGGCSAKGTRAAAATGGCRGCCTTTGACCCCAAGCGAGGTCAATTAACCGTRCCGGAGGGTAGTGCGGATRCCGTATTAACCTTTCGCAACGTRCATAACTGGCTTCGCTCAGAGAGTGAAGCAACAGCCTTTGACTTGTTTTATAAGGCATTAAAGCCAGGTGGTRTTTTGGGTGTGGTAGAGCATCGAGCACCAAAGGGTACCGATTGGGAAACYATGAAAACAAGCGGTTATATGACKGAAGAATATGTCATAGATTTGGCAACAAAGGCTGGGTTTGTATTGGACGAAAAGTCCGAGATTAACRGCAATGCYAAAGACACCAAAAAYYAYCCCAAGGGTGTTTGGACGCTACCGCCCACATTGCGATTAAAAGATCAGGATCGAGAYAAATACCTGGCCATTGGTGAAAGTGATCGCATGACACTTAAATTCAARAAGCCAAAATAACTAAGCAAACTGRAATAACTTWTAGGATRGTTTAATGATAGAAATTCCCCTGGAYAGGCTTTCGTCAGACTTACTGAATGCCATCATTGAAGAATTTATAAATCGGGAAGGGACCGATTACGGTGTTAGTGAAGTGAGTTTGGAAACAAAAATCCAACAGGTAAAAAAGCAAATATCACGTGGTGATATCGTCATAACCTTTGACCATACAACGGAAACCTGTAACTTATTGACCAAACATCAGTTTCAGAAAGTTCAGCAAGAAAAATAAAGCGACCTTAGCATAACGACTACGCCCGCCAGGTTATGCAACGGCCTCATAAAATCAAAAACCTTAAAAAGCCTAATAAATGAAGTATTTAATTGATCAGCCCAATGCCAGTGTTGAGCCGCGGGGGACATTGGTGTTTGCCCACGGTGCCGGAGCGCTGATGGACAGCGAGTACATGGAAACACTGACGGCAGAGTTCAACGAAGCCGGTATGGCAGTGGTGCGCTTTGAATTTCCCTATATGCAACAACGACGCGAAACTGGCAAAAAGCGACCACCTGATCGCCAGCCAAAACTGCTGGATTGTTGGCGACAAGTTTACCAAGAAATATCAGGTCGCTTAGACTCACCCCGGCCACTTTTGAATAAGCCACTATTGATTGGTGGTAAATCCATGGGTGGCCGAATGGCCAGTATGGTGGCAGATGAGCTGGGTGTGGACGGGCTCTGTTGTTTTGGTTATCCCTTTCATCCGCCAGGGAAACCAGAAAAAAAGCGCACCGAACATCTACTTGCGATTAAAACACCGACCGTTATTTTTCAGGGCACGCGCGATCCATTTGGTAAGCCCGATGAACTGTCATCTATTTCTTTCAGCAAAGCATTGCATATACACTGGCTGGAAGATGGTGAGCATGATTTAAAACCCAGAAAAGCCTCGGGCTTAACCCAATTGCAACATTTGAAATCAGTAGCGGCGATGGTGGCCGACTTTGCCCTCAGTCTAGACGCCAAGGCTAAAACATGTTGAACAACGTCATTATTTATTGCCGCCCAGGTTTTGAAAAAGAAGCCTCTGCTGAAATTGCCGATCTCGCCTCAGCCATAGGTGTCTATGGTTATCCAAAAGCACAAGAGGGTAGTGCTTGGGTTTGTTATGTCACCCACGATGACAATGGCGCTCTCAAATTAATTCAGCAACTCGATTTCAACACCCTGATATTTGCACGCCAATGGTTTGCTGCAGGCCCATTACTTGAAAACCTGCCAGAAAAAGATCGCATAGGGCCGTTAATGTTAGCCGTGGCCGAACATGCCTCAGTCATTAAACCCAGCAAACTGGCGATTGAGTTTAGTGTCGAGTATCCCGATACCAATGAAGGCAAAACACTGTCACCGTTTTGCCGAAAAATTACCGTGCCCTTCAGGCAAACTATCAAGCGTTCCGGGTTACTAAAAGCAACGGGTAAATACCGGTTACACCTGATGTTCTTGTCAGGCCGGGAGGCATGGGTAGGTGTGAGCAAAATAGACAACAGTAGCCGTTGGGCCATGGGCATACCCCGTTTAAAAGTACCAAAGGGCGCACCCAGTAGAGCAACATTAAAACTGGAAGAGGCTTGGCATTGTTTTATCCCCGAAGAGGAATGGCCAACACGATTGCCCGCAGGTAAGCGTGCAGTAGATCTAGGCGCAGCCCCCGGTGGTTGGACTTGGCAACTGGTAGAGCGGGGAATGTACGTGGATGCCGTCGATAACGGGCCCATGGCGCCAGAACTCATGGCAACGGGCATGGTAGATCATATAAAAGGCGATGCCTTTACCTACGAACCCCGCAAGCCCGTCTATTGGGTAGTGAGCGACATTGCCGACAAACCCGCAAAAGTAGCCGATCTAATGGCCCGTTGGGTAGCAAAAGGTTTATGTCGCGAAGCCGTGTTTAATTTGAAATTACCCATGAAAAAACGCTACCAAGAGGTGTTGAATTGCAGAGATAAAATTGCCTCTCGATTGTCAGCATCTGGCATTCGATATGAATTACGRTTTCGGCAGTTGTATCACGACAGGGAAGAAGTRACSGGGCATATTCGGCGRTTGATAAATTAGTGAGGTAGGTAGAGGATGGGGTTGGTGTGGAGGCTGCTTTCGACCCTAAACGGACGTTGAGTTTTTACTCTGACTTCAAATGTTTAAATATTGGAATAAAATGAGATAGTGAATATGGAAGCCACAACTCAATCATCTGAAGATAAAAAACCACAGATTAAAGCTTCTGTTATTCCCAATATTAATTTGGCCTTACAACAGAATGCTTTTCCCGTGATCACAGATATTGAACTCGAGAATCCCAGTGAAAACGATCTTATTAGCATTGTGCTAACCGTTACTTCATCACCTGACTTTTTGATCGATAGAATATGGCCCATTGAAAAGCTCAGTGCAGGTGAGCAGATTAATATTGTAGATTGTTACGTTGAATTAAAAGCCGATTATCTTCGCTCAATTACGGAATCTTTAAAAGGCGAGCTGCACTTTACTTTAACGCAGGGCGATGCGATGTTAGCCGAGTCATTTCATACGGTTCAGCTATTGTCAAAAGATGAGTGGGGCGGTATGAATGTATTGCCTGAAATTATCGCGGCGTTTATTCAACCTAATGATTCTGCGGTGCAGGGACTATTACGAGATGCATCGAAACGATTAGAAGCTAATGGCCACCCTTCCGGTTTAGATGGCTACCAAGCTAATAGTCCTAAGCGTTCAGCGCTATTAGCCAGCTCCATATGGAGCGCTGTGTGTAAATTAGATTTAACCTACTCGGTGCCACCGGCAAGTTTTGAAAAGCAGGGGCAGAAGGTGAGGTTGCCATCGACTATTCTTGAAACACGCATAGCAACTTGTCTGGATACTACTTTATTGTTTGCTGCCTGTTTAGAGCAAGCAGGCCTGAATTCAATTGTTTTATTTACAGAAGGCCATGCGTTTGTAGGGCTTTGGTTAAATGATGAGGATTTTTCAACAGCTGTTATTTTTGATGSGCAGGCTATTCGTAAACGACTGCAACTTAAAGAGATGTTGGTATTTGAAACAACGTTGAGTACCCACAAACCACCAGCTCCATTTAACTTGGCAATTCAAGAAGCCATAAAACACTTAAAGAATGACAGTGAATTTCACCTTGCTGTTGATATCAAACGAGCAAGGCTATCTTCGATAAAACCGTTGTCAGATAAAGCTCTGGCGGGTGGTTATAAAAGCAATATTGAAGTGGCTGATGTACAGGTACCCATGGATATTCCTGATGATATCCCTGAGGTTTCTTATCGCTCAGCACCGGTCCCTAAAATTGAATTAACAACGCCTGAGGCTCGTGTAGAAAATTGGAAGCGCCAATTACTGGATTTAACCATGCGCAACCGGTTGTTGAATACCACCGCGCGCTCAAGGGCAATTGTGTTGGAGTGTTACGATTTAGGGAAAATGGAAGATCTGCTAGCTGAGGGTAAGAAATTTAAAGTTATTTCTGCTGAAACACTCAAAATAGGCAATGATTCTCGTTCGGAACAAATTCACTTACAGCAACAACAAGAAGATTTACATATTAGCCAAGTGAATGGCTTGCTGGATAAAAAGGAATTAGTAGCAAAGCAAGATCAACGCAAATTGGATACAGATTTATTAGAGCTTTATCGGCAAGCCCGTTTGGCCATCCAGGAAGGTGGKACAAATATTCTGTATATAGCCATTGGTTTTTTAAACTGGCAGCAGCCCGGTCATACCGAACGAACCTATCGAGCTCCGTTAATTCTTATACCCGTAGAGCTTACCCGTAAAAGTGTTAATTCCGGATTTCAACTGTGTTTACATGAAGATGAACCACGATTTAACCCCACATTGTTGCAAATGCTTAAGCAGGATTTTGCCTTAGAAATTACGGAGCTTGAAGGTGAATTGCCTACGGATGAAAGTGGCTTGGATGTTGAAAAAATATGGAATATCGTACGCCGTGAAATTCGTGATATTCCAGGTTGGGAGGTGGAAGAGACGGCATTAATCTCAACTTTTTCATTCTCAAAATATTTAATGTGGATGGATTTATGCGAGCGAGTTGACCATTTAAAATCCAGCCCAATGGTTAAGCACTTAATTGAAAACCCTCGCGATAATTATACGGGTGGTGCTGATGTTGGTTTCCCCGATATTAAAACCCTAGATAGCAATTTACATCCAAAAGACACCTATGTGCCGATGCTTGCTGATAGTTCTCAAATGGCAGCTATACGCGCAGCAGAGGAGGGTAAAGACTTTGTATTGATCGGTCCTCCGGGCACAGGTAAAAGTCAAACAATTACCAATATTATTTCGCAGTTGCTCGCGACAGGGAAAACGGTATTGTTTGTCTCTGAAAAAACTGCAGCACTAGAAGTTGTCTACAGGCGATTGCAGCAAGTAGGTTTAGGCGAACACTGCTTAGAGTTGCATAGTTCAAAGGCCAGAAAGTTAGAAGTTATTCAACAGTTAGGTCGTGCGTGGGATTCAAGTTCAGATACAAATGCTGATTGGGAGAAAGAGGCTGTGCGACTCTTCGCCCTACGGGAATCATTAAATAAATATGTTACACGTTTACATTACCGTTACCCGAATGGACTTAATTGTCATCAAGCTATAGGGGTGATTGTTCGTGACATTAATACACCTAAAATTACATTAACCTGGCCGTCACCTACGCATCATGATTTAGATGCTTTTGAAAAATTGCACAGTGTAGCTAAACGTATTGATGTAAATGCGGCTGAACTGGATGGTATCGACAATAATCCACTGGCAGAAATAGAGACAGGTGAGTGGTCGCCCAGATTTCAAAGTAAAGTTGTTAGTTTGGCCGGTAGTATTAAGGTTGATGTCGATGCTTTGGATCAGGCGTTAATTGATTATATGACCACCATTAAACTGGATGCGTCAGTGACTATTTATAGTCAGTTGATGGCACTATCGATATTGGCGGAAGAATTACCTAAGGCATTTGGACAAAGCTACCATTTCGGGTTTTCTTCGCAAGGAGCCATGTTGCGAAAAGAGTTGCCTGAACTTATAAACTTAATTAATGAATTTAAAACTACGTTTAGTTCTACCAGTGATCACTTTAACCGTGAGGTATTATCGCTACCTTTAGAAGACCTGAAGGTACAATGGCAACTCTCATCAGAGAAGTGGTTTCTGCCTAAAGCGCTTGATCAATTTAAAATTAAGAAGGCAGTTAAGTTACATGTGAAAGGTAACAAGCTAGGTGAAGATTTGCCTGCTGATCTTGATGCGTTGATTGTTGCGAAGGCATTAAAAGGTAAAGTTGATCAGTATGCCTATGTTGGCAGTTCTATTGGTAAATATTGGTGCGGCGTTGATAGCGATACTGATTGGATTAACGGTGCCTGTGCATGGCTAGATACCGTATTAAGTGCGATTTCTAATGTGGCTAAAGACATTGATGACTCGTTAGTCATTAAGGCACRTATTAATACCTTATTAGAACAGCACAACGAAATACTTGAACCTAATGGAATGATTGATGCTAAAGGTAAAACCTTTATTGCGACGTTATCTACTTATAACGCATCGCTGAAGGATTTAAGCGCAACTATCGCTAAGGACAGCTTAGAACTATTTAATGTTAAAAAAGACAGTGGTGGTTATGCCGATGAAGTTAAAACGGTATGCAACCGCTGGATAGGCGCACAGAATAAATTACATGYGTGGTGTGCTTGGCGCAAAGTAAGGCAAGAGGCCGCACAGGTTGGTTTGATGCCTTTAGTTGAAGTGGTTGAAAATGGCATTGCGCGCGGATTTTCTTCAGAAGAATTATTGTTGGTTAATTATTGCCGTTGGTGGGTCAATGCGGTTATCGATAACGATACTGTCTTGCGTGAATTTATACCCGCAGAGCATCGACAAAAAATTGTAGAGTTTCAAGAAATGGATGAGAGGTTCATGGCTCTGACTCAGCAATACGTGAAAGCCAAGCTTGCTACAGGCATCCCCAATAGAAAAGATGTACCTAAAAAATCAGAGTGGGGGGTACTAGCACGAGAACTTCAAAAGAAAACGCGGCACATACCTTTACGGCAATTGATTTTGAAAATGCCAGAAACACTCACTCGATTAACGCCCTGTGTAATGATGAGCCCGATGAGTATTGCGCAGTATTTGCCACCCGATAGTAAAGCTTTTGATGTGGTGATATTTGATGAGGCTAGCCAGATAACCGTGTGCGACGCGATTGGGGCTATCGCTAGAGCGAAGCAATCTATTGTTGTGGGTGATCCTAAGCAATTGCCACCCACTTCTTTTTTCGGTAAGCGTACCGATAATGAAGCCAATATGGATGATGACTTCGAAGAAGATTTAGAGTCCATTCTAGATGAGTGTTTAGCGGCCAATATCCCCTCGATGAAATTGAATTGGCATTATCGTTCACGTTGCGAATCATTAATTACATTCTCTAATCACCGTTACTATGACGGTTCGTTGATTACCTTCCCTAATACAGATACTAACGGCATGTCAGTTTATTGGAATCCTGTTGATTCGGTATACAAGGAAGGGCCAAGCCGCATCAACAGAGGTGAAGCTGAGGCGATTGTTAATAATATTGTTGCCAAATTACGACAACCTGATTTTAAGCAGTCAATAGGTGTTGTCACCTTTAACCAGGAACAGCAAGAGTTAATCAGCAACTTATTTGAAAAAGCGCGTAGTGAACACCCTGAAATTGAGCCGCATTTTGCTGAAGATAACTTTGAATCGGTATTTGTTAAGAATCTCGAAAGTGTACAAGGTGATGAGCGGGATATTATTTATTTCTCGATTACTTTTGGAAAAGATGCCGCCGGTAAGCTGAGTATGAACTTTGGTCCCATGAATAAATCAGGTGGCACCAGACGGCTTAATGTAGCAATTACGCGTGCGAAAGAAGAGATGCAAATATTCTCATCACTTATGCCTGAACAAATTGATCTTTCAAGAACAGCTTCAGAAGGTGTGAAAGATCTCAAACATTTTCTTGAATATGCCCAGCGTGGRTCAAGAGCATTAACTGAGGCAGTTTCGGCRCCGGGTGGGTTCTTTGATTCACCTTTCGARCAAGCGGTAGCCGAGCGCTTACAAAGTAAGGGTTGGATCATCCATTCACAAGTAGGTGTGTCAGGCTTTMGAATTGATTTAGGGGTTGTTAACCCCGATGCTCCGGGCAGTTATTTGGCAGCGGTGGAATGTGATGGAGCTACGTACCATCGTTCAGCAACCGCAAGAGATAGAGACAGCTTAAGGGAGTCGGTGCTTCGGGGCTTGGGCTGGGAAGTATTAAGAATCTGGTCAACAGAATGGTGGGTGGATTCTAAAACTGCCTTAGAACGTATTGATACCCAACTGAATGAATTACTTGAGCAATACCGGGCGGGTATTATTTCGAAGGCGGAACCAAATAAAAAGTTAGTTGCGGTGAATTCTGAGGGGCAGTTTACTTAATTAAAGTCTGCTATTGGCCAATAGCAGCTATTCAATTAGGCTTGGCTTCTTTTTTTGACCAGTTATTTTTTTCAGGGGGGGCCCTTCGACCCCTCATATTACCTGATGGCTTTGTTTAGTGGGTGCTAATAATTAAAAGGGGTTATAACGATTAATAAATATTCAACCTGCCCCCTTTGCTGGTATATTGCGGCGTTAACTGCTTTCAGCCGTAAGGGAGCAGACACTTAAATTGGAAAATATGCATTGGCAACAACTTAAAGATCGAACCATAATTCACGATCATCAGCATTGCCTCATTACACATTGAATAGGATACAAGCATGGCCAAAGGTATTATTAAACGTTACGACTTCCGCAAAGGATTCGGCTTTATTGCCGACGACAAAAATGGCGAAGACTTCTTCTTCCACAAAAGTGAATGGCAAGGCGGTGGTCCTATCCGCAAGGGCTTAGCCGTTAATTTCGAGGTCAGAGACTCAGACAAAGGCCCTCAGGCTGAAGCTGTTACTCCTTTAGACGGGGGCAACAACAAACCTGCAGCTAAACCTGCAGCTAAACCTGCTTCTTTGGAAGATCGCGTAGCGTCTCTAGAAAGTTCTGTAGGTACCTGCAAAATTTTGAGCTTTTTAGCACTTGCTGGTGTTATTGCTCTAGCGGTTGAGAAGTTCGTACTGTAAGTACTGACCGCCAACAAAAAAGAGAATGCATTTATTATTTGGTCGGCAAACGGCCCTTGGTCGATAGCTGGCATTCAATTAGGCCTAGCTTTTTTAACAGGTTATTTTCTTTAGGGGGTCAGAACTCGGCCACCCTCATATTACCTGATGGCTTTGATTGGTTGATTCCTGTTTAGCGGTTGCTAATCAGGAATCAACTAGTATTGAGATGGCGGCTAGTGCTTCCGGGTCTCGAGCTTTAATTTTGTTGGCAATATGATGCTGGAAAAAATACCGGAATGCTTCTTCTGTTTTAGCAGGGTAGAGGCATTCGTCTCCTGGCAGTACCGGTGTGCTGTCAACTTTATCGTCGTCAATCAGCATGCCTTCTATGGTGCCATCATGGAATAGTCTCCAGCTCACCACTTCTTTCAATGTTAGGTTTTTAAAGCCGTCGTTTGAAAGTACTGCATGGGTGCCAATGGTGTCGGGAATTTCCTGTATCACGTCACGTTCGGTATCGCAGTCGAATTCGTAGTATTCGGCAGCAGTTTCCAGCTCGAGAACTTTGTGAATAGGCACTTCGAAAAAGACCTCATCAATTCCTGAGTCGTAGTAGCCTTCCCAGTGACCGTTTAGGGGGTCTTTAATTTCTGTACATGCCACGATGTCGTCAAGCCAGGGTACGAGACCCACTACTTCTCCGTCCTCACTCAGAGCCCAGCAAAGTACTTTAATGCTAAATAATTTATCCGGGTGAGACTCGTTGGAATAAAGCATTTCCAAGCCATCGAGTTCAGGAGCTAGACGAATAATGCGACGATTGTATGGGGACGAGTAGTTCTTCCCAGTGAAGAGATCAACCACGTTATCCATGTTGTGGCTAGATGTTGAGGTAGTCATAATACGCCTCCTCAAATAGTAGTTAGACAAAGGCACTGTTACAGAGTTTCTGGAAGTGCCGAGATCTTGTACCGTGGGGCCAAATTACTGCCTTCACACAAGATAAGGTACTACTGATCATCTTAAAGCACAACACCTAGGGTATATTTTGTGAGTTACTATTTTGTCGAGAGTTCAAATATGAGTTTTAAGCGGCTTTTGTCTTGTGGTTTGCAGGTTTTAAATGTGTTCTCGGGACGGCTTTGGGTCAGACTCTTTGCAAGGGCTGAGGCTGCCGATGTTGCCTGGTCGTAATTTCGCGGTAAACAAAATTATCAGTGCGGACCAGTTGGTCAGAATTTTTAATGGTTTGTTTACTGACAGTTTCAATACCCGGCTTGAGGGCGGTGGTGATGAGCCTATTTACCTGCCGGCCAATGATGCCTGTGATTATCATCGGTTGGTTTTTCGCAGTGATTATGTCTCCAGTGCGCTGCATGAGATTTCTCACTGGTGTATTGCGGGGGAGCAGCGCAGGCAGTTGGAAGATTTTGGTTATTGGTATAACCCGGATGGTCGAACAAAATCCCAGCAGCGAACATTTGAACAGGTGGAGATAAAACCCCAGGCTATGGAGTGGATGTTTTCTGTGGCTGCGGACCATGGGTTTAATATCAGTGCGGATAATTTGTCTGCAAATATTGGTGCCAGTCAAAATTTTGTCGTGTCGGTGGTATCTCAGGTTAAGGCATGGTGTGAGGTTCCTATGCCCAATCGCTCTTTAGCGTTTACCCGCGCGCTGTCAGAATATTTTGGTACCGAGCCGTTTTGTTTTGATCATTATTGTTTGCCCACTACCTGATGGATATAGCCTAATGCCTTCGTCCTGTTATTTAATCGATGCTTCGATTTATATATTTCGTCATTATTTTGGTTTGCCCGAAAATTGGTTTAGCAGGGAAGGCTTGGGTGGTTATCCCACACATGCAGTTTACGGTTATTTAAATTTTTTACTGACGTTGCTGGAGCAAGAGTCACCGGACTGTATTGCGGTTGCGTTTGACGAAAGCCTGGGGACTTGTTTCCGTAATGATATTTATCCTGAGTATAAAGCTAATAGAGTGCTGCCAGATGATGCTTTGGCATTCCAGCTTAATGCTTGTGTGGAGGTGACGGGGCTTTTGGGTATTGCAGGGTATGCGAGTAAAACCCATGAGGCGGATGATATTATTGGAACTTTGGCCAAGGTGGGTCGTGAACTGGGCAGAAAGATTATTGTGATCAGTCGTGATAAGGATTTATCGCAGTTGATTGGTGACAATGATGTGATTTGGGATTTTGGCAAGGGTGATCCTCAGGACCGTTTGATGGTTAAGGAAAAGCTGGGTGTTTGGCCGGAGCAGTTGGCGGATTATCTGGCGCTCATGGGCGATAGTATTGATAATATTCCCGGGGTGCCGGGTATTGGTGCTAAAACAGCCGCAGCGTTACTTGCTCAGTTTAAAAATATTGAGTCATTATTAGAGGCTGGTGAATTATTGGCTGCCCTGCCCGTTAGAGGGGCGAAGCAATTGCCCGCTAAAATTGAGGCTTGCCGAGAGCAAATTTTAATGTCACGTAAATTGACAGTGATTTCAGATAATGCACCCATTGGTGATTTTGATAATGAACGTTCTAAAAGCAGTAACCTTAACAGCAGTAATTTTAACAACAGCCCTGAACTGATACGAAGCCCCATTGATATGAATAAATTGGCAAACTTCTGCGAGGCCATGGGATTGCCCGATCAATTTTTGCGGCGAGCAGGAAAGTTACCTGTATTTCATCAGACTTCCAGGCAGGACGGTTTAGGCGGTTCCAATACAGAAGGCAGCTTTAATTCAGAAGATCATGCGCAATGAAAATTGTCGCCGATGAAAATATGCCTTTGGTGAGGGAGATGTTCTCTCCCTACGGCGAAGTAGAAACGTTTGTAGGGAGAGAGCTCTCTGCTGATCATGTAAGCGATGCCGATGTATTACTTGTACGTTCGGTGACGCAGGTGGATAAGACGCTGCTGGAAGGCAGCCAGGTGCAGTTTGTTGGGTCGGCGACTATCGGCACCGACCATGTGGACCAGCATTATTTACAGCAGCAGGGAATCCGTTTTGCCAACGCGCCGGGTTGTAATGCCAATGGGGTGGTGCAATACGTTCTTTCGGTGTTGTTTAGTCTTCGTACGGGTTGGATGGAGCAAACAGTCGGCATTGTCGGTTGTGGCAATGTCGGTGGCAGGTTGTACCGAACGTTACAGGCATTAGGGATAGATTGCCGCTGTTATGACCCTTTTCTCGAGAAGGAAAATAATGCCCACCTGGTTTCTTTTGATGACGTATTGCAATCAGATATTTTGTGTTTGCATACGCCGCTGACATCCTCGGGGAAACATCCTACTTACCATTTATTGAATGAGGATGTACTTACTCGGCTTGCTGACAATACCTTGTTGATCAATGCGGGTAGAGGGGCGGTGATCGATAATCAGGCTTTGCTGAATTTGTTGCCACAGCGTACCTGGCAGGTGGCTCTGGATGTGTGGGAGCAAGAGCCGAATATTACGTTGCCATTGTTGGAGCAAGTAAATATAGGAACCCCCCATATTGCCGGCTATAGCTATGACGGTAAGGTGAATGGCACGCAGATGGTTTTCGATGCTTTTTGTGATTGGCAGGGGCTTGATGTTCCCGAATCGTTGCTTTCTCGGGAGGATGCGATTGAGCTGGCATCGACATCGTTGTCTGGCGCTGTTTTGGGTACCTTTGATGTGACACAGGAGGATCGGCGTATGAGAGATGTATTGCTGGCGAGTGGCGCTGATGTATCTAAAGAATTTGATGGGTTGAGAAAGACTTGCCCGAAGCGATTAGAGTTTCAACATTACCAGATAGAGGGTGATGTTGATAAGCTGTTGGCTAGGCAGTTGGGTATGCTTAAGTTTAATTTAACTTAATGTAAGTTAATAATAAAAATATTGTAATTATTTGATTTATATATAATTCYATTAAAAACATAAAAGTCTAGTTGTTGGTAAGGGTGAGCCTCCAGGTAGTTTTCTTGATTTGAAGAATCAGTGGGCAGAGCCTGTTCCGTTTTCAGTGCTTTTGCTGTCATCAACAATATTCGTGCATGCTTCTTGAACCATATCTTCAGTAATCGGTGTTTCGTTACCGTCGTCATCGATTAGAGCAGCGCCGTGGAAGTCGGTGACATTCTCGTTACTATGTGTGTCTTTTTGCTTATTCATCATCATGTTTTGTACATTGTTTAGATTACGACAGTTGAACATATCATGATTGATTGGTGGTACAAACCTCGGGATACAACCCTATTGGTAAATTTGTGGAGTAGGTCGTGTTTAGGTTAGGTCTTATTGTTAATCCGCTGGCTGGTATTGGTGGTTCTGTTGCTTTAAAAGGCAGTGATGGCAAGGAAATCGTGGCTGAAGCCCGTTTGAGAGGAGCAGAGCTGCGTGCGCCTCAGCGTGCGCATAGAGCCTTAGCGGTCGTTTCTRAAGGCCTGTCGGCGGATAKCTTGTCTATTACAACCTACCCCGGCCCCATGGGYGAAGACATGGCAAGGCAAARTGGCTTTGTGCCAGAGGTGATTGGTGACATTGATCCCCAGGTCACAACATCAGCTGATACTGAGATGGCGGCAAAGGAAATGGCAGCAATGGGGTTAGATCTGATTGTATTTGTGGGGGGTGATGGCACGGCTCGCAATATTTGTGATGCGATCCCGGAAGGTCAGCCTGTATTAGGTATTCCTGCGGGAGTCAAAATGCATTCCGGGGTGTATGCCATTACACCGGAAATGGCGGGAGAGTTGATTTGTCAGTTAGCTCGAGGTGAGCTGGTAGATATACGCTCGCAGGAAGTTCGAGATATTGATGAAGTGGCTTTTCGTGAAGGCCGGGTGCAGGCGCGTTACTACGGCGATTTGCTGGTGCCGGAGGAAGGACAGTTTATGCAGCAGGTGAAATCTGGAGGTCGTGAGGTTGAATCTCTGGTGCTTGAGGACATTGCAGCTACATTAATTGAGAACATGGAGGATGATTGTCTTTATATCATCGGGCCTGGTTCAACAACGCGAGGATTAATGGATGCGTTAGGTCTCGAAAATACACTGCTCGGTGTCGACTTGGTGAAAAACCAACAGTTGCTGGMATTGGAYGTGAYGGCGGCAGAAATAGAACAGGCCATAACAGCGGYAGCTGGGAAGGCTCGTATTGTTATTACCCCTATTGGYGGGCAAGGACATTTGTTGGGRCGCGGGAATCAGCAGTTGTCGCCATCGGTTATTCGACAGGTGGGTAAGGAGAACATTATCGTGGTGGCTACTAAAACAAAGATTACTGAGCTCAATGGCAGGCCATTACTAGTGGATAGCAACGACCCAGCACTTGACCGGGAGTTGTCAGGTTATATTCCTGTAATAACGGGCTATCGTGACCAAATTTTGTATCCTATAAGTTAGGAAACTTGGGCTTAAGAGTTGTGGGGTTAAGGGCTTTTAAGTTAGAAGCCNYYGATTAATTAGTGCCTTTCTTGATRCGATATTGCTCAAGAAATTTGGCAAGTTTGCCGATGGCTTCTTCCAGGTCATCTTCTCTGGGAAGAAAGACGATRCGGAAGTGATCCGGGTTTGGCCAGTTAAAGGCGGTACCCTGAACCAGAAGAATTTTTTCATCCAGTAATAAATCCAGTACAAATTGYTCGTCATCTTCTATGGGATAAATTTCTGGGTCCAACCGTGGAAACAAATACATGGCTGCTTTAGGTTTAACACAGCTAACACCTGGGATTTTAGTGAGCAGTGACCAAGCTTTATCCCGCTGTTGTAACAGCCGGCCATCAGGCCCAATAAGATCACCAATACTTTGGTAACCCCCGAGCGCGGTTTGTATGGCATACATAGCCGGGACGTTGGCGCAAAGCCGCATCGAGGCCAGCATTTCAATGCCCTGAATGTAGCTTCGGGCAAGGTGTTTGGCACCACTAACAATCATCCAGCCAGAGCGAAAGCCAGCCAGGCGATAAGTTTTCGATAATCCGTTCATAGTAATGCAGAGAACATCTGTAGCTAAACGGGCAAGAGGAATATGTTCTGCTTCATCGTAGAGAATACGGTCGTAAATTTCGTCAGCATAAATGATTAAGTCRTGTTCTCTTGCAAGCTCAACAATCTGCTTTAAGACTTCTTCACTGTACACTGCCCCCGTGGGGTTGTTYGGGTTAATYACCACAATGCCGCGGGTATTGGGTGTAATTTTGTTGGCAATATCTTTGATGTCGGGTTGCCATTCCTGTGCTTCGTCACACAGGTAATGCACGGCTTTGCCTCCAGCCAATGTGACAGAGGCCGTCCAGAGTGGATAGTCGGGAGCYGGKACTARAATTTCATCACCGTTRTTCAATAATGCCTGCATGGCCATGACGATAAGTTCACTGACRCCATTGCCAAGAAAAATGTCATCAACCTCTACATTAGGAATACCCTGGATTTGGCAGCGTTGCATGACAGCTTTTCGGGCGCTGTAAATACCCTTGGCGTGGCAGTAACCCTGAGCCTCTGCTARATTATGTATAACATCATGGATAATTTCGTCAGGGGCTTCCAAGCCAAARGAGGCAGGGTTGCCAATATTCAATTTAAGAATACGGTGACCTTCTTCTTCGAGACGGTTAGCATGATCAAGYACTGGGCCGCGAATGTCGTAACAGACCTTATCCAGTTTGTCTGATTTTTTAATGTGGTGCATATAATTAATATAATTCGTTGTTATACGATTAAAGTCACAGGGTTAGATGCGGTTCATTGTATATCAATTCCCTTTTATAACTAAGGATAGTTAAGGTCGACGATATGACTGATTTTAAAAAAATGACAGATATGGAATGGCGGGAACGATTATCGGCTGAAGAATTTGAGGTATGTAGAGAAAAGAGTACAGAGTTAGCCTTTTCTGGCGAATATATAGATGAAAAAGCTGTTGGTACCTACCGGTGTCGTTGCTGTGATGCCCCCTTRTTTCATTCAGCCAATAAATATCATTCAGGTTCAGGATGGGCCAGTTTTTATCAACCAGYAAATAGCACTGCTATAGATGAGTACACCGACAATAGTCACGGTATGGCRCGGGTAGAAACYATTTGTGCCCRTTGTGGCGCCCACTTGGGACATGTGTTTACTGATGGGCCTGCGCCTACGGGTTTGAGGTATTGTACGAACTCACTATCAATAAGTCTTGAGAAGGGCTAACTGTTTCTCTAYGGACGGTGTTTGGAACGCTTTTCAAGACGGATAAATTGAAAAGCAGGCTTGACAGCATTGAGTCTGCTTCTTAGAATGCGCGCCTCTCTTGAGAGAACCAGTGTGTCCCGTTCGTCTAGAGGCCTAGGACACCGCCCTTTCACGGCGGTAACAGGGGTTCGACTCCCCTACGGGACGCCATTTTTTATTACTCTATGATGGAACATAGAGTAAGTGCGGGAATAGCTCAGTTGGTAGAGCGCAACCTTGCCA
Organism: Porticoccaceae bacterium; assembly: GCA_002746985.1. Lineage (GTDB taxonomy): Bacteria > Pseudomonadota > Gammaproteobacteria > Pseudomonadales > Porticoccaceae > Porticoccus. The sequence continues at coordinate 235,903 of NVXH01000004.1, read as the reverse complement.
AGGTTGAGGTCGCCGGTTCGAACCCGGTTTCCCGMTCCATATAAAAANGCGCAGTGCNTTAANGCWCTGCGCTTTTTTTATTTCTGCTACCGTATTTTATTTTGTTTCCCCKYGTCACTCAAAAGTGMTTTAGACTACCTGTTTTTYAATGGCCRGATTTGGRGYAAAGYCCTTTCTGGCTGTTACCAYYAAAAATTGTTTATCTCRTTATGCTYTCTRCCGYWGGCATGAAGCATGTASGTTAAATACCGTACTTAAAAATAGAATATTGGAATATGACCACAGCTGCTTTATCTATACGTAATTTATACAAAGAGTATGAAAACGGTTTTCAGGCACTTAAGGGTATTAATTTAGAGGTGCAACCTGGAGACTTTTTTGCATTACTTGGCCCCAACGGGGCAGGAAAATCCACAACCTTGGGTGTGCTGTGCTCTTTGGTAAAAAAGAGTAGTGGTGAAGTTTCTATTTTTGGTACGGATATAGACAAAGATTTTTCACGAGCTAAAAAAAATATTGGGGTTGTCCCTCAAGAGTTCAATTTYAGTCAATTTGAAAAAGTTTTTGATATTGTCAGAACTCAGGGTGGYTATTTTGGACTGCCAGCTAAATTGGCAGAGGAAAGAACAGAAAAATACCTGAAACAATTAGGTCTGTGGGAAAAACGTAATCAGGTCTCACGAACATTRTCTGGCGGTATGAAGCGCCGTTTGATGATTGCCAGAGCTTTGATTCACGAGCCAAAACTATTAATTCTTGATGAGCCAACTGCTGGGGTSGATATTGAGTTGCGTCGCTCTATGTGGACATTTCTTAAGGACATAAATGCACGTGGTACGACAATTATTCTTACCACACACTATTTGGAAGAAGCGGAGAGCTTGTGCCGTAATGTGGCGATTATTGATCAGGGAAGGATTGTCCACAATACCTCTACGCGAGAGCTATTGCAGAAGTTAAGYCGAGAAGTTTTTATCTTTGATTCCAGAGAAAAACTTKTTAAATATCCGGTGCTTGAAGGTTATAKCGGGCATCTTATAGATAGTCATAGCTTTGAGGTTGAAGTAAAAAAAGGCCAGTCCCTTAATGAGTTATTTGCCAGCTTAAGTGATCAGGGTATTCATGTGACAAGTATGAGAAATAAAGCCAACCGACTTGAAGAGATTTTCGTTTCAATGGTCGAGTCTCGTAAGGCGGATGATGCGGAGGGYTCCGTATGAACTTTCAGGAGCARTGGATAGCCTTTACCACCATTGTGGTGAAAGAGGTCAGGCGGTTTGCCCGAATCTGGTTACAGACGCTGTTACCTCCGGCTATTACCATCGCATTATATTTTGTTATTTTTGGCACATTAATTGGCCCGAGAATTGGTGAGATGTCAGGTTTTAGCTACATTGAATTTGTGGTTCCTGGATTGATCATGATGTCAGTTATTACTAATTCGTACTCCAAYGTTGTGTCATCTTTTTATGGCACAAAGTTTCAGCGAAGTGTGGAAGAGTTACTGGTTTCTCCCGTACCAAACTATATTATTCTGACAGGATATGTTGTTGGTGGCGTGGCTCGRGGATTGGCGGTGGGTGTGATTGTGACCGCTTCATCCTTGTTTTTTACAGACCTTCAGGTCAGTAATATTCCGGTCACTATAGGGATTGTCTTTTTAACGGCTGTATTGTTTTCTTTAGCCGGTTTTATTAATGCTGTTTTTGCTAATAGTTTTGATGATATATCGATTGTTCCAACATTCGTATTAACACCATTAACTTATTTGGGTGGCGTATTTTACTCTATCGAYATGTTGCCGGAGTTTTGGCAGGGTGCATCGCAGCTAAACCCAATACTTTATATGGTAAATACTTTTCGATATGGACTGTTAGGTATATCTGATATCAATATTGTTTGGGCTTTTAGTATAGTGATTGGATTTTGCGTTTTGTTATACAGTTACTCTTTGTATTTGCTTGAAYGTGGTAAAAAGCTACGTAGTTAATCTTTGTATGAACAGTTAACCGTGATTACAGGTGAATAGAGTGAGTAATAACGATTTTTTGTTGGGTGTTGAGACAGTTTATCCCACAGCTTATGACCCCAAACTATTGTGTCCTATTTCCAGAGCGCAGGGGCGTCAGTCTCTGGGTCTTGATRTTGCCCCCTCATTTTATGGCTTTGACTTRTGGACAGCCTATGAGTTGTCCTGGTTGGATGCTCGGGGCAAGCCTGTGGTGGCTATCGCCGATATATCCATACCCTGTGACACAGAAAACCTRGTGGAGTCTAAATCTCTTAAACTTTATCTCAACTCTTTGAATCAAGCTTCGTATGCTTCTGTTCAGGAGRTCAYGATGATTTTGGARCATGATATTKCTGAATGTGTGAAGGGCCCTGTGCTTGTGGAYATTCATTCTATCGAGGCTTTTCGGCACAAAGGCTTGTCGTCCTTCCCTGGTGTTTGTCTTGACACTTTGGATGTAGACATTGATACCTATCAGCCTGACCCRTCTCTGTTGAGATTGAATCATGGGGGTGATGTGGTGACAGAATCATTCTTCAGTCATTTGTTAAAAACTAATTGTCCGGTAACGGGTCAGCCAGATTGGGCAAGTATTTTTATCCGTTATACGGGCTGGGCCATAGATCCTGAAAGTTTRCTCAAATACATTGTTTCATAYCGTCAACATCAAGATTTCCATGAGCAATGTGTGGAGCGAATTTTTATTGAAATYAGTGAGCTGTGTCAGCCTGATGAGCTAGAGGTTTATGCTCGATATACMCGGAGAGGGGGKYTGGACATTAATCCCTACCGTAGTTCAGAAAAAACAAATCCACCAAAATCACGTTTATCCCGGCAGTAGTAGTGCAGGACTTGGAAGGTGAGCGTTAGAATATATTCTTGTTTTTTAAGTGTTTGGCTGCGCGGAGAAGGGAGTCAATAATTTTATCTTTGTCATAGTTGCGCACGCGGTCCAGATCCATATAGATTGAGAACCCATTGGTGAGATGCTCAAAATATGTTTGGTCTTTACCCAGATTTTTCCTCAGGTCGTCAACGGAATAAACACGAACAGGTTGTTGGTAGCCTTTTACCGGAATTTCCCCCTTGTCTCGACACATGATCAAATCTTTAACGAGAGAAAATGATTCGTGTGATATCAGTATTTCCCCTGGTTCCGCAGCAGATTCCAAGCGACTRGCTAAATTAACTTCTGTGCCCAAAAGCGTGTAATCCAAGCGGTTTTCTGTACCAAAATTACCCACTGTACAGAAGCCAGTATTGATCCCCATACGAATTTCCAGAGGTTTTTGAATACCCTGGTTGAGCCAGCGTTGCTGTAACTCTTTCATATGCTTTTTCATGTCAATGGCCATCGACACAGCAGCAAGGCAGTCTTCCTTTGCTCCTTTTGTACTTGGGTCACCAAAGAACACCATGATGGCATCACCAATAAACTTGTCGATGGTGCCACCATGTTTTAGCGCAATTTCCGACATTTCAGTCAGATAATTATTGAGTAAGCTGGTTAATGCATCCGCTTCCATCTCTTCAGACAGTTCACTGAATCCTTTAATGTCAGAGAAAAATATGGTCAGTTTTTTACGCTGAGTTTCCAGCTTGACRTCCTTGCCCGATGAAATAGCTTTTTGGAGTGTTGGTGACAAGTATTTTGAAATATGATAATTTTTTAGTTTTAGCTGCACTTTTTGCTTTTTCAGTTCGCTCAGCTTTTCTTCAAGATCCTGTGTTTCGTTGTAGGTTTTAAATCCATAGATACAGATGTACAGCCCGAGTGCAATTAAAGGAGCAATAGCTATCACTAAGTTTGTGGACATTGACCACTGGGGTAGTTGGTATAGGCAAAGAAGGGCAAAACCTAATCCTAACCCCAGGTTACTGCGTATAAGGTTGTTGATGCCACCATTCACCACAGAATGAAATTGCAGTAGTACAAAGAACAGTAACAACGGGAGTACATTTAAATGAAGGAAACCCACCAAGCATCCAAGTAACAGTGCATCAGTAAAGGCCAAAAGGGGTACTGCCGCAGGCTTTTGTTCTTTCTTGATGAACCGAATTACTAGATGGGTAAAAATAATATATAAAACTATCATCAGTGATAGWGACGCTAAATGAAAGGCGTCATTATTACCTATATGGGATATGACAAAAGTAGCAATTCCAGCCAACCCTATCAGAAAACGAAATAGGGTTTGGTATTGCAGGCTTTTTTCAGTCGCTTTCGTGCTCAAGCTAGTCATCCTGTAAGATGGCACACCCCTGTGCTTATTGTTCTGCGCACAATTACACGATGTCTGGCCGCAAAAGTCCATTCTTTCTATAAGGTAATTAAAAGCGATAACAACTGAACCGAATTAGGTGAATATGATGGATGCATTGACGGCATTGCATGATCGAGTTTCCTGCCCTAGATTGATTGATCCTGCTCCAGAAGGAGACATTCTAAAGAATATACAAAAAGCTGCATTTCGTGCTGCGGATCATGCTCGAATGCGACCATGGCGATTCCTGATAATTAAAGGAGATAGTCGCCTGGAATTGGGCAAKATTTTTGTAGAAGCTGCCAAGCAACAAGGTGAGGAGCTAACGGAAAAGCAAAGAGACAGAGTGGCCAGCAAACCCTTGCGTGCACCGATGATTGTTGTGGTCATAGCCAGTATTAAAGAAAACCCCAAGGTTCCTGAAATAGAGCAAATTATCTCAGCGGGGRCWGCGGCACAAAATATGATTACCGCGGCTTATGCTCAGGGTGTCGGTGCTATATGGCGTACAGGTGATGTTGCCTATGATCAATTTGTCATGGAGGGGTTGGGGTTAAGTGGTACAGAGAAAATAGTGGGTTTTTTGTACTTGGGCACTATTCCTGTTGAGGGATTAAAAGCACCGGAGATGCATGTGGACGATTACTTTCAAAGCTGGCCCTGAGAATTGCTTTTTGATGAYTGCTTGTGTAGAGTTGCGCCCCTCAAAAAGACACGGTGAGGTGTCCGAGTGGTTGAAGGAGCTCGCCTGGAAAGCGTGTATACGGCAACGTATCGAGGGTTCGAATCCCTCTCTCACCGCCAAATACAAAAGCCTCGGCAGCGCCGGGGTTTTTTATTTGTTTGTTAGAAAGGATTGGAGGCAAAATTTTGGGTTCGGCAAAATGCGGTCAGCATTTTGGACAAGGAATGAAATGACGCAGCCCCGAAGGGGTTGTTACAATGCGGGCACTGTMACGGTCAATCCCTCTCTCCCCGCCAAATATAAAACATGGGAGTTTTATATAAGTAAATTTTTTGATGCAATTAGACTTGAGCACTGGGCCTTGAGGAAACCTCCTCATACCATCGTAGGCTATTGGTGTTTTCCTTCGGAATTTCCAGCTCTACCCATTTGGCAAAGTCTACARCACAATATGCGGTAATGTCTGCCATGGTAAAGCGATCACCGGTGAGAAATTTAGAGTTTTCCAGGTAGCGTTCAAGCCACAGAAAAAAACATTCCAGTGTTTTAGTGCCACGTGTAACCAGGCCATCGATGGCGGCTATATCATTGACACCGGGTAGGCTGCGGTAAGAAAAGTTCTCGTTTTTAGTGTTGTTGCGGAAAACCTCTGAGGTGGCAATCATGCCATCAAATTCCATTTTTCGCTGGATGCACTCTACTGTTGCTCGTTCTACAGGTGTTGCTCCTAGTAGGGGTGGTTCTGGATAGATATCTTCAAGATATTTACAGATGGCCATGGTTTCATCAAAGCGAGTACCGTCATCCAGTTCTAAAACGGGCAACAAGCCTCTAGGATTGACAGAAAGAAAACCATCTTTCAGGTTTTCTCCTCCAATAATATCAATTTCTACCTTTGGAATATCCAACCCTTTTTCAGCGATAAACATTCTGGCCCGCCTGGGGTTTGGTGCAACATGGCAGTCGTAAAACTTCATGGACATCATCCTCGCTTAAGTGATTTAKGGCTAAATACGATTGACTGACTTTAAAGGTAAACATTGTTTTTCACAAATAAAGAAAATAGGACTTCAATAGCGGTAGTTAGTTTCACTAAAAAGGTACAGGTAATTGGTATAAGAAGGGAGAGTTAAATAGACCTGGTACAGGCGTTTATGAGTATAACTTGCCAAGCAATACAGGAATGGCAGTTTCAACGCGCAAAATACGCTTTCCCAATGTTATAGACTGGAAGCCTACGTCCATAAGTTTTCCCACCTCATAGTCGATAAATCCACCTTCAGGGCCAATAGCGAGTGTAATAGGTYGATTGRCTTCCAYGGGGCATTKSATGCYRCCYTTAGGRTGTGCAATAAGGGGCWGGGTGTTGATGATAATTTGACTTAATTCATCTTCAACAAAAGGTTTAAATAGTTTGTTGAGGATGACMTGAGGRAGTTGGGTGTCACACCCTTGTTCAAGCCCTAAAAYAAGCTGTTCACGAATAGCATGCTCTTCTAACCAAGGTGTTTGCCAGTAACTTTTTTCTACTCGCCAGGTATTGATTAAATACAGTTGTTTGACACCCATTGTGGCGATAGTTTGCAGGATACGTCGAAGCATTTTTGGGCGGGGTAGAGCCAAAATGAGTGTGAGGGGAAGGGGCTCTGGTGGCTGGTCTGTTAATGTAACTTCAAGTTGAGCAGACTGTGCATCTATCTTGAGAACTATTGCCTGTCCCATTTTGCCGTTAACTTTGCCGGCCTTAAACCTGTCACCCACACAGGCCTTATGTATCTCTGTCAGATGTTTTAACCGGCGTCCGGTTATTTTTACTTGATGTTCAGAGGTGAAATCATCGGTATCGAAAATGAGTAGATTCATGATGAAGATTTATGCTGAAGCATCATCGTACCAGTGGGAGAAGATGGACTCTTTCTGTGTTTTAGTCTCAGAATTTAGAGAGTCCTTCTGAAAGTTTATGAGYTTAATAGAAAATAAACACTTTTGTACTACTGGTGGAATAAAACAACAGGTTTAGCTGCCCTGATCAGAAATGGACATGACCAGAAATTTACCTTGCACYTCCGTCAAATGAAGTGAGCACTGAAGTTTTTTGAAATCAGGAACCTGRCCKGGGTATCCACAGACAATATGTTTTCCTGTAACACGAAGCTCTAAKGCCACTTTGCGTTGTTCCATATTKGTGGAAAAGGGTACAAAKATTTTTTGGGCAGCTACAAAATCAATTTTATTAATTCGCGCTCTCTGTACGGCTAAATCTTCTCTACCTGCTGTAGAACCTTTAGGAATTAACAGGTTTAGGTATGGTTGGTCTTTTATCTTTTTTTTAGTCATCGTTAATACTCAATTYTYAGTATTTATTGTGCACATGTTTTAANTTTTTTGAGGTTGTYCTGTAAAACCACAATATTTCATAGGTCTAATTTTGAATAATATGTACAAAAAAATCAATACTTGTTTTACCTYTAAATATRTAATATTTTTTTATAGTTATTTAAAATCARATGGTTACAGGGTGTTTTCTRCTTGCATTGATTGCTTTCTACGGTATAAAKATAGMAGTGGCGGGAATGYGTAAAACAGAAGCGATTGATCTAATGGTGACCGGAGATGYGTTTGAATAGGTATACGCTATTTTTTTACGCTAGTAAGTGATTGATATTATTTTAAATTTGGCGCCCCGGAGAGGATTCGAACCTCTGACCTGCCCCTTAGGAGGGGGCCGCGCTATCCAGCTGTGCCACCGGGGCTTGATACTGATTCACTTGTTTTCTCGACGGCGCAATTCTATTGTTTTTAAGGGGTTGCAGCAATACCTCGGGTACAGATAGCACGCTTGAGGTAGTCTTCTTTTGGAGGCGGATCGCCAGTAGTAGATATGAATACAGACAAATACCGAGYTTTTTCGTAGTTTTTATGCTAACACTTCTGCTGTAAATTACTTGTAGGTTATTGATTTTTATAACGATCACTTCATTAAGTGATTTTATCCACTTAATGAAGTGTCCGAAATTTGTGGTGCCGATGAAACGGTTTGTGTGTGTTATTTTGGATTGGTAGGAATGTTCCACAAACCAGTTTCTTTTAAAGCTGTTGAACAGGCTTTGTTGATTTCAGATTCATGTGCTTTAAGGCAATTCACAATTTTWCCCTGGCCAGGTTGGACATCAAGACAATATTTGTCTGCATCTTCTTCACAGGACATAACAGAATATTCTATAGCTGCCGCACCTTGTCTCACTGCCATTGCGGCTTCAACTATTCCAAGCTTACAGGTGTCAGATAAACTGTCTTCATATGCCACCATGCACATAAAGGCTTTTTTACTTTGTGGGTTCAGGCCAGGACAGTATTTTTTGCCATCTTCATCACAGCCCTTAATATCAGCTTTTATAGTTAATGTACCTTGCGATAATTTTTCTTTCAATTTTTGGCCTTCGGCCAAGGCAAAATTGAATGAAAAGACTAATGTTAAAACTAAAACAGATATTATTCTTATGGTCTTCATGGGAAATTTCCTTACCTATATGTAGTTATAAARTTTTATTTGCCCCCGAGGGCTGGATACTGCGCATCCCTGATTCATAATTATACAGATGTAGGAATCGTTATGGCGATTAACTCTATCTATAACGGATGTTCGTCTAAGTAATATTTAGTGTTTTGCTGTTCATGGTTTATATCAAATGTTTGTGGCCGCTGATTGAGCGGCTGAGTGATGTTATTACTTGTCCGGTGTTATTCGGGTAATTTTAGAGCCTTGGATACCCAGGCCAAGCATTAATCCTTTTGAGTCAAAAAATACGGCATAAATATCATCTTTTGTAGTTGTTGTGGTTAGTGATGTTGACATCCCTTTGTCAAYTACCACAATAGTTGGCCCAACACCGAYTTCCCACCCCTCACTATTATTTAAATATTCAAGTGCTGAATCGGTCATAAAAAATAATGCATAACCGAAACTCTGAGCTCCAGCCTGAAGACCGTAAGAAGCAGCAACAGTTCTGAAGTAGCCAGTTGTTTCCCCATTTACTCGTAATGCACCTTCACCATATTGACCGCCAATAACCAACCCCGCTTTAAGTACGTCTGGAAAAATTAAAATACCCTTTGCCCCTTTTTTTAACTCTACTGCTGATGGCGTCGATGCGTACATTGATTCCAGCCCGGTATTTACATCATTATCGATTTGTTCGGCAGTATCAGCTGAAACGTAAATAGGCATTGCAACAACCAACATTGCAAAAAATGCTAATGAACATATTTTCAAAAAGTTCATTGGTTATTCCCCTTCAATAAGTTGTTAAAAAAGTGCAAGAATTYCACTGTTACCATGAGTGTGAACTCCAGAAAAATATTAAATTTTTTCATAACTCATGGGATATTCCATTTTATAGAAAAGACTATAACGTAGGAATTATCAAGAAATGGCCGAAATTAATTTAGTTTTTTAAAGGTTATCTTGAAAAAAATAGATATATTTCAATTTATTGGAGCAGGAAAAATTGGTGTTAGATATCACAACGTTGATTGCAGGAAGCCCATGAGACCCTGAGTAGATAAGAGGCTAGCTAACAGTTTTAAGTAGTAGGTCTCGTGCCGTATTGAGTTTTGCGGCGAGGTAATCACTGCCACCTCTATCGGGATGCAGCTTTTGTATCAAGCGCTTGTGGGCCAAGACGATGTCCTCACGACTAGCATCAGGCTCTAGCCCCAAGATTTTCCATGCTTCATCTTCAGAGAGTTCAGAGTAGGTTTGTGGCGGTGCAGAGTGTCTGTTGTCAGTAGATGATCCTGTATCGGATTGTCGGTGTTTCATCCAGACTTGAAGGAAGGGAAGGGCTCGTAATAGCAGGCTAAATAGAATTTTGGCAAAGGGCAGCATCGCTGCCAATGCAGCCATAATCCAGTGGACCCGGCCAGTAGCGGTCAGGACCAGAATAATAGCCAGTAGCCCAAAGAAACCACCTCGCAACAGTAGTTGACGCCGTTGTTTGGCAGACCGCTGTTTTAGTTCTTTCCATAGCAGATAACCGAGAAAAGCTATCGCTAGCAGAACTACAATTCGTGCCATTTTTTTACCTAAGTGAGCAGGTTTTTGTTAAATAATAACGGTGCTTATAATACAGGTACTACAGAAAATACAGATRCTACAGGTATCTCATTAGCATCGCATAACCACCRTCTTCGGGCAGTGAAACTTCTYCCGGGATMGGGATRCGAACAATATGTCCAGAACCAGGYGCYGCATCYATTTTTACCCCGTCGAGATTTTCTAGAGCWYCCAAATTAAATGTCATATTACCATTRGGGGTAATGAGCTCCAGRGTATTTCCTTGTTCAAAGCGGTTTTTTACTTCTACAGTAAGCCAGCCYTTGTCTGCATCTACCTGGCTRATTTCRCCGACAAATTGTTGGTTAGGRTTMGTMGARGCWCCYTGTGCGTAATTTTGTGTTTCCTGGGGRACATGACGCCGGTAGAAACCTTCGGTGTAACCACGATTGGCCARGTGTTCCAGCTCGGCCATCATGTTTATATCAAAAGGTTTGCCTGCTTCGGCATCATCAATGGCGCGGCGATAGACCTGAGCGGTGCGAGCAGCATAGTAATGAGACTTTGTGCGACCCTCAATTTTTAAGGAGACAACGCCCATTTTAACCAAGCGCTCTACATGTTGAACCGCGCGCAAGTCTTTAGAATTCATGATGTAGGTGCCGTGCTCATCTTCAAAGGCGGGCATCAGTTCACCAGGGCGACCTTGTTCTTCCAGCAGCATGATGGGCTTTTCTTCTTCGTGATCGACCTGAATCTGGCCTTGCTGGTGYTCATTAGAGGTTTCTTGAGAGGGTTCCCACATTTTGGCAGGGACAATATCGCCAGTTTCTGTTTCTKTGGCTTCYTGYGCRTTGTATTTCCASCGRCAGGCATTRGTGCAGGCACCCTGRTTTGGGTCTCTATGATTCATATASCCCGAAAGTAGGCAGCGGCCGGAATAGGCGATACAAAGCGAGCCGTGAACGAAGACTTCAAGTTCCATTTCAGGGCATTGYTGGCGAATTTCTTCAATTTCATTTAACCCYAACTCGCGGGATAAAATAGTGCGAACAATACCCTGGGTATGCCAGAAYTTTACAGTGGCATAGTTGGTGGCGTTGGCCTGTACTGACAGGTGRATGGGCATCTCGGGCCATTTTTCTCGAACCATCATGATGAGGCCTGGGTCTGACATGATTAGTGCATCAGGTTGCATCTCGATAACTTCCGCCATATCACGCAGATAACTTCTAATTTTATCGTTGTGAGGGGAAATATTGCTGGCGATATAGAACTGTTTGTTTTGGRCGTGCGCTTCCGCAATGGCCTTAGCCATCACATCCAGGTGATTGAACTCGTTATTACGCACACGCAGGCTATAACGCGGTTGTCCGGCATAGACAGCATCTGCACCGTAGGCAAATGCGTAGCGCATGTTCTTGAGTGTTCCTGCGGGTGACAGTAGCTCGGTCATTGCCGACACCTAATATTAAATGGGTGGCAATTTTACACAGATGTAGAACATATATGTAGCCGGTTCAGATCAATTGTTAGTGCAGTGAGCCGATGGGAAACTATGGGGTTATAGTAGATTTTATTGAGAACTGTCTAGAAGTTACTTTCCTGGTGATGTTAGCTAGATAGGCCATATTTGAGTAATGGTTAGAACCGGCATGAACCCTTGTTCTCTTGAGTACAGGGACACATTTGCTTAAAATGCGCCTCCTTGGGTGTKCTGGGCGCTTCACTCTAGATGAAGCACTTCAAATACAACGCCCCACAATAGATACAACTTGCCCGGTTTTACGTTCCGGTCGCAACGAGGAAAAGACATGACTGAATCCCCGACTAATGTCGTGGTTGCTGCACTATATCGTTTTGCAAAACTCCCTGATTTTGAATCTTTTCGAGAGCCACTTCAAAACCTGATGTTGGAAGAGGGCGTGAAGGGAACGTTGTTGCTTGCCTCCGAAGGCATCAATGGCACTATAGCTGGTTCCAGGCTGGGCATTGATACTGTTATAGCGTGGTTGGAAAAGGACCCACGGTTTACCGGTTTGGAAACCAAAGAATCTTATGTCACAGGTAATCCTTTCTATCGAACTAAAGTGAAGCTAAAAAAAGAAATTGTGACGATGGGCGTGGAGGGTATTGACCCCAATGACATCGTTGGCACCTATGTTGACCCTAGTGATTGGAATGAGCTGATTAGTGATCCGGATGTAGTGCTGTTGGATACCCGTAATGACTATGAAGTTGAGATTGGCACTTTTAAAAATGCRGTAAACCCTRARACAGAGACTTTTCGTGAATTTCCTGATTAYGTCAGCAAAACATTGAACCCTAAAAAGCAGAAGAAARTAGCRATGTTTTGYACYGGWGGYATYCGYTGTGAGAARTCTACYGCCTATTTAAAACAACAGGGTTTTGAGGAGGTKTTCCACCTRAAAGGAGGGATTCTCAATTATCTTGAACAGGTACCCGAAAAGGAATCAATGTGGCAGGGCGAGTGTTTTGTTTTCGACAATCGAGTCACCGTGAACCACAAGCTTGAGCARGGCCACTATGACCAGTGCCATGCYTGTCGCTTGCCGATAACAGAGGAAGATAAACAACACATAAATTATCAAAAGGGGGTTAGTTGTCACCGCTGCTATGGCAAGCACAGCGATGAGCAGGTGAARCGTTATGCTGCTCGAGAACATCAAATGAATTTGGCTAAGCAGCGGGGRGGAACACACATTGGTTCTTCAATGGAAGAACAAGTTGTCAACCGCAAGAAGGAAAAGCTGGMATTTAARAACAAGCAACGAAGCGAGARCTCAAAATAGCCGAAAGTGAATCGGTGTAAARTAAATGGGCCMRATTCACTMTTGTTRATAAGTRTGTGTGAATAAGTGAATAGGAATAAAAANGGCCGACAWWTGTCGGCCTTTYTGGTTGYTGCMTGTTACTGGTTGTTCTTTTAACARGTCGTAATTACTAATCAGTCAGGGCAGCTTGTGTGTGGTGCTTGTTGATCCAACCTTTGATTTTTGGRGCAACACCCTTGCGGTATTTRCTACCGTTGAAAATACCGTAGTGCCCAACACCCTTTTGAACGTAGTGTTTTTTCAATTTCTTTGGAACGTTGTCACATAGATCTAAAGCAACTTCTGTTTGACCTAGGCTGATCATGTCGTCATTYTCACCTTCAATGGTGAGAATGGCGATATCAGTAATATCACTACAGTTGATGGTTTCACCYTGGTGTTGCATTAATCCTTTAGGCAAGTGCTGGTCGAGGAAAATACGGTCCATGGTTTCCAGATAAAAATCTGCATCCATATCGAGAACAGCCATGTATTCATCGTAGAAGTCACGGTGTTTATTGGCGTCATCAGCATTGCCGTGGACAATATCCTTAAAGAACTGCACATGTTTTTCTATGTGGGATTTCATGTTCATGGACATGAAACCACCTAATTGCATGGTTCCTGGATAAACCAGTCGGCCTGCACCCTTATAACGGCGAGGTACCTTATGGATAGCAACACGTTCAAGAAGTTTTGCAGAGATTTTTAAAACTTTTTTAGTGAATGCATTGGGGTTGACCCTGATATCGATGGGGCCTGCCAACATTGTTAGCGTTTTTGGTCGACAGATATTGCCTTTTTTGGACATATGGGCGGCAGCTGTTAGYGCGGGTACWGCWGCTTGGCAAATGGCGAATACATGGTTGTTGGGGCCAAGGTGCTCCATAAAGTCGATGAGGTAGCTGACGTAGCCTTCGTAGCCAAACTTGCCAGCGTCTAAGRATACGTCGCGGGCATCCAGCCAGTCGGTTACATAAACATCGTAATCGGGTAAAAATTCTCGAAATGTTTCTCGTGCCAGCGTGGCGTGATGGCCAGATAATGCGGCGATACAGAGTAATTTTGGTGCGTCTTCAGGCAGGTCTTTACGGCGAAAACGTATCAGATTACAGAAAGATTTTTCCATAACAATGGTTTCACTGACGGGATAGTCTTCACCATCAATGATCACGGGCTCATACTCAAAGCCTTGTTTTGGGTAGTGTTTTAGCAGRCGGATACTGGATTCCAGTACGGCCTTGCGTAGTCGACCATAGCGAGTTTTCGCTAAGGGATATTTGTCATGTGTGACAATATTGTGAACAAAATCTAGTGTAGCGTTGACGGGGGCCATAGTTTGGCGGCATAAATCGAATAACTGATACTGCATATTAAGCCTGCTATACAACAAAATGGTTAGCGGCTAGTTTAGTCATAGCAAATTAGAATAGGCAACCTAAAAACGGGTCTTGGTAGCAGGTCATTGTTTAAGTCATTGAGCCATATAAAGAAGTAAAAACTAATGAAGTTATGCTTCTAAAAAATAACCTGTCCCCCAAATAAAAAAGCCCCACCGAAGTGGGGCTTTTTAGGTGTTGCTGATTAACTATGTAACATCAACAATTTCTTGTGCCGCAATAAGCTTGCCTTCATCGGCACCCTTCTGGAAGGATGCGATTTGATCAAAGTTCATGTAGCGGTAAATTTCCTCTGACATGGAGTCTATTTTACTCGCATATTCCAAGTATTCTTCAGGTGTTGGTAAACGCCCAAGAATACCACTCACTGTTGCCAGTTCGGCTGAGCCGAGATAAACATTAGCACCATCACCTAAGCGGTTGGGGAAATTACGAGTGGAGGTGGAGATAACTGTTGCTCCAGCATTCACACGTGCCTGGTTACCCATACACAAGGAACAGCCGGGCATTTCAGTACGAGCTCCAACTTTACCGTAGATGTTGTAATAACCCTCTTCCATTAGCGTGTGGGCATCCATGCGCGTAGGAGGGCAAATCCAGAACCGTGAGTTCACTTTGTCAGCTTCGTTAAGCAGCTTGCCCGCAGCGCGGAAATGACCAATATTGGTCATACAAGAACCGATGAAAACTTCATCGATATTGCTGCCTGCAACATCGGACAACAGTCTTGCATCATCTGGGTCATTCGGACAGCAGACAATAGGCTCTTTGATATCAGCCAGATCAATTTCGAGCACGGCGGCATATTCAGCATCCGCATCAGCTTCCATCAAGGATGGGTTGGCCAGCCACTCTTCCATTTTAGTCACACGACGGTCCAGTGTGCGAACATCTCCATAGCCCTCAGAGATCATCCAGCGTAGCAGGGTGACATTAGAAGTGAGGTATTCGGCCACTGARCTTTCGCTCAACTTGATGGTRCAGCCAGCAGCTGAACGCTCTGCCGAGGCATCTGAAAGCTCAAATGCCTGTTCAATACTGAGGTYRYCCAGACCTTCAATTTCCAGAACGCGTCCAGAGAAGAAGTTTTTCTTACCTTTCTTCTCAACGGTCAGCAGACCTTCTTTAATACCGTAGTAAGGAATGGCGTGAACCAGGTCGCGAAGTGTAATGCCAGGCTGCATTTCGCCTTTAAAGCGAACCAAAACAGACTCAGGCATATCCAATGGCATAACACCGGTGGCTGCAGCAAAAGCAACCAGGCCAGAACCGCCAGGGAATGAAATACCCATTGGGAAACGAGTATGTGAATCACCACCCGTGCCCACTGTGTCAGGGAGCAACATGCGGTTCAACCAGCTGTGAATAATACCGTCACCAGGGCGGAGAGATACGCCACCACGGTTCATGATGAAGTCTGGCAGGGTGTGTTGGGTGTCGATATCCACAGGCTTGGGGTAAGCCGCTGTGTGACAGAATGACTGCATGGTCAGGTCGGCAGAGAAGCCGAGGCAAGCCAGGTCTTTCAGTTCATCACGGGTCATTGGGCCAGTGGTGTCCTGAGAGCCTACAGTGGTCATTTTAGGTTCGCAGTAAGTGCCTGGGCGAATGCCTTCTACGCCACAAGCTTTACCGACCATTTTCTGTGCCAGGGTGTATCCCTTGCCAGTATCTTCTGGTTTAGTAGGTTTGCGGAAAACATCCGATTCTGGCAGGCCCAGGTGCTCACGAGCACGTTGCGTCAAACCACGACCAATAATCAGGTTAATACGGCCGTTGGCTTGAACTTCGTCGAGAAGAACGTCGGATTTGAGTTCAAATTCGGACAGAACGTCACCGGCTTCGTTGAGAATTTTTCCGTCGTAGGGGCGAATCTCAATGACATCACCGTAGTTGATCTTGTCGACAGGTGCTTCAAATACCAGTGCGCCAGCATCTTCCATGGTGTTGAAGAAGATCGGGGCAACTTTGCTGCCGATACAGATACCGCCAGAGCGCTTGTTGGGTACGCCGGGCATGTCTTCACCGAAGAACCAAAGTACCGAGTTGGTGGCAGATTTACGTGAAGAACCAGTACCCACAACATCACCGACAAAAGTAACAGGCAGGCCCTTGGCTTTGATTTCATCGATTGCGCGCATTGGGCCAACAACGCCGTGCTCATCTGGCGTAATACCATCACGGGTCATTTTGAAAGCGGCACGTGCGTGCAGGGGAATATCTGGGCGGCTCCAGGCATCGGGTGCAGGAGACAGATCATCGGTATTGATTTCGCCGGTAACCTTATAAACGATTGTTTTGATGCTTTCTGGAACAGCGTCATTGTTGGTGAACCACTCGCCATCAGCCCAGGATTGCAGAACGGCTTTAGCRTTGGYGTTGCCAGCATCYGCTTTTTCAGCRACATCRTGGAAYGMATCAAAAACCAGCAAGGTACTTTTTARCTCGGTAGCGGCTTGTTCGGCCAGTTCAGCATCGTCCAGTAGTTCAATCAGAGTTTCTACGTTGTAACCGCCGTGCATGTTGCCCAGCAGAGTGACGGCTGCGCTGCGGTCAATCAAAGGTGAGCTTGCTTCGCCCTTAACCAGTGCGCTTAAAAAACCGGCTTTTACATAAGCAGCCTCATCTACACCGGGCGGTATGCGGTTAGCGATAAGATCCAACAGAAATTCTGCTTCACCTTCAGGTGGGTTTTTTAATAGCTCGACTAATCCTGCTGTCCATTCGGGTGTAAGGGGCTTGGGTGGAATTCCTTCAGCGGCACGTTCTTCTACATGTTGACGATAGACTTCTAACACGGTCTGTATCCTCTTATATTTATATCGTATTCAGCCCAGTTCTCTTGGAATGAGGGCCATGGGGTTATCAGCGTTCCATTGATAACGGGTATTAATTCGTGATGGGATCTAAGCCCAACGGGGGGTATATTCTACTACAAATCAGTGGGTAAGGTCATCTGAACTTGATAGATAGCGGTCATTCATAGAGTAAATCTTATGTTGCACCTTTATTTGTCATCGCTATATCTTTCAAGGTCTTAATCGCTGAAAGGAAGAATATTGTCGCTAAAATATTAGGGTTTTAATCCAGTTAATTACTACAATGGGCTTCAAGCATTTTTAATAAGGATTAAAGCACGTGGCAGTATCTTCATTAGAAGAAATTGAGAATTTTTTGCCCTGTAAAACACCGGATGCCTGGGTTGATGAAGCACTTAAACAGCAGGATGTTTTACTGATAGATCACGCTAATTGTGAGAAGAAAGCGGCCAGTACAGCCCTTAATTTGATCTATCGTTATGTCGATGACTTTGAATTACTCAACAAGATGTCGCGCTTAGCCCGTGAGGAAATGCGTCATTTTGAACAGGTCATCACCATTATGGCGGCGAGGGGCATTGAATATCGTAATCTTAACGCCTCTCGTTATGCCGCAGGGTTGCGGAAGGTAATCAGAACCCACGAGCCTGCCAGATTAGTAGACACCCTCATTGTCGGTGCGTTTATCGAGGCTCGTTCTTGTGAACGATTTGCCAAATTGGCGCCATTTCTAGATGACGAGTTAAAGCAGTTTTATTTATCTTTGCTGAAATCCGAGGGGCGTCACTATAGAGATTACCTCTCTTTAGCTCGAAAAGCGGCGGGGACTACAAGTATTGATGAGCGAATTTCGGTTATTCGGGAAAAAGAACAGGAATTAATAGAGACGCCAGATTCTGAATTCCATTTTCACTCTGGTCCCCCTTGCTGATTTGAACTTATTTTTATAGGTGACCTTCTCATTTATAGGTGACCTTAGATAGCTGTCCTTAAATTAGCATTAGGTAAGTACAAATATAGCTGGAGACAAAATATGTGTGAATTACTGGGCATGAGTGCCAACGTCCCTACAGACATCTGCTTCAGTTTTACGGGCTTGATCCAGCGTGGTGGTAAAACGGGTCCCCATGCCGATGGTTGGGGAATCACTTTTTATGAGGGCAAAGGTTGTCGGTCATTCAAAGATCCAACACCCTCTTGCGATTCAAAAATTGCTGAGTTGGTCGCCAATTACCCCATTAAGAGTTGTTCTGTAGTGAGCCATATCCGCCAGGCTAACCGTGGGGCAGTCAGTCTGGAAAACACCCACCCGTTTACCCGGGAACTCTGGGGGCAAAATTGGACATTTGCACATAATGGTCAGCTGGAAAATGTTGAGTCCTTGGCTCCAGGTTTTTACCATCCCGTGGGTGAAACAGACAGCGAACAAGCATTTTGCTGGATACTGAATCAATTAAAAGCCAGATATTTGAAGGCACCTGAAAACAGACTTGAAGTGTATAACTACATTGCTCAGTTGGCGGATCAACTAAATGCTCTGGGCATATTTAATATGCTGCTGACAGATGGTGAGTATGTGATGGCCTATTGCAGCAATAACCTTTATTGGATTACCCGGCGTGCGCCCTTTGGTGAGGCGAGTCTAAAAGATAACGATGTGACCATTGATTTTAAAAGGGAAACTACGCCCAACGATGTGGTGACGGTTATCGCAACCCAGCCTCTTACTTGCAATGAAACGTGGCAGCAGATAACACCCGGGGGTTATTGCCTGTTCCATTATGGTGAGCAGGTAGGTTGTTAGATGTCAGACAGTTAGGTATATAGCCTTTCATCTTTTCCTTGCTATAAATAAGGGGAGGGGCAGCCCCTTCATAGTCAACTGGATTTCAAGCCTTAGGACGTTTATCCTTCCGCACCGTGTACCGTTTCCCAATCATACCCTAGGTTAGAATCATTCAATGTCGAAAACAGCACCACTTTCTCGCAAGTCGCTAACGAACAATTTTTTCGGTAAAACGTTAAGTTCACCGTTTACCATCCCATCTGGCATAGTCTCTACCAGTGCCTCAATTATTCAGCATATTTTTGACACCATGCCAGAAGTGGGTGTGTTGACGACCAAAAGTGTTGGTTTAGAACCAAGGTTGGGTTATCGGGAGCCTGTCATAAGTCAATATGCACCTGGCTGCTTTGTTAATGCCGTTGGATTAACGAACCCCGGTGCAGTACAGCTGGCCGAGTCACTGGCAACTTTAAATGTGCCAGAAGATCGCTTTCTGCTTACCTCAATATTTGGTGGCAGTGTAGAAGAGTTTGTCGAAGTGGCAAAGATCCTTGCCCCCGTTTCCGACGGTCTAGAACTGAATTTGTCGTGTCCCCATGCCAAAGGTTATGGCATGGCCATGGGGCAAGACCCGAAAATGGTGAAAGAAATTACCGCAGCTGTAAAAGCGGTAGTGGATATTCCTGTGATCCCCAAACTCACGCCTAACACCGACAATATTGCCGAAATTGCCCGCGCAGCTGTCGACGGGGGTGCCGATGGATTGTGTGCCATTAATACCGTAGGCCCAGGTTATACATCTGCCCACGGTTACCCGGTATTGAGTAATGGCTCTGGTGGCATGTCGGGTAAAGGAGTATTACCTATTGGCCTTAAATGTGTCCGTGAAATTGCTGCTGCGGTGGACTGCCCCATTATTGGTTGTGGTGGTGCCAGTAGTGCGGATGATGTGCGTGCTTATGCAGATGCCGGTGCAGATATTGTCGGTATTGGTTCAGCATTGATTGGGCTCACTACCGATGAAATGCGAAAGTATTTTCAACTACTACAGCAAGACATTGAATATGGCAAAAATCATGCTGAAAGCATGATTCGATACGATGTGGATATGCAGTTCCGTCCAGTGACGCTGGTTTCCAATGAGCGTGTAACGGACGATATTTGTATTCTAACCTTTGATCGAAAAGTTAACGTCCAAGCCGGAGAGTTTGTTTTTCTGTGGATTCCCGGGTTGGGTGAGAAGCCTTTCTCCGCACTGACCGATGATCCATTTTCTCTTGTGATTATCGACGTGGGCATATTTACTCATGAGCTAATGGCACTGGAACCCGGTGCAGAAGCCTATGTGAGGGGGCCTTATGGTATTCCTGTGGACCCTCATGAGGGTGCCAGAATCATGGCCGTCAGTGGTGGAACAGGTTTGGCGGCGGTGTACCAGATAGCCCGTGATTTCGAGAATACAGAAGTTTTTACAGGTGCTCGTAGTCGAGATCGACTCTATTTTCTTGATGAGTGCAAAAAAATTGCCGACGTTCATGTCGCTACAGATGATGGTAGTGAAGGTTATCAGGGCTTTGTGACAAACCTGCTTCGAGAGCGCTTGAAAAAGCTTTCACAAGATGAGCTGGATAATGTGGTGTTCTATAACTGCGGCCCAGAGCCAATGGTTCATGCCGCCATCGCAGTAGAGCGAGAATTCTGTCGGGATGACCAAATATTCAGCGCCATCGATTATTTAACCAAGTGTGGTATTGGCTTGTGCGGTGCCTGTGCGACACCAGATGGTCAAAGGCTGTGTGTGGATGGGCCTTTCATTGAAGCTTCAGGTTGTTTGTAATTTAAATAATATTTTGATCAATTAATTATTAAAAATTAATCGTTACAGTGCCTTTCTGAAATGTGAATTTTTTTGGAATTTTATGAGCTAAAAAAATTCTTTATTTGTTCAGTGTGGGTTCTAATTTGTTCTATTTCTATAGGTTTTTTGTTCAATGTGGTAACAATGAAGGTAATCCATATTCCCAGGGTGATAATGCTAAGAATGCTTGTTAAAAGTATGCTGAAACTGAAAAAAGGAATAATGGGGATAAGCAAATTAATAATGGTGATACTACCAAAAACGATGAATGACTGCGCTGCATGGTAGCGAACGCGATCATTGTTCTTCTCGATTAGCAGAATGATTAATCCAGATATCCAGCCCAGAATATATGCAAGAAAAATAGCAATATGTTCTGTGGTTCCCAAAGATGTAAGTTTAGCTTTCATAAGTCGATCACCATTTTATCTAGGACAGCCCTAAATTTATTTACTACATGTGTAGCCAGTGATCATGCCGCCTGCCGCCATAAGCTTGTTTTCCAGGTGGTTGGGGAAAAGGCATAATTCGGAATTTTGAGTATAGCTAACGTATTCATCTTTTATGAAATAGGTGGTCTGCACTGTTTCAGACACACGCTGTAAATTCCACAGAGTGAAGTTCATCTTGTAGCCGGAATTTGAATAATTTAACCATTGTTTGACCACCTTTTTTTCGTATTTCTTTTCTTTATAATTTGTTTTTTTAAATTGAAAATTACTCAGCCAGTCTAATTGTTTTTTGTATCCCTCACAGAGCTTAAAGCACTTGGATTGGGATAGGTTCAACTTAAATCCTGCTAAGATATCATTCTGAAAATAAAAGCAATCTGTTGTATGTCTAGCATCATTACGAATTGCTCTATATCCCATACAAAAAATTTCAGTTTTACCGTCATTCAACCATTTGCTGGTATTTTTTAAGTAAAATTCACTGTTGAATAGCCCCATTGCATTAATTCCCATTTTCGGAAAATTTGTAGCTTTTTTCCCAAGGTTGTTTTCAATAACTGAGGTGTAAGTATCAATAACATCTGCCTTGCTAGAATAGCCAACGGCAAAGCCATAGTATGAGATTGAATTAGGTGATGGGCTGGGAGCATCCATACTCCAAGTTTGTTTTTTCCCTTTAGCTCTTCTTCGTTCATCCGCTTGTAATAGGGCTGATCGGATGGGTTGGGGGTAATGATCAACATTACTCCAGTTAGCATAAAGTGGTGACTGATTTACAACCAACATGGCATGCTGTAAGCCATCAATAGAAGCGAGTTTATTGGTGAGTTTTTGGGCTTCAACTTTTGGTGCTGAATTCTCATCAAGTTTTGCCCAGTAGAAGGCCTCCTTGTTCACTATGCTGTTGAACACTTTATGTACTGTAGCAGGGTAATATTCACTGTTTGGATCGGGATGTGGGTAATATTTTTTAAGCACATTGCGAGTGCCTGAGTAATACCAGGCTTCATGTTTAAGGTCAGTAGTAAATTGTTCAATATTAATATTTAAGCCACTGTATTGTTTTCGATACTGTTCTATTTCCTCCCACAGTCGACCCGTAGCAGCACGGCATAAAGTACAATCAGTACGGAGAGCGAATGTAAATTCCCAGGCTAAGGACACTCTACTAATATCACCTTTTACAGCTATAGCATCGCTTACAGCATTGTTGTAAGCATCATGGCTGGTTGGTGCCTTTGCCAAATTTGCTAAAACAGATTCACTTGTTGTTTTGATCTTAGGTAGAATTTTTGTATCAAAGTATTCTTTTTGAGCTGTGATGTTGGTTTTTCCGGCATCAACAGCTTTCTGCATTCTTTCGCCTTGTTTGATGGTTTTGTTGAGTTCAGACTGCATAGCTGCCGCTGTTTGTTTGGTGCCAGCAGTTAACAGTGTCCTGCTGGCTAGCACGTTATCCTTTGCTTCGTTTTCTTTGAGGAACGCCCTCATATCGTTTTGATATCCCCGAACAGTTTTTAAGTAACCTGGGTAGGGGTTAGTTTGTTCCAGCTGGATGTAAAGTTTTAAAGCCGTGGCATAATCCATTTTTCCAGAAGCACCGCTTGCTTTGAAGTAGAGAGATTTTTGTTCATCAGTCAGGAGCTTTGCATTTATATCACTCAGGCGGCCCTTGGTATGTGACCAATCACCATAGCCAGGCTTTGTATCAAGATATTCATTGTAATAGAGCGCAGCTTCTTCGTAGTTTCTTGTAGAAAAAAATTGCTCGGCTTTGCGTAACAACTCAACTGGAGTGTACTTTTTCTTAGGGTCAAAGCCAGGGGCATCCTGAACACGGTATAGCGGTTTTGCTTTAGGCTGTAGCCCTCTTTTTGTCGGTGTTACTTTTGCAGCAGACTTTAGTTCGGGTTGCGTTTTAGTGGCTTGCTTAGGTTGAATACTAGGCTGTGTACTTGATCTGGGGGCAGTTTTAGAGTGAGTTTGTTTCAGTTTTACAACAGTTTTAGTTGTTAGCTGAAAATTAGAGCATCCCCTAAGTATTATTCTTCCTGAATAAGAATTACCCGTATTAGAAACGATGCCACTCATCCCTGCCATCATAAAGCCGGGTGGTTGGCTGATCCATCGATCCGGATTGAATATAGCCGATCTGTTGGCAGGGTTATAGGTTCCTTTTAGCGTGAAGGCCCCACTGACCACTTTAGTGTTAAATTTAAAAATTGCCGACATATTAATGAGGCCATTTCCAGATAAGCCGCGTTCAGTGACAGATGTAATTTCAAAATGGAGCTTTGTATTTCCCTGAGAACAAATATAGTTACCGGTCCATACCTGCTGACTTTGAAAAGGTATTGGTTTTTCATTTGAGCTGGCGGCCGCAAGCGCTGATAAGACAAGAAGAAGGGTAAACAGAATGGACTTTTTCAATGTGCAGCTAGCTCCATGCTTGTGTTGTTAGGGGGCGAAGGCCCTTTGGTATTTAAAAACAAGTTATTCGGCAAAGCAAGGTAAAGGGCCGCCGGGAAAAATACTACCTTTCACCTAAGAATTAATGAAAGGTAGCTGGGTGGTTAAATATTAACCAATAAAAACTGATCAAAAAACAATTCCTCCGTTACCTTTTTCCTTTTGTGATCGTTGTCGATGATCAAACTTAACCTATGTTATTATCTCGCGCCGATAATACCCTGCTGGATACCACTTAATTCACCATGCTCAATTTTGAAAACGCCCAATTACGTCGCGGTGCAAAAATCTTATTCGATAATGCCAACCTCCGCATCCATAGCGGTGATCGCGTCGGTGTGGTGGGGCGTAATGGTTGCGGAAAATCGAGTTTGTTTAAGGTATTTACCGGTGGGTTAAGTACCGATAGTGGCGAGATTATTTGGCCAAAAAATTGGCGTATTGCACTGATGGCTCAAGAGCTGCAAAGCAGTGATGTCTGCGCCCTGGATTATGTGTTGGCCGGTGATACATTGCGCGCTCAGTTGTTAATTGATTTAGCTGATGCCGAAGTCGATCCCGAAGCCAAGCACAATGAAAAACGCATCGCGGCCATACATGCTGAATTAGACAATAACGATGCATGGACTGCGCCAACCCGTGCCACCAAGCTGCTCAGCGGCTTGGGCTTTGAAGTATCAACGCAYRGMAATAAAGTCACCAATTTTTCAGGCGGTTGGCGAGTGCGTTTAAACCYTGCTCGCGCCCTGATGATGCCGTCAGATTTRTTATTATTAGATGAGCCGACMAACCACTTAGATATYGATGCCATCACGTGGTTAGAAAACTGGTTRCAGGCCTAYCGAGGYACTTTAYTGTTAGTTTCRCATGACAGGGATTTTCTRGATGCAGCTACCACTAAAACYCTGTGGTTTGAACGAAAAGACTTGCGCTTATTTAAYGGCAATTACGAAAGCGCTTTRCTCCARAAAACTGAGCAGCTTGCCCAACAGCAATCTGAACATGAAAAACAGCAAGCACAAATTGCCCATATGCAAGATTTTGTGCGCCGTTTTAAGGCCAAGGCCAGCAAAGCCAARCAGGCGCAAAGCCGCGTTAAAGCCTTGGAGCGAATGCAACAAGTACAGGCGGTGCGTTTAGATACACCATTTACCTTTAGTTTGCCCAGCACAGAAAAAATGTCTGACCCATTGTTGGTCGTGCATGGCGCTGCRATAGGTTACGGSGATAASGCYATCATYGAGAACCTTGATTTAACSATACGCAGTGGYGATCGAATTGGGGTGYTGGGCGTGAATGGCGCGGGAAAATCTACCCTATTAAAAACATTGGCGGCAGAAATCCCAATGTTAGCGGGGGATCGCAATGAGGGTGAGCACTTAAAAATWGGATATTTTGCTCAACATCAAATGGAGGCGCTAGATTTAAATGCCAGCCCATTAATACAGCTGAAACGCTTAACACCGAAGGCAACAGAGCAATCAATTCGCACCTTTTTAGGCTCGTTTAATTTTCAAGAAGAGGCAGTAGCCGACTCAATCCATCACTTTTCTGGCGGGGAAAAAGCACGCTTAGCCCTGGCTTTAATTGCCTGGCAAAAACCGAATCTACTGATACTTGATGAGCCAACCAACCATTTGGATATGGAGGTGCGCGATGCCTTGTTACTCGCCATGCAGCAGTTTGAAGGCGCAGTGTTGTTGGTGTCGCATGATCGCTATTTATTACGGCATACCGTGGATGATTTTTGGTTGGTCGCCAATGGGCAGGTACTTAATTACGATGGCGATCTCGCAGACTACCAAAAGCATCTTAGTCAAATAGATGCTAGTGACGAACCAATATCAAATATCAAAATAGATGATAAAAAAGCCAAGCGTCAGCAGGCCGCCGAATTACGTACTCAATTAGCGCCACTTAAAAAATCAGTCACGCTGGCCGAAAAATCGATGGCTAAAATAGAGCCAACATTAACGGCTATAGAGCAACGCTTAGCCGACCCTAGTATTTACGAGCAAAGCAACAAGGACGAACTTAAAACCCTATTAAAACAACAGGGCGAGTTAAAAGAAGCGATGGAAGTACACGAGATAGAATGGATGGACGCGGTTGAACAGCTAGAACAAGCCGAGGTAGCCTATCGCTGATTAATATGGCCTGCMCATTAATCAGTCTATCAATGTGATAAAAGGAATTATTGTTCAACCCTGTATTATTAAATTTTTAAGTGATTATCTAAAAATACAAGCGGGTATTTTCAATGTGGTTGAATGATGAGCAAGTAATTGATTCTGCGTTATTCACATATCGAGAGTCTTTATTGAACTCTTGTCCCAATCATATCGTGATTGATAACTTATTTGATGAAGCCAAACTCGATGATRTAATGAGGGCTTTGCAGCAACCGCATTATTGGCAAACTCAAAAACATACTTATTCTGCTTTATATGTCGATAGCACTCAGTGGCAAAAAACYAGCAACGAYCAACGCTTTGTACAGCGAGATGTTTGGCGRCGTGAMGCGGCTAGTTCTAATRCCGYCAGTTCYAAYAASCTCTACYCCAATATAGCTYATGATTTTTTGTCATTTTTGCGCGGGGATGAGTTTATGTCCGTGTTATCGCGTATTTTTAATGTGCCATTAACTGATATGAMTGTGGCTGAGCCTGAAATTAATACGAATTACTTTCGCTTAGGCTCTGCCGACTTTGTTGAGCAGCATGCTGATGATTCACCCGGAAGAGAGGTRTGTATGCTGTTGTATTTAAATAAAGAGTGGAACAACAATGCGGGTGGTGAGCTAGTKTTTATAGGTAARRATGATGAACCTATTAGTATTGCGCCTTTATATAACCGCTGYGTTTTGTTTGATCCTTCCTCAAAGGGCTCTGAACACTGGGTGGAAACGTTGAACTCTGAATATGCAGATGAATATCGCTATAACGTAACCAGTTGGTATTGGTCTGAATAATGTCCTTTTTTACAATCTTTTGAACAAACAATCCACCACACATSAACTGATCAAAAAATAATCGTTACGACCCCTTTRATTTTTGTTACGACCCCNTTTAAGTTCCTTTAATTTTTAATTATAATTTATTTGGCTTGGGTAAAAAATAAAGTATAACGTGGGTTATAGAGGACCTATGTGCCATTACCGTCTGGTGAAAATACACACTGCTGCCCAATGCCTTTCAGAACACACTATTGTCATATTATATTGGCATACTCTGTATCTATTGGTCRTGACTGTGTGCACTTTGATGCTAATTCCAAAGAACATGAGCCTAAATATTGCTCAGTAAAGAGGTAGACTCGAAACGAAAATGAATATACTACACATCTCAGATATGCACTTTGGCCCTCGTCACTGGCTCGGAAAAAATGAATTATTGTTGGARAAATTGAACAGCTATGCGACTGATATCGTCATCAACACAGGCGACAACACGACGGATGCACTCGAAAATGAATTTGAAGCCGCGGGGAATTTCTTGCAGTCAATTGATTGCCAACACATCGTTTCAATCCCCGGAAATCATGACAAACGAAATATGCGAAGTGCTGACTATTTTCGTCAGTATATCGACGATAYAGAAGTKATTCGCCCATTAAATCGTGAAAATTGTAAAAAGAGAAATATTTTTCTTGATGGAAATACCAATGGCATAAATGAACATTTCACTGACATCAATTTTSTTAAAAACATCACGATTAATGATGAGTCCATTCTGATAGTATGCCTCGACTCCAGCTCACTCTATAAAGACAACGGTTTTGTAGAAAAAGAAATATTGAGAACACTTTCTCATGAAATTAGCAAAGAGAGTTACGATAAAATAATTCTTCTAAATCACCACTCCATTCTGGACACTGATTCAGAYCCTCTTTTCAACTCAAAAATCGTTGTY
The DNA here is from genome assembly GCA_002746985.1 of Porticoccaceae bacterium. Taxonomy (GTDB): domain Bacteria; phylum Pseudomonadota; class Gammaproteobacteria; order Pseudomonadales; family Porticoccaceae; genus Porticoccus. Next base: position 208,358 of record NVXH01000004.1, on the reverse strand, counting down.
GAGTTCGTAAGARAGAATAAAATAGAACATGTTTTCTGTGGCCATACTCATCATTTGTCAATAATGCGATCAACCGACCTATATCACAAACACACATTCACTCAATATAARAATGGATCGCTATCAAGYGGTAATATTYTCARCGACACAAATATGTTTCTGTATTATAAAAACTTTGGTACCGAAWCAATGGAAATYCATRTCGTTAGAGYTATTGTTGAAAATGAATGCCTGAGGTTTAAAGAAGAAATAATTACCACCTACTAGGCATTAGGAGAATAGCAATTAAAGCGGCCGGTGACATTTGAGAGAAGTTATTATTTCTGTTTGTCACGGACCCCTTTAATTCACTTATTCTGGCTTGTTCTTTAATACGTCTTGATGGTGAGAGAAGTTATCACCCTTGGCGAGGCGGTCGTAGAGCACTACATTTACAGTGGCTGCTAAATTCATACAGCCCTCAGTTGGGATGTAGAYAATGTCCTCGCAAAAGTCGGTGATCTCTTTTTTCAGGGTGCCGTCTTCTGGACCAAAAATGTAGAAGGCTCGGGCTGGGTGCTTGTAGGTGGTCAGTGGCTTGGCSCCATCGATTAACTCAACRGCCACTGGCACGCACCCCAACGGGATAGTGTCTTTTAATTCTTTGACGCAGATGAGCGGCAGTGTTTCATRGATTTTTTTGGTGTCGGTGTAGAAGGGCTTGGCGCGGTCRTAACGCTTGCCGGTATAGAACACRGAATTGACGCCATAACAGCCAGCGGCGCGCATCACTGAKCCGACATTCTCAGGAGATTTAGGGTTGAAYAGGCCAATGCAGGCATAGCTATTTTTCATAGGGATTACACATTGATATTAAATTATTTTTGATGACTTAAGACAAGAAAATAAGGATTAGACATTACATTTAACGCCCGCATTTGCGGCTGGTTTGGAGCGCAGCGGAAAACCAGTCCGACAACATACGCTTGTTACACCAAGTGGTTAGATAGGAATCGTTCAACATCCCTAATCATCTCCTTGACTTCATCATCATTAAACGAAGCCCAATCACCATGTGCCGCACTGTTTCTAATGTCAGCCAGAGCTGTAATTCTTTTCTGCTGTAGCTTGTTGTACACACCAGCTTTGGCTAGATCTGAATTCATTTTGTCGAGCTTCGCAAGTTGTATTGAGTTATCAGAACAAAGGTCACGTAGCGTTGTCTCTAAAACAACTCCTGCAACAACTGCAGCGGGTCCTTTATATCCGTTGCTAAGAAGCTCTGTAGCTTGCTCCAGCTCAGAGTCGAATAATTCGGCTTGAACAAGATTTTTTACTGAGGAAAGAAAGCCGCCTTGAAAGTCATCTTTAGCAGCCATAAACACCGACTTAACTCTTTTGAAGATACTATAGCTATCATCCATAGTTATAGGCTCTTCAGCTTTTACAAAAGCATTAATGTGTTCGCCATCGTTGCCGCACGTCTTAACAATTAGCGATTTCGCCTTTACCTTCCACTCATCAAGCATTTCTTCGTTAACTTGGTCATAGTTTCCATAGCCACCATGTTTCGTAACCTTGGTTTCTGCARTGCGTAATGCTTCGTCTGCCAAGTCATCMRMYCWKYGKSANTAGKYWTWYRMNTYANAGANNTGMTGNCCTTWGMWKKYRAGGSRNGYAACNAGCTWAYKNCNNAGAAGYNCTMRKRSTKNAKAYSACWYKRGCYCCTTATNCAGGATCAAAAVATATTCAGCTAAGGCTATTBTTGTTTATTTACAATGGGTTGGAGMAAAGAGGGGGTTTTATTRTTTGGCAAARGRAGCCTAATCCCTGTTTTTGTTTTCCAGTCCATGGCCACTGATCATAAATCAACACCYTTTAAAATCAAAYRCTTAATGATRCTTTTGCCGTGAAYAGAAGCCACGRTTTCTTAATAGKGRCTCCTRRYCYAGGGAGTYGATRYATTTATAGGRGTRYTTATAGGCTTGGAATNAAGNKAWAAAGAAKGAATTGTTTAKKGGSTTGTGYAGAGCMYAGGGSTAAGYCGAACAGAAGTGGYCGRGTTAATTCTCTATAGGGAAGGAAATCAATTCTGGCTTAGCYTTTTCMATGACCTGTATATACCAACCGYTGTGATACCAGTCMCCTAATACAAATCTTTCCCCATTTTTATGYTGGTGAAGGTTGGGTCGRTGRGTATGRCCATGAATCATGGTGTTYACTTGATAYTTMTCCATGATGCGTTCAACTTCGGAMGGTGTGACATYCATAATRTTGTCTGATTTGTTGGCATTCACCTTCATGCTTTTGGTTCGCCARCTTGTGGCGATATTCTGTCGTGTTTTCAGAGGTAAATGACTCAGGCACCAGCGGAAAATGGGGTGTCGTGCCTTGCGGCGGAATTTCTGATATTGCACATCACCAATACATAGGGTGTCGCCGTGCAGCAATAATATTTTATGGCCTTCCAGCTGAGCAACATAGTGATCTGGTAGYAGTGTRCAGCCRGTTTCACGGGCAAAGCGTTTGTCGATGAGAAAGTCCCGRTTGCCCTGWGTGAAATAYAAMTCGGTGCCGCTGTCTGTCAGTTCTTTTAAGGCTGAAATCACTTYWCGKGATAARGGGGYAGGATCGTCATCACCCACCCAGGCTTCAAACAAGTCGCCAAGAATGTARAGWGCCGTTGCTTGCTGTGCCTGGCTTTTTAGAAAGTCTAAAAATGCCTGGGTTACCGCCGGACGTTCGGGCGACAGATGCAGATCGGAAATAAGGAGTGTAGGCATGTATAGGTGTCAGTTGTTGTGGGCCAGGGATACTGGCCCACAGGTCTGATTGGCTAGTTACTTATCAGAGTATGCGTCGCTGATGGTAACTTTTTCGATTTCYACGGGCTCTACGGGAACATCCTGGTGGTGACCATTGTTACCTGTGGCGGTAGCTTTGATTTTGTTGACCACATCCATGCCGTCYACAACTTTACCAAATACGGCGTAACCCCAACCCTGAGAATTTTTACCAGAGTGATTTAGAAAATCATTGCTGCCAAGATTAATAAAGAACTGAGAGCTGGCAGAGTGTGGCTCATTGGTGCGAGCCATTGCCAGGGTGCCTTCATCATTGCTGAGGCCGTTGTCTGCTTCATTCTGAATGGAGTCACGGCTGCTTTTTTCTTCCATATCGGAGGTAAAACCACCGCCCTGGACCATAAAGCCGTCAATAACACGGTGAAAGATGGTGTTGTTATAAAAATCATCACGGCAGTATTGCAGGAAGTTGGCCGCGGATAATGGCGCTTTTTCAAACTCCAATTCAATGTTGATGTCGCCGAAATTAGTGTGCAGGGTAATCATGTGCGTGTAATCCTGTAGCTATCAGAAAATGGAAAGGGGGCTATGGTACGTTTTTCAGCCACTAATTTGAACCATTTGTCGTGTGGCCATTAGGGTTTATGCGTGTCTTCCTGGTGCGGCTGTATAGCTGGGGATGGTTCTCGCCAAGCTTGCCAGCCTTGTACTACGCCGCAGATGAAGATAAGGCTGATTCCTGCCCATAACCATAGGTCAGGATAAAAGTGCCAGAATAGAATGTCTGCTGCCAGGGCCATAAGAATATAGCTGTATTCAAATGGAGCGATTATCACGGGTTTACCGATACGGAATGCAGCAATGAGTAGCATAAATCCAATAGCTGCCGCAGCCCCGGATATAAGTATGATGCTGAGTTGGGTGATATCAGGGGTGATCCATAGGTCTTGTTGCCAAAAGCTGGCCACCACAAGAAGAGGGATAAATTGATAAAAATTTAATGCCCAGTCGGATTCGGTTTTAGATAGGTATTTGGCCCAGAGAATCATAATGGCGTAGGAAAAAGGTAGGCTCAGAAGGGCCAGRTAGTGCCAATTGAGTTCATTGACGTCGGGTTTTAAAACCATGCAGACACCGATGAACCCAATAATTGTGGCAATCCATTGAGCTTTGTTTGCATGCTCTTTAAGTATCAATGGGGAAATGGCCGCAATAATGATGGGTGCACCCGCAAGGGCTGTTGCTACGGCACTTAGCGGAAAGAACTTTACGGCAAGATAATAGCCAACACTGACAAAGGTAAAGAACAGGCTTCGCATGGCATGATGCAGAGGYTTGGTGATTTTTAGCAGGGGTAGCCGCCCGGTGATCGCCATAATAACCAGTAATGCGGCCAGCGAAGCGATGGTTCTCAGGCACACTAAYTGCCCCAGTGGCAATGTTTTTAATAACAGCTTAACGAGAGAGTCRCCCACTAGAAAAGAGAACAGGCTCACTTGCAGGTAGAGAATGGCGCGGGTGTTGGGTTGGAGGGCAGAATGGGTCATAGGGCCGTTAGTTTTTTTAGGTTCGGTTGGTTTTTTGGATAAATCAGGATAGAAACTTGGTTGTCTRGCCTATTCAGTTGTTTATACACAACAGCCTGAAGGCTATAATTCTGCTCCTTTTTATAAACTCTTTYCTTGTTATGGAGAAGTGCCTCGATGAGGCCGGAAGTATGGCAGACGATAGCAAACCCCTCAATTTTATTCAGCAGACAATTAATCATGACCTTGAAAATGGGGTYGTGGATAAAGTTGTCACCCGTTTCCCCCCAGAACCCAATGGCTATTTACACATTGGRCATGCTAAATCCATTTGCGTAAATTTTGGGTTAGCCRAGCAGTATGGTGGTGATTGTCATTTRCGGTTTGATGATACCAATCCTGAAAAGGAAGARGACGAATACGTTCAGGCCATTATTGAAGATGTTCAATGGCTGGGTTTTCAGTGGAGTGGCGAAGTGCGCTATGCCTCGGATTATTTTGACCAGCTCTACGACTGGGCACAAGGGCTTGTGCGGGAAGGTAAAGCCTATGTGTGTGAGCTAAATGCTGAAGACATGCGTGAATATCGTGGCACATTGAAAGAGCCGGGAAAAAATAGTCCGTTCCGTGATCGCCCCATAGATGAAAGCCTGGCACTCTTGGATCAAATGAAAATCGGAGCCGTTGATGAGGGCAGCATGACGCTGCGGGCCAAAATAGATATGGCTTCCCCCAATATCAGCCTCCGCGATCCGGTGATGTACCGAATTAAGAAAGTGCCACATCACCGCACYGGTGATAAGTGGAATATTTACCCGGCGTATGATTTTGCCCATGGCCAGGAAGATGCCATCGAAGGTGTGAGCCACTCTCTTTGCACCTTGGAATTCGCGTCTAATCGTCCTCTTTATGAGTGGTTTATTGAGAATTTACCTGTGCCATCAACGCCTCACCAATATGAATTTGGGCGGCTTAATCTCAATTACAGTGTGACCAGCAAACGCAAACTCAAGCAGCTAGTGGATGAAGGCCATGTTGATGGCTGGAATGACCCGCGGATGCCGACTATTTCCGGGCTTCGCCGTCGAGGTGTCCCTGCTGTGTCTATCCGTAATTTCTGCGACAGTTTGGCTGTGGCAAAAACTGACGGCGTGGTGGATATTTCTCAGCTGGAACATTTTATCCGCGATGAACTTAATAAAAATGCACCTCGCGCCATGACGGTATTGCGACCATTAAAGGTGGTGATTACCAATTTACCTGAAGATCATTTAGAGCAGCTAACTGTGCCATGTCACCCCGAGCTGGATCTCGGTGTACGGGTCATTYMTTTTACCCGTGAAATCTATATTGATGTGGATGATTTCAAGGAAGAATACAGTAAGAARTTCAGAAAAAAATTATCCCCCGGCAARCGTATTCGACTGCGCAATGGCTACGTGATTGAAGCRGATGACTACCTGAAAAATGATGCGGGAGAAGTGGTTCAAGTTAATGCGAGTCTTATTCCTGATACCTTGGGTAAAAATCCTGCCGATGAAATTAAGCCCAAGGGTGTTGTGCATTGGGTGTCAGTGCAGCATTCGGTGGATTGTGAGATTCACGAATATGACCGGTTGTTTARCGACCCTCTGCCTGATGCGGGCGAYAAAAACTTCCTYGATGCSATTAATCCYGATTCRTTRCAGGTTATTRYYGGCTGTAAAGCCGAGRCTGGTTTGGCTGATGCGGAGCCAGGCAAACCCTAYCAATTCGAGCGGGAAGGGTATTTTTGTAAGGACAGTAAAAATAGTAGTTCGGAGAAACTAGTGTTTAACCAGACTATTGCACTGAGATCTACCTGGGCTGAAGCGGGTTCTTAACGCTTATATCTATAATCACTTTTTAATGATGATTTTTCAGTTATGACATTGCATATATACAACACYCTGACRCGTCAGAAAGAAGTTTTTAAACCGTTGGTAGCAGGCAAAATYARKATGTATGTCTGCGGTATCACCGTGTATGACTTTTGTCATATTGGTCACGCTCGGGTGCTGGTGGCTTTTGATGTGATTACCCGTTATTTGCGGTCACAGGGCTGGGATGTCAATTACGTACGAAACATCACTGATATCGACGATAAAATTCTGAAGCGAGCCAATGAAAACGGTGAGCTATATTCCGATCTCACCCAACGCATGATTGAAGCAATGCATGAAGATGAGCGTGCTCTGGGTGTTTTGGCTCCAAATCTTGAACCAAGAGCCACGGCATATATGGATGATATCTTGGCCATGGTGCAGATTTTGGTCGATAACCACTACGCTTATGCGGCGGACAATGGCGATGTCTATTATCGGGTCAGTCGTTTTGCTGATTATGGAAAATTGAGTAACCGTAATCCCGAAGACCTACTGGCGGGTGCGCGTGTTGAGGTGAATGAACATAAAGAAGACCCCCGTGATTTTGCTCTGTGGAAGGGTGCAAAGGCAGGGGAGGTGAGCTGGGAGTCTCCTTGGGGCCCTGGTAGACCGGGTTGGCATATTGAGTGTTCGGCCATGTCTACCTGTTGTCTCGGTGAAACCTTCGATATTCACGGTGGTGGACCTGATTTACCTTTTCCTCACCATGAAAATGAAATTGCTCAAAGTGAGGCGGCCACGGGTAAGAAGTATGTAAATTATTGGATGCATGCGGGTGCAGTGCGGGTAGACGATGAAAAAATGTCCAAGTCGCTGGGCAACTTTTTTACCATCCGTGAAGTATTAAAAAAATATCACCCGGAAGTGATTCGTTATTTCTTGCTGTCCAGTCATTACCGTAGTCCTATCAGTTATTCTGAGGATAATCTGATGGAAGCGAAGGGCGGTTTGGAGCGGTTTTATACAGCACTACGACCGTTTGCAGATGTTTCTGCGGCATCGTTGTCAGACATAAAAGGCAGCGATTATTATCGGCGCTTTGTAGCAGCAATGAACGATGATTTTAATAGTCGTGAAGCCCTGGCTGCTATGTACGACTTGGTGCGTGATATTAATACTGTGGCAAAAACGGACAGGGAGAAAGCCTGTATATTAGTTGCAGAGCTAAAGGCGCTGGGTGCTGTGTTTGATGTTCTTGGTGCTGATCCCGAAGCCTTTATGCAAGGTGGCGGTTTGGTGGGTGATTCTGGTGGTCTTGGTGCCGATGACATTGAAGGGTTGATCACGGAGCGTACCGAGGCAAAGAAAAGTCGTGATTTTTCTCGTGCCGACGATATTCGTAAACAGTTATTGTCTCAGGGTGTTGTATTGGAAGACTCACGAGAAGGGACGAGTTGGCGAAGAGAATAGCTGGTCTGGAAAGTAGGCAGAAAGGAGAGTTTGAACCTTGTTTGAATATATAGAACCTGTTTTCCGTCCCCCGAGTGAGGCGCGGTCACTGATTCTTCAAGTGACCAACGGTTGTTCCTGGAACAACTGTACATTTTGTGAAATGTATACGGCAYCACAAAAAAAATTCAGCGTAAAACCTTCAGAACAATTAATACAGGAGTTACAACAGGCAGCCCGTTCGGGTTTTCCTGTTCGTCGTGTTTTTCTGGCAGATGGTGATGCCATAACATTGTCCTTTCGTCGGTTAAAAGAAATTTTGTTGTTAATTCATCAATACTTGCCGGATGTTCAGAGGGTGTCTTCATATTGCCTTCCTCGCAATCTAAAAAACAAAACGGTAGAAGAGCTGGCAGAGCTGGAGCAGTTAGGTTTAAAGCTGATGTACGTGGGTTGTGAGTCGGGTGACGATCAGGTTTTAGAAAAAGTCTCCAAGGGCGAAACGTATCAGTCCTCTTTGCTGGCGTTGCAAAAAATTAAAGAGGCAAAGATAAAAAGCTCGGTAATGATTTTAAATGGCTTGGGTGGTCAACGTTATTCCGAACAGCATGCGGTTAATTCTGCATTATTGATGAATGAAGCCCAGCCTGAATATTTGTCTACATTGGTGGTCAGTTTCCCTGTGGGCATCGAGCGATTCGAGTCAAGTTTTGGGGGCGATTTTGAGCCTTTGCAGCAATTGGATTTGTTTCGTGAGATGGAAGTATTACTGGATACGATGACACTGGAAAAAACAGTTTTTCGTAGTGACCATGCCTCCAATTATTTGATATTAAAAGGCACGCTATCTCGGGATAAGAGCCGGTTGTTGGCTCAGGTTCATACGGCAATTAACGACCCTGGACGAATACAGCTAAGACAAGAGTGGCAGCGGGGGTTGTGAGYAGTTACTGAGTTTTTTCCGTCAGGGGTAAGTTTTTGGTACTACTCCGCCCCTTTCTCTTTTGAAGTGTGGATTCGATGATTTTTACCACCTTACTTGCCGTGGCCCGATAGCCGGTAAGTTTTCCGCCGTAGATACCGAGGTAGTGAGGCATGGAACTACTGTCGGTAATCAGTTGTACCTCACGACTGAGGTGGTGAAGTTGCCCTCCGTCACTACGGGGCAATACGCGTAAGCCTGCCATCTCCCCGCAGATGCTACCGGTATAATCCGGAAAATGTGTTGTGAGTACCTCTAAAAGATACTTTCGTTCCTGATCCGTTGTTGATGCATCTTCCGGATTACCCTCAAAGAGTGTTTCTGTGGTGCCTAGCAGGGTGCCCTCATACCATGGCAGCACAAAGACTGCTCTCCCGTCAGAAGGGGATTCCAGATAAAAGCATTCATCACTGATCTTTTGGTCGAGAATTAAGTGAGAGCCCTGGACTAGTTCTACAGGGATAGAGTTGGGTTGGGGATGRATACAATCTACAATTTGATTGATCCAGGGCCCTGTTGCATTGACTAAAAATCGGCATATAGCGGTTTTAAATGTGCCGTTTTCTASATAATTGATGTGRTAGCCATTGYTTATTTGTTTTGCACTAATMAGCTTTGCCGGGCATCGTATTTCTGCSCCCAGTGAYACCGCAGATTGGATTACCGCTTCGGTTAATTTKATGTCATCTGTTTGGGCGTCACAGTAACGRAAAACTTTCTYCAAAYYCTCTGTTTTTAGWCCCTTTAAYTGGTGCCACTTTTTCTTTGGAAGTACTTCRAAGCGRGCTTCTCGTTGGCAGCCTGATAATAGCCAATATAAGGTAAGTGCTGCACGAATTTGCCARGGGCGATAGTGWGAATGTTTGTATATGGGGATATGAAACCAGTTAGGGTRCACAAGGGTTGGTGCATTYTTRAAGAGYAGRCTGCGTTCYCTGAGGCTCTCTCTTACCAGGGAGAATTCYCCYGTTTTTAAATACCGTAAGCCRCCGTGAATYAGYTTGCTAGATTTRCTTGAAGTRCCGGCAGCCCAGCTGGATTTTTCTARAACTAGGGATGAGTAACCCGCCGCYTGYGCCGCCTGGCTAACTCCGACGCCTTGAATRCCACCACCGATAATGATCACATCGTAGCTGGGTTCATCGCGAAGCGAGTTGTAAATAGATCTGGGTCTACTGTAATTATCCATTATTTGGTGTTTCTCTGGCTCAAAATTACCATATATCCTTTGGCTAAAAAGCTTATAACGCTCGGTGAGATAGGTTCTCCATCATGCCGCCATAATCAAAGGTTTCCACCATGTCTGCACCCCGATTAAACCAATTTATTGCATGGTCGGGATTAGTTATTTCATAAACTACTACCTTACTCTCAATGGGATCAAGCATTGTATTGTCAGGGATGATTTCTGTATCACAGAAGAGATACTCTGGTTTTATTTGGGAGAATATTTCTCCCTCTAAATCGTTCCAGTCTTTTAATACCAGGCCCAGGCGAGGGTAATTTTGTTGCCAGGCATATTGGATAAATTCATCACTAAAACTGATTAAAACGCATTGGCCTAAAACAGGCTGTAACATTTTGGTGACAATATTAAATGCGTTTTCCATACCTTCGATATGAAGGGCTGATCGTTTTAACTCTATAAAGGCAGTAACATTTGGATGCTGAGAGAGTAACGCTACGAGTTCACTCAAGGGGGTGATTTTCTGATCTATAAACTGATCACCCAATCGTTCTGGTTCTGAGGCAGCACACTGCATGAGCTCTGATAGGCTGAGAAGGTGGACGGCATTATTCTCACCACTGATACGGTTCATCAGGGCGTCGTGGTACARCACAGGCTGATGGTCGGCACTAAATAAAACATCAGTTTCTATAAAGTGCGCACCTGCTTTAATAGCCTGGGTGAAACCTAGCAGAGTATTCTCTGGGTAACGTGCAGGATAACCTCTGTGGGCAACAAGTCGATCTGATAGCATCTATAAATCCTATGGTTACCCTTTATTCTAGTTCTAAGTCGTAACCGTTTCTCGTACTTCAGTGCAAGAATGGAAGAAAAGAGAGCAGGATAAGGTAAAAAATCTGTATAAATTGTGTCAGGTTAAGAAAGTGGCACTTAATGTMATGACTCTATTTTCATTCCTCTCTATTGTTTTAATAAGGAGAGAAATGAAAACAGAGTCATATTAAGAGTAATATAAATGCAGAAGTGCGTAACCGCTGGAGCTGTGTACTTAAGCCAGCTTTTTCTCGGCAGCCTCTACTGATTGAAGAATAAGGGTGTTGATTGTCATAGGGCCAACGCCACCGGGGACGGGTGTGATTGCCGCAGCTCGATCATGTAGCGGAGCCAGCTCAATATCGCCAATGCCGCCTGGGTGATAGCCGGCATCAACCACCACCGCACCATCCTTAATCCACTCGGCTTTGATAAATTCTGGTTTACCTACGGCACCGACAACAATATCGGCTCCACGGATAATTTCTGCCAGGTTTTCGGTGCGGGAGTGACATATGGTCACCGTGGCATTGGCATTTAATAGCATCATGGCCATGGGTTTGCCCAAGATAGGACTGCGACCAACGACAACAGCATGTTTTCCTTGCAGGGGAATGTCGTAGGCTGCCAATAGTCGCATGATGCCCTGAGGAGTAGCGGAGCCATAGGCTTCTTCACCCATTGCCATACGCCCAAAGCCAAGGCAGGTCACACCGTCTACGTCTTTTTCCAGTGCAATACTGTCAAAACAATCACGCTCTTCAATTTGCTCAGGTACGGGGTGTTGGAGAAGAATGCCGTGGCAGTTTGGATTGTTATTTAGCTCGTTAATTTTTKCCAGAAGCTCTTCTGTGGTTGTTTCTCCCGACATTTCTATGGCCAGGGACTCCATGCCAACGCGTTTACAGGCATTTTGTTTCATCCGCACGTAGGTTGCAGAGGCCGGATCRCCCCCCACGAGAATAGTGGCGAGTATTGGGGCTTGCCCTCCATTGTTCTCTTTGAGCCGGGCAACACGTTCACTTAATTCTGCTTCAGTTTGTTGGGCAATGGCTTTGCCATCGAGAATTTGAGCTGGCATGATTTTTAACGCTCCTGRTTAAGGGAATGGGCAAGTAGGGAAAAGAAGCTATTTTCTCATTTCATGTAGTCCCTGTGAAGTGAATCTCTCCGAGTAATTCGTTGCTTTTTCATTGACGAGACCGATTGTCATCAGTATCATGCGCAGCCTCGAAATGAGGGTATTTGTCTGGTTGTATCGAGACATCGGGGATTAGCGCAGTCTGGTAGCGCGCCTGCTTTGGGAGCAGGATGTCGGGGGTTCGAATCCCTCATCCCCGACCAACCTCATTCGTGACACAAGTTGTTGAGCGCCCGTAGCTCAGCTGGATAGAGCAACGGCCTTCTAAGCCGTAGGTCGCAGGTTCGAATCCTGCCGGGCGCGCCATCCAGCGAGAAGAGGTTCATACAGTGGTGGCTGTAGCTCAGTTGGTAGAGCCCTGGATTGTGATTCCGGTGGTCGCGGGTTCGAGCCCCGTCAGCCACCCCATTTGAATCAAAGTCTTACACCGAGCCTCCTGTTTCAAAACTCAAAAAGCTARTATACAAATTTCCTATTCTTATTTGTCTTCCATTAAAATTGTTCCTTAACTTTGACTGTCTTTGTTCTCGAGCACAAAATAAAGTGCTTAAAAAGATAGAGACGAGGTCAGACTGTTATCTAATTTATACCTTTCAGGATGATAGTGTAATGTATTGATAGGGGTTTGATGATGGGGTTAATAGTGCTCACCATTTTTATCCTTTGTACAATTTATGTCCAGAATTGAGGTGTTGTAAAACATAACAAACTGGTGCGCAAAATCAGTAATCATTCCAATATTTTTGAACTAATATACTGACTGTTTTATAGTTTTTCTACACTGAAGACGTCTGCTTATATTGATGTTGGTAATATTCCAGAATTGTTTCAGCAGTAAATGGTCAGAAACAAATTAAACTATCCATTTTATTATGCGCTTCAATATTCAATTTATTTACTGATTATTTATGCATTATTTTTCTAGTCTTGTTTTTTCAGTAGTATTGAAATGACACTGAATGGACAGCTATAAAATGAGAGAGAGAATGACAGTAGAAAAAATCTATATCAGTGTATCCGCTGGTGGGCAGCAGGTCGTAGCTGAAAAAATTGACCTAGTCGCAGGTAGTGGCATAGTTGGCGATAGAAACTTTGGTTTATCCAGGTGGCCGGGGCAGAATCTTACACTGATTGAAGTGGAAGAGATTGAGTCGTTTATCGACGAGCAAAATTTGGCCTACGATTTATCTATCACTCGTAGAAATATTATTACTCGTGGTGTAAAACTGAACAAACTTGTTGGAAAGGAGTTTTTGATAAGTGGTGTGAGATTAAAAGGGATTGAACTATGTGAGCCCTGTAGTAGTTTGGGTAAAGCTCTTGCTAGCCCAACATTGTCATCTGGTAAGGTGGTAGAAAAATTCCTTCATCGAGGAGGGCTGCGGGTTGATGTATTAACCTCCGGTGTGATTGAGGTGGGAGCAGAGGTTGTTTGTGTTCCCTAGATCGCAGTTGTCTGTTGCTCTAATGTTAAATTTAACCCCATCTCTTCTTAAAATATACCGCCTCTTGAGGTCCGTCATTTGAAACATACACTTATAATTCAACCTGTACAAAAATGGGTGGATACTTTAGTGGTGGGGCTGAATCTTTGTCCCTTCGCCAAACGTGAACTACAGGCGGAGAGAGTTCGTTTTACTGTGTCTGAAGCAGAGACAGAAGAGCAGCTGTTGATAGACTTGCAAGCTGAGTTGGAGTTGCTTAATAGCGATAGTTCTATCGAAACTACTCTGTTGATTCACCCAGAAGTATTGCAAGATTTTTATGACTACAATCAATTCTTAAACTATGCGGAAGGTTTGTTGGTCGAAATGTCATTGGAAGGAATTTATCAAATTGCCAGCTTTCACCCGGATTACCAGTTTGGTGGCACCGAGCCAGATGATGCCGAGAACTATACCAACCGATCTCCTTACCCCATGTTGCACCTGATTCGTGAAGCCAGTCTGGAGCGGGCAGTTGCTAACCACCCAAACCCAGATCAAATTCCCGAACAGAATATAAAGCTGCTCAACAGCCTTGGGAAAGACAAGATGCAGGCTTTATTACAAGCATGTTTTGATCAGGGTGACAGTCATAGCCGGTAAGGATCTCCTGATGGCGAGTATGCTTAAGGTTTTTTTAGTGCCTGATTAAATAGTGCGCCCATAGTGCCTATTTTAGTTCCAGTTTTCTGTTGGCCCTGATGTTCTTTTTTAGGTTGTTTCTTTTTACCGTGGTTTTTTGTATTTTCTGTCCGATTGTCAGAGTGTGTTTTTTTCGCACCAGGTTCGTCGGACAGCCGCATGGAAAGTCCAATACGTTTGCGGGGGATATCAACTTCCATTACTTTAACCTGGACAATATCACCGGCTTTCACTATTTCATGCGGGTCTTTGACGTATCGATTGGCCAGTGCTGAGATATGCACCAACCCATCTTGGTGTACCCCGATATCTACAAAGACACCAAAGTTGGTTACATTCGTGGCCGTACCCTCTAGCACCATGCCTGGTTCCAAATCTTTAAGTGTTTCTACACCTTCTTTGAAGGTTGCTGTTTTGAATTCCGGGCGAGGGTCTCGGCCAGGTTTATGTAATTCGCTGAAGATATCAGTAATGGTGGGTAAGCCAAATTTTTCATCCACATAGTTTTTTGGGTTGAGCTCGCGAAGTAGAGTGCTGTTCCCCAGCAAGGATTTTACGGATTGGCCAATATCATCAGCGATGCGTGACACCACTGAATAGCTTTCAGGGTGGACTGCAGAGGCATCCAGTGGATTGTCACCATTGGCTATACGTAAAAACCCGGCGGCTTGTTCGAAGGTTTTTTCTCCGAGCCGGGGGACTTTTTTTAGTTCTTTCCGTTGTTTAAACGGACCATTTTCGTTGCGAAAGGCAACAATATTGTCGGCGATGGTTTGGTTGAGGCCTGCGACACGGTTTAGTAGTGCGGCAGACGCGGTGTTGACCTCAACACCTACAGCGTTCACACAGTCTTCGACCACGGCATTAAGGCTGCGTGATAGCTCTACCTGGCTGACATCATGTTGGTATTGGCCGACACCAATGGATTTTGGGTCAATTTTTACTAGCTCAGACAGCGGATCCTGAAGGCGGTGGGCGATGGAGATAGCACCGCGAATCGTTACGTCCAGGTCGGGGTATTCTCGTGAGGCAAATTCAGAGGCGGAGTAAATAGATGCACCTGATTCGTTGACGATAACGGGTTGTGCTGTTAGCTCCGGGTGGTTTTTTAATACATCTTTTACAAATCGTTCGGTTTCTCGGCTGGCGGTACCGTTGCCAATAGCGATGAGTGCTGCATCATGACTTTTACACCATTTAACTAATGCCACYTCTGCTTCTTTAATTTTGTTGTGTGGTTGTGTGGGGAAGATGGCGCCATAGTCTAATACTTTACCTGTGCCATCTACCACAGCCACTTTGACGCCTGTGCGCAGGCCTGGGTCCAAGCCTATGGTTGCTTTTTGCCCTGCTGGTGCTGCGAGTAATAAATCTTTGAGATTGATGGCAAATACGGTGATGGCTGCAGTTTCAGCACGGGCGCGAAGCTCGGMCAGCAAATCAGTTTCAAGGTGTAAGTGCAGTTTTACTTTCCATGTCCAGCGTACGACTTCGGCGAGCCAYTKGTCCGCAGGGCGGTCTTGATTTTCAATGTTTACCTGTTGGGCAATCATGGTTTCGCAGGGGTGCCCCTCGGTAGCTTCAGTTTCAATGTCTACCCGAAGTGAGAGAATACCTTCTCGTCGACCACGAAACATGGCCAGAGCCCGATGTGAGGGGGTGGTTTTAAGACGCTCGCTATGTTCAAAATAGTCTCGATATTTTGCCCCCTCTTGTTCTTTGCCCGAGATTAGAGTGGAGGTTAGCTTTGCTTCGTTGGTCAGATACTGACGCAATTGGCCGACAAGTTCGGCATTTTCATTAAAACGTTCCATTAGGATATATTTGGCACCGTCCAGAGCCGCTTTGGTATCACTAATGTTCTGTTCAGGGTTGATGTAGGCTTCAGCCTGTTGTTCTGGGTCGAGGCTGGGTTGGTTGTAGAGCATGTCGGCAAGGGGTTCCAGGCCAGCTTCAATAGCAATTTGTCCTTTAGTGCGTCTTTTGGGTTTGTAGGGTAGGTATAAATCTTCCAGCCGTGTTTTTGTTTCGGCAGTAAGAACCGCCTGCTTGAGTTCAGGGGTGAGCTTGCCTTGTTCTTCTATGCTGGTGAGTATAGTTTGGCGTCGATCTTCCATTTCTCGGATGTAGCCCAACCGCTCTTCCAGTGCGCGAAGTTGAATGTCATCCAGGCCCTCGGTGACTTCCTTGCGGTAACGGGAGATAAAGGGTACGGTCGCCCCTTCATCGAGCAGCCTGATTGCGGCGCTAACTTGAGAGGGCTTGACGTTAAGCTCTGATGCAATTTGATTCTGAATTTTTTCCATTTGTCCGTTTTATACCAGTAGGGCCAAGGTTAGGGTGCTGTTGATGTTTGGGGGCGTGATTATGGGTGAATATTTTCTCTCAAAACAGACTTGTTACTGAGCTTAAAATATGTCTTGCTCACAATCTCTATGCTGTCCTTTGTGTCAGGCTACTTCGGTCGAGGAATATTGGTCAGATGCTAAGCGGGATTATTATCAATGTAACCTGTGTCAGTTAGTCTTTGTCGCCTCCTGGCAGCACTTGTCCAGAGAACAAGAAAAAGCTCACTACGATTTACATCAAAACAGTCCGAATGATTACCGTTATCGTCAATTTTTGAGTCGTTTGGTTGATCCGTTGATGGTGGGTCTTGAGGCGGAAGCGAAAGGTCTGGATTTTGGTTCTGGGCCTGGTCCGACATTATCRGTGATGTTGGAGGAGGCGGGTTTTAGTGTAAACATTTACGATATTTACTACGCTAATAATACCTTGGTCTTGCAATTAGAATACAGTTTTATCACTGCTACTGAGGTGGTGGAACATTTGTCTCAACCCGGTGAAGTACTTGAGAGCCTGTGGTCAAAAATTAAACCCGGCGGTTATTTGGGACTGATGACMAAGTTGGTTRCGGATAAAGMCGCCTTTAGTCGTTGGCATTATAAAAAYGATCAGACGCACATTTGTTTTTTTAGTCGTGAAACGTTTGATTATTTATGTGAGAAATGGGGTGTTATCGCTGAATACCCAGAAAGTGATGTTATTTTAATTAAAAAAAATGGCACAGTTTAAAGCTGGCAAAGGTTAGGTTAGGTTNGGNNGNNCTGGTACAATTTTTTAAGACATTTAGAGGTGGTTGTTAGAACTATTCGGTCACAAAAGCCCTTTGCCTAGCTTGCTTAGTGATGCGTACTATCAGAATCTACGGTTTTTTATACTCAAGCTGTTTAAAATAGTTTGAGGTTGGTCAACCTGGAATGCCAGGTTACACGCTAATTAGGAGAATGAAGGATATGTTTCAGGGAAATATGCTGAGGCTTCAGTCATTGGATGATGGCTATGTCGAATTACATTTCGATGCTGTAAAGGGATCGGTCAATATCTTTAACCAAGAAACCCTGGCTGAACTTCATAAAGCGCTGGCTGTTTTAGAGCAGCAGACCAATGTGAAAGGCTTATTGATAACGAGTGGTAAGGCTGTATTTATCGCCGGGGCTGATATCACTGAATTTGGTGAAGTCTTTGAGGGAACGGAGCAGCAGCGCCGAGTATTTCTTGGTACGGCTAACGAGGCCTTCAATAAAATTGAATCATTACCCTATCCTTCAGTGGTGGCCATTAATGGTTTTGCTCTGGGTGGTGGTTTTGAGGTGTGCCTTGCCTGTGATTTTCGGGTGATGTCTAGTAAAGCTAGGGTGGGTTTGCCGGAAACCACATTAGGTATTATTCCCGGTTGGGGTGGCACCGTACGGCTGCCTCGGCTGATTGGCTTTGATAATGCGGTGAAGTGGATTACTACGGGTCGTCATAACAACGCAGTCGTTGCACTGAAAGATGGTGCTGTGGACGCGGTTGTCGAGCCTGCGTTACTGCACGATGAAGCTTTGGCGATGTTAGTGCGTGCCGCTGAAGGCCAGCTAGATTATCAGCATCGTAGGGAGCAAAAATCATCGCCTATACAACTCAATGATATTGAATTGGGCATGTCGATTAATACCTGTCGGGCGATGGTTTTATCTAAGGCTGGAACTAATTATCCAGCTCCTATTGCTGCGGTAGAAGTACTTGTAAAAGCGGCAAGAATGTCTCGTGATGAGGCTTTAGAAGTGGAATTTAAGGCCTTTAGTGATCTGACACAAACACCGCAATGTCGCGCATTGGTGGGAATGTTTATCAATGACCAGTACATCGGCTCGGTTGCCAAAAAATATGCTAAGAAGACAACCCGGGTGGTTAAGCATGCGACAGCACTAGGCGCAGGCATTATGGGTGGTGGTATCGCCTATCAGAATGCAATGAAGGGCTTTCCGGTTCTAATGAAAGACATCAACACTGATTCATTGGCTCTGGGTATGAGTGAGGCTAACAAGTTGCTGGCTAAGCGTGTAGACCGTGGCCAAATGTCTACCCTTGATGCTGGGAATATTCTTTCTAGCATTATTCCTTCACTCAGTTACGAAGGCATAGAAGACACTGATATCGTTATTGAGGCGGTGGTAGAAAATGCCAAAGTGAAAGGTATTGTTCTGGCTGAGGTGGAAGAGAAGATTTCCGATGATGCTGTGTTGGTTTCCAATACATCAACAATTTCCATTGACCATCTGGCGGGTCATCTAAAGCGTCCAGAAAACTTCTGTGGAATGCACTTCTTTAACCCCGTTCATGCGATGCCTCTGGTCGAGGTGATTCGTGGTGCGAAAACATCAGAAGAMACCCTGGCAACAGTGGTCGCTCATGCTCTGGCATTGGGCAAGAAGCCCATAGTGGTTAATGACTGTCCTGGGTTTTTAGTAAACCGGGTGCTTTTTCCGGCCGTATTTGGCTTCGACATGATGATTGTCGATGGTGCGGATTTTCAACAAGTAGATAGGGTTATGGAAGCCTGGGGTTGGCCGATGGGGCCTGCCTATTTAATGGATGTTGTGGGTCTGGATACAGCTGTGCATTGTTTTCCCTCGATTCTTGAGGGTTACCCGGAACGAATGGGTGATGTTTATGGGGGTGATTATAAAGTTTCACCAACCAGGTTGTTGTTTGAGAATGGTCGTCTGGGTCAGAAGAATGATAACGGTTATTACCTCTATGAAAAGGACAAGCGGGGCAAGCCAAAGAAAGTGGTTGATGATGCGGTGTATGACTTATTTAGGCCCCATGTTAAAGATTCTGTCGAGTTTAGTGACGAAGACATCATTGCCCGTTTTATGGTTCCCATGTGTGTTGAGCTTGCCCATTGTTTGGAGGAAGGCGTAGTTGGCTCTCCGGCAGAAGCAGATATGGCTGTAGTCTATGGTCTTGGTTTCCCTGCTTTTCGAGGTGGTTTATTTCGCTGGATGGATGAGATTGGTCTCGATAAGTTCTGTGCAATGGCAGATAGGCATGCTGAACTTGGAAAGCTTTATGAGCCGACTGAGAAAATGCGCGAGATGGCTGCGAATGGTGAAAGTTACTATGACTAATTGGCAATGCAGGGTTGTAGGATTAAAAACTATTGGGTTAGAAACCGTAGCGCTAAGGGCTATAGGAATTAAAGGAGAGTTGTTGTGAGCGTAAATCCAAGAGATGCGGTAATTATTGATGTTGTACGCACACCCATGGCACGTTCCAAAAATGGTTCGTTTCGCAATCGTCGGGCGGATGAAATCGGTGCAGATTTGATTGAAGGATTACTTGATCGTAACCCAGGTGTTGCTCCTAGTGAGATTAATGACATCATTTGGGGTTGTGTTATGCAAGGGCGAGAGCAGGCTTTTAATATTGCCAGAATGACCAGCCTTCGCACCCGTATTCCACATGAAGTSCCRGCAATTACCGTTAATCGACTTTGTGGTTCTTCTATGTCGGCATTACATAATGCTACGGCCAATATTATGGCAGGCTTGGGAGATTTTTATTTAGTGGGTGGTGTTGAGCATCTGGGCCATGTGCCTATGACCCATGATATTGATCCAAATCCAGCCTTGAGTCTCAGTATTGCCCAGGCATCTGGCATGATGGGATTAACGGCCGAATACCTCGCACGTATTCACGGCATTAGTCGTCTGCAGCAAGATGAATTTGGTGTGCGTTCTCATAAATTGGCAGATGAAGCCAGGAGTGCAGGTCTATTCACCAATGAGATTGTTCCCATCGAGGGCCATAATGAACAGGGTGGCCTGTATCTTATGAGTGAGGATGAGACCATTAGGCCTGAGACAACGCTGGAAGGCTTGTCGCAGTTGCGTACGGTGTTTGACCCTGTTAATGGCACTGTAACGGCGGGCACGTCTTCCCAAATAACCGATGGTGCAGCAGCGATGCTGGTAATGTCTGCAGAGCGWGCTAATGCTCTGGGCCTTCAGCCTATGGCAAAAATAGTTTCTGTGGCYGCYGCTGGTGTTGAYCCTGCCATCATGGGTTATGGTCCGGTGCCGGCCACTCGTGCAGCACTAAAAAAGGCTGGTTTAACTATTGATGATATTGATTATGTTGAATTGAATGAGGCTTTTGCTGCACAGTCCTTGCCGGTGTTGAAAGATCTTGGCTTGTTGGATTGCATGGATCAAAAAGCTAACGTCAATGGTGGAGCCATTGCATTGGGTCATCCCTTGGGTGCTTCTGGTGCTAGAATTACCGGGACACTATTAAATGTTCTTAAGCAACGAGATGCCACATTTGGCGTGTCTACCATGTGCATTGGACTGGGGCAGGGTGTGACAACTATTGTTGAGAGATTGAATTGATAAGAGTTGAGATGTTGAATTAGTAGGCTTGGGTGATTTAATTCCAAAATAATTATTCTTTATACGTTTTTTTATTAAAAAAGCCGACAATTAAGTCGGCCTTTTTAATAGATGTACTTTATATTGTTTAAGGGTTATTGGCCCAGTTTGTCCGTAAAGCTTTTCATGGTGCTATTCACTTTTTCATCAGCAGCATCATTTGCAGAGTCAACGGCATCTTGTACTTCTTGTGTCGCAGCCTCTTTTTTCTCATCTACTTTTTCCATAGCGGCTTGTTTTGTTTCTTCAGAAACCTTATTCACCTCTTCCATTACAGTGTCATTTACTGCTTGCATGGTTTCTTTAGCCGAGTCCATGGTGATTTCAGAAGAAGATGTACCCATTGCTTCTTTTGCCGAACTGCTTGAGGCCGATTGATCTTCACTACCGCAACCCGTCAGGCTTAAAAGGGCTATAGTCAGAATAGTGGGTAAACACAGTATTTTTTTAGACAATTGCATATTTTTACTCCATTAAATTGATTGTGTATTTTAAGTGCTGTTCTTATGAGTGTACTGCATAGCGTTATAACTCATTAAGGAGCTGTCTGCATTGGGTGTCATGTTTGTTTGTGTAAATTTTTCTATACAAATTATTTTCTATAATAAAAGGCATTTGGGTAGCAGGGGTTTCGGGTTCTGATATTAGTGCTGAAGATTTGCTCGGCGAACATGTCTCATTTTGCTAGACTCAGTATCGAATTTTTGGAGCTACCCTTGGTTAATATACAAATTGGTTAATATACAAAAAACAGGTAACCCTGAAGCGGCACTTAATTTATGGCTGAGTGAAGCTGTGGGTGTAGATGGCTCTGAGAGTGATCACATTTTAGTGGTGGCGTATGACTATACCCAGTATTACTTTTCAGGAGCGCCATTAATCGAGCTGGTAGTTGTTTATTGTCAATCAAGCGGTCAGCTGTGCTTTGTTGTGGCCGAATCAAGCCTATCTAAGTATCACCAGTTGGAATCCATGGATGCTGGATTGTCGGGGTTGCATACCTTTGCTCGGGCGAATGATCTGCCTGTTATTGTATTAGGTAGCCCCCTCAAACTGGAAACGGTTAGCATTGCTAAACCGTGGGGTCAGGAAATTTGGTATACAGGAATTGAAGAAAGAGGTGTTTCTCGAGTAACAGATGGATTGTCTAGCGTTCCTCTTCCTTGGGTTTTGTCTGTCGCCCCGAGGCGTCTTGCTGCCAATTGTGAGCAGAAAATCAATTTGTTAAAAATACTGGACCCTCTATCTGAGGCTGTTTACGGAGATTTGTATTTTGAGCTTCACAAAGAGAAGCGTGAAGTTTATGTGGTGACACATATTGATGATGGGGCATGGCCTAGTGGTATTGGTGCCATTCGTTATGGTTTTAATCCTGAAACCAGAAAAAAATACGTTACTTCAGAGGCTTTTCGGGCTGCTTATTTAGCGGCTGTAAAACGTTACGAAGTGCTTAGGCGTCAAATTGATGAGCAGTTTGATGTGTTTCGTCGGGACGAAGCTATAGGCTCAAATACGCCGATTTCAGCCGAAGTGATTCAGCGTTGGTCCTCTATGTTACCTGATACCGTTTTGGCTCAAGAGGAATCCCTTCGAGAAGAGATGAATCAATTTACCTCTTTGTTGCCGCTAGAACAGGGTGATGTGGTACAGGTACCCTTGTTAACTCCCCATTCATTGCAGCATGGTATACGTACCGTAGAATTTCAGACGCCTGTCTATGAGCGAATGATTCTTTCTTTCGCACAAAAAGTGTTAACTCAAAATCATTGGGATACGGAGCAGGCTGTAGAGATCATGTCTCTGGATAGCCCGTCGTTGCCTGAGCTGGGTGTTCTGGAGGAAAATAAGGCCTTTCGGCTCGAAGAGGTTGTTAAGTTTGATGACTTTCAGGTTTTACGCCTTACATTGATGGCCTCTGCTGAGTATGTGCTGCCGCAAACTCAACATTACGGCCTATTGTTGGTGGTTGATGGGGCGGTGGTTTGCCAGGGTGTGGGTGTCGCTAAAGAGGAGGCCTTGTTATTGCCGGCTCAACGATCAGAACTGCAGATTGTGAATAGTCTGCATAAGGATGCTGTATTGTTACTTGCAGCCCCCGTTTGATTGCTTGCCGTGACTTTTCCATTTCATAAATCCCTTGTCCTACCCCTTCAGTCGTATTGTTTTATCTTGAAGGCCTGAGCTAAGTAAATATAGGTGTTTCTTTAGTTGATCGGGGATTGCCACTGTGGCAAAATCCCCACCCTTCGCCGAGGGGGCCTCTGTTTGTTCCCGTAATTTTGGCAATTTTCGATATATATTTTGATTTTATGCGGACGTGGTGAAATTGGTAGACACGCTGGATTTAGGTTCCAGTGCCGCAAGGTGTGAGAGTTCGAGTCTCTCCGTCCGCACCATTATTTATAAGCTAGCAGATCATTTAGAGGAGCGTTATGCAGGTTTCCATTGAAACAACTTCCGGCCTTGAGCGTAAAATGACCGTTGGGGTCCCCGCAGAACGTATTGATAATGAAGTCAGTGATCGCCTGAAAAAAGCGAGCAAGACTGTTCAGATGGATGGTTTTCGTAAAGGCAAAGTACCCCTCAGTGTTGTAACGCAACGTTATGGTGCCGGTATTCGTGATGAAGTTATTGGTGAAATGGTAAGAAGTTGTTTTTTTGAGGCCGTGACTCAAGAAAAACTCTCGCTTGCAAGCCAACCTGCGATTGAGCCAAAGCAAGATGAACCAGGTAAAGATCTGGAATTTATTGCTACCTTTGAAGTATTGCCGGAGTTTGACGTCGCCGACTTATCAACACTTGAAGTCGCTAAGCCTGTGGCTGAAGTAAAAGATGAAGATATTGACGACATGATCACTTCGCTGCGTAAGCAGCACGCCACATGGGCAGAAGTTGATCGCTCGGCAGTTACTGGCGATGAAGTGAATATTGATTACACCGGTGTTAAAGACGGTGAAGAATTTGAAGGTGGTAAGGCGGAAGATTACCCTCTGGAATTAGGTGCTGGTAAAGCAGTACCCGGTTTTGAAGAAGGTATTGTTGGTATGTCCAAAGGGGAAGAAAAAGTTATCCCTGTAACTTTCCCTGAGAGCTACCATGCTGAAGAACTGCGTGGTGCAAATGTTGAATTTACCATTAAACTAAATGAATTAAAGGAGCCAACTCTTCCGGCTCTTGACGATGATTTTTTTGCATTGTTTGGTCTTGAGACTGAGGCTGGTGGTGAAGAGGCATTCCGTTCTGCGGTACGTCACAATATGGAACGTGATCTCAAGAATGCTCTTGAAGGTAAAATAAAGAGTCGCGTGATGGAGCAGCTGTATCAATTACACAGTGACCTTGATGTGCCTTTGTCTCAGGTTGCCACTGAAATAACTAGCTTGAAGCAGCAAATGGCTAATAAATTAGCAGGTAGTACGGGTGAAAATAAATTTGACCCATCTTTGTTGCCTGATGATATGTTTATGGATCAGGCGAAGCGTCGTGCTGTTGTTGGTTTGGTCGTGAATGAAATTGTTCAAACCAATGAAATGGATGTTGATGGTGCAAAAGTACGTGCACGTATTGAAGAAATAGCATCTACCTATGATCAGTCATCGGAGGTGGTAAATTATTATTACAACAGCCCCGAGTTACTGAAAGGTGTTGAGGCTAATGTCTTGCAAGAGCAGGTTGTAGAGTTGGTGCTGTCTGCTGCGACAGTGACTAATGACGAAGTTGGCTACCAGCAGGCAATTGTGCCTGATCCTGATCAGGTGGCTGCAGAACAATAACTCTCTTAATTTGAGTGTTCAGAGAAGGGCTGTTTTTGTATAACAGCCCTTTTTAGTGTTTATAATTTGGAAATAGAACCGAAGAGCTAGCTACTTTTTGTGGAGGCTGGTTTCAGTTCTAATAGTTTTAATGTTGTGTAGTTATACTATGTGCCAGACTCCAGCAATCTCCAGCTTGCCTTATCTTGGTCCATGGTTACAATGCTTCGATATCTTGTTTTTTTGAGTGAGCCAATATGAAATTTGATCTGTCTTCGTCCAGCCTGGGTATTCAGAATGCGGGTGGTTTAGTCCCTATGGTTGTTGAGCAATCTGCACGGGGTGAACGTTCTTACGATATTTATTCTCGCTTATTAAAAGAGCGAGTCATCTTTCTTGTAGGCCCTGTTGAGGACTACATGGCAAATTTGATTGTTGCTCAGTTACTTTATCTTGAGTCTGAAAACCCCGATAAAGACATCCATTTATATATCAACACCCCTGGTGGTTCAGTCACTGCTGGAATGGCTATTTATGACACGATGCAGTTTATTAAGCCTGATGTGAGTACTATGTGTATTGGCCAAGCCGCAAGTATGGGCGCTTTTCTATTGGCTGCAGGTGCTCCAGGTAAGCGTTATTGTCTACCAAACTCACGCAATATGATTCATCAGCCAAGTGGTGGTGCTCAAGGTCAGGCAACGGATATTCATATCCAGGCACAGGAAATATTAAAAATACGTGAGCGATTGAATGAGTGCCTGGCTCGGCATACCGGGCAGACTGTTGAAAAGATTGCAGAAGACACGGAACGTGACAATTTTATGAGTGCTGAAGAGGCTAAGGAGTACGGGTTGATTGATGCCGTACTGGACAAGCGTCCGTAGAATAGGTAGTCTTTTTATAAATTGTTTATAAAAAGAGGGTAGCTTTTTGAATTTTAACGATTTTTCTTAAAAAGAAACCCTGTGTTAAGTGGAAATTTTGAGACCAAATTATGACCGATGAGAAAACTGGAGATAGCGGCGACGACGGCAAGTTGTTGTACTGCTCTTTCTGTGGAAAAAGTCAGCACGAAGTGCGCAAACTAATTGCAGGGCCATCAGTGTTTATCTGTGATGAGTGTGTGGATTTATGTAATGACATTATTACTGAAGAAGTACAAGATTCTGATCCCGAGTCAGCAGGTACGGGCTTGCCTAAGCCTGTAGAAATTAAAGAAATTCTTGATGAGTATGTTATTGGTCAAGAGCGAGCAAAAAAGATTCTGGCAGTCGCCGTTTATAACCATTACAAGCGTCTACAAAGTAGTGGTACCGATAAGGATGGTGAGGTTGAGCTGGGAAAAAGCAACATTCTATTGGTGGGCCCAACGGGTAGTGGTAAGACCCTTTTAGCCGAAACCTTGGCAAGGTTACTTGATGTACCATTTACCATCGCAGATGCTACTACGCTCACCGAAGCAGGTTATGTGGGTGAGGATGTAGAAAATATTATTCAAAAGCTATTGCAGAAGTGTGATTACGATGTTGAGAAGGCTCAGCGCGGCATCGTGTATTTGGATGAAATTGATAAGATTTCCCGCAAATCAGATAACCCGTCCATCACTAGAGACGTTTCAGGTGAAGGTGTTCAGCAAGCCTTGCTGAAACTTATTGAGGGTACGATTGCATCGGTTCCTCCCCAGGGTGGTCGCAAGCATCCCCAACAAGAGTTTCTTCAAGTTGATACGTCCAATATTTTGTTTATTTGTGGCGGTGCTTTTTCTGGGTTGGAAAAAGTGATTCAAGAGCGTTCCGAAAAGGGCGGGATTGGTTTTAGTGCTGAAGTTAAGAGTAAGACGTCAGACAAAAACATTGGCCAGACGCTAGAAGATCTGGAGCCCGAGGATTTGGTGCGTTACGGCTTGATTCCTGAGTTTGTTGGACGGTTGCCGGTAATAGCGACACTGGAAGAACTGGATCAAAATGCATTGATGAATATTTTGGTTGAACCAAAAAATTCACTGCTTAAGCAATATGGTGCCATGTTTGATATGGAAGGTGTTGAGTTGGATATTCGTCAAGATGCTCTGGAGGCGATTGCTGACAAAGCGCTGGATCGAAAAACAGGTGCTCGTGGACTTCGCTCAATCATTGAAAATGTTCTATTGGATACTATGTATAGTATTCCGTCTTCTGAAAATGTCAGTAAGGTAGTGATAGATGCTGCGGTGATCCGTGGTGAATCTGAGCCACTGACAGTCTATGAAAGTTCAGAGCAAAAAAAAGCTGTTAGTGACTAGTCATTGGTAGTGTTTTGATGAAAAGGGCCTTACAGGCCCTTTTTTTATTGTCTTTTTTGTTAACTCTTACCGAATATCTATCATAGAGCACTTGTTTTTGTCCTGTGTAGCCCCATATTTGCGGTAAGCTTAAGTGAAGTATTAAAACTCTCGATACGAGGTTTGGGAATGGGAGAGAATTCTGTGCATAGTGAATTAACCATGTTGCCTTTACGTGATGTGGTGGTTTATCCCCATATGGTTATTCCATTATTTGTGGGTAGGGAAAAATCCATATTGGCCCTTGAAGAGGCCATGTCTCAGGATAAACAAATTTTGGTGGTTGCTCAGCGATCTGCCGCTGTTGATGATCCTGAGCCTGATGATCTTTATCAGGTGGGAACACTATCGTCTGTGTTGCAAATGCTCAAGTTGCCAGATGGTACTGTGAAAGTACTTATTGAAGGTGTAGAGCGCGTCAAAATCAATGTTATTGATGATTCCAAAGGGTATTTTGTTGCTGACTATGATGTGTTGCCGTCTGAAGAATTATATGGGACGGAGGCAGATGCATTAACACGCTCAGCATTAAGTCAATTTGAGCAATATGTAAATCTTAGCAAAAAGATTCCTTCTGAAGTTGTGAGTACGGTGTCGGGTATTGATGACCTAAGTCGTTTGGCTGATACCCTTGCCACTCACATGACGCTCACTATTGAACAAAAGCAAGATGTTCTAGAAATATCGAGTCTTAAGGACCGACTGGAACATTTGTTGGTTTTGATGGAGTCAGAAATTGAATTGTTTGAGATTGAGCAGAGAATTCGTGGCCGCGTCAAAAAACAAATGGAAAAAAGCCAGAAGGAGTATTACCTCAACGAGCAGATGAAGGCAATTCAGAAGGAATTGGGTGAGGTAGAAGAGGGCGGCAACGATATAGAACAGCTTGAGACCAAGATCAATGAAGCCGGGATGCCTAAATATGCTCTGGATAAATCTATCTCTGAGCTGAATAAGCTTAAGATGATGTCACCTATGTCTGCAGAAGCCTCTGTGTTGCGTGGATATATTGACTGGATGGTTGGGGTGCCCTGGAAGAAGCGTTCACGTGTCAGGCATGATTTAGAGCGTGCAGAGCGAATACTTAATGAAGATCACTATGGGCTTGAAGAAGTTAAAGAGCGAATTCTTGAGTTTCTTGCCGTTCAGAAGCGTGTAAAAAAGCTTAAAGGGCCTGTGTTGTGTTTAGTTGGGCCTCCTGGGGTGGGTAAAACATCCCTAGGTGAATCTATTGCTAAAGCAACGGGCAGGAAATATGTTCGTATGTCCTTGGGTGGCGTGCGTGATGAGGCAGAAATTCGTGGCCATCGTCGCACTTACATCGGCTCTCTTCCTGGTAAGTTGATCCAGAAACTAGCAAAAGTTGAAGTGAAAAACCCTCTATTTTTGTTGGATGAGATTGACAAAATGGGTATGGATCACCGTGGTGATCCGGCCTCTGCCATGCTGGAAGTGTTAGATCCAGAGCAAAATAATAGTTTCAATGACCATTATCTTGAGGTGGATTACGATCTATCTGAAGTGATGTTCATTTGTACAGCCAATTCCATGAATATCCCCGGGCCATTATTGGATCGTATGGAAGTCATTCGAATTCCGGGTTATACCGAGGACGAGAAGTTAAATATTGCCCTTAAATATCTCTTGCCAAAACAACGTAAGGCCAATGGTCTTGTGGAGAACGAGCTGGATATTAATGAGACTGCAATGCTGGATATTATTCGTTACTACACTCGGGAAGCTGGTGTTCGTGGTATCGAGCGTGAGTTGGCTAAGGTTTGTCGAAAGGTTGTAACAAAGCACGTACGTGAGGGTATACAAGAATCTGCATTTGTGACACCTGAAGCATTAGAAGAGCTGCTGGGCGTTCGTAAGTATGATTTTGGCCGGGCTGAGGAAGAAAGCCAGGTAGGGCAGGTGACAGGCCTTGCGTGGACTCAAGTAGGTGGTGAGCTATTGACCATCGAAGCTTCTGCAGTTCCAGGTAAGGGTCAGGTAATAAAAACAGGCTCACTGGGTGATGTTATGCAAGAGTCAATACAGGCAGCATTGACTGTGGTGAGGAGCCGGGCACAGGTATTGGGCATTCAGCGTGATTTCCATCAAAAATTAGATTTGCATATCCATGTTCCCGAAGGCGCAACACCGAAAGATGGCCCAAGTGCTGGCATTGCCATGTGCACAGTGGTGGTTTCTGTACTGACGGGCATCCCTGTGCTTGCCAATGTGGCTATGACCGGTGAAATTACCTTGCGTGGTCAGGTTCTAAAAATTGGTGGACTCAAGGAAAAGCTGCTTGCGGCCCATCGTGGTGGTATTCGAAAGGTCATTATTCCTTACGAAAATGAGCGAGACCTCAAGGAGATACCAGAGAATATTAAAGCAGACCTTGATATTTATCCGGTGCGTTGGATTGATGAGGTTTTTGACTTGGCTTTGCAGAAAAAACCAGTCCCATTGTCTGATGATGAATACGAACAAGTGGACGCAGATACCAAAAAAACTGGAAGTGAGGCTGAAACCCGCATTAATACTCACTAAATCGCTTGACCGGCTACCGGTGGGTTGGTATAAAGTTGCGGTCATCGCATATACCACCGTCTACAGTTAATAGTCATATGGTTGTGTGTTGTCGGTGAACAGTCTTAATCAACCATAATAAAAGGGGATTATTGTGAATAAATCTGAACTCGTTGATGCAATTGCTGATGCTGCTGATCTGTCAAAAGCTTCTGCTGGACGTGCTCTGGATGCGGCTATTGATGCCATATCAGGTGCGTTGCAGAAAGGTGACCAGGTTTCACTGGTAGGCTTTGGTACGTTTTCTGTTAAGCATCGTGCTGCACGCACTGGCCGCAATCCACAAACTGGAGCAGAAATCCAGATTAAAGCTGCCAATGTGCCGAGCTTCAAAGCAGGTAAAGCACTGAAGGAAGCGGTAAACTAAGTAGTGTTTGTTGCTTAGCTTTTTCTGTAAAAAAGGCGCATCGCTGATGCGCCTTTTTTTATAGGGAAAGATTTTTTATATTAAAGATCTAACCAGTATTTAAGGCCAAGAGAATCCTATGCTCCAGAACTTTCGAGATAATCTTAGTGGTGTTGCCAGAATTTTTTTGGTGGCTATTATCATTGTTCCATTCGCACTTTTTGGCGTGGATGCATTATTTGTTGATGGCGGAGGTCCTAAAGAAGCTGCCAGTGTTAATGGTGATTCTATTTCGGAGCGCAGTCTTCAACAGGCCGTTTTGGTTCAGAAACAACAGATTATTAACAGATTTAAAGATGTAGACCCATCATTGATTGAAGAAGACTCGCTGCGACCTACTGTTATGCAGCGTTTGATTCGTCAGAAGGTGGAGGAGCAGGCCGCAGCTGATCTAGGGATGACAATTTCCAGTGAAACAATTTTTGATTTGTTATCGCAAGTGCCAGATTTTCAAACGGATGGAAAGTTTGATGTAGAGCGCTATGAATTTGTGGCGAGGCAGATGGGCTATACGCCGACGAGCCATAATAAGGCGATTCGTTCAGAGCTATTGGTCAATCAGTTTCTTCAAGGCGTAGTGGCCACTGGTTTTGCTACCGAAAAAGAGCTGGCGTTGCTGGCCTCAGTGACAGAACAAACTCGGGATTATTTCTATTTGACCCTTCCTGCGGCAGCACTAAAAGATTCTCTGGAGCTCTCCGAGAATGATATCGAGACATATTATAAGAGTCACTCAGAACAATTTATGACTGAAGAGCAGTTAATTGTTGAGTATATAGAATTACAGCCTGCAGACTTGGTAAGAGACATCTCCGTTGATGGTGATTTGGTTGAAGAGCGTTACCAAGAAAAAGTAGATGCAGCAACATCTGGTGCGTCTCGTCATGCGGCACATATTTTATTGGAGAAGCAAGAAGACAAAAGTCATCTAGTTACGATGGCAACTATTCAGGAAAAACTCAAAAATGGTGGAGACTTTGCTGCACTAGCGAAGGAGTTTTCGGAAGATTTTGCTACCTCTGAGAACGGTGGGGATCTAGGTTACTCTCAGTCAGGTGATCTACCGTCAGAACTGGAGTCAGCATTAGAGGCTCTTTCCACTGGTGATGTTTCAGGTGTTGTTGAGACGAAGGCTGGTATTCATCTCATTAAATTACTTGATCAAAAAGCAGTTGATGTTCCAAGCTGGGAAGTTATGGAGCCTGTTATTCGGAAAGAGCTCGAATTGCAGATGGCTCAGGAGTTGATGCCTGATAGGATTGAAGAACTAAAAGATATTTCATATAACGCGACGTCCCTACAGGATGCAGCGGATGCAATGGCTTTGGACTTAAAAGTATCAGAGCCCTTTAGTCGTTCCGGTGGGATGGGAGTAGCAGCTAGTAGGCAGGTGCTCAAAGCAGCCTTTAGTGACTCCGTCTTACAGGAAGGTTATGCCAGTGAAGTAATAGAGCTTTCTAATGACTTGGTTCTAGTCCTGGCTATACGTGAACGTTTGGCTGCTCGATTAAAGCCTTTGGGCGATGTTAGGTCACAGATTGAAATGGCTGTAAAAAATGAAATGGCCAATAAACAAATCGTGGTTCAAGGTGAAGCCTTGCTGCAACGGGTAAAATCTGGAAGTAGTATCGAAACAATTGCCAAAGCTGAAGGTTTAACCTGGCAGGCGAGCCTTAATTCAAAGCGTCTGGGTGGTAACCAGAATGATCTGATTCGACAAGTTGTTTTTTCTATGGCGGTACCTGACGGTACACCAATAGTAGATTATCAACTATTATCAAATGGTGATTACGTATTGATTTCCCTGGTGAAAGTTGAAGCTGGAGATTATAAAGTGCTTGGGCTTGAACAAAAGCATGCGTTGTTTTCTGCCAGGTCTCTCGCTACAGCTAGTCGTGATTATCAAGCATATGGCGCATTATTACTTGAAGATGCGGACGTGGCTTCAAACTATTAATACTTTTTCTTAAGTGTTTCTCATTCGATGAGTAGTCAAAATACTACAAAGTGGCGTTGATTCACTGGTAGGGGTGTTCACAATATTGGTGTGTGGATTAATTGGCGTAATACCATCAGCTCAGTGGAGTAATAATTGATGGCAGATTATCAGTACGACTTAGTTATTATCGGTAGTGGTCCTGCCGGTGAAGGTGCGGCTATGTCGGCAGTTAAGCAGGGTTGGTCGGTTGCAGTTCTGGATGAGCGCTCTATGGTGGGAGGCAACTGTACACACTTGGGGACGATTCCTTCCAAGGCACTGCGTCATTCTGTTCGCCGGATGGTACAGTTTAATACGATGCCCATGTTTCGTTCGGTGGGAGACCCGCGTTGGTGTTCCTTTGCGGAAGTTATGAAAGCTGCCGAAGAGGTCATTCGTAAGCAAGTTGTCGGTAGAACTCGCGAATATTCCCGTAACAGAATTAAGCTACATACGGGGCGAGCAACATTTATTGATAAACACAATTTAACAATAAAAAAACCAGATGGTACGTCTGACAAAATACAGGGACGATATTTTTTGATTGCTACGGGCTCAAGCCCATACCATCCAGAAGATGTAAATTTTGATCACCCCTGTATTTTTGACAGTGACAGCATACTGAGCCTCGATCGAACCCCCCGTAATATCATTATTTATGGTGCAGGTGTGATTGGCTGTGAGTACGCTTCTATTTTTGCTGGCCTGGATACCCGGGTTGATTTGGTGAACACCCGTGAACGCCTTCTGTCATTCCTTGATGATGAAATTTCCGACGCATTGAGTTACCAGTTACGTGATCTAAACGTTACTGTGCGCAATAAAGAGGAATATGCCCGTATTGAAACCCGTGATAACGGCATCACTATGGAGCTGAAATCAGGTAAGCGAATTCATGCTGAGGCACTGCTGTGGTGTAATGGCCGTAGTGGTAATACAAAAAATATGGGCCTAGAAGAAATTGGTCTGGATTTGGACGCTCGGGGACAAGTCACGGTTAATGAGAATTACCAGACTTCAGCTGAGAATATCTATGCAGCAGGTGATGTCATCGGCTGGCCAGCTTTGGCTGGAGCAGCTTATGATCAGGGCCGCTCTGCAGCGGCACATATGTGTGGCTTGGCAAAGATATACCGTGTAGATGATGTGGCAACGGGTATTTATACCATCCCTGAAATTAGTTTTGTAGGGAAGACTGAGTCAGAATTGACTGAGCAGCAAGTGCCCTACGAAATTGGTCGCGCTTACTTTAAAAATATTGCCAGGGCTCAAATTTCTGGTGAAGAAGTAGGTGTTTTGAAGATTCTCTTTCACCAGGAGACATTAGAAATTCTAGGTGTTCATTGCTTCGGTGCTGAGGCTGCAGAAATTATTCACATTGGTCAGGCCATTATGAATCAGGTTGGCGCCGCAAATACCTTAGAGTACTTTATCAGTACAACCTTTAATTACCCAACGATGGCAGAGGCTTATCGTCTGGCGGCAATTAATGGAATTAACAGGCTGAATCGAGAGTCTAGAAAGCTTGTGGGCTAGCGCTAGCATTGATGTGGAATTTAACCCTGTCAATACTGAGGGTTTACTCTACTCTAGCATTTAGTTTCCGTTACGTTTAAGTACTGAATG
Organism: Porticoccaceae bacterium; assembly: GCA_002746985.1. GTDB lineage: Bacteria > Pseudomonadota > Gammaproteobacteria > Pseudomonadales > Porticoccaceae > Porticoccus. Next base: position 175,079 of record NVXH01000004.1, on the reverse strand, counting down.
TAGTACTAGGTTGTGTTCAAAATAAACCACAAAGTCTAGATACTCCCAAGATGAAATGGGCGGTTCTCCAACAGCATCCGTCCAATCTTGTGGATCACCAAAACGTTCTCGTACTTGGTCTTGGGTGTTCCCCAGTTTTGGGCGTTCTATAGACTGCTTTTCAACAGCTTGCTGGCCGACAGGAATAATGATTTCTTCTGCGACTAAGGGCAGTGATAAGCAGCAAAGAATGCTGAAGGGTAACAAAAGCTTAATCATGGTCTAGATGCCTTATTTGCTGTCATTCACAGTACATACCCTGATTATAGTAAGCCTAAACGTAATAAGTGCAACTGCAAAATAGCCCGGTCGGTAATAAACAAGTACTTAATCACACAAATGCGTACTTGTTTGACTAACAGGATTCCGATTTAATGCATTTCCATGAAAGCCAACCTCCCTCTGTTTATCGGATTGCGCTATATCCGCAGTAAGCGGAGCAACGGCTTTGTCTCTTTTGTTTCATTTTTATCTTTTATTGCGATGGCCTTAGGTGTTATGGCATTGATTGTAGTGCTCTCCGTAATGAACGGTTTTGATCACGAAATCAAAAAGCGAATCCTCAATGTAGTTCCTCATGCGACGGTTTCAAATGAATCCGGTGTTCAGGATTGGAAGCAGTTGGGTAAAGCACTTCATAGTATTGCTGGTATCGATGGTTATGCACCCTTCGTTGAAGGTTATGGTTTGTTGTCATCGTCAGCTCTTAGTCAGGGTGTGTTAATACAGGGTATTGACCCTAAAGAAGAAGTTAATATTAGTCCCATTAACCAACATATGGTCGCTGGTAATATTGAGTATTTGGAGTCGGGTAGTTATGGCATTGTATTGGGTAATTTGTTGGCAAGATCCCTGAGCGTGATCGTGGGGGATTCAGTCATTTTGTCATTACCCGAACTCAATGTAACACCCGCAGGTATTTTTCCTCGTTTCAAGCGTTTTACTGTGCGGGGTGTTTTTGAAGTAGGAGCACAAGTGGATAATGGCCTGGCTTTTGTCCACTACCGTGATGCTCAGAAACTCTATCGACTGGGGGATAAGGTAAACGGCGTAAAACTGCGTGTTACGGATCCTTTTAATGTGCAAGAGATTGTGCCTCGTATAGAGCAACGCATCAAAGAACCACTGCGAGTAAAAACCTGGACAGAGGAAATGAGTAGTTTGTTTCAAGCCATCAAAATGGAGAAAAAAGTGGTTGGTGTGCTATTGGCAGCCATTGTGGCTGTGGCGGCATTTAATATTATTGCGAGCCTTGTATTGATGGTGGGAGATAAGCGACGGGATATCGCCGTATTAAGAACTTTAGGTGCCAAAGCCAGTACTATTTCAGCCATTTTCATGGTTCAGGGAAGTGCTATTGGTTTGTTGGGTGTCATGACGGGTGTAGTTGTCGGTTGTCTGTTGGCAATCTCCATTGGTGACATTGTGAGTTGGTTAGAGCAGAGTGTGGGGTTTCATGTTTTTGATCCAAACGTTTATTTTATCAGCCAGTTGCCATCGCAGTTATTGTGGCAGGATGTGTTGGTTGTCAGTTGTTTGGGTATTGTTTTAAGTATTCTAGCCACAATTTACCCTGCCTTGCGTGCAGGTCAAGTGCTACCTGCGGAGGCACTGCGCTATGACCACTAATCAGCAATGGGTGCTGCAATGTCAGGGCTTGTCTAAGAGTTATATTCAAGGAGGGGAGCCAGTAGACGTATTAAGCAATCTTTCCTTGAGTGTCCGCGCAGGTGAGCGGATTGCTATTGTTGGTACCTCTGGATCAGGAAAAACTACACTGCTTAATTTGTTGGGCGGATTGGATGACCCAACAGAAGGCTCAGTTGAGGTCATGGCCGCTGATTTGGCGCCGATGAACGAATCGAAACGTGCTCGTTGGCGGAATCAATATCTAGGTTTTGTTTATCAATTTCATCACTTGTTGGGTGAGTTCAGTGCACTTGAAAACGTGGCGATGCCGCTGCTGATAGCCAAGGTCTCTGTTGCTGAAGCACGTAGCAGAGCAAAAAATCTGCTCACTCAGGTTGGCTTGGCACATCGCTGTGATCATAGGCCCTCAGAGCTGTCTGGGGGGGAGCGTCAGCGAGTGGCCATTGCTCGAGCGCTGGTTACTCAGCCAGCCTGTGTTTTGATGGATGAGCCTACAGGTAACCTTGACCCTCGGACGGCTGAAACCGTCCTTGATCTATTGTTAAAGCTGAATGCTGAACTCGGTATTAGCTTTGTTGTTGTAACTCACGAACAGCATGTAGCCTCACAAATGGATCGCGTACTATCACTGGAGCATGGCTCATTGGTAGATGTTACGCCTTCATTATCCAATACATTGTTGCAGGGAAGTTAATAGTGTTCAGGCCTTTTCCCATATATGTGGGGTTGAGAAACTTCACTTCCAGTGGTGGTAACCGCTTGGTTTCGTTTATTTCACTACTGGCTATTTTGGGGTTGGTGCTTGGCGAAGCATTGTTAATTCTGGTGATGTCGATCATGAATGGTTTTGATCATGAAATGGAAACACGAATTTTGGGTGCCGTGCCCCATATTAGACTGATTCAAGATGGCAGTGTTGATGATCTACCGTCTCTAACCAAAATATTAGAAGCTGAACCTAATGTCCGTGCTGTGATGCCTTTTTCCCAAATTGACGGTATGTTGACCAGCAGGGGTAAGACTCGTCCTGTACAGCTTCTCGGTATTGATGCTCTCAACAGTGGTGCATTTATCGGCCAGTTTGTGCCTGCAAAGTTATTGTCCACGCTTCAAGAGGGAGGCAGGCAATTATTGTTGGGCCAGGGAGTGGCTGATAAGTTGTCCGTTGTCGAGGGTGATCGTATTACCTTACTTGTGCCTCAGGCAGGTGTCACAAACCGTCGTCAGTTAGCGCCAAAAGTCGCAACTTTTAAAGTTGGGGGTGTTTTTAGAACTCATACTACGTTGGATCAGCAGTTGGTATTGGCAAAGCTAGATGTGGTTACACGGTTGACGGGCAACCCTGGTCCTCAGGGTATGCAAATTAAACTGAATGACATTTTTCAGGCCAGAGAGACCGGATTTAACCTTCTTCGGGTACTACCATCGGGGTATCGATTTTCTGACTGGATTCAAACCCATGGGAACCTTTATCAGGCCATAAAGATGTCCCGTAATTTAGTTTCATTACTTGTGTTTCTGATTATTGCCATTGCAGTGTTTAATGTGGTTTCAATGCTGATGATGGCTGTGATAGATAAGCGGCCTACCATTTCAATTTTGAAAACCCAGGGAGCAACTAACGGTGAAATAGTTTTGATATTTCTAACTCAGGGTTTTCTAATAGGTGCGGTGGGCTCTTTTCTGGGAGCTTTGATTGGTGTTGGTTGTGCGCTTAATGCCTCAGATATTGTGGCTAGTTTAGAGCGTTTACTAGGGTTTAACTTCCTGAATTCAGAAGTCTATCCAATAGACTATTTGCCTTCTGAGTTGGTCTGGAGTGATGTTTTTTGGGTTGTTACTGTAGCATTGGGGCTCAATTTTGTGGCTACCCTTTATCCTGCTATAAGGGCAGCCAGAACCCGGCCCGCTGAAGTATTACGATACGAATAGCGTTTACTTTTTTTCTTGTTTATATGTTTTTTGTGCACGTCTTTTATTGCGTGCTTCCCAGTTTTTTATCACCTTCCATCGCCACAATTGATAAATTGTTAGATAGGCTAAACTACCACTGATTAAGCCACAAAAAAGACTGCCCGTTAACAATGGCAACCAAATAGCTTGGCTTTGGGCAATGGCCCAGTCCCAGGATAATTCTATATTCAAGGTGGTTACTTCTTGGCCTAGAAGCAAGACACCAATACGGTAGCTGAACAGAAACATGGGGGCGATGGTCAGTGGGTTACTGACCCAGATAAGCACCATGGCTAAGGGTAAGTTTGTACGAAAAGATAGGGCTAGTAGTGCCGCTACTATCATTTGACCAGGAATGGGCAGGAATGCACAAAATAGCCCGATAAAAAAAGAGGCTGAAATCGAAGTACGGTTGATGTGGAATAAATTAGGATCCTTGAATAACGGACCCATCCACCGGATGACACGGCTATCCACAATTTTATGGGAATCTGGTAAAAATCGACGTAAGGTCTTCCTAGGCATAACTTCCTGGCCAGAAGAAAATAAGGCGCGATTATGCCGAGTTTTGTTCCGATAAACTACCGCTTAGGTCAAATGGATTGAAAGTAAGTATGCTTTAGAGGTAACGTTAGTGTGGTCGTCGGTTTGAAATAAATAGCTCCTGAGATTTGAAATAAATAGTCACTGTGGTTTAAAACAAATAGGGTAATATCGTTTTCGAGAATACCGCCATAAATAAATAATTCGAATTAGAATAATGACATAACGAAGGAAGATTTTATGGGAACAACAGTCATGGGTTGGGTCAACGCCGTACAGAACTTCCTGGCAGCAGCATTTGTAATACTGTTATGCGTGGGCCTCATTGTAGTGGTTGTTATTTATATTCTGGATGTCTCCCAAACAACGCAAGCGGTTCGTCGAAATTATCCAGTGATAGGGCGCTTTCGTTATCTATTTGAACATATGGGTGAATTCTTCCGGCAGTACTTTTTTGCCATGGATAGAGAGGAGCTACCCTTTAATCGAGCTGACCGCTCCTGGGTTTATAGGGCGGCCAAAAATGTTGACCGGACGTTAGCATTTGGGTCTACCCGTGACCTTCGCCCGCCAGGCTCGATATATTTTGTAAACTGTGCCTATCCCACTAGAGGAGAGGATGCAGTGGCAATCAGCCCTATTACGATAGGGGCTGATTGCGATCAACCCTATACGACAAAATCCCTAACAAATATATCAGGGATGAGCTATGGGGCATTGTCTAAACCAGCGATACAGGCGCTTTCTTACGGCGCGGCCAAGGCAGGTTGTTGGTTAAATACTGGAGAGGGGGGAATGTCTTCATATCATCTTGAGGGTGGGTGTGACATTGTTTTCCAAATTGGTACGGCTAAATTTGGTGTTCGTGATGAGCAGGGAAATCTTTGTGATGAGCGATTAAAAAAAATTGCAGCTCATCCTGAAGTAAAAATGTTTGAAATTAAATTAAGCCAGGGCGCCAAACCGGGTAAAGGTGGAATACTTCCCGGAGCTAAGGTGACTGAGGAAATAGCATCCATTCGAGCTATTGAGGTGGGGGTGGATGCCATTAGTCCCAATCGTCATTCGGAAATAAAGGATGCCGATAGTTTGTTGGATATGATTGCCCGGGTCCGGAAGGTGACAGGGAAGCCCGTAGGCTTTAAAGCCGTTATTGGTGATACAGATTGGCTTGAAGAATTGTTCCATCTGATTCTGATTCGAGGTATTGAGTCAGCCCCTGATTTTATTACCGTTGATGGTGCCGAGGGAGGGTCGGGTGCGGCACCAAAACCACTTCTTGATTATATGGGTTTGCCAATTAGTGAGAGTTTGCCCGAAGTAGTTGATTTATTGCGAGGCTATGGATTGCGCAACAGAGTTAAGGTTATTGCCTCAGGAAAAATGATTGTACCTTCGGGGGTGGCATGGGCTCTTTGTATGGGCGCAGATTTTGTGGTCAGCGCTCGAGGGTTTATGTTCTCTCTAGGCTGTATCCAGGCGATGCAGTGTAATAAGAATACCTGTCCCACTGGCGTGGCAACTCACAACCCCAAGTTACAGCGTGGTTTGAACTCCGAGCTTAAGTCGGTACGTGTGGAGAACTATATTTCTAACCTGATCTATGACGTGGGGGTTATTGCTCACTCCTGTGGTGTTTTCGAACCCAGGGAGTTAAAGCGCACCCATGCAAGAATAGTGGTTAGCTCTGGGCGTTCTGTTACTTTGGAGAGTCTATATCCCACTGTGGCAACGGGCTCCAAGTGTCCTCCTATCAATTAAACAGCGTGCCGTGCAATTAAGCAGAGTGCCGTGGGTTTCAATCGCCGAGGATAGTCTGTTCTGGATTATATGAATTAAACGACTGATGATATCAGTGGTTGGAAGTATTGATTGTAGGAGTAATGGATTGGAGTCGGGCCTTAGTAATACCTTCAGTTTTTCAGGGTATCAAAATACGTCGGTACTATTTCAGAGGCGGGGCCATAAATTTGTTCTGCAAATTGGGAGCCGCTAACCGAGGGCTCCAAGTTTAACTCTACAGTATGGGCGCCAGTGGTACTGGCAATTTCGAAGAAGCCAGCCGCAGGGTAAACATTGCCCGAGGTTCCAATGGAAATAAACAGATCACATTGTTCCAATGCCTGATAGATGTCGTTCATGTAAAGTGGCATCTCGCCAAACCAGACAATATGAGGTCGTAGATTGCCAGGGATTTCACAACATGAGCAAATGGATAGGGGAGAGGTATTCTCTAGACATTCAAAAACATTTTCGGTCTGTATACAGTGCATTTTTAGCAGCTCACCGTGCATATGGTATAGATTTCGAGAGCCTGAGCGTTCATGCAAATCGTCAATATTTTGAGTGATTAACGTAAAGTTACCGGAAAATTTTTGCTCAAATGCCGACAGAGCATAGTGTGCTGGGTTCGGTTCGATGCCTTGATTTAAAAGCTGATCACGTCGTTGATTATAGAAGCGGTGCACAGTTTTAGAATCTCGTGCAAAGCCCTCAGGTGATGCCACATCTTCAATTTTATGGTCTTCCCATAGCCCATCACTGGCCCGAAACGTACGTATACCTGATTCGGCTGAGATGCCTGCACCGGTTAATACCACAATAGACTGATATTTTTTAGGGAACATATTTTGTAATACCCGTTTTTATAGGGTGTATTGTGATGGAGTATCGTTCGATAAAATCAAACTTTTTCACAAATATTAGGTCACATTGAAATCATATTCTGGCAGAATTCCCTTATGCGCGATACCAGCCCTCTATTGTTGAATACCGACTTTCCTCCATTGAAAAGAACGGCACTGACGACCTTGCAAGTAAACCTTGGTTATCTTTGTAATCTTAGCTGTACCCATTGTCACGTTAATGCTGGGCCAAAACGCACGGAGTTAATGGATCTGGCCACTATAGAGCTTGTGCTGGCAGTATTGAGACAAAAAAATATTACGGTATTAGATCTTACGGGTGGTGCGCCGGAGATGAATCCCCATTTTCGTTATCTGGTTGCAGAAGCGAGTAAGCTTGGTGTGGAGGTTATTGACCGTTGCAATCTGACCATCCTTCTTGAGCCTGGTTATGAAGATTTGGTGCAATTTTTCGCTGACCACAAGGTGACTGTAGTGGCATCGTTACCCTGTTATTCTGAAAAAAATGTGTCGGAGCAGCGAGGGAAAGGTGTATTTGAATTGAGCATTGATGTTTTAAAAATTCTTAACGACAAGGGTTACGGCATTGAGTCCTCTTTACCGTTGCATTTAGTCTATAACCCCAATGGTGCTTTTTTGCCCCCAGATCAGCATCAGTTAGAGCAAGAATACAAGCTGCGACTTAGTACAGATTTTGGTGTCGAGTTTAACCAGTTATATACCATTACAAATATGCCCATTAGTCGATTTGGTGCGGTTCTGTTGGCCAAAGGTGAATACGACCAGTACATGAACCTGCTGAAGGATAATTTTTCTCCGTCAAACTTAGAAACATTGATGTGTCTCAATACCGTTAGTGTTGATTGGCAGGGTAATATTTATGATTGTGATTTTAATCAGATGTTGGAAATTTCGCTGGTTAGCCTAAGAGATGAGAAAGAATGGTCTGGTGTTATTGCATCTGATAGCAGCGATTTTAGTCAAACTCAAAATTCTTTTAATGATGTCACTAAAATGAAAAGGCATATACGAGAGTTGCTGGCAGAGGATATGTTTGGGCAGAGCATTGCCATTGGTGATCATTGTTATGGTTGCACTGCCGGGCAGGGTAGTAGTTGTGGTGGAGCACTGAATGCCTAGCAAGAGATACATAAAGGAAGAGCTAAGGGAGAAGAATAACAGAGTGTTAGGCGGGTCAGCGGTAGAAGTTTCACTCAGTATTATTGTTCCAACCTTAAATGAGCAAGAAACAATCAAAGACTGCCTTTTGCCGTTGCAGCCTTTACGTAAAATGGGTGCTGAAGTCATCATTGCTGATGGCGGGAGTGTAGATCACACTCGAGTGATAGCTGAACCTTATGTCGATCAGGTTATTCAGGCTGAGCCCGGGAGAGCGCGGCAAATGAATGCAGCTGCTGCTCTTGCCAGTGGGACCCATTTGTTATTTCTTCATGCCGATACATTTTTACCACCTGATTTTTCTGCCACTTTTCTAAGGGATACCCGGTGGGGGTTTTTCCCAGTCGAGTTAAGCGGTTCTCTCTGGCAGTTGCGTATTATTGAGCGAACAATGAATTTACGTTCGCGTATAACCGGAGTTGGCACTGGTGATCAGGCCATATTTGTTCGTTCCGAGTTGTTTTACTCTCTAGGTGGTTTTGCTGACATTCCCTTGATGGAAGATGTGGAGCTTTGTGGTCGTTTGAAGGCTGTTTGTCCACCTTTCTTGGGGCATAATTGTGTCATGACATCCAGCCGTCGTTGGGAGCAGCAAGGTATTATCCGAACAGTGTTACAAATGTGGCATTTGCGCTTTGCCTATTTTCTGGGCGTGTCACCTGACAGACTGATACGTCAGTACTATCCTAAAAAAAGCTCTGAATAAGTGCGCCCATATGACCGTACGTTACCCTGACAGTTGTCTGGTTCAATTTGCTAAAGCACCACTGGCTGGCCAGGTGAAAACCCGTCTTCAACCTACTTTGGGTAAAATTGGTTGTCTTAAATTACACCGTGCTCTAGTTGAACATCAATTTAGAATTCATCAAACAGCTCTGGTGGCTAATTTTGAGCTTTGTTGTAGTGAAGAACATGATTTTTTTCAACAGTTGACGGAATCAACGAGTATCCCTGTCTATGTGCAGCATGGTGAAGGTCTTGGGGCGCGGATGCGTAACACTTTTGTGGATCGACTCAGTAAGTATTCACGCGTCATCATTATCGGCAGTGATTGCCCCTTCATAGATGCTAGCTATATTTCTCAGGCCTTCGATATTCTTAAGCAGGGTGTTCCTGCTGTGTTGGGCCCGGCCACAGATGGCGGATATGTCCTCATAGGGTTGAATTGTGTTAATGGCCAATTGTTTGATGGTGTGACCTGGGGTTCTGATCAGGTTATGGAGCAGACCCGACAGAGGCTAAAGGGCTTAGATTGGCAATGGCAAGAGTTGCCCTTTTTATCGGATATTGATCGTCCAGAGGACCTTGAAAAGCTATTAGATTTCAAAAAATTGAAAAAATTTGTGTAGAGATCAACAGCTTGTTGAAGTTTAAATAATTATTATTCTTTGTAGTTCCTTGTTTTGGGCCTGATTTTAAAGCGTTTGAACTTTTACAGTGAAATGTAGCCATGTGAGTAAATAGCCCTTGAATCTATCCTTATCTCTAATATCTTGTCTCAGTTTTTGGCATAATGCACCCTTACCATTGGCCGGATTATCTACTGTTGCCTAATACCACGATTTCTTCATCATTCTCTCAGACCTTAAATACGCTTGAATTAAGTGCACTTGCATTTGAGTGGGACGACAGGCTGTTGTTTTCTGATGTCAGTGTCAGTTTGAAATCTGGTGATATCCTTCAAGTCGAGGGGCCCAATGGTTGTGGTAAAACGACATTACTGCGAATTATTACTACTGCACTCAGTGCATCATCAGGCCAACTGTTGTGGCAGGGAAAGGATATCTCACGTGTGCGGCAGGACTACCTTCAAAATTTACTGTTTTTGGGTCACTTGCCGGGGTTAAAACAGTCGTTGTCGCCTGAAGAAAACTTGATTTGGTGGCGTCGACTAAACAGTAACAGCGACTCTTTGAGTAATTCTGAAGTACTGGCCCAGATGGGGTTGCAGGGTTATGAGGATGTTCCTTGCTTTAACTTGTCAGCGGGGCAACAGCGACGGGCTGCACTGGCGAGGCTATTGATTGCAGAAGCACCGTTATGGGTGCTGGATGAACCTTTTACTGCCATTGATAAGCAAGGGGTCAGAGAGCTTGAGCTGTTGTTGGCAGCCCATGTTGAGCAGGGTGGCATGATTATATTGTCTACTCATCAGGATTTAGGTATTAAAGAAATTAAGCGATTGTCGCTATCATCATTGGCAGAGGTTGCCTGAATATGGGGCAAGGTTTTGTAGCCATCTTTCGCCGTGATTTATTGCTGGCATTCCGTCATCGAGGCGAAATGGCCAATCCGGTGATTTTCTTTTTTATTGTTGTGACACTTATTCCTCTAGGCTTGACGCCGGAAGCGAGCAAGTTGGCAGAGATTGCGCCTGGAATTTTGTGGGTAATGGCGTTATTAGCATCACTTTTGTCTGTGGAAGGCATGTTCCAAAGTGATTACCGTGACGGAACGTTGGAGCAAATGGTTATTTTGCCTCAGCCTCTTTATTTGATGGTATTGGCAAAAATATTGGTACATTGGCTGGTTACAGGCTTGCCCTTGACTCTTTTGGCCCCGATTTTAGGTATGATGCTATCGCTGCCAGAAGCGGGTTATTTACCGTTGGTTTTGAGCTTGTTTATGGGTACTGCAGTATTGAGTCTGGTCGGTGCTATTGGTGCTGCGTTGACGGTGGCATTACGTAAGGGTGGCTTGTTGCTACCGCTGATTGTGATGCCACTTTATATGCCCGTGTTGATTTTTGGTGCAAGCACGGTTCAACGGGCTGTAGATGGTTTCTCCGTGGCGGGGCCGCTGGCGATCATAGGTGCATTGCTAGCTTTTTCACTGCTTGTTTCCCCGTTTGCAACGGCTGGGGCTTTAAAAGTTAGTATGCAGGGTTGAAAACAATTTGTTGGCGTTAGTTTTGAAGTACGAGGGTTAACATAGATATGTGGCAATGGTTTTATCGACTGGGATCGCCGCGCTGGTTTTATCAAACCAGTGGCAAGTGGTTGCCCTGGCTCTCCATATTGGCGGCGATACTGCTATTGGTTGGCTTGGTCTGGAGTCTGGGTTTTGCTCCAGAGGATGCCAAGCAGGGACATAGTTTTCGGATTATTTATATTCACGTTCCCGCATCCTTTCTTGCGCTAGCTGGATACTACGTGATGGCAATAGCTGGTGCTATTGGCTTGATTTGGAAAATGAAACTTGCCGATATGGTAATGAAGTCGGCAGCGCCTATAGGCGCCATTTTGACTTTCATTGCTCTTATTACAGGTGCTATTTGGGGTAAGCCAACCTGGGGTACTTACTGGATTTGGGATGCTCGAATCACCTCAATGCTTGTCTTGTTTTTCTTGTATTTGGGTGTGATTGCACTGCAATATTCCTATGCCAGCCAGGATGCAGCCGGCAAGGCCGGTGCAGTATTGTCATTAGTAGGGATGGTGAATATTCCGATCATCTACAAATCTGTGGATTGGTGGTATACCTTGCACCAGCCCGCTACGATTAAGTTGACCGAAGCGCCTTCCATGCACCCGGATATGTTTCAACCACTGCTGGTGATGATTCTCGGCTTTTATTGTTTTTATGCCGTGGTGTTAATTCTCAACACTCGGGTTGAAATTCTTCATAGAGAGCGGCGTACTCGCTGGGTTCAGGATATGGTGGTTGCCACGTCTGAAGATAAAAAATTTGGTAGGGCTCAATAAATGTTCCGGTTCGAAAACATCAATGACTTTATCCAAATGGGAGGCCATGGATACTATGTATGGTCTGCTTATTTGATTTCATTGATTGCTTTGGCCTGGTTGGTAATAAGCCCACTGGTTCGTAGAAAACAGTTTATGAAAGAGATAGCTCGTCAACAGCAGCGCGAGCGCGCTCGACAGCAAAGTACTGATACTAATAGCACCTCATCATAGAAAAGTTAAGCCAGTACTTTAAATAACCGGTATTTACATTAAAGAGAAACATATGCACCCAATCCGCCGCCAACGTCTTTTTATGGTGATTTTTATTGTTGTAATAGCGTCGATCGCTGTGGGCTTATTGAGCTTTGCGCTGCGAGAAAATATTAATTTATTCTACCCACCTTCAGGCATTGTTTCCGGTGAGGCTCCTATAGGTGTGCGTATCCGTGCGGGAGGAATGGTTGTAGATGGTAGTGTGATACGTGCGGATGATTCACTCTTTACCCGTTTCCAAATTACAGATGGAGAAGCTCAGGTGGAGGTGCATTACACCGGTATTTTACCTGATTTGTTTTCTGAAGGAGAGGCGGCCGTTGTTATGGGTGAACTTGATCAGAATGGTATTTTTATGGCGTCTGAAGTGTTGGCTAAGCATGATGAAAACTATACGCCTCCAGAAGTGGCTGACGCCATGGAAGCTGCGCATCAACGAGCGAATAAAAATGCTCCTGAGCAACCTTATTCGGATACAAAATAAATGATGGCAGAATATGGGCACTTTGCACTAATCCTGGCATTGGTATTGGCGTTGATGCAATCAGTGATTCCTCAAGTTGGTGCTATAACGGGTAACCGTCTTTGGATATCGACAGCCCGACCTCTTGTCGTTGGGCAAACAGTGATGGTGCTATTTAGTTTTGGTTGCCTAGTTAGCCTTTTTCTCAATGATGATTTTTCAGTACGTTATGTGGCGGCAAATTCAAACACGCTACTTCCCAATGAATATAAAGTTAGTGCCGTATGGGCTGCCCACGAGGGATCATTATTGCTGTGGGTATTGATTCTTGCTTTGTGGAGCTTTGCTGTAGCACTGTTCAGTAAATCTCTGCCCAAACAACTTGTTGCTCGGGTGTTGGGTGTAATGGGGTTGCTCAGTGTTGGTTTTTACTTATTCCTTTTATTTACKTCTAACCCYTTTGAGCGGAGTTTGCCGCTGTTTCCCATTGAAGGGGCAGAYCTGAATCCACTGCTTCAGGATATCGGGTTAATTTTTCATCCACCGATGCTTTACATGGGGTATGTAGGGTTTTCTGTGGCCTTTGCATTTTCTATTGCTGCGCTATTGGAAGGTAGAATGGATGCTGCCTGGGCTCGCTGGACRCGGCCCTGGACCAATGTGGCCTGGATGTTTTTAACTCTGGGCATCGCCCTGGGTAGTTGGTGGGCATATTACGAGTTGGGCTGGGGTGGCTGGTGGTTTTGGGATCCAGTAGAAAACGCTTCTTTTATGCCTTGGCTTGTGGGAACGGCATTAGTTCATACACTTGCGGTAACTGAAAAGCGTGGTGTATTTCGGAGTTGGACACTCCTTCTGGCCATTGTTGCCTTCTCTCTTAGTCTACTGGGCACATTCTTGGTGCGCTCCGGTGTACTTACGTCGGTGCATGCTTTTGCTGCTGATCCTACCCGAGGCGTTTTTATTCTTGGTTTTCTTGCCGTTGTGGTGGGGGGGTCTTTGCTGTTGTTTGCCCTTAGAGGGCCTGCAATAAAAGGGGTGGCAAGATTTTCTGGGTTGTCTCGGGAGATGTTTATACTAATTAACAATATTTTGTTGGTTGGCATCATGATTATTATCCTGTTGGGAACCTTGTATCCACTCATAGCTGATGTCCTGGAGTGGGGTAAGATTTCAGTAGGACCTCCGTATTTCAATGTATTTTTTGTACCTCTGATGTTATTGCTAGCAGTGTTGATGGCTGCAGGYTCTGTATTGCGATGGAAGCGAAACTCTACTGCYAACCTTAARCGTTATTTTAATATTCCATTGTTRTTTGCACTCTTGATGGGYGCATYATTTCCACTGTTGTATGCTGAAGGTTATGAGGTGATGGCTGGTGTCACGGTGGCGGTTGCTTCGTGGGTGTTGGCGGTTACATTGTCAGATGTCTGGCATAAGTCAGGAAATTCAAAATCCCGTTGGTCGGGGTTACGTCGTCTCAAGAGTAGTTATTATGGGATGGTTTTAGCTCATCTGGGTGTRGCGGTATGCATTGTGGGTGCAGGCTTAACYACCATTTACAGTATTCAACGTGATATTCGTATGGCACCAGGTGATCAGGCAAATATTGCWGGTTATCAGTTTGAATTTGTGGGAATGCGATCTGTGCAGGGTCCTAATTATATTGCAGATCAAGCCTTGATGGTGGTGACCAAAAATAATTCTCTTGTGGCTAAGCTTACACCAGAAAAGCGTCGGTACATGGCTGGCGGCCAAACCATGACAGAGGCTGATATTGATGGTGGTTTAATGCGTGATCTATATGTCGCCCTAGGTGAACCACTTAAGGATGATGCCTGGGCCATTCGTGTTTACGTTAAGCCGTTTGTCCGCTGGATTTGGTTGGGTGGTTTATTGATTGCTCTAGGTGGATTACTTGCAGTATTGGATAAACGTTATCGCCGWAATAGATTTGTTGCTTCTGGTGAAACTCTGACCGCAGAGTCTTAGTTCTTACTGGTAATTACGGTGATAAATCTGAAGAAAATAGTATGAAATAAGGGCACCTCTAAAAATAGTGATTTTTTCGTGAGTGCCCCAAAAGTAGGCGCTTTAGGCGAGGAAGCACCGCGCGGAGAACCGCAGTGTACACGGGGTACATGAGGATTTGAGCACGGAGCTGACGCCGTAATCGCGGAAAAAGTGCATTTTTAGAGGTGCCCATAAATAAACAGGTGTTTATGCAGAGATTAAAGCTTTTTGTACCTTTGATTGTTTTTGTTGTGCTGGCAGCTTTTTTATTTAATGGGCTGAAACGTGACCCAAACGCCATGCCTTCAGCATTGATTGACCGGCCTATACCTGAGTTTTCATTGGCTGTTTTGGGTGATGAAACACAACAGGTGGATCAACGTATTTTTCAGGGGCAGCCTGCATTACTGAATGTTTGGGCGACTTGGTGTGTTTCATGCCGGGTGGAACATCCTTATTTGAATAAACTTGCTAAAGAGGGTATTCGGATTATTGGTCTGAATTATAAGGATGATACCGTGGAGGCCAATAAATGGTTGGCTGAAAAAGGTGATCCTTTTGCCTTAAGCGTTATCGATAGCTCGGGTCGGATGGGGTTGGACCTCGGTGTATTTGGTGCACCGGAAACCTACGTGGTCGATAGTACAGGGACAATCCGATACAAACATGTGGGTGTGGTGGATGAGCGTGTATGGCAAAAGCATCTATTACCAGTGTGGCAAAAAATTAAGTAACGGAGTTTTAAGTAAAAGAGTTTAAGTAAAAGAATTGATAAAGGTAAAAAAATGGCTGAAGAAGATTATCAACGAGGCATGAAGGTTCGTCGACAAGTGATGGGTGATGAGTTTGTAGATAGAGCCATGGATTCCGTTACTGAGTTCACCCAACCGGTACAGGACTATATTAACGAAAATTGCTGGGGTTCAGTTTGGGCCAGAGATACGTTGTCCCTGAAAACACGCAGTATTATTACCATTGCAACATTGGCGGCTCTTAAGGCACCCAATGAGTTAAAAGGCCATGTTCGTGGGGCCATACGCAATGGCTGTAGCCCTGAAGAAATACGTGAGGTTTTGTTGCATACGGCACCTTATATTGGTGCGCCGGCATTGCAGGAAGCATTTCGGGCGGCAAAGGAAGTACTTGAGAAATTAGAGAACACTTAACGGTAAGTGCTCCGCAAGGAGGGGGTTGCGTGTGTGCAAAAAATGGCGGACCGGACGGGACTCGAACCCGCGACCTCCGGCGTGACAGGCCGGCATTCTAACCAGCTGAACTACCGGTCCGTATACAATTTTTAGCATAACAACTTGGTGGGTGGTACAGGGTCGAGCCTGTGACCTACACCTTGTAAGGGCGCTGCTCTACCAACTGAGCTAACCACTGGAGAGCGGGCGTTATTCTACTGATTCAAGTGAGTGGGTCAAGGTAATAAGGTTCAAGCTGGTTGAGGTTTTTTAGTAAATTTAGACTGGCCAATATAGATTAATGAATAAAGCGGGAAAGAAATAGGTGTTCAAACAAATACGACATTTCACAATGTTTCTGCTGTTGCTTGTTGCTAGTAGTTCTGCACTTTCCTTGGTGGAAGTGAAGGCTTTTTCATCGGATGAACTGCGTGATCGTTTTCATGTGTTGGTCAATGAGTTGCGTTGCCCAAAATGCCAAAATCAAAATTTAGCAGATTCAAATTCAGCTATAGCCGCAGATTTACGCAGAGAAATTTTCCGAATGCTGGAAGAGGGGAAGAGCGATCAAGAAATTGTTGATTTCCTCGTGACTCGTTACGGGGAATTTGTTATGTATCGTCCCCTTATGAAGAAAACAACATTAGTACTCTGGCTTACCCCGGCTTTGCTGTTTGTGATTGGTATATTCATTGTTCTTTTTGTTCGGCGGCGTCAGTCAGCAGAAATGAGCCCTGCTTCACCACTGGGCATTGATGAGCTAAAGCGTCTGGATCAATTGTTAGGTGAGCAGCCTAAAGAGAAGGTTCGTGTTCAAGAGCCTGAAGTAAAAGAGGATAAGGATACAAAATGATGTGGCTTTTTTTTGCACTGTTGACATTGCTCGCAGTTGCTTTTGTTATTTACCCATTAATTAAATCCGCTCATAAGCCCGCTGTTGATGAGGTCTATGGTTCTTCCTCTATGGTTGTACGAGCCAACGTCATATTGTTCCAGGAACAATTGGCCGAGCTGGATCGCCAGTTAGAGGATGGCGACATTGATACATTGCAGCATGCTGAGTTGGTGGCAGAACAAAAAAGTCTTTTGTTGGTCGATGCACCAAATGAATCAGCTGATTTAACTCCATCATCGTCAACTAAAAATTCTACAAGTGAAAGCTCTGTAGATGAAAGCTCCATAAGTGATAGTCCTTCTGATAAAAATCCAGCCGATCTAGATTCAAATAAAAGAAATGGTCGTGGTGCATGGCTGGTGATGGTTTGTTTGTTGTTGACCCCTTTGCTGGCATTTAGTTTGTACCAAATGTTGGGCGCCAGTGATGATGTGGAAATTACAGAGTTACTGGAAAAGCGTGCAAGCCTGTCTGTCAACGCTGAAGATCACTCCGTTCTCAGTCATAAAATACAGAGGAAAATGTCTCGGCGACTTCTGAGTGATCCTGATCATATGTTTTATCGGGTGATGTTGGCTCGACTGCAGATGGAAGAGGGTAATTTTTCTGGAGCTTCTAAAGACTATCAACAGGCTGTAAGAGTGAGCCCTAACGATGTGGAGCTCTTGGCTGAATATGCTCAGGCACTGTATTTTGCGGCAGGCAATAAATTTGAGGGAGAAGTTGGTACTACTTTAGATAATGCCTTGGCTCTTGACCCAAATAATATTACTGCTCTAGGGTTGCAGGGAATCCGATCTTTCGAGGCGGAAAACTATTTGTTGGCGATCACAAGTTGGCAGGCAGCATTGAGGATTATTCCTTCTCAGAGTCCACAGGCTCAGGCATTGCAGTCTGGTGTTTTGCGTGCTCGTAAACTATTGGGTGAAGAGCTGCCGACATTGAGTGTAAATGTTTCCCTTTCCCCTGATCTTGAGGTGCAGCCAGGGCAGACAGTTTACATATTTGCCCGTGAATGGCAGGGTAGACCAATGCCCTTGGCGGTGGTTAAGTTGCTGGTAGAAGAGCTTCCGGCAACGGTAACGCTTGATGACACCATGGCGATGGTTGGCGGCCAATTTTTATCTTCTGTTGCGATGATTGAAGTTGTTGCACGAGTTTCTACTACAGGCTCAGCAATCCCTTCTGAGGGTGATCTTGAAGGGTCAACAGGTGAGCTTGATATGGCCAGCCACGACAAGGTAGTGCAAGTGGTTATTGATCATCAGTTATAGGTATCCATTTATCATTTTCCATTGCTTGTGGCTGTAGCCCAGCCGTGTAGAATCACCTATTTGTTTATAGGTAAAAAAGCTCGTCCGGTATGCTTATAGCAATAGAGAGATTTCTGGTAAGAAGGCCAAAACTAAAGAGACATTCATGCGCTTAAAATGCATCAAACTGGCTGGTTTTAAATCCTTTGTGGACCCAACCACCGTTTCATTTCCCAGTAATCTTTGTGCCGTTGTCGGGCCAAACGGTTGTGGTAAATCAAATATAATTGATGCAGTCCGCTGGGTAATGGGTGAGAGTTCTGCCAAAAATTTGCGCGGCGAGTCGATGACAGATGTTATTTTTAATGGTTCAGGTGGCCGCAAGCCAGTAGGGCAGGCCACCATTGAACTGGTATTCGATAACTCAGATGGCAGGCTCGGCGGTGAATATGCCAGCTGGAGTGAAATCTCCATTAAGCGCAAGGTGACAAGAGATAGCCAATCAAATTATTACTTGAATGGTAATAAATGTCGGCGCCGTGATATTACAGATATTTTTCTTGGTACTGGTCTGGGGCCTCGTAGTTACGCCATTATTGAACAGGGTATGATCTCAAATTTAGTCGAGGCCAAACCAGATGAATTACGTGTTTACATAGAAGAAGCTGCGGGTATTTCTAAATACAAGGAACGACGTAAGGATACGGAAAGCCGCATGAGACGGACCAAGGAAAATCTTGAGCGTCTCACCGACATTCGTGAAGAACTGGGGCGTCAACTGAGCCGCCTTGAACGTCAGGCTCAAGCAGCAGAAAAATATGCAGAATTCAAAAAAGAAGAGCGTCAAAGCAAAGCTGAATTGCAGGCACTGCGGTGGCGTGGCCTTGAGTCTCAGGTCTCTGAATACCGTAAGTCGATTTCCGACCATGAGTTAAAAGTTGAGGCGCTGGTTACAGAGCGTAGTGGTTGTGATACGTCATTGGAGCGGCATCGCTCGGAGTACACTGAACTGGGGGATACCTTCAACGAAGTGCAAGGAAAATACTATGCCATCGGTGCTGAAGTTGCACGTATTGAGCAAGCTATTCAGCATGTTCAGGATCGAGCCCGTGAGCTGCAACAAGATTTAGATCAAACTGAGCGAAATTTTGTTGAGTCTGAAGAGCATCTGCGAGTAGATCGTCAAAAAGCACTGGGTTGGGAAGCCGAACTACAGGAAATCTCCCCTGATCTGGAAAAAATACAGTCGGTCGAAGAGTTGTCACAAGCAACATTGCAAGAAGCAGAAGAAGCCATGCAGTGTTGGCAAACTACCTGGGATGAGTTCAACCATACTGCTTCAGAGCCGCGCCAACAGGCCGAAGTACAGCAGTCGCGTATTCAACATCTTGAGCAGGTATTACGCAGACTGGCTGAACGAATTGAAAAAATTCAGAGTGAATATCAAGGGTTGAGTGATAGCCCGCTACAAGAAGACATTAGCTTATTACAGGAGCAGTTGGCAGAAGTAGAGCTGGAGTCTGGAGAGAAGAAAGCTAATCTGGAAGCTATGACTGAGCAGATGGATAGCTGTCGTACCGAAGCACAGCGGCTGGATAAGCAGTTGAATGATTCTCGTACCAAGCTACAAACGATGCTGGGTAGAAAAGCTTCATTGGATGCTCTGCAGCAGGCAGCATTGGGTGGTGAGGGTGACCAGCAGCAATGGTTGGAAAACAATCAGTTGGATGGCAGTCCTCGACTGGCTGAAACTCTTCAAGTTGAGGCTGGATGGGAAACAGCGATAGAGACAGTCTTGGGTAGTTATCTACAGGCTGTTTGTGTGGATAATTTGAGTAGCCTTGGCGATAAACTGGATACTTTTACTAAGGGCGAATTGGTGTTGGTGGATACATCCTCAAGCAATGATGTKCCTGATGGYGCTGGTAATTCACTTTCAARCAAAATTACAGGCTCTCATGCTAATGCCATGCTTAGCGGTATTTATGCCGTAGATAATCTTAATTCTGCATTGGCAATGCGCGATACATTAAAACCGGGTGAGTCTGTGATAACRCAGGATGGCCTKTGGCTGGGAGCTAAYTGGTTGAGGGTTGCCCGTGATCAGGATGCAACAGCTGGCATGCTAAAACGRAAACAGGAACTGGAGTCACTGGATGTGGCATTAGCGGCATGTCGAACGAATACCTCTGAGCTAGAGCARCAACAGARTACGGGTAAAGAGCAACTYCGCAGCCTGGAAACCCAGAGAGAAACTGTTAGTCGTGAAGTTGCAGGACAACAGCGTCAATATGCTGAGTTACGTTCAAAACTCAGTGCTGGTCAAATGCAAGTAGAGCAGTTTGCTGCCCGTCGTGAGCGTGCAGACAGTGAGYTAACAGAAGCGACAGAACAGCAACAACAAGAACAAGAAAATTTGGTGGCAGCTCGTCAGTTGTTATCCGGGGCTATAGACGTTATGGAGCAGGACACCCAGCGTCGAGAAGCAYTATTACAGCAGCGGGATGAAACCCGTGGCGCGCTGGATCAGGCGCGCCAAAGTGCCCGTCATGATCGTGATCGAAAACATGAGCTGGCCATGCGTGAGAAATCTGTCAGTACACAACTGCAATCTATTCGTGAAGGCATTGGGCGTTTGGAAGTTCAGGTGGCTCGGTTGCAGGAGCGCCGGGAGCAATTGCGTGAATCCTTTAATCAGGATGAAGATCCCAGTTTGGAATTAAAACAGCAACTTGCGATTCAGCTTGAGGTTCGGTTAACAGCGGAAAAATCGTTGGCAGATGCACGTCGTGCGGTAGAGGCCGTTGAGCATCAGATGCGTGAAGTTGAACAGCGTCGTAATACTCTGGAGCAGGACACACAAGCGCAGCGCTCTGTGCTCGAACAGCAGCGGTTGGCTGCACAGGATTTGGCGACGCGCAATAAAACTATTGTTGAGCAAATCAATGAACATGATTTTGAGCTGGAGGCGCTACTTGATGCCTTACCTGAAGATGCAGATCCTTCAGAATGGGAGCAGTCACTAGAGCGTATTGGCAGCCGAATTCAGAGGTTGGGGCCGATTAATTTGGCTGCGATAGATGAATATAAGGTTGAGGCCGAACGTAAAGAATATCTGGACACTCAAAATGCTGAATTACAAGAGGCTCTTGAAACTCTGGAAAATGCCATTCGTAAAATTGATCGGGAAACACGAACCCGCTTTAAAGAAACATTTGATCTGATTAATACCTCCCTTCAAGAGCTATTTCCGAAACTCTTTGGCGGTGGCCATGCGTATTTGGAATTGACGGGTGATGATTTGTTGGACACTGGCGTAACGATTATGGCAAGGCCTCCAGGTAAGAAAAATACTACGGTTCATCTGCTATCAGGTGGCGAAAAAGCGCTGACTGCTATTGCGTTGGTATTTTCAATTTTTCACCTTAATCCGGCACCTTTTTGTATGCTGGACGAAGTGGATGCACCTTTGGATGATGCCAATGTGGCGCGTTATGCCAGAATGGTTGAAGAAATGTCAGCCACGGTGCAGTTTATTTATATCTCTCACAACAAAATTGCTATGGAAATGGCCAATCAATTGATGGGCGTCACCATGCATGAGCCTGGTGTTTCTCGCTTGGTGAGCGTAGATGTTAATCAGGCCGTTGAGTTGGCTGAAGCTTAAGTTTAGCAATAAGAACGTGAGGGGTTTTTCACCTGTTAGGGCGGCAGTATTTATATTAAAGTAATTGGCCTTTGAATCGCTTGTGTATTGGCGGCTCATATTTTAACACTTTCGATAATTGGCAGGTTTGGTACAGAATGGAATTTGGTGCACGAGAAATGATGATTGCTTTAGGTGCTCTGGTGGCATTGGCAATTATGTTGGACGTTATTCGCCGAATTCGCAATTCCCGTTATGAAAAAATTCATATGCCTCGTCGAAAACAACCTGTTTTTGATGATGAAGAAATAGATGTATTTGGAAGTGAGTTACCCAGCGGTGGTGCCCGAGTGGTCAGTTATCGTGATGAAGCAGATACGGAGGAGTTAGGTAAGACTGTTAAAGTACGAGCTGAAGCAAATAAGCCTCGACTGTTTGTATCTGTTAAGGCGCCGGAGCAATCAAGCTTAAATCTTGGTGAAGCCCCTGTAATGGGCGGTGGCTCTCAAGCAAAAGAATCTGATCAGCTTTCCATATCAAAAACCGCACCAAAAACTGTACCAAAAGACACGAAAACATCGAAGAAAAGTGAGCAAGTCCCTGTGGCCAGTGTGGTAGTGCTGCACTTAATGGCAAAAGAGGGTGAGTTTTTCCAGGGTGAACAATTACTGGATGCACTATTGCGACAAGGGCTGCGTTATGGCTCGATGAGAATATTTCATCGGCATGAAGAAGAGGATGGTGCAGGCCCTGTTATCTACAGCGTAGCCAATTCAGTAAATCCTGGTACCTTTGATTTGAATAATATGGCTCAGCTGACAACACCCGGTATTAGCTTGTTTTTTGCGATGGAAGATGTTGCAGATCCAGCGGTAGGGTTGGATATCTTACTCACCTCAGCAAAAGAAATAGCTATCGAGGTAGAGGGTGAACTGAAGGACGAGAGTCGCAGTGCATTCACCCGTCAGACCGAAGATCACTATCGTCAACGAGTTGCAGATTTTAGCCGAACCCAGTTTTCTGGGATTGAGTAATGGTGGGTGTTGATCAGGCAGTCCGTGAAGAGGCTGCCATCCTTCGGCAACAGCTTAACGACCACAATCATCTTTACTACGTACTTGATGACCCTTCTATTCCAGATGCAGAATACGACAGGTTGATGCGAAAGCTTCAGCAACTTGAGTCAGAACATCCAACGTTAAAAACAGCAGACTCACCCACACAGCGAGTGGGTGGGGAGCCTCTTGAAGCCTTCAAGTCCGTTGTTCATGAAGTGCCAATGCTTTCTCTGGATAATGCGTTTAGTGATGAAGATCTATTAGCATTTCATCGTCGCGTAACTGAACGCTTGAAACTGTCCGGGCCGCTGGCCTACGTGTGTGAGCCTAAACTGGATGGTGTGGCTGTTAGTTTACTTTATCAAGACGGTGTGCTGATTCGGGGTGCTACGCGAGGCGATGGCTCGACGGGTGAGAACATTACCGAAAATGTCCGTACCATTAATTCTATTCCGTTAAAACTACAAACAGACGAGCCGCCAAGCTTGTTGGAGGTAAGAGGTGAAATTTATTTACCCAGAACGGGCTTTGAAAAACTGAATCAAGAAGCAAAGGCCGGGGGGGGTAAACTTTTTGTTAACCCGCGCAATGCCGCGGCGGGGAGCCTACGTCAGCTGGATTCAAAAATTACTGCCTCTCGCTCATTAGAAATGGCGGCTTATAGTTTGGGAAGAATTGAGGGGCTACAACCGCCGAAAACCCATTCCAAGACCTTAGTTCTACTGAAAGGCTGGGGCTTTCTTATTAATCCCCATGTCGAGGTTGCAGGAGATATTAATGATTGTCTCAGTTATTACCAAAAACTCCTTGGTATTCGTGATCAGTTGCCCTGTGATATTGATGGCATTGTTTATAAAGTGGATGACATTGGTTTGCAGCAACGTTTGGGTTTTGTTGCTCGCGCACCTCGATGGGCGATTGCCAGAAAATTCCCTGCTCAAGAGGAAATGACGCAGCTACTGGATGTAGAGTTCCAGGTCGGACGCACGGGTGCTGTTACTCCGGTAGCAAGGTTGGAGCCAATATTTGTGGGTGGTGTAACAGTAAGTAATGCCACCTTACACAATCAAGATGAAGTAGTGCGGCTTGGTGTCAAAGTGGGTGATACGGTCATTGTTCGTCGTGCCGGAGATGTGATTCCAAAGGTTGTTAAAGTGGTTTTGGAAAAACGTCCAGCTACGGCAAAAGAGATTATCTTTCCCCTCCATTGCCCTGTTTGTGATTCACCGGTGGAACGGGTAGAGGGAGAAGTTGTGACCCGCTGTTCAGGTGGTTTGGTTTGTTCTGCTCAGCGCAAGCAAGCAATTAAGCATTATGCTTCTCGAAAGGCTATGGATATTGAAGGGTTAGGAGACAAACTAGTTGATCAACTAGTTGATCAAAATTTAGTGACTGCCGTGGATGATCTCTATGGATTAAAATTGGATCAATTGGCCGGTTTGGACAGAATGGGGAATAAGTCTGCGCAGAACTTATTGTTGGCATTGGAAGCATCCAAAACAACCACATTACCCCGCTTTCTCTATGCTTTGGGCATTCGAGAAGTTGGTGAAGCAACTGCTCGTTCTTTAGCCAAGCATTTTGGTCATATGGCGGCTCTACAGCAGGCCAGTCAGGAAGATTTACAGGAAGTATCTGATGTTGGCCCAGTAGTGGCCCATTTTGTTCATGATTTCTTTGCACAATCAGAGAATGTAGAAATTGTTCACAAACTGAGCGATGCCGGGATCTGTTGGCCCGACATAGTATCGGATGGTGACCAGTTACTACCGTTGGCAGGCCAAACCTGGGTTCTCACCGGAGGGATGGACGTTATGGGGCGTTCTGAGGCTAAAGAAAAGCTTCAGCAGTTGGGGGCAAAAGTGGCTGGAAGCGTCTCCGTAAAAACTGACTGTGTTGTGGCCGGGGCTGGAGCGGGTTCGAAGCTTAAAAAAGCAGAAGAGCTTGATATTCGGGTGTTGGATGAAGCTGCATTACTTGAATTTCTGAGAAAAAATGACCTATTCTGAGTTGTTGAATTTTTGTTTACTATGGCCTTTTTCTTGAATTTAAACCAAGTTATCCATGAATAAATCCTTTGGTAGTTTTCATACATATCTTGGTGGCGTAGGAGCAAGCTCTCTAGCTCAGGGTTTACAGATCGTCTTATTCCCCTGGTTGTTGGTGGGGGTGCTGGGCGAGTCAGCTGTCCGTGTGGGTTATGCCCAAATGGTACTGATGATGCCTCAACTCTTGTTTATTCTTATTGGTGGGGTGGTATCGGATAACCGTCACCTAGGACGCCATTTGTTTCGTTTGTACATGTTCTATAGTGTGCCCTGTTTGTTGTTGTTGTTGGCTGTGTGGTTGGAGTATTTATCTTTTGGGCTGATGTTGCTGTTTGGATTCTGTTTTGGAACGGTGACAGCATTTATTCAGCCGGCCAGAGAAAGCCTGTTATCACAGGTGGCGGATAAGCAGCTTCAGCAGGCAGTGGCTAGAGCGTCACTTATTCAGTTTTCGGCTCAGAGTGTCGGTATTATTCTTGCCGGTTACATGGATAGTTTGGGTTTATTGATTCTGATCTTTCTTCAAATTCTATTACTCCTTAGTTCGGGGTGGTTACTGCGTCAGTGTTTGCCTGTTGAACCCTATGAACCTCTAGAGCGGCGGCACGGTTCTACATGGAAGGATATGATGTCTGGGCTGGCCGTTGTACGACGTGATACCCGGTTGCTACAGTTGATGATGGTAGTGGCTGCAACAGGATTTTTGGGGTTCGGTCTTTACTTGGTCGCGATGCCTATTTTGACTCGGGAGGTTTATCATCAGGGCGTTGCTTTTTTTGCCTGGATTCAGTTTAGTTTTATGTTTGGTGTGATTCTCTCCAACATTTACATCATTCGATTTGTCGGTCGGTTTACTCAGCCAGGTAGAGTGCTGCTATTGAGTTTACTGATTAGAGGCTGCTTTTTAATTGCTATTGCTATGCATCCATCACCTTGGTTGTTATTTGTTTTGGTGGCCTTGTGGGGTGCAGCATCTGGTGTGGCTATGATGATTGGGCGGTCTATGACACATGAAGCATCACCTCAGCCTTATCGTGCCAGAGTAGTGTCGGTYTATCAGTTGGCTCTGTTTGGTGCGGCCCCGATCGGTGCCTGGGTRAGCGGTCAYACTATATCAGCYATAGGTGTWTTRCCTGCTATAGGWGCRCTTGGTRGTTTGACTATTTTAGCGGCMGTGATTGCYATGCTGTTTAGTGAKCTATGGCAGCCCGYCAAGACAGGCATGACGGGTTCTTCGGATTAGGCGGTCTGCACTTTTACATTGTACTAACGATACGTTCAGCTTCATTACATTATTAAAATACGCTACGAAAAGCCAGAAGTGATGCTGTCACTGCCACGTTGAGTGATTCAACACCATTGTTCATGGGTATTTGAATATGGTGTGTGCAAAGGGCACTGACAGTTTTTGATACTCCCTCTGTTTCATTACCCAAAACATAAACCACCGGGGCCTGAACCTGAAACTCACTAATAGTTTGTTTGCTGTGAGAGGACAATGTGCAGCATTGAGCCCCAATTTTTTTAAGTTTGGGGAGAGCTTGTTCCAGGCTGTCACAATGAATCAGTGTGCTTTTAAATAATGTTCCAGCGCTGGCTTTTATTACCAAAGGGGAAATGGCTGCTGTTCCTTTTTGGGGTAACAAAATTCCGCAACAAGGGCTGGCGGTGACAGAGCGAATAATCATTCCCAGGTTTTGAGGGTTGGTAATACCGTCCAAAGCAATAAGGCTGTAGTTTCCTTTGGGTGGGCTTGCTATAAAATCATCAAAGAGTTGATGATTTGGGCATTCCAAGTCCGCAGCAACACCTTGGTCTTGTTTGCTGTTTCTGGATATGCGAGAAAGTGCCTGCCGACTATGATGAACGATCTCTACTCCCCGCTGCTCTGCCAAGGTAATAATTTGCTTAATGATGCCGCCAGGTTTATTGGAGTCGGCCAAATGTAACCGGTAGCAAGGAATCTCGGGGTTTAGTAACGCTTCCAATACGGGTTTGCGGCCATAGATGGTTAATAGTCTGTCATAAAAACGTTTGCGTTGAAGGTGTTCTGGGGTGTCAGTCACAAGAGGTTGCTCTTCGGCCGGTATTGAGTAGGTTATTATACGCRTATGGATGAATTAACGGATAAGCAACTCAATGGTTTTCGTCAATCTTTGATGAATACCCGTGAAGAATTATTGGTGTTGTTAGATATTTCTGCTGAAGCGGGCGAGGCCGTTGTGTTAGACCAAACTAGAGTGGGTCGGTTATCCCGAATGGATGCGTTGCAACAGCAACAGATGTCTAATGCCTGCCGAGCTGGTTATAAAAAACGTTTAGTAGAGGTTCAGCATGCACTGTCAGTTCTGGAACAGGGTGATTCTGGTTTGTGTGGCTCTGGTTCATGCGACTATGGTTGGTGCGAACAATGTGGTGAGCTGATTGATATTCATCGATTGGAGGTTAAGCCTGAATCCAGATTTTGTGTGGGTTGTCAGCAGGCTACGGAAACTTAAGTTAAAACCTCTAGGTTAAGTCTGACAAAATACTTTTATAAGATTGAACCGCCTTTCCCAGACCCATAGTAATAGCGTCAACGGTAAGGGCGTGGCCGATAGAGACCTCTTGAAGCCCTGGCACCGTGGCAAATTTTGCCAGATTTTCCAGGTTTAGATCGTGCCCCGCATTGAGACCTAAACCTAACTCTTGAGCTATTACCGCGGCTCTGAAGTGCTGTTCAAAAATGTCGTCTAACCTGTCTGTACCCCATGCTGCGGCATAAGGTCCGGTGTAGAGTTCGATTCGGTCTGCACCTATTGCTGCTGCAAGTTCAATCTGTGCAGGCTCGGGATCCATAAATAAACTTACACGTATGCCCAGTGACTGTATGTGTTCAATAATGGGTTGTAGTTTTTCGCCGGCCTGGTTTAGATCAAAACCATGATCTGATGTGAGCTGGCTATCGCTGTCTGGTACCAAAGTACATTGGTCTGGACAAGTTTCTTCTACTAATTCAATGAGTCCTGGATAGCTCCCTTTGGCGCCAGCAAAGGGGTTTCCCTCAATGTTGAGTTCGATGCCATTTGTATCAGGTGTTGAAAGCAGTTTCTTTAGATCTCGAGCATCCTGAGGACGGATATGCCTTTGGTCTGGTCTGGGATGTATGGTGATACCGTTAGCACCATTGTCGATACACACTTTTGCATGTGTCGCGACATCGGGATAATTGCCCTCACGTGAATTACGTATCAGGGCAATTTTATTCAGGTTTACACTAAGAGCTTTTTCCAATGGCTTATTTACTTTCTATAATTCTAACTTTTATTATTTGAACGGTTGCTGTCGGGACATCAGCAAATCCGCCTACACGCTGGGTGGGAAGCCTGGAGATTTTTTCTGCTACATTCATTCCGCTGACGACTTTGCCAAACACGGTGTAACCTGGTTGATGAATTTTAGCATCAAGATTCCAGTTGTCTGCTACATTAATATAGAACTGTGCTTTGGCACTGTCAGGATCTTGCTGCCTTGCCATGGCTACCGTGCCTTTTTTGTTTTTTAAGCCGTTAAAAGATTCATTTTTAACAGATTTTCCTGTGGGCTTTATGGGCGTAAGGTCTTCGTTAAAGCCTCCTGCCTGAATCATAAAGCGATTAATGACGCGGTGAAAGATCAACCCGTCATAGTGCTTTTCCTTCACATAGGTTAAAAAATTCTTCACTGTCTCGGGCGATTTTTCCGGGTAGAGTTCCAATTGGATCTGCCCCATATTTGTGGTGAGCATGACCTGAACGGAGTCTTCTTTTGCATAGCAAGGAGATAAAATAATAGCCAAACATAAAACAGCACATATTTTTTTAAACATTAAGCCTGTTCCTTTTTAATCGGAGATTCTGGTTAATTGAAAGTTCTAATTGTGTGTTGCGTCTTTAAGTCATTAGCCACAACAAGCTGCTAACCCCATTCTGAGAAACGTTTACGACGCTTAATTCTCGGAATGATGATCGTCAGTAATGCTCCCATAAAGACAGCAAATGCACCGTAGAGGAACCACGTGTTTCGWTCRMTSYWMGYARSWCGWNTRKYTGGYARNCNTTTTAAAATATCTATTTCACTTTGCAAAATACCATTTCTCTCCAGTAGCTCCTTATTTTGYTTGTTAATGGAGATAGCATTGGATGAGATTTTTTTAATCGTTTTTAGTTCACTGCTTATCCCATCTCTGCTGGATTCTGTGTTTTTGAGGTTTGCTAATAATTCTGAATGTGTTTGTTTTAATGTGTTTAGCTCTTCACCCAACAAAAGATGTTTCTTCTGTAGGCTGCTATATTTTGTCTTTGTGCTGGCCAATTGGACCCGTGCTATAGGAGCTTTCTGCAAGTAGTGGGATTCCATCCACCCATCCATTCCACCCTTGGTAGTGATATGGCTCCAGCCTTCATMATTAGTTTCAACCAATGTTAGGGCAGTGCCACTTTTTATGCCTCTGTGTAAAATAGTGCAGCGAGGGCAAGGGGATTTACGGAGAGGGACTCGGTATTCATCAGAAATATAGACAGTCTGAGCCTGAAGTGTCGCAGTAAAAAAATAGAAAAAAACTGCTATTAGAAATATTCTCATAACTCTCTCGTTAATGGTTCTCTCGTTGGGTAACTTGTTTTGTTAAACAATAAAGTTGAGTGTTTAGTATTGCCTATTATGGCAAGACCTTTTTAAAAGGTTTGACGGTAACCTGGGCATAAACACCGGCATCAATGTACGGGTCTTCATCTGCCCATTGTTGTGCTGATTCGAGGGAGTCAAATTCAGCAATGACAAGGCTTCCGGTAAAGCCTGCTTCTCCGGGCATTTCTGTATCTATAGCCGGGTGGGGGCCTGCCAGTAGTAGGCGGCCCTGGTCTTTTAATGTTTCAAGGCGTGCCAGATGCGCTGGTCTAGCGGCTAATCTTTTTTCCAGGCTATTTTCTACGTCCTGGCTACTGACAGAATACCACATCAGTTCAGTCCTTCTTTTTTTCGTGATGATGAATGATGTCTTCCAGTTTAAGCCCTGTTAGCTTGGTGATACCCCGAAATAAATAAAACAGGGCACCCATCAGAAATAGCGTAGCAGGAACAGCGATAACCGGGAAACTTAGAGCGGTCATTTTGCCCAATTGCTCGTTGAACTCAACCGTACCCGGTTGACTGGTGATGAGTATGGTCGCAAGAACATAGTTGAGCGCTGACGAAAGGAAAAAAGAACCTGCTATTAACCAGGAAGCATTTGCCAGGCAGTTTTCAAATTTCCTACTATTGCCATTCTCTTCTAATGCCTGGGCAATACGGTCAGTTTGTAAGATTTTATCGTTATATAAAAATGTTTTCACCAAGGGGTAGGGCGTTTTTAAAGAGATGATAGTGGCAAGTCCAAAAATAGCGGGGACAGCTGCTTCCTTAATTGCGATATAAATTGGGCTCAGCTCAAGTAGGCTGATGCCTCCTGTTAGCAAGATACTAATGATGCCTAGGGCAGAGAAGAAGTTTATCTTTTTTAGAGTGACAAAATCCTTAAGTCCATAGATCACAGGAAATGCTAGTGCAATCACAATAGCTAATTTTGTGCCTAGATAGTCATCGCCACTTAGCTTGGTTAAAACAAGTGTGGGGATAACGATGTTGAATACAATGTTTAGTAAAAGACTTTCACTTTTCCCACTATTGCTAGGGGATTGTTTTTGATGCGTTGATGAATTCATTGATGGCTGGATAAATGACTTTTGTTCAGGTGAGGCCATTGTAAGGGATCGCAAGAGAGTAATCGAGCGATGACAAATAGATTTGCGTAGTAATTAACTAGTTTAGAAATAGGTCACGCTTAGGCGATCAAAAAGTTGAAATTCCTGTAAAAATAAGGGCATAATGCGGAAAGTGGTACAACAGATTTAAGAAAACACCATAACCTATTGAAATACAAGGTAAATAATTATGGATGTTGTGAGGGTTGAACCAAGGATAGGGTATTTGGCAGAACAAGAACCAGAAATGGGCGATTTGCTGGTCTCGTATTTGGAGCAACTTGGCGTGGAATATGTGTTTGGTATTCCGGGCGGAGCTATTGAGCCCTTATATAATGCCTTAGCGCGAAGTGAGCGTCGTGGTGGTCCTAGAGCTGTTGTTGCCAGGCATGAGACGGGCGCTGCTTTCATGGCTGAGGGCTATGCTATAAAAACAGGTAAATTAGGAGTTTGTTGCGCCACTACGGGKCCTGGYGCAACAAACCTTATTACCGGYGTGGCGTCGGCYTATGAAAATAATGTTCCCATGTTGGTTATCACGGCTCAGACAGCACTCAGTGATTTTGGTCGAGGTGCTGTGCAGGAATCATCCTGTACAGGTATCAATACTGTTGGTATGTTTGAATACTGCACAAGATATAATACCTTGGTTTCTCATTCAAAGCAGTTAGAGCATAAGCTCTCATCCGCGATTATGACCGCAATGCACTCTCCAACAGGGCCTGTCCATTTAAGTATTCCTATGGATGTGATGAAGGAGAAGACTCCATCCCGTCAGCCCAGTTATGATATTAGTAATCTACTGCATAAACCGTCATTGTTGGATGATGTGGCTGTAGAGCAGTTTTATAGTGAATTGCTTAATGCCAGCAATCCTGTTTTCGTTATCGGGGATGAGGCGGGTGAAGCCATAGGCAGTATCTTGAGTGTGGCTGTAAAAATGCAGGCAAAAATTCTTGTGACACCCCATGGTAAAGGTCTTGTTAGTCCATACCATCCTTTGTTCCGAGGTGTGATTGGTTTTGGCGGGCATCGGAGTGCTCATGACGCAATATCTGACCCCAAAGTAGATATTGTTGTTGCAATAGGGACAAGTTTAGGTGAGGCAGCCAGTGATGGTTGGAATACAGAGTATCTTCTGACTAAAAAGATGATACATGTTGAGGCAACAGAAGAGCATTTGCTTCGTTCCCCTATGGCAAAATTGCATGTGCGAGGTAGGTTGCTGACAATTTTTGAGCGGATAAAYTCACGCTTAGMTAAAGAACAGAACACGAAAGAGGCAATAGTCACCTTGCCAGTTGCAGTTGGCAGTCCAAAGTTGAAAACTCAGCAACATTTTAGTCTTGATGACACTGTTGCATATACCTCTGACCGAACTCCAATAAAGCCACAACGGTTGATGTGTCTTCTTCCTCAATTATTTCCTCCTAATACCTGTTATTTGGCAGATTCTGGTGCAAGCTTTGCTTGGGCCGCACATTACCTGCATCCATATGAYCGGAGAATTGAAGGAAAACGTAATGCTCATGGAGGTTTATATCGGTCTGCCCATGAGTTTGGTTCTATGGGTTGGGCAATTGGTAGTTCTGTGGGTGTGGCCTTGGCAGATAGAAAAAGTCCTGTGGTTTGTATTACAGGRGATGGCAGTATGTTAATGAGTGGCCAGGAAATYACTGTGGCCATACAAGAAAAGCTACCAGTAATTTTTGTAGTTTTAAATGATAGTTGTTATGGCATGGTACGTCATGGCCAATCATTAACTGGCGCAGAGCCAATTGGATATGAACTACCACAAGTAGACTTTGCAGCTTTTGCTCAGTCTATGGGTGCGGATGGTTATGTTATTAATTCKCCTGAGGATTTGCGAGCAATAGATGTAGCTTATATTTGCAAAAGAGAGGGGCCCACGTTACTTGATGTGAGAATAGATTCAAATGAGGTTCCCCCAATGGGTACTCGAATTCAGTCG
The DNA here is from genome assembly GCA_002746985.1 of Porticoccaceae bacterium. Taxonomy (GTDB): domain Bacteria; phylum Pseudomonadota; class Gammaproteobacteria; order Pseudomonadales; family Porticoccaceae; genus Porticoccus. The sequence goes on along the minus strand of NVXH01000004.1, from coordinate 142,817 downwards.
TTGACTAAAAAAAATGACGAATAAAAYCAAGCAAGAAACAATMACAACTAAAATTTGGAATGAAGTTCCTGAGGATGACAATCCTTTTGCGGCCAAAGTCTGCTATTGCTCAGGTTTTGATGTGTATGGCGATCTTTTAGGTAAAGCCAGTTACATCGAATACCTATATTTGCTCTTCAAATTAGAACCCCCATCACAAAATCAGGTGTTACTTCTGGAAGGGCTGGCCATAGCRCTGGCCAATCCAGGTATACGTGAYCATAGTGTGCGTGGAGCAATGAATGCAGGTGTAGGTGGYTCCACACATGCTTCSGCATTGATRGCAGCATTGGCTGTAGGYGCTGGAAAYCTTGGTGGAGGTCGTGAAGTTTATAACATGGTYAAGTACTGGGAGCAGTGTGGTACCGATATAGATGCTTGGGAACAAATGATAAAGGAACCGCCTGTTGAAGAAAGAGCAGATGTTTGGCTGCCAATGGAACATGCCCCTGGCTTTGATCCAAATGGTGCTAGTTGCACATTGCCGGTTAGGCAGGTCTTGGAGCATATGGTAAGGATTGGTGAAGGCGAAAAGMTTGAATGGTTACAARCYAACAGRGAATGTTTGGAGMAATTTGCAGAATGCCCYCTTGCAATGTCAGGAGTTGCTGCAACAATTTTGCATGAATTACAGTTAAGCCCAAATCAAGCGGAAATGTTATATCTATTGTTGAGGCTGCCTGGAGCTGCTGTTCATAGTTTAGAGCAAGAGAAACTTGGGTGGAGGCGTTATCCATTTTTTGGCGATGGATTAAAACTTACCAATGATCCCGGTCCGACAACGATGAAAACGATTAGGGTGGCAGAATGAAAGGCCCTGAGTTATTAGCCTCCTATGAGGATAATTGGGAAACAACAATGGGGGCATGCTTTCCAGGTGAGCAAAGGATTGTAGTAAGGGGGGCGGATTTATTTGATTCTTTTAAAGAGTCCGGTTGGATGGAGTATTTGCTTTTTGTTGTCACTGGGAAAAGGGATAAAAAATTAGCGAATTTATTAGAATCTATATGGGTTTATTGTACCAGTTTTCCAGATCCTAGATTGTGGAATAACCGGGTCGCATCTTTAGCTGCAACAACAAGAAGTACTGCTGCGCTTGGTATATCAGCTGGAAATGCAGTTTCAGAAGCAACTTTATACGGATTAAAGCCTATAAAAGGGGTTAGTGATTTTTTATTAAAGGTGCAATCAGAGCTGGACCAAGGCATTGATTTAGATCTTATTCTTGAAAAGAAAATGAAGTTAAATAGATCAATTTATGGTTATGGGCGGCCTATAGTTGAAAGTGATGAACGTATTCCTCCTGTAATAAAGATGATCAAAGAAAGCGGGTATTTTGGTGGCAGCTATCTGTTGCTTGCATTTGAAATTGAAAAAAAGCTACAAAAAAAATACAAAGTGCAAATGAATATAGCTGCAGTCTATGGGGCGTTACTGTGTGACCAAAAATTCACACCTATGGAGACATATTATATGGCGGTGTTGTCTTTTTCAGCTGGTATGTTTGGGTCCTACATTGATGCATTAGAAAAACCTTCTGGTACGTTTTTCCCCCTTCCTAGTTGTCGAATAAACTATAAAGGCGTAGAAGAATTAAGAGTTTGGGAGCAATAAAAATGGATAGAAAAACATATAAAATAATCTTACCAGTGCTGCTCATTTTTTTGTGTTCTCTTGCTAATGGAGAAGATGCAGAAGAAGATTTTATGGCGCTTTATGGTGGTGAAGAGTTCATAAGTATTGTAACAGGTGTTGAACAGCCCCTTCATAAAGCCCCTGCAGTTGTGTCTGTATTGACGAAAAAAGATATTGAAAGAATAGGTGCGACAGATATTGATGAAATTCTAGAAACAATTCCTGGTCTTCATGTCGCCAGAGATGCAAAGGGTTATAATCCAATGTATGTGTTTCGGGGCATCAGTGCTACTGATAATCCTCAGGTTTTGATGTTGATTAATGGCATACCTATAACCAATTTGTTTCAAGGTGATCGAAACTTAATTTGGGGCGGAATGCCAGTTCAAGCAATTAAAAAAATAGAGGTAATTAGAGGGCCTGGTTCAGCGCTCTATGGTGCGGATGCCTTTGCTGGTGTAATAAATATTATCACTAGGGAAGCTGATGGCGAAGAGAGTTTTGAAGCTGGTGTGCGCTATGGAACACACAATACGAAAGACTATTGGTTGACAGGTGGTGGCTCAGTCGGAGAGCTAAAGTACTTTGGCGCATTAGAGAGCCATAAAACTGATGGTTTTGATGAGAAAATAACGTCTGATCTGCAGTCAGTATTAGATTTAGGCTTTGGAACAAGTGCATCTTTGGCGCCAGGTTCCGTGAATTTGGAAAGAAAAAATTTGGATGCACGTCTAGAGCTTGCTTATAAAAGCCTGAAGCTGAGAGCAGGTGCACAAATCAGGGATGACTTGGGTGATGGGGCTGGAACGCTTACGCTAGCTGAAGATAATAACTTTGCCAGTGATAGATTTAATGTAGATTTAACTTACGAAAATAAAGAATTTACAGAAAATTTAGCAATAAAACTTCAAACAAGTTATTTACAAACAAGCCAGGAAGTAAATGGAAATTTAGTGCTGTTTCCTATGGGTGCAATTGTTCCAGGTTTGGGTGGCCCCTTTCCTGATGGTGTTATAGGAAACCCTGAAGTAAAAGAAAGACATACTCGGTTCAACTTTTCTAGCTTTTATACTGGATTAGATCGGCATGAAATAGGCTTTGGGTCAGGGTATTATCATGGTGACCTCTACGAAGTAAAAGAAACAAAAAACTTTGGGCTTGATCCAGATACGGGGTTGCCGATATCTCCAGGTGATCCTATTGTTGATGTAACAGATACTCCATTTGTTTTCTTGACAGAAGGAAAACGCGAAAACTCATATGTTTTTCTTCAAGATGTTTGGCGGTTTGCAAATGATTGGGAGCTAACGGCAGGGGTACGTTATGACCATTACTCTGATTTTGGTGACACAGTAAACCCTCGTTTGGCCTTGGTTTGGTCTACTACTCGAAACCTAACGACTAAATTAATTTATGGTGAGGCCTTTCGGGCACCTTCCTTTGCACAACAAAGGGCTATTAATAATCCATCGGTACAAGGAAATTCTGATCTGGATCCTGAAGAAATGAAAAGCTATGAACTAGCTTTTGATTATCGTCCAAGTCACAAACTTGTCTTTAATTTGAATATGTTCTACTACAAGTGGAAAGATATTATTCAATTTGTGCCCGTTGGAATCGGTGCCGCTGAAGCTCAAAATAACGGCGAGCAAACTGGCCATGGTGTGGAGTTTGAGGTGACATGGCAGGCTTTACGTGATTTGGAGCTTTCTAGCAATTTCTCTTGGCAAAAGTCTGAAGATAAAAACCTGGATGCAGATGCGGCTTATTCTCCAGAAAAGCAATTGTATATGGCAGCAAACTGGCAACCTGCAGARTTGTGGAATATYCATATTCAGGCTAACTGGGTTATGGATCGTAATCGGGCGGCAGGTGTAGATGATTTTCGTTCAGATGTAGATGATTATGCACTAGTTGATCTAACYATAAGACGTAAATCATTATGGGATCATGTGGATGTTGCTCTAATAGTCAGAAACCTCTTTGATGAGGATGCGCGAGAACCAAGTCTTGCCGGGGGAATGGGCTCTCCTGTTCCTATAGAGGATGATCTTCCTCTAGCAGGTCAACAAGTATTGGGCGAAATACGCTACCACTTTTAACCGTCGGAATATGTAAGAGAATACACGGATGATGCAGTTTTCTTCTTTGATCATATACAGGTCGTCGGCCAGTTTGATCTTGGCTATATTGTCAATGGTGGCAGCCTCCTTATACAGTATAGGGRCTTCTGCCCAAGCAGCAGARCTACTGGTTTTATACCCAGATGTTCGTGCCCCRTTTKCWAAAGTTTTTGATGATATTTCGTCGGGYGCGRAAAAAYATTTTGATGGYGGTTCAAGCTCTAAAGCTATTGCTAAGGGTGACTCGGCTAAAAAATTACTTCTTCGAAAAAATCCTGATGTCGTACTAGTATTGGGCAAACGTAGCTTGGCAAGTCTTCAAGGTGTAGGTAGTAAAGTGCCAATAGTTCTTGGGGCGGTAAGTAATCATCAGTACGACTATCCTGGAATTTCAATGATTCCTGATCCAAAAGTGATTTTAGATCGGCTGATGCTTTTATCCCCCGCTGTTGGCCAAGTTCATGTAGTTAAAAAATCTAAAGGCTCTGATTTACAGCTTGATGGGGCGAGCAAGTATTTGATTTCTTCTGGAAAGGAGCTTGTTGTTCATCAAAGTTCTGATATTCGTGATGCTGCAAATATTTATGCTAGATTAATCGATAATGCAGCGGAAGGTGATGCTATCTGGATTCTGCAGGATGGCTCTTATGTAAATAGTGCTATTTTTTCATTGTTACTTGATGCTGCATGGAATAAAAATTTGGTGGTGTTTTCATCAAACCCGATGCATGTAAAACATGGTGCATTATTCGCGGTTTATCCGGACAACAAAAATATGGGAGCAAGCTTGGGTAAACTTGCAAATAAGGTTCTTGCTGGTGAAGCAGAGCTAGGTATGCAGACACTAAAGGATACTTTTCTCGCCGTTAACGAGCGAACGAGTAATCATCTTGGTATTTCTCTTTCAAAAGATGTGAAAGAGAATATTGATCTATTAATGCCGGCAAGGTAAATAATTAATGTCGGAAAAAACGGATCAAGAAGTTTTAAAAAAAGTGTATAAAAAAACTCAAGGAATGAAGTTTCGGCACCAGCTAAGCCTGATCTTTGTATTGGGTATTTTTGTTATGGCGCTTGTTACTTCTCTGGCGGTTAGTCATATATCGAGTCAGATAGTCCGAGAAAGAGAAATTGAGCAGGGACTGCAAGTCACTAATTCACTTGCCAAGCAGAGTGAGCTTGCTTTGCTCTATCAGAGTAAAGAAAGTGCTAAAAATCTAGTAACCAATGCTTTAAATTTCCCCGGTGTAAAAACAATCCTTATAGCCACAGAWACGGGTGCGGTACTTTACACCGGAGGCGAGGTGCCCGAGAACATTCCTTTGTATACACCTGAATCAGAGCAGATGGTCTATGAAGATAAAAATTATTGGGTTTTTTCTTCACCCGTTATTGCCGGGGCTTCACAGGATAATGCATGGGGAGAGCTTTATGATGATGAGGCCGAAACACAGGAACAAGAACTTCTAGGATACATTACCGTRCGYATAGGTAAGGATACCGTTATTYTGATGGAAAAAAGTATCCTYAATGGCAATTTGGTCATTTCCATGATTGCTGCTGTAATTCTTCTTTTGCTATTGCTCGCAATTTCTCGCCGATTAACCAACCCTCTTGAACGTCTTTCGGCAACCATGAAGAAAGCTGAAGAGGGTGATTCTATTATCCGTGCCGATGTTGGTGGCCCTGTAGATATTACGGATATGCAGCATGCTTTTAATTCTATGATGGAGGTTTTGGAGAACCGACAGCAAGAGTTAATGCATGCCATGTCGGCGGCTCTTGAGTCTGCTCGTGTGAAAGGGGAATTTGCTGCGAACGTAACTCATGAGCTGCGAACTCCTATGAATGCTGTTTTGGGCATGCTGGATTTGCTGATGAATATGGGGCTTACCTCAAAACAGCTTGAATATGTTGAAACAGCAAAATCATCGGGTGAGAACTTATTAGAGTTAATTGATGAYATTCTTAGTTTTTCTGAAATTGATGCAAGTAATACATTGATTGTTAAAGAGGATTGCTATGTTCAGGAAATGCTGGAGGATGTTGTTAACCTTCTTTCAAATCAGGCGCTTAAAAAGAAACTTGATTTTGGTTACCTTCTAAATGATGACGTGCCTCGTGTTATTTATTCCGATCCGTCACGTCTTCGCCAAGTATTAATTAACCTTGTTGGCAACGCTATAAAATTTACTGATGTCGGTGAGGTGTCAATACATATCGATGTTATTGATATTGAGAGTCCATCAGAGGAAGACGAATTATTAATTCGTTTTGAAGTTCGTGATTGTGGTATTGGTATCTCTGAGACAGATCAGCAGCGTATTTTTGAGGCATTTACACAGGCAGACTCTTCCAGTACGAAAGAATATGAAGGCACCGGACTAGGCTTGGCTATTAGTAAGCAAATTGTTGCTCTAATGGGCGGAGAGATATCAGTTGCCAGTGAAGTTGGAATGGGTAGTGCTTTTAGTTTTACCGTGCCTACACCAAAACGGAAGACATCTATTCCTGGAGACAGTATGGATTCAGCTTTAGTAGGGTTGAATGCCGTACTGGTTGATGACAGTGATATTGTTAGACAGTATGGCACCCAGCAATTGGAGCATTTAGGAGCAACCTGTTCTGTCTTCGATGCAGGCATTCATGCATTAGGACATATCCGCGCTATGTCCTCAGCGGATCACCATCTGGATATTTTAATTGTTGATGAGGAAATGCCTGGGCTGAAGGGTGCCGATTTCCTGAGGATTACACGAGAAGAGCCAGCCCTTCAAAACACCTTAATTCTATTGCTGAGTAACCCGTGGGCCACTGATAGTGTGAATTCTGAACCAAATGTTATTCGATTAAATAAACCTCTTAGATCCAAAGAGTTGAGATCTATTTTAGGTAAGTATTTGTTGAATTTAAGTGAGGAAGAAAAACCAAAAGCTTCAGCTAATATTATAGAGCAGCTTTACAGTCGACCTCGTAAAATTTTGGTGGTAGATGATAATCGCGCAAATCAACAAGTAGCTATTGGTATGCTGGAGAGAATGGGCTGCTCCTGTGAGCTGGCTTCGACAGGTAGAGAAGCCGTTGAGGCTGTTATTCGTAATCGGTTTGATGCTGTGCTTATGGATTGTTATATGCCGGTTGTTAATGGTTACGATGCTACTCGTCAGATTAGGATGTATGAAGAAGGCGGCGATTCGGAAGGTACTGAAAGCAATGTACCAATTATCGCAATGACAGCGAATAACACCCAGGTTGAAGTAGATCGTTGCATGGATGCAGGGATGGATGATTTTTTGTCCAAGCCCTTACGTATCGGTGAGTTAACAGAAGCGTTACTTAAATGGGTGCCTAGAGATTTGCCTTCCCACAAGGAGGATATCGATATTGGGGAAGGTGGGGTAATTGCCCATATAACTGAAGTTGATATAACAGGCGCCAACTATGATCCCCTTATTATGCAGGAACTTAAAAATAATGTAGGAGAAGTAGTGGTTTCTATGATCGAAGCCTTTATTGAGGATACCCCGGTTTATTTAGCGTCATTAAAAAATGCAATTGCTGAAGATAATGCAAAGCAAACACGTGAGTTAGCTCATACGGTAAAAGGTAGTGCATCAAATTTTGGTGCAACACAGGTGGTAGATTTTTCCAGGTTAATTGAGGACATGGGTGCCCAAGAGAACCTAACGGGGGCAAGTGCATTACATGAAAAACTGAAAGCTGCATTTTTACGGCTGAGAAAGAGTTTGGAAGAATACATTGTCAACCAAAATTCCAGTATGGGTGTGGGTACGAAGGGCCGTGAAGATGGTCACCGACTATTGATTGTTGATGACGATCGGTCGATGCGCCTTGCACTAAAAAATGTATTTAAATCAGAAGACTACATAATTGAAGAGGCTGGTAATGGCATGCAAGCTATTTCTATGTGCCAACGCAATATGCCGGATTTGGTGCTGATGGACGCAATGATGCCTGAGGTGGATGGCTTTACGGCCTGYGAGCGCATTCGTTCACTTCCGGGGGGGGCAGATACTCCGGTGCTAATGATTACTGCWCTGGAAGATGAAGAGTCTATCRTCAAGGCTTTTTCTTCTGGAGCAACAGACTTTATYCCAAAACCTATCCATTTTGCGGTATTAAAACAACGCGTATCACGCTTGATTCAGGCCAATAAAGTTGAACAGCATGTTAAAAAGCTCGCATACCATGATCCACTTACAGGGCTTCCCAACCGAACGAACCTGATGCAGCAGATGAGGCTGATGATTAATCGTGCCCAAATTGAAGATAAGAAAATTGCTATTTTATTCTTGGATTTAGACCGCTTTAAATTGATTAACGATACTCTGGGGCATGATGCCGGAGATCTGTTACTCAAGGCTGTTGCTGACAGAATTGGCCGTTGTGTTAGGAATCAGGATTTTATTGCTCGTTTGGGTGGTGATGAATTTACGATAATTCTTGAGGGAGTTACGGGTAARGAGGTGGTTTCAAAAATTGCAGCTAAAATTTGTGAGACATTAAGTCAGCCCTTTGTATTTCTTCAGCAAAAAATGTTTGTGACAACGAGTATCGGTGTGTCCATGTACCCGGATGATGGCACAGATATTGGGACCCTAATGAAACATGCAGATTCTGCAATGTTTCGGGCTAAAGAAAACCGTAATGAGTATTGTTTCTATGTTCAGGGCATGGAAGATGAAATTGCGCGTCGTATGGAACTGGAGCGGGAGTTGCGCTCTGCAATCAGTGCAAAGCAGTTGGTACTGTTTTATCAGCCAAAGATAGACTTAAGTAGCAGTAAAGTTATGGGTGCTGAAGCATTGATTCGTTGGCAACACCCAAAACATGGTTTGGTACCGCCAGATACGTTTATACCGTTGGCTGAAGAGTCGGGATTGATTAATGAGGTCAGTGATTGGGTTCTTGAGGATGCATGTCGTCAGTTAAAAGTGTGGAACGATGCTGGGCATAGCTTAAAGATTGCTGTCAATGTATCGAGCAAGGATATTCAGGCAGAAGGTTTTAATGACAAGGTTAGGGGCTTGATTAAGAAATACGAAATTGAACCAGGTATGCTTGAGTTAGAGATTACTGAAAGCACCTTGATGGAAAATCCTGAAGAGTTAGAAGATAAACTTAATGAACTAAGGGGTATGGGGCTTACTCTTGCCATTGATGACTTTGGTAGTGGCTTTTCATCATTAAATTACCTTAAGCGTTTACCTGTTGATGTTCTTAAAATTGATCGTATGTTTATCAGTGATTTGGATAAAGATGAAAATGACTTGGCCATTGTTACGGGTGTCGTGGCTTTGGCAACGAGTATGGGGCTTGAAACTGTTGCTGAAGGTGTTGAAACAATTGAACAATATCGCTTGCTACAAAAAATAGGTTGTGATATTTGTCAGGGGTATTATTTTAGTAAGCCAGTGCCTGTCCCAGATTTTGAAGAAAAATTTCTTACCCAGAAGGCTTTAGCTTAATYTTTCCTGCTGATCTCCATTACTTTTGTGTGATAATTCATTTTTCAAATTGGTGAATGTTGAATATGAGTCAGTTTTTTTCCATACACCCCGATAACCCACAACATAGATTAATCCGCCAGGCTGCTGAAATCGTTCGGCGCGGTGGGATTATTGTGTACCCGACAGATTCTGCCTATGCACTTGGTTGTCATGTGGGTGATAAAAAGGCATTGGATAAAATTCGTCAGATCAGACAGTTAGATAAAAATCATAATTTTACACTGATGTGCCGAGACCTCTCGGAGCTGTCAATTTATGCCAAGGTGAATAACCAGTTATACCGCTCTATAAAGGCTCATACTCCMGGGCCATATACCTTTATTCTGGAGGCTACATCTGAAGTTCCTCGTAGGTTGATGCATCCAAAGCGGAAAACTATCGGACTAAGGGTGCCAGAAAACCCCATTGCTTTAGCTCTTTTAGAAGACTTGGGTGAGCCGATTATGAGTGTCACTCTGATCATGCCGGGGGATAAGTACCCTTTGACTGATCCTTATGATATTCGTGATAYGCTGGAGCATCATGTGGATTTAATTGTCGAGGGTGGCAACTGTGGGCTRGAGCCAACCACTGTTGTTGATCTAAGTGGTGATTCMCCAGTGATTATTCGGCAAGGTATGGGGCAATTTGAAGRCTTTGTCGCTTAGCCTCTATACCCATTGTCGGATCATGTTGATCTGCTGGCCGTCTGGTTGAATCACAGTATAATGTCTCTTCAGTTTTAATATCGTTGATAGATCACCTATGTCCATAGAAGGCGTTTCCAGCTTGGCAGAAGATGGCGTTAAACCAGCCGCAGGTGCCACCGTTCAGCCAATGCAAGAGGAAATGCCTTTTGCCGTGGTCATGGGTAAAGATGTCACAGTACTTCCTAAAGATTTATATATACCACCAGAAGCTCTTGAAGTTTTTTTGGAGGCTTTTGAGGGGCCTCTAGATTTGTTGTTGTATATGATTAAACGACAAAATCTGGATATTCTGGAGATCAATGTAGCTGAGATAACTCACCAGTACATGGGTTATATCGATATGATGGAATCCATACAATTTGAGTTGGCTGCAGAGTATTTGTTGATGGCAGCGATGTTGGCAGAAATTAAATCGAGAATGTTGTTGCCCAGGCAGGCGATAGAAGAAGATGAAGATGATCCCCGGGCTGAGTTGATCCGTCGATTGCAGGAATATGAGCGTTTTAAGAAGGCTGCTGAAGAGATTGATGAGTTACAGCGCCTTGGTCGTGATGTTTTTGTGGCAAAGGCGAAGGAGCCAGATCGTCACAAGGAACGCCCGCAACCAGATATTTCTATGCAGGAAATATTGTTGGCGTTGTCAGATGTACTTCGTCGAGCAGACATGTATGAAAGCCATAAAGTACAGCTAGAGCGACTATCCACTCGGGAGCGAATGTCACAAGTATTAAATACATTGTCAGGCAAGCAATTTGTGCCCTTTGTTAGTTTGTTTAAATTGAGTGAAGGTAGACTTGGCGTAGTCGTTACATTTTTGGCCATCATGGAGCTGATTAAGGAGTCTCTGGTAGAAATTGTTCAGAGTGAAGCCTATGGCCCYATCCATGTCAAAGCACAGTCKTAGAGTACTGGTTTAGGTGTAAAGAATGGAAAGTAATCAACTGAAAATGATTATTGAAGGTGCGCTGCTTGCTTCAGGTCGTTCGCTGGATATTAAACAGCTTGAAAAGCTGTTCGATGAAGACTTGTTTGGAAATAAAAAGCTTGAAAAAGAGCGCGCTTGTAGCGAGTCGCGGCCCCCCCGTGATCAAATTCAAGCAGTACTGGAAGATATTGAAGCAGATTGTAAAGGTCGAGGTTTTGAGCTGAARCGAACGGGTAGTGGTTACCGCTTTCAGGTGCGAAATGAGCTTTCAGAGTGGATCAGCAAATTGTGGGAAGAAAAACCAAAAAAGTATTCCCGGGCATTACTTGAGACTCTGGCGCTGATTGCTTATCGGCAGCCGATTACTCGTGGTGATATAGAAGAGATTCGAGGAGTATCGGTTAGCTCAGAAATAATAAAGACCTTGCTTGAACGAGAGTGGGTAAGAGTTGTAGGGCATAGAGATGTTCCCGGYCGGCCGGCGTTGTACGCTACYACAAAACAGTTTCTGGACTATTTTAGCCTTCAAAGCCTGGAGGAATTGCCAGCTCTCAATGACATAAAGGATATTGAGGAAATTAACCCAGAACTAGCTCTCGAAGTTGCCCAACATATGATGGCTAGTGTTAAAGAGGCTCCTGAGGGGGAAGCTCCGGAGCCCGAATTAKATTCCAATGAAAATTCCGGTGTTTTAACCGGGTCATTGGAGGAAGCTTCTGGATTATTCCATAATGATATAACTTCGTTGCAAGATGCTTCATTAGAAAAAGATATGTTAGAAGAAGACGTATTAAAAGAAAATTCGAGTAACCAATCCATCACAGATCAATCAGAGACCAATAAAAACTGATGTCAGAAAAACTACAAAAAATATTAGCGGCAGCAGGTTATGGCTCACGTCGGGAATTAGAGCGATGGATCAGTGATGGTCGTGTAAGTATTAATGGCAAGGTYGCCAAGCTTGGCGACMGGGCTACATTTGAAGATACTGTTRTGGTRGATGGGAAGCGTGCCCGGCTACCGACAGAAGATCGGCGTATACGCGTTATCCTATATAACAAGTCTGAAGGTGAAGTTTGCACTCGTTCAGACCCCGAAGGGCGTAAAACAGTCTTTGATAGTCTACCAAACCTAAAGGGTGAGCGTTGGATCGCTGTGGGTCGTTTGGACATAGCTACCACGGGTTTACTGTTATTTACCAATAATGGTGATTTAGCCAATAAACTGATGCATCCTTCTTCCGAAATTGATCGTGAGTATCTCGTGCGTGTGCATGGTGCGGTAAGTGAGGATATGCTGCAACGGCTGCGTGAGGGTGTGTTGCTTGAAGATGGTATGGCTAGGTTCAGTGATATTGTTCCAGGCGAACGTGTGGGTACAAATGGCTGGTATACCGTTGCTCTGATGGAGGGGCGTAACCGTGAGGTGAGACGGTTGTGGGAATCACAGAATGTCGAAGTTAATCGTCTTAAGCGAGTACGCTTTGGGCCAATCTTTTTGCCGTCCTATGCCCGCCGTGGGCAATGGGTTGAGCTGGATGATAAGTCATTGAGTGACTTATTGACGGCTGTAAAAATGTCTGTGCCCAGGAAAAAGAAAAGCCTGCCACCTAATGATCAACAGCGAAGAGATCGACAATTAAAACGATTGCGCTCAGGTGGTCGAAAAGAGCGGCGATAGCACTTCTTCAGACCTTTTRTTTCGGTATAGCCAACAGCTTTACTGARCTGGTGTCACTGTGCATCCAGAGATTGTCCGGTGGTTGTCTGACTGTCAGGCCCCATTAGGTAAAGGTATAGGGGCATAATTTCCTCGGGTGCCTTTACTGTGGMGGGGTTCTCTGCAGGAAAGGCTGTTGCGCGCATACGTGTTCGGGTAGGGCCGGGGTTAAGGCAGTTAACGCGAATATTACTGACCCCTTCTAACTCATTTGCCAATACCTGAGACAGACCTTCGGTGGCAAACTTTGATATGGCATAGGCGCCCCAATAAGGTTTACCTATTCTACCCACGCCGGATGTCGTAAAAATCAGGGAAGCACTCTCTGATTTTTCCAGTAATGGTAATAAAGCCTTGGTCATCATAAATTCAGCCGTTACATTCACCTGCATAACCTTTTGCCACGTGCTCAGTGTGTAGTTGGCTATAGGTGTTCTCTGTCCGAGCTCTCCTGCATTGTGGAGTAGTCCATCAAGGTGTCCAAAGGTTTCCTCAAGCCGGTTATGCATATCTTCGTAATCTTTTTCAGCAGCGCCTTCCAAGCAAATTGGGTAGATAGCAGGTTGAGGATTACCGGCAGCTTCAATGGCGTCGTATACCTGCTCTAGCTTGGGCACTGTGCGGCCAATTAAGATGACAGTTGCACCATATGAAGCAAAGGTTTTTGCGGCAACTGCACCAATGCCATCACCGGCACCAGTGACGGCAATAATCTTTCCTTTGAGCAGGTTTTCTGGGGCATTGTAGTGCTTCGGGTCCATAGTAATTTATTCTCTTATACTTGGTTTAGTATTTCGGGGTTATCGCTAGTGCTTAAGTCTTAGGYTTCAAGTATTAAGTTTAGCAGCTCTGTGGCGCAGTCGACCGTATGATGTGCACCCCAACTAGAGGGGTCTTCATSTTTATCAATATATCCATAGGCTACGGCAATAGTGGTTGTGCCTGCATTTAGGCCTGCTTCAATATCCCGTAGATGATCGCCTATATATACTGTGTTTTCTGGTTTTACYCCYAGTTGATGGCAGGCCAGGAGGATAGGTTCTGGGKCGGGTTTKGTGTTRGTGACATGATCAGGGCATATGATGGTTTCGGGGCTTGGAGAAAATGGTAGCTGCTCCAGTATGGCCAAGGTATAGGATTCGGGTTTGTTGGTTACTATGCCCCAAGGTATTTGGTGGTTTTCCAGTGCCAGAAGTAACTCCTTAATACCAACAAAGGGGTGAGTTYGGTCAGCTAAACAGCCCCGATAAAAAGAAAGTAGTTCTTGTCTGGTGGGCTCAAAATCTGGGTGTGCTTCATCCATACTGAARACGTTACGAATAATACCGGCTGAACCGTGAGTCACTAATCGACGAATGTCAYCTTCAGCAAGTAAAGGCAGGTTTTTTTTTGCCAAAAGTTGATTGGTGGCAGTTAGAAAATCAGGTGCGGTATCAAGTAATGTGCCGTCGAGGTCAAATAATACGGCCTGAAAAAGTGCTTTTCTAGAGGGTGCTGTTTCGGRTGGCATTCTTGTTTGCCGGTTAGGTGTTTTTAGGTTAGGTTTTTTCAAGTAAAGTTTTCTCAAATAAAGTGTTCGCTGGGTGAAGTGTTTTCAGCTACGTTAGYGTAATTCTTAGATGAACTGTCTTGGTCTTTAGGTTGGTTTACGGGCATAGACTAGGTAATTAACATCGACATCATTGTCATTGAGGCGATAATKTTTGGTGAGYGGGTTRTAAGTCATGCCCGTCATTGTTTGTAGTTCGAGTCCAGCTTCTCTAATCCAATTACATAGTTCTGATGGACGAATRAACTTACTATAATCATGAGTGCCTTTTGGTAGCAGTTTTAGCAGGTACTCGGCACCGAGAACAGCAAAAAGATAAGCTTTTGGATTGCGATTGATCGTTGAGAAGTACAAGTGGCCTCCAGGTTTAACCAGCTTGGCGCAAGCTTGTATGACAGAGCTTGGGCTGGGCACATGTTCCAACATTTCAAGGCATGTAACGATGTCATATTCTTCCGGGTGCTGTTCTGCCATTTCCTCGGCGGTACAGCGTACATAATTAACCGAGACGCCCGTTTCAAGGCTGTGAAGTTGGGCGACAGCAAGGGGCGCCTCTCCCATATCTATACCAGTGACCTCTGCTCCTCTCTGGGCCAGAGATTCCGCTAGTATGCCGCCGCCGCAGCCTACGTCTAGCAGTTTTGTCTCTGCTACGGGTGAGCGCTCATCGATCCAGTTGGCTCGCAGGGGGTTAATGTCGTGCAGTGGTTTGAATTCGCTTTCTTTATCCCACCAGCGACTTGCTAGTGCTTCAAACTTGGCGATTTCGGTATGATCAACATTAAGTTCCGACATTAAATAGGTTCCGTTCATTGGTAATAGCAGGGCTAAATACTCTTTTAACTATCTTTGGCAAGTTTTCGCTGCCATTGTTTGGCTTTGGCCAGAATTTCGTGCTCATTTAGTGTTTGTAGCTGTCGTTCTATCATCAGTGCTGCACCCTTAACCCAAAGGTGGCTAACACGGTTGCCGACATTGGTGTAAACCAACTGGGAGGCAAGATTATACAGGGGTTCAGATTCTATTGTCCCTAATTCTACGGCCACAAGATCGGCTGACTTACCTATTTCAATGCTGCCTATTTTATCATCCCAGCCCATGGCTTTGGCGCCATTGATTGTTGCCATTTCGAGGGCTGTGTGGGCATTAACGGCACCTGCATCACCTGAAACAGCTTTGGCGACCAGGGCGGCWGTGGATATTTCGCTAAACATATCCAAGCTATTRTTRCTGGCRGCRCTATCGGTGCCCAATGCTACATTGATCTCCGCGTTGAGTAACTGATCAACAGGGCAGAAGCCACTGGCCAACTTTAGGTTGGATTTAGGGCAATGAATGACGTGGGCGTTATGTTCTACCAGTGTGTTGATGTCCTGCTCGTTAATTTGAGTCATATGCACACACTGGGTTAGTGGTGATAGCAGTCCGATGTCTACCAGGCGTTGAATGGGTCTTGAATTATGTATTTTGAGGCTGTCAGAAACTTCGCTGGCCGTTTCATGTAGRTGAATTTGTATGCAGGCATCCAGCTCTTCCGCATAAGTAGCTATCTTTTCCATTGGTTCCTTGGCGAGTGTGTAAGGGGCGTGGGGTCCAAAGGCGATGCGAATAAGGTCTCGATCCTTATGGTCATCGTGTAATTGGAGTCCTTTGTGGATGTAGTCATCCGGTCCTAGTCCCCAGGCCGAGGGGAAATCGAATACGGGGAATGCAATTTGACTGCGTATGCCCACCTGGTTCACCGTTTCAGCGACGGTGTCTGGAAAAAAATACATGTCTGAAAAACAGCTGGTGCCGCTACGTATCATTTCAGCAATGGCTAATTCGGTTCCGTCTCTTACAAAGTCAGGGCTAACCCATTGTGCCTCTGCAGGCCAGATGTGTTTCTCAAGCCAAGTCTGCAGTGGTAAATCGTCGGCAAAACCACGCAGTAAAGCCATGGCTGCATGGCCGTGCGTATTTACCAGTCCAGGGAGTAAGGCGTGTTGGTCGAGTTCAATATGTTCTTGACCTATGTAATTTCTATTCGCTTCAATCGTGGGGAGCAGTGCTAAAATACACCCCTTGTGCACTACAACTGTRCAATTTTCAAATATTTTTCCCTTGGGGATTATTGGGATAATCCAGCGGGCTGAAATGAGCAGGTCGACGGATATGGCTGCCATTGCAGGGGTGTTCCTTGGGTGATAATCGGGACAAGCAGTATACCCTTGAGAAAAAGATCATTAAACAACGGATGCCCGGGGACGAAGGTGACTCATTATGTGGTATGATCCGGCGCTTGTTTTTACGGCTTGAACGCCGATAAGTCATAGCCGATAAGCCATAGAAGGATAAGCAGTAGCATGGGTGAATTAGCCAAAGAAATCCTGCCTGTAAACATYGAAGACGAATTGCGACAGTCTTACCTCGATTACGCTATGAGTGTAATTGTTGGACGAGCACTTCCTGATGTTAGAGACGGCCTTAAGCCTGTACAYCGACGTGTATTGTTCGCTATGCACGTGCTTAATAACGATTGGAACAAATCCTATAAAAAGTCCGCRCGTGTTGTYGGGGATGTGATTGGTAAATATCACCCYCATGGTGATTCYGCYGTGTATGACACGATTGTACGGATGGCTCAGCCTTTCTCTCTTCGCTATATGCTAGTGGATGGTCAGGGTAACTTTGGTTCGGTTGAYGGTGATTCTGCCGCAGCYATGCGTTACACCGAAATCCGTATGGCCAAAATTGCTCATTCACTATTAGCGGATCTGGATAAAGAAACCGTTGATTATGTGGAAAACTATGACGGCAATGAGATGATTCCAGTAGTGATGCCTACACGGGTTCCAAACCTTTTGGTTAATGGTTCTTCCGGTATTGCTGTGGGCATGGCAACCAATATTCCGCCTCACAATTTAAGAGAGGTGGTCAATGGTTGTTTGGCACTGATTGATAATGCCGATATATCCATTGATGAATTGATGGAGCATATTCCTGGCCCGGATTTTCCTACTGCTGCGATCATTAATGGTAGGGCGGGTATTATTCAGGCATATCGTACTGGGCGTGGGCGTATTTATGTCCGAGCCAGGGCAACAGTAGARGTGAATGAAAAAACGGGTCGTGAGACCATCATCATTACCGAGCTTCCCTACCAGTTAAATAAGGCGCGGTTGATTGAGCGTATTGCCGAGCTGGTAAAAGAAAAGAAAATTGAAGGCATTTCTGAACTCCGTGATGAATCAGATAAAGATGGTTTGCGTGTTGTCATAGAGCTGAAAAGAGGTGAGGTGGGTGAGGTTATCCTTAATAATCTCTATGCTCAGACCCAACTGCAAAATGTCTTCGGTATCAATGTCGTTGCTTTGGTGGATGGCCAGCCACGAACTCTTAATTTGAAGCAAATGCTGGAAGCCTTTGTGCGTCATCGTCGTGAGGTGGTTACACGTCGTACAGTGTACCTTCTGCGTAAGGCTCGTGARCGGGGGCATATTCTGGAAGGCCTGGCCGTTGCTATTGCYAATATTGAYTTGGTCATAGAGCTGATTAAATCTTCAGCGTCTCCCGCCGAAGCAAAAGAACAATTAATTGCTAGAGGTTGGGATGCAAGCAAGGCCGCTCAACTTTTAGAGCGTGCGGGTAGTGATGCMAGYCGCCCTGAAAAYYTGGAACCSGGTTATGGGCTGCACGATGGTCAATACTAYTTATCGCCAGTGCAAGCACAGGCTATTCTTGAATTACGTTTACATCGTCTTACTGGTATGGAGCAGGATAAACTGCTCGCAGAATATCAAGAAAAACTAAACGAAATTATTGAATATTTGAAGATTCTTGGTGAYGCWAATATTCTGATGCAGCTRATTCGAGAAGARTTGAAGGCTGTGAGCGAGGAGTTTGGTGATGATCGTCGCTCGGARATTATCGAATCCCAGCACGACCTTACTATTGAAGACYTGATTACGGAAGAAGATCGGGTAGTGACGATTTCCCATGGTGGTTATGCCAAAACCCAACCATTGAGTGACTATCAAGCTCAGCGTCGCGGGGGCATGGGTAAGTCTGCTACCGCAGTGAAGGATGAGGATTTTGTTGAGCATCTGYTRATTGCCAGTACTCAYAGTACGATTCTTTGTTTYACTAATTTGGGCAAAGTGTAYTGGTTGAAGGTGTATCAAATTCCGGTAGCAGGACGAAGCTCCCGYGGGCGACCTATGGTGAACCTSTTGCCTYTAGGTGAAGGTGAGCGTATTAGYAGTATTTTGCCTGTGGATGAGTACAGCRMAGATAARTTTGTCATCATGGCTACCGCCAATGGTACGGTCAAGAAAACCTCTCTTGARCARTATTCYCGGCCYCGAAGTGTTGGTYTGCGTGCTGTTGATTTGGTAGAGGGYGAYTATCTTGTGGGTAGCGCCATTACCGATGGCAATAGCGATGTTATGTTRTTTAGYAGYGAAGGYAAGGCGGTTCGRTTTGCYGAGTCAGATGTTCGAGCTATGGGYCGTGTGTCAAAAGGTGTTCGYGGTATGCGRCTTCCTGAAGGACATAAAGTTTTRTCGATGCTGATTCCTGAAGAGAGCGGACGYGTGTTAACAGTTTCCGTTAATGGTTACGGCAAGCGAACAGCTTTAACTGAGTTYCCTACTAAGGGGCGTGGAGGTAAGGGTATGATTGCTATCCAGGTGAGCGARCGCAATGGTCCTTTAGTCGGTGCGGTTCAGCTRTTTGAWGGTGATGAGATTATGCTGATCTCTGATCAGGGCACTATGGTYCGTACTCGTGGTGAAGAAATTTCAGTRTTGGGTCGTAATACKCAGGGTGTCCGAGTGATTCGCTTGAAGAAGGACGAAACGATGGTTGGTCTGGCTCGTATTGAAGAGCAGGAGCAGGTTGATGAATTTGTTGACGATGAGTCGGAATCTGAATAGTTAGGCGTGAAGTAGCCAGGAAAGACATAGTCTGGCAGGCAGGTAAACAGGCAGGAAAGATGGCAAATAAAAATAAACTGAGCCAACTGCGCGAACAAATAGATGCCATAGATGATCAACTTTTAACGTTGATCAGCGAGCGTGCTGGMTGTGCACAGCAAGTGGCGGAAGTTAAGCAAGAAGCTGGTGATACCACTTATTTTCGCCCAGAGCGGGAAGCGCAGGTATTGCGCAGTATTATGGAAAAAAACCAGGGGCCATTGGGTAATGAAGAAATGGCTCGGTTGTTTCGTGAAATCATGTCCGCATGTTTGGCTCTGGARCAGCCCATTAAAGTGGCRTTTTTGGGGCCTGAGGGTACATTTACCCAAGAAGCAGCTCTGAAACACTTTGGCCATTCGGCCGTAACAGTTTCCATGAATGCGATAGACGAGGTTTTCCGTGAAGTGGATGCTGGTGCCGCGAATTATGGTGTGGTTCCGGTAGAAAACTCCACAGAAGGGGTTATTAATCATACTTTAGATACCTTCCTTGATTCATCACTACTGATTTGTGGTGAGGTTGAGCTTCGCATCCATCATCATTTATTGGTGGGRCCGAATACTCATAAGGAAAATATTACTCGGGTATATTCTCACGCTCAGTCATTAGCACAGTGCCGGCAATGGCTCGATGCTCATTATCCAAAGGCAGAGCGGATTGCGGTAAGTAGTAATGCCGAAGCTGCAAAACGTATTAAAGGTGAGTGGAATTCTGCTGCTATTGCTGGGGATATGGCCGCAGAATTGTATGRTCTAGAGAAACTTTCTGAAAAAATCGAAGACAGGCCAGATAATTCTACGCGWTTTCTGATTATCGGCAGAGAAAAAATTGCTCAAAGTGGTAATGATAAAACATCAATTATTGTTGCTGCTCGTAATGAACCTGGTGCTTTACACAACCTTTTAGAACCATTTCAGCGTGAGGGTATCGATCTTACTCGTGTTGAAACCAGACCCTCTCGCACGGGCAAATGGACTTATGTGTTTTTCGTGGACTTTAAAGGCCACGAGGATGACCCCAAAGTGGCAACTGTTCTGGCAGAGGTTCGCCAAGTTGTTGCTGAGTTGCGGGTGCTCGGTTCCTATCCCAACGCTGTGTTATAGCACTAAAATATCTGGCAAGTATTATGACCGTGGATTTTAAAAGCCTGGCATTGCCAGGTGTACAACAATTGAAGCCTTATCAGGGCGGCARGCCTATTGAAGAGGTMGAGCGCGAGCTTGGTATCTCTGGTGTTATTAAGCTTGCAAGTAATGAAAAYCCYTTGGGTCTTAGTCCTGTTGCTCGTGCAGCGATAGAGGCTACGCTGGCRGATGGTGCTCGTTATCCCGATGGCAGCGGTTTTTACCTAAAGTGTAAATTGGCAGAAAAGCATTCAGTGAACTCCAATCAATTGACCTTGGGTAACGGGTCAAATGATGTRCTTGATTTAATGGCTAGGGGTTTTTTGGGGACTGAACAYAATGCCATTTTTTCCCAACATGCTTTTGTGATTTATCAGCTGGTTGTTACTGCCCAGGGTGCACATTCAATAATTGTACCTGCAGATAACTGGGGGCATGACTTGCAAGCTATGGTTGATGCGGTAGACGAYAAKACTCGTTTAATGTTTATCGCAAACCCCAACAACCCAACGGGTACTTGGGAGGGGCTTGATGAAATTGCAGCCATGATGGCACAAGTGCCCGARCATGTGCTGGTGGTGATTGATGAAGCATATTATGAATATGCTGACAGACCAGAATATAGTTCAGCATTAGATMTCCAGGAACAGTATCCTAATTTAGTGATTACTCGAACCTTTTCYAAGGCCTAYGGCCTGGCTTCGTTGCGTGTTGGCTATGCTGTTTCACATCCTGATGTGGCTGATATATTAAATCGTATACGCCAGCCCTTTAATATTAATAGTATGGCACTTGCAGCTGCTATTGCTGTTCTRGATGATCATGAATATCTCAAYCAAAGTRTTGAAGTAAACCGTACAGGTTATGAGCAGTTGACTTCTAGGTTTAATCAATTGGGCCTCAACTTTATCCCCTCTGCAGGTAATTTTATTGCTGTAGAGGTTCCTGGCGATGCTCAGGCTATGTATCAGCGATTACTCGAGCAAGGGGTGATCGTTCGTCCTATAGGGCTTTATGGCATGCCAAATCATCTGCGCATATCCATTGGTTTGCCAGAGGAAAATCAGCGATTTCTTGATGTGCTGAGTGAATTGCTTCGAGTAGAAGGCCGTAGCTAATGACGCAAAAAATTAATCGCTTATTGGTGATTGGCCTTGGTTTGATCGGTAGCAGTTTGGCAAAGGCTGCTCGAGACCGTGGGTTGTGYCAAGAGGTGATTGGYGCCTCRMGAAGYCCTGAGACATTGRTCAAGGCAATAAAAGCTGGGATTGTGGGCCGGGCAGTTAGCCAGATTGAAGATATAGCTGAGGAGCTAGGYGAGGGTGATGTTGTTGTTATCTGCGTACCTACACTTACCGTTCCTTCAATTGTGAAACAATTACAACCCTTATTGGCTGACACAGTGACTATTACTGATGTAGCCAGTGTAAAGGGTAGTGTAGTCAAGGCTGTTGATGAGGCTTACGGGGAAATCCCGGCTCAATTTGTACCGGGTCACCCCATTGCGGGATCAGAAAAAAGTGGTGTGGAGGCAGTAAATCCAACACTGTTTGATGATCATCGGGTAATTTTAACGCCGTTRCCGGAAACGGGTGTTGAWCAYSTGCAGCGTGTAGAGGCGCTGTGGAGTGGTGTCGGTGCAGTGGTCAGTAAAATGTCTGTAGTTGAGCATGATGAGGTATTGGCGGCTACTAGCCATCTRCCTCATATGCTGGCTTATGCCTTGGTCGATACAYTGTCGAATATGAGAGAAAATCAGGAAATTTTTCGTTACGCCGCCGGTGGTTTTAGAGACTTTACCCGAATTGCCGCCAGTGACCCTRTCATGTGGCACGATATAGTAATGGCCAATGATAAAGCAGTTCTCTCTGTKTTAGMGGATTTTACAAGTCATGTTGAGCGGATAAAACAGGCCATTATTGCTGGAGACAGTGAGCACTTGTTGGGTGTTTTTACTCGTGCTAGTGAAGCGCGTAACCATTTTACTAAAATGCTTGAAAATAAGGCCTATTTGGAACCAATGACACAAACTATAGATTACAGAGTGGCTCCGGGAGGATGCATMTCTGGAGAGATTCGYATCCCTGGAGATAARTCAATTTCTCATCGCTCCATTATGCTAGGTTCTCTGGCTGAGGGAACTACAGAAGTTACAGGTTTCCTGGAAGGTGAAGATAGCTTGGCGACATTGCAGGCATTTCGRGATATGGGYGTTGTGATTGAAGGCCCGAATGATGGTCGTGTGATCATACATGGGGTTGGTCTGAAAGGTCTAAAAGCCCCAGCAGGGCCTCTTTATTTGGGTAATTCTGGTACCTCTATGAGGCTGTTGTTAGGGCTGTTGGCTGCGCAGTCGTTTGACGTGGAATTGACGGGGGATGAWTCGTTGTCAAAGCGTCCCATGGAGCGTGTGGCGGCACCTTTGCGTCAAATGGGTGCTGTTATTGAAACAGAACAAGATGGTCGGCCACCATTACGTATTAAAGGTGGGCAAACACTGAAAGCCATGGAYTACATCTTGCCTATGGCCAGTGCGCAGGTAAAGTCCTGCGTGTTATTGGCAGGTTTGTATGCCGAAGGTACAACGTCCACTACTGAACCAGCACCTACCCGTGATCATACCGAGAGGATGTTGACYGGRTTTGGCTATCAGGTGAGCAGAAGTGGTGCTGTGGCTAAATTGACGGGAGGTGGCGAACTGACGGCAACAACCATTGATGTGCCTGCTGATATTTCCTCAGCGACATTTTATATGGTTGCGGCTGCTATTGCTCCCGGTTCGGATATTCTACTTTCCCATGTGGGAGTTAACCCAACCCGTATCGGTGTGATTAATATTTTGCAAATGATGGGCGCGGATATCCAGTTGTCTAACCAAAGAGAAGTGGGTGGTGAGCCGGTGGCTGATATTCGGGTGCGCTATGCACCTCTTCAGGGTATTGATATTCCTGAAGATCAAGTTCCGTTAGCTATTGATGAGTTTCCGGCATTATTTGTGGCTGCGGCCTGTGCTGAAGGCAAAACGGTGCTCAGCGGTGCGGAAGAGCTGCGGGTGAAGGAAAGCGATCGTATTCAAGCGATGGCAGACGGTCTRAAAATATTAGGGATTGATGTGACGCCAACACCTGATGGYATTGTTATTCAGGGRGGAGCGATSGGCGGTGGSGAAGTGGATAGTGAAGATGRTCAYCGTATMGCYATGTCATTTGCGGTTGCAGCCTTGCGGGCGAAAGACAGTATTCTGATAAAAAACTGTAACAATGTTGCGACATCATTCCCSGGGTTTGTTTCGCTGGCAAATCAGGTTGGATTGAAGATTGTGGAGGAAAAACGATGAGTGAAAAACGTGTGCCGGTTATAACCATTGATGGGCCTAGTGGCTCAGGCAAAGGTACAGTCTGCCAATTGTTGGCAACAAAACTCGGCTTTCACTACCTGGATAGTGGCGCACTCTATCGTTTATTGGCGCTTGCGGCCAAAAGGCATGGYGTAGAGTTAGATAATATAGAAGCACTGGCTGTACTTGCTGGCCATATGGATATTTCTTTTCATATGCAGACGGATTCTGAGYCAAAAGTGATGCTAGAGGGTGAGGATGTTTCTTCACTTATTCGTAATGAAGAAATAGGTTCTGATGCATCCYTGGTTGCAGCCTACCCKGAGGTTAGAGCGGCCTTACTTCAGCGTCAAAGGGCATTTGCTGTTGCGCCTGGACTTGTTGCCGATGGTCGTGATATGGGTACTGTTGTCTTTCCTGATGCGGATGCCAAAATATTCCTCACGGCCAGCCCAGAAGACAGAGCTGAAAGACGCYATAAGCAGTTGATAGATAAAGGGGAAAGTGTTAGCCTTGCGGCCCTCGTGGAGCAGGTGCAAAAACGTGATGAGCGGGATATGAACCGTAAAGCATCACCGCTGATTCCCGCTAAYAACGCTGTGGTGTTAGATAGCTCTAAAATGAGCATTGACGAGGTATTAAATTCGGGGCTGAAAATCATTATAAAAAATGGTATTCAGCTGCGACAAGAAACGGGGTGATACGGTAGCTAGCCAGAAATGGCCGTATCAGTCTTTAACGATAATAGCCCGCATAACTGGTAATGCGGTTTAAGAGTTTAAAGCAATATTATGCCGGTACTTCTAGGTGCTAAGGCMGTTGCYCATAACTCGCATTCATAGGTATATCTCAATGAGCGAAAGCTTTGCAGAAYTATTCGAAGAAAGTTTAAAAACCGTCGACATGAAAACTGGTTCTATTGTTACCGGTGTTGTCATTGATATAGATAAAGACTGGGTGACTGTTCACGCGGGATTGAAATCCGAAGGTGTTATTGCCAAAAATGAGTTTTTTGATGATAACGGTGAGTTAAGCCTCGAAATCGGTGACGAAGTACAAGTCTCACTAGAAGCCGTTGAAGATGGTTTTGGTGCCACTCGGTTATCCAGAGAAAAAGCCCGCCGTGCAGAATCCTGGATTGAGCTTGAAGCAGCTCATACCGCAGATGAAGTTGTTACCGGTGTGATCAGTGGTAAGGTCAAAGGTGGCTTTACAGTTGATGTGAACGGCCTGCGTGCCTTCCTTCCCGGTTCTTTGGTAGATGTTCGTCCAATTCGCGACACTGCGCACCTTGAGAATAAACCTCTAGAATTTAAAGTCATCAAGCTGGATCAGAAGCGCAATAATGTTGTTGTTTCCCGTCGTGCTGTGATGGAACAAGTGAACACTGAAGAACGTGATGAGCTACTGGCTAAGTTGGAAGAGGGTATCACCCTTAAAGGTATCGTTAAGAACCTTACCGATTATGGTGCTTTTGTTGACTTGGGCGGTATTGATGGCTTATTGCACATCACCGACATGTCTTGGAAACGTATCAAGCACCCGAGCGAAATCGTTAATGTTGGCGATGAGATTGACGTAAAAGTATTGAAGTTTGACCGTGAGCGTAGCCGTGTATCAYTGGGCATGAAGCAAATGGGTGAAGATCCATGGGCAGACATTTCTGGTCGTTACCCAGAAGGTGCACGTGTTAAAGCAACAGTCACCAATCTCACGGATTATGGTTGTTTTGCTGAGYTGGAAGATGGTGTTGAAGGTCTGGTRCACGTATCTGAAATGGATTGGACCAAYAAAAACATTCACCCATCCAAGGTTGTYCAGTTGGGTGAYGAAGTAGAAGTCATGATTYTGGATATTGACGAAGAACGTCGTCGTATCTCACTTGGCATCAAGCAATGCTTTATGAACCCTTGGGATGAGTTTGGTACTCTCCACAGTAAAGGTGAGAAAATCACAGGTAACATCAAGTCTATTACCGATTTTGGTATCTTTATCGGTTTGAATGGTGGTATCGACGGCTTGGTTCACCTCTCTGATATTTCCTGGGACGAAGCGGGCGAAGAAGCTGTTCGCAACTTCAAGAAAGGCGATGAAGTTGAAACAGTCATTYTGTCYATCGATCCAGATAGAGAGCGTATTTCTTTGGGTATGAAGCAGTTGTCTGATGATCCATTCTCTAATTACGTAGCAGAGAATGATAAAGGCACAATTGTTACTGGCACTATTAAAGAAGTAGATGCAAAAGGTGCAACGGTTACCTTAAGCGAAGGAGTAGAGGCGTATCTGAAAGCGTCTGAACTCTCACGTGAAAAGGTAGAAGATGCTACTAAGCTGCTCAATGAAGGCGAAGAAGTAGAAGCCAGGATTGTTAATGTGGATCGTAAGAACCGCACTATTAATCTGTCTGTCAAAGCTAAGGACGTTGCAGAAGAAAAAGCAGCGATTAAAGAGCACCGTAAGTCTGAGTCGGATAATATTGCCCCAACGACTATTGGTGACTTGATCAAAGCTCAGATGGACACCAAAGAAAAGTAATGGTTAGATTGAGGGGTAATGGCGACATTACCCCTCTTTATTCATAGTAAAATTTTTATGACTAAATCAGAATTGATCGATCACATTGTAACGCAGCAGGATCAACTTCCACCCAAGGACGTTGARCTTGCAGTGAAAATGATTCTAGAGCGGATGACCCTGTCTCTGGTGAACAACGACCGTATTGAAATCAGAGGCTTTGGTAGTTTCTGTCTTCATTATCGCGCACCGCGCACTGGTCGTAATCCAAAGACTGGAGATTCGGTAGAGCTTGCTGGTAAATCAGTCCCTTATTTCAAGCCAGGTAAAGAGCTCCGTGAAAGAGTGAATGACGGCTTGATAAAGAACTAGACTTCTTAGTGAGATAATTAGTCTCGATTRTCGAGGCTAATAGCGATAACTTTGGTTACAATAAACGGCAAGGCGTTAGGCTTGCCGTTTTTTTATGGGGGGTATCTATGKCAATGTTAAAAAAACTTTGGTGGCTACTTATTGCTATTGCCGCTATATGGTTAGGGATCTGGATTGTTATTGATAACCCAGCCCCAGTGGTGTTTAAGCTGTTCGGGTTCGAAACAAAGCCATTGCCAGGTGGGTTATGGTTGTTAGTGACGTTTGCAGTGGGTTGTGTGGTTGCTCTGGTGGCCAGTTCTCCAGCRCTGGTAAGGCTAAATCACAGRGTTAAACGTTTAAATAAACAGCTGGTTAAACTAAAAGCATCTACAGTAAAGAGTGCTGATGCGGTAAAGCTGGATTAATTTAACGCTGGATTTGCTTTGTAATAATGATATCTGAAGCCATTTACATCTTTTTGCTATTATTTTTGACATCACTGGCTTGGTTTCTGGGCCATGCAGTCGGTGTCCGCAATAAAAATAAAAAACCTGGCGGAGAACTGGCAMAGCATTATTTTCAGGGTATTAATTATCTTCTCAATGAGCAGCCAGATCAGGCCATTGATGTCTTTATACATTCTGTCGAAGTCACACCTCAGACCTTGGAAACACACCTTTCTTTAGGAAATTTGATGCGCCAAAAAGGCGAGGTTGATCGTGCCATTCGGGTGCACCAGAACCTTCTTTCTCGCCCTAGTCTTAATCAACAACAGATTCGGCAGGCGCATCTTGAATTGGCGCGAGACTTTCTCAAGGCCGGCTTGTTTGATMGGGCTGAGCGTCTATTTTTAGAATTAGTAGAAGATACTACGGGTGATTTCCGTCAGCAGTCATTACGTCATTTGGTTCAAATCTATAGAAACGAGCAAGAGTGGGAAAAAGCTATTCGTGCCGCCAGTATGATGGAAAAAAAGTTGTTTGGCCGGGCKGGTGATRMGYTGGCTATTGAGCAAGCTCATTTTTGTTGTGAGCTTGCAGARAARGCACGGATTARGGGTGAYYACCTTGATGTSCGGCGGYATTTAAAGTCTGCACTTAAATTTAATAAAAACTCTGCTAGGGCAAATATTCTCTGGGGTAATCAGGAGATGTCCGCCCTTAACTTTCAAAAGGCCCTCAAACGTTATCGTATGGTGCCTCAACAGCAGCCCGATTGCTTGCCCCATGTGCTTGAACGGGTTCGGCTCTGCTATGAGAACTTGGATGATCAGGAGGGCCTGCTTAGGCAGTATAAGGCTTGGTTCAACGAATACCCTGGAAGCAGTATTCTAAATGCACTCACAGAGGCACTTAGTAAAAAAGAAGGGGACATTAAGGCCTCTCAATTTTTGGTAGCCTACCTTGAAAAAGCACCCTCTGTTAAAGGCGTAAGTAGGCTTCTGGAAATGCATCTTGCTGTTATGGCTGCTAGTGATARTRCTGAAAATACAGAAGGYACTATAGGAATAGTGCAAGAAAATTTGGTACTACTAAAAAGTATGTTGGATTCATTAGCYCTAAACCAACSAARCTACCGTTGTGTTGAATGTGGYTTCAAAGGGACACAGTTACACTGGTTGTGTCCACAGTGTCAGTGTTGGGAAACTGTAAAGCCTGTTCGTGGTGTTGTCGGTGAATAATAGATTTGARGTGTGTTGTTGTARYCTTGAGYTTAAAAAGAGATTAAGTAATGAAAAYAAGTGATTCCAAAATGAGYGAATCTAAAGCGGCTGATYCTAAAATRAATAGTTCTAAAGTTATTGTTGCTCTGGACTACAGYAGTTCYACCAATGCAAATTTATTTRTAGATTCAATATCACCGGAACTCTGCAAGTTAAAAGTAGGAAAAGAATTATTTACATTAGCGGGCCCCGACTTTGTCTCAAGYCTTGTGGATAAAGGGTTTGATGTCTTTTTGGATCTGAAATTTCACGACATTCCCAAYACRGTTTCCAGTGCTGTAAAAGTTGCTGCTGAYATGGGTGTTTGGATGACGGATGTCCATGCTTSCGGTGGTCGTAGAATGATGGAAGGTGCGCGGAATATAGTGGAGCAATGYAATAGCGATATGTTGCTAATTGCAGTYACAGTTTTAACCAGTTTTGATCAAAATGATATGGATGARYTGGGRTTTAACTGTAGCCCCGAACAGCAAGTTCATAGRCTGGCYAGSTTGGCTAAGAGCTCTGGTATGGATGGYGTTGTCTCATCGGCYATGGARGCTCAMGGGTTGCGGCAAGMATTRGGGGCTGAYTTTACTCTGGTGACCCCAGGRATTCGCCCGGCATCTGCGGCAGGGGAYGACCAGCGGCGAGTTGTCACTCCGGCTCAGGCCATGGAAAACGGYAGTAGTTATTTGGTAATTGGTCGYCCCATTACTCAATCTGAARMTCCGRTAGAAACATTRCTTGCSATTAATCASGAAATTTYGCAATATTAATWCCGACGGTACATGAAGTACCGTTYRTTAATGAAATGGAGTGCCCTATGGCACAAGGAGTTCAATATGCAACAGGTAAAATTCTTTACCAAAATCTTGTTACTTKCTCTTATGGCRGTACTGCCTATATGGCAAACATCGGTTCTAGCYGCTGAWAATAARCAGTCAGCGRCTGTTCAGCAGGTTTCATCCRTTAATATAAATACTRCCAATGCAGRCCAGTTGTCTGAAGGGTTGAATGGTGTYGGGATGAAACGTGCTCTTGGTATTGTGGAATATCGTAATGCCAATGGTGCATTTACCTCACCAGAGCAATTGCTAGAGGTGAAGGGGATAGGAGCAAAGGTGTTGGAGAAAAATAAACATCGGATTGTATTGAAATAACAAAGATATTAATCCCTTTAAAAGGTCAGCCATTGTGGTTGGCCTTTTTTAATGAATTTAATCATGGTTGAGGGCAATATTTTTTTGCATAATCTGTTTGGCTGAACTGTAGTTATAGCTCTTGATTGATCGGCGATTAAAAAATAATCTGACCTAATTTAGTACTGAGTTCGTAAGGAAAGCAATGGAAGAAGACCATTCTGGCGGCGAGACGGAGCAGGCTGTTCCCTTGCGGAAGGAGTGTGTCCAGCCTTCAGCGCCAGAGAATTGGTCTGAGTTACTGGCAGAAATGGCCATCTCCCAGGATAAAACCTTGTATATACGGCTCTACAGGCATTTTGCACCCAAGGTTAAGGCCTACATACTTCGGTTGGGTGTGGTCGAGGCCACGGCAGAAGAGCTGACTCAGGAGGCAATGTTGAGTATGTGGCGCAAGGCCCATCTTTATAAGCCTGAAAAGGCTGCGGCCAGTACTTGGATTTTTACCCTGGCAAGAAATCAGAGCATTGATTGGATGCGGCGCCAGAAATATCCGGAATACTCTTTGGATCACTGGAATGAAAGTGCTGATGCCACGCTAGCGTTGGATACAGTTGAACAATCAGTATTGTGTGACCATATAGGCGCTGTGATTAATGAATTGCCCGAGAGCCAGTCACAAGTTATTTACATGTCATTTTTTGAGGGCCGATCTCATTCTGAAATTGCCGACAAATTGAAAATTCCTCTGGGAAGCGTCAAGTCCCGTATCCGCCTTGCGGCTGAAAAGCTGAAACTGAAACTGAGAGGTGAGCAATGATAATCAATCATCACCTGGATGAATCTACGTTGTTCAGTTATGTTGCTGGTGCGCTTTCTCAGGGTTTGGCTTTAGCCGTTGCCAGTCATATTTCACTTTGTAAACATTGCCAAAATAGAGCCTCTGGGATGGAGGGGATAGGTGGTGCACTTTTGGATCAAATAGCGCCTGAAACTATTCATGAGTCATCACTTGAGGATGTGTTGGCTCGGCTTGATGATATTCCGCTCTCTTCTGCCTCTGGTTCTGTAATGTCTAGGCCCAACTCCAAGTTCAACAAGCCTAAGCCTAGGCTGAGTGATGTCCCTGTGCCATTAAATGAGTACATAGGAGAATCTTTGGATGCAGTTAAATGGAAGCGTCTTATCCCCGGGTTTTTCTATATAGATATATTCACAAAGGGCGAGGGGACTTGCCGCTTACTTAAAGTAAATCCTGGTAAGTCCATACTTCCCCACGGGCATCAGGGGAGCGAATTAACATTGTTATTGCGAGGCTCTTTTTCCGATGACCGTGGCCAATTCAACCCAGGGGATATTTCAGATTTAGATAACGAAACAGAACATGAATTATTGGCTGATAGTGAGCAAGGGTGTATTTGTCTTCTTGTTACCGATGCCCCCCTGAGATTTTTGAGTCCCTGGGGCAAGTTAATACAAAGGGTCACGGGTTTTTGATCTGTTGTTATTCATTAAAAGTTAGCAAGAATTTTTTCATGGTCAAGATGGGTTTTCAGTGATTTTGGATGGCTCTTGTGTCCCAGCCTAGGTAAAAGCAATATTGTGAACTGGGTAGAAGTCACTTGCTCTGGTGTAAGACAGCAAGTGGTCTGCCAGGGCATTAGCGCTCAACCAGGCACCCTCACTTCCAGAGCTGTTCAGCCAGTCTGAACAAACACCAATACTGGTTTCTTCATCCCATAGATAATGCTTGGTGGATGCAGTTTGGTGTCTCGCGCATAGCCACTGGTAAACTCTCGTATTACTAGTCTCTATCGGTTGTTTTATTGCCGACTCAAAAGCCTTAATTAATGCTCTTGCTATGGTATTTTGATCGCTTTTTATATGTTTTTCACTCCACGCAGTATTTGCCTCTAATACCCAAATTTCTTTTCGGCTCCAAGAGTTTCGGCCAGGTTTCGAGCTGTCTCTTGTTGCCCGAAAAAGTGCAGAGTGAGGTCCAGAAAAAATATCTGGGGCTATACCACTTCTCTCTTTTAGAGAGATAACGACCACCCAGCTTGGTGTTTTTCTGGTAGATGCGGCCGTGTGGGAAAATTGAGGGCAAGGTGAAAGCAGGGGCGTCGCCTGAGATGCCGGAGTCGTTACAATAACGGCATCATAGAAACAATTAATTTTTTTGCGTCCTCTTTGTAATTGCACACCAAGTTTTCCTGGATTCAAAGCCGTAATATTTGCACCCGTATAGAGCATTGCACCTTTGATAAGGCTTTGTGTGAGAGAGAGCTGTCTGGGGCTTGAAAGATAGACCAGTTTGGGCTTTATAACTGCTCCAGAAAAATCACTGTGGGAGGCATGCCACCGTATGACATTCGGTTGACCGATGAGCCATTGTCTAAAAAGGTCTGTTTTGGGTTCAAACCAAGGAGCCCCTATGTCGGCACTGTCCTTGCCTATTCGACAGCTGGATTGCCGGCCGCCGGTACCAAAATTTTTCTCATAAATAGTGACTTGGTAATCCGCTTTCAGCAAACGGTGGGCGAGACTAGCTCCAGCAATTCCGGCACCTATGATAGCGATTTTTTTGTGCTTCATTTGTGGTAACTCTGTTGGGTCTTTTAGTAAGAGGGTTATTAGTATTTTTAGTTCGTTTGTTTACATCACTGTTATCAGGTCGCTTTTAATTGGCCAAAATAGAAATTAACCAAACCTGAAACTAACAAAAAATACCGTTGTGCTTACTGTACGCAAAAATTTTAAGTCTGGATCACAGAAAAACAGCGCAACGTATTTATTAAAGTATCTCGAAAGACAGAGAAAGTATTGACGTGATCTATTCATTTCAATGGGTCGTATCAATAAATAATATTGGGGGAGACCTTGGCTTCTTAATTAATTTTGTATTTTTTAAAGCGTTCTGTAAATTTAATAAGGGAGAATTAATATGCGTGAAATTTTTTAAAAATATTCTGGCGGGCAACTTTTTTTGGGTGGGTTACTTCGTTCCAACACAGGATGGGCGACAACAGTCGCCTGCTTTATATTTGAATAAAGTTGTAAGCCCTGATAAGAGTGCTACAGCAAGTAGTGTGGTTAATTGGCATATATATTGGGTGAGCCTATTAACAACGAAAGCACTGATATGGTCAACATCGGTTTTAGCTGCTGTTGAGAAGGTTTCATTCGTTAATATTAATCCCTTTAAAAGGTCAGCCGTTGTGGTTAGGTTTTTTTGATAAGTTTAATCATGATTGAGGGCACATATTTTTGTGCGCAACCTATTCGGCTGTACTGTAGTTATATTCATTTTGTTTGTAATTGGTGATAAAAAAAGGAGCTGATACTGCATTTTTTAAAAAAAATACGTTCTCCCGTTTTGGTTTGTGTTCACCGATGTATGGTGTGATACTTGATGAGATTGTACTAATACAGGTGAGCTTTCGTGAATGTGTCAAATAGTAAGGGTAGTAATAACGGGATGAGAAAAGCCATCGAAATTGCTATAAATCTAGGTGTGATTTTTATTATTCTGGTTTGGGGGCTAATGATTCTTAAGCCGTTTATTCCTCTTATTCTTTGGGGTGCGGTGATAGCGATTGCGAGCTACACACCTTTTTTGAAATTACAGTCAGTCTTTAAAGGGAGCAAAAAACTGGCGGTCATTGTGTTCACATTAATAGGTTTGAGCATTGTTATTGTTCCTACCTGGATATTCTCAGGTTCCATGATCGAAAGTACTACTACCCTTGGGGCGCATATTTCAGAAGGTACCCTTCAGATCCCGCCACCTTCTGAGGGTGTCAGAGACTGGCCGTTGATTGGAGAGAAAGTTTACTTTGTATGGTCTGAGGCGGCCGAGAATTTTACCCTATTTTTACAGAATAATGCCTCTCAGGTTAAAGCATTGAGTACGGTTTTGCTCAGTAAAATTGCCAACGCTGGGCTGGGTATCTTACAGCTAGTGTTTTCAATATTGATTGCAGCAGCATTTTTGTCAAATGCCGATGGTGCTGCTAGAGTAATGCAACGGTTTTTTAAGCGTCTCGCTGGTGAGCAGGGTAGTAAGCTTGTTAACTTATCCGTAGCGACCATTCGTAGTGTTGCCGTTGGTGTGCTTGGTATCGCTTTAATTCAGGCTGGGTTGGCAGGTGTCGGTATGATTGCAGTTGGTGTGCCAGCCGCTGGGCTATGGGCTTTATTTGTACTGATTGTGGCGATTGCCCAATTGCCACCCTGGTTAATTTTGGGGCCAGTGATTGTCTACGTTTTCTCGGTTGAGTCATCAATGGTTGCCTCTATCTTTATGGTCTGGAGCCTTATCGTTTCATTCCTTGATATGGTTTTAAAACCGATTATGCTCGGTCGTGGGGTTGCGGCACCAATGCTGGTTATCCTGCTCGGTGCTATCGGTGGCATGATCATGTCCGGTATTATTGGCCTGTTTGTTGGTGCAGTGGTTCTGGCGATAGGCTATAAGCTCTTTCAAGCCTGGCTGATGATGGATGAAGTGGATTCCGATATAAATGTAGCACCTGAAGCAAGCACTGACCTTGAGTCAGATGACTTGCCGAATTGATTCAGGCTGAAGTAGCGAGGAAGTATGCTCACACCTCTTTTGTTGGGTACCCTGACGATCTTTATTAATATGGTTGTGCAAATTTTGGCGACTGTTGTTCTGCTGCATATCTTCCTGAGCAAGCGAGGGCGGATTGTTAAAAAGGCATCAGTGCTAGATGATATCTGGATATTAGTATTTACTTTAAGTGTACTGTTTGCTGGCAATATTGTTCAATTTACCATTTGGGCCTCACTCTTTATGTACCTTGGCGAGTTCAATGAATTTGCGACGGCTTTTTACCATTCAACAGTTAACTTTACCTCCCTTGGCTATGGCGATATTGTTATGAGTGAGCAGTGGCGATTACTTGGAGCACTTGAGGCAGCTAATGGTGTGCTAATGTTTGGGCTTACTGCGGGCACAATGTTTTCATTCATGCAACATATTGTTCGCCAACACCAACCGGCTAAAAACTCTAATTAATAATGCTGGTGGCTCTATTCAATAAACCAAAAGGGTAATAGCGATATTGTGTTCACGATTTTTTAAGCCAATGTTACTTAGGTTTGTAATATTGACAATGTCAGTGCTGCATACTGCCTGCGCTCCAATGGGGCCAGATTTTGCTCAGCCAGAAAACCCCGCTGAGCAATGGCTGGAATCTTCGGAACAGGGGGGCGAGCCCATTGCTGAAGATCTGGCAAGGTGGTGGCAGGTTTTTAATGACCCCATTTTAAATGATCTGGTCGACACGGCCCGGGCAAACAATAATTCGCTTGAAATTGCGGGTCTGCGAGTCCTTGAAAGCAGGGCGCAACTTGGTATTGCCGTCGGTTCCTACTACCCCCAGTCTCAGAACATCAATGCTAGTGCCATTAATACATCGCCACCCGATAGTAGTGGGCTGACCTCTAACCACTGGGAATATGGTTTGAATGCCAGTGCTGGCTGGGAAGTTGATTTCTGGGGCCGCTTCCGGCGCGGTATCGAATCAGCTGATGCCTCATTTATGGTGTCTATTGCCGCTTACGAGCAGGCGCTTGCCTTGTTAACGGCACAGGTGGTCGATACTTATACGGTAATTCGTACCACCGAAGAACAGCTGCAAATTTCACTGGAAAATATTGATATTCAACAGCGTAGCTATGACATTACCGAGGTTTTGTATCGCCATGGACAGGACTCTGGGCTCGACATGCAACAGGCCCATTCTCTGTTGCTCAGCACTCAGTCGACGATTCCTACATTTGAAGTTAGCCGTAAGAAAGCACGCAATGCTCTGGCTATTTTATTAGGGCAAGCCCCCGGCACCGTGACAGCGATACTGGATCGTGAAAAGCACTCCAAATCAATTCCTATCATCCCGATGAATATTTCGGTGGGCTTTCCTGCTGATATACTGCGTCGGCGCCCCGATGTTCGTCAGGCCGAATTGCAGGCAATGGCACAAAATGCACTGGTTGGTTTGGCCGCAACTGACCTTTACCCCCGCTTTAGTTTGATCGGTTCTATTGGCCTGACAGCAGGTGGCCCCGGTGATGACGAGTTAAATAATCTATTTGATTCCGATGCCATCACCTACAGTGTTGGCCCTTCGTTTACCTGGCCTTTTTTAAGTTATGGTCGCATCAAAAATAATGTTCGTGTTCAGGATGCCCGCTTGCAGCAGGCATTAGTCAATTATCGAGAAATTGTCTTGCAGGCTGCGCGCGAGGCGGAGGATGCAATGGCCGAATTTAAGGGTAGTACCCGGCAGGCCACTCTACTGAAAAAAACCGTAGCCTCCTCCAGGCGCTCCAATGAATTGGCGACACTGCGTTTTCGTGAAGGTTTTTCAGACTACCAGCGGGTGCTCGACTCCCAGCAGGCATTATTCAGTCAGCAGCAACGCTACGTTACCAGCCAAAGCGATAAAGTCCGTAGTTTGATTGCACTTTATAAAGCGCTGGGCGGTGGCTGGGAAGATCATGCTGGCCTACCGATGATTCGCGGAAGTACCGAAGAAATCATGCGCAAGCGGACTGATTGGGGTGGTTTACTCGAAACCGTTTTGCACAAAGCCGATAGTGAAGAAGATAATGAAAAACAGCGCGTGCCTAAACCGGACTGGTAGCTATCGGACCATCCGCCGCTAAATTATATTACGTATTTATTGAAGGATGTACCCAAGCAATGGCAGATTCAGACAAGTCAGATCAAGTTGAAGATGCTCCATCAGTGAGCTCGAGCAATGACCCTGTACGCAAGTGGACCCACATTATTTTGGGCCTTTGTGTATTGTTGCTGATTTGGTATCTCCGGTCAGACCGGATTACACCCTATACCTCTCAGGCCCGGGTTCATGCCTTGGTCATACCCATTGCCCCGGAGGTTTCGGGTACTGTCTCTGAGGTGTCGGTGTCGAATAATCAGCGGGTAAAAGCCGGGCAGAAGCTCTTCCAGATAGACGTTGATCGCTACCAGCTTGCATTGCAAACTGCTGAAGCTAATCTTGAGGCCGCAGGGCAGGCACTCGGTGCTGCAACGGCTGCGGTCGCAGCGGAAAGGGCTTCTCTCAGCTCTGTTCAGGCTAATTTAATCCAGGCGGAGCAGGACGCCGTACGTATGCGCAGCATTCGAAAAGAAGACCCTGACGCTATTTCCGAGCGACGGCTAGAGTCAGCCGAGGCCTCATTGGCGGCAGTTCATGGCCGTGTTATGGCAGCAGAGGCCAAACTGGAGCAGGCTATTCAAAATAGGGGCGCAGAAGGTGAGGTTAATGCTGGTATTCGCCAGGCTCTTGCAGCTTTAGGCCAGGCTCAACTCGACCTTGATCGGTCGACAGTGCGTGCACCGGAAGATGGTGTTGTTACTGGTGTGCGGCTCAACAAAGGCAACTTTGCAGCGGCCGGGTCGCCACAAATGACTTTTATCGCCACCCACAATATTTGGGTGCAGGCCGATTTTACCGAGAACAACCTTGGCAATATTGACCCCGATGACGAAGTTTCTATTGTTTTTGATATGAATCCCGGCAGCGTCTACAAAGGCACTATTCGCGATATGGGCTTTGGTGTTGCCGTTGATTCAGCAGCACTTGGAAGCCTGCCGACTATTGACAACAACCGCGCCTGGCTGCGCAGTGCCCAGCGTTTCCCTGTGTTGATTGATTTTCAACTGCCCAGTGACGAAGGTGGAGCCCGCCTCAAGGTGGGTTCTCAGGCATCTGTCGTTGTTTATACGGGGGAGCATTGGCTGTTTAATTCAATCGCACGCCTGTATATGAGGCTTGTCTCGATTCTTAGTTATGCCTACTGAGTCATTACCCGGTCAGGCCAAGCCAGCGACAACGGCAGTGTTCAGTGTAAATGCTCACCACCCTGTTGCTAGTCGGTGTATTCTTCGCTTGGCGCTGGGTACGGCACTGTCTATGGGTTTTTCACAGATAGTGACATGGCCACTATCCTTTATTGCGCCGGTATTTACGATGTTTCTATTGGTGCTGCCGTTACCTATTCCAACTTTAAAGAGTGGCCTAAAGTTGGTTTTAGTCATACTTTTACCACTGGTTCTGGCGGCGTTAACACTGTTGCCCTTTCTTGAGCATCTGCGCCCGGTTGGCGTCCTGCTCGTCGCACTGGCATTGTTTTATTGTTTCTATTTCACCAGTTGTGGTGGGGCACCTGTAGTGGGTACGTTTATGACAGTGGGTCTTACCCTTGTTGTCACCATTGGCAGTGTCAGCATTGAGATGCTCTTGGTGGTTGCTCAGGGGCTAATTTTGGGTGCGATTTTCGGGCAGATGTTTGTATGGGTTGCCCATACGCTATTGCCCGACTTAAAGGCCGAGCTAGGTGTGCCAAGTGCAACAGCACAAAGCAATGTATCCGTACCACCAAAGCCTGAGTTGGGAGAGGCACGTAGAAAAGCCTTCCGGGCCTTTCTCATAACCTTTCCTATGACCTTCTTCTTCCTGCTTTCCGGTGCTAGTACGAGCTGGACACCGGTGATGATTAAAGTGGCCTCAATGGGCCAGCAAGCCAGTATCGATAGCAGTCGTGAAATGGGTCGCTCCCTACTGGAGTCAACCTTGTGGGGTGGGGTGGGCGCCATTATTGCTTGGCAGGTATTAAGTATTTGGCCGTCCCTGCTGATGTATGCATTACTGATTGGGTTGGCGGGTCTAGTGTTTGGGTTGCGAATTTTTCAGGGGTCAGGCATGCACCCCAAATCTTCAATGTGGTCTTATGCCTTCCTCACCATGATTATTGTTCTGGCCCCGGCAGTACTGGATAGCCAAAATGGATCGGCAGCCGGCACTGCCTTTTATACGAGACTGCTTCTATTTATGGTGATTGCCGTATACGGCTCTGTCGCCGTCGCCGTGTTTGATACCTTTTGGCCGTCCGTTACTGAGCAAAAGGGGCGTAAACCTGACTCTGATTCTTGTGGGTAATTCGCTATAGCGGCATTAAGTGCCGCAGCACTTCTTATGTTTTTGCCAGTGCCGCAAGGGTACCGTTGTGTCTGGCCGTCAGCAGTACAACCGCATGGATGCAGAGTGGAGTATAGGCAGCCGCCGCTTCGGGTGATGTAGGTGCTATAGAGTGCAAGCAGTTACGCAGCGCCAAATTATCACCAAAAGGTTTAATCCTCTGCGTAGGCGGTTGTAAAGGATGCGGAATAATTATTAGGTAGGTTAGACCGCTCCAATAGCCCGTACTCCTCCCACAAACAACAGGTCTATAGCTATTGGTTAATACAAGCCCATACCCTACAATTCACCAACAACTTTAATTTCCCCCTGGAGTCTATCAATGAAACCCGAAACACTGGGAATAACTAAAATTATTGCCATACTAACAATTGCCTGTAGTGTCCTAATAGGCTGTGCTTCTCAACAAGCCAAAGTCTCCTCTGATCAGTTTTCAGGTTATCTAAATGATTACACTAAGCTGACAAAAGTAAACGGTAAAGAGGCCTTTCGCTGGATTAGCGATGAAGCAAAATCTGGAGGCTATAACAAGGTGATGTTTGATAAAACAGTAGTTTATCCACCAAGTGTTTCAACACCATTTCTAGAAGATGTTGCGGCCATTTTTGATCACGCTCTTCGTAAGTCCTTTACTGACAGCGTTGAGGTGGTCACTCAACCCGGACCAGGGGTGCTTCACATTAAGCCAGCTATCACTGGCCTAACTTCTGAAACAGAAGGGGTGAAAGCCTATGAGTTTATACCTATCGCCGCAATTTATAACGGTTTTAAGGCCGCCATGGGATGGCGCAGTAAAGTCACCCAGGTTTTTTTAGAGGCCGATCTCGTCGATAGTATTTCTGGAAAAAGTATAGCTGCCGTGGTTCGCAAGGGAACAAACGAACAGCTTACTCAAGAGAAGGTCAGGCTCAGTGACGTTCGTCCAATAGTCCAGAAATGGGCCTCAGAAGGTGCGGCTAGCATTAAGACTATGATGTCAAATGGGTCAACTAAGACTAACTGATACTGTATTCATTGAGTAAGGGCCCCAGCGGGGCGTTTATTTCTGGAATATTTACTTGCGGAGATGAAAAGAAGAACCCCTTAAACTTAGCTGTTACGCTAGATTATAAGGGGTTTTTAAATAGTGGAGGGACAGTCCGTCCATTTATACGTTTTTTGTAAAAATGTTACCCAGTATGTTGCCCAGATAGGAATTCAGGCAATAAAAAACGGAGGCTGTATCGCTACAACCCCGTCATGTTTGGCTCCGCCTGCTGGGCTCGAACCAGCGACCCAATGATTAACAGTCTCTATCCGTGGGTCGTGGTATACCTTCCAACTCGCTGAAACATCGATAAACTCTATGGTAACTACTGATTAGGTGGTGGTCGAGGGGTGTATGGTAGAGTTAGTCGCGGTGCCTGCTTGGGTACCCAAACATGAAATGATCAGAGGGAGGGGCGGGCCAAAGTGATATAAGGCCATAGGCTTCTTAATAAGCTGTTAGGATTTTTTCGAGTAAGGAGAGAAGATGAAAATGACTAAGAGTCTAGCTCTAGTGGGTGGCCTGTTGTCGGCTTTCGGGGCTGCGGCTGATGAGTGTTATCTGCAATCAAGAAGTTAAGTTGAGTACTAAATTTGTCACCAGCCATGTTCTTTATTGCAATAAATTCGGAGTACTAATTCTATGAAACAACTATTGAGATGGTGCTCTTAAGATGAACGCCTCGTTAGTAGTACTGCTAGCAGAATTCAGCTGACAATATCTAAATATAACTCAGGAAATTTACAGGGTTCACTGTGAACAAAATACAAATAGATATTGTTTCCGATATCGCCTGCCCGTGGTGTGCTATCGGTTATGCCAGACTCGAACTGGCCATGGAGCAGTTAGGGCCAGAGTATGAGTTCACAGTTCACTGGCATGCATTTGAACTTGATCCTGCCCATAGCGGTAAGGGTGAGCCGATCTTGCCAGCTCTGGCTAAAAAGTACGGGAGGAGCGAGGAAGAGATGCGCGCAAATCAGAGTCATATGATGACGGTTGCCAAAGATCTTGGCCTCAACTTCGATAAACTACAGGAGCGACTTACCTGCAATACCTTCGATGCCCACCGTTTGGTCAGATGGGCTGGTGAGCAGGGCCAGCAAACCGCCATGAAACAAGCACTGTTCGAAGCGTATTTTGGCAAGGCGATGGATGTATCCGACCAAAATGTTCTATTAAGCTGTGTGGAAGCCCTGGGGCTGGACCCAGTAAAAGCCAAGCAGATACTAGAATCAGATCAGTACATTACTGAGGTGCGAGAAGACGAAGCCACTTACCAGCAGGTGGGTGTCACTTCCGTGCCAGCGTTCATTATCAACAGTAAGCACCTCATCTCTGGAGCACAGGAACCCGATGCTTTGGTACAGGCGTTGCAAGAGATTAGTGCCGAATCCGCTTAAACCTCTTTCTGRGTTAAGTAGATAGGCAAGCATAATAGTGATATCAAAGAGGGCAAAAAGTCTAAGTGAAGATTTTTTATYATCAGCTTATAACAAGTCAAAGCACTCGGGCAGCGTAAACGCTGCCGGTGTTTGAGACGTTAGCTGATGATAAGAGGNGGGGGGGNNTATTAACGAGAGGGCGGTAGACCCAAAGACCCTTGGGATGATTTTTGAATCACGCTGGAAAGGCTTCTACTTTTCCTTTGTTCCTTCCTTTATATAGATATTCTTTAAGAATGTTACCCAGAGCGTTACCCAGGGAGAAATTTAGACAATAAAAAACGGGGGCTGTATCGCTACAACCCCCGTTATGTTTGGCTCCGCCTGCTGGGCTCGAACCAGCGACCCAATGATTAACAGTCATTTGCTCTACCAGCTGAGCTAAGGCGGATCGGTCAAGAGGCGCGTATCTTATATATCGGTATGGGGGGAGTCAACCCTTCATTGAGCATCAGTTAAAGGTCTTTTTCTGGAGTATAATGCACCGCTTTTATCCCATGAAGATTGAGCCGATATCCTGTGTCAAAACCATTTAAAATCACAAGCCCCTACCAGCCGGCGGGTGACCAGCCAGCAGCTATTGAACAACTGATTCAGGGGCTTGATGCCGGGTTAGCTGCACAAACATTGTTGGGTGTTACCGGGTCGGGTAAAACCTTTACTATTGCTAAGGTTATTGAGCGGGTACAGCGCCCAACCATTGTACTGGCACATAACAAAACTCTGGCCGCACAGTTATATGGCGAGTTTCGTGATTTCTTCCCTGATAATGCAGTAGAGTATTTTGTTTCCTATTATGATTATTACCAGCCTGAGGCCTATGTGCCGTCGTCTGGTACCTTTATTGAAAAAGATGCGTCGGTAAATCAGCATATTGAGCAAATGCGCCTTTCGGCCACCAAGGCTTTGTTGGAGCGCAAAGATGTCATCGTGGTGGCTACAGTGTCATCCATCTATGGTTTGGGTGATCCAGACTCCTACCTRAAAATGCTATTACATTTGGTTCGTGGCGATAAAATTGATCAGCGAGCAGTCCTTCGTCGTTTAGCCGAGTTGCAATACACTCGAAACGATGCAGTGTTTCAGCGTGCTACCTATCGGGTTCGGGGGGATGTGATTGATGTGTACCCTGCGGATTCAGATCGTGAAGCAGTTCGGATAGAACTATTTGATGATGAAGTGGAAAAGCTCTCCTTATTCGACCCTTTGACTGGCGAAGTACTAAAGCGTGTGCCGCGTATTACTGTTTATCCAAAATCCCATTATGTGACACCGCGACAGAAGATTACTGATGCTATTGAACATATAAAAGAAGAGCTTTCTGAACGATTAGARCAGCTCCGRTCAGTGCATAAGCTGGTCGAAGAGCARCGGCTRCGAGAACGTACYCGCTACGATCTCGAAATGATGCAGGAACTGGGTTATTGCAATGGCATCGAGAACTACTCTCGCTATCTTTCAGGCCGTGAACCGGGCGACCCGCCTCCCACGCTGTTTGATTACCTGGCAGATGATGCTTTGTTGGTGATTGATGAATCTCATGTCACCGTACCGCAATTGGGCGGAATGTATAAAGGTGACCGCTCTCGAAAGGAAACCCTGGTCGAATACGGGTTTCGTCTACCCTCTGCATTGGATAATCGCCCATTGCGCTTTGATGAGTGGGAACGATTGGCACCCCAAATGATTTTTGTCTCGGCAACGCCCAGTAAATATGAAGCGGCAAACGAGGGGCAAGTCGTTGAGCAAGTGGTGCGYCCCACGGGTCTGTTGGATCCAGAGATTRTTGTTCGACCTGCCACCTCGCAGGTAGATGATGTGTTGTCTGAAATTAATCACTGTGTGGCTAAAGATCAGCGAATACTCATCACTGTTTTGACTAAACGCATGGCGGAAGATTTTACKGACTACCTTAGTGAACA
This sequence comes from Porticoccaceae bacterium, assembly GCA_002746985.1. GTDB lineage: Bacteria > Pseudomonadota > Gammaproteobacteria > Pseudomonadales > Porticoccaceae > Porticoccus. The sequence continues at coordinate 100,050 of NVXH01000004.1, read as the reverse complement.
TGGTGTCCGTGCCCGTTATCTGCACTCAGATATTGATACCGTTGAGCGGGTAGAAATTATTCGAGATCTTCGCTTGGGTGAATTTGATGTGCTGATAGGTATCAACCTGTTGAGGGAAGGGTTAGATATGCCGGAGGTCGCTTTGGTCGCCATATTTGATGCCGATAAAGAAGGTTTTTTACGTTCAGAGCAATCACTAATTCAGACCATTGGGCGTGCGGCAAGAAATATCGAGGGCAGGGCGATTCTTTATGCCGATAAAGTGACGGGCTCAATGCAGCGCGCCATGGATGAAACAGATCGTCGTCGTGCAGTGCAGGTCAAATATAATGAAGAGCACGGCATCGTACCGAGGGGTATTACCAAGTCTGTAACAGATATCTTGGAGGGTGCCGCGAGGATTCCGGGYAAAGGRTCTCGCAAAGTRGCTGMGGCGAAAAGCAAATACCATGTAGATCCGGATTCACTGCATACAGAGTCCGCTATCTGGCAGCAAATTGATGTGCTGGAAGAGAARATGTTTGAGAGTGCMAAAAAYCTGGARTTTGAAGARGCKGCGAACTTGAGGGATGARGTRACGCATTTGAAGAGGATGGTGGATGGGATGGTTTGATTGGATTCAGTCACAAATAAAGGTGACGGGGGGGATTAAAAATCAACCAACAAAAACTGATCAAAAAATAATCGTTACGACCCCTTTAATTTACCCCTTTAATTTAGATGGGATGGTTTGATTGGCTAGCTTAGAGAACACCTAATTCCACTTTGTCTGAATAGTATGTGCATTTTGAAAATAAGGTGTAATCGTTAGAATTAATTGAAAACTCAAGTTCATCCACCATTAGTAGCTCTATAGTGCTCAGGTGGTCAAGTGCATGTCTTAGATCGGAGAGGATTGATTTCCTCTCTTCTGATAATCGTTTTAAAGAAGCCTGTATTGAATCAATTTTAATGTCCAATGCCTTTGCATGGGCCGATATGTCATTGCGTTTTTTATTTGCTTTTTGAAGTAACGGAAAGACGCAGTCAAAGGGCCTGCATAGACTGTATCGGTGGGCTAGTGAGCCTAGTAATGAAAAATTATGCGGCGTTTTGCCGTTTTCTTTTTTACAGGACTCACACCTTTGAGAAATAAGCTTTCCAAGTGCTTCCGTCTTATATGATGGTGTCGGAAATGTTGTGCAATATAGACACTGTCTGATTAAAGCCTCGTATAAGCGGACGCAATACAGTGTCAGTTCGCTAATAATCCGAATGCATTTTAATTCAGTCTGAATAGGACTTAACTTTTTAGGATTTTTGAGTAGGGCTGATGAATCATTGAGTATCTGTGCAATGATAGCTGCATGGCAAGATGCATCGTAAGTAAAGGGGTTGTCTATGACATCCGGTAACGCTGGGTCTGCTTTGAGTAGAATTTTGAATTCAACGTCTTTTTCAGTCAGAAACTTGAATAGTTCAGTTGCGATAGGGTAAAAGTTTATTCCCGTTGGTTTGTTTAGTGGGTTAGCTATGGAATGTACGATGCTGTATGTGTGAATAAATGCTTCTTTCCTAAAACACCATTCACGGTGGGTTGCTTTTAGTATCTTGTTTCCACTCATTGGCTTTTCCATGTCTTTGAAGGAATTAGTCTACTGTATGAATATACAGCAGTAAAGTCGTGGGTTACGCTTGGTTACCAATCGAAAACATTAAAGGGGTCGGTGGCAAACAGAAATGATAACTTCTCTCAAATGTCACCGATCCCTTTAATTTTTAATTCCATCATGAGAGGCCAGCAATGCGAAGACAAATTAATTCAGATGAGTTGGCTTTTTTTTACAGTGCATCTGGTGAGGCAATATGGTACTTACAATACGTAGAGGAAGCCCTTTGCAAGTTTTACATAATCATTGGAATTCATTTTAACTGTGATGGTATAAATAGAAATAATGCAAAAAAAAATCTAAGAAAAATAAATCAAAAAACACTAGGCCAGCTTATTGGGCTTATCGAAAAAACAGGTCGTGTACCGCAAGCCATGCTAGCTGATATTAAGGAGTTCAATAATCTTCGAAAATGGGTAGTCCATAATTCAATGCGAGAAAATGGTCAAGATTTATATACGGATAGTGGTAGAGAACACTTTTTCCAAAAAATAACTGCCTTTTCAGATATGGCGAGATCACTGCATAACAGTATATCAACCAGCCTAATGCAATTAGTTACAGATTCGGGGTATACAACTGAAGAACAAATTATGGCAACAGCAAATTTAGAACTAGAGCGATTAAAAGGTAATGCATAACAAGTTGCTTAAGTTCACTCTAGCCGTAAAGGGTGCGGCCTCCGCGGGGCAGCCGGCTGCCCCTTAGTAAGTGCGTTAACTCCCTGTAATACTCAGATATAGAGGTCTCCTCCCTATGGGTAGTGCCGGCAACATTGAATACGTAGTAGATACGAAAGAAGTTGAAATATGCTCGTTTGAAATCGAGAGGATTCATAACAAAATATCTAATGCAACGTTAGAAGCCAGAGAGTCTCAGTTGATACTTAGGTTCACTACAGACGGAGTGTTTGCAGAGGACAATGAAAACGAAATGAATAACTTGGCGTATAGATGTTTCTCTGCATTAGCGTATGAGTTTGGGTTTTCTATCCAAAATTTGAGGCGGGGTGGATCGACGCTGCCAAAAATGGATGGAAAGCTTTCAGCTGTAATTAATGCATTTGGTTTTAGCTGGAGTATAGAAGCGCCTAGAAAATGTCTAGATGACAACGTACAACACATACTAGAAAGCTCTGCGGTAGTTGACGATTATGATATTCAGCTGATTCACCAGTTCGTAATTGCTAGGTCGGAAATGGACAATGTTAGTCGTTTCATGTTCCTGTACAACTTAGCACTTCAAGTAAATTCTGATAATCAAAAGCAACTAGACGAATCAATTTTACGAATTGATCCTAGTTGTGATACTTCTGGCAGTCCAATAGGAAACTGGAATGAAACGGTGTATACGCGGCTTAGGAATCAGCTCGCTCATTATCGTTGTAATACAAATTTCGAAAATACACGCAAAGAGGTAAGAGGTGTTGTCAATAAATTCCAGAAAGTGGTTTCGGCGATGTTGCCGAGAATATGAGTTAACAAAAGGCTAGTCACAATCGCCCCTTCGGGGCTGGACCTCCGCACTACGGCCTGTGCTACAGGTATTAATAGCAAAGTCTAGGTAATGTGAGTGGATTATTCGAGCTGATGCTGGGTCGCCGTCGTTACTCTCCGGCGCTGTCTCGCCGCTCAAAGCGGCTAGGCTCGAACCACATCGGTAGTTCTCGTCCGACACATGCCAATCAAACTACTTGATTAAGTTCGAAATGAAAAGGGATGCTAACCCTTGGTTTAAAGAAGAATGGTAGGACTACTCAGATTTGAACTGAGGACCCCCTGCATGTCATGCAGGTGCTCTAACCAACTGAGCTATAGTCCTNAAAAANGAAGTTGGCTATTCTACTATTTAAACTGTGTATGTAAACCTTCCTAGCTAAAAAACTCGTTACTRTTTAGYCACAAGAAGCCAAAAACTTATKGGTYCMATGGCTTTTGYAGCKYACTYGAAATTGRTGCYCTAAACRGCCTYYSGTCTTCCCTTCTAAGTATTTACAGGCAAGCTARTGAMGGGGCGTCTTGATTCTGAGCATTAAGACGGTAGAATGCCCATTTTTATCATATTGCTGTACTTGCAGCATTCACCAYGTGGCCTTTGGTAGGGGTCACCACTGGAAAGGACAGAATAATGCCTATTATTACCCTTCCTGACGGAAGTCAGCGYAGTTTCGAAAATTCTATCAGTATCCATGATGTTGCCGCCGATATTGGGCCTGGTTTGGCTAAAGCTGCATTGGCTGGAAAAATCGATAATGAAATCCTKGATACTTCTTTTTTGATTGAGTCGGATGTTGAGTTGGCCATTATTACGGAACGCTCTGACGAGGGGCTGGAGGTTATTCGGCACTCCACGGCACATTTGCTGGCACAGGCTGTTAAGCAGCTGTTTCCTGATGCTCAGGTGACTATAGGGCCGGTCATTGAGAAYGGGTTCTATTATGACTTTGCTTATGARCGCCCGTTTACACCAGAAGATTTAACGGCCATCGAAAAGAAGATGTCAGAATTATGTTCAGAGGATGCCACGATAGTACGTCGGGTATTGTCGCGGGACGAGGCTGTCGCCCATTTTCGTGGTATGGGTGAAGAATATAAGGCGGAGATTATTGAGGGTATTCCTGCTGATCAGGATTTATCCCTCTATCGGCAGGGTGATTTTGAAGATCTTTGTCGTGGTCCCCATGTGCCATCAACGGGTAAGTTGAAATACTTCAAGTTGATGAAGGTGGCGGGAGCCTACTGGCGTGGTGATTCCAATAATCAAATGTTACAACGGATTTACGGCACAGCCTGGAGTAGCAAGAAACAATTAAAAGCCTATTTGTATCAGTTGGAAGAGGCTGAAAAGCGCGATCATCGTAAACTGGCAAAAAAATTCAACCTATTCCACTTTCAGGAAGAAGCGCCTGGCATGGTGTTTTGGCACCCAAAAGGTTGGAGTGTTTATTTGGAAGTTGAGCGTTACATGCGTGAGGTTCAACGTCAAAATGGCTATAGCGAGATCAAGACTCCGATGGTGGTTGATCGTACCTTGTGGGAACGCTCGGGCCACTGGGATAAATTCCGTGAAAATATGTTTACGGTAAAGTCGGAGTCTCGAGATTATGCCGTGAAGCCGATGAATTGCCCTTGCCATGTGCAGGTGTTTAATCAGGGCCTAAAAAGTTACCGCGACTTACCTTTGAGGTTGGCGGAGTTTGGTTCTTGTCACAGGAATGAACCCTCAGGAACCTTGCAGGGTTTAATGCGTGTGCGGGGTTTTGTTCAGGATGATGCTCATATCTTTTGTACCGAATCACAAATTCAGGAAGAAGTGTCGGTATTCAGTGATCTGTTATTTGATGTTTATCGCGACTTTGGTTTTGAGGATGTCATCATTCGGCTTTCTACTCGTCCCGAGCAACGCGTGGGTAGTGATGAAGTTTGGGATAAAGCAGAGAAGGCTTTAAGTGATGCTTTGGCGGCAAAAGACCTGGATTATGAAATGTTACCTGGTGAGGGTGCATTTTATGGTCCCAAGATCGAGTTTTCTCTAAAAGATTGTCTGGGTCGGGTGTGGCAATGTGGTACGATTCAGGTAGATTTTTCCATGCCAGGTAGGCTGGATGCTCAGTATGTAGCAGAAGATGGTTCACGTCAGGTGCCGGTCATGTTGCACCGGGCAATACTGGGTTCTTTTGAGCGATTTATCGGAATTTTGATTGAACATTACGAAGGAGCCTTCCCTGCTTGGTTGGCTCCACAACAGGCTGTTGTGATGAATATTACCGACAGTCAGGCCGAATATGTTGAAAAAGTAGTAGAAACCTTGAAAAACAAGGGGTTCCGAGTCGAAAATGACTTGAGAAACGAAAAGATCGGCTTTAAAATCCGCGAGCATACAATTCAGAAGATTCCCTATTTACTGGTTGTCGGTGATAGGGAGGTTGAAACGCAGACCGTGGCAGTACGTTCGCGGAGTGGTGAAGACTTAGGCATTATGCGTGTAGCAGAGTTTGCCGAGCTTCTTACCGAGGACGTAGACCGTCGCGGTCGCGTGCATTTAAAAGATTGACGTTGGAGATTAAATTATCAAGAAAAGCTATGGGAAGGGGTCAGCAAAACGATCTCGCATGAATGAAGAGATCGAAGCCTCTGAAGTACGTTTAATTGACGCCGAAGGTGAACAAGCAGGTATCGTTAGCCTTGATGAAGCTATGAGCGCAGCGCAGGCAGCAACTTTGGATTTGGTTGAAATATCACCAGATGCTGAGCCGCCAGTTTGTAAAATAATGGATTATGGCAAGAAGTTGTTCGAAACAAAGAAACAACAAGCGGCTCAACGTAAAAAACAAAAGCNANNRMCKCAKRYCAANNAARYRAARWKWSGYCMRGGAAYNRWKGYGRRWGAMNAYCAAATTAAGCTACGTAACCTGATTCGTTTTCTCGAAAATGGAGATAAGGCCAAGGTAACTCTTAGATTCCGTGGTCGTGAAATGGCGCACCAGGAACTCGGTATGGAAATGCTTAAGCGCATTGAAAAGGATCTTGATGAACTGGGTGCGGTAGAGCAATACCCGAAGATGGAAGKTCGGCAGCTCACTATGGTCATTGCTCCCAGAAGTAAGAAAAAGTAAAAAGTTGTAAGAAGTAAAGAGTAGTAAAAAGTAAGTACTAAGAAGAAGTAATAAACACGCTACCCGCGTTCAGCCTTTGGCAGACTGTCCGGGAGTGATTTCTTCTCAATTTAACCCGYCATTTACGGAGAACTAAAATGCCAAAAGCAAAAGCACATAGCGGTGCAAGTAAGCGCTTTAAGAAAACCGGCGCTGGATATAAGCACAAACACGCTAATAGAAGTCACATCCTCACAAAAATGTCACAGAAACGTAAGCGTAATCTACGTGGTACCAGCGTCATGAATGGCTCTGATTCCCCGCTGATTGATCGCATGCTGCGTTCCTGATTAACCGAATTATTGAGAGGATAATGATATGCCACGCGTAAAACGAGGTGTCACCGCACACCGTCGCCACAAAAAGATTCTGAAGCAGGCAAAAGGTTATTACGGAGCACGTAGCCGTATTTTCCGGGTTGCTACTCAGGCAGTTACCAAAGCTGGTCAATATGCTTACCGCGATCGTCGCGTTAAAAAGCGTACTTTCCGCGCCCTTTGGATTACTCGTATTAATGCACAGTCTCGTGCTGAAGGCCTAAGCTATAGCCGTTTGATTGCTGGTYTGAAGAAAGCCACTATTGARCTGGATCGTCGWGTACTAGCCGATTTGGCTGTACATGATAAGGCTGCATTTGCTGCTGTTGTTGAACAGGCAAAGGCTGCCCTAGCTTAACGTTCATGCCGGAGCTTCCGGYGTTATATGAATGTGTATTAAAAGAGGGAAAGGGCTGATGCTCTTTCCCTTTTTTATTTTAAGGCCCGCCTTTTTAAATGAAMRAGAAGGTTATAGGGTAAGAACGTTAGAAAGGTAAGAAGGTTAGAAGAGGCATAAGAATGGAAAACCTCRAGCTTCTGGCAAGTGAAGCTGAACAGGCTGTCGATCAGGCGGCTGATGTTRCATCYCTGGACCAGGTAAGAGTTGAGTATCTGGGTAAAAAAGGGTTGCTGACAGGGCTATTGAAGGGCCTGGGTAAACTGTCGCCAGAAGAACGGCCAGCTGCTGGAGCTCTAATTAATGAGGTAAAGCAGCAGGTACAAGAAAAAATTAATTCCCGTCGAGATAGTATGGAAAATGCCGTACTGGAAGCTCGRTTAGCAAGTGAGGCGGTGGATGTAACATTACCTGGGCGTGGTGAAGATATTGGCGGGCTACATCTGGTAACCCATACCATGGAGCGCATAGAGTCTTTCTTTTCTCGCGTGGGTTATACAGTAGAAGAAGGCCCGGAAGTAGAAGATGACTACCATAATTTTGAGGCGTTAAATATTCCTGCTCATCACCCGGCTAGGGCGATGCATGATACTTTTTATGTCAATGAAACCACAGTGCTCCGTACCCATACATCTCCGGTTCAGATTCGTACCATGGAATCACAGGAACCACCGATTCGTATTATTTGTCCTGGCCGAGTTTATCGCTGTGACTCTGATTTAACGCACACCCCGATGTTCCATCAGGTGGAAGGCTTGGTTGTGGATGAGAATGTCAGCATGGCTGACCTTAAGGGTACTATTGATCAATTTCTCAAGGCATTCTTTGAGGCTGATTTGCCCGTACGCTTTCGTCCTTCATATTTCCCTTTTACCGAGCCGTCGGCTGAAGTGGATATTCAATGCACAAATTGTCAGGGAAAAGGTTGCCGAATCTGTAAAAACACAGGTTGGTTAGAGGTGATGGGTTGTGGCATGGTGCACCCGAATGTATTTGCACATTGTGATGTTGATGCTGAGAAATACTCTGGCTTTGCTTTTGGTATGGGCGTAGAGAGATTGGCGATGCTTCGTTACGGTGTTACTGATCTCAGATTGTTCTTTGAAAATGATCTTCRRTTTTTGAGGCAATTTTAARTCGATTTATATTTTATATAAAACAATAAGTTATACKRTTTWTTTAAAGTAAATTATTATATATTTTGTGAGCAATTAACGAATGAAATTCAGTGAATCCTGGTTGAGAGAATGGGTAAATCCAGCGCTTGATACAACAGAGCTGGTTGCCCAGTTAACCATGGCTGGTTTGGAAGTGGACGCCGTCGAGCCTGTGGCTCCGGAATTCAGTGGCGTTGTGGTGGGCCAGATTATCTCAGCCGAACAACATCCGAATGCAGACAAACTTAGAGTTTGTCTGGTGGCTGGGGGGGAAGATGAAACAACACAGGTAGTTTGTGGTGCCCCCAATGCTCGAGAAGGAATAAAAATACCCTTTGCTACTGTGGGCGCCAAATTACCGGGCGACTTTAAAATTAAAAAGGCCAAGCTGCGAGATGTAGAGTCCTTTGGCATGCTGTGTGGTTCCGATGAGGTTGGTTTAGGTGAGGCTTCTGAGGGTTTATGGGAGCTTCCCRRTGATGCYCCTGTAGGCAGTAATATTCGTGATTATTTGAACCTWGACGACAAAATTATTGAAGTGGATCTGACGCCTAACCGTGGTGATTGTTTGAGTATTCGTGGTTTGGCTCGAGAAACAGCTGTATTAAACCTGTTGCCAGTGAACGAGCAAGACTGTGACCCTGTTGATGCGGTTATTAGCGATGTCTTTAATATAGYGTTGCAGGCACCCAGTGCATGTCCGCGGTACGCGGGTAGGGTTATCCGCAACGTCAATATGGCAGCTGAATCACCTATATGGTTGCAGGAAAAGTTGCGCCGTAGCGGAGTTCGCAGTATTGATCCTGTGGTGGATGTAACAAATTACGTGATGCTCGAATTGGGTCAACCGATGCATGCCTTCGACTTTTCCAAACTTGAAGGCGGCATTATTGTTCGTATGGCCTCGCAGGGCGAAAAGATTAAGTTGCTTGATGGTTCAGAAGTAGCGCTGAATACAGATACTTTGGTTATAGCTGATCAGAAAAAAGCAGTGGCAATGGCCGGTATTATGGGTGGAGATGAAACTGCTGTTAGTGCAGCTACCCGAGATATCTTTTTGGAAAGTGCCTATTTTGATCCTATAGCAATTGCCGGGCGCTCTCGGGCCTATGGCATGCATACAGACTCTTCACACCGCTTTGAGCGTGGTGTAGACCCCAAGCTGCAAGAAGTTGCCATTGAGAGAGCAACGGCGCTATTGCTTGATATCGTTGGTGGTGAAGTGGGTCCTGTCTCTGTTGTAGAGGAGAARGCTCATCTGCCGCAAGAGGCTGAAGTCACATTGACTAAAGCGCGTTTACAGCAGCAATTAGGGTTGTCTTTAGATGATAGTCTGGTTGAAGGAATTCTGGAGAGACTGGGTTTAAATATTCTATCAAAGCCCAAAAGTGGCTGGGTCTGTAAGGCGCCCAGTTGGCGCTTTGATTTTGCCATTGAAGCTGATTTGATTGAAGAAGTTGCGAGAATTTACGGTTACAACCGTTTACCCTCGTCGACCATATCTGCTGAGCTACCGATAGAGGTTGCTATAGAGACTAAGCGGGGATTGCCTCGACTTAGGCAGCAGTTGATTGCTCGAGGTTACTATGAGGCGATCACTTATTGTTTCGTCGACCCGGAGGTTCAAGCTCAACTAACACCGGATAGCGAAACTGTTACCTTGGCCAATGCGATTGCCAGTGATATGTCAGAAATGAGAACGACCTTGTGGTCAGGTCTTTTACCYGCTGTACGTCATAATTTGAATCGACAGCAGGACAGGGTGCGTTTATTTGAGGCCGGTCTTAACTTTGTGCCACACGATGGTGAGTTGATACAGCAGAGGATGATAGCGGGCGTCATTACTGGTAGCCGCTCTCCCGAGAGCTGGATAATCAAGCAAGAACCTGTAGATTTTTTTGATATCAAGGCTGATGTTGAAGCTTTGCTTCAGTTAAGCCAGGTGTCAGAGCAGTTTCAGTTTGTCGAAGGTGTCCATCCAGCCCTTCATCCGGGGCAATGTGCTCGAATTGAGCGCAATGGTGAGCTGGTTGGTTGGTTGGGGCAGTTGCATCCAAAAGTACAGAAAGCRCTGGATCTTTCGCAACCAGTTTTTGTCTTTGAAATGCAGTTAGAGCCGGTGTTGAATGATGAGCTTCCGGCATTTCATGGTGTGAGTAAGTTTCCAGAAGTAAGACGTGACCTAGCTCTCATTGTTGATGAAAGTGTTTCCGCTGGCGACCTTTGCCATACAGTTCGTCAGAATGCTGGTGGACAGCTTATTAACTTAAAGGTATTTGATGTTTATCAAGGAAAAGGCATTGAAAACAATAGAAAAAGTGTTGCGCTGGGCTTGACCTTTAGGGATAGTTCACGCACCCTTACAGAAGATGAAATTAATGTGGCCGTTGAAGCAGTGGTAAACGCCCTAGAAAAACAACATGCAGCGAGCCTCAGAGGTTAATTGAACTATGACAGCATTGACTAAAGCCGATCTTGCCGAAATGCTCTTTGAAGAGTTGGGTCTGAATAAAAGAGAAGCAAAGGAAATTGTAGAGTCTTTTTTTGAAGAAATTCGTTCTTCCTTAGAGAGTAATGAGCAAGTAAAGCTGTCCGGTTTTGGTAATTTTGAGTTGCGTGATAAAAGTACTCGCCCTGGTCGCAATCCAAAGACAGGAGAAGAAATCCCTATTTCTGCAAGGCGAGTAGTAACGTTTAAGCCGGGACAGAAATTAAAAGCGAGAGTGGAAACCTATGCTGGAACCGAGTAATAACAACCAATTACCACCCATTCCAGGTAAGCGTTACTTTACTATTGGTGAAGTGAGTGACCTCTGTGATGTTAAACCTCATGTGTTGAGATACTGGGAGCAAGAGTTTCCAAATCTCAGCCCGGTTAAACGCCGAGGTAATCGCCGCTACTACCAGCGTCAAGATGTACTRATTATTCGTCAAATACGTTCGCTGCTTTATGAACAAGGTTTTACCATTGGTGGAGCACGGCAGAGGTTGACGGGTGATGATGCTCGTGAAGAAGCCACTCAAGTACGCCAAATAATTAATCAAACAGTTAGTGAACTGGAAGAACTTCTTCAGGTCCTTAAAGCCTAATTGAATTAATATCTAAGTCGAAAGTCCCTTGAATTGTGGGGGGCATTAGGTATTATGTGCGCCTCTTTTTATAGCGGCTATTTTTAGAATAACGTGTTTTCCAATATCGGGGCGTAGCGCAGTTTGGTAGCGCACTACACTGGGGGTGTAGTGGTCACAGGTTCAAATCCTGTCGTCCCGACCAAATAATCAAAAGCTCCTTTAGGGAGCTTTTTTTATGCCCTAGCTATTAACTGAGTTCACAGCTGGAACACTTAGTGGACAGGTTTCATGGAGACCTGGAATCGTATATGGTACCTTTTGCGTCTTTCGGGTTGGCGAATAGAGTGGGTCTAATTCCCGTTTATTTATCTACATAAAATGAAACTGAGAAATAGGTTATACGAGATGACATTACCCATAGTTAGCAAGGCTGTTATTCCCGTTGCAGGTTTGGGAACCCGTATGCTGCCTGCCACTAAGGCTATCCCCAAAGAGATGTTGCCAGTGGTGGACAAACCTCTTATTCAATATGTTGTTAGTGAAGCGATTGCTGCGGGTATTAAAGAAATAGTCCTTGTTACACACGCCAGTAAAAATTCCATAGAAAATCATTTTGATACCAGTTTTGAGCTGGAAGCACAGCTGGAAAAGCGGGTAAAACGCCAGCTTTTGGATGAAGTTCGTGCAATTGTTCCAGAGGGTGTGACGGTTATTTCTGTCAGGCAGTCTTATGCTAGAGGACTTGGGCATGCGATCAGCTGTGCCAGACCTGTTGTGGGCGATGAACCTTTTGCGATATTACTACCGGATGTGTTGGTGGATCAGTATAAATCTAACCTGGCAGATGAAAACTTATCTGCCATGATGAGTAACTTTTCTCGCACAGGCCATAACCAGATTATGGTTGAAGCCGTGCCGTGGGAAAATGTCAGTAAATATGGTGTAGTCGATTGTGGAGGACAGGAACTAATATCGGGTAGTGTYGCTAAAATTGAAGGTATGGTAGAAAAACCTGATCAGGRTAAGGCACCATCCAACATGGCTGTGGTAGGACGGTATGTTGTATCCCCGGTTATTTGGGACTTATTGGAGAACACACCAATGGGTGTAGGTGGGGAGGTGCAATTGACGGATGCTTTGGAGCAGTTGCTTCATGAAGAAACGGTGGAAGCCTATCGAATCATAGGATGCAGTCATGATTGTGGCAGCAAGCTGGGTTATATGCAGGCGAATATCTCTTATGCTTTACAGCACAGCGAGATAGGGGCTTCATTGCAACAATATCTTGATAGTCAATCTTGGATGTAGACTGAGATCAGTTCTAATAACAATATTAACCCGCCTTAAACTGATCAGTTTGGGCTTTTTTATATGGACATCACGTGAAAATAAACGGTTTTAAGGCATATGATATTCGTGGCAAACTGGGTGAAGACTTAACACCAGAAACAGTGTACCGAATTGGGCGGGCTTACGCTCAATGGCTTAAACCCAAAACAGTGGTAGTGGGTGGTGRTATCCGAACCTCTAGTGCTGCTTTGAAAAGTGCTCTGGCCAATGGCCTTCGAGATGAAGGGACTGATGTGCTGGATATCGGGCTTTGTGGCACAGAGGAGATTTACTTCGCCACAGACCATTTGAAGGTARATGGTGGCATTGTGGTCACTGCTAGCCATAACCCTATCGACTACAACGGTATGAAGTTGGTGAGAGAAGGCTCCARGCCTATCAGTGCTGATACTGGCCTAATGGAAATACACAAGATAGCCGAAGAGGGTGACTTTCCTTCGGCATCTAATGATACTCGTGGTAGTTATCGTCGTATTAGTTGTTCTGATGCTTATATTGAGCATCTTCTTTCTTTTGTKAACMGTTCAAATCTCAAKCCGCTAAAAATTGTTGTTAATGCTGGCAATGGTACGGCTGGCCCTGTGCTTGATGCACTGGAAAATTTTCTTCCRTTTGAATTGATCAAGGTGAACCATGAGCCTGATGGCACGTTCCCCAATGGTATTCCCAACCCCTTGTTGCCWKAAAATCGTCACCATACTACCGATGCTGTAAGAGAGCAYAATGCAGATTTTGGTCTTGCCTGGGATGGTGATTTYGAYCGTTGTTTCTTTTTTGATGAAACTGGCGAATTTATAGAGGGRTATTACATTGTTGGTTTGTTGGCTGAGGCTTTTCTTCGCAARCATCCGAATGAGAAAATTATTCATGATCCTCGATTACTATGGAACACAGAATCTATTTGTAAGGAATTTGGTGGTACACCCATACAGAGTAAATGTGGGCATGCTTTTATCAAGCAGGTGATGCGTGAACAGAATGCTGTTTATGGTGGTGAAATGAGTGCTCACCACTATTTCCGSGATTTCTTTTATTGTGATAGCGGTATGATCCCTTGGCTATTAATTGCCGAACTTATTAGCAGCTCCGGTAATAGCCTCTCGTCCATGGTTAGGTCCAGAATGGATGAATACCCTTGCTCTGGTGAAATTAATCGTCAAATCRACAATCCTCAGGCTGTAATGGAGGCATTGGAAAATCATTATTGTGGTGAGGCGTTGGCGGTTGAGCATTTTGATGGGTTGAGTATGTCTCTTGAGGGTTGGCGTTTCAATATCAGAAGTAGTAACACCGAGCCGGTGGTAAGACTCAATGTTGAAGCCACAGATCATGCTCTAATGACATCTAAAACGAAGGAAGTTCTAGAGTTCTTGGTTTAGGTTTATTTTAATCAGGCGGCGGAGCCGCAATCTCCATTGCACTGCCTGATATTTGCTAGGTCGACTACACTAATATCTATAGATTAGYGGAGCAGGCAATGGACAATAAAACAGTTTTAGTGACAGGCGCTACGGGTTTTATTGGRCGCTATTTTTGTCAATCTGCAAAGGCTCGAGGTCTACACGTTATTGCCCTTACCCGGAATGAGGAAAAGGCTCGGGATCGGTTGCCTGGGATACAGGCAGTTGAAGACCTTCAGTATTTATCTAAAACAAAAAAAATTCATTATGTAATAAACCTTGCAGGAGAGGCATTAGTTGGTGARCGATGGAATATCCCTAGAAAACAGCAATTTCTTGATAGCCGAATAGGTGTTACTGATAAATTGTTTGAATTTTTTAAAGGGGTGGATGAGCCCCCAGATGTATTGATCAGTGGTTCAGCGGTTGGGTATTACGGGCCACATTATGACAAGGTGCTTGATGAAGCAGCCAAACCTCATGAAAGTTTTTCTCACCAGCTTTGTATGGCGTGGGAACACTGTGCTGCACGGTTCACTCAACTTGGGACACGGGTGTGCTACTTGCGGACGGGTATCGTTCTAGGCCCTGATGATGGTGCACTAGGTCGAATGTTGACACCATTTAAATTGGGTTTTGGTGGTCGTTTAGGGAATGGTAAACAGTGGATGTCATGGATTCATCTTGACGATGAGGTGGCACTGATTTTTCATTGTCTAAAGCGTAGTGATATCACCGGGAGTATTAATGGATCTTCCCCTAACCCCGTTACTAATATGAAATTTAGTCAAACTCTTGGGAAGGTACTTTCTCGGCCTGTTTTGTTTCCCATGGCCCCAGCCGTAGCAAGGTTATTATTTGGCGAAATGGCTGATGAGCTACTATTAACGGGGCAGAGGGTTTATCCCCGCAAGGCATTAGARTCTGGGTTTAAATTCAGTTATCCAGAGTTGCAGCAGGCATTAGAACAAATCCTTAAGTAAAAATTAATGGGYTAGGGCAGTTTTAGTGTCGTTCGTGTCACCGGGGTATAGATACTTCCTGTTTCCATTAGCAGGCTTTCATAGAGAATAACCTCTGCAATATTCATCTTGATGCGGGGGTGAACTGCTATAGGGAGGTCATCGTCAAGATTCTTGATTCTTGCGAGGGTAATATGGGGCAAGAAAGGGCGCATTGTTTTTGCAAATTTCTTCTTTTCCAGAGACTCATAAACTTTATGATGAAGTAAATGTAGGCTGGTGGAGGCTATGGGTAGTGCGGTAATGATACGGCTGTGCTTGTCTGGGAAGCGGGAAATAGACGCAAGTTCTAGTATAAAGGGCGGGYACTGAAGCTCTTGAACCACTGTAATGGCATGACTCATTTGTTCTTGGTTAAGTGTGCCTAGAAATGCCAGGGTTAAATGTCGGTTTGTTGCAGGTGTAAAGCGAGTCCTTGTGTTGCGATGTTGGCTGGCAATTTGATGGCAGTATTCATCCAGTGCTTTATTTACATTGGAGGATAGAGGGATAGCAATAAACAAACGTTTTAAAGAAAAACTGTTATTCACAATAAAGGTTTTGTTTGTTGTCTTCAGTCTTCAGTCTCCAGTATAGACGCATCCAGAGGTGCAGGTTTCTCTCACCGCTACTTTACTGAGTATAGTGAGTGTAGGTTTAAGTTCTGCCCATATCCAGCGAGCCAGGTTTTCACTGGTAGGGTTTTCGAGCCCGGGAATGTCATTTAGATAGAAGTGGTCCAGACGTTTATAGATAGGTTTAAAGTGGTATTTCAACTCTCCAAAATCCATTACCCAGCCGGTGTTTTCTCCCACTTGGCCTTCAATATGTATAGTAACGTGGTAGGAGTGCCCGTGTAGCCTTTTACACTTGTGTCCATCGGGAACATTGGGTAAAAAATGGGCAGCTTCGAAAGTGAATTCTTTAAAAATTTCCATCTAATTCTCAGTGATTTGGCGGATAACGTATCTTAATTTGATGATCGTTATATGTATAGAGATCATCACATTGAAATGTTTGACACAGGCAGATATTCCGGTAGAATGCGGCTCTCTTTCAAGGGGGTGGTTAGCTCAGTTGGTAGAGCGGCGCCCTTACAAGGCGTAGGTCACAGGTTCGACCCCTGTACCACCCACCATTTTAATGGTAACAAGAAAGAGCATATGCGGACCGGTAGTTCAGCTGGTTAGAATGCCGGCCTGTCACGCCGGAGGTCGCGGGTTCGAGTCCCGTCCGGTCCGCCATTACATTTTAAAAAAATCCCCTGTCAGCAGGGGATTTTTTTTGTCAAAAAAATAATTTTCAAAATATTTTTTGTTGTAATCATTTTCAGGTAAATTTTAGGCCTGACTTTTTTGTGATACTTAATGAGTGCCCATAAGTATCTCACTGCTAGACCTATGTCTTTCAGATGTAGTACTTCTTCGGACGTGTATAATCCTTTAATATCTTTGCTTGAAATACCTTTTAGACTCAGGCTATGGTTTTTATGGATAGCATAAGTTTGGTTTACGTCAAAAATGGTTCAGATTAACTATGAGTCACTTCAAACGAATTGCACTTGTTGCCAATATCAAACTTCCTGAAATTGTCGACACCCTAAAACGGCTTACCAGTTTTCTAGAGCAGGGGGGTTACGTTGTGCTGTTGGAGTCAAAAACGGCAGAGTTAATAGGTAATACAACGTTGCCGGTGTTTAACTGCCAGGAGATAGAGCTTCAGTTGGACCTGGTGATAGTGGTGGGCGGTGATGGCAGCATGCTCAGTGCCGGTCGTATTATGGTGAATCATAATGTTCCGTTGTTGGGTGTGAACCGAGGGCGTCTCGGATTTCTAACAGATATTTTGCCCGATGAAATGGAAGAGCAATTAAGYCGGGTATTGTCTGGTGACTATATTATTTCCAATCGATTTTTACTTGAGGCAACACTTTTACGTGATGGAAAAAATGTTGCTGTTGGTGAAGCYCTCAATGATGTGGTGTTGCATCCAGGRAAATCTGTTCGAATGATGGAATTTGAACTCTATATTGATGATCAGCTTGTTTATAGTCAGCGATCTGATGGGTTA
Organism: Porticoccaceae bacterium; assembly: GCA_002746985.1. Taxonomy (GTDB): domain Bacteria; phylum Pseudomonadota; class Gammaproteobacteria; order Pseudomonadales; family Porticoccaceae; genus Porticoccus. The sequence goes on along the minus strand of NVXH01000004.1, from coordinate 82,983 downwards.
ATTGTTTCCACACCGACGGGTTCAACGGCTTATGCTCTTTCGGGCGGCGGACCTATTATGCATCCTGCTCTTGATGCCATTGTTTTGGTGCCAATGAATCCTCATACCCTTTCCAGYCGTCCTATTGTGGTCGGGGGGAATAGTAAAATTGAAATCCATGTTAGCTCACGTAATGAACTCCATCCAATGGTGACCTGTGATGGACAGAATGACCTTCAACCTGAACCCGGCGATATTATTTGTATCCAAAAAAAGGCTAAGCCATTGCAGTTAATTCATCAGAAAGAGCACAACTTCTATGAAACTTGCCGCACCAAGCTTGGTTGGGGTAGYCGACTAGACTCGAGTAATCGTAATCGTTAACACTGGAAAAGTAACTGCTAATGAGTGATGAATTATCTCCATGGACGTTGGTAGCAGAAATACCACATGAGTTCGACCTCAACATATTGCTCACACAGCTTAAAGCTCAAAAAATCTCCTATCGAATAAATAGCCTCGAGCACTGTGTGGAGTTGTGGGTGGAGCTTGCAGATCAGGTGCCCATYGTTTTRCAGTTATTGSAARCTATCAATTCTCGTCAGCAAAGACACGATCATCAACYGAGTGGCCAAAGCTTTCAGCAACAGGTACAAAAGATGCCAGTGGTGGTTGCCATGCTACTGCTGAGTATTTTGGGCACTGCACTTATGGAATGGGGGGAGACTCTGGTTCATTGGTTTACCTTTCAAGACTTCAACTTTGTTGGTGAGAGTATTCGTTTTAATACTGCATCTAACGCCATGGAAAATGGCGAGTATTGGCGTTTGGTCACCCCAATATTTTTGCACTTTGGTCATTTTCATTTAATTTTTAATGTATTACTTTTATGGGTGTTGGGTCAAAAAATTGAGTATCTTGTTGGCAGCTTAAATATAGCAGTTTCAATCATATTAATTGCTGTGGCATCAAATCTAGGGCAATACCTGTGGGGTGGCCCTTCATTGTTTGGCGGTATGTCAGGAGTGGTTTATGGATTGCTGGGTTATGTTTGGATACGTCATAAGCTATTACCCAACCCTATTTTGGATATACCTAAAGGCCTTATAATCTTTATGCTATTTTGGTTGTTCTTGGGTATGAGTGGGATAATTAATGTATTTATGGCAGGTAGTATTGCTAATGCTGCCCATGCTGTGGGGTTAATAGCCGGTATGATTCTTGGTGGTTTGGCGGCTAGAATTGGCCCTGGAAGGGAATAGCAGTGATATAATCTTAGCTTGATATATTGAAGTATATTGTCCCGATAATCTATCAAGGTACGTTATGGATTTTCAGCAACTGATTGAATCAATTACTCCCGAAATTTACAACAACCTAAAGGCTGCAGTTGAATTGGGTAAGTGGCCCAATGGCACACGTCTGACCCCAGAGCAGCGGGAACATAGTATTCAGGCTGTGATTGCCTATGATRCTCGTCATAAAGATGAAGGTGAGAGAGTGGGCTATATTCCTCCCAAAGTATCTAAAGAACCCTGTAGTAGTAAAAATAAAGAGGGTAGCAGTAAAAGCAAAGACGACGAACAACCCCTTAAGTGGCAGGAATAAACAGTGGCTTGTTATGAGGGACACCTGCGCAAGATGCAGGTGACATTGCCTGATAGATTACCGGATACAGTAGCAACTCCCGTTGAGTATCAATTGCCTCTTGATGATCAACGACTTCCTCTGAATGCCCACTTGGGTAAAGTCATTCGCCTCCAGCATAAGGGGGCAATTCACTGTGTTCATTGTGGACGCCGTAGCAACAAGAGTTTTAGCCAAGGTTATTGTTACCCCTGTTTTACCAAGTTAGCTCAATGTGACATATGTATGGTTAGTCCTGAGAAATGCCACTATGACCAAGGCACTTGTCGTGAGCCCGAATGGGGTGAACAGCATTGTATGGCAGATCACATTGTTTATTTGGCAAACTCATCGGGAATTAAAGTAGGTATTACTCGAGAAAGTCAGCTGCCCACGCGCTGGATAGATCAGGGTGCTGTGCAGGCATTGCCTATTTTTCGAGTTAAAACACGCCAACAATCTGGACTAGTTGAAGACATACTGCGACAACATGTGGCGGATAAAACTAACTGGCGCACCATGTTGAAAGGAGCGATTGTTCCTGCTGATTTGCCTGCCATGCGAGATACGCTCTATGATCGCTGTGATAAGGGTTTAATTGAACTTGAAGAGCGATTTGGTTTGCAGGCATTTCAACGGATTGAAAATGTAGAACCGGTGGATATTGAATACCCTGTGCTGGAATATCCAACCAAGGTAGTTAGTCATAATATGGATAAAAACCCTTTGGTGRAGGGCACCTTGATGGGAATTAAAGGGCAATACCTGATACTCGACAATGGTGTTATCAATATCCGAAAATATACTGCCTACCATGTAGAAGTGATGTTGTAGGCTGGGTCATTAAAAAGTAGTTTGTTTTGTCTCATTGTTTTAACTAAACACAGTTTTTGCCGAAAGGCTTCTAACTAAAGGTTTCTACCCAAAAAACTTCCGCCAAAAAACTATTTCTAAGGTAAGTCATCCATGGCCATGAAAGATGCTCCTACGGGCACTATACATTTAGACAATTATGAAGCCCCACGATTTTTAATTGATAAAACAGTGCTGACTATCGACATCAGGGAAGACGACGCATTGGTTCAAGCTACTCTGAGTATGAGGCGCAACCCCRAGAGCCAATACACAGGAAAATCCCTGGAGCTCTGTGGGCAGGAGTTAGTGCTTCAATCCATTACTGTTGATGGCCATCAGTTATCTGTTGATGAGTACAGCCCCACCTCTGAAAACCTGGTTATTCACCAGGTACCTGATGAATTTGARTTAACCTCAGAAGTCATCATCCACCCCAGAGATAACACCTCACTGGAAGGGTTGTTCAAGTCTCGAACCATGTACTGTACCCAGTGCGAAGCAGAAGGTTTYCGGCGGATTACCTATTACCTCGATCGTCCGGATGTGATGTCAGAATTTACCACCACCATTATTGCGAGCAAGGCAGACTGCCCGGTATTACTTTCCAATGGTAATTTAGTTGGTTTTGGTGATGTGGAAGGAGAAAAAAATGAAGKTCGTCACTGGACTACCTGGCATGACCCTTACCGCAARCCGGCCTATTTGTTTGCCATGGWGGCAGGTGAYTTATCMGTCGTTGAAGAYAAYTTTACTACCTGTTCAGGGCGAAATGTAGATATTCGAGTGTATGTTGAAYCCAAGGACATGGARAAGTGTGACCACGCTATCCAGTCGTTAAAACATGCCATGACCTGGGATGAAGAAGTCTATGGYCGTGAGTACGACCTTGATCTCTACATGATCGTGGCGGTCGATGATTTTAATATGGGAGCAATGGAAAACAAGGGTCTCAATATTTTTAATACCTCATGTGTTCTGGCCCACCCAAAAACGACCACCGATGCTGGCTTCCAGCGGGTTGAAGGGGTTGTCGCCCATGAGTATTTTCATAATTGGTCGGGTAACAGGGTAACCTGCCGCGATTGGTTCCAGCTCAGTTTAAAGGAAGGTTTTACCGTGTTCCGTGATGCTGAATTTTCGGCAGATATGGGCTCAAGAACGGTTAAACGTGTAGAAGATGTTAATTTACTTCGAACGGTTCAGTTTGCCGAGGATGCCAGCCCAACAGCCCACCCGGTTCAGCCGTCTTCCTATATGGAAATATCCAATTTTTACACGGTAACCATTTACGAAAAAGGTGCTGAGGTGGTTCGGATGATCCACACGTTACTGGGCCCAGAATTATTCCGCCAAGGTTCAGATCTGTATTTTTCAAGGCATGACGGTCAAGCGGTGACCATTGAGGATTTTATTGCTGCGATGGAAGAAGTGAGTCATCGTGATTTTTCTCAATTTATGACCTGGTACCGTCAGGCAGGAACACCAACATTGTCGGTGCGTAGTGAATATGACGAAAAAKCTCAGAGATATTCTCTACACTTTAAACAGCACAGTGCGTCAGTGCCCTCAAAGGAAGCCGTGGATACGGCTTACCACATTCCCGTTAAACTGGGTTTAATTGGTGAGCAGGGCAGTTTGTCATTATCCCCCAAGGGTGAAATATCTCAGGTAGTWGAAATYACTCAAYCTGAACAAACGGTTGTTTTTGATAATATTACTGAATGTCCGGTTCCTTCTTTATTACAGGGATTTTCTGCGCCTGTCAGATTGGACTATTTGTATAGCCTGGATGATTTGGGGGCTCTTATGTCCCGTGATAGTGATGGCTTTAATCGCTGGAATGCATCTCAACAATTAGCCATCCAATTGATGCAGCCGTTAATGGACAATTATCGTTCTGGTGYGCCAATAGCTCTTGATCCATGCCTAAAAAATGCTTTCTCCAAAGTGCTCAGTGAACCGGCAGATGACCGTGCAATGCAGGCATTGGTTTTGACGTTACCCTCTGAATTACTGATGGCGGAGTTGTCTGATCAAATTGATGTTGAGGCCATTCATGCGGTACGCCAATTTCTTTGTAATGAACTGGGCAAAACCCTGGTGGACCTGTGGCAGGGTRTTTACCAGGAAAATTTATCCTTGGGCAGCTATGTCCATAATGCAAATGAAGTTGCTCGACGCAGCTTAAAAAATCTTGCTCTGCGTTATTTGGCCAACTCTGGAACAGAGGGTTCTTTGTCATTGCTCCAAACACAATTAAACAATGCAGATAATATGACGGATCGTTTGTCGGCGTTGGCAACCCTCGTTAATGATCCCCGGCCTGAGTCRATGGTATGCGCTGGTGAGGCCTTGGAGCAGTTTTAYCAAGATTGGCACCATGAACCCTTGGTGCTTAACCAGTGGTTCCAAGTTCAATCTGCCTGTTCATTACCTGGTGGTTTAGAACGGGTAAAACGCTTGATGGCACATTCGGCATTTGATATTCAGAATCCAAATAAAGTACGTTCAGTCATTGGTGTTTTCTGTAACAGCAATCCGGTTAATTTTCATGAAAAAAATGGCGCTGGCTATCAATTTCTTGCTGATCAAATTCTGACTCTGGACAAGCTTAATCCACAAATTGCCGCCAGATTACTGACACCATTGACGCGGTGGCGACGTTTTGCTGAAGAGCCTCAGCAAATGATGAAAACGCAGTTAGCCAGAATAGTTTCAGCACCTAAGCTATCGAGGGATGCCTACGAAATAGCGTCTAAAAGCCTTTAGGCAGTATTTTGTTGATCCCGGTCAAAGCGGTGTGCTCTCTCATATATAAGAATAGCGTTATCAGTACAGGACGTGAGATGCCCGAGTATTGATAACCATGCTCTATCGACCTTTATTAAGGTTGTGACATTTAGTAAACKTTAAGAGAGTCTTTTGGGGCTCTCTTTTTTTTACCTTTTTTCTGAYGCTTTTTTTTRGTTTTCACCAACAGTTTATTCAAGTGGCTTACTTAGGCGACATCAACAGTTTTTTTCATTTTGGTTTTTTTGGGACGTTTTTTTGATGGTGATATGTGTTCGTAAAGCTCCACAAACTTCAGTGTAAGTGGGTGGCTTGGAGCCATGTAAATCAGTGGTTTACGAGCTTGGTGAGACTCTCGCATTTTAATGGAGCTATTAAGGAATATTGGAATAATAGGCTGACCCTCTACTTTCAACTCTTCGACAATCTTTGCAGGCAAGTTAGCACGAGGTTGAAACTGGTTAACAATAATGCCCTCTACAGAAAGGTTTTCATTGTGATCCTCCCTGGTTTCCTCAATGACACGAAGTATGTTGTAGAGAGCCTGGCGTGAAAAAGCATCACAGTCAAAAGGAATAAGAACACGATCAGCCGCTACCAGTGCCGACATGGTGTAAAAGTTAAAGGCCGGTGCTGTATCAATAAATACCTGGTCATATTCTTTATCCAGCTTGTTCAATAAATCTCTTAATTTGTAAACTTTATGGCGTGATTCYAGCTTTTGCTGGATAGTTTCTAATTCAGCATCAGCAGCAATAATTGAGAGATTCTCATAGGGTGTTTCAGTGACAAATTCCAGAGGCTTTTTTGGGGTGAGGTTAAATGACAGGGTTTGGGAAAAATAGTCAGCCATTGTCGCCGTTGGCTGAGTGCCCTCACTCAGTAAATAATGTGTGGAATTAGCCTGGGGGTCCAGGTCGATAACAAGTGTTTTGACGCCATTTTTAGCACTGATGGCTGCAAGGTTGCAGGTAATGCTGGATTTTCCTACGCCACCTTTTTGGTTAAAAATAACTCGACGCATAGTCCTATTCCTCTGGTTTTAGGTAAGCGCATAAATTACGGTCATAATTTATCGCTAAATTCATCAATTATGAATTTTCATACAAGGGTTTGAGATGTGTGCCCTTGCTGGGTTTCTCTCCCCTTGTTTGTTTGCGAACAGCCTTAAACTCATCAAGTAGTGCACTAAGGTCAATATTTGTGTTTACTCCCGATCGATATAAACTCTGATCAAGAGCATTTAGCTGGGTTTTCAGTGATTCAGTACCAGTCAGCAACGCCACTTCCTCCAGTGTAAATACTGGGCGCTGCCAAAAAACTCTTCCCCAGGTAATCAGTCCTTCTCGGAAACCACGGTGATTATTATCTTTGACACATTGTTGCAACTGTATGAAGAGCTCGGCTTCTTTTGGTTCGTTAGATTCCTGCGGTAACAGGTRTGTTGATAAATGTTGATTTCGGGCTTTTCGCCAAAGCAATAACAGCATAATGACCAGAATTAATAAAATAGCGTTGCTTAATCCAAGTAACCAATACAGAAGGTTTGATGGTTTTTCAATGGGTTCTATTTCCGYGGATAAGCTAATACCCTCAACTGATACTGTTGAGGACGTAGATATAGGCACAAGTGTATTTTCAGCAGCTTTAACTATCAGTGTAGAGCCTTTTAGCACGGTTTCTCTTACTTGATTAGTGGTGGTGTCCCACCATTTTAGTGTGATGGGAGGAAGGCTAATTTGGCCGCCTCTGTAGGGCACGATAGCAACAGATTCAATGCGTGTTGCAGTAACACCTTTACTATCCACACTGTTATCCAGTTGAGGCTGGTCTGGGTACACTTTAAAGCCATCACCAGCATCAATAACAAGGGGAGGGAGTTGTGCCGAGGTCAGGCCTTTGGCGTTGATGTAGATGGTTCGGGTGACMGGCTCTCCTGCGRCTAATTCATCCAGAGGTCTACTCCAGCGTTCGCTTATAGAGATGCCTTTACTGGGTAACCATTCGCCTGAGCCATAGTTTGCAGGCCTTGGGTTTATGATGACTTTTTGTTCTTCTGAATAAAGGTAAACGCGTTTACCTCCACGAGAAAAAAAAGAATTTGAGTAAGGGTCTCTTCTATCAGGAATGACGGCCTTGAAMCGAATGGCTGGAATCGTCAGTTCACCGCTGGTATCCGGGAATATTGCATAGGTMAGTTCCACGACAAGGTGGTTAATACCATTAATTTGTTTTTGAAATTGGTTTTCTGCCACTTTTGCTACAGTGGCATTTTTTACTATGAGCTCTTCGCTGGAAATACTTTGTAATCCAGTAGAGGAAAGGATACGGAGGGTCAGTAATAGCTGCTCCTGAACGTATACCGAATTTTTTTCCAGTTCTGCTTCAACATAGACTGGCTGATTGCGGGAGCTACTTGTAGGACGGTCATCAATGCTGAGCCTNATGGCATCACTACTGACACCTTTAAAGTTCAATGCAGGGATAACTACTTGCCCGGTTTTTGTTGGTAATAACTGTAGTCGCCATTCGGTATAGGAAACGGAGCTACCATTGATAAAAGAAAACTGGTTTTGTTGGTGCTTGGAAAGAATTTCAAAATCCTGTGTGAGTGCAGAGAAGTCAGGGTCCGTACTGGTTTGAGCGTCGTATTTAATCCGCAGCTCCAGAGTTTCACCTGATCCTAGCTGATTGCGATCAACTGTGGCGGTGAGTGTTGCCGCGTATACTTGTGAACTGATTAGCCATAGCAGGGTAGCCAGAACAAAAATTCGGATTGAATAGGCTGTGGGGTTAGGGGTGTTCATACGATTTCTACCATCGTTCTTCATTTTGACCGGAGGAGGGCTTGTTGATACTTCTTCGGCGTTCATAGGTGCGTTTTTTCGATTCATATCGGAATTTTTCTCGCAGCAGGCCGCCCGGATCATCGGGGATTCGGCGTAACCACTGTTCCATGGCCTGCTTTTCTTCATCGGTCATTTGTTTTGCCGGAGCGCCTGGTTGACCTGAGGTTTGTTCTTTGTCGCCAGAGGCTTTTTCTTTATCGCTAGAGGCTTCATCTGATTCTTGTTGCGGTTCAGCTTGAGTATTGTTTTGGGTGTCAGTCTGATCATCCTTTGCCCCCTCTTTATTGGAATCTTCATCACTTGAATTTTTATTAGTTGAGTCTTGCTCCGATTGCTCCTCYTTGGAAYCCTCYTGATCGGAAGGCTTRTTTTGAGRTGGAGAGTTTTGAGATGANGNNTTKYYWKMKGAKTYWYYWTCRKMWTYTTSAYYGTYWTKTTGMTKRTCYTGKYKMTSWKMTSMMYSKTKCTSCYSYTGSSTAKMKKMKKMMYSRTYMYYYTGTTGCTGTTGCAGGAGTTTTTCTACCAGCTTCTTATTAAATTGGGCATCATCATTGTCAGGGTTTAGAGATAAAGCCTGATCGTAGCTTTTTATGGCTTCTTCTAAATCGCCACTTTTTGCCTGGGCGTTACCGCGATTGTAGCCAGTGGCTGTATTGCTTTTGATGCTGTCATCACCGTAAATTTCCTTGGCAACTTCAAAATCACCATTGCGATAGGCTGCGGCGGCTTTCCAGTTTAGGTCTTTAAACTGTTGCTGTGCAGTTTCCAMATCGCCTTGGKCCATTGCATTGSTMGCTTGCTGGTCACTGGTAGACCAAAGATCCTCCCAACCAAAGGCATGGGATGTTTGGGGAAAGGAAAGCATTGATATTGAAAACAGCGAGGCTGAAAAAATGGGTGCAACTAGCAGGCAAGCCAGTAAACCTCGGCGGAAGGCGGGTAATAAAATCAATAACAAAGGTAAGATCAGCCAATAACCCTGATCACTCCAGCTATCAAATGTACGCTCAARCTGCCTGTTGGGTRAATTTGTCTGTGCACTAAACTGTTGGGCAAGATAGAGGATATCGGCATCATCTGCAGTGAGGTTGGTATAGCGACCACCATTCAGGTTCGCCAGTTTTTTCAAGCTGSCAATGTTCAGACGAGGAACCACAATACTGCCAGTCTTATCTTTAGCAAAGCCACCATTACTCAATGGGATTGGAGCGCCGTCTTTGGTGCCAATACCTAATATAGATAGCCGGAAATCACCAAGATCTTTTATTGTTTCATTGATAGTGTCKTGTGCTGAAGGTACAACACCGTCGGTTACCAACAGAATATTGCCTTCGGTGAGACCGGTGTTGAATACTAATTCTAYGGCYTGTTCAATGGCCGCTTCTACATTGCTGCCATGGCTTGGCATGATATAGGGGTCCAATGCTGGAATCAGTGCTGYKAGRGTATCTGCATCATCTGTTAGTGGGCTCACCACAAARGAGTCACCGGAATAGGCRATTAATGCGGTGGTACCTTCYTTACGTTGTTGCARYAGGTCGATYARCTTTAATCGTGCACGGGTTAATCGGTTGGGCTTCAGRTCTTGTGCCAGCATGGAGGGTGATAAATCAAAGAGTATGACCAACGCATTTTCTTGCTTATGAACAGGTAAYGGTGTKCGTTCCCATGTGGGSCCAGCCATGGCAAGGGTGGCAAGTGCCCAGCCTATCATGGCGACAAGAGGAAGGATTCGGCGTTGTTTTTCTGGAATGCTGTCCAGGAGAAATGGTAGTAATTCGGGAGAAATAACATGGTCCCAGCTACCCACTTGTTTTTGACGGTGGTGAAGCCACCAGCAAGCGATAAGTGCTGGTAGTAGGGCAAACAACCATTCTGGACGTAAAAAATGGAATTCTTGAAGAGTCGTCATCCACTCAGTCATTGTTTGCCTCCCCGGTTTGCCATGGGGATCAATAACAGGCTGAAAATTAATGCAAACCCTAGTGGCCAATAGAATAATGCTTTGGTAGGGCGCAGGGTCTCAGCGTCTTGTTCGACGGGTTCAAGTTTATCCAGTTGCTGATAAATAGCGCTGAGTTCTTCTGGATTTCTAGCCCGAAAATAGAGCCCCGAGGTTTTCTCGGCAATAGTGATGAGTGTTGATTCATCAAGATCCCGGGAGGGGTTTACACGTTTCGAACCAAAGAAACTGCGCTGTATCATGACATCGGCACCAATGCCGATAGTGTAGATGACGACCCCTTCACTGGCAGCAATATCGGCCGCTTTCAAGGGTTGCACTTCACCTGCGGAGTTTGCTCCGTCTGTCAGTAATATCAGTACCCGATGATTTTCTGGCCGTTGTTTCAGGCGTTTAACGGCTAAGCCAATAGCATCGCCAATAGCGGTCTTATCACCAGCAAAACCAATTTGGGCCTCTCCTAATAATGTGTTCATCGTACGCCGATCAAAGGTCAGTGGTGTTTGTAAATAGGGGCGGGTACCAAACAGAATCAGTCCAAGTCGATCGCCCTGGCGGCGCTCTACAAACTCTGTCACGACATGTTTAACCGCCGTTAGCCGATCAACGGACTTTCCGGCTATGGTCATATCGGTTTGTTCCATACTGCCGGAAATATCGACGGCCAATAAAATATCTCYACCACTGCTGGGCAGTGCTACGGGTTCACCTATCCAGGTAGGCCGGGTGGCCGCAACTAACGTGGCTGTCCAGGCCAGGGTGAGCAGTAACAGCGTTAATGTATGCCAATGGTTGCTGAGACTTGATGGCGYTGYCTGTGCGGCTAGCTGCGCGTAWATAGGGGATTTCAGGGCAGGTGTTGCAACCGTTGCTTTACTGCGCCACAGGCGATAAAACAGTGGCAGAGGGAGTAATAGCAATATCCATGGCCATTCAAACGTYAGCATGTTGGCCTCCCWCTGWATTCTTTAAATGATGGGTTTTAAGCCAYTGYTGGGTTGCATCAATAAATTGCAGYAGCAGAGYTTTTGGGATTTCCGGGTTGGCTTGATAGGGCAGTTCACTTAATTGCTGTCGTAAGGTCGCATCAAAAGCAGTACTTTTACAGCACTGGTTAAGGCGTGCCAGCATGGTGGATGTCAGGTCAGATTCCAGTGCTAATTGTGGGTAGGCTGTTTTTGCCGTACGGCGCAGCAAACTCAGAATTTCCTGGCATTGTGTTAGAGGGTCATTTGGTTGGGTAATAGGTATTTGTGCCAGATATTGAAGTGCTTCTCTTCGGTAACAGTTGTTGGCTCGCCGTTTGATCAGCCAACGTACACAGAAGAAAAGTACGGCAAACACAATGACAGAAAGTAGCCACCAGCCGGGGGCTGGAGGCCACCAGGATATAGGCTCGGGTAAATGAATATCCCGTAATTGGGCCAGAGGATCCTGGGTGTTCATCGTCTACGCCCCAGTTTTTTACGGCCATATGCTTGTTGTAGAATAGGCAATATGGGTGATGCTGTTTCGAATGAAAGGCAACCCATGCGTAACTGTCCACAAAGGCGTTTGATTAAGGCCTGACGATCTTTGAATTGTTGTTCAAACTGTTGGCGTAGCCCTGTTTTACGTGTATTTAAATTAAATCGTTTGTCACCACTGGCAACCTGATAACTGCCTGGAGGCGGGAGGTGGGTCTCCAGTGCATCATGAATATGGCAAAAGTTCATATCGCAGTGGCGGGCCAGTTCAAACAGGTGTTGTTCACACTCTTTGTCCAGATCGTGAAAGTCACTGATCAAGAAYAGRGTTGATCCTGGTAGTGCYACCCGTCGAGTATCTTCCAATATCTTWGCYARCGTGTAATGACTGTTCTGGGTATGTAAGAGTTGTTCACTCACATCCCTCAGGGTGTGAATTAACTGTAATACAGTGTGGTGGCTTCGGCGGGCTCTGATGTCCGTTTGATGCTCTGGCCCAAAAACYAGGCCGCCAACTTTGTCATTGGCATTGAGCCCGGCCCAAGCTAAGGCTGCAGCCACCTGACAGGCGGTTATCGACTTAAGTTCTTTGGAGCCAAAAAACATATTAGGTCTAAGGTCGCTAACAATGAGAACGGGGCGTTCCCGTTCTTCACTGAACAGCTTTGTGTGGGGTATCGTGGTTCGAGCGGTAACCCGCCAATCGATGCTTCGAATATCATCACCGGGCTGATATTGCCGCACTTCCTCAAAGTCCATRCCGCGCCCRCGGAATCGAGACTGGTGGTTGCCCATCAGTGGGTTTTTTGCCATAAGCCTTGGAAAAAACTTGAGGTCTTTGGCACCAAAACGAAGTTTGACCAGCGTCTGAATATCCGCAATGGCGGGGTTGTCGATATCGCTATTATTCATCAATTAAAAARGCTGCTTATATTTAAAACGACGATTYATTGGCTATGCTGAAGGCACAGTGCTGATTAAGGTATCGATAACCTTATCGGCGGTAATACCATTGGCTTCGGCTTCAAAGCTGAGAATTAATCGGTGCCTCAGAACATCGTGGATAACGGCCCGAATATCATCRGGKGAAACGTAATCACGCCCATTTAACCAGGCATAGGCTCTCGCACAGCGGTCCAGAGAAATCGTGGCCCGAGGGCTGGCRCCGTAATCAAGCCAGTTACCCAGTTGGCCKCCCTGCTGAGCAGGATCTCGGGTGGCAAGAATTAACTGAATGATATATTCCTCAACAGGTTCTGCCATGTGTACGGACAAGACTTCTTYYCGYGCGKCCATCAGTGTTTCTTCAGATATTTTTTCTATCTGTTCYACCGGTGTRTGCATGGCTTCRTTGCGGGCCAGYCGRAGAATTTCTCGCTCRGCATCCGCTGCGGGGTAGCCGACATTTACATGCATCAAAAAGCGATCCATCTGTGCCTCAGGAAGGGGGTAGGTACCTTCTTGTTCGATGGGGTTTTGAGTCGCCATAACCAGAAATAATTGGGGCAGTGGGTAGGTGTTACGCCCAACACTAATTTGTCGCTCGGCCATGGCCTCAAGTAGCGCTGACTGCACTTTTGCCGGGGCCCGATTAATTTCRTCWGCCAAGACTAAGTTGTGAAAAATAGGGCCAGGTTGAAACTTGAAGCTACCGTCTTCCGGGCGATAAATRTCACTTCCTGTGATGTCAGACGGTAATAAGTCTGGTGTAAATTGAATACGGTGAAAGTCACCGCTAACACCATCAGACAGGGTTTTAATTGCTTTGGTTTTTGCCAGGCCTGGTGCGCCTTCAACCAAGAGGTGACCATCGGCCAAAAGTGCGATGATCAAACGATCGATCAGATGGGGTTGGCCAACAATTTGGTGGTTGAGAAAAGTGCGTAAGTCGTTAATTCTTTGCTGATGGCTCATATGGTGCAAGACGTCTCTGTTGGTCATTATTTTAATAGTGTTGATACTGAAGAGGYCATGACTAAATAACAATGACCTCCTAGTATTTATGGTGTCGAATTGTACTGCCTGACTGYGATTAACCCAAGGACTCTATTCCCAGGAAAGTAACCTAGACTATAGGGTGTGAGCGRRGTTCATTGATGTACTGGTAARKTGCATAATAAACTAGAAGAAACAGATAATAGTGGAAGATTAGCAGCAGGATATTATGGAAACAATTGCTGGAAACAAATTTTTTGTAACACTGGAAAAACAAATAAATAGCCAATACCCCGCACCATTGGCTGCGCAACTACTCTCCTTTTCCCGGAAGATGTTTGACTTGCCTGCACTTGATGAAATGGGTGAGGAGCCGATTGAGGAAGTTTTACAATTTATAAAAGACTTTCTGATCTTCACCAGAAAAGTAGATTTAAGGAGTCCAAAGGTACGGGTTTACTGCCCAGAGCGTGAAAGTCGTGCAAGTGGCACAGAAATTTTTATTCTCCAAAGGGATATGCCTTTCCTGGTTGATTCTGTACGTATCGAGTTAAACCGGCGTGGGTTGAACATCGATACCATCAAAAGCACGATCTTAAATGTAACCCGAAATACAGATGGGTCTTTAGTCAGTGCTTTTGCCGAAGATGGAGAATCCGGTAGTTGTAAAGAAGCGCTCATTTTTGTTGGCATAGATATACATAGTTTAAGTGAGGAGCAGCAAGAGTTAGAGCGAAGTATTGTGGAGGTATTGCATGATGTAGAGATCGTCACGGATGATTTTTTACCGATGACTCAACAGTTGAGTAAAGCCATTGATGAGGTCAGGGTTAATTATGCTGGTTTAACCCAAGAGGAAACTGACGAGCTAGCCGGATTTCTTGAATGGATGCAAACAGATGCGTTTATTCTGCTTGGGTGTTCGGAATATAAGTTGGTTACAAATGATGTCGCGTTAAAGCTTGAACACTGTCCAGAGCAACAGTTGGGCCTTTTTTCTCGTCATCCCGATGATGTATCAGAAACAGCATTGAATGATTTAAGTGCTGGGCTTCGAAAGTTTTATGAAAGCGGTGCGCCCATGGTGCTGACAAAATCTTCATTTCGAACCAGAGTCCACCGGCAAGCCTACTCTGATTACATAGTACTTAAGCGGTACAACCCTCAAGGGGGCGTTGTGGGTGAATATTTATTCATGGGGTTGTACACATCCCGTGTTTACACCATGAGACCGTTCCAAATGCCATTGATACGTCAGCGGGTTAGGCAGGTCTTGGACAGAGTCGGGTTTCCGAAAGGAAGTCATGATTACAAAGCCATGTGCCAGTTAATTGAAGTTCACCCTCGAGATGAATTATTTAACTGTACTGCCGATGATCTCTACCATGCTCTCATGGCAATTTGGCAGATTAACGAACGCAGAATGGTCAGGTTTTTTATGCGGGCTGATTCGTTTGAGCAATTTGTTAATTGTCTGGTTTATATGCCGCGGGATCTCTACAAAACCTCTATTCGTGAACAAATACAATCTTTGYTAAARGWAGAGCTGGATGCTGACGAATGTGAATTTAATACTTATTTTTCAGAGTCTATATTGGCGCGCACCTTGTATGTGCTGCGTATTAATTCCAGTCATTACCTTCAAGTAGATCAAAAGCAGTTAGAGCAAAAAATTATTCAATTAACTCGAGATTGGTGTGAYGAAYTGGCCGATGCTGCCACTGCTCAATGGGGGAATGAAGTAGGGCGGCAGATGGCAAAACACTATGGAAAGGCTTTTCCTGCCAGTTATCAGGATCACTTTGATCATTGTGCGGCCATTGATGATATTAATTTGTTTCATCCGCTGACCAGTGAGAATGAAATTGCCATGCGTTTTTACCAGCGTGCGGATGATAGCCACAATGTGATGCGATTTAGGGTRTTTCATCTAAATAGCCAGCTGGAATTGTCCAGTTTGGTACCCATGTTAGAGAATCTGGGCTTTCGAGTATTAGGAGAGCACCCCTATCAGATAACCCCATCAGCGGGTAACGACATCTGGCTGCATGACTTTACTTTGCAATTTGGTTTGGATGTGGATGTTGACGTATCAACCGTTCGTCACACTTTTCAGGATGCTTTCAATGCTGTCTGGYTAGGCAGCACCGAAAAYGATAGCTTTAATCATTTGGTTGTCGGGGCCCGCCTTGATTGGCGTAAGGTGGCACTACTTCGTCTTTATGCCCGCTATATGAAACAGCTTGGGACGAGTTTTAGTCAGAATTTTTTGGCCAGTACGCTRGCCTCAAATCTGGACATTACCCGTAATCTRATGGCACTGTTTCAYTGTTTAYTGGACCCGAAATTAGTGGATCAGSATAGTCAGRAAAGCGAGCGYGCCGACCGGCTTAATCAAAAAATTATAGGGGCGTTGGAYCAGGTTGTTAACCTGAACGAGGATAAAGTTTTACGCAGTTATTTACAGTTGATTAACGCCACTAAAAGAACGAATTTTTTCCAGATGGATGATCATGGAGGCYRTAAGCCTTACATGTCAGTCAARCTGGCTCCCCGRGAAGTGGAKGATGCTCCAGAACCTCGTCCACTYTATGAAATATTTGTTTATTCACCACGAATGGARGGAGTGCATTTACGATTAGGCAAGGTAGCTCGTGGTGGATTGCGCTGGTCAGATCGGCTTGAGGACTACCGTACTGAAGTACTTGGGTTGGTGAAAGCACAGCAGGTTAAAAATGCGGTGATTGTGCCCACAGGTGCCAAGGGTGGTTTTGTTTCAAAACGGATTGATCGCAAAGCGACGAGAGAAGAATTTTTGCAAGAAGGGTTTTCTTGCTATCAGTTGTTCATTACCGGGTTGTTGGATGTCACCGATAACATCATTGATGACCAGGTAATAACACCAAAATCTGTTGTAAGRCGTGATTATGACGACCCKTACCTTGTGGTYGCTGCTGATAAAGGCACGKCCACRTTCTCAGATTTYGCCAATGAAATATCCAGAGCTCATAACTACTGGCTGGGCGACGCCTTTGCYTCAGGTGGCAGCCATGGTTACGACCATAAAAAAATGGGTATAACGGCAAGAGGAGCCTGGATTTCAGTTCAGCGGCACTTTTGTGAGCAGGGCCTTAATACCCAAACAGATGACATCACCGTAATAGGCATCGGTGATATGGCCGGTGATGTGTTTGGTAATGGCATGTTGATGTCAGAGCATATAAAGCTTGTTGCTGCATTTAATCACCAACATATTTTTATTGATCCAGCACCGGATACTTCCGTTAGTTTTGCCGAACGTAAACGATTGTTTGAGTTGCCTCGATCCACTTGGGAGGATTACGATTCATCATTAATATCGAARGGTGGGGGAGTGTTTTTACGTAGTGCCAAATCTATCAAACTCTCATTACAGGCTCAGCAGTGTTTAGGTATTACTGATGACCAATTAAAGCCCAATGAGTTAGTTCATGCTCTGCTTCTGGCAAAAGTAGATTTAATTTGGARCGGTGGTATTGGTACCTATGTAAAGGCTGCTGGAGAAAGTCATCAGGATGTGGGTGATCGGGCCAATGATCAGGTCAGGGTGAMTGGCCGAGAGYTGCAATGTCGTGTCTTTGGTGAGGGCGGTAATCTTGGCATGACCCAGCGTGGGCGAATAGAATTTTCACTTAACGGTGGAGCCTGTAATACAGACTTTATCGACAATGCTGCGGGGGTAGATTGCTCCGACCATGAAGTAAATATAAAAATCCTCCTTAATGAGCTGGTGCGCAATGGTGARTTGACGATGGCTGAGCGCAATCAGTTGTTGGTGGATACAACGGACAATGTGGCTCAGCTGGTGTTGCATAATAACTATCGTCAAACTCAGGCTATTAGTCTTGCACACTACAGTTGCCAGAGAGATTTCTCTGAGTTCTGGCGGTTTATTTTGAAGAGAGAGTCTGCGGGGCAACTCAACCGTGAGCTGGAATACCTGCCAGATGATGAGGTATTAGCTGAAAGGAAAAAGCTCTCTCTAGGTCTAATGCGACCAGAGCTGTCTGTATTGGTYTCCTATGGAAAAATGCTATTAAAGGAAACCTTGCTGGCCTCGAATCTTCCAGAAGATAGCTATGTGGCCAAGACCATAACAACGGCTTTTCCTGAGCAATTATTGAAGGAATATCCCAGTCAGGTTGCACACCACAGCCTGAGGCGGGAAATTATTACTAACCAGATTGTCAATGAAGTCGTCAATATCATGGGGCTGACATTYTGTCAGCGSCAAGTGGCTTCCACGGGAGCCAGTGTTGATGAAGTGGTCAGAGCCTATGTAGTGGTAAGAGACGTTTTGGGTTTGAATCGTGTTTGGCGGCAAGTAGAGGCCCTTGATTACAAAGTACCCTCAGAGGTTCAATTCGAACTATTTCATGCCTTAATGCGCCTGGGTCGTCGTRCGTCCAGGTGGATATTACGCAATCGTCGTTCTTGTTTAAGCCCACAAAAAGAGGTGCAGGAATTTGGGCCAAAATTGGCAGAGTTGCAGTTGTTATTGCCAACCCTCTTTTCACGTCAAGAGACCGACGACTGGATGGAGGAAGTAGATCGTATCGTTGCTCTCAATGTTCCACAAAATGTGGCGGTATTGGTTGCCAGTGCTAATTTCCTTTATTTTGGGTTTGGTATTGCAGACATTGCAGTACGCTCAGAAAAGCCCGTGGGGCTGGTTCTGGAGTTGTACCATAGAATTAGCATCGAACTTGATCTCGATTGGTTTGCTGATCAAATTGTTCACTTGGAGCCCGCTACTCGTTGGGAGGATTTTGCTAGAGAGTCCTTCGTGGATGATCTGGAAAGTCAGCGTCGCACTTTAGCCAGTCTGCTCTTGTCTGATGTCCACTCCATTAAGGACATTGATAGAGTCATTGATATATGGAATGCCGCTCAGGCACCACTCATTGCCCGTTGGGCTGATATGGTCGAAGAATTACATACTGCAGGGAACAAGGATTTCGCGATATTTTCTGTGGCTCTTAGGGAGCTGCTTGATATTGTGCAGGCAACAGAAATTCGACCTGATAGTTCGCCAGTTTGTTTGGTTTAGACGCTATTTGTTTGATTTAGAAAGTACCAGTAAGGGCCATTGGTACAGAMGAGTATTCGATAGACATTAAGAAGGCTAAAAACYGCCGATATAGAAGACTTCAAAAGAGCCTTGCTATATGCTTGCGCGGCCGATTTTATGGGGGTTTTATATCTGTTTTTTGATCAGATTTTCCCATAARTTCATGGGTATAARSYNTTGAACAAGYGAAGCGGGGAGAGGCRATTGCCTNYYCCCGCYTCAAAGCCTGGTATCAGGCTTTATTTGGGCTGATGCCCAAGGGGAKAAAAGGTTAAGTTATAAGTTGGCAACTTTTTGTTGGCAGGTATGYTCGTTATAGCCGTTCCAGTTGTCTTCACGACCCTCTCGCCAACCATTGAGCCAGTCTTGTGCTAAAGAAGTATTGTCGGGGTGGGGGCAGGTTGTTTTGTTGCGACTGTTGAACCCAGCCTGATAGCCTTTGATAAATGTGCGTTGCGATGAATCTCGTTTCTGTCTTCTCATAGAGAATAAGCTCCTGATGGACGCGCCTTTAAGAGTTTAACTATAGTTTAAACGTGGTTTAAATACAGTTTTACAGTGTTGGCAGCTTTTTAGATTATTTATTACAAAGCCGATCTAGTTGACCAAAAGTTGAGGGCGCTGTCGAAGATTTTATTTTTCTATTAATGGGGTGTTTTAATTACCTCTAGTAATCAAAGCTTAATAAAAGGATGATCAGGGTGCCTTTATCAATACTTCTTCTAGAATTTCTGCTCTGAGAATTTAGGACTTTTCCATATGAATAGATTGTTTGCCAGTTGCCCCAAAGGCCTGGAAGAGCTACTGGCCAGTGAGCTCGAATCACTGGGCGCTGAACAAGTGCGTCTAACGGTGGCGGGTGTTTATGCCGAGGGCTCATTGGACTTTGCCTATCGAGCCTGTTTGTGGTCCCGCTTGGCGAACCGAATCCTGATGCCTCTGGATAAATTTGATGTGGGCAGTGCAGATGACCTATATAACGGAGTTAAGGCGATCCCCTGGCATACGCATCTTACTCCGCGACAAACTATTGCTGTGGATTTCGTCGGTTCCAATGACGCCATTCGCCATACTCAGTTCGGCGCCCAGCGAGTAAAAGATGCTGTGGTTGATTGTCTTAAAGAGCACTTTAACGATCGTCCTGATGTCGACCTTAAGAACCCGGATATCCGAATAAATGTACGTCTTTCGAGGGATAAGGCCAACGTCAGTCTGGATTTGTCCGGTAACAGCCTGCATAAACGGGGTTATCGCATRGCCATGGTGCCGGCACCGTTGAAGGAAAACCTGGCCGCAGCAATACTCATACGTGCAGGTTGGCCAAAGCTTGCAGAGAAGAGTGGGGCCGCGCTTGTGGACCCCATGTGTGGTAGTGGCACCTTGCTCATTGAAGGTGCAATGATGGCAGCGGATATTGCTCCGGGCCTCAACCGTGAAAAGTTTGGATTTCATGGCTGGGCACAACATGATACAGATTTATGGGACAGTATCCGCCAGGATGCTTTGGACAGATGTCAGGCGGGATTAGCCAAAGGGCTACCGGAAATTCGTGGCTACGATAAAGATACCCGCGCTGTCCGAGCTGCCCAGGAGAATATAGCCTACGCAGGTCTCGATAAGCATGTCAGGGTTATTCCAAAGCCCATGACAGCCTTTAAACGGCCCACACATATTAATATTGAACATGGCCTGATGATTTGTAACCCACCCTACGGCGAACGTTGGGGAGAAATGGAAGAACTCAGGCCCCTGTATCAGAGCCTGGGTGAGCTGGCYAAACGTGAGTGTCCRGGTTGGCGGCTTGCTGTCATAACAGGCAATGCTGAGTTAGCGGGAGAGCTGCGACTTAGGGCAGACAAGAAATATAAATTGTTTAACGGGACTATTCCCAGCCAGYTAATATTATTTCAATTAAGAAGYGAAGCGGAGCAAGTTAAGGAGCAACAACCCCGGCAGCAACAAGTATTAACGGAAGGTGCGCAGATGTTTGCCAACCGCCTGAAGAAAAATGCCCGTAAGCTGAATAACTGGTTAAAAAAATCAGGTGTGAATTGCTACCGACTCTACGATGCCGACATGCCTGAATATGCTGTGGCTRTAGATGTATACAACGATGCGATTCATGTTCAGGAATATGCACCACCGTCTGATATAGATGAACAGCAAGCTAACAAACACCTCACCGAGGTGCGTGAGGCCTTGCGTCAGCTTTACCCCGAAAGYACCAAACAGTTRTTTTTTAAGGAGCGTCGGCGTCAAAAAGGTGATAACCAATATCAGCGCCAACTAAGYCGGACCAGRGACAACKCCGTRTTTAATGTTATKGAAGGCTCGGCAAAATTTGAAGTAAATTTAGCMGCCTACYTRGATACCGGTTTATTTTTGGATCAYCGGCCTGTTCGTCGCATGATTGGYGAAATGGCCAAGGGTAAACGCTTTCTCAACTTATTTTGTTATACCGGTACGGCGACGGTTCAGGCGGCCATAGGTGGCGCTGCATCCAGCTTGAGCATTGATATGTCCAACAGCTACCTCGAATGGGCTGAACGGAATTTTGCGTTAAATAATATGGATACTGATCGTCATCAATTATTGCGAGATGACTGCCTGGAGTGGTTAGCTAAAGGCGAGGATACAGAAGGTGAAAAGGCTGAATTTGATTTAATTTTCCTCGATCCACCTACTTTTTCCAATTCCAAGAAAATGGATTCAGTGCTCGATATTCAGCGCGACCATTCACGGTTGATTGACGATGCCATGGCTATTTTGTCACCAGGAGGAACACTAATTTTCTCCAATAATTTCCGTAAATTCGCTATGGATAACAGTGTTGTTGATAGCTATCAGGTCGAAAATATTACAGATAAAACCCTTGATCTGGACTTTCAGCGTAACCGTAAAATTCACAACTGCTGGTTGATCCAGCATTCGGTAGGGAAGTCTTAATTGCGGCTGGCTTCAGTGCGGAAGTATTGATCACAACGAATAAATATCTTATGAGTCAAATTCTTACCCTATACACCGGGCCTCACTGTCATCTTTGTGAGCAGGCAAAAAGCCTGATATATCCCGTTCTTGAAGGGACCGATTGGCGTTTGCAAGAGGTCAATATCACTGACAGTGAAGAGCTGCGGGAAAGGTATGGTGTTCGAATCCCTGTGATAGCCACGCCAGAGGGACAGGAAAAGGGTTGGCCCTTTACTGTCGGGCAGGTAAAACGCCTGATAAACAGCCTGTGAATAGAAAGTAAAAGTATAAAAAATGATGAGTGGGTATGGCAAAAAATACGCCCAGTTCTCAGTATGAATAGATTAGGCCTCTTTTAAACCTGTTTATTAAGTTAGTTTTAACCCCATAGCCTTAAGGGTGYCCCTAAGTGATATATCGCGCTATACAAACGTGCTGCTTGAAGGAAAACAGTTAAAGGATTATGTCAGCTTCATTCATGAACTCTCTATCTACCCGCCATTTACGCATGGACTTTATGGGTGGTTTGACTGCAGCCGTAGTGGCCTTGCCGTTAGCTTTGGCTTTTGGTGTGGCCTCTGGTGCTGGGCCAGCAGCGGGTATCTACGGTGCCATTTTTGTCGGTTTTTTTGCGGCATTATTTGGCGGCACGGCTCGTCAGGTGTCTGGTCCCACAGGCCCCATGACTGTGGTGATGGCTGGAGTGTTTACTTCTCTTCAGGCTAAATATCCGGAAGCAGGATTAGTGATTGGTTTTAGTGCAGTGATCCTTGCTGGACTGATGCAAATTGCTCTTGGGCTGTTGAAGTTGGGCAAGTATTTTATTCTGGTACCCTATCCGGTGATCTCCGGTTTTATGACGGGTATCGGTGTCATCATTATTATTCTGCAATTGGGCCCAATGCTGGGTCACACGGGTGCTTCTTCACTTATAGCGTCACTGGAGAGTATTCCCGTTTGGTTGCAAACCATTAGTGGGCCATCCTTGATGTTGGGGGTGCTATCTCTGGCTATTGTGTACTTCTGGCCAGCCAGGTTTGCCGTCTGGTGTCCTCCGCCCTTGGCGGCATTGTTGCTTGGTACCGTGTGTGCATTACTATGGCTACCTTCGGAATCTGTAGCCGTGATTGGCGACATACCTTCGGGTTTCCCCTCTCCCCATTGGCCCATTTTTACTTTTGAGGTYATGGGCGAACTATTKTATGCAGCCTTATTGTTAGCAGTTTTGGGTTCTATTGACTCACTATTGACATCACTGGTGGCCGATAACCTGACGAAAGAACATCATGATTCTGATAAAGAGCTGATTGGGCAGGGCATCGGTAATGCAGTTTCTGGTTTCTTTGGAGGATTGCCGGGAGCAGGTGCCACCATGCGCACCGTGGTGAATATTCGTGCTGGAGGTAAAACAGGTTATTCCGGTGCCATTCACTCAGTCACACTATTGGTCATTATGCTTGGGGCTGGGCAATATGCGGCTCACGTACCCTTGGCGGTATTGGCAGGAATTTTAATTAGAGTGGGCATCGATATTATCGACTGGCCATTCTTTATGCGTTTGAGAAAGCTGCCTGCGAACACCGTGGTGTTGATGCTTATCGTGTTGTTCATGACAGTCTTTGTCGATCTGATTACGGCCGTACTTGTCGGTGTATTTATTTCTAATTTAATCACCATCGAGCGGTTGACCAGCATTCAGCTCGACAGYATCTACATTACCGATGGCACTGATWTGGAWGGTGAYAATATCKCTGTAGAGGGGCAGAGACTTAAAGCTTATCARGGTGCCATTGTGTTATTGCGTCTTGATGGCCCCTTAAGTTTTGGMGTGGGGCGTGGGYTGCGTTTAAGTCTTGCTGGTTATGAGTCTTATCGCCTAATGATTATTGATCTGACTGGWGCCCACTTAGTGGGAACCTCAACAGCAATGATTCTCGATGAACTGGTTCGCAGCGAACTTTCAAATGATCGGGAAATATATTTGGTGGGTATTTCCAAAAAAGCAGAGGCAAATTTATCTCGCCTGGGTACGTTGGAATGTTTAAGTAAAGATAGAATATTTTCCAACATCGATGCGGCAATAGACTGTGCAGATAAAGCACTGCTAAAACCGCCAAGCTGAAGGTTCTTTATCCTCAGCAAAGGCGGATAATGTTAATCGAAATCGTTCAAAAAAGTACTATGCCACGTTGCACTGCAGCTGGTTTGCAAGGTTAATGGCCTTCTCTTTTGCAGACGAAAGTGTCARTGTTTTTGATACCTGGTCAGTTAATGTCGGCTCAACCAGAACAGTATTGATGTCTTTAAAGCCAATAAAACCAAGAATCATCTCCAGATAGCYCCGCTGAAAGTCCATAGCACCAGCTTCTTCACTACTGCTGTATTCACCGCCRCGGGCTAATATTAGYGTGACAGATTTYCCTGTAACAAGGCCYGTATACCCRTCTTCTGGYGTAAARCTCCAGGTAAGACCGGGCTGACTAATGATGTCAATATAATGCTTTAGTTTGTAGGGAATAGAAAAATTCCACATAGGAGTACTAAACAGATAATGATCAGCATCCTTAAAYTGGTCGGCAAAYTGTGTAATGGCTTTCCATGCAGCAACTTCCTCYGCCGTTGGTTCCTCACCATGCATAACGCGGTATTTAGCATTAATTCGGTCRCCATCAAACTCGGGTAAATTCAATTGCCATAAATCCAGTGTTTCTAGAGTATTGTCTGTGTCAGATTCTAAAAATGTAGAAAYGAAYGATTGAGCAACCTCTATGGAAGCTGAACGATCCTTTCTRGGAGACGATTCGATATACAGTAATTTAGGCATATTATTCTCACGGGTAAGARATTTGAATGCACAAATCTTATGGGGAAACTTTMAYGRGYGCAAATAAAGRGTRCAGATTAAGATGAAATAGTYGGAKTAGGGACAACTGAAAAAACAGTCTTTACCTTAAGCGTTCTGTAACAAACTCCGCAATCTCCTCAATGGCAGTATTTGCCTCGGGAAGATAAGGTGCCCACAGATGAAAATCATGCCACATTTTGTCCCATATTTTTAGGGTGACATCCACACCATCAGCTTTTGCCGTATCTGCAAGGCGAGTAGAGTCACTCAGCAATACTTCATCAGTACCGACGTGAATCAAYAATGGGGGGAGGCCCCTCAAGTCAGCATGTAGCGGMGATATCAGTGGTAATTCAGGGTTGTGACTGCCCATGTAATGGGCGCCGAGTTTAAGTAAGTCATAGGAGATATAAGGGTCAATTTTTGCACAGTCTTTCATGCTTTCACCGGTYAARGCCAAGTCCGTCCAGGGTGAAATACACAVWGCYATCGCCGGAAGTTGCTSATGGTTGTCYCGCAATGAAATYAGYGTTGCCAATGTGAGYCCWGCACCYGCTGAATCTCCAGCGATAACAATRTTGTGGGGGCTAATACCTTGGTCCATTACCCATTGATAAACAGCTAAKGAATCCTCAAGTGCCGCAGGAAAWGGATGTTCAGGGGCYAGYCGATAATCAACAGAYAGTGCTCGAATACCACAGGACTTTGCTAGCCTGCCCACTAAKCCACGATGAGTGACGGGGGAGCCCATAACATARCCTCCGCCATGAAGGTAAATCATGACATTGTCCGAGCTTGAATGGGYGGGCTCTAGCCATTCTGCGGAAACTCCAGCAGCATTGATCGGGGTGACCTGGATATCTTTGGGTGGTTTTAAAARYCGGGTATCCCTTACCAGTTTCTTTCTCAGTGCTGGYAAGGGYTTATYGTAGTTAGCTGTTGCCTTTAGAAGARCTCGCCAGAAATAACTACGTTTAGAGGGCATGTTTTTCCCAGTTTCAGCTTATAGGGTCAATAGCTTACAGGGGCGATTTGAATCAGGCGTTTACCCAAATTTTCGCCACGGTATAAGCCTGCAATAGCATCGGGTGCCTGTTCAATACCTTGCARAATATCTTCCCGGTAATGTATCAAACCATCACTGACCCATTGGCTAAGAGCATTCACAGCTTCCTGATAGCGGTCAGCATAATCAAATATTAAAAACCCCTGCATACGCGCACGATTAACCAAAATTTGGCGYTCAAGTCTTGGTCCAATCGGAACAGGSTCCCAGCTACCAATGGATGCAGTGCCACAGATGACAATTCGAGCGCCCACGTTCAGGTGGTTAAGTACCGCATCGCTAATGTGACCCCCGGTGTTATCAAAGTAAACATCAATACCCTGAGGGCATGTTCTGGCGAGTTCCTGCTCAAATTGATCACTTTTGTAATCAACAGCACGGTCATACTGAAAAGCGTCAAGGCACAGTCGGGCCTTCTCAATGCCACCAGTAATACCAATGGTGTGGCAGCCTTTTAGTTTTGCTATTTGACCGACACAAGAGCCAACAGCACCGGCTGCRGTRGATACCACAACSGTCTCATTTGGTTGWGGTTGSCCAAYGTCTAGCAAMCCAAAATAGGCYGTCATSCCATTCAGGCCAAGAACACCCAGTGAYGTGGACAGGGGTAAGTGATTACCACTAACTTTTCTCTGAATAGAGTCTGTTTTAACGGCAGCATAGTCCTGCCAACCAAACAGACCCATCACATATTCTCCGGGCTGGTAATCCGGGTGCCGTGACTCAACAACGCAGCCTGTAGCGAAAGAACGCATAACACCACCCACTGGTACAGGTTCAGCATAGTTAGCAATGCTGCTGACCCAACCTCGCATGGCCGGCTCTACYGACAGAAAAATATTACGAACGAGAATTTCTCCATCACTGAGTTCTGGCACGCTAGTTTCTACAATCTCAAAATTCTCAGCTTGGGGAATACCCGTTGGCCGTGATTTGAGTAGAACTTGTCGGTTGCTTGGTTTGGTCATATTTTTCTAGATTGGTATATGGGTTGCTGAGGCTTGGCTTCTATTATTATGCCAACCGTATTTGAATTTTTTCATCACCAAATTCAATAATATCGCCAGCAACAATCTTTTTTCGTTTTCTGGTTTCAACTTCACCATTGACTAAAACCTGACCTCCAGCGACAACCATCTTGGCTTCACCGCCAGAGCCAACCATGCCTTCGAATTTCAGAATCTTGTAGAGCTCAACAGGCTCCTTGTTAATTTCAACTTCTCTCATTTATTGGGGCTCATTTGCTGGGGTAATTTGGGAATATGTATAGCAGGAATTATAGGCGCTTAATAGTTTTTAGAATACGTATAAAGTGTCGCTGGTAGGTTGAGACGGTCGTTGTTGGCCTCATTGAGGAAATAGCTGGAACAAACAAGGAGTTAGTGATGTTCAAATACGAACTAAATTACCCGTTAAAACTTATGGCTTGATTAACTCGTTAACCTGAGCAGTTTCTTCAGCAGAGAGCGTCTGGTAGCCTCGAAAAAAAGGCCAGCCATCCCTCACCGAAAATGTGTTGTCAGGAATGGCGTACCACTAAGCCTAACCCCCGCTAACATTAATTGTGGTTGGTTTACTTTATTTGCGAGGGGGCTCACCAGCACATTCACCCTCTTTTTATACGTACTACTTTCATCACTTCAAAAGCCATGCCCGCCACAGTTTCCTGTTCTGAGTAGTAAGTCATATTCACTCTGGCACCTTTTAAACTTTGGTAATTACCTTTGCGCTTGAATTTAAAAGGGACATCACAATCCTCTACCATTACCGTATGCAGAATCCATTCACCCTGCTCTCGTTGAACATGTGAAATAACCTTCAATAACTCGGAGTGAGTGAGGTTTTTGTTTTTTTCTATTAATTTTTTGGGATCTGATTGCATATTCAATATTGTATAATTTTTAACTTAATCAATAGTTGTCAATTGAGCGTGTAGTCGTTATTTTTGGATCATATTGGACTTAGGTTCTGATAGCTTTCAGTTGACGCCATATAACGCCAATGATCAGCTTTGTGGAAAGCCAAATACTACCATTAGAAGCACCAAAAGTTACTTTAATTTGAGGTTCCCCTCTAGGTGCTCTCGCACAACCTCAGCTCGCCTTGTCTGCGAGTTCACTCAGCCTATCGGCCACATCAGGTGCAGCGCGGAAGCGAAAAAATGCACCCTCGGCATCGGCGCGCTCTTCAAGCACTTCACAGGAGGCAAATATTTCACCGCGTAAACCCTGTGCCGACCAAGGTAAAAAAATCTCGGATTCAACCAGGTCTTTTTGAAATACGTGCACAATCGCCTCACGCAACTTCGTTATATCGTCCTTACTGCGCGCGCTAAGAACAATACAATCGGGATACTTGGCTTGCAGCTCTGCGATACGCGCTGTTTGTGTGACGGCGTCATCCAGATAGTCAATTTTATTAAACACCCGAATACACGGCACACTATCGGCACCAATCTCGGCCAATACTTTATTGGTCACTTCAAGCTGCATCTCAAATCCGGGGTCGCCAGCGTCAATAACGTGTAGCAGCAGAGATGCGCTAAGGGCTTCGTCCAATGTTGACTTGAACGAGGCAACCAGCCCATGCGGTAAATTTTTGATAAAACCAACCGTGTCACTTACCAATACCCGCGGCACACTTTCTGGGTGCAAGGTGCGCACCTTAGTGTCCAACGTGGCAAACAATTGGTTGGCCACTAGCGATTCACTGCCAGTCAAGGCACGCATCAAGGTAGATTTACCCGCGTTGGTATAACCTACCAGTGCCACCTGCGCTGGTCCCGATTGCCCCTGACGTCGCGATCGCTGGGTCTCGCGACCAGCCTCCATGCCATCAATTTCCTTTTGCAGCTCGGCAATACGATCACGAACCTTTTGACTATCCGTCTGGCTGCGCGACTGCCCTGTACCGCGCCCGCCAGTGCCGCTACGCTGCCGCCCTGACGGTCCGGCGCGCTTGGCCGCCTCACGCAGGCGCGGCGCCATATAGCTCAGCCGCGCAATTTCAACTTGTACCCTCGCGGCGTGTGAGCGGGCATTACGATGAAAAATCTCGAGAATAACCACCGTGCGATCCATCACCTCGCAGCCTAATTCATTTTCTAAATTGAGCGCCTGGGACGGCGAAATTTCGTGGTCGACCAGAATAAACTCCACTGCGTCGCTAGCCTCCAGTGGATTAGGTACCACCGCATCTAAGCCGGCTTGTTCGCCCTCTAAGAATTGTCGTATTTCTTCTCGTTTGCCTACGCCCAGGTATGCCGTCGAGTCGAAAGACGAACGCTTCTGGGTAAACTGACCGACCACCTCCAGCCCTAACGTCTTTGCAAGGTCACCTAGCTCGGCCAACGACGATTCGAATTCAACATCGCTGACATTGTCCAATTGCACGGCGACGATCAGCGCACGCTGAACGCATGGTTTTTCGGGGTTTAACATAGGGCGATTTCTCATGGGGTGGGGGGCGCGGACTTTTAAAAATAGCGTCACACATAATGAAGTCTACACAAAATCTTGGGCGAGCACCGGAGTATAGGCGGAGTGCCCCCCTTTTACGTCCAATCTACAACAAGCAAAGTTCCACTGACAATCGAAGGTTTGTGTTTAATGTAGATAACTGTATTACTTAACGTCTGCTTTGTAACAACAAACCAAACAGTTTGAAAGCTTCCGCTTCGGGTCAATAGTGGCCTATCAGCCGCCCCAGCGCCTCTAGCGTTAAAGGGGTCCGTTAAAGGGGTCAGATTGAATATTTAATAATCGTTACGACCCCATTAATTTGATAGCCACGAAAAAAGGGCCAGCCATAACCCTACCTGAACTGTGTTGGCAGAAAGGGCGTACCACCAACCCTGACACCCGCAAGCATTAATTGTGCTATCTCGGGTCCCCCCACGGCAACGACACATTGCTGTAATGCTTCGTCGGCCTCTAGGCGCTGCTGATAGGTACCACCGACCCAGTAAGTGTAGTCATGTGCCTCACAGCAAGAGAGCCAAAGCTCCTTTTGTTCCAGCGTCCGGCGAACGTAGGGAGCGCGAATTTAATGACATTGTTATGTGCACTCTATTCACCCTAGCTGAGATCAATATGCCAACTACAGCCATACCAATGATTGAGTAAATTCAATTAATGTTGATTAACTAAGCTCTTGCTAGACTTAAGAGGGGCAGGTAGCGGCATATTTGAACTTTTCTATAGGAGTTACTCAATTAAGATCTAAAATGAACTCAACGGCCCTTCCTGTTCTATCTTGTCCCGCACCACAGTGTATTAAAACTGGTTTTTCTAGGCTACCAAACTGATTATTAATAATATTTAATTCATCCATATTTAATGGTGGTGTTTGGAAATCATCTACAGCTAGACAAAAAACATTAAACCCTTCTTTCATGTAATAGTTTATTAAACCGCCATCAATTTGGTTGTAGTATGTATTAAGTTCCTTCTCGCTAAGTAGACAAATAACAGATTTGATATTAATACGGTGCCATTTTTCCACTGTATCTTTAAGCGTTTGTATATGAACTATTTTAGCTGGATATCCCGGTCTGGATGATGATGCTAAAACGTCTTTTTTCGCCCAAATAGATTTTTTCTCTTTACTGATTAAGTCGAACGATTCAACTTCCGGATCTTGAAGTACGTCCTTAATTTTCTTACTGTCACTATAATCATCAAACTCTAGATCATTTCTTAGTGATCGCCTTGCGATGTAGTATGAATCAACCAGTTCTTCTAGCGATACTTTATTGTCGGCATACTTATATGAAATTTGGTATGTTTTAAGGATGATTGAACGCGTTTTATACTCCATAAATAGCCCCGCCTCACCATATAGCTCTTTCAATATAAGATCGGCAGTTTTTATGATTTCATCTTTGTTGTTTCTAAGATAATCGTAATGTTCTTCAGGGTATTCAATGTCTCTAACATTCCCTAACAATTTGAATATATTGCTGTAATTTTCATATCGCTTCTTTAGTTTTTTAAATAGAAGTTCTTTTTCTATTGAAATTTTCTGCTCATGCATCCATGTTTTTTGATCATTGCTTAATTTATAATAATTAAATATAGAACCTAATAACGCCACAAAAATAGCACAAAGTCCTGCCAATAACCCAGTAGACATATTTCACACTCACACAAAATTAAATAATGAAGATATATTACGGGTATAATGTTCAAAAGCAATTAGGGGAAAAGATAATCGCTTAGTAACTTCCTACTTGGTGCCAGTTGAATTTCCAGCCGACGGCTATAGCTCCTTACTTCTGACTATTCTCACAGAATCCTGAGAAGACGATGGTCTCTGATAAAGTTGTTGAATTCACAAAAGGTGATAGCTTTACCAAATACGCGTGCAGCAACTTGTTATGCTGTAGTTTATTGTGAAAATATTTCATCACACGAATATAAAATAGCTGTATCGTGCATGAAGGCGTTTTTCAGTCCAATTGGATTAGATAGTAGCCCATCAAGCTCTTGTAGCCTTTCAAAGTACACGTTTGAAACCTTATCTGATTCGCCGACTTTCTGAATACGGTTCCCTATCAATTCTCCTAAATTCGGATTTTTCAAGGCACTCCTAAATCCTGAAATCATAGGATCACCATATACAGCAGCGTAGATTCCTTTCTCAACACCGACATATGCCTTCAAACATTTAAGAAGTTCAAACTTGGGAATAGAAGTTGAATCTGCTTTTGCATGCTCTACTGGAGTGCTTTCTTTTACCAAGGTATCCTTGGCTAACAATTTGTTGTCACTGGAATTTTCATTGCTACATGACCAAAGCAATGCAAAGACCATCAAATAGCAAGTTTGTCTTAGTGTCATAGTCATATTTTCCTCTCATTGCCTAACGCCGCCATAAAAGGCGGAGCGTCAGCGACGTCCAGCCCACGGCTTTTTGTGGGCGTTTTTTGATGGCCTTGTTAGGCATTCCCGCTACCAGAATTATTATTGCCTTCTAAAACAGATGCGATTCGGCTCAATTGTTTGTTTATAGTTTCTAATTGCTTATTTGTTTTTAAGAAAATTGTGTTGTTACGACCTTTCATCGCATCTGCTAAGTCATATGCAGGACTGTTACCCGAATGCATACGCACCATATACTTGATATCAAGAATTGATATGTCCTTACCTTTCTTTTTCATGCGCAGGGGTGTTCGATATTTGTACGAAGCAGTAACTGGGAGGTTTTCACTAATCTGTGAAAGTAGACCTCCATACTGCCCAGCCTGATATCTAAGTGCTTTGCCTGGTGCCAACAGTGGAATTTTTACCTTTAAGAAATTTGACTCATCGACTTTATCCGGTTTCTCAATGCCCCAGCAATTTATAGGTATTGCTACTGAAAACTCCAAGTCTCTAGCTGAGCCTCCCCCATAGTTGCAGATAACCAAGTCTATTACTGAACCAACATCATTGCTTGGTTCGTAATGCACGACTACATTTGGCTTTGATTGTTTATAAATTGCTAAATATGCGATAGCAACCGCAAGAAAAGTAACAATAGGGCTAATTATATAAAAAGCCATTTGAAAGTATTTTGGGTCGTTAATCATGTGATCTATCTACTCCGTGACTGCTGCTTGTTAGCATTTTAGAAAGGATCATTGTTATCTTCGTACATCATGTTGCCCATTTCTTCTTCAATGTTTATTTCAAAATACTCGATGGCATCATAGTGGTTAGTTGATATGTAGGTATTACCTAACCCACATGCTACCAGCTTCGAATATCCTGATATTTTTAGCCCGCAAGCAACACACTCGAAACTTGAAGGAAGCATTGTTTGCTTTTCGGTTATGCCATCGTCTTTAACAGTAGTTTTGGGTGCCCCTGTTGAGCCACCTTGCACTAGGGCTACGCTATTGCATGCTGGGCAGTTCGCTCTATGTCCGTCATGTTTAGTGGATAATATTTCAGCTTGCTTGGTTAGCGTGATTCTTTCTTCATCTGGCTTTTCACCCCAGATGGTTTTGTGAGCATTGATAGTTCCCTTGACTGATTTGGCGCTTTCATCTTCTAAAGCGACAATATGAAATTCAGCTTCTTTGGCAACTTCATTACCCAGTAGTGATTCGAGAGTTTCCCCTATCTCTCCTACCAGAACCTTACATACGGAATAATATATGGGTAACCAAGATGAAGAGCCAACACCTTCAAAAGGCAATGCGCCGGAATGTAGTTCGCTATTCCTCTTATTTATGTGTGCAACACTAAAATTCAACATTTCCCTAGTAAACGAGGAGAATAGGTTCTCTGCTCTTTTCAATAAATCGGATATGTCCGCTGACTTCGGGCTAAATTTTTGCTGGTTCGGGTCAGTACCTACAGCATACAAAATATTATTCCAGTCTTTTCCGTCTGCAACTAATACGGGAGATATATTTGAGATCGATGCACGAACCAAAATCTCCAATGTTAGTGCAGACCAAAAACCAAATTCCCAATTTGAGTGGTCTTTCTCTAGCATTGTTTCGGCATAGCGCTGGGCTTTGGAAAAAAATGCATCTTTTGACCATTCGTGTGCTGTTCTAGTTGCGTTCAAAATTTTACCTCGTTGAAATAAATTCTTTCTATTTTTCTATCCATTGATTTGCTATCTATGCAGCCTCTGCCATGTAGCATCCGCCAATTATCAATGAGTAGGCAGTCACCAGTATTGGCGAGGTAAATACCTTTAGGTTGTATGTTATTCAGTCGCTTCTCAATGATTTTTTTAAGGAGATCAGCCACATTATTCGCAGGCTCAATAAATATTGAATCCCACCTGAATAGCTCGCCATGCAATACCTTTAAGATATTGGCTTTTCCATCCAGTCGTTTCCTAGGCCTAAAGTGCGCTCTGTTTAATAAATCTCTTACTTCACGGTTTATAACTTCATGGCTATCGATAAGTTTTGTTGATACATTTCTTGCTGGACAAATACATCGCAGCAAAAGATATCGTGGCGGCACATACCAATGCGCCAAATCCGTGTGAAAAGGAAATTCGTTTAGGCCGTAATTTCCACTATAAGTATTCTTGTGCTCATTTTTTCTCAATCTCGGGGTAAGAGTCTGCACCAAAGGCATTGTGGAAACTTTGTAAACCTCTCCTAAGTCTTTAGCCACCTCAAGCATTGTTTCCTCAGGATTACTCGAGAAAAAAATATATCCTTTGTTTATTAATTCCAACTTTCGTGACAATGCTCGATCTCTCAATGGGTGCTAACAGTATGTTAATGAGGTCTGCGTCCTCATAATAATTATTATCGGGTCACCAGCGTAATTTATTAAGTTGGTCAGGGGGCTTTTATATAACACTTTGATTCTATTGTGAAAGACTATAAATATTAGGTTTTTTTGGCCTGTTGTCGGGTGCCGTTTTTTATTGAAGGTATTGATCTTTTGAAAAAAACTGGTTAACTGTCTGTATATACAGTTCTTGGAAAGGGGGTTTCGCAATGTCTTCATCACCGTTCCTTCGGTCTGTACGAGAGTTTATGTTGGTTAGACGTTACAGTCTTAGAACCATAAAGTCTTATTTATATTGGATCAAGTACTATGTTGTTTTTCATAAAAAACAGTACCCAATGCAATTGTCAGCATCGGAAGTTGAGTCATTTTTAACTTTTTTAGTCGTAGATAGAAATGTGTCAGCTGCTACACAATCTATAGCATTAAATGCGTTAGTTTTTTTGTATGGTAAATTTCTTAATCAACCAGATATCAGGACAGTACAACAGTAGTTAGGGCATGCTGATGTAAAGACCACAGAAATTTTATACTCACGTACTGAAACAGGGAGCTTATGGCGTGAGAAGCCCTTTGAGTGATCTTATGAGCTAACCTTAAAAGTACTTATATATTGAGTCTAAAAAAGGTTTTTGTTGTCAGTGCAGTTTTTTCTGCAATATCAAAAAGAGTTTCTTCACGTTGCTCAGCAATACCTTGTAGTACCCAGGGTAAAAATGCGGGTTCATTTTTTTTGTTTTTGGGTTTTGGTTTCATCGTTCTTGGAAGCAGGTAGGGGGCATCGGTTTCTAGCATTAGCCGGCTGAGTGGAATATTTTTAACAATTTTTTGCAGTTCCTGGCCTCGGCGCTCGTCGCAAATCCATCCGGTAATGCCGATATGCAGGTCGAGATCGAGATAATTAAATAACGCAGTTTTGTCGCCGGTAAAACAATGAATAACACCATCGGTGAGGTGGTCGCGATACTGTTTGAGTATTTCAAATTGCCGTTGGTGGGCGTCACGTTCGTGCATGAATACTGGGAGTTGTAGTTCTGCTGCCAGTTCAAGTTGTGCTTCAAAGGCTTTTTCTTGTGCTGCCGGGGTGGAGAAGTTGCGATTAAAATCCAATCCGGTTTCGCCGATGGCAACCACGTYTTTATTGGTCGCCATTTCTTTCAGTCTACCCGGTGTTTCGGTAGAGAAGTGTTTTGCATCATGAGGGTGTACGCCACAGGTGCTGTACAACATGTTGGGAAAATCGTCAGAAAGCTGTTGGCACAGTTGTAGGGCCGCTTCACTTTCTTCTTCGCTGGTTCCGGTAAGAATAAGTTGGGTGACGTTGGCTTGCTGGGCGCGTTGTAATACTGCTTCTAACGCACCTTTAAAACTCTTATTGCTGAGGTTAACACCAATATCAATGAGTGGTGCTGGGCTGCTGAGTAGCTCTGTCATAGTAACTGGTCTTTTTCTTGCTTACTGAGTATGCGTTCATGATTACCCAGGTGGTGGGCATAGATGATCGAAAAGGCGAGTACATTTTGTACGTAGTTGCGGGTTTCCTTATAGGGGATTGTTTCTATCCATGCATCGAAGGGTAGTTTGCTTTCTGTTTGTTCCAGCCAGCGGTCAACTCGATGGGGGCCTGCATTGTAGGCTGCGGTAGCAAGTATTCGGTTGTTATCAAAACGTTCGAGCATTTCTCGGTAATAACGGCTGCCCAATGCAATGTTGGTAGCTGGTTTAAAAAGGTCGTTGCTGTTGCGATACCGAACTCCGTTTTTACGGGCGGTTTGTTTTGCTGTGGCAGGCATGAGTTGCATTAGGCCTTTGGCGCCAGCAGGGGAGGTGACATCATGTGACAGGGCACTTTCTTGCCGAGCTACTGCAAATAATAGGTGAATGGGTACGTTTGTTTGCTGGGCATTGTCTTCAAACTCTTTTTTGAATGCCAACGGGAAGCGCAGGTCAACATCGTCCCAGTAGCCAGCGCGGATCATGCTGGTGATAGCACCGTTATGCCATTGCCATTGGCGGCTGAGGTGGGCTGCTGTAATCCATTGTTTTTCACTGAAATTACGGGTGGCCTGACGCCATTCTCGCCGGGCATAAAGGTATTCTTTGTGGTGAAGTAATTCACGGGTACGAATAATACCGGGCAGTTTTTCCAGTTCAGAGATTTGTTCTGGGGTAACTGAGGTTTTCCGGTGAGCCATGCTATAGCCGTTACCTAGCCATTCACTACTCATAAATCCATAAAAGCTTCGGTCGATGGACAGTATTTCGTAGGTGTTATTGTTGGCGGCGTCAGATGGCCGGGCTGCGAGCTTTTTAGGCTCGGTAGTGGAGGCTAGTTGTTGGGTGCGGTAGGTCCAGTATTTCCAGCGATCATCTTGCCGAAGTTCCTCTGGCATCAGGGCAATCCACTTRAGTACGCCTTGCCAGTCGGCTTTTCGCATGGCTTCTCTAGTGCGCCATTCCACSAGTTTTGAATCTACAAACTCAAGATTGTCCGAGAGATAAATGTCGGCTGAGGCGACATGGTCTTGATCGTAAAGGCCTTTCACTAATGCGGTAATGATTCGGTTTGTCTGKGTGGGGCTAAATGGATGGGTCTGACGATAGCGGCCCCAATGTTTGAGTGCGGAGATCGCATCTACCCGGGCCAAGTGCCGAAGCCCATGGCTGATAACGTTATGAATTTCTACGCTGTTAGATTTTAATGCGTRCTGACTAAAGAAYTTGTAGTCGCCAACGGCTCGGTGATTACGGTCAATACGGTAGAATTTRTCGGCTAATGTCTGGTAGCYGGGTGTGGTGAAAAACCGCTGAAGGTAGCGAGCCAACTGATATTCGTGGTTAAAAATGGCATTGGTATAACGCTGCCAGGCGATGTCTTCGGTAATGTGATTATGTTTAATCAGTACCCCGAACAGTTTATCGCAGCCTTTGGGTTGAGATTTGCCCACAGACCAAAGTTTGATGGCCTCGGCTATGGGTTTGGTTTCGGTTGTKAGTTGGGTTTTYCCACCATCCCGAATACGGGCCAGTTGGTAATAACATTGTTGTGCAATGGTGGCTGTTTTTGCCTGGTAATCRAGGAGRTAGTCYTGCCAGCGRTCACGTTTRCGYAGTGCTTCAAGCCACCGGTAACGGAGTCTGGTCGCTATGGGTGTGCCGTCGTGTTGGGCTAAAAATATTCGGACATCGTATCGGGGAAAACTGTTTAGTCGTTTAAACAGCTCCATGGCTTCCAGGTAGTGTTTTAGTGGGTAGTCACCCATTTTGGTTAGCGCGTGTCGATAATGATTTTGCTTGTTAACTTTTAGGGCGTCTTTTGCATCCTGATATAACTCTCGTTGTTCTTCGAGAGAGGGGCTTGGTAAAGAGGGTATTCCCTGAGATGTATGGGGGAAAATTAAAAAAATGAATGTTGTTAACAATACTTTGAAAACAGCAGGCGGCAGAAATGACACTTGTGTTAGGCCGGTGTTGGAGCCTGTACATCGATCCATGGTGATTTGTTGTCGCCCGTTAAAACAGATAATTTGTAGGATGGTAAAAACACGATTAGGTTCCCGGCTATGATAGTCAGATCATCACTAATTAAATAGAAGAGATTGAGTCAGGCAGGTTTTATTTTGTTAGGAAGCCGGTTGTTATTAAACCCTGACCGCCAGGACATCGCACTCGGAACCATGTAAGACACCTGTTGAAGTAGAACCCAGAATTAAGCTTAGGCCATGTCGGCCGTGACTACCGACTACTATAAGATCAACACCATTTTCTGTGGCAAAACGGTGCATTTCGTGGGCGGGTTGGCCAATAATGACGTGCTGGTCTTGCTGTGTGATGTTTAATTCCTTCCCTATGGCTTCCAGGCGTCCTTTTGCCTGCTCTTCGAGTTGGTTTTGTACYTCGGTGAGGTCCATGGGGATATCTCCGCCATAAGCGAATGACAGCGGTTCCTGAATATGAATTAAACTAACTTTTTGATCATTATCAGTGAATAGGCTCTTGACTCGATCAACCACTTGCTGTGATTCTGATGACAGATCAAGACCGACGAGAATATGTGTGTAGGCTGACATAGGGCTTTTCCATTCTCTGGGTTAGTATTTAAAACATTCTTAATTAAAGTTGTAACAAACTGAATTATAGAAAACAAGGCGTTAGAAGGCCAAATTTATAGAACACTAAGGTTGTAGAACAAAGAATGACCTATTTATTAATAGCATTTATTTTGGCCATTATTCTGTCCCCGCTAATGTGGTTCCGTCAATCACCCAGGCAAAAACTGATCACTGACATGCGGCGTGAGGCTGCACTCAAGGGTATGAGGGTAAAGTTGAGTAAACCTGCCGATGCCCGTGAGGGCGAAGGCCGATTGGAATATGTGAGGTACATATTGCCTTGGATACCCGATTCGGACCCATCACTTGAACCTCGTATGGAAAAGTGGTTGCTGATTAGAGAAACCCGCCGGGGTGATCCTTCACCTTGGTCTCCGTGGCAATGGCTGGGTCGTGAATCTAATGATGCCCTGAATGATGTCATCGGTGCTGCCGTTGAGATGTTGCCAGAAAATGTGACAGCGCTAGAAGCGAGCAAGGAAGGTGTGCTCATTTACTGGCAGGAGAGAGGCCAACTGAATGATATTGCTGGGATTTTTGAYCAGTTAKGTGTGCTRAGAAAGAGGATGCGAAACTGAGTCGTAGTRCTTTTATTACAAATAATATTCAAAATTTCCTTGACCCGMCCACCMGAGGCGCATATATATTCGCCCCTTMGGATAGGAARTCGTGGCTTAYCAGCCTTCCATAAACCATAAATGACAGAGTAAATAATAGTTCAATGGGAAAATCACTAGTTATTGTGGAGTCACCAGCCAAGGCTAAGACGATCAACAAATACCTGGGTAATGACTTTATTGTTAAGTCCAGTGTTGGGCATATTCGCGATCTGCCTATGGGCGGTGGTAAAACCGCAGACCCTAAAGAGCGAGCTAAAGCCGCGGCAATTACTCGTAAACTGTCGCCGGAAGATAAGATTGTTCACAAGGCCAAGAAGGCCAAAGAGCAGCTGGTTACTCGCATGGGCGTGGATCCTGAAAAGGGTTGGAAGGCACGTTATGAAATTTTGCCGGGTAAAGAAAAAGTTGTTGCTGAACTGAAAAAGTTGGCCAAAGATGCCGACACTATCTATCTCGCGACGGATTTGGATAGAGAGGGAGAGGCCATTGCCTGGCACCTCAGAGAAGCCATTGGTGGTGATCATGACCGCTACCAACGTGTGGTTTTTAATGAAATTACCAAAAAGGCGATTCAGGAAGCCTTTGCTCAGCCCGCAAAACTGGATGATAACCGCGTTAATGCCCAGCAAGCTCGACGTTTTCTAGATCGGGTCGTTGGCTTTATGGTATCGCCACTACTGTGGAGTAAGGTTGCCCGTGGTTTATCCGCAGGTCGAGTACAGTCTGTTGCTGTTAAGCTTATTGTTGAGCGAGAACGTGAAATTCGGGCATTTGATCCAGAAGAGTATTGGACTTTGCATGCCGACCTAGAAACCGGCATTGAAGAAAAAATCCGTTTTGAGGTCAAGAAGCAGGCGGGAGAAAACTTCCTGCCTAAAAATAAGGCACAAACGGATGAGGCTCTGGCGGCACTTAAGCCGGCTGACTACAAGATAACCAGCCGTGAAGACAAGCCGACAAGCAGCAAACCTTCTGCACCCT
This sequence comes from Porticoccaceae bacterium, assembly GCA_002746985.1. Classification (GTDB taxonomy): domain Bacteria; phylum Pseudomonadota; class Gammaproteobacteria; order Pseudomonadales; family Porticoccaceae; genus Porticoccus. Next base: position 43,570 of record NVXH01000004.1, on the reverse strand, counting down.
TTATTACATCTACATTGCAGCAGGCTGCAAGTACCCGCTTAAGCTACGGGGTTAAGAAAACCATGATGATGGCCCAGCGTTTATACGAAGGGGGTTACATCACCTATATGCGTACGGATTCTACTAGCCTCAGCGCCGAAGCCGTATCCATATGTCGAGATTTTATTCAAAACCGTTATGGCGATAACTACTTACCAGAAAATCCCAATGTTTATAGTAGTAAATCTGGCGCTCAGGAGGCTCACGAAGCAATTCGTCCTTCTAATATTGATATTAAGCCGAGTGATTTGGCGGGTATGGAAGAGGACGCTAAAAAGCTCTATCGGTTAATTTGGCAACAGTTTGTGGCTTGCCAAATGATGCCTGCCCAATTTACCAGCACCACGGTAAAGGTGATGGCAGCGGGATATGAATTGCGGACCAAAGGTCGAATCATTCGTTTTGAGGGTTACCTGAAAGTATTACCTGCATTGCGCAAGAAAGATGACGATATTGTACTGCCTGAGTTAACCGTCGGTGATTCAATGAGTCTGAATGTGTTGATTCCATTGCAGCATTTCACTAAGCCACCCGCACGTTTTTCKGAAGCGGCRYTGGTTAARGAGCTTGAAAAACGGGGYATTGGCAGGCCTTCTACCTATGCGTCYATTATTTCGACAATTCAGGAYCGGGGYTATGTGCGRCTGGATAAACGTCGTTTCTATGCRGAGAAAATCGGCGATATTGTCACCGTTCGTTTGGAYGAGAACTTCTCGGACCTGATGGATTATGGTTTTACTGCGGCCATGGAGGAGTACCTYGAYGGGATTGCYGRTGGAGAGCTTGATTGGAAAGATGTTCTTGACCGCTTCTATTCTGRSTTTTCTGCCAAGCTTGCTAAAGCGAGTGCTGCTGAGGGTGGAATGCGGCTCAATGAGCCGACGGAAACAGATATTGAATGTGCCAAGTGCGCTCGTCCAATGACGATACGTACGGGTTCTACCGGAGTATTTCTGGGTTGTTCGGGTTACGGTCTTCCTCCCAAGGAGCAATGCAAGGGTACTCTCAATCTCACRTCGGGCGATGAAGTCGTCAATGTGGATGAAGATGATGAGGCAGAATCTCGCCAGTTAATGGATAAGCATCGCTGCAAAATTTGTAATACGGCGATGGATAGCTACCTGATTGATGAARCTCGAAAACTGCATATTTGTGGTAAAAACCCAAGCTGTGAAGGCTTTGAGGTTGAGAGCGGCAGCTTTAAGCTCAAGGGCTATGAAGGCCCGATTATAGAGTGCGATAAGTGCGGTAGTGAAATGCAGTTGAAGTCTGGTCGCTTTGGTAAATATTTTGGTTGTACCAGTGAGWCCTGTAAAAATACTCGCAAGCTGCTTCGCAGTGGTGAAGCTGCGCCACCCAAGATGGATCCGGTACCCATGCCAGAGTTGTCATGTGTAAAAGTAGAAGATCATTACATCTTGCGTGATGGTGCCTCAGGTATGTTTCTTGCGGCTAGTAAGTTTCCCAAGCTCCGMGAAACAAGGGCTCCATTGGTGGCCGAGTTGCTGCCCCATAAAAATGAGATAGATCCCAAATATACTTTTCTCTTTGATGCCCCAGTGGAAGATCCCGATGGTGTGAAGACGGTTGTGCGCTTTAGCCGTAAGACTAAGGARCAGTATGTACAAACGGAACTGGACGGCAAACCTACAGGATGGAAGGCTTTCTATGATAATGGTGCCTGGAAGGTGACGGATGGGCGCAAGGTAAAGAAGAAGTAACGCTAAGCTGATTGAAGATAAAGAGAAATAAAGAACTGTTATGAATGCCTATCTGTCAGTAGTGAATCAAAARTTATTTTTTTGTAAGCTCCTGTTGAATCAGGGCATTGCCGAAGAGAAAAAGCCAATTCARCTTGAATTGGCTTTGTGCCAGTCAGCACTGTATCAGCTGGAATGTGCGTACCATCATTACCTGCGTGAAATTGCTGCGACTTATCAGTTCAACTTAGCAGAATCGATTGATTCAGTTGAAGAACTGGCTTCTGCGTTGGAAAGTATCAACAAATATCCGGGAGAGGCTCAGGAAATTTTAAGCCTATTGGGAATGGATGGAAGTTGGCTTGGTCAGATGTTGTCTGCGTATCAGCAGTTGTCTTTACTTCCTATATCAGAAAGCAATATTACCCGTTCTAGTCTTATTGCTGTGGTGGAGGTAAAGCAGGATGGTGGTATTCCTAGCTTAAATTATCAGCAATTGAATGTTTGGCATAAGGCATTTGTAGAAATGGTCGATCGCCATAGAGAGCTAATGGTGGAGTGTTAGACTGTAGTTAGGTTCTCTTGCTGTTGTGTCGGGTTAAAAACGCAAGGATATCCTGTTACAATAGCCCACTACTTCTGTATTAACTGGAATTCTGAATGTCTGTATCGCTTTTTGAAATTGTCGTTTTAGCCAATGGTGATATTGCGCTTCAGCGTGCTAATGACAAAGATGAACCATTGATACGTATTGCTTTTTCAAATGAAGTYCAGGACTTTTTAGAAGAAGCAAAAATTGATGTTGCTAAAGTGATGATTGATGCAGGAATTGAGTTGTTCGAACAAATGGGTTCGGATYTATTGCAAATAGAAGCGGGAAGTAGGTTGGGCGCTACCCCCCGAATTCTGCATTAAACCTGAGACTTTTTTATTTAGTTTGAGTTCGAATAACCCCCACACCTAGTCCTTCAATCGCAAAATCTTGCTCTCGCAAGTCCACCATAATGGGCTCTAACTCTTCGTTTTCTGGCAGTAACATGATTTCGTGACGTTTTCGGGTTTTCTTTAGTCGCTTGACGGTAACTTCATTTTCAATTCTTGCAACGATAATCTGCCCATTTTCGGCCGTATCTGTTTTGTGGACCGCAAGTAAATCGCCATCCATGATGCCGACATCTTTCATGCTCATACCTTGAACCCGTAATAAGTAGTCGGCTTGTGGGTAGAACATGTTGGCTGCCACTTCTAAATAGTCTTCGATATTTTCGACGGCTAAAATAGGTTCACCCGCCGCGACACTACCAACTAAGGGTAGTCCGGTAGGTTCCTCATCAAGAACACGTATTCCACGTGAGGTGCCTGCAATCATTTCAATAACACCCTTGCGAGCAAGTGCTCTTAAGTGTTCTTCTGCTGCATTGGGCGATTTGAAGCCCAATTCGGCAGCAATTTCGGCGCGAGTTGGCGGGTAGCCAGTCTCTTCAATGTGCTGCTTAATGAGGTCGAGGATTTGTTGTTGTCTGGGTGTTAGAGCTGCATTGGCCATTATGAACCTCTTGGTGAGAACCTTTAGTCGACAGATTTGTTGAACATCGTTTTCTATTTGATTAGAACATTGTTTTCTGGTTGATTATCTGTTTGATTAAATAGGGCTGTAAATCTATATAGCCTGTATTAAAAAACAGTATAATGCGAAAGTTGTATCAATATCAAAGAATTTTTAAAAACGACTATACTTATAACCTTGGTTAATAAATTTTTTACTTCATATTTAATCCGGATAAGAAAAATATTTCAGGCGAATATAAAAGCTAAAACTAACAATAAATAATTAAAAGGATTTCCTATGGATGAAGCAAAAGTACCTGAAGCATGGCGTGTATTGCGTATCCAGTCAGAGTTGGTGGATGGCATAGAAACACTGGCAAAATTAGGTGGTGCTGTCACCGTATTTGGTGGTGCCCGATTTGATGTTGATTCGCATTATTATGAGGAGGCGCAACGGTTGGGTGCTATTCTGGGTGAAGAGGGTATYCCGGTGATCACCGGTGGTGGCCCTGGTGTTATGGAAGCAGCAAATAAAGGATGTTTCAGTACATCATCTGATTCGATAGGGCTAAATATTTCATTGCCGTCTGAGCAGGAGCCAAACCCCTATCAAGATACTTCTTTGGAGTTTCGTTACTTTTTTGTTCGTAAATTTATGTTTGTGAAGCACGCCGTTGGGTTTGTTATTTTCCCCGGTGGTTTTGGCACTATGGATGAATTGTTTGAAGCGCTGACCCTGGTRCAAACAGGTAAGGTTCGACCATTCCCTATTATTTTATTGGGTGTGGATTATTGGAAGGGCTTAGTTGACTGGATGCGRGACACGATGTTGGTTAACGGYTGTATCAATGAGCGGGAGCTACATTTATTTACTGTTGTTGATGATGCTGAATCTGCGGCAAAAACAATTTTGCAACATGCACGCATGCTGCAAGCACAGGAGATCGCAGAATAATAAATTATTACARAYAAYAGTGTTGTTTTGGACTATAAATCATCGACGCCCAAGGTGGTGTCGAAGTCCAAATCTGATAATGGGTCATTCCAGTTAACAGGTACAAAAACATCATCTGTTATTGAGCGGTCTTCATCGCTTAGTTCGTAGGATGCGCGCCARTCTTCRGGTGGTTTGGCTGACAACAGTAGCATTTGTTGCCAGGTTTCAAAATCAAACTCACTGACCTCTCCATCTACATATTGAATTTCTACCGAACCAGCATCGTCGTCTACTGCGACRACTTCAAAGATTTGGTCTTCAACTGCATCCTGATACCAAGTGCCGATGACAGGGACTTGCGAAGCCATATCCCATCCCTCCATTCTTGTTAATAGGTGTATTCAAAATAACACCGATTAATAATGGCTGCACCTGAAACAAACTATTCATAAGACAGGTGTCCGCAATGGTTAGTGGGTTATGTATCCATTGCTCATAAAGAGAGTATGAAGAAAATGCGCTAACTGGTTTTTTTTAAATGAGTTTATATTTTTTTGTGTTGAYCAGTGTATTTCTATTAAGTACTGGATGACATAAGAGCCCATATTTTAAATAAAAAACATATCTATACAGGGTTAATGGTTGACAAGACTCKCCGCCCTTTTTATGTTGCGGTTCCAATCTGTTGAGRCKATATCATGACATTAGGTCCCCTGATGCTTGACCTGGAAGGGTTGACGCTAAATACCTCTGAGGTGGMATTACTTAAGAACCCTTATGTTGGCGGCATCATCTTTTTTGCACGAAAYTTTGAAAGTAGAGAGCAGATATCTACGTTGGTAGCTGAGATACGAGCAATTCGCCCAGAATTATTGCTTTGTGTCGACCAGGAAGGTGGGCGGGTTCAGCGATTTCGWGAAGGGTTTACTCGTATCCCTYCTATGCAGTTGCTGGGTGAGCGGCTGGGCGARGGGGTCTCGGGAGCMGARGCTTTATTGCGYGATTGTGGATGGTTGATGGCCTCTGAACTGTTGGCTTGTGGCATTGATTTTAGTTTTGCACCTGTGCTGGATGTAGATAAAGATCAATGCRAGGTCATTGCTGATCGCTCTTTTTCAGATAATCCTGCCCTGACCACCCGTGCAGCYAAAATTTTTATTGAAGGTATGCACGAAGCGGGAATGTCGGCAACAGGCAAACATTTYCCGGGTCATGGTGGTGTATTGGCAGACAGCCACCTTGAGACACCTTTTGATTTRCGTTCTATAGAAGARTTGCGCARTCGGGATTTAGTACCATTTTCACARTTGGCAGTATCYCTGGATGCGGTTATGCCTGCTCATATTGTTTTTCCCAATATTGATGCTGATGCCGTCGGTTTTTCTCCTTTCTGGTTGCAAGAGATAYTAAGAGGYGAGYTGCAATTTAATGGCGTTATTTTTAGTGATGATTTGTCGATGAAAGGGGCTGATGTGGTTGGAGGGTATGCTGAAAAGGCTCRCTGTGCCCTCCGTGCGGGCTGTGATATGGTGCTGGTATGTAATAATCGAGAAGGTGCCTTGGARGTGTTGGATTACYTGGCCTCTAGCGATCCTCAACCGTCAACACGTCTGTTGAATATGAGTGGTAGAACAGGGTTGGAYTGGGATRCCTTGATCTATAGTGATCGATGGAAATCAACCACCATGGCATTATTAATGTTGGCAAATGCATAACCTGTGCAGTCAATTTATTAAGGATGGYRGGKTWGATTTTATTGGTCRGCAGGATTTTTAAGTAAGCTATTAATTAGAGCTCTTCGGTAGGGGCATAAGGAATAAATTTTCATGCAAACCCTGGAAAATTGGCTGGTAAAAATTACAGGTGAACAATACCTGTGGATGGTTGAGGTTTTTCTCATTGTCTTTGTGGCATTAATACTAGGTCACCTGGTAAATCGGGCGATCAACTTTCTTGAGGAGCACACGTCCAAAACATCTACTGTTTGGGATGATGCGATCATAGAGGCCTGTCGTCGACCTGCTGTGTGGGGAATTTGGATTCTTGGTATTAATATGGCCGCAGCTGTTGCGGCAAAGAGTGCAAAATCTGAGTTGTATCAGTTTGTAGATCCAATTAATCGGGTTGCCATAGTTTTTCTGGGCGCACTATTTTTGATCAATCTGATCAAGCGGGCTGAACGTAATCTGGTTCATCCAGACTATATGKCTGAGCCAATGGATGAAACCACCGTCAGGGCCACTGGGAAGCTCCTGCGTGTATCAGTATTTATTACTGCCGCTCTGATCGCTATGCAGGTGTTTGGTTACAGTATTTCCGGGCTTCTCGCTTTTGGTGGTATTGGTGGTTTGGCTGTAGGCTTTGCAGCCAAGGATCTATTGGCTAACTTTTTCGGTGGTTTGATGTTGTACCTGGATCAGCCATTTAAGGTGGGAGATTGGGTTCGCTCACCCGATCAAGAAATTGAGGGCACTGTAGAGGATATTGGCTGGCGCCTCACTCGTATACGTACCTTTGATAAACGCCCGCTGTACATCCCCAATGCTGTTTTCAACAGTATTTCGGTGGAAAACCCTTCAAGAATGTTGAACCGTCGTATCTATGAAACTGTAGGGATTCGTTATGATGATATTTCTAAAATGGGTGTAATTGTAGATGATGTTCGGAAGATGTTGAGGGAGCATCCAGAGATTGATCAGAATCAGACGCTGATCGTTAACTTTAATGCATTTTCGGCCTCTTCAGTGGATTTCTTTATTTATACCTTTACCAAAACTACAAACTGGGTTCGTTTCCATGAAATCAAACAGGATGTGCTGTTGAAATTGAGCGACATCATTACCAGCCATAGTGCAGAAATCGCCTTTCCAACTTCGACAGTACATATCCCAGAACAAGTGCAGCTGGCACAAATAAACGACACGGGTAAGTAGTATCTTGAGCAAATAGCCTGGGAAGGGGATGTAGTGAAAATAGGCATTATTGGGGGTAGTGGTTTCACCTGCTTTGACGAGCTTAAGGTTAAAGAGCGACTTAACTGTTCTACCCCTTGGGGAGAATCGTCATCGCCGCTGGTGTTGGGTGTTGTAGGTAGTTCTACTGAAAGCTCAGAGGTCGTGTTTATAGCCCGCCACGGTGAAGCACACCAGCTTCCACCGCATAAGGTTAATTATCGCGCAAATATTGCTGCGCTAAAAGATCAACAGGTTTCTGGGATCTACGCAGTGAATGTCGTGGGCGGCATTAATATGGAAATGTGCCCAGGTGATTTGGTGATACCAGACCAAATTATTGATTACACCTGGGGCCGGGAGCATACCTATTCGGATGGTCCTAGTGCAGAGTTACAGCATGTGGACTTCACCAATCCCTATGATCAGAMTTTGAGAGACAAATTGTTACARCAAGCCATTGCTCTGGGTTTRCAAGTGCACTCTGGCGGTGTTTATGGTGCGACCCAAGGGCCCAGACTGGAAACTGCGGCAGAAATTTCCAGGATGGGTAGAGACGGTTGCGATATTGTTGGTATGACCGGTATGCCCGAGGCAGCCTTGGCTCGTGAGCTGGGTATTCCCTATGTCAGCTTGGCCTTGGTTGTGAATATGGCGGCTGGTCTAGGTGGTGATGAAATAACGATGAATAAGATTCGCCAGATTATCGACACACGTATGGTGGATGTTCGCCAGCTCTTGGCTGCGGTGGCAAAAAGCAACATTGATTGACTAAGGTTTTTTGATRCTTTYTTCTGGAATTTCATATTTAGAAACTAATATGATAACGCCCATATTTGGGTGATCAAGATATGTCAGCTCATCACGAGTAATTCGTGTTGATTGCGCCAGGGTAACAATGTCAGCTATAGGGTATTCAGGATTAAAGTCATTTTTTTTGTAGGTTTCAATACTGCCTTCCACGCTGGGTTCAATGCGGTCTTCTTGTTCTTCATTATCTGCAAGACTGTTAAGTTGTGGTGTGCTGGGTAAGGCTGGCCATATGGATAGATTYGTTAAGGTRTTTGAGCCAGRAAATCCTGTACTTTGTRGYAATCCGTTGCCCATTGCGGGTGAGACTGGTTCTCTGAATTTTATTTTCCAAAGATCTGCCTGAATGTGTAGATAGCGATTTCTAACCAGMCGGATACTTCCTTCCAGTTCGTGGTGGTTACCAAAAATTTCYCCGCCCTCAATGAGTATCCAGGGGCTTGTTGTTTTGTCCAAACCGGGTTGACGCCAGGCTTTGTGATAGAGAACTCGATAGCCAGGTGCTCGTCTTAGTCTTTTATGGTCTGCGGCCATTCCTAGAGTACCTTTTGGCAAGATCAAAAAGGGCTCTTCAGTAGAACGAGTGTTTTGTGTGGTTGGTGTATCCATTCCGATGGGTAGTGAGTGACTAGGTAATAGGTTAGCTGCGGTGTTAACCGAAGGATCTATCAGCTCACGTATATTCTTGGGGTAGGTCAGTTCTATATCAGTGATATGCCGTTCCTGATTGAATAGATCTTGCTGGCTAAAGATCATTACTTCCACTTGATACCAGTCGATATTTTCTGGTTTTTTTTCCGCAGCGAGGCTGATTAGTGGTGTCAAAGCAAGTGCGATGATGAGTGTTGTCAATTTGTTCATTGAGAGTACTTCCCTGTGGGTGCCAGCAGGTGTAATAGTTCATGTGCTTGATGAATACGTTGTTCTGCAGTGTCCATTGCTACAGTAAACCTTAGGGTGGTTGCTCCCTGCAAGCGATAGGTGTCTGGCTGTTGTTGTACCAATTGCACAATCACCAACGGTTCGACTACGGTGTCACTACCAAATTCAATTCGACCACCCATTGGCCCGGTTTCTACTTTTTTGATACCCAGTGAGCGAGCCCTTAGCTTTATAGCGGTTACTTGAAATAGATGTTTTATATAATCATGCAGCAGGCCAAAGCGATCAATCATTTCAACCTGAAGTTCTTTTAACTCGTCATCTGAGTCAGCATTGGCTATTCGCTTGTACATCATTAAGCGCGTGTGTACATCGGGTAAATAGTCATCGGGAATAAGTGCAGGAATGTTCAGCTTTATTTCGACATCTTCTGCCAGGGGTATATTGAGATCCAGAGATTTACCCTTGCGGATGGCATCCACGGCTTTGTCTAAGAGCTCCATATATAGCGTAAATCCAATGGATTGTATGTGGCCACTTTGGTCTTCGCCGAGTAATTCGCCGGCGCCGCGGATTTCCAGATCGTGTGTGGCGAGGGTAAACCCGGAGCCTAGCTGGTCAGCAGCAGTGATAGCCTCTAGACGTTTCACCGCATCAGAGGTCATTGACTTAGGGTCGGGTATTAACAGGTAAGCATAGGCTTGGTGATGAGATCGGCCGACTCGGCCACGTAATTGGTGCAGCTGCGCSAGGCCAAATTTATCTGCCCGATCAATTATGATGGTATTAGCACTGGGTATATCGATACCGGTTTCAATAATGGTGGTACATACTAGGATGTTTGAGTGCTGGTGGTAAAAGTCAGACATCACTTTTTCCAGCTCCCTCTCACGCATTTGGCCATGGGCAATTTCTATCCGTGCTTCGGGGACTAATTCCAGTAATTCTCTAGCCGTTCTTTCAATACTTTTTACTTCGTTATGCAGGTAAAAAACCTGACCACCACGAAGGATTTCTCGYAATATAGCCTCGCGAATAAGACGAGGGTCATCCTGGCGAACAAAGGTTTTTACGGACAARCGTTTGGCGGGAGGWGTGGCAATGATAGACAGGTCRCGTATGCCAGTCATTGAGAGATTTAAGGTCCGCGGAATAGGGGTGGCCGTTAAGGTCAAAATGTCTACTTCGGCACGGAGTGTTTTCACTTTTTCTTTTTGACGAACCCCAAAACGATGCTCTTCGTCGATAATCAGCAGYCCTAAATTACTGTAGTCGATATCAGCGTGGAGTAGCTTATGGGTGCCTATTAAAATATCGACTTTGCCGCTGGAAGCATCGGCTAAGACGATTTTCTGTTCTTTCGCTGTGCGAAAGCGTGAGAGTTCTTCGACTCGTATTGGCCAGTTAGCAAAACGGTCACGAAAATTTTCCACATGCTGGTGTGCCAGTAGGGTAGTGGGAACCAGCATGGCAACTTGCTTGCCGCTTGAGACGGCAATAAATGCTGCACGCATGGCGACTTCTGTTTTGCCAAAGCCGACATCGCCGCAGACGAGTCGGTCCATGGGTTGTTCCGACAGCATGTCTCGCTTGGTGGCTTCAATGGTTTCGAGTTGGTCCAGCGTCTCTTCAAAGGGAAAGTCGGCACAAAATGTTTGGTAATCTTCTTCCGGGTCTTTGCAGGCAAATCCTTTTCTTGCRGCACGAACAGCATATATATCAAGCAGTTCTGTGGCGGTGTCACGAATTTGTTTCAAGGCTTTATCTTTGGCTTTTTGCCATTGTTCACTGCCGAGCCGGTGTAGTGGTGCCCGTTCCTCTTCGCTGCCACTGTAGCGACTGATCAGGTGAAGAGAAGCTACCGGYACATACAGCTTGGCTTCTTTGGCGTATTCCAGGGTGAGAAACTCCTGAGGCTCTCCTCCGGTAGTGATGATTTGCAGTCCKCGGTAACGTCCTACACCGTGATCGATATGAACTACAGGAGCGCCTATTCGCAATTCAGTCAGGTTTTTAACAATCTGGTCGGCATCACCGCGTTGTTTGCTACGTCTCCGTCGTTGCATGACCTGTTGGCCAAACAATTCAGATTCAGTAATCAGGCAAATGCCCGGGTCCTCAATAGAGACCCCGCGAGCTAGTGGATATACGGTAATGGCAAGGGTCAGATCACTGGTGGCAAATGTTGACCAGCTATCGACTTCCTTGGGTTGAACACCAATCTTGGCTAGGAGTTCGAGCAGTGTTTCTCGTCGACCTTGAGATTCAGCACAAAACAACACACGTTGCTCAGTGCTGATAAGAAAGCTCGCCAGTTTGTTTAAGGGATTATCAGCCTTGGCATTAATTGCGACATCGGGAGGCAATTGAAATTTGAGTGACAGCTCATTTTTTTTAGGGGAAGGTCCGGCCTCAGTGGTTTCTTCTACAGTCGACAGCTGAGTACGTGGGTAGTGCTTTAAATAACCAAACAGTTCATTGACTGGAACAAAAACTTCATTGGGTGGTAGCAGGGGACGTGTTGGGTCAACATTATACTCTTCGTAACGCTGACTGAGATCGCTCCAGAATTTTTCAGCAGCTTGTTCAGTAAGCCCTTCCGTGAAGACCAGGCAATTCTCGGGTAGGTAATCAAATAATGTTGCGCACTGATCAAAAAATAGTGGAAGGAAGTACTCAATTCCCTGGGGCGTGATGCCTTCACTAATATCCTGATAAACCGGGCAGCGGCGCTGATCCACATCAAAACGAGCGAGCCAGTTGTCCTGAAACTGTTTGATGGCTGCTTTATCCAGAGGGACTTCTCTGGCGGGTAACAGGCAAATGTGATCAGTTTTTGTCAGTGTGCGCTGAGTCTCCGGTTCGAAGGTGCGCAGGCTTTCAATTTCATTGTCAAACAAGTCAATACGAAAGGGTAGTGATGCACCCATTGGGTAGATGTCTACCAGTGAACCACGCACAGTAAATTCACCGTGTTCTACTACGGTGTCAACGCAGCGATAACCACTGCGTTCAAGTCTTACTCGAAGATTGTTAACGTCAAGTTTGTCCCCAGTGTGGTAGTCGAAGGCGCGATGGCTAACAAATTCTACCGGTGGTAATCGGTGCATTAATGTCGTGACGGGAACGACAACCACGCCACAATCAGTTTGTGGTAAGCGAAACAGGGTGCGAAGTCGCTCTGAAATAATATCCTGGTGTGGAGAAAACAAATCGTAAGGTAAGGTTTCCCAGTCGGGGAAATGGAAGACAGGGGTCTCTTCTCCCAGAAAAAAAGTGAGTTCAGATTCAAGCTGTGATGCAGCTCTGGCCGACTCTGTTATCACCATGATGAGTCCGCGGTGCTGTTGGCAGGCTTCGGCAATACTTAGCGCTAAGCCGGTACCATAAGCATTTATCCAAAGGCGTTTATCGCCCGGTGAGTTGGCCGCAGGGAGGGTCAAAATTGACATATTGAGAGAGATGCTTCTGTAGTTTTAATGGGGCTATGTTTGTCGAGTTTGGTTTAGTTCGTTGACTCTGTCGTTGTGGCCACTCACTGTGGCTAATGTAACAAGGTGTGCTATTTTAACGGCGGTTTTGCGATATTGATATGTCTGTTTGTTGAAGTTTGAGATTGTGCCGAGTAGAAGGGAAAGTTGGAGTATGAGTTGATCAAATACGTTCAAGTGACATTGATTGGATCGCTGCTTGCCCTATTGCTGCTCCTGGGCGGTTGTGGCGGGCAAGGTTTTAGCTTGGAGAGCTTGGCCAAAACAGATATCGATATGGTGGCTGATACTCATTATCAGGAAGTGGAACTGTTGCTAAAAAATCTTATGGTCAAGCTCTATAAGCGAAATCCAAAATATCTTCGTCCTGAGCTTGGGGTGGCAGGAAATAGACAAACAATTGATGAGCGAGTACAGCAGATTTTTGGTTCGCCCGGAAAATTATATTTTCCAGAGCTGCCAGAACTCGGGATTGATTCTATAGAGTTGGCACTTGATTCTACATTTAAGGGTGATAGGGTTTTTGCGCTGATGGTTGGTTTGACTAGTATGTTAAGGCAGTCCTATGATTATCACTCTGAGTTTTTTATTTACAATGAGCTGAATGGTCAACAACTTTACTTTAGTGCCCGAAATCTAGAGATTGCACTTTGGCGTATTACTACTTATCAGGATAGTTTGGGTGTTCCTCTGATACTGACAAATAGTCGAAATGGTGAGATAACGAACCTCAGTTATGAACGGCTGTTTGGGAAATTGATTGCGTTGCAGGATATGCTGGCAAAAATTGCGGCAGGAAAAAACAACCGGGTGATAAAAACTGTGGCACAAAATGTGGCAACATTTGCCTTTTTTCCGATTTGATCATAGGTCTTATGGTTAGTTTTCACGCATAGGTTATTCATCAGCCTTATTCTCACCAAACATGATTGTTCTTAAAACATGGTTGCTCTCAAAACGTTGAAACTGGATAATACCGGGCCATAAAAGGACTGTGCTTCAAGCACTACACCATCCAAGCGAGAGGTTTACCACGTGACAGAAAATACTCGTCCCATACCCGACGATTTTTTTGCAGATTGGAAAGAGCGTGAAGCTCTGTCTGAATCGATGATTCCGCTGATTGGCAGATTGTACCGGGAAAATAATGTGTCTCTGTACATGTATGGCAAAAGTATGGTCAATCGGTCAGTTATCGAGCTGATGAAGGCCCACCGTTTTGTACGCCAAATGGAACAGAATGAGCTGTCGGAATTTGAAACCTTTCCGCTGATCAAGGTGTTATCCGAAATGAATTTGGGGCCAGCCCATATTGATGTGGGTAAGCTTACCGTAAGTTACCAAACGTCAGGTAATGGTAGTGACCTCACTGAATTTTTACAAAAAGAAGTTGGTGATGATATTGGTAGTACGCGGAAGCCTTTGCCCGAGCCTCAGGATGTCGTGCTTTACGGTTTTGGTCGTATCGGTCGGTTACTAGCCCGCTTGTTGATTGAAAAAACGGGTAGTGGTGACATGTTGCGGTTGCGTGCCATTGTGGTGCGCAAGGGTAAGAATGCCAATGATATTGCCAAGCGCGCCAGTTTATTACGTCGTGACTCAGTACACGGAGCATTCGAAGGAACCATCCGTGTGTTGGAGGAAGAAAACATTCTGGTCTGTAACGGCAACCCTATTCAGGTGATCTATGCTAATTCACCGTCTGAAGTAGATTACACCAAGTATGGTATTAATAACGCGATCATTTTGGATAATACGGGTGTTTGGCGTGATGAAGCAGGCCTTGGGGTACATTTGAATTGCCCTGGAGCCAGCAAGGTGCTTCTTACCGCACCAGGCAAGGGAAACATTCCTAATATTGTGTATGGCATTAATCACCATGAAATAACACCTGAGTCCAAAATTATTTCAGCCGCTTCCTGTACAACTAATGCCATTGTGCCGGTATTGAAAGCCATCAATGATGAATATGGTCTTAATAAAGGTCATGTGGAAACTGTCCACTCTTATACTAATGACCAAAACTTGATTGATAACTATCACAAGGGTTCTCGGCGTGGTCGTAGTGCAGTGTTGAATATGGTGTTGACTGAAACAGGTGCCGCTAAGGCTGTTGCGAAAGCTTTGCCAGAGCTTGAGGGAAAGCTGACGGGTAATGCTATCAGGGTGCCAACACCTAATGTGTCCATGGCTATTCTTAATTTGCAGTTAAATAAAGAAACCAATCGGGAAGAGCTGAATGAGTACATGCGCAAGATGTCTTTGCATTCATCCCTTCAACAGCAAATAGACTACACAATCTCTACTGAGGCTGTTTCTACAGATTTTGTAGGTTCTCGCCATGCGTGTATTTTTGATTCTGAGGCCACTATTGTGAGTGGTGACAGTGTTGTTTTGTATTGTTGGTATGACAATGAGTTTGGCTATAGCTGTCAGGTTATTCGATGTTTGGAAGAGCTGGTGGGTGTGTCCTGGCCAATGTATCCGTCGGCTTGATTAATTGTTGAGTTATTTTAACCCTGAGTTGTTTTAAAAAAGCCCCAAAATATTGGGGCTTTTTGTTGATAAAGAGATGATCTTTGTCAATAAATACAAAAAGAAGGGCGAAAGACCACAGGATGTGTACTGGTAATAACAGGCCCCGACCTTTATAATCGCGCCGGTTTAAATTCTGATGATTTTAGCTTTTGGCACAGTTTATAAGCCATTTCTAACATTAAGAAGTTACAGCTTTCATCGCCGATGTTTTTTGTGATGTTTTTTGGGGGGCTCGAAAGAGCAATAATCAATTCAACTGCGTCAATAGGCATTACCTATGATTAAGATCCGTCGCGGATTGGACTTACCTGTTTCGGGAGCGCCCGAACAAGTTATTCATGATGGACCCGACGTAAATTCTGTTGCCATTCTTGGCTTTGACTATGTTGGCATGAAGCCAACCATGGCCGTCAAAGAGGGTGATAGAGTAAAACTGGGTCAATTACTGTTCTCTGATAAGAAGACCGAGGGGGTTCTCTACACATCACCCGCTTCCGGTGTGATATCAGCCATTAATCGCGGTGAACGCCGTGTACTTCAATCAGTAGTGATTAAAGTTGAGGGTGATGATCAGGAGAGTTTTGCACAATACAGTGCTACAGAATTAGCAAGTCTAGACAGAGTTGCTGTTGTTGAGAATCTGGTTAACTCCGGTCTCTGGACAGCCCTTCGTACTCGTCCATACTCAAAAGTACCGGCCCCTTCGTCCGATGCTCCCAGCTCTATTTTTGTGACAGCCATGGATACAAATCCCTTGGTGGCTGATCCAGCATTAGTGATTGCTGAGCGTGAAGAAGATTTTGCCAACGGCTTGAAGGTGTTAAAACAACTTACAAATGGCCCTGTTCATTTGTGTGTTGCTGGTGATGCACAAGTAGCTGGGGATGTAGACGGTGTGCAGTCACATAGTTTCTCTGGTCCGCACCCTGCTGGCTTAGTCGGCACCCACATCCATTTTATTGATCCGGTCAGTGATCATAAGACCGTTTGGTCTGTTGGTTATCAGGATGTACTGGCAATTGGTGTATTGTTTGCCACGGGTCGTCTTGATACACGCCGGGTTATTGCTCTGGCGGGTCCRCAGGTCGAGAATCCACGGTTAATTCGCACTCGCCTTGGAGCAAGTCTGGCAGAGTTGACTGCTGGTGAGCTTGCTGCAGGAGAAAACAGAATTATCTCTGGTTCAGTRCTTTCTGGTCGAACGGCTTCTCTTGAGGTTGCCGATGGTGCACTTTCTTATCTCGGCCGTTACCACAATCAGGTCGTTGCCATTCTTGAAGGTCGGCAGCGTGAGTTTTTCCGTTACATGTCTTTGGGTAGCGATCGCCACTCGGCAATGCCTATTTATCTCTCATCCCTTAATAAGRGAAAAACGGTTAGTTTTACYACCAACACCAATGGTAGTGAACGTGCCATGATTCCTTTGGGTAACTACGAAAAGGTTATGCCTTTGGATGTATTACCGACACAGTTATTACGTGCCTTAGTTGTAGGTGACACAGAAACAGCCCAAAAACTGGGTTGTCTCGAGCTTGATGAAGAAGATTTGGCACTATGTACCTATGTTTGTATTGGTAAATACGAATATGGTCCTATTCTTCGGAATAACCTGTCCCGTATTGAGAAGGAGGGTTGATAGTGAAGATATTACGTAACTATCTAGATAAACTTGAACCGCACTTTGAAAAAGGCGGTAAATGGGAGAAGTGGTTTGCCCTTTATGAAGCGGCAGACACAATTTTTTACTCTCCAGGCTCTGTGACTAAAAACGGTTCTCATATTCGTGACGGTATAGACCTGAAGCGAGTAATGATTACTGTATGGCTGGCAGCATTCCCCGCCATGTTTTACGGCATGTATAACCTGGGTTTCCATGCGAACACAATTATGGCTGCCAGCGGTGCGACTACCGTTGATGGTTGGCATGGTGTTCTTATATCAATGTTTGCGGGTCATGATCCAGCGAGTGTCTGGGACTGTATATTGCATGGTGCCGTTTACTTTGTTCCTATTTATCTGGTGACATTTATTGTTGGTGGCTTCTGGGAAGTGTTATTCGCGATGGTTCGAGGCCATGAAGTGAATGAAGGCTTCTTTGTGACATCGATCTTATTTGCACTGATTTGTCCACCAGACATGCCGCTTTGGCAGGTTGCACTGGGTATCAGCTTTGGCATCGTGATTGGTAAGGAAGTATTCGGTGGTACAGGTAAAAACTTCCTCAATCCTGCATTAACTGGCCGTGCATTCCTATTCTTCGCTTATCCAGCTGAAATGTCAGGTGATGCAGTTTGGACGGCTGTTGATGGCTACACTGGTGCCACGGCGCTGTCTGTAGCGGCAACTCAGGGAATCGAGGTGTTACAGCAACAAATGACCTGGATGGATGGGTTTATAGGCAAAATGCAAGGCTCTATTGGTGAGACTTCCACCTTGGCCATTTTTATTGGCGGCGCACTGTTRCTGATCAACAAAATTGCTTCGTGGCGAATTGTGGCCGGGGTCATGATTGGTATGATTGCGTTATCTACACTGTTTAATTATATCGGTTCTGATACTAACCCCATGTTCAATGTACCTTGGCACTGGCATTTGGTGATGGGTGGTTTTGCTTTCGGTATGATCTTTATGGCTACAGATCCTGTATCTGCTTCTATGACAGATACAGGCAAACTCTGGTTTGGTGGTTTGATTGGCGTAATGGTTGTACTCATTCGTGTGGTCAATCCAGCTTTCCCTGAAGGCATGATGCTGGCCATCTTGTTTGCCAACCTGTTCGCACCACTAATTGATCACTTTGTGGTTGAGGCCAATATCAAACGGAGGGCTGCTCGTGGCWAGTAACGAATCTACTTCTAAAACGCTTATTGTTGCATTGGTRCTTTGTATTGTTTGCTCAATATTTGTTGCTACTTCGGCGGTTATGCTTCGCCCTATGCAACAGGCGAACAAGGATCTTGATCGMAAAACAAATATTCTAGCCGCTGCCGGTCTATGGCAAGAGGGTGTTAGTGTGGAGGAGCAATTCTCTCGTATCACTACCCGTGCGGTAGATATGAATACGGGCAAGTTTTCAAATGCTGTGGATGTAGCTATCTACGATCAACGCAAGGCTTCGAAAGATCCGGCAATGTCTGATGAACTGGGTGATGAGGATATTGCCAAAATTCGTCGTCGTGCCAAATATGCATTGGTTTATATCGTTGAAGGTGATTCCGGTATTGATAAGGTTATTTTGCCCATTAAGGGTTATGGCCTTTGGTCCACGCT
The DNA here is from genome assembly GCA_002746985.1 of Porticoccaceae bacterium. Lineage (GTDB taxonomy): Bacteria > Pseudomonadota > Gammaproteobacteria > Pseudomonadales > Porticoccaceae > Porticoccus. Next base: position 25,404 of record NVXH01000004.1, on the reverse strand, counting down.
ATACGGTTTTGTGGCATTGGAATCTGATTTCAATACCGTTGCCGGTCTTGGTTTCTATGAACATGGAGAAACACCTGGGCTCGGTGGCGAGGTGGATAATCCCGYGTGGAAAGCCAAATGGATTGGCAAGAAAAGTTACGATGTGGACAACAAACAGGCTTTGACGGTTATTAAAGGTACCGTTGATACCAGCCGTCCTGAAGCAGTACATCAAATTGATGGTTTGTCTGGTGCAACGTTAACCGGCAAGGGTGTTGATAATCTGATTAAGTTCTGGATGGGTGAAGATGGTTTTGCTCCTTTCCTGGCTAATTTGCGTGCAGGAGGGGCTTGATCRTGGYGATAAAAATAAAAGACATTCTCTTCAGACCTATATTTGAAGAGAACCCAATTACACTTCAGATTCTGGGTATTTGTTCTGCCTTGGCAGTGACTTCCAGTATGCAAGTGTCGTTTGTTATGTGTATTGCTCTGACAGTGGTGACAGCATTTTCCAATATGTTTGTTTCCATGATYCGCAATTACATTCCCGGCAGCATTCGAATYATTGTRCAAATGACGGTYATTGCTTCACTGGTTATTGTGGTGGATCAAGTTTTGAAAGCCGTGGCTTACGATATCAGCAAGCAGCTCTCAGTTTTTGTTGGTTTGATTATCACTAACTGTATCGTTATGGGTCGTACCGAAGCCTATGCTATGAAAAACCCGCCAATAGCCAGTTTCCTCGATGGCATTGGCAATGGCTTGGGCTACAGCATAGTGCTACTGATACTCGCGTTTATTCGTGAGCTCTTTGGTGCCGGCAAGCTGTTTGGTGTCGAGATATTTGCTGTTGTTAGCAATGGTGGTTGGTATGTACCCAATGGTTTGTTGTTACTACCTCCGAGTGCTTTCTTCTTGATTGGCCTGCTTATTTGGGGCTTACGTACCTGGAAGAAATCTCAAGTGGAGGCGCCAGACTTTAAGATTGCGCCGAATACATCTGAAGGAGAGGCTGTCTGATGGAACATTATCTGAGTCTTTTTGTACGCTCTGTTTTTATTGAAAACATGGCATTGTCCTTCTTCCTGGGAATGTGCACCTTTCTGGCTATTTCCAAGAAAATTCAGGCTGCTTTGGGCCTGGGCATCGCTGTTATTGTTGTATTGGTCATTACGGTTCCGGCTAACAACCTGATCTTTACTTATCTGCTTGCTGAAGGTGCTCTTACCTGGACAGGCATTGAAGGTATGGAAACAGTAGACCTTAGCTTCCTKGGYTTGCTYAGCTAYATTGGTGTGATTGCWGCTATCGTGCAGATCATGGARATGTTTYTGGATAARTTTGTACCCGYACTCTATAACGCCTTGGGTGTGTTCCTGCCATTGATAACAGTGAACTGTGCCATTATGGGTGCATCGCTGTTCATGGTAGAACGCGACTATGATTTGGCTGAAAGTACGGTGTATGGTTTAGGTGCTGGTGTTGGTTGGGCACTGGCAATTGTTGCTCTTGCCGGGATTCGGGAAAAGCTGAAATACAGTGATGTACCTGTAGGTCTACAAGGCTTGGGTATTACCTTTATTACTGTTGGTCTGATGTCGTTGGGCTTTATGTCCTTCGGCGGCATCGACCTGTAATCGGCGAGGAGAAGAAAGATAATGAATCTGGAAATCATGCTCGGCGTTGGGATGTTTRCCGCCATAGTGTTGGGGCTTGTTGTATTTATTCTGGCAGCTCGTTCAAAGTTAGTGAGTACGGGYGAYATCACTATTGATGTTAATGGTGAGAAATCGATAACAGTTCCAGCGGGTGAYAAATTRTTGTTRACCCTRTCTGGTGCAGGCTTATTTCTGCCTTCYGCCTGTGGTGGTGGTGGTAGTTGTGCTCAATGTAAATGTATTGTGACGGAAGGTGGTGGCTCSATGCTRCCTACTGAAGAGGCACATTTTACTCGYCGTGAAGCCAARGAGGGTTGGCGCCTTTCTTGTCAAACGCCGGTAAAACAGGACATGAAAGTTATTGTGCCTGAAGAGGTGTTTGGGGTTAARCARTGGGAGTGTACGGTTGAATCTAATCCCAATGTGGCGACCTTTATTAAAGAGCTGACCTTGCGTCTGCCTGAAGGTGAAAGTGTCGACTTTCGTGCCGGTGGTTATGTGCAGTTGGAATGTCCTCCACACCATGTGAAGTATAGCGACTTCGATATTGGGGAAGAATATCGTGGCGACTGGGAGCGTTTTGGCTTCTTTGCTCATGAGTCAATAGTGACTGAGACAGTGATTCGCGCGTACTCCATGGCGAACTATCCTGAAGARCRGGGTGTTGTTAAGTTCAATATTCGTTGTGCAACACCACCTCCTGGTTCACACGGTATTCCACCGGGAATTATGTCTTCCTGGACGTTTAACTTGAAGCCAGGTGACAAGGTGACTGTTTACGGTCCCTTTGGTGAGTTCTTTGCAAAAGATACTGACAATGAAATGGTCTTTATTGGYGGTGGTGCAGGAATGGCCCCCATGCGTTCTCATATCTTTGATCAGCTGCGTCGTTTACACAGTACGCGAAAAATATCTTTTTGGTATGGTGCTCGCTCCATGCGTGAGTGCTTTTATAACGAAGAGTATGATGAGCTGGCCGCAGAGAATGAAAATTTTGATTGGCATTTGGCTCTCTCTGATCCACAGCCAGAAGATAACTGGGATGGATTACAGGGTTTTATCCACCAAATACTTTATGACAATTATTTGAAGGATCACCCTGCTCCAGAAGACTGTGAATACTATATGTGTGGGCCYCCCATGATGAATGCCGCAGTRATYAAGATGTTGGTAGATCTTGGCGTTGAAATGGACAATATCTTCCTTGATGACTTTGGTGGTTAGTGAGGAATCAACGGACTAAAAAAATAATAAAAACGGGGCTTAGAGCCTCGTTTTTGTTTGCCTGCATTCTRTTTTTTAYYGGGTTGCAGRGTTGTGCTAAAACGTCCGAGCAGTTGGTCTTTAGCGGTATGACRATGGGCACTACCTATCAGGTAAAAATTGCACCGGGTAGTGCTTCTGTGCCGAACAACTTGGCTGATCAGATTGATGATCGATTRCAGGGGCTGGATGCTACCTTTACSACCTATCARAAAACCTCTGARTTAATGAGGTTTAATCAATCAATGATCAATGAACCTCAAAYAATATCYCTGGATATGRTTGAGGTRATGAAAATAGCCCRTGAGGTCTTCCTRTTGACGCATGGGGCATTTGATCCCACRGTTGGGCCKCTGGTTAACCTTTGGGGTTTTGGGCCAGAGCTGACCATTGATAAGATCCCYACGGCTGARGATATTGCTCCTTACTTGGCGTCTGTAGGTTTTGATCATCTGAGCCTAGATAAGAAAACTAAAACAGCCGTACGTCAGGCTGAGATACAACTAGATTTTTCCGCTGTTGCTAAAGGTTATGCCGTGGATGCTGTGGCTGATTTGTTGGTTTCACAAGGGTTGGAGCATTACTTGGTTGAAGTGGGTGGAGAATTGCGGGCCAAAGGACACAAGTCTGATMGGCAGCCGTGGCGAGTAGCTATTGAAAAGCCATCACTGGAGCCGGGAGGTGTTCAGCAGGTTGTSGTACTTGATAATAATGCCGTAGCGACATCCGGTGATTACCGTAATTATTTTGAGAAAGAAGGTAAGCGTTATTCTCATACCATAGATCCCAGATCAGGYTTCCCAATTACACACAATTTAGCGTCAGTCACAGTGGTTGATAATACAGCAGCAAGGGCTGATGCTYTGGCGACAGGGATGATGGTTTTGGGCCCGGAGCAGGCTTTATTGGTAGCTGAACAGAATGGAATCGCSGTATATTTATTGGTTWRATTGAGTGAAGGTTTTGAAGTTCAATATTCCTCAGCATTTAGCCGCTTTATTTCTGAATAATTTTGAAGAGTTTTGAAGGCTAACGGAGAATCCAGTGCTGGAATTAATACTCGCTTTTGTGGTGTTGTTACTGATCATGTCAGGTATGGCCATTGGCGTTATTATGGGCCGTAAACCGCTCAAAGGTTCTTGTGGTGGTGTTGGTGCKGCATTGGGTGAAAAGGACTACAGTTGTGACTTGTGCGGTGGTGACCCAAATAAGTGTGATGAAATYTCTCAAGGTRGCTCATCAGATATGGGGCAGAAGAAACTGCCAAGTGATGTTGATAGCCTGGCTTATGATGCCTCAAAAATTAACAAAGAAAATAATATCTAAGTTTAATCAATCAGAGTTATGGCGCTAGGAGGCTGTCCGAGAATAGAGAGCCTACTGCGGAAAAGCCATTTTGGCCCATTTTTCTGCTTATTTTCGTCAAATAGAACAACTATTCTCCTCAAATGATCGAAAAAATGAACTCAAAATGTCTTTCCCTCGCAACGACGCCTATTCTCGGACAGCCTCCTAGCCTTTCTTATATTCCAGGTTTTATATTCTCAATACATCGACAAACAATGTTAGCCGTTGTCCGGGTTTAAGATATTTCTTTGGACTCAGTTTATTCCACATGAGAATGTCACTGATCTTGAGGCCAAACTTGTTGGCAATGCGGTAAAGTGAGTCACCTTGGCGCACTTTATATCTCAGTTTTCTAACRCTGGTCTTTRCCGAAGCACKTCCGTTAGTTTTTATTCTYAGCTGTTGCCCCAGYTTCAGYGGAGACTTAACRTCCAGGTTATTCCATTTGGCAATRTTTCGGATAGAAACATTTTGTTTTTTGGATATTTTCCATAGAGARTCACCATTTTTGACCGTATAAATATTCATGATGCCCACAAAGGGGCTGTCAAACCCGGTTCCAGGTATTTTTAGTTGYTGTCCTACACGAAGRAAATCACTTCTCAGGTCATTTTTACTACGCAGATGTTTAATAAGTACTTGGTGTTTTTGCGCAATTCCAGAAAGAGTGTCACCAGGTTTTACTTGATATTGTTTAATTGGTGTCCACTGGTCCTTTGGTGTCTTTGCCAGCAAAGCAATGAATTTGTCGGCACTCTGAATAGGCAATAGAATTTGTTGAGGACTATCTGGATGGGTAACCCAGCGACTGTAACCGGCATTTAGCTGATGAATTTCTGAGGGTTCTATGCCGGCCATTTCTGCCGCTTTAGTAAGGTCTATCTGGTCTGGTACTTCTACGCGGGTAAAGTAGGGCTCATCTGCAAGACTGGGGAGTGTTACACCATGTTTTTCTGGATTGGCAATAATGCTCGAAATTGCCAGTAATAGTGGCACATAGGAGCGGGTTTCTCTTGGGAGGTCAAGTGACCAAAAGTCAGTAGGTTTGCCCTTTTTTTTATTTCGCTTAATGGCTCTTCTTACAGTGCCCTCACCAGAATTATAAGCCGCKAGTGCAAGTAGCCAGTCACCATCAAAGTATTTGTTTAAATACGTTAGATATTTAATAGCTGCTTCCGTCGAAGCTACGGGGTCACGRCGGCCGTCGTACCACCAATCACGTTGTAATCCAAATCGTTTGCCAGTCCCGGGAATAAATTGCCACAAGCCAGATGCATGGCTGTGTGAATAGGCTAGGGGRTCATAGGCGCTTTCTACCGCAGGYAGTAAGGCCAGCTCCAGGGGCAGGTTGCTAGCTTCCAGCTCTCCAATGATGTGATATAGATAACGTTGGCCCCTGTTTGTAATACGGTCAATATAGCTCTGGCTGTTTTTGTACCAAGCCACTTGTTTGGCGATACCAGGGTTGTTGTAGTGTTCTTGAAGTTCCATACCTTTGCGAAGGCGAACCCATAGGTCATTTTGTGCTGCGGCAACGTGACGTTGCTTTGTAGATACGGCAATACCTGTGGTTGATACAGTTTTTTTGGTATGTGCTTTTTGTTCAGAGTGAAGTACTTTGTGAGCTAAAACTTGGTGGTTTTGTGACTGTGGGGTCGGTTTGGCCGCCTGATGAACTGATTGCTGAGCACAGCCCGAGAGAAGGGTAATAAGAAGCACGAAAAGGCTTAGGGTTTTGATCTGCATAATTACCACAACAAGTAAGGTGTATGGCCCAATATAGGTGTAAGCCAAATTGGGTTGCGAATTGTAACGGGCTACTTAATTGGGATCAATTAATGACAGCTTTATTAAAAATTTGGTGTGATGAAGTGAACAGTTTTGTTGAAAGTGTCTARCCGAGGTTTGGTTTTGTGGCGGGTTTCATGTTGAATAAATTGAAGTTTTATCGGTGTGTACGTGTTAACTAACAGGTCCTAAATACATAATTTAGTTTTCTGTCGTTAAAAGCTGTCTTTCCAGCGACGTATAGCAGCAAAGGTCTCCGTTTCAGAGAGTGTAGATGCATTATCGCGTTGTTTAGCCATTTCTTGGATACTCCGTTGATTTACTCGTAGAAAWGGGTTGGTTGCCCGCTCTGTTTCTATAGTTGAAGGAATGGTTGGCATGTTCTGTTTTCGYAGTCTTTCTATTTCTTTGGCACGCTGTTGTAATGCATCATTCTCTGGTTCTACGGTAAGAGCAAAGCGAGTATTGGCTTCCGTATATTCATGGGCACAGTAGACCTTTGTTTCATCAGGTAGTGACGATAATCGAGAAAGGGATTGCCACATTTGCTCTGGGGTGCCTTCAAAGAGCCGCCCGCAGCCATTTGAAAATAGTGTATCACCACAAAAGACCAAGGGTTCGCTGGCCGAGAAGTAGGCGATATGATCCAGTGTGTGACCAGGTATAGCCAGGATATCAAATACTTGATTAGCAACAGTTAATGTRTCGCCGTCATTCAATATTGTTGTGACTTGAGCAATCCCTTCAGGTCCATACACGGGTACAGAATAGTTTTGCAGCAATTGATCAATCCCACCTACATGATCTGGGTGGTGGTGYGTAATGAGTATACCTTCCAGTGAAAGCTCTAGCGTATGGAGTATTTCAAGTACGGGYGTCGCATCCCCRGGGTCAACGACATAGGCYCGRTTGTCACCCACTGGGTGAAATAGCCAGATATAATTATCAGTAAAGGCAGAAATTGTATGAACAACCAATGGCATGGTGTCTTCCAGTAGTTTTCAATAGGGATATTACCCATAATAAACTACTCAGCCAGTGGAGTGTAAATAGTGATGAGAGATAGATRTTTAGTTAGCACTTAATGGTTAATGGGGGCGTTATTTGATGTTCGATCTGGTTATATCAGTATCATGGTCCAAAGTACGGGGTAAGYATGCGTAATTTGTTTCGAGCAACCAGTAAATACCTAGAKGMAAAGCATCGCATTGYTCCTTTGTCATGCTCSCAAAACTCTATAGAGRCTTGGTTTAACACAGATTATGGTCAGTACCTTTTGCGGCATGAGCAGCAGGATTTGATGCGTGTAATGCCTGATTCTGGAGCTCATAGGATGATGCATTTAGGCGTCACATCGCAGCAACTCTTATTGGGGGATTTTAATCATTTACATAGCTTTTCTGTTGGATCCTCGGTGAAAAACCCTGGTAATAGCACAGCTATTACAGATTTTGATGCACTGCCATTACCGTCAGAAACTGTTGATACGGTATTGCTTCACCATGCACTTGAGTTTTCTGTATTTCCTCACGAGGTATTAAAAGAAGCGTCCAGAGTATTAAAACCTTGTGGCCACATGGCTTTGGTGGTTTTAAATCCGAGKAGCCTGTTTGGTTTAACAAAATGGCCCGCCCGGTTGTTTTCTTCAAATGCAATATGGCGTCACCATAGTCTGCGGTATGGCCGAATACTTGATTGGTTGCGGCTACTTAATATCCAGCCCATTAGTGTTGTAGCCGGTTGTTTTGGTTGGCCAGAGAAATATACGGGTGAGCAACGTACTGAAGGGGTAATGGACAGRYTTGGGCAAAAACATAGATTACCCTTTGGTGCTTATTATGTTGTGGTAGCAAGAAAATATGTGACTCGCCCTACATTCTCAGGCTCTCGAAAATGGAAATCTATTCATATACCTGTTGTACCAGCAGTAAAAAAAGATAGTGTGATTAATACCCCGTTAAGAGGTAAACATTGCGTACAACAAAATTTATCAGAAAAAAATTGTCAGGAGAAAAATAGTTGAAAGAGTTGGTGYTGAAGGAAGTTGAAATTTTTACCGATGGAGCCTGTAGAGGAAATCCAGGGCCAGGAGGTTGGGGYGCATTACTACGTTATGGTGGCCATGAAAAAAGCCTCTACGGTGGTGAAGGTGAAACCACTAATAATCGAATGGAGCTGACGGCAGCCATAGAGGCGTTGGCGGCTTTAAAAGAAGCTTCTAAAGTGGTACTGACAACAGATTCTGAATATGTACGCCAGGGAATCACCAGCTGGCTTGAGAGCTGGAAGAAACGTGGTTGGAAAACTGCCAGTAAAAAGCCAGTAAAAAATGTGGATTTATGGCAGCGTCTGGAGGCTGAGGCTGCACAACATCAGGTGGAATGGCTTTGGGTTAAAGGCCATAGCGGCCATCGAGAAAATGAAATTGCAGATCAATTGGCTAACCGGGGCATTGATGAGTTACCGAATAAGCCCTGAATGTTAGCGTTAGTTGATAGAATAATCAGTATTAATCCATAGAGACRCCRTCATCATGTCAAGACAAGTTGTATTGGATACAGAAACCACAGGCTTGGAAACGAGYCAGGATCATCGAATTATTGAAATCGGCTGTGTTGAATTGGTGAACCGTCGTTTGACTGGGCGTCATTACCACCAATACATCAATCCTGAGCGAGAAATTGATCAGGGTGCTATGGAGGTACATGGTATTACCAGTGAATACCTTGCGGATAAACCTGTATTTGCCACTGTGGCTGAAGAGTTTCTAGATTTTATCAAAGGCTCACAGCTTGTTATTCACAATGCCCCTTTTGATATAGGCTTTATTGATCACGAGTTTGGCAAGTTGGATGACTATGCCCCAGTAGTGAATGCCTGTGATGTGGTTGATACCTTAGTGATGGCCCGACAGCGGCACCCTGGCCAGAAAAATAATCTGAATGCCTTGTGCAAACGCTATGGTGTAGATAATTCACAGCGAGATTTACACGGYGCCTTGCTTGATGCAGAAATCCTTGCCGACGTTTATTTGTTGATGACGGGTGGGCAAGTAGACCTTATTTTGGGTAGCCACGGAAGTGCACAGGAAGGCAGTATTCAGAGTGATATTCGCCGTATTACAGGTGATCGTCCATCACTAAAAATTATAACTGCCGATAAAACTGAGCTGGAACAACACAACCAAAAACTGGCCCAAATTAATAAGGCCAGTGATGGGGCTTGTGTGTGGTTGGCAGCGTCGCTTGACGCCACCTTAGATTAGCGTCTACAGAACGTATTTCACGCAGAGGGCTCCAAYAGTGGATAGAACGATGGTGTAGGGAAACGCCATAATTACCATGCGACCGTAGGATAGACGGATTAGCGGTGCCAACGCCGAGGTCAACAGGAATAAGAAGGCTGCCTGTCCATTTGGGGTGGCAACACTGGGGAGGTTTGTACCTGTATTGATAGCAACCGTTAGTAGGTCAAAATGCGCTCTACTAATTTCTCCTGCATCCAGTACCGCTTTGACCTCGTTAATGTATACCGTAGCCACAAATACGTTGTCGCTGATTGCAGAGAGCAGGCCATTGGCAGCAAAGAACATTATAGGTTGAACACTCTCATCCATGGCCAGAACTGCCGCTATGATTGGAGTGAAGAGGTGTTGTTCATGAATAACGGCAACGATAGCGAAGAACACAACCAGTAACGCAGTGAAGGGCARAGCTTCTTCAAATGCATGRCCAATTTGGTGTTCTTCAGTAATACCATTAAATGCGGTTAATAGAACAATGACCGTAAGGCCAATTAATCCGACRGGAGCCAGATGAAATGCTAAACCCAGCACTAGGAATATAGCCACTGAKGCCTGAACAATCAGTGACGTCATATGCCTRCTGGTCATTTTTTTTGCTTCTTGGACATCAAATTCTTCAAGAACGGTACGTACATTCTCGGGAAGTTTGGCTCCGTAGCCAAACCAGCCAAGCTTTTCCAGTAACACACAGGTAATTAARCCGCAGGCTAATACTGGCATGGTGACGGGAGCCATGACTAAGAAGAATTCGATAAATGACCAACCAGCTTTTTCTGCAATCAGTAGATTCTGTGGTTCGCCCACCAGTGTAGTAACACCACCTAAAGCAGTACCAACAGCTCCGTGCATAATTATGTTGCGCAGGAASGAACGGAARCCTTCCAGGTCGTCCCGGTGATACTCCATAACGGAGTTATCGTTGGCATGATCATGGTCGTGGTGAATTTCTTTCCCTGAAGCAACCTTGTGATATACCGAATAGAAACCAATAGAGACGCTGATTAGTACAGCAATAACTGTCAGTGCATCCAGGAATGCTGAGAGCACAGCGCCAGCAATGCAAAATAGCAGTGACAGAACTGTTTTTGATCGTACGCCAACCAGAATTTTTGTGAAGGTGAATAGTAGTAGGTCACGCATAAAGTAGATGCCAGCTACCATAAAGATTAACAGCAGAATGACTTCAAAATTACCCAATGCTTCATGATAAACTGCTTCGGGTTTTGCCATGCCCAATACAATAGCTTCAATGGCCAAGAGCCCACCCGGCTGTAGAGGGTAACATTTRAGCGCCATTGCCAAGGTAAAAATAAATTCGATAATTAACACCCAGCCTGCAATGAAACTTCCGGCAGTAAAGAGGATAATCGGGTTTGCAACCAAAAAAACCAGAATAGTGTATTTGTACCAGTGCGGGGAGTTGCCCAGGAAGTTTTTACTAAAAGCCTGAAGCATTGGTTGAGGCATGAGGTTATCCTTTTTAGGGTCTGTTTTGTTTGGCTCAAATGAGGAGAATAATAGTGTTATTATCCACCTTCTGGCCTAAGGCGAACGTTATAACGAGGAAGGCATTTTTGCAAGTATTAGCCATCGACATTATGGAAAACCTATAGCTATGTATTCTATCAATAAGCAGGCAATGGAATTGGTTCGAGACGAGCTTCAAAGTGAAATGGAGCAGTTGAACTCTCTCCTTGACGAATCTTCTGAAAGTGTGGACATGGAAGGACTGTTAAAAGGTCTGAGTCATATTCATGGGGTTTTCTCTTTCTTGGAAATGATAGGAGGCGTTGCCATTGTTGCGGATATTTTAGCGCTACTGCCGGCAACGGGTGTAGAAAAGTTAAGCGACAATCAATGGGGTGTTGTCGTTAATGCAATAAAATTATTACCGAGCTATTTTCAACAGGTTCAGTCGACAGCGTTAGATAACCCTTTGTTATTGCTTCCTGAAATTAATGAATTGAGGCGAAGTAGTGGAGAGCCTTTAAGGAATGAGTATTTCTATATTTCTGAGCTTTTGCCGAACACCYCTATCGTTTCTCTCATTATGTCAAAGGATGCARAGCAACTGGAGGTAATAAGACTTTCCAGRCATTTGTTTCAAAAAGGYCTGATTAGCGCTGTTCGTGGTAGTGGTCGTAAGGCCGCAGTAAAGATTATGGCTCATGGTATTCATCGYTTRAGAAAAGTYATGACCGATGAATCAGAGCAGTTGTACTGGTCTRTGGTRTTTGARGTGCTTGGTGCTTTGTACCGAGGCGCTCTTGGTTTTGAGCAAACCCGATTGCGCGCCCTGATGTCCATAGAGCGCCAGTTAAAAATGCTTGCAGAAAATGCACCTCATGAAAAGTGTTACCCAGATGACCAGCAAAAGTCCATGATGGCGCACTTTGCACTTTCAGGTTGTGCCACCGAAAGTGCCCAAAAACTACGTTCTAGTTTGAATGTTGAGCCCCTTAATTTTTGTGCTAAAGATATAAGTGGTTATCGAGCACACATGGTGGCGAATGGTGGCGCTAGCTTCCATGAGACTATGTTAGTCCTCAGTGACAAACATGATGAACTAAGTTTTGTATTGGATGAGCTGGTTATAAATTCTGAGCAGAATGTTGAAAATAAAAATCAGCTACAGGAAGGTTTTAGCTATACCTCTGAAATATGTTTGATGTTGGGGTTGTCCCAGGTAGGCCAGAGGTGTGCCCAGCATGCTGAGGCGTTACAAGAGGTTGCTGGTGATGAAAAAGTTGCGGATGAATTAATTGATGAGATGGTCAATACATTACTTTGCCTCGATGCCATTATTACAGAGCTACATGACCAATCGCCTTCCGAGCAACAATTACAGCAAATCAATCAAAAAACTTTAACCGCAATCATTGAGTCAAATGTAGTAAATCATGCCGAGAGGCGTGTGTTGCAGGAGGCGCTCATAAACCTTTCTGAGGTTATGAGAGTATCTGGTGATTATTGTGATGGCATGGCAGATGATGGCATGGCAGTAAAGGGCGATAACAGCTCAGTTATGGACAATTTTAATGCGATCGTTGGGTCAATTGATATTCTTGGTTTGAGCCGTGCTTCATCTGTGGCGCGACGTTGTCTCAATTATTTTGAGAAGTATTTCAGTGAAGAAAGTGAAGGAATGCCTGACTCAATGATGGACGTATTTGCAGATGCAATTGTCAGCCTCGAATACTATTTGGACAACCGTCGCTGGGATCCAGATTTTGATGATTCGGTACTCAGTGTGGCTGAGAATTGTTTGACAAGGCTGGAAAGCTAACCCTCAGTATCATGTTTTTTATTCAAGCCTCTGTATAAGAGGGGCCCTTATTAAAGGGAGTACTTGGTATAACCGATTATTTTTACCCCTGTGCTACCCTCCCTGAGGGTAGTGAGCCCACAGGCTCGAATAGACAAGAGTCTCTATACATAGTGATTGCGGGTCAACAAATACTCTGTCATCAGAACAGCCAGCAGTTTTTATTTGAGYCCGGGGCTCTTTCTTCAGCTGAGTTATCTTTAGATAAAGCCTTTTCGCAATATTTGTTGGGCCTATATAAAAATAGACCCTGCTATGTGGTAGATTTTGATGGCCARCCTATTGTTGCAAAGGGCTATGAGTGGTCTGGGGTCAGGTCTCTTCTTGGCCATGTAGATGATCTGCATTTCAATCTTGCTGGCCGGGCCAGTCAAATTATTAACTGGTACAAAGAGCATCGTTTCTGTGGTTGCTGTGGTCAGCCTACAGAGGTGTCAGATGTAGACCATGCTCGTTCTTGCAGCCATTGTGATCGCCAGTTTTATCCGCGTATTTCACCCTGCGTTATCGTGATTGTTACCAAAGGAGACTATTGTTTACTGGCACGAAATTCAGCGTGGGAAAAACGGTTTTACAGTGCATTGGCTGGCTTTATAGAGCCGGGTGAAACTGTTGAGCTTTCCCTACACCGAGAGGTGAAGGAAGAAGTTGGTATTGAAGTGGAAAATTTACAATATTTTTCAAGTCAGCCTTGGCCATTCCCTGGTCAGTTAATGTTGGGTTTTCATGCTGATTATAAGTCTGGCGAGATACAGGTGGATAATCGGGAAATAGTAGAAGCGGATTGGTGGCATTACGAGAATTTACCACCATGTCCTTTGCCTCAAACATTATCTGGTCGCCTAATTGATCATTTTGTAAATCAGTGCAAGCAGAGGCGGTAATTAATTCATGTCTTTTATAATGCCATTAATTGCCGGYGCCACTTTATTTATTTTATCAATGTATCTGTTACTTAAAAGCCATGCRTTGTCTGCCATATTGAGAGCAATTCCTGGGCTGTTGCTAATGACCTGTGCTTTCATTTTGATTTTTGGCGGCTTAGATATCATGAGCTATCGCCAGCTTCTTAAAGAGGAAACAGTGGCAACATTTCATTTTGAAAAATTAGGCCCCCAGACCTATGGGGTCATGATGATAGATAAAGGTAATCAGCAACAATATTTTTATTTAAAAGGCGACCAATGGCAGTTGGATGCCAGAATAATCCGATGGCACCCAAATCTCATTCGTGCTGGTTTTCAGCCTCTGTATCGTTTGGAACGTATAGCGGGTAGGTACAATGATATTCAGCAGGAGTTACATTCGGAACGTACCGTACACCAGGTTGGTATAGRTGACTCTGGTATTGATAACTGGGGTATTAGCARTTGGRGTGTAGATACCTGGCGTTGGTTTAACCAATGGCAATGGTTGCRCACCTGGGTRGAYGCAACGTATGGGACAGCTACCTTTGTGCCGATGGCTGATGGCGCTATCTATGAAATAAAAGTGGGTTATTCAGGTTTGGTTGCCCGTCCTATTAATAATAAAAGCAGGCAGGCAGTGGCCTCTTGGCAGTGATACACTCGCAAATCTATTTGTTTATTTGAATGCAGTAAAAGAGGGAGTTAAATCTTGGAATTTTTATCTGAATACGGCCTGTTCTTGGCCAAGACTATTACATTTGTTGYTGCTGTGATGGTCGTGGTAGGTGTGATAGCAGGGCTCGGTGGRCGGGGGCGTAAGCATGCCCGTGGTGAATTGGAAATCACACACCTGAATGACATCATGGATGAGATGGGCAACGTATTACAGTCGGCTATGCTTAAACCCTCTGAACAAAAACAGTTAAAAAAGAAGCAAAAGAAAGCACTCAAGGCGAGTAAAAAATYACCTACAGARAAGAAACGAATCTTCCTGTTGAATTTTAAGGGCGAYATGCGAGCCTCMGCWGTTGCYAATTTACGTGAAGAAATTACGGCRGTATTAAGTCAGGCTACCAGTGATGATGAGGTTGTTGTTCGTCTTGAAAGTGCTGGTGGTATGGTTCATAGCTAYGGGYTAGCCTCCAGCCAGCTTGATAGAGTGAAGAAAAAGGATATTCCCTTAACTGTTTGTGTAGATAAGGTGGCRGCAAGTGGTGGCTATATGATGGCYTGCGTTGCCAACAAAATACTTGCTGCTCCCTTTGCTATTCTTGGTTCTATCGGTGTCGTTGCTCAATTACCAAACTTTAACCGTTTGTTGAAAAAACATAATGTAGATATTGAGCTGCATACGGCGGGAGAGCATAAGAGAACGCTCACCATGCTGGGTGAAAATACCGATGAGGGGCGAGAAAAGTTTATTGAGGATCTGGAAGATACCCACGAGCTGTTTAAAGAATTTGTTTCAGAACATAGAGAGAGCATTGATATTAAYGTCATTGCTACCGGTGAAATATGGTTGGGTACTCGAGCYAAAACATTGGCATTGGTTGATGAGCTGATGACCAGTGATGAATATCTTGTAGCGCGCTCTTCTGATGCTGATATTTATGAGGTGAAATATATTCACCGTAAAAGCTTGCCRGAGAAGGTGGGCTTAGTCGCTGAAAGCAGTGCAGACAGATTATTGATGCGTTGGTGGAACAGGTTATGTTCCCGGCAGTTCTTTTCCTAAAAYCAACTGTGTTGTGATACCCCTATTACTTCCGCCTCATCATCCATGAGGAGGAAGTAATCATTGTATTCTCAGATAAGAAACTAGAGAGCATGGCAGTGGGGCTAATTTCTGCGCAGACTGTCTTTTATTGCAATGGGGTTGGGAAAGTTAAAGGTGACAATGTAACTGGATACCAGGAAGGTTAAAATAGCCGCAGCTTGTATCAGGTGTGATGCAAGGACACCAATTAACGAAGCATTGAAGGCTACATAGGCAATTAGTAGAGAGAATTCACTAATTTGCCCTAGCCGAAAGCCAATATCCCACGCGAGAACCTTTTTTTCACTTTGCCTTCCCAATAGAAACCTAAACATAGTGGGTTTCAATATCAGCATAACCCCGCCCAGTACTATTGTTGCCAGAGCGATTTCGGGTAATAAACCAAGGTTGAAACTTGCTCCGAGGGAAAAGAAAAACATAATCAGAAAAAAATCTCGGAGAGGTTTGAGCGTCAAAGCAATATGCTGTGCAATAGGGCTAGATGCGAGAGTGATTCCTGCTAAAAAGGCACCAATTTCACGTGATAGTCCCAAAACTTCAGCGAGCTCCGAGAGCCCCATGCACCAGCCAATGGCCAAGAGAAAAATGTACTCTCCCATTTGATCAAATTTGGCGATGAGTTTTAGGATTACCCAGCGCACAAAAGCCCAGGCAAAAAGAATTAAGAGAGGGAGTGCTAACAGAGTGACGCCGATTTGCATGACATCAATTTGGCCACCTTCGCCACTGAGCAATATTAGCAGTATAAAGATGGCCAAAAAGTCTTGCATGAGCAGCAGGCCAATCATCATTTCACCAATAT
Source organism: Porticoccaceae bacterium (assembly GCA_002746985.1). Classification (GTDB taxonomy): domain Bacteria; phylum Pseudomonadota; class Gammaproteobacteria; order Pseudomonadales; family Porticoccaceae; genus Porticoccus. The sequence continues at coordinate 9,250 of NVXH01000004.1, read as the reverse complement.
GGCGGTGGTGCAGTATCGTAGTAGGAAGCAGTTTGATGCCAATGATAGTGCTCGAAAACATCATGGCTGCGCCAATRATAAGACACTCGGTCAAATTGAATCCAAATAAGTAGGCAATCACGTACCCTGCAGTCGCAAAAGTGAGGGAGCTAATTAGCGTAACAACTGTGACTTTTTTTAGGGCGGCCATTAAGGACTGTGGCTGAAGGTCTAGCCCCAACAGGAACAGTAGAAAAACAATGCCAATTTGCGATATTTCAGAAAGCAGGTGTACATCCTGAACCCAGCCAAAGCCATAGGGGCCAATCAGCGCGCCTAATGCAATATAGGCAACAAGAAGCGGCTGTCGGCCATAGATTGCAAGTGATGCAATAATGGCGGAACCGGTAAATATTAAAAAGAACGATTGAAAAACTGCTTCGTTCATATGTATACCCCTAGGGCCTGTTGACGTCTACTAMTGATCACTGCCTGTCCAGAAAGGCGGAAAGAACGTAGTGTAGAAGCGATTRAGAACGCAGCTGGGTRAAAAAWYMNACCCGGCCCTTCYCCTTATTGTGAGCGATAGGGCTTAAGGCGGCAAGTTTCCTGTTGCCGGAATAGCAACAGGGTAGTGTTTAATTAGCTTTGACGAAAAAGTGGGTCTACCTGATCTACAGCACCTTGATAGGTAACATCAAAGTCATTTAGAGATGTAAGTGCAGACTCTAAATCAATGCCTTCTTTCAGATCAAAGGAGGTGAAGCCGCAGCGTTTGAGGTAAAAGAGTTGATCTTGAGTAGCATTACCAATGGCGCGTAATTGACCGGTGAAATCGTAACGCTCTTTTAGCAGTCGACCAATGGAAAAACCGCGACCATCAGTAAAAGTAGGGAAGTTAACCGCAATAAGGGGAAACATATTTGCCTCATGTCCAACGGCTTCTATCTCTTCATCACTGTCAATCCACAGGCCGGCACACATTAGATTCAGGGAGCTTCCATGATCTAACCAGAATTGCATCGGTAGTAAAAGCTTCCCTCGTGGAAGTTCACCTTCAAAATCTTTGTCAATAATAATCCATGTATCATCTACAACCTGGCCGTCTTTAATGATTTTAGGCATTGTTAGGCTCCTTAGACTTATTAGTCTTGGYATCTTTAGAGTAGACGCTTTCTTTAAATACACTGAGCCCTATACGGCGATAGGTATCAACAAATAATTCATCCCCCTTACGGTTTTCAACATAGACATTGAGGATTTTTTCAATAACTTCGGGCATGTCATCACGGCCAAATGAAGGCCCTAAAACATTACCCAGAGTGGTGTYAGTATCAGARTTTCCACCCAATTGAACCTGGTAGAATTCGGCACCTTTTTTRTCRACACCAAGAATGCCRATGTTGCCTACATGGTGATGTCCGCAGGCATTCATACAACCAGAAATGTTCAATGACAGGTCTCCGAGGTCGTAGACATAATCCATATCATCAAACTTTCGTTGTATGGCCTCAGCTACAGGGATTGATTTAGCRTTAGCCAGGGAGCARAAATCCCCCCCAGGGCAACAAATCATATCAGTGAGTGTGCCAATRTTTGGTGTAGCAAAGCCGCTAGTTTTTGCTTTCTTCCACAACTCAAACAGGTCAGATTTTTTGACATCTGCAAGTACCAGATTTTGACTGTGAGTTGTTCTGGTCTCACCGAAAGAGTACTTKTCTGCCAAGTCCGCAACGGCTTCCAGTTGCGTATCGGTGACATCACCAGGTGCTACACCAGTAGGTTTAAGTGATAGGGTTACAGCAGCATATCCAGGTATTCTATGTGCTCGGGTATTGCGCTGTAGCCATTTKCCAAAGGCTATATGGCCATCAGTYAATGTATYCAGATCATTTTCTGCWGCGGTATCATCGAGTGCTTCATAATTTGGCAGGGTAAAAAARGCCTTAACCCGGTCAATTTCTTTACTGGTGAGTTTTCCTGGTGTCTTTTTGGTGTATTTCCACTCTGCTTCAACCTCCTCTGCAAATACTTCAGGAGTCCAGGCCCGCACCAAAATCTTGATTCTTGCTTTGTATTTGTTGGCTCGATTACCGTGGCGGTTATAGACCCTAAGAATAGCGTCGAGATAGGTCAGTAGATCTTCCTTCKGTAAGAACTCACGAATGRCACTGCCTATAACGGGGGTTCGGCCTAGGCCACCACCTACGAAAACTTTGAAACCAATTTCTCCATCATCATTTTTAACAATCTGAAGACCAATATCGTGGACCTGAATAGCGGCACGGTCACTTTCTGTACCACATACGGCAATCTTGAATTTACGGGGTAGGAAGGCAAATTCAGGGTGAAAAGTGGACCATTGACGAATAATTTCACACCAGGGACGAGGATCTTCAAGTTCGTCTTGCGCAACACCGGCAAATTGGTCTGATGTGGTATTGCGAATACAGTTGCCACTGGTTTGTACGGCATGCATCTGCACCTCGGCCAATTCAGCGAGGATATCAGGGACTTCTGACAATTGTGGCCAGTTGAATTGAATATTCTGGCGGGTGGTAATATGACAGTATCCTTTATCATAGGTGCGAGCAATATGTGCCAGCTTGCGAAGCTGTTTGGAGTTCAACAGGCCGTAKGGCACAGCAATACGCAGCATAGGTGCCAGGCGTTGAATATATAGGCCATTTTGAAGCCGTAGTGGCAAAAACTCATCTTCGGTCAGTTCGCCAGCCAAATAACGGTCTGTTTGCCCACGAAACTGGGAAACGCGTTGTTCTATAATCTTTTGATCTTGTTCGTTGTATATATACATAAATAAAATAGTTACAGMANAAAGTRTGGTTTTTTGGGRGMGNTNCTTAYYWATACGATAATGTTAGTTAACAATAATCAGCCAAYAAACAGTCGCTAAAGCAGCAGAAAGGCGCGAATTCTACAGGGAATGATGTTGCTTGTCAGTGAGGTTGAAATAATARCGTTGTGGCTAGAAATTTGAAGAACTTTTTCTTTCTATGATCATTTGATTAGGGAATAACAAGCATAATATCTAAGGAGGAGGACAACACAAAATCATACTGATACAATCCGCTCCGCCCAAACTTGGCATCAAGTAAGTTTCTGTAGCGTATGAGGTTAAAACATGTCTGATGAAGTAGTTACTCAGCAAGTAGAACAAGAGAATGATGATAGCTTTACAGATGCTATGGCAGCTCTTGCATCTGTGTGTTTGTTTGTGATCGTTGTSGTTTTTTGGATTAGTAATCAGTAATTTGGTTTAGTAACCCATAAAATAAGATCTCATATAAAAAANGCGANCCAAWTGGNTCGCTTTTTTTATGCTTRTTYCTTTWTWKNTCTGTATTTTYARCYTTYARRMAYAATAGCTAYATACCTGCATTACTCAGAACCATTTTAACAACAGAGACTACGCAGAAAATAAAAATAATGGTAAAAATCAGTCCTGATACGACATAGGTGTAGATATTTCCATATTTGAAATCTCTGATGCGGTTCTTGTTGCTTTGTACCCCAAGAAATGCGGCCAGAGTACTAAAGACAATTTGCCAAAAATTAGGCTTCTGCTCTTCTCTGTCTGTATCGAYATCATTCATTGATTGTTACCATTATTACTAGTCATCTATGATGGAGCTGAGCCAGTATTTCAGATCTTCTGTAGCAATGCCTTTTCGTGAGGCCAAACTCTTCAATTGATCTTTTTGTATTTTACCGGTATTAAAATACTTGGACTGTGGATGCGAAAAATACCAGCCACTTACTGATGCGGCGGGCGYCATAGCAAAACTTTCTGTGAGGGATATCCCGGTATTATTGGTTGCATCGAGAAGAGCGAAGAGTGCCTGTTTTTCAGTGTGGTCAGGGCAGGAGGGGTAACCAGGCGCTGGTCGAATTCCCTGGTACTTCTCTTTAATTAGGGATTCATTGTCCAGTGTTTCATCATTGGCATAACCCCAAAACTCTTTGCGYACTCTCATATGCAGGTGYTCGGCAAAGGCTTCAGCCAGTCTGTCTGCCAGAGCTTTAACCATAATGCTGTTGTAGTCATCACCTTGATTTTCATATTCCTTGGCAAGCTTTTCTACACCAATGCCCGTAGTGACAGCAAAYCCACCAATATAGTCACCGATATTACTGTCCTTGGGCGCAATAAAATCAGCAAGGGATAYCATCTCWCTGGATGCGCCCTTTTTGCGAGTCTGCTGTCGAATCTGGTGCAGGGTGGCTTGAACCTCTGTRCGAGTCTCGTCCAAATAAACTTCAATATCATCACTGTTGACAGTATTCGCAGGCCAGAGACCAAAAACAGCACGGGCTTTTATCTGTTTTTCGTCAATAAGCTGTTTCAGCATTGCTTGGGCATCATCAAACAGGTCACTTGCGGCYTTACCTACTTTTTCATCGCTGAGTATTTTGGGATATTTYCCAGCCAGACTCCAGGTAATAAAAAAGGGTGTCCAGTCAATGGTGTCGACCAAGGCTTCCAGTGGATAATCATCTAAAACTTGAATGCCTTGTGTCACTGGAATGAGGGGCACGTAATCCTGCCAGTCTATTTTTAGGCCTGAAGACTTTGCTTCCACGTAAGAGAGGATGGTACCTTTTGGTTTGCGGTTAGCCACGCGTGTCCGAACCTGCCCATATTCCATCTGAATATCGGCAACATAGGCATCTCGCTTCTCTTTACTTAGCAGTTTGCTCACGACACCTACTGCTCTAGATGCATCAGGGACATAGATTGTCTGATTCCGTTGGTATTTGGGCTCAATTTTTACCGCCGTGTGCGCCTTGGAYGTYGTTGCACCACCAATCAGTAGGGGAAAGTCTAAGTTTTGGCGTTCCAGCTCACTAGCGATATGTGCCATTTCATCCAGCGAGGGGGTAATAAGGCCGGAAAGCCCAATAATATCAACGTTTTCTTTTAAGGCGGCACTAATGATTTTTTCTGCTGGAACCATTACGCCTAAATCAACTATTTCGTAGTTATTACAACCTAATACAACAGCTACAATRTTTTTGCCAATATCGTGTACATCACCTTTGACGGTGGCCATCAGTATTTTGCCATTACTCCTGGCGCCTTCACCTTTTTCTTCTTCAATGAAGGGTTGAAGGTGAGCTACGGCTTGCTTCATAACGCGAGCAGATTTCACTACTTGAGGCAGAAACATTTTCCCCTCCCCAAATAAATCACCCACAACATTCATGCCGTCCATTAATGGCCCTTCGATGACATGAAGAGGGCGGTCGGAGGCGAGGCGGGCAAGTTCTGTATCTTCAGTAATATAGGYRGTTATACCTTTAACCAAGGCATGCTCAAGACGTTTTTCAACGGGCCATGACCGCCATTCAAGGTCAACTTTTTTGTCTTCAACTGTACCATCACCGCGATACTGTTCCGCGATCTCCACCAGGTTTTCTGTACCTTCGGGGGAGCGGTTGAGGATTACATCCTCTACTTTTTTACGAAGCTCCTCAGGTAGGTCACTGTAGACGGCAAGCTGCCCCGCATTGACGATACCCATACCTAATCCAGCACGAATAGCGTGGAGAAGGAAGACGGAGTGAATGGCTTCACGTATTGGATTGTTGCCGCGAAATGAGAAAGAAACATTACTGATGCCACCGGAGATCAGTGCATGAGGTAGGTTTTGTTTTATCCAGCGCGCACTTTCGATGAAGTCCACGGCATAATTGTTGTGTTCTTCAATGCCAGTGGCTACAGCAAAGACATTGGGGTCAAAAATAATATCTTCGGGCCGRAAACCCACTTGGTTTACCAAAATGTCGTAACTGCGTTGGCAAATAGTTTTTCTACGTTCGAGGTTATCTGCCTGGCCGTTGGTATCAAAGGCCATAACCACGATAGCCGCACCGTATTTTAGGCACAGCTTGGCTTGTTTGATGAAGGGCTCTTCACCTTCTTTGAGGCTGATTGAATTAACAATACACTTGCCCTGTGCCCATTTCAGTCCGGCCTCAATAACGTGCCACTTTGAGGAGTCGATCATCAGCGGGATGCGTGAAATATCGGGTTCTGAGGCAATTAGCTTAAGAAAGGTCGTCATGGCATGGACGGCATCTAACATGCCTTCGTCCATGTTGATATCAAGGATCTGGGCACCATCTTCCACTTGCTGGCGGGCGACATCGAGTGCCGTGTCGTAATCTTCTTCCAGTACCAATCGTTTGAATCGGGCAGAACCGGTGACGTTACAGCGTTCGCCCACATTCACAAACAGAGARTCCGCTGTAATATTAAATGGYTCCAGTCCAGATAARCGRCAGGCYGGYTCTATYTYYGGAATTTTYCGAGTRGAGAAWRCYTCTACGCTCTGGGCAATGGCYCGAATATGCTCAGGAGTRGTTCCACAGCAGCCRCCAATAATATTMACYAGTCCACTTTGAGCAAATTCGCTCACGATCGTAGACATTTCTTCTGCTGTTTCGTCGTATTCGCCAAACTCGTTAGGCAGCCCYGCATTRGGGTGGGCRCTGACCAGRGTGTCAGAAAGGCGWGACAGTTCTTCTATGTGTGGACGAAGTTCTTTTGCTCCGAGAGCACAGTTCAAACCAATGGAAAAGGGTTTRGCGTGAGCCATGGAATTCCAGAATGCTTCCGGCGTTTGCCCTGAAAGTGTTCTTCCGCTGGCATCGGTAATGGTGCCGGAAATCATAATGGGTAATTCCAACCCCAGTGTTTCAAAGACTTGTTTGACCGCAAAAATAGCCGCTTTGGCATTAAGGGTGTCGAAGATGGTTTCGATCAGAATAATATCAGAGCCGCCGGCAATAAGGCCTTCTGTTGCTTCAATATAGGTTTCTACCAACGCATCAAAGCTGGTATTCCTTGCGCCAGGATCGTTGACGTCAGGAGACATGGAKAGGGTCCGACTGGTCGGCCCAAGTACGCCTGCAACCCATCTTGGCCGTTCTGCGGTGGCGATTGCATCACAAGCTTCACGTGCTAGCCGGGCACCGGCTTCATTCAGTTCGAGAACCAAGGACTCCATGCCGTAATCGGCTAGGGAAATGGACGTGGAGTTAAAAGTGTTGGTTTCAATGATATCTGCACCGGCCTCGAGGTAGACGCGATGTATGTTGCGTATACAGTCTGCCTGGGTCAGAGACAGCAGGTCATTGTTGCCTACTACATCTTGCCCCCAGTCCTTAAAACGCTCTCCTCGGTAGTCAGACTCGTCATATTTATACGCCTGGATCATGGTACCCATGGCGCCATCAAGAATGAGGATGCGGTCACGAGCTGCCTGTCGTAGATTATCTATGCGGATTTGACGATTATTCAAGATTTTTTCCGTATTGCTGCTAAATAGAAGGTGGCGTATTCTAGCAGAAATATGCTGTTTTTCTCAGCATATTCAAGGGCTYTAGGGGGATTTTTCCAAAGAAAGTCATTCAGTATRTTAGGKGATTGATTGCTAGAAGTAGGCTTTGTTTATTGTCGCCACACTACAAGAATGTTAGAATACATGACTAAATTACTCAGGTATAGTTTTCAGGTATATAAATGCTAAAGATCAACATTACTGAGTCCGCTCAGAAGTACCTCGCAGATTTGCTCGAAAAACAAGATACTGATGGTATTGGGATTCGAATGTTTGTCTCTGATCCTGGTACTCCTAAAGCAGAAACCTGCATTGCCTATTGTCGTCCTGGCGAAGAAAAAGATGATGATACGATCATGGAGTTAGACGGATTTAAAGCCTACTTTGGTCWGAGAAGTCTACCTTTTTTGGAAGATGCAAAAGTTGACTATTCTGATGATAAATTTGGCGGTCAACTGACGATTCGAGCTCCAAATTCACGGATGCCGAACGTGAACGATGATAGTCCTGTTGAAGATAAAATTAACTATGTTCTCTATAACGATGTAAATCCTGGGTTGGCTTCTCATGGTGGTGTCATCAGCTTGGAGGAAGTTGTAGATGATATTGCTATTCTTCGTTTTGGCGGTGGTTGTCAGGGATGTGGTCAGGCCGACGTCACCTTAAAAGAGGGTGTAGAAAAGACCATATTGGAAAAAATTCCRGAATTGAAGGGTATTCGMGATATCACGGATCATTCTGATCGTAGCCAAGCTTACATGTAGATAATTTTATATGGGGTTAACTCTATTTTAGCCGTAATCTATGCAAATAAAATCAATAATGTTGCTAAAAATTACTGCCTTATATCAATAAAAACTTAATGTCTTGTGTTCTTTTTCATCCGTATGCTGTANTNNNNTANNNYMRTWRKGTAATTATGTAATGGTGTACTTAGCTCAAATAATGATAGTAATTATTATTATTTGGAATNGGGGGGGTAAGTAAGGAACATGGAATGCCTAGAACACAAGAATTTGATCGGAGTGAAGTATTAGAYAAGGCTCTTAACGTATTCTGGTCTGATGGTTACGAAGCCAGCTCGATTAGTAAGTTGCTTAGTGTAATGGATCTCAACCGTGGCAGTCTGTATTTAGCATTTCGAGATAAGAGCACCCTTTTTAAAGAGGTGTTGGGGCAATACTTTCAGGGCTGCCTTACAGCGTTGTTTATCCCCACCTTGGTTGAGATAGATGACCCTGCTCTTGCTCTTCGCGAATTCTTTTATCGAGGTTTTCTCTGCAGTGATGTGGAGACCAGTTTCAAGGGCTGTTTGTTGTTTAATACGGTGTCCGAACTTAGTAACACTAACCCCGARATTGCGGGGGAGGCGAATGATTATTTGCTTCAACTCCGTGATATGTTTCTGCAAAGACTTCTCGAAGCTAAGGCTATGGGGATGATTGATCACCGTAAAGATATAGATAATCAGGCTGACTTTCTATTAGGAATACTTGCCGGTCTGCGTCTTCAATGCAAGATGGGTTTTGATCACGAAGCATTAAAAAATACGATTGATATTGTATTAGATAGTATTTTTTATAAAGAAAATAAATCTAAAAAACATTAAAATACAAATAGTTAAATCTGTATTTTAATGTTATTTCTTACCTTTTTGTAATAACGTCTTTGAGTTTCTCTCGCATATCACGTAAAGACTTTACGGTAGTTTCCCAGTCAATACAGGCATCAGTAATAGACACACCATATTTCAGGTCATCAAGGTTCGGAGTAATTTTCTGATTGCCAGCATTGATGTTACTTTCAACCATAATACCGATGATGGATTTATTACCTTCGAGGATTTGATTGGTAACATTGTCTATTACCAAGGGTTGAAGCTCATGATTTTTATTGGAATTAGCATG
>NVXH01000012.1:120011-137593 GCA_002746985.1 Porticoccaceae bacterium | reverse complement strand
ATTTTTTCAATAACTTCGGGCATGTCATCACGGCCAAATGAAGGCCCTAAAACATTACCCAGAGTGGTGTTAGTATCAGAGTTTCCACCCAATTGAACCTGGTAGAATTCGGCACCTTTTTTGTCGACACCAAGAATGCCGATGTTGCCTACATGGTGATGTCCGCAGGCATTCATACAACCAGAAATGTTCAATGACAGGTCTCCGAGGTCGTAGACATAATCCATATCATCAAACTTTCGTTGTATGGCCTCAGCTACAGGGATTGATTTAGCGTTAGCCAGGGAGCAGAAATCCCCCCCAGGGCAACAAATCATATCAGTGAGTGTGCCAATATTTGGTGTAGCAAAGCCGCTAGTTTTTGCTTTCTTCCACAACTCAAACAGGTCAGATTTTTTGACATCTGCAAGTACCAGATTTTGACTGTGAGTTGTTCTGGTCTCACCGAAAGAGTACTTGTCTGCCAAGTCCGCAACGGCTTCCAGTTGCGTATCGGTGACATCACCAGGTGCTACACCAGTAGGTTTAAGTGATAGGGTTACAGCAGCATATCCAGGTATTCTATGTGCTCGGGTATTGCGCTGTAGCCATTTTCCAAAGGCTATATGGCTATCAGTCAATGTATCCAGATCATTTTCTGCTGCGGTATCATCGAGTGCTTCATAATTTGGCAGGGTAAAAAAAGCCTTAACCCGGTCAATTTCTTTACTGGTGAGTTTTCCTGGTGTCTTTTTGGTGTATTTCCACTCTGCTTCAACCTCCTCTGCAAATACTTCAGGAGTCCAGGCCCGCACCAAAATCTTGATTCTTGCTTTGTATTTGTTGGCTCGATTACCGTGGCGGTTATAGACCCTAAGAATAGCGTCGAGATAGGTCAGTAGATCTTCCTTCGGTAAGAATTCACGAATGACACTGCCTATAACGGGGGTTCGGCCCAGGCCACCACCTACGAAAACTTTGAAACCAATTTCTCCATCATCGTTTTTAACAATCTGAAGACCAATATCGTGGACCTGAATAGCGGCACGGTCACTTTCTGTACCACATACGGCAATCTTGAATTTACGGGGTAGGAAGGCAAATTCAGGGTGAAAAGTGGACCATTGACGAATAATTTCACACCAGGGACGAGGATCTTCAAGTTCGTCTTGCGCAACACCGGCAAATTGGTCTGATGTGGTATTGCGAATACAGTTGCCACTGGTTTGTACGGCATGCATCTGCACCTCGGCCAATTCAGCGAGGATATCAGGTACTTCTGACAATTGTGGCCAGTTGAATTGAATATTCTGGCGGGTGGTAATATGACAGTATCCTTTATCATAGGTGCGAGCAATATGTGCCAGCTTGCGAAGCTGTTTGGAGTTCAACAGGCCGTAGGGCACAGCAATACGCAGCATAGGTGCCAGGCGTTGAATATATAGGCCATTTTGAAGCCGTAGTGGCAAAAACTCATCTTCGGTCAGTTCGCCAGCCAAATAACGGTCTGTTTGCCCACGAAACTGGGAAACGCGTTGTTCTATAATCTTTTGATCTTGTTCGTTGTATATATACATAAATAAAATAGTTACAGAATAAAGTGTGGTTTTTTGGGAGCGTCTTATTTATACGATAATGTTAGTTAACAATAATCAGCCAACAAACAGTCGCCAAAGCAGCAGAAAGGCGCGAATTCTACAGGGAATGACGTTGCTTGTCAGTGAGGTTGAAATAATAACGTTGTGGCTAGAAATTTGAAGAACTTTTTCTTTCTATGATCATTTGATTAGGGAATAACAAGCATAATATCTAAGGAGGAGGACAACACAAAATCATACTGATACAATCCGCTCCGCCCAAACTTGGCATCAAGTAAGTTTCTGTAGCGTATGAGGTTAAAACATGTCTGATGAAGTAGTTACTCAGCAAGTAGAACAAGAGAATGATGATAGCTTTACAGATGCTATGGCAGCTCTTGCATCTGTGTGTTTGTTTGTGATCGTTGTGGTTTTTTGGATTAGTAATCAGTAATTTGGTTTAGTAACCCATAAAATAAGATCTCATATAAAAAAAGCGACCAATTGGATCGCTTTTTTTATGCTTGTTTCTTTTTATTCTGTATTTTCAACTTTTAAAAATAATAGCTACATACCTGCATTACTCAGAACCATTTTAACAACAGAGACCACGCAGAAAATAAAAATAATGGTAAAAATCAGTCCTGATACGACATAGGTGTAGATATTTCCATATTTGAAATCTCTGATGCGGTTCTTGTTGCTTTGTACCCCAAGAAATGCGGCCAGAGTACTAAAGACAATTTGCCAAAAATTAGGCTTCTGCTCTTCTCTGTCTGTATCGACATCATTCATTGATTGTTACCATTATTACTAGTCATCTATGATGGAGCTGAGCCAGTATTTCAGATCTTCTGTAGCAATGCCTTTTCGTGAGGCCAAACTCTTCAATTGATCTTTTTGTATTTTACCGGTATTAAAATACTTGGACTGTGGATGCGAAAAATACCAGCCACTTACTGATGCGGCGGGCGTCATAGCAAAACTTTCTGTGAGGGATATCCCGGTATTATTGGTTGCATCGAGAAGAGCGAAGAGTGCCTGTTTTTCAGTGTGGTCAGGGCAGGAGGGGTAACCAGGCGCTGGTCGAATTCCCTGGTACTTCTCTTTAATTAGGGATTCATTGTCCAGTGTTTCATCATTGGCATAACCCCAAAACTCTTTGCGTACTCTCATATGCAGGTGTTCGGCAAAGGCTTCAGCCAGTCTGTCTGCCAGAGCTTTAACCATAATGCTGTTGTAGTCATCACCTTGATTTTCATATTCCTTGGCAAGCTTTTCTACACCAATGCCCGTAGTGACAGCAAATCCACCAATATAGTCACCGATATTACTGTCCTTGGGCGCAATAAAATCAGCAAGGGATACCATCTCACTGGATGCGCCCTTTTTGCGAGTCTGCTGTCGAATCTGGTGCAGGGTGGCTTGAACCTCTGTGCGAGTCTCGTCCAAATAAACTTCAATATCATCACTGTTGACAGTATTCGCAGGCCAGAGACCAAAAACAGCACGGGCTTTTATCTGTTTTTCGTCAATAAGCTGTTTCAGCATTGCTTGGGCATCATCAAACAGGTCACTTGCGGCCTTACCTACTTTTTCATCGCTGAGTATTTTGGGATATTTCCCAGCCAGACTCCAGGTAATAAAAAAGGGTGTCCAGTCAATGGTGTCGACCAAGGCTTCCAGTGGATAATCATCTAAAACTTGAATGCCTTGTGTCACTGGAATGAGGGGCACGTAATCCTGCCAGTCTATTTTTAGGCCTGAAGACTTTGCTTCCACGTAAGAGAGGATGGTACCTTTTGGTTTGCGGTTAGCCACGCGTGTCCGAACCTGCCCATATTCCATCTGAATATCGGCAACATAGGCATCTCGCTTCTCTTTACTTAGCAGTTTGCTCACGACACCTACTGCTCTAGATGCATCAGGGACATAGATTGTCTGATTCCGTTGGTATTTGGGCTCAATTTTTACCGCCGTGTGCGCCTTGGATGTTGTTGCACCACCAATCAGTAGGGGAAAGTCTAAGTTTTGGCGTTCCAGCTCACTAGCGATATGTGCCATTTCATCCAGCGAGGGGGTAATAAGGCCGGAAAGCCCAATAATATCAACGTTTTCTTTTAAGGCGGCACTAATGATTTTTTCTGCTGGAACCATTACGCCTAAATCAACTATTTCGTAGTTATTACAACCTAATACAACAGCTACAATGTTTTTGCCAATATCGTGTACATCACCTTTGACGGTGGCCATCAGTATTTTGCCATTACTCCTGGCGCCTTCACCTTTTTCTTCTTCAATGAAGGGTTGAAGGTGAGCTACGGCTTGCTTCATAACGCGAGCAGATTTCACTACTTGAGGCAGAAACATTTTCCCCTCCCCAAATAAATCACCCACAACATTCATGCCGTCCATTAATGGCCCTTCGATGACATGAAGAGGGCGGTCGGAGGCGAGGCGGGCAAGTTCTGTATCTTCAGTAATATAGGCAGTTATACCTTTAACCAAGGCATGCTCAAGACGTTTTTCAACGGGCCATGACCGCCATTCAAGGTCAACTTTTTTGTCTTCAACTGTACCATCACCGCGATACTGCTCCGCGATCTCCACCAGGTTTTCTGTACCTTCGGGGGAGCGGTTGAGGATTACATCCTCTACTTTTTTACGAAGCTCCTCAGGTAGGTCACTGTAGACGGCAAGCTGCCCCGCATTGACGATACCCATACCTAATCCAGCACGAATAGCGTGGAGAAGGAAGACGGAGTGAATGGCTTCACGTATTGGATTGTTGCCGCGAAATGAGAAAGAAACATTACTGATGCCACCGGAGATCAGTGCATGAGGTAGGTTTTGTTTTATCCAGCGCGCACTTTCGATGAAGTCCACGGCATAATTGTTGTGTTCTTCAATGCCAGTGGCTACAGCAAAGACATTGGGGTCAAAAATAATATCTTCGGGCCGAAAACCCACTTGGTTTACCAAAATGTCGTAACTGCGTTGGCAAATAGTTTTTCTACGTTCGAGGTTATCTGCCTGGCCGTTGGTATCAAAGGCCATAACCACGATAGCCGCACCGTATTTTAGGCACAGCTTGGCTTGTTTGATGAAGGGCTCTTCACCTTCTTTGAGGCTGATTGAATTAACAATACACTTGCCCTGTGCCCATTTCAGTCCGGCCTCAATAACGTGCCACTTTGAGGAGTCGATCATCAGCGGGATGCGTGAAATATCGGGTTCTGAGGCAATTAGCTTAAGAAAGGTCGTCATGGCATGGACGGCATCTAACATGCCTTCGTCCATGTTGATATCAAGGATCTGGGCACCATCTTCCACTTGCTGGCGGGCGACATCGAGTGCCGTGTCGTAATCTTCTTCCAGTACCAATCGTTTGAATCGGGCAGAACCGGTGACGTTACAGCGTTCGCCCACATTCACAAACAGAGAGTCCGCTGTAATATTAAATGGTTCCAGTCCAGATAAGCGGCAGGCTGGTTCTATCTTTGGAATTTTCCGAGTAGAGAATACCTCTACGCTCTGGGCAATGGCTCGAATATGCTCAGGAGTAGTTCCACAGCAGCCGCCAATAATATTAACTAGTCCACTTTGAGCAAATTCGCTCACGATCGTAGACATTTCTTCTGCTGTTTCGTCGTATTCGCCAAACTCGTTAGGCAGCCCCGCATTAGGGTGGGCGCTGACCAGAGTGTCAGAAAGGCGTGACAGTTCTTCTATGTGTGGACGAAGTTCTTTTGCTCCGAGAGCACAGTTCAAACCAATGGAAAAGGGTTTGGCGTGAGCCATGGAATTCCAGAATGCTTCCGGCGTTTGCCCTGAAAGTGTTCTTCCGCTGGCATCGGTAATGGTGCCGGAAATCATAATGGGTAATTCCAACCCCAGTGTTTCAAAGACTTGTTTGACCGCAAAAATAGCCGCTTTGGCATTAAGGGTATCGAAGATGGTTTCGATCAGAATAATATCAGAGCCGCCGGCAATAAGGCCTTCTGTTGCTTCAATATAGGTTTCTACCAACTCATCAAAGCTGGTATTCCTTGCGCCAGGATCGTTGACGTCAGGAGACATGGAGAGGGTCCGACTGGTCGGCCCAAGTACGCCTGCAACCCATCTTGGCCGTTCTGCGGTGGCGATTGCATCACAAGCTTCACGTGCTAGCCGGGCACCGGCTTCATTCAGTTCGAGAACCAAGGACTCCATGCCGTAATCGGCTAGGGAAATGGACGTGGAGTTAAAAGTGTTGGTTTCAATGATATCTGCACCGGCCTCGAGGTAGACGCGATGTATGTTGCGTATACAGTCTGCCTGGGTCAGAGACAGCAGGTCATTGTTGCCTACTACATCTTGCCCCCAGTCCTTAAAACGCTCTCCTCGGTAGTCAGACTCGTCATATTTATACGCCTGGATCATGGTACCCATGGCGCCATCAAGAATGAGGATGCGGTCACGAGCTGCCTGTCGTAGATTATCTATGCGGATTTGACGATTATTCAAGATTTTTTCCGTATTGCTGCTAAATAGAAGGTGGCGTATTCTAGCAGAAATATGCTGTTTTTCTCAGCATATTCAAGGGCTCTAGGGGGATTTTTCCAAAGAAAGTCATTCAGTATATTAGGGGATTGATTGCTAGAAGTAGGCTTTGTTTATTGTCGCCACACTACAAGAATGTTAGAATACATGACTAAATTACTCAGGTATAGTTTTCAGGTATATAAATGCTAAAGATCAACATTACTGAGTCCGCTCAGAAGTACCTCGCAGATTTGCTCGAAAAACAAGATACTGATGGTATTGGGATTCGAATGTTTGTCTCTGATCCTGGTACTCCTAAAGCAGAAACCTGCATTGCCTATTGTCGTCCTGGCGAAGAAAAAGATGATGATACGATCATGGAGTTAGACGGATTTAAAGCCTACTTTGGTCAGAGAAGTCTACCTTTTTTGGAAGATGCAAAAGTTGACTATTCTGATGATAAATTTGGCGGTCAACTGACGATTCGAGCTCCAAATTCACGGATGCCGAACGTGAACGATGATAGTCCTGTTGAAGATAAAATTAACTATGTTCTCTATAACGATGTAAATCCTGGGTTGGCTTCTCATGGTGGTGTCATCAGCTTGGAGGAAGTTGTAGATGATATTGCTATTCTTCGYTTTGGCGGTGGTTGTCAGGGATGTGGTCAGGCCGACGTCACCTTAAAAGAGGGTGTAGAAAAGACYATATTGGAAAAAATTCCGGAATTGAAGGGTATTCGAGATATCACGGATCATTCTGATCGTAGCCAAGCTTATATGTAGATAACGTTCTATCTAGTCGCCAYAATTCATACAGATAAAGTCAGTTAACATTGTAAAAATATGCTGTGTTATATCAATACAGACTAAGTTTTGTATGTTTTCATCAATATTCTATATTACAGTGCGACAATATCTGAAAATGGGTGCAGTATTAATGGTGAACGGTGATTCAATAAGGGGCCTTGAATGTCTAGGACACAAGAATTTGATCGTAATGATGTTTTAGATAAAGCACTTAATCTGTTTTGGACCAGTGGTTACGAAGCCAGCTCAATTAGTAAGTTGCTGGACGTGATGGATCTGAATCGAGGCAGYYTGTATTGYGCATTTAAAGATAAACGTAGCCTKTTTCAGGAAGTCCTRGAGCGTTATTAYCAAGACTGCCGATCAGAACTGTTTATACCTACATTAGTTGGGGTTGATGATCCGTTAGAATCCTTCCGCGAATTTTTTTACCGCGCTTTTCTCCATGTTRAYKCCCCGATTCGTGYCAGGGGTTGCTTGCTGTTCAATGCGGTTTCAGAGCTCAGTCACAATGCTCCGGAGCTGGCAGACGATGCAAATGGTTATATACTAAAGCTTCGTACCCTTATTCTKGAGAAGCTGAAAAATTCACAAAAAATGGGTAGRATTGACGGTTCAAGAAATATAGAAACACAAGCTAATGTTCTATTGGGAATGTTGGCAGGGTTGCGGATGCAGAGCAARATGGGTCTTAGTACAGAAGAATTAAAAGAAGCCATTGATACYGCATTAGATAGTATTTTTTATAAAGAAAATAAATCTAAAAAACATTAAAATACAAATAGTTAAATTTATATTTTAATGTTTCTTTTTACCTTTTTGTAATAACCTCTTTGAGTTTCTCTCGCATATCACGTAAAGACTTTACGGTAGTTTCCCAGTCAATACAGGCATCAGTAATAGATACACCATATTCTAGGTCATCAAGGTTCGGAGTGATTTTCTGATTGCCAGCGTTGATGTTACTTTCAACCATAATACCGATGATGGATTTATTACCTTCGAGGATTTGATTGGTAACATTGTCTATTACCAAGGGTTGAAGCTCATGATTTTTATTGGAATTAGCATGACTGCAATCAATCATGATATTGCCAGGGATACCGGCATCTTGTAGTTGCTGCTCAGCAAGAGAAACACTGACAGAATCATAGTTGGGTTTGCCGTCGCCACCACGCAGCACGACATGTGAATACGGATTGCCTGCTGTGGTAATAACTGACACACAGCCATCAGAGTTAATACCAAGAAATCTATGTGGGCTAGCTACAGATTGCAGTGCATTTATAGCTACCGTTAGACTCCCATCAGTACCATTTTTGAAGCCTACAGCCGAAGATAGGCCTGAGGCCATTTCTCGGTGTGTTTGCGATTCTGTGGTTCTGGCACCGATCGCTGACCAGGCTATCAAGTCCTGTATATACTGAGGGGAAATAGGGTCCAGTGCTTCCGTGGCGGTGGGTAAACCTAATTCTGCAATATCCAGTAATAATTGACGGCCCACGTGAAGCCCGTCTGTAATTTTAAACGAATCATTTAGATAAGGGTCGTTGATCAGGCCTTTCCAGCCAGTGGTAGTACGGGGCTTTTCAAAATAGACGCGCATTACTATGCAGAGGGTATCGCTGACTTCATCGGCGAGAACTTTAAGACGTTGGGCGTAGTCTTTTGCTGCGTCAACATCGTGAATAGAGCAGGGGCCAACTACGACACAGATTCGGTGGTCTTTTCTATCAAGAATATTCTCAATGGTTTTTCTGCCGCCCATAATGGTTTTACGCGCAGCATCACTAATTTTAATCTCTTCTTTAAGCGCCTTAGGCGTGATCAAAACATCCTGTGATTGAATGTTGAGATTTTCAACAGCTTGAGTCATTTACTTTCCACATCAACTAACGAGTTCATTTCAAGCTGGGCATTCTACATGAAAATTGAGTGTTTGGGGCAGAGCTTAAGCACCGAAAAATGCTTGTAGGCTATATTGTAGAAGGCTTGGGCAAGGAATCATCGCATGAATGTCATATCATATTATTGCCAGGTGGCTAATAAGAGGAAAATAGAGTGCAATTTTTGTGGGGTGGGAGTTCATCTGCGTAAAGAGATTGGCATAGTGCTCAAGCTGATCACGATATTGGCTGACTTCTCGGGTCAAAAAACTTTCCTGTGATTCTTCGTTAGAGGGTTCTGCGGCCTTGTAGTCGATAATCCATTGAATACCTTCTGAAATAAAGCTGCGATCTACTACTGCGGTTTTTGATTCTCCGTTCAGAGATAAATAACCAATGGCATATTCACATTTACTTTCGGGATGTCGGTTGCTCAATAGCCACTGAGCTGATTCATCGGCGAGGCAATTAGTGATTGCACGTTGTAGCAAGGCCAGAGGTTCTTCTAGCTCGGTGATACCTAAGGATTGTAGTTGAACTTTCCAAAATGGTAGTTGATCGATAATCCTTTCGGCATTCCAGTTTTCTACACCATCAATGGCTACCTGTCGCAATACACGGTGCAGAACAGTACCAGTGTGTCGTGCCACTGAGTTGAGAGCTGTGAGAGCCTCGCCCAGGGTTTGCTGTTTGTGGTGGTTATTCTCTGTGAGCAAGTGCTGATGTTTAGTGCTGTCTACCACTGGTGTTTTTGATTCTTGCCAGTCCCAGGGCAATCTGTGTAAAGATTGTAGGGTAGGCATTGTAGGAATGATTTCATCCTCTACGGCTTGATATATATGGCTTTGAATGGACAGGCTTTCGCCACTATCTTTGATTGCATTATTTATATTTAAGTCGAGTGCGGGGGCAAGGCTTTCAAGCAGGCTGTGAGCAGTGGGGCTTTTATCAGAAGCAATACTATAAGTCAGGTGTAGTTTCTTGATGGCGCGGGTAGCGCCAACGTAGAGCACTCGGGCTTTTTCTAACTGATTTTTTAATGTTTGCTCGTGTTGAAGGTGCTTGAATAATGGGTCAGTATTTTGTCCCGCACGCTCAAGGGGGCCAATGATGAGCTGGTTTTGCCCGTTTTTCCCAACACGTTCCTGCCAGAGCATCAATTGTTTGTCGTCACTTCGAGGTTTTCTGTTTAAGCCGGGAATAATGACAGTATCAAATTCGAGTCCTTTGGACTTGTGAATCGTCATAACATGAAGCTGCGGGTCGGCATATTCATCGGGTTTGGCATACAGTGATTGCACAGCTTTTTCAAAACTTGCCCAACTATCAATCTGGCCACCGGTTTCATGTTGCTCCAGCAAATTCAGGTACTGCTGACAGTGCTTGAGCTCGGTGTCAGTCTGTAGCGATGCAATACCTCCCAGAGCTGCCCAGACACCTTCAATCCAGCTTCTCAGTGGTTTCCTATAGCGTTGATCCCAACTCAACTGCAATGTGTGGCTGACACGAGAGAGTATTGTTTTTCCCTTGGATGAGAGGTTAGGTATTTGTAGATAATGACGTATATTTAACAACAACAGCGGATAGCGTTCACCTTTGGGTAGAGGGTTCTGCTCCGACAATTTACAGTTGGCTATTAGGAAAAGATCATTGAGATCCAGGCCACACCAGGGTGCACGCAAAATAGACAACCAGGCAATACGGTCGGTCGGCGAGAGTAATGCACGAGTGAGTGACATAAGGTCAATGACCGGCATCCGATTTCCCAGAGGGTCAATGTCAGTCGCCTGCCAGCGGTGTCCCGCTTGCTGAAGCGCTACCAAAATATCCGTTAGATGAGTGCGGTTGCGCACCAATATGGCAATAGATCCGTCAGGATCTGATTGTTTGGCCTCGTGGACAAGTGTGGTGACATATTCCGCTTCTGCCTGGGCAGCAGTTTTAGCATTGGGATAATCCACGAAGGCATCCACAGTCACAGCTTCACATTTAAGTTCTGGATGGTGGGCGATGGCCGCGCTATAGCTCACTGCCCCCCGGCTGATGTTATCTCTGGGGGGGAAGATGGTAGTGAATGCCTGGTTAACCCAGTCGATAATTCCGGCCTGTGATCGAAAGTTTACTTGTAGGTCCAGTGGTTCCAGTTGAATATTTCCAAGGGGAAGGCTGCGAGCCTCAAGAAACAGTCCCACATTGGCACTGCGAAAACCATAAAGGGATTGCATTGCATCCCCGACAATAAACAGGCTTCGTCCATCATCAGGTTGCCAGCCGGCAGTTAATCGTTTCAGCAAGTCAAACTGTACCGAAGAGGTATCCTGAAATTCATCGGTCAGGATGTGGTTGATTCGGTAGTCCAGTTTTAATGCCAAATCAGTCGGTGCATCTTCGGAGCCCAAAGAGCGTAATGCTGCCAGTGTTATTTCTGTAAAGTCACAGACTTTTTGTTGCTGGAAAATCAGGCTGAGTTGTGCGCTTAGAGCGGGAAGTAACATGGTTAGGGCATCGAGTACTTGCCATTGGTCGTCACCATATTGGGCTGTGGGCAGGTAGCGAATATCCTGTAACTGGTCTAATAATCCAGGGATAGATTGAAGTTGTCCAAGTAGGACTGACATGGTTTCTTTTTGTGCTTTCGCTTGGCTCTTACTTTCTTTTGTACTACCTCCGGATACCGTTTCTGTAGGAAACCCACAGTTTTTATTAAATTGCTTACGCCATTCATCTTGAGCGGTCAGTAGCAGCTCACAAAGACCCAGCCATTGGGGTAGGCTGTTGGCGATTGGTTTGGGCAGTGCTGTTATCCCCAGGCAGTGGTAGATAGCGCTATGACGCTTAGCTTCAGGCAATTGGTTGGCGGCGTAATCGGCCAGCAAGGCTAAATCACTGCCATAGGGTGCTAATAACTCTTCGGCCTCGTAGAGCGTTTCTTCAATAACCTGATTAAGGAAATTTTCTAGATAGCTTCTGGCACCGCGGGATTGATACAGTTGCCCAAGCCATTGTTCACGTCTGGATAATAGGTTGATCAGTAACTGCTCAAGCTTGTTGAGGTCATTATCCAGGTGGTACAACAGTGTAGATACAGACTCACCCAATGAATTCTGTTGCTCTAGAGAGGGTAATAGAAGCTCTGCAATGGCGTCACGATAGACAGGAATTGGGTCATCAAGGGGTTCTGAATAGTCGCCAAACCGACTTTCTACCGCAAGTTGCCGTGCCAGGTTGAGGCAAAAACCATCAATAGTCTGAATACGTAAGCGATTAGGGTTGTCCAGTAATTGCCAGTGTCTTTCTTTATCTCGGATTAAGACATCTTTTGCCAGGTTGAAGGTCGTTTGTTGATGGCTTTCTAGTGGGGTAAGACTGCTGCCTGTCTTAGATGCACTAAGAAGGGCGCTCATAATGCGGTGTTGCATTTCACCAGCGGCTTTGCGGGTAAAGGTCATGCACAGAATTTCTTCGGGTTCATCAACAATAGCGAGTAACCTCAATACCCTTTGGGTGAGAAGTTCTGTTTTTCCCGACCCAGCGGGTGCTGCGACAGCAAAGGAGCGACTAGGGTCAAGGGCAAGCTTGCGTGCTTCGGAATCGGGGATGCTCATGGTTTCAATACCCTTTTAGGCATTGGCCTTGTTGTTGATTTGTCCATAGAGAGCTCTGGTAAACGGTTGAGCGGTTCTAGTTCTTGTTGATATTGTTTGGCAGCAGGCTTATAGAATTTAACGGCTGCATATGCCTGTTGGAATTCTTGCCCCAATAATGTGAGGGACGACTGCCATTGGGTCAGGAGTTCATCCCAGCTCTCTGGTTCGGAACTTTTTCCGGGTGGTTGGACATCAGGTAATAAATTATGTGATTGAGAAAACCCCACAAACTGTTGTTGCGATACATTAATAACGGCAAAGGTTGCTGCAGCTACGGGTGCCTCGCTGCAAAGTACATAGAGGGGCAGTTGGGGTTGCTCAGGTCGGTCACCCAGCCAGCTATTGGTATTCGCTTTACCCGTTTTATAGTCAATGATGACCTGACGTCCATCATCCAATTGGTCGATGCGATCAATGATTAACCGAAGGGGCAATCCGGCAAAGGTTGTCTCAGTCCGCTCTTCAAATGCAACGACAGTAAAGTTTGGGCGGGTTTTCTCCAAAGCTAACCACTGTTGTATCAGTTCGGTAAGACGTTGTTTTTCGATGGCGGTAAACCTTGGCCCAAACAAATCGGGGCGCTGTTTTTTCCAGCGCTGTAAGGCTGTAGACACAGTGCTATCTACGAGTTCATTCAGTGCAGTATCTGAGAGGTCTAACAATTGCTGTTGGCAACCAAGCTGTTGCCATACTTGCTCGAGACAGTCGTGAACCAGAGAACCCCTGTCCATAGAGGATAAACCTAGCTGGGGTTCTGGTAATTTTTCAGCCCCAAGTCGGTGTCGAGCAAAAGCATTGAACGGGCAGGTTGCCTGATCTCTAAAAATACTGCTGCCGCCTCTGACAGTTTCTTTGTTGAGGTCGAGAGCCGGCCCATATTCACAGGGCACTTGTTCTAGCTCTGCTTGTTCCGGTTCAATTTGTTTTAACCTGGGTGACTCTTCGGAAATTATTTTATCACTGCATTCTTCTGAAATATCTGCAATCAGTGTACTTGCCTGTCGAAGGCGTGCGGAATCAAATTCACTGAAACTAAAGATAACGTCATCAGCGGCAGTTYTAAGCCCGGCAATTTGGYTTTGTGCCAGYTGTAGTTCACGTTCGGGAATAGCRCGTGGTGTCTGGTATTCCYGYTGCAGGCTAATGGATAACAATGGATTGGGTGCAATACCCTGMGGCCAGTGCKGACTGTCCATGCCCACCACCCAGAGATGATCAAAACGTAGAGCGCTACTTTCCAGCAAGCCCAGTATTTGAATGGGTGCATCGTTGGTTTCGGCCTGAAAAATACAATAATCGGTGAGCTGCTGAAGCTGTCGTAATGCATCACGCAGAGTTATCGTTGTGTTCAGTTGATCCAAAGCACGGTATTGATCGAGGGTTTGTAACCAATGTTGGTATTGTTGATATTCAATACTGTCCAGAGAACGTTGTCCCGGCCAGCCCAGCAAGTCTAATTGTTGCTGAAATAATAATAACCAGGCTTGAAAACTGGCCTTCTTTGGCATATCACGCCGCAAACTTTCAGATTGTTCCAGCGATTTACTGAGGCTAACGTTAGGGTTAAGGGCTGGACTTTGAWTTGTGTTATCCATGCTGTCCAGGGCTTGTTCCGTAAGATGAAGCTGGTAGCGAAACTCTACACAACTTAATTGATGTCTCGCCAGTTTTCGAAGTCGTTTTTCAGTCATGGCCCGGATAATCAACGAGCTATGTTCCAACGAGTAACTTTCAGCCGGCATTTCATTCTTTTCTGGATTTGTTTCCAGATGAGCTTCCATATTAGTTTTTGGGCTGCCCCAAAATGGTAAATTCAACAGACGGCAGAAATCTTCAAGAGGCAGCTGTCGGCGGTTGAGCGATAGTAGTAGCAGTGCTGAGGCAACCATGGGGGTGGTGCTTAAGGGAATACCGGCAGATATATTAAAGTGCGGAGCTGAACGAGGTTGGTTTGGGTGCTGATAGTCAGGTTCAAGTTGCTGTCTGAAGATACGTTCAACCTGATGCCTCATTTTGGATAATTCWGGAATCACAATGCCTATTCTGTGAGTAGGGTTGGCCTGTTGTTTGTGGTTAGCCCAGGCGGCAACAGCCATTAATTCCTGTTCTTCATCGTGGAATTGAGTGCGCTTTAGGTGTGTTTGTAATTGTTTCTCTGTTGCTTGATGTGGTGTGGCCTTCGTGGATGCAGATTGAATCACGGACTGATATAGCGGTGGGATACTGTCGAAGCCTACGGTGACGATATGCGAGAGCTGCGGCAGGGTTTCATTTTTAAAGGCTTCTAATACCGTCAAGGTGCTATCAGCGGATGTGATCAAAGTATATTTTTTTAGCTTGTGACGAAAAGCTTGTGACCACTGATRCAGCAGTGGTGATTCATGTTTTAGTCGTGACAGCGGAATTTGCCAACGTTGGATTATGTTRTAGCTGTTTTGTGCGAGTAGAGAAAAGCTGGCTGGTAATAGATTGTCGGGTTTTTCTGTATCCTCACCAATGATTTGTTCCCAGAGCATTTGTTCTATTTGTCGGGAAACGATGGTGCCGGCTAAAGCAGATTTAGTTCCAGTATCGCAACAACGCAASCAGCATTCATTGAGCCAGTGTTCTATGGCGTGAACGTTAGGTTCTGGCCAGCTGGTGTTGTCGTTTTGTTGTTGGTGTTGCCCCCAAGCCTGGCGTATTTTTGTTGCCAAGCGATTGTTCGATGTCAGGATYAGGGCCCCTGCTTCAATGTCGTCCTTGAGAGAGGCAATATCAAAAAGCGGGCGCATCATGGTGGGTATCTTTGTTATCCTGTGCTGGTGTCACATGATCGCACAACCACCCGTACCAAAAAAGTCATTAGTCGAAGACATGGGTGGAAAACACAGGGCAAAAATAAGATGCTTTCATCGTTCTTATTTAAGGGCATCTCTAAAAATAGTGATTTTTTTGTGAGTGCCCCRAAAGTAGGCGCTTTAGGCGAGGAAGCACCGCGCGGAGAACCGCAGTGTACACGGGGTACATGAGGATTTGAGCACGGAGCTGACGCCATAATCGCGGAAAAAGTGCATTTTTAGAGGTGTCCTTAAATAACAGATAACGGAAAAAATAGTTTTCATGGTAATCAGTGAGCAAAGTCTGATATTTCTGTTGGCAGGGGCCATTTTGGGCGCRTTGTTAGYATTTGTTGTGGGTAGAATTAACTCCAGTCGTAAACAGGCAGTGGCGGATGTCACCATCAGTCAGTTATCTAGTGACTTGATTACGGCACGAGAAATTTTGGTTTCTCGTGATGAGGATGTGGCGTTACTTAATCGTGAGAAGGCATCACTGGAAACCCGGTTAGAGGTAAATAAAACTCGCTACGAGGAACAGCTTCAATTATTGAAGCAAGCGCGTGAAACTCTGACTCAGGAGTTTGAAAACCTTGCTAACCGTATTTTTGATGCCAAACAGGAAAAGTTTTCAGAACAAAGTAAGCAGGCACTGAGTTCCTCGATCGATCCGCTTCGTGAGGAGATAACGTCTTTCCGCAAAAAAGTGGAAGATGTCTATGACAAGGAAAATTCCGAGCGTAATAAGCTTATTGGTCAAGTAGTCGAGTTACAGAAGCAAGCGAAGCAAGTGGGTGAAGATGCAGTRCAGTTAGCSAATGCCCTAAAGGGCGATAACAAATTTCAGGGTAACTGGGGTGAAGTAGTGCTGGAGCGTCTGTTAGAGGAGTCTGGGCTGACAAAAGGGCGCGAGTATGAAACCCAGGTTACTCTTAAGGACGATGAAGGGCGGCGCCGTAACCCGGACATTATTATTCATTTGCCAGACCAACGGGATATTGTTATTGATGCCAAAGTGTCGCTGACCGACTATGAACGATATTGTCGAGCGACTGATTCAKCAGAGAAGSAGTTATTTTTAAAGCAGCATACAAGCTCTCTTAGAAGTCATATTTCGGGTTTAAGCCGCAAAGCCTACGAACAGCTTGAGGGCATTAATACGCTGGATTTTGTGCTGATTTTTGTCCCCATAGAAGCGGCCTTTATGGTGGCTATTGAGCAAGATCACACTCTGTTTAGGGACGCCTATGACAAGGGCATCATTTTAGTAAGCCCCAGTACACTGCTTGCGACCTTGCGCACTATTCATAATATTTGGCGTTATGAAGATCAAAACCGTAATGCTGAGAAAATCGCGAAAGAAGCAGGAAAACTCTACGATCAGTTAGTGTTAGTGGTTGAGTCTCTGGATGACATGGGTCGTTATCTCGACAAGAGTCAGGATGCGTGGCATCAAACACGGAAACGCCTAGTAGAAGGGCGTGGTAATTTGGTGAAGAAATTTGAAGARATTAAAAAATTAGGTGCTCGTACTAAGCGTCAAATACCAGAAAGTTGGCGTGAAGAGGCTTTAGATCAAGATGAAGCGCCGCACTTACCTGAAGTACAGACACAAGAGCTCCCATCAGAAGAGATATTGCCTTAAAGAAATTCTAGTTAAAAGGCCCCAAATCAAAGCAAGAGACTGTATTCTTATTCCATTTTTCGTGCTGCCCTAAAGCTGGGACTGCCTTCAACCTTACTTGTGTATATTGTATGAATTCACAGACTCAAATTGTCTTACTGTCAGTGGCCGGGCTCATTGTTATTACCCTGGCTGGTTATGCTTTATATCTCTACGTTCAATTGCGTAGAAAAACTGCTGAGAGGAAGCAACAGAAAGAACTGCTGGCTGAAGAGCTGGAATCTCGTCGAAAGAGCCACCGGAACAGTATTCGGATTATCACTTCGGCCATTGTGCAAGGACAGGTGGGGCTGACAGAGGGTGCCATAAGAATCAGTATGCTCGTTTCGCAGCTTGGGCTTTCTGATGTTGAAAAAGCTGATTACAAGGTGTTTTTCCAACTTGCCGAAGTAACATCTCATATTCCAATTTTAGATGAATGGAAGAAGCTTGGTAAAAAAGAAAAGGCAAGCTTTGATCAAGAGCGAGAAGAACTGGAGGCATCTTTCAAGGAGTTTCTTGAAGCTGCAGCCAAAAAATTATTAGTAACTGATGGTTCAGAGGTGACTAAGAATGAACCGTTRTTTTATTCAGTAGGGAAAGAGTGAGAAGGTGGCAGTCCTTCTTTCACAAAATTTTAGCTTTCAAGYCTTTAAGTARTTRSAMAWNNTTSGNCAT
>NVXH01000012.1:113702-120006 GCA_002746985.1 Porticoccaceae bacterium | reverse complement strand
ATANNGGTAATCCATTCAAATGACGATAGAACAAACGCTTTTACAACGCAGTAACTCCACTTGTGAACTCTGTACCAGTGATAACAATTTATCTGTTTATGGGGTTCCACCGGTACAACTGGAAAGTGTTGATAGAAGCCTGCTTCTTTGTGATACATGCTTTCATCAGATTGAAAACCCCGAAAGTATGGAKCCTAATCATTGGCGCTGCCTTAATGACAGCATGTGGAGCCAAGTGCCAGCAGTTCAGGTCATGGCTTGGCGGGTGTTGTCACGCCTTTCTTCAGAGGGGTGGCCGCAGGATCTTCTGGATATGCTTTATCTGGAAGAAAATGTGTTGGCATGGGCAAAAAGTGATGTGGGTTCTGATGATGAAGAAGACGATGAAGAGCCAACTCTCGATAGTAATGGCGCCGTGCTTCAAGCAGGRGATACCGTCACATTGATAAAAGATCTGGATGTGAAAGGAGCTGGCTTTACCGCAAAACGAGGGACTGCCGTTCGTAATATTTCCCTAACGAACAATCCCGAGCACATAGAAGGGCGTGTYAATGGTGTGCGKRTTGTRTTGTTAACCTGCTACCTAAAGAAGTCYAGTTAGCYTCTAGCTAAGAGGGTTTGAGRTAGGGRATAGTRCCGGCAGCATCGGTRTCATCGATGATMTGTACGGTGCTAATACTTCCYTCCAYRCGTRATTTTCTGAATGCCTCATAATCAGGGTCATTAATAAAGTTTTGTGCTGCCTCCATGGTTGGGAATTCAACCAGTGCAATCAACGATGCATTGCTGGGCTCACCCTCAATATGAGTAATATTGCCACTACGTGACAAGTATTTGCCGCCATGTTTATGGACGATGTCGTGGACGCTGGTGGCATACCCGGACACCCAGGACTCATCAGTAATAACCACCTCACCAATTAGATAAACAGACATATTTTTCTCCTAGCTTAAGTAATGTATGGCACACCATTTTTTGTGTTCTTGTCCTATAGGGGACGTGCAAACTGATGATATCAAAAAAGTTGAATRGCTACTGTCATGACGAACCAAACAAGGTAAAACGGTAAGCCATATGCAACGACACGCCAGTAGGATTGAACGTTGTAGTTYATTGAATCYKCTATGGCYTCTTTATCCATTTGCCATGARTTTGCTATTTGTAATGCRGCAAGTGCACATAGAAATGGAATAATMAWRTTGGAAATGATGGGRTTGATATTAGRCGGTGCTAATTGAATGCCTAGAAGTAAAAGAAGGACAAAYAGGGTRCCAAAAATRAGAGYGTATTTTGCTTTTGCAGATTCCCCCATGGTCTTAAAATTTTTCCAGAGAAAAAATATCAGGGTAAATGGGCCAAAAAATAATGAACCAAGAAAAACCTGGAGAGGCGAATACATTTTCAGTTCATTAATGGTTATTTCATTCACAGGTAGATTCTCACTTAATCATCAGGCCCACGTGTCATCGCGCTATTAAYAAGCGYGGGGAGGATGTGTGGGTGTCATATTGTTTAAAATTYTGTAGATTTTATTCTATCAYCAATGCCAGAAATTCYATGGATAATACGCATGAAAAATYATCACTYTAGGGTAGATGAAGATCAGGGKGTTTCAATAAAAATRCGATCYTTACCTAAAAATTCGGGTGCTTGCACTGACAAAACCTTTAGTGTCTCAGAAGACGTAACCTTTACGGCATGTGGAGTATCTTCGGGTATTCTTAAATAATCACCAGGCCCAATTTCAAAATATTCGTCACCTTGTTGAAAAATTCCCCTGCCTTCTAGTACATAGATCGTTTCKGTGTGGTTGAGGTGTTTATGTAGCGGTACCATTTTTTTTATGAAAATAACAAAATCAGATGAGTGGGCATCACTTGATATYTTGTGAACATGAATGTTTTCAACACCGGCGGGTATGGTRATTTCAGATAGATTTAGTATGTCAGCTTGTACAGGGCTGACATRAAATAACGGGCARAAAATGACGAGTGCTGCTAAAACGGGTACAGAAAATAAGGAGGTGGCCATCTTCATTTACCTATAAATTCGTGTGGTTATCTGACGAYTTTAWCGTAAACATTGTTATTGAAATAGCTCTTAAATAAAAAGCCCCCGGTAAAATGGATCATTTTACCGGGGGCTCAAAATGGCAGCTTTAATGCTGGGTTAGCATCRAGCTGTCAGCTATCAAGTAAGTTGTTCAGMGTAGCGCTAGGACGCATGGCTTTTTCCAGTTTAGCTGTGTCGGGTTTGTAGTAGCCGCCCATGTCAATGCTGTGTCCCTGGCATGAAATAAGCTCATCAACAATTTTTTGCTCATTTGCGGCAAGTTCTTTGGCCAGATTGGTGAAAGCAGACTGAAGATCAGARTTTTCAGTTTGCTCAACCAAAGCCTGGGCCCAATAAAGYGCTAAATAGAAATGGCTGCCGCGGTTATCAAGCTGATTCACTTTCCGTGAAGGAGATTTACCTGTTTCCAGTAACTTGCCTGTTGCCTGGTCTAAGGTGTTGGCYAGAATTTGTGCTTTTGCATTACCTGTTTTCGCGGCAACATCTTCCAGMGAGACGGCAATAGCCAGGAACTCACCCAGTGAATCCCAACGCAAATGGCCTTCTTCAGMAAATTGCTGAACATGTTTCGGWGCRGARCCRCCTGCACCYGTTTCAAATAGGCCTCCACCGGCCATCAATGGCACGATAGACAACATTTTTGCACTGGTGCCCAGTTCYAGGATGGGGAACAAGTCAGTCAGGTAATCGCGCAATACGTTACCGGTAACAGAGATRGTGTCTTTRCCATGTCKTAARCGTTCCATGGTGTAACGAATGGCTCTGTCTGGAGTCAAAATCTGGATTCTTAGGCCTTCGGTATCATGATCTTTAAGATATTTTTCGACCTTTTTAATCATTTGCGCATCATGGCCGCGTTTTTCGTCCAACCAGAAGACAGCHGGCATACCACTTGCTCGRGCTCGAGTAACGGCCAGTTTCACCCAATCTTGAATAGGCGCATCTTTGGCTTCACACATACGCCAGATGTCACCTTTGCCAACATTTTCATGCTGAAGGAGTACATCGCCACTTTGGTCAACAATACGCATGGTGCCATCGGCAGGAACTTCAAATGTTTTGTCATGTGAACCGTATTCCTCGGCTTTCTGAGCCATGAGGCCAACGTTAGGTACCGTACCCATCGTGGTAGGGTCAAAAGCGTCATGGTGTTTGCAGAAGTTAATGACTTCCTGATAAATCGTGGCGTAGCAGCTATCCGGGATCACAGCTTTGGTGTCTTTCAATTTACCGTGAGCATTCCACATCATGCCACTGTTGCGGATCATTGCCGGCATGGATGCGTCAACAATAATGTCACTGGGAACATGTAGGTTGGTAATGCCTTTGTCWGAGTCGACCATGGCCATTTCKGGGCGRACTTCATAACAACGGCGGAACTCRTCTTCAACTTCAACRCGTTGAGAGTAGGGCAGGTTATCAATYTTTCGCAATACACTACCAATRCCATCATTAGGRTTGACGTCTAGKCCYGMCARTATTTCAGCATATTTTTCAAAGGCRTTTTTGTAATAAACAGTAACAGCATGGCCAAAGATAATTGGATCRGACACCTTCATCATGGTGGCTTTCAAATGCAGAGAAAACAGCATATTAGCTTTTCTTGCACCTTCCATTTCCTCGTCTAAAAATTTACGAAGCGCCTTAACGCTCATAAACATAGCACTGACAAGCTCACCTTCTTGTACCGCGATGTCTTTCTTCAGTACCGTTATATTTCCGTTCGGCTCAACCAACTCGATGTTGAGTATGTTGGCTTTCTCCATGGTGGTAGCAATATCACTGTGATAGAAGTCACCACTGCGCATGTGGGCTACGTGAGTACGGGATGATTGACTCCACTTGCCCATTGARTGTGGRTGGTTGCGGGCATATTGTTTAACAGCAGCGGGTGCRCGTCGATCAGAGTTTCCTTCACGCAATACCGGGTTTACAGCACTGCCCAAAACCTTGGCATAACTGGCTTTGACGGTTTCGTCTTCGGCTGTTTTGGATGTTTCCGGATAATCGGGGATGTCATAACCTTGCGATTGAAGCTCAGCAATGGCTTCCTGTAACTGAGGGATAGAAGCACTGATATTGGGTAGTTTAATAATATTGGCAAGGGGGTCTTGTGTCAGYTCACCYAACKCYTTCAGTGCRTCGGGTACTTTTTGATCATCAGYKAGCTTTTCWGGAAAGGCTGWAAGGATGCGTGCDGCGAGAGAAAGATCKCTGGTTTCAACACAAATATCTGCAGCTGCGGTAAAAGTATTAACAATGGGGAGTAAGGAATAGGTTGCCAGTGCTGGCGCTTCGTCTGTTTTGGTATAGATGATTTTTGATATTGGTTTTGTCATTTTATTCCCTCTTTGGCGGTTGCTGGCCTGGTGGAGTCACCTCGACATAAATACTTGTGCCGCGTCAGGCAATCTCTTATTAATTCTGGGTGCACATTATACAGAAAACCCCGTTCTTAGATAGGTTGTAAAAAAACTACAGGACCAAAAAACAAAGATTTCCACCACTTTAAACGGCATCTTTAACCCTGTAGAGAAAACATTTATGTGTGGTTGATGTATRTCAGGCAATAGCCAGGTCAAAGAATAGAAATMARAGAGGCTATGTAAAATTAATACCTTTGTCRTGATTAGTCAGGTAGYRCCGCAACTGTTGACCCGCGACAGAGAGTAAAATTTTTTGGTTAGAGGCAATAAATAGAGTGTATGTGGAAATTTATTAACGATGAATCGTTAAGGGGTAGGGATAGGTTAAGGGGTAAGTGCAAGGGAAAGATTAGCCATTGCTTAAAAAATACAGATTAAAAGTATAGTTATAAAAGCCGAGAGATAACCCAAACCACGCTTAATCAAAGGGTAAGTTTTTAAAGTTGATTGCAGGAAAATTATGGGTCAGGCACGAGAAAATCCGAATAGGCTTGCCAGCTATACGAGGAGGTTTTTGATATTAAGGTTGGGTTGTAGCCAACACCGAAGGCAATGGACCGCGAAGCAGACCGATTGCCAGGGTGTTATGTACAGCTACTTTTTGTGTGCGTGACCCAAAAAATTACAGAGGTGTAACGTTGTTTGCACATGGACCTTTTTGGCCCTGGCCTATTTCAAATTCTACTGCTTGGCCGTCATTCAAAGTGGCATAACCGCCGCCATTCTTAATTTCAGAGTGGTGTACAAACAGGTCTTTACCGCCATCTTCTGGAGTAATAAAACCGAAACCTTTGTCCGCATTAAACCACTTAACTGTACCTTTACTCATATTCTTCTCTTTTATCTGATTATTGATGTATTGCAGTATCCTGCACCTGCATTATAACTTTATGGTGACTAAAAACTACTTATGGTGAAAATTGATCGTATATATACAAAATATTCCTGTAGCTTACAGTAAAGATAGAACTRCTTTTGTGYAGTACCGAGCGTAGYAAACACATAARAATGATRMRGGTKTTGAGGGGYGGTGGCTTGATGAKAGGGCTAGGTTATTTACCATACTCCAATGAARCCATCYTGATTCCAGTTGAAATAAGAGTAATACCCGCGGTTTTGTTGATTAAGCTAATGACCCAGGACTTCATTTTTTGTTTAGCTAATTGGTCTCCCATGTGACCGAAAAGACTATAAACCAGAAGATCGGCAATAAGGCATGAAGAACCCATAATAAGCAATTGAAACAGAATTGGTTCATCAGGATTAATAAACTGGGGAAGTAACGCAGAGAAGTACAGTAATGCTTTTGGGTTCGCCAATTGAACAACCAACCCCTGAGTAAATAACCTGGTATAACTGCTTTCCATTGGTTTTCTACTGATTTTGATGGCGCTCGATTTACTGAATAAAGCCGTGACACCGAGATACAGTAGATATAMAACACCAAACCATTTAATTGTGGCAAACAGCAGGTTKGAGGTCAGAATCAGTGAAGCGATACCTGTGGCRGAAAGAGCGAAAAAAATCACATCTGCACTAGCAACACCAAGAACCCCAAAAAACACTTTGTTTGAGCTATTATTTGCTCCTTGTGCCGCCACAGTAAAGGCAGCAGGGCCAGGAACCATAATTAGCACCACAGTGGTCACAAGAAAAATTGAATAAAGACCTGGATCCATACTTGGTGCCTTTTTTTGGAGATTAACGTTTCATTCGAATTTTCTTGTTGCATGCGCGTACTGCCAGAACCTAGTGGTTCTTACTTCCATATTTCTCTTTTGGTCAGAATTAATTTTTTCTTGAAC
>NVXH01000012.1:0-113693 GCA_002746985.1 Porticoccaceae bacterium | reverse complement strand
ANCNNTGAGTAATCGTAACAGTATGTTTATGAGGAGTGCTGGGGTTTCCATTTTTACCATTCCGTTGGTGTATTCGTGAATGCCTATTTGCTTATAGTGGTACACCATAGGCACTTATTTCTTTTTCAACAAGACTCCTGACTCCAAGTGGTGGGTGTAGGGGAATTGATCAAACACCGCAAAACTTTCGATGGCATGGGTTTCACRGATGGCTTCAAGGTTAGCCTTAAGGGTTGCCGGATTACAGGAAATATAAAGGATGTTRTCAAAGCGTTTAACCAGGTCGATTGTTGCATTATCGAGTCCGGCACGGGGTGGATCTACAAATATTGTGCCGAAGTTATAACTGTCCAGATCGATTTCTTTCAGGCGACGGAAAGGTCGTACGCCATTGAGGGCTTCAGTAAATTCTTCACTGGACATGCGTACGATGGTGACGTTGTCTATGTCATTTTTTTCAAGGTTATATTGAGCAGATCGCACCGATATTTTTGAGACCTCAGTGGCGAGTACCTTGTCAAAATTTTGTGCGAGTACACAGGTGAAGTTACCGTTACCACAATACAGTTCGACTAAATCACCATGGCATTGGGCGCTTTGCTCCAGCGCCCAGCCCAACATTTTTTGATTGACCCTGGCATTAGGTTGAGTAAAACCGGTTTCTACTTGTTGGTATTGGTATTCCTTTCCTGCGACATTCAGTTTTTCGATAACAAAATCCCTGTCTAATACRGTTTTTTGTTTACGGCTGCGGCCAATAATGGCTACGCCCAGCYGTTGTTGAAGCTGGAGGGCTGCTTGCTGCCACTCTTCTTTTAGGGGCTTGTGGTAGATTAGGGTAATCAGTGCTTCACCACTTAATGTGGTGAGAAATTCGGCAGAAAAAAGGCGTCGACTTATCACCTCGTTGGCATTGATTTCAGCCAATAACGSGGGCATCARTTGGTTGATTTGTTGTGAGCCTATGGGGAAGTTGTCGATAATATAGGTACGTTTCTCACCATCAGTGCATTTTTTGCCAGGTTGATTCATTGCATAGTGAGCAGACCCGTTTTCATGCCAGATACGAAATTCTGCACGCATTCTGAAGTGCAGWGGTTCTGAGGTATAAACGGCAATATCAGGTAGTTCAAGCCCGGAAAAGTCTGAGCTTAGGTCAGCTAGTTTTTCATCGAGTTGCTGTTGATAGTTGTCGGGGTTGATCTGTTGCAATGGGCCATCTCCGTTAAGGTGGCGCATTATACTGAATTAAACATTAAAGGCCGCATGCCTATTCTGTTAGGTGCTACGTTCCAAGATTCTATGCTCTTAGGTGCTTGTAGTGAGAGTGGCCAAAATTTATGAACTCATATTTTTGTGGAGTTTTTTTTGCGCTTCCAGATATCGAGGTAGCGGGCCAACGTCCTCATAGATTTCATCTCCTTCTTCAATTCGGATCACCTTAGAACCAGCAATGTAGGGCATTTCTGCTTCCAGTGCTTCCAGTGCGTAATGGAGTAGGTGTCCGCTAATTTCGTCTTCTGGCAGTTTGTAGAGATCAGATAATGCCTGAAGTTTAATTCGATCAGATTCATGCATAGCAATGCTAGAGGTAATCATATCTGCATTTTCTGTTGAACGTTTTTCCCAGCTTTTTAGTAATTGGGAGAACCCTTTTTGGTTTCCTTGATCGTTCATAGAAATCTCACATTTAACGTACTATTTTAGTACGGGGTATATTTGTAAGCCCTATGGATAATGTAGTCCATTCTGGGTGAAAATGATTCAAGGTTTTGTTGGATAATTAATGGTTTTGGTTATGAATAAAAGTATCAATGTGAATGTTTCGGAGCAGGGGTTACATGACATAACCCAGCAGGTTCAGGCTGAAGTCGATGCTGTAGGGATAGCAGAAGGACTCTGTACTCTGTTCATTCAGCATACCTCGGCGAGTTTACTGATTCAGGAGAACTATGATCCCTCAGCTAAGGTGGATTTGGAAAGCTGGCTTAATCGGCTGGTGCCAGAAAACGACCCTCTTTACACGCACACCCTTGAAGGCGCAGATGATATGCCCGCACATATTAAGTCGGCACTTACCGCTTCATCGCTGTCAATTCCGGTAATCAATGGGCAGTTGGCTCTTGGTACATGGCAGGGAATTTTTCTTTGGGAGCACCGACATAACCCTTGTTCCAGGAAGGTATTGGTTCATTTAGGTTGATGCGGTCACATGTGGTGTTGGTTGTGGTTGATATGGCTATAAAAAAAGTTATATAGCCTGTTGTTTCTGGGTAATTTTCTAATATAACTATTTGATATATATAATTTTTATACTAGCCCTCATAAACCATTCACAACTTCTATACTTGCTACATGTCGATGGTTTCGGCTGTAGCAAACACAAGAAGCTGGGGGATCCCCTGGGTGATAGGCGGTCTAGCAACCCAGCAACCATACAGTGAGGGTAGTTTATGAGACGGTATTATTATATTAGCGATGATTTAGATGACCTTGAATCCATTGAAGTGGAATTGGAGCAACAGGGTATCACCACGCCACAAGTTCACGTTTTGAGCAAGGATGATGTGGGTGTAAAAGAGCACAA
This sequence comes from Porticoccaceae bacterium, assembly GCA_002746985.1. Classification (GTDB taxonomy): domain Bacteria; phylum Pseudomonadota; class Gammaproteobacteria; order Pseudomonadales; family Porticoccaceae; genus Porticoccus. The sequence goes on along the minus strand of NVXH01000012.1, from coordinate 111,106 downwards.
TTTGAACAAGGTTCCTTCTTTGATGAAAAAAGATATTGTGCACTCAACAAGTATTGCTGCATTGTTTGGCTTTCTTTGTGGGGTATTAGTGCTTTTTGTGGCGAAATATACGGGAATTACAGAAACTGTTGGATGGGCTCCTTTTATCTTCCTTGCTGTTGTGGTGGTGGGGTTTATAGCTTGGGAAGGTGGTATGTGGGGCATCCAGAAACCAAACATCCACTTCAAACGTTTTGAGCAGACTCTGGATGAAGGTAAGCATGTACTTTTTGTGGAGGTTAAAAAAGATCAGGAGAACATCTTAAAGTCAGTGGTGGATAGACACTATAACTTACTACATGCCGGTACTGAAAATTCATCCAACGGATTTTTAATCAGTGCTGAAAACAGCGCCCATAATTTTGTTAAATGGGCTCCCTAATTAAGGGATAAGTCATACTTTCTATAAAAACTGGCCTTTATGGGTCAGTTTTTATAGATGTTCTTTTGTTTTTAATAAGACGGTTCATTTATTAGTCAAAAGGTCTGTTCTGGCTGCCAGAATAAAATCATTTCGGTGTAACCCCCCAATCTTATGAGTCCACCAAGTCACGGTCACTTTTCCCCACTCTACTAATATGGCTGGGTGATGATTGGCTGACTCTGCAAGTTCACCTACTTTGTTGGCAAACCCCATAGCGGTTACAAAATTTGTGAAGGTAAATAGCCGCTCTAATTGAAGAACATTATCTCGATCTTTTGTTTGCCATAGAGGGACATCTTTTTGTAGGGTATCCAGCTCATCGCTTGATACTTTTGGTGCTCCTGCATAACAAGCATCACAGGTTTCTTGCGCAAGTGGTTCCTTAAAGGATGACATAGAAGACTCCTGTTTTAATACTGTAAATAATGGCCTGTGTATCTACCATTCATAGGTGAAGCTTAGTTCAGCTGGCAGTGTTGTGGCAGTTATTTACAAACAATTTTTTGGTTTAGGCAGGCCAGCAATTTTGGCGGCGATACGTGCCGGACTGGGCGGAAATAATTGCATGAGGTAGATGCTGCGGGCCTTGCTGATATCCAGGTGTAGAGCAATTGATTTGATAAGTGGCCGCATGGAAGGAGAGAAACCATAATCTGCGTAGAATTGGCGTGCGACCAGTAGAACTTCAAGGTGCTCTTTTGTGAGATCGATACTTTCCTCAATAGCAAGCTGCCTGGCTGTTGATTCAGTCCAGGCAGCAAGATTTTTGAGGTAAGTGTCGGATTGCCTTTCTGTCACGTATTTCTAACAGTCATCTATCTTTTAGTCGTTAGACAAACCGATTAATGCCAACAAGCTAGTGAAGATATTGTATAGCATGACATAGAGCATCACTGTGGCAGAAATATAGTTACGCTCACCACCGTGAATAATGGCACTGGTTTGCCACATAATAAATCCTGATGAAATCAACAGGAATATGCAGGAAAGCACCAGGGATAGCCCTTGAATCTGCAAGAAGATATTGGCGATAGAGGCTACGAAAGCGACGATAATACCGGTCATTAGGAAGCCGCCCATAAAGGAAAGCTCTTTTCGGGTGATCAGTACATAACCTGAGGTGGCCATGAAGATAAGAGCTGTTCCACCCAGAGCGGTTAAGATAGTTTCGGAACCTGAGGTAGCCAAGTAATAGCCAACAATAGGGCCGAGGGTAAATCCCATCCAACCGGTGAGGGCAAAAACCCAAAATATCCCAGCGGTACTGTTTTTGTTCTTTTCTACCATCCACAGGCAACCGATGTAAGGAAGTAGCATCCACAACCCCATGAATGGCGCATTGACGGCCATAGCAACACCGCACATGACGGCACTGAATACGAGAGTCATAGAGAGCAATGTGTAGGTGTTACGCAGGACTTTTACTGCTGCGGGGTCCAATGCTGTGGAGACAATTGCTTTTTCTAAGGCCATAGCCTGAAGTTCCTCTGTTGTTTAATCTTTAACTAGGACACATCTTACTAGTTGAAAGTTTCAAATCAACTAGTGTCTGATAATATTAGTTGGGTGCTATTTTACCTGTTATTGACATTATTTTTTGGAAATATCAAAAAATTCAATAATGGCCTCACGTTGGGCTAAGCCATCCTGATAGCCTAATTCCAGCAGTTTGCGGCAAAAACCACGTGAAAACATCAGATAACTGGCAGCACTGACGCCACCTCCACGGCTAGTGGCTCCGGTGAGCCTTAGGAAAAATTTGATACTTTTAGGCAATTCTTTAATGTGTTCACTGGCTAATTGGTCGATGGGCTGGGAAGGCAGGATAGCTAAAAATTCTATAGGCCTTAGGTCGCCCACACCTTTCTTTTCCCGTTCAGAGACAGACATTTGCTCTGCTAGTCGGTTAATGCTTTGTAGTGTTTCCAGGTCACTTTCAATACTGTCGATAAACGCACTGTTAAACATATGGCCAATAATTTGTGCGATAGAGGGAGAGTGTTTAATTAATGGCTGTTGTTTTGTATGTGTGGGATTGTCGCTGACACCAATGACAAACACTTTGTCGGCACCGAGATGTAATGCCGGGCTGATAGGCTTGAGCTGTCTAACAGCACCATCACCATAATAGCGATCTCCAATCTGCATGGCAGGAAACATCATTGGAATGGCTGAAGAAGCCATAAGGTGGTCAATGGTAAGGTTGGTTTTGATACCTATTCGTCGAGACCGTTCCCATGGTTGATGAGTATCGCTACCCTGAAAAAATGTCACTGACTTGCCTGTGCTGTAACTGACAGCCGTAATGCTGACGGCTTCAAGCTCTCCACTGGCGATGGCTTCGTCGATATGGCGGAAGCGGACAAAGTCCGCAAGGAGCTGTCGAAGAGGCGTGTTGTCTAATAGTGCTTTGGGTTTGCCGATGGCATAGCCACTATGAAATATAGAAAAAAACATGATCAAGCTGTTTTTAAGTACACCCAAAAAATCGGTACGATAAACTTTTTTGGCATCTAATTGACGCCAAATAGCTTCAAGTTTTTTAATCCTGAGCCGAAAAGGGCCGGCACGGCCAGCAATAGCCAAGGTGTTAATGGCTCCAGCCGATGTGCCACATATGATAGGGAATGGGTTGTTAATGTCCTTGGGCAGGGATTCTGCTACGGCTTTTAATACACCTACTTGATAGGCTGCACGGGCACCGCCCCCGGAGAGTATTAACCCAATTTTTGTTCCATCGTTATTTTTTTTACTCATAGCACATGCCATGACCTTCCATTAAAAAGTGCTGCTATTCTGGGTTAGAAAACGTAAATCGCCAAGCCTGATAACAATGAAACTGAGAAGTTATCACGATATTACCCCAGTTATGTAAGCTGGGTTGGTTTTAGGCGTATTTGTTGATTGCATTTGGCATTAGTAATGTTTATCAAGTACCTTTGCCTGGTTCATATACTCATTGGGAGACAAGGATGTCTCGAATATTTGCGCTGTACAGTTTTTCTATCGGTATTTTTTCCATAGGGTTTTTCCCCTGGCTGCCAGGTTATCTTTGGTTGTTTGTTGTTTTTTCCTTGGTGCCACCTCTCTACTTTCTACATCGCTATGTCATGGTTTGGTTGTTGTTAGGCATGTGCTATGGAATAGGCTGGGGCCAATATGCCTTGTCTCACCAATTGCCCGATTCATTAAGCCCTTCAGAGTTTCTGCTGACAGGGCAGGTTGTCGGTTTGCCTTCTATCGATGAAAATCGAGTGCGATTTAACTTTCGTATTATGTCTGGTACCGATAATCATGCCAGCAAGGTATTCGATGTTTTAAAAACTGTTCGGCTTAACTGGTACTACAATCCTGTGGAGATAATTCCTGGGCAAGTATGGAGGTTAAACGTTAAGTTAAAACGCCCAAGGGGAATGGTTAACCCAGGAGGGTTTGATTATCAGGCGTGGCTTATTCGTCAGGGGATATCAGCGACAGGCTATGTTCGGCGAGAGGGTGATAACCATTTATTAAAAACACGTAACTCTTTTGATACGTGGCGATTTTCTCTCCGGCAAACAATCCAGCAATTACCTAATAGTGATCATGCAAAGTCACTGGTCGCGGCCTTGACACTGGGTGATCGGTCATTAGTGTCAGATGAGCTTTGGGATGCCTTGGTATTTTCTGGCGTGGTACATCTAATGGTGATATCAGGGCTTCACGTGGGGCTTGTAGCAATGTTTGCCTTTGGTGTTGGTGCAGGGCTTGCAAGGGTTGGAGCTCTTTTTGGATTGTCCGTTACCGTGCGATATTGGGGCAGTGTCTGCTCATTGTTAGCGGCTGTTGCCTATGCAGGGTTGGCAGGATTTAGCTTGCCCACGCAGCGTGCACTAATTATGGCCTTGGTTGTTATTCTTGCCGTATTACTTGACCGAAAGGTCAGCCGAAGTTTGGGTTTTGGGTTGGCTCTAGCTGGAGTGGCATTACTTGATCCTTTAGCATTTTTTGGTGCTGGCTTTTGGTTGTCATTCGGTGCTGTGGCCTGTTTGTTATGGCTTGTGCCTGTTGCTATAAAAACATCAGTTTGGACAAAATTTATTCGAGTTCAGTGGTTGGTTTTTATCGCTTTAGTTATGCCCTTAATATTATGCCAATTACCCATTGCCTGGTTGTCCCCGTTGGTGAATATGGTAGCAATTCCCTGGGTAAGTTTGTTTATTGTGCCCCTGTGTTTAATCGCTACAGTGGTGTTTCTGCTAAATCCTGAGTGGTCAGTGGAAATATGGTCTTTGGCTTGCTGGCAATTGGACCACTTTGTTCTTTTTATTCAGACTTTTTCTGATCCCCAACATGCCACTATTTTGCAATTCACTACATTGAAAGCAATTTTGGGGTTAGACCTGCTTCCTCGTTACCTTCCATTACCGATGTCCTTCGGTGTGTCTTTGGTGTTGGTCTTAATTTCATGCTTACTTCTTTTACCCCGAGGGTTCCCCTGTAAATTTTTGTCTGTTCCTTTGATTGCTGGCCTTGTTTTTATACCACTTAATCAGAGTTCTCCACTAAAGGTGACGGTGCTAGATGTGGGACAGGGCTTGTCTGTTGTGGTGCAAACCTATGGGGATACAGGTAGGCGTACATTGGTCTATGACACCGGGCCCGGTCAGCGTTCGGGGTTTAACACCGGTGAATCTGTCGTTGCACCATACCTCAGGTATCAAGGGATAACACAAGTGGACATATTGGTACTGAGTCACAGTGATAATGACCATGCCGGTGGTGCAGAAAGTTTGTTTGAGTTATTTCCAGCGACACAGGTATTTTGGGGCGAAAACATTAAGTTAGATAAACCAACGAAATGGGCGAACAGTGATGTCTCATTTTGCCGTGCAGGTGAATCATGGAATTGGGATGGAATAGGATTTCAGTTTTTGCATCCCAGTGAGGAAGCTGAAAAAAATAATAATAATCGTTCCTGTGTGTTACAGATAAAGTATCGAGATCAGACAATTATATTACCTGGAGATATAGAGTCTGGAGTAGAGCGCAGATTACGGAAAAACTTGCGGTTAGAGCAATCTGTAACGCTTTTGGTTGCTCCACACCACGGTAGCAGGACATCTTCAACGTCAGGTTTTGTTCAAAAATTAAAACCACAGCATGTGGTTTTTTCTACGGGATATAAACATCATTTTGGTCACCCTGCGCCAGATGTAGTGGCACGGTATCAACATCAAGGTAGCCGGTTATGGAATACGGCCGATCATGGAGCTATTGAATTTAGCTGGGATGAACGTGGGTCTTTGAGGGTTGTTGATACCCGAACGAACAAAAAACGTTATTGGTATTGAGTGACAAGAGAGTCTTAGTCCTAATGTCTTCAGCAAAAGCTTCTTCAACAAAAGTCCTTTTAATAATTGTACCCCCGATTTTTTCTATATTGCCCAGTTGTTAAGTATTTATTGTTTCTAATTTGAACAACCTCTCGTATTCTCATATTCAGCCCTGAAATATCCGGTCTAAAGGTATTTGAGTCACCATGAATGTGGTACAGTTTTTGCCGTTTTAGTAATTCGGGGATAGCCGTGTACGAACTGGTCATTGCAGGTGGGTGGTTGATGCTACCTATTATTCTTTCATCCGTTGTCATGATAGCCATTGCCATTGAGCGTTACTGGAGCTTGCGACCATCAAAAGTGGTGCCTCCTACCTTGCTAGGTCAGGTGTGGCACTGGCTCAAGCAAAATCAATTGACGAAGGAAAACATCCACGAATTGCGAGGATCCTCTGCATTGGGTTCTATTCTGGCTGCGGGAATCAGTAATTCTGGCCATGGCCGAGAAGTGATGAAAGATAGTATTGAAGAAGCTGCAGTACAAGTTGTCCACAGCTTGGAAAAACATCTTGTACCACTGGGTACGATTGCCGCCGTGACACCATTGTTGGGATTGCTGGGTACCGTCATTGGGATGATTAAAGTCTTCACTGCCATCATGATCGAAGGTACCGGTAATGCTGGGGTATTAGCTGGGGGGATTTCAGAAGCATTGATTACTACCGCCGCGGGACTTAGCGTCGCCATTCCCGCACTGATAATACATAAGTATTTTGAACGTCGTGTAGATTCTCTTGTTGTCGAAATGGAAGATCAGGCAATTAAGCTGATCGATGCGCTTCATGGTGATCGTGTTTTTCGTCAGGATGAAACACAATCTAAAGAGGTCGCTGCTGCGTGAAATTCCGGCGCCAAAGGAAAGTCGATAATACGATTAACCTGACGCCACTGATTGACGTGGTGTTTTTACTRCTKATCTTTTTTATGGTTTCGACGACTTTCACCAAAGAGTCTCACTTGGTTCTTGAGTTACCTGAGGCAGATGGTGCTGTATCAGAGACAGTCTCTGAAGGAGTAGAAATTCTTATAGGAAAAAATGGCGACTACACTATCAATGGACGGTCGCTGATCAACCGTCARCTTAGTACCTTGATGAAGGCTCTCAACGATATATCCTTGGGGAAYAAAGAACTACCGCTTACAATAACGGCCGATGCCAACGCTTCTCATCAATCGGTAGTTACAGCCATGGATGCAGCAGGTAAAATAGRCTTTGTTCATCTAAAAATAACAACAAAACAGCCTGACGAGGAGTCATAGTGGCGAAGTCCATMCCCGAACCCGATCACCCGGAAATGTCYGGGCTAGMGGTTTATTTAAGACTACTTTCTTACCTCAAGCGTTACTGGGGTATTTTTTTACTGAGCGTTATTGGGTTAATGYTATTTTCCTCAATGGAAATCGCTTTCGTTGATTTGTTTGGTTATACCGTCAACACAATCAATGCCTTGTCGGGTGATGATGCGACAACGTCAGCRCAAGYTCTCAATGTKGATACAGGYTTYACYGCRARCCTKGCKANGWTGSNTRGGTGGYGAARAYGCTRTTWYGGAAAGYCGGTGGATTATTCCACTKCTWATGTTTTGTATTGCCGTGGTCCGAGGAGTAGGTTTCTTTGTGGGCGGCTATTTCATGACCTATGTGGCTCAAATTCTGGTTTTTAATCTTCGTACAGAAGTATTCAATAAATACACTCGGCTACCAAGCAGTTATTTTGATGCCAGTATGTCTGGCCACCTAGTGACTCGAATGACTTTTCACGTTTCTCAAGTGACAAACGCGGCCACAAATTCTTTAAAGACAATTATCCGTGAAGGCGCACTGGTTATCGGGTTAATCAGCTATTTGTTTTACATTAACTGGCGATTGGCGGCTATCTTCGTGATTGTATTGCCAGCCATTGGCTTCGTTGTCACGGTCGTGAGCAAACGTTTTAGATTGTTAAGTCAGCGTATTCAATCCTCTGTTGGTGATGTGACCCATATTACTCAGGAGGTGGTAAACGGCTACCGGGAGATGCATCTTTTTGGTGGAGTGGAGTATGAACAGCAGCGCATGCGGGATGTGACTAAATATAATCGCCGCCAGCACATGAAAATGGCGGTTGCTGAAGGTATAAGCTCGCCGATTATTCAGATGCTGGTGGCCATGTCGTTGTCATTATTAATGTGGCTTGCTTTGGACCCGGTAGTGCTGGCCAATATGAGTGGTGGAGAATTTGTTAAGTTTTTGGGTTCCGCAGCGCTGTTGGCCAAGCCCATACGGCAGCTGTCTGAAGTAAATAGGAAAATTCAACGGGGCGTTGCTGCGGCAAATACATTGTTTGCCACATTAGATGAGATKGAAGAGCCTGATCATGGCACTGTGGARCGCAGCGAAGTTGAGGGRTTAATTGAATTCAACGGYGTTAGTTTTGCYTACTCRRCTGAAGTGGGTAATGTCATTAATGGTATAGACCTAAAGGTGGCTGCTGGAGAAACCATTGCACTGGTGGGGCGGTCTGGTAGTGGTAAAACTACCCTGGTTAATTTGATTCCTCGTTTTTACAGTTACAGTGAAGGGCAAATCCTGTTAGATGGCCTCGATATAAATGATTACAAGCTGGAAAATTTACGTAGCCATATCGCCCTGGTTTCACAAAAAGTCACCCTGTTCAATGATACGGTGTATAACAATATTGCTTATGGTGCTCTTGCGAAGTGCTTACCGGAAGAAGTCCGCGCCGCAGCCAAGGCCGCCCACGCTTTGGAGTTTATCGAGAAATTGCCCAAAGGCTTTGAGACCCCGATTGGTGATGAGGGTGTGATGTTGTCAGGGGGCCARCGMCARCGTYTKGCYATYGCYMGAGCSCTRYTAAAAAAYGCACCWATWTTAATYCTKGATGARGCYACYTCAGCMYTGGATACWGARTCKGARCGSCATATTCAGGAGGCTCTTGAGGAAGTCATGAAAGGGCGAACAACGTTTGTTATCGCCCACCGCCTGAGTACCATTGAAAATGCTGATCGTATTTTGGTGATGGATCAGGGGCAGATTGTTGAGCAAGGTAGCCATGACCAATTACTGGCATTGAATGGTCGTTATTCCAGGTTRCATAGCAAGCAGTTTGTCGATGATGCCGAGTTGTCGTAATGATGATCGGTTAAGTATATGAGCTTTTCTCTCTCACTTGAAAGGGCATGGAATCGTCGTTTTAGCTGGGCTCTCTTGTTGTTACCTTTGTCCTGGTTGTTTTGTTTTGTGGCCAGTCTACGCCGTTATTACGCGACTAAATTAACGCCCAATGCAGCCTTGAAGGTGCCCGTAGTCGTGGTGGGGAATATCAGTGTGGGCGGCACAGGAAAAACACCGTTACTAATGACGCTGGTTCACCACTTTCAGGGCCAAGGTTATCGCCCRGGTGTCATAAGTCGGGGTTACGGTGGAACCTCAGMACAATAYCCACTRCKAGTRACCACYGAATCATCGGCTACAGARGYAGGYGATGAACCATTATTRTTAGCCAGTTTGTGTCCGGTCGTTGTGGACCCCGACCGTTATCGCGCTGCTCAGTCACTRTTAGAACAAACAGATTGTGATTTGATTTTGAGCGACGATGGCTTGCAGCATTATCGACTGCCTCGGGATATAGAAATTGTAGTTGTGGACGGCAAACGTGGATTTGGTAATGGTCAGTGTTTGCCTGCYGGGCCATTGCGTGAGCCTGTTAGCCGATTAAAACAAGTAGATTTTATCCTGACGAATGGTAAACCGACKGGGTCTGAAGACAGTCGGCTCGAAAATAGCTTTGCCATTAGTATAGAGCCGGTACAGTTGAGACACTTGGCCTCCCAGCGAATCTGTAATATAACCTGTGATGTAACAAATGAAGCTAAGCTGGAGCATTGGCAATATGGATACAACGTTCACGCCGTCGCTGGAATCGGTAATCCTCAGCGATTTGTTACTACCCTTGAGCAGCTAGGGTTTAATGTCCAGTTGCATGCTTGGCCAGATCATCATAATTTTAACGGTGAAGAGTTTAAGTTTGATGATGATTTGCCGGTCATCATCACCGCAAAAGATGCTGTAAAGTGTGCAAATATAGCCAATGATCCATTGCTGATAGATAAGGTTTGGATTCTTGATGTGAAGGCCTTACCTGATACCGAGTTTCTTAAAAAACTGACAGACCGGGTGAGTAATTTAAAATTTTCAGATCAGTCGACACCTGCTGATTAATCGAAAAAGAGTATTTAAGTGATCATGGATTTTACTGTCGTTATTCCTGCCCGTTATTCGTCCACACGCTTACCGGGAAAGCCTCTGAAGGATATTGCCGGTATCTCAATGATCCAGCGTGTTTATCAACAGGCTCAAAAAAGTAAGGCTACCCAAGTGATCGTTGCGACAGATGATCAGCGAGTAGTCGATGAAGTTAAACGCTTTGCTGGAGAAGTGTGCCTGACCTCGGAAGACCACCAATCCGGTACCGATAGATTGCAGGAAGTAGCGACCAAATATAGTTTTTCTGACGATCACATCATTGTCAACGTACAGGGGGATGAGCCTCTGATTCCCCCCGCAGTAATCAATCAGGTGGCTGACAATCTAGCCGCTCATATGGATGCTGGTGTCGCGACCCTTTGTGAACCCATTGAGAATGATGCTGATTTTACTAACCCTAATGTAGTCAAAGTGGTAGCCGATGCTAGAGGCATGGCGTTATATTTCAGCCGTGCGCCGATACCCTGGCCTAGAGACTCAGATAAGGCGAATAATCGTGTTGAAGGCATGTCTTCAACGCTTAAACCTATGCGACATATTGGTATATATGCCTATCGTGTCGCGATGCTTAATCATTTTATTCACTGGCCAATGGCTCCCATTGAAGCGCTGGAATGTTTGGAGCAACTACGATTTATGTGGAATGGAGAACGCATTCATGTGGATCAGGCAAAAGCCCTTGTTCCGGGTGGCGTGGATACTGAAGAGGATCTACAGCGCGTGATCAGTCTATTGAATCAGGAGCAGTGTTAGTGTCAGGGGCGCCAATAGTAGAGCCAGTAAAAATCTTGTTTGTATGCCTTGGCAATATCTGCCGCTCACCTACGGCTCATGGTGTTTTTGAGAAGATGGTGGCTGATGCAGGTTTGCAGGATGTGATTATTGTTGATTCCGCSGGGACGGGTGACTGGCATGTAGGACGATCTCCAGACCCAAGGGCAAGCGAAGCTGCACTAACACGCAACCACGATCTCAGCCATTTACGCGCACGTCAGGTAAGACCAGAAGACTTTCTTGAGTTTGATTACCTATTGGCCATGGAYAACCAGAATTTATGTGATCTYAAAGCAATGGCWTTGCCTGAATTCAACGGGCATTTRGGATTRTTTCTGGATTACGGCACTACCGGAGTGACCGAAGTTCCAGACCCTTATTCAGGCGGCAAGGAAGGTTTCGAATACGTGCTGGATCTAATTGAAGATGCTGCAAATGGTTTGCTGTTGCATCTGCATGTCGCCTCTACGTGTTCTCGCAAAGAGTATTAACAGACCCTAATGCTTCAAATCCAAAAACAGGTTTCTCTAAAGCATTGCAATACACTTGCATTGCCATCCATGGCGGAATACTTCTGCAAAGTTACATCAAAAGCAGAGCTTAGCGAAGCATTGGCTTGGGTGAATAAACACAAACTGCCGATGACTGTTTTGGGTGGTGGTAGTAATGTTGTACTGGTGCATGATTTGGCAGGATTGGTCGTTCAGATGGCGATCCCCGGTGTGGAGCTGGTATCAGAAGAGCAACATGATCGTATTGTCAAAATTGGTGCCGGAGAGAACTGGCATCAGTTGGTGCTTCATACCCTTGATCAGGGTTGGTATGGCCTCGAAAATTTGTCRTTAATCCCKGGGCTTGCRGGTGCAGCACCCATTCAAAATATTGGAGCCTATGGGGTTGAGTTAAGTGAGCGTTTTCATTCCCTTGAGGCTATTCATCTGGCCACGGGTGAATCCATACTGATGGACTTRTCAGATTGCCAGTTTGGTTACCGGGATAGTTTTTTTAAAGGYAAAGGGCGTGATCAATATGCCATCACTGCCATTAATTTGCGGCTTTCTGTTCAGGCCAACCTGTGTTTGGAGTACCCAGCACTTAAAAATGCATTGATATCAGATACTGGCAGTACTGGGCAGMAYCACCCATTATCTCCAAAGCGAGTATCCGATGCGGTTTGTGCTATTCGTYGCGCCAAGCTRCCGGATCCTCAGAGCATTCCTAATGCAGGTAGTTTTTTCAAAAAYCCGGTAATAACGTCAGAGCAAGAAGCAGAATTACGAAACAGTTATCCGCAATTAGTYAGCTATACCCAGCCAGATGGWAGTAAGAAGCTGGCCGCTGGCTGGCTGATAGAGCAGGCTGGTTGGAAAGGAAAGGAACGAAAGGGGGTCGGTGTTCACTCACAGCAGGCCTTGGTGCTGGTGAACCACAACAATGGTTCAGGCGAGGCTTTATTGTCTCTGGCTTCAGATATTCAAACTTCGGTGTTGGATAAATTTGGTCTTACGATGGAAATTGAGCCTCGGGTTTATTGAGTACGCTTAAAATAACAGTGTTACCTGACYTACTTTKCTTCTCGAACATTGAACAATAAAACACTTGAGATAGAAGCCTGCTCAATAGCTAATAAAAACAGTCAGTGATAGGCTAAGCTGCATCAAATAGTGTTAAACAGGCTCCAAGTAATGAACGTCAGGCAAACACTTAAAACAGTCGTAGTGGTAGATGACCACGACCTGATTCGGCTTGGTATTTGCCGGTTGTTAGCAGATGTACCAAACACCACGGTAATAGGGCAGGCTTCCAGTGGCGAAGAAGCGATATCTATTGTCCGTGAGTTGACGCCAGATATCGTTTTTATGGATATTCGTATGCCGGGCATGGGRGGCCTAGAGGCAACACAAAGAATTCTCTCTCGGTATCCAGACATCAAAATTATCGTGGTCAGTGCATTTAACGACGATGTGTACCCTGCAACCCTTCTAAAAGCTGGCGCTTCCGGCTACATCACTAAAAATGCAGATACCGAAGAAATAAAGACAGCTGTTCAAACGGTGTTGTCAGGCAATATTTATGTCAGCCCAAAGCTAGCGCAGATGTTAGTGATCAGTGGCCTGTCTAAGCAATCTCAATCGCCACTGTCTCAATTGTCGAAACGTGAATTACAAATTGCAGAACTAATTACGAGTGGAAAACGGGCCAACGATGCAGCCGAGATCCTCAACATTAGCCCAAAAACCATTAGTACCTATAAATACAGGCTTTATGAAAAGCTGGGCGTAACCAATGATGTAGAGCTGACCTTGGTGGCAGTGAAATATGGATTGGTCGATCCCTCTGAAATTGTATAACCACCTCATGTCGGTGCTTATTTGTAACTCCTGTTAAYGCCCTAATTCAACCCTCTAATTTAACCCCAGTCATTAAGCCGGTGTACAATAGGCACTATGCCTTTTGATRCACAAACCTTCCTCAAACAACTTACCCAAAGACCGGGCATTTACCAAATGTTTGGTGAGAATGGCAATATTCTCTATGTAGGYAAGGCCAARAACCTRCGTAAGCGTGTTGCCAGYTATTTTCGTAAAACCGGGYTKKCYCCCAAGACTCAGGCATTAGTTGGYCGTATTRCCAATATTGATGTCACCGTTACCCAGACAGAAATTGAAGCRTTATTGCTCGAACAAAACCTGATAAAACAAAACCACCCACCTTTTAATATTTTATTGAGAGACGATAAATCYTAYCCCTATATCTTTCTTTCAGAYCGAGATRCATACCCTCAGCTAGCGTTTCATCGCGGCAGTAAAAGRCGTAAAGGCAGTTATTTTGGGCCGTTCCCCAGTGTCCATGCTGTCCGAGAAAGYATGAGCTTTTTACAAAAGACATTTAAAGTCAGGCAATGTGAAGACAGCGTKTTYAAAAATCGTTCTCGCCCCTGTTTGCAGTACCAAATAGACCGTTGTACCGGGCCATGTGTCAACTTGATAAGCGAGGAWGATTATCAGCGAGATGTCCGTCATACCCAGATGTTTCTAGCAGGAAAAAGCGACAATTTGATGAAAGAGCTTGAAGAGAATATGGACTCCTCTTCAAAGCAGCTGGATTTTGAGCGTGCTGCCAGCATACGAGATCAAATTGTGGCACTACGCAAAATTCAGGCTGAACAAGTGATCGAATCAGGCACCGGTAATATTGACGTGCTTGCAGCCTCGCAAGAGGGGGAGCAGGGTTGTGTTCATGTGCTGTATATTCGCCAGGGACGAATTTTGGGCAGCCGTAGCTTCTACCCTCGAGTACCCTTGGCAACATCCTCWGGAGAAATTCTGGAACACTTTGTACCCCAGTACTATTTRCGAGATAGCGCGAGRGGAGATTTYCCCAAAGAAATCGTCGTCAATCAAAAACTTGAAGACAGAAAATTACTGGAATCAGCTATTTCTACAGTAGCGGGTCATAAAATAGCGCTTAAATATCGGGGCCGAAGCACACGCAGAAAGTGGATAGAGCTGGCCGAGCAAACAGCGAATCAAAACCTCAAAATYCGGGTWGCCTCCAAACAAAATATGCTTCAAAAATTTGAAGGTTTGCAAAAGGTATTAGGTTTAGAAGAACTGCCAGAGCGACTGGAATGTTTTGATATTAGCCATAGCAGTGGTGAAGCYACCGTAGCGTCCTGTGTGGTGTTTGACAGCAGTGGGCCACTTAAATCGGACTATCGTCGGTTTAACATTAAAGATATCACTGCAGGGGACGACTATGCCGCCATGGARCARGCGATAACACGGCGTTATACYCGATTGCAAAAAGGTGAGGGCAAGTTACCCGATGTACTATTAATAGACGGTGGTAAAGGGCAACTAAGAAAAGCTGTGGGAGTATTGAGCGAGCTGGGCGTTGTTGGTGTTCAGATTATTGGTGTYGCCAAAGGRAAAACCCGAAAGGCCGGTTTTGAAACCCTGKTMKWRKCYTGCCCTAGTACTGAACATAGCGATATTAAAGATRGCKGTGAGAGYRRRAAKGAGAGTGCTAGTGAGAGTGAAATAGTTCTGGATACACAGTCCTCAACCCTGTTGCTTATTCAACAAATCAGAGATGAGGCCCACCGGTTTGCCATCACCGGCCACCGCCAGCGTCGGGACAAAAAGCGCCGATCCTCAAGCCTGGAAGGTATAGAGGGTGTTGGCCCAAAACGTCGMAGAGAGCTATTAAGATTCTTTGGTGGCGTCAAAGAGGTTGAACGTGCCAGTGTKGCAGARTTAATGCGGGTGACCGGTATTAATAANAAAGNTAGCAGAGACGATTTACAGTACGCTTCATAATGAATAGCTTTTRCCATAATGAACAGRTTTTGTATTTCTGGTTAGCATTTAGGGCAAGTACTTGTAATCAAGACTTGTTACTTAAACATTAGGTACCTAGAATCATGAACTAGCTGCTCACTCCTTGCGATGACAGCACAAAAATTCAATCGTTTAATGTAGTAGTAACAAACATGTGGACACTCCCTAATATACTGACACTTCTGCGGATTGCTCTGATCCCCATTATTATTGTGGTTTTTTACCTGCCATGGGAATGGCGGCATGTTGCTACAGCCGCTATTTTTGGTGTTGCCGCGGCAACAGACTGGTTAGATGGTTACTTGGCCCGCAAACTGAATCAGTTTACTGCCTTTGGGGCTTTCCTCGACCCAGTTGCCGACAAACTCATTGTTGCTGCGGCATTAATACTACTTGTACAAGATCATGCAACGGCGTTGTTTGCCCTCCCTGCAGTAGTGATCATCAGCCGTGAAATAGTGATATCCGCACTTCGTGAATGGATGGCAGAACTGGGCCAACGTACTAGCGTGGCGGTTTCTTATATCGGCAAAATAAAAACAACATTACAGATGATAGCCATTGGCGTTCTGCTTGCTGTTGATCCAGAGATTCACCCCATTTGGGATAAAGTGGGCATTGTGCTGTTATATATCGCAGCCATCCTTACTTTATGGTCAATGGTGATATACCTGAAAGCGGCATGGCCAGAGCTTTCGAAAGCGTCAGATAAACAGGAACCGTCCTAACAAACCGGGGTAACCAGCTCAATTATCAGAGTCATGGCCGCATTCCGTTCATTTAATCTAAATATAATTAAGAATAGCCGTCTTCTGACTGTTTTTTGAATTTACCGTCGGGTACAATCCTGCCTCCAAAAGGCGCGGTAGCAAAGTGGTAATGCAGTGGACTGCAACTCCTCCATCGTCGGTTCGATTCCGACCCGCGCCTCCAAATTTAGACGTTTTACGTTTGGCTGTATAAGTTTGAATTTTGTACAGAAAAAGCCGGCAGTAACTGCTGGTTAGAAAAAGAAAATACCCATCCTTGATATGCCCGGATGGTGAAATTGGTAGACACACAAGACTTAAAATCTTGCGCCTTCACGGGCGTGCCGGTTCGATTCCGGCTCCGGGCACCATATCTACAGTTATAGTCAGTCTTAATATCCTACAGAACCCGCTTATCGTTGGTTCATACACTAATGTCCCAAATATAAGTCCTGTTGCTCACCATTGATCAAAAAATAATCGTTACGACCCCTTTAAATCTTAAGGCATTGATTTTAAAGTTAGATCATCCAGTTCTTGGCGTCAATTTCCCCCTGATACAGTGCCTAAGGCCTTCAGGCTCATTAATTAGCAGTTAGGCATATAAATGGATCAGCTATCTGACTTTGCAGACGACAGATTAATAAATGGGTGTATCTATTGCGGTGGAATAGCAGAAACCAGGGATCACGTCCCTTCGCGCGTTCTTCTTGACCCGCCTTATCCTGAAAATTTACCTGTTATAGGCGCTTGCCAGAAGTGCAATCAGGGCTTCTCTAAAGATGAGCAGTACCTTGTCTGTCTCATTGAATCAGTCCTTGCGGGATCCACAGACCCGGACAAGATTAGACGGCAATCAGTTGCGCGAGCGATGAAGCGAGCTCCGGCCCTAAGGTCTAGAATCGAGTCTGCTAAAAAAAACGTCAATGACAGAACTGTCTTCGAAGTAGATGAAGACAGAGTCAAAAATGTAATGCTTAAATTGGCAAAAGGTCATGCAGCTTTTGAACTTAGTCAGCCTTGTTACAATGAACCAGATCATTTTTGGTGTGGTGCTTTGGAGGCTCTTACAGAAGAGGACCGTGACGCATTTGATGCTGCTCATATTCAACAACTATTGGGAGAAATTGGCTCTCGAAGTATACAGCGTATGTATATGGCTGAATTTACTCTTCAATCTGAATCTGGAGAGGAAACCACATCAAGAGTGATGGTTAATGATTAGGTGGAAGTACAAGGTGGTTACTACCGCTATCTTGCAATTGATAATGTTTATGGAATTGTAATTAGAATAGTCATAGCCGACTATTTAGCTTGCGAAATTGCGTGGAAAATATAGGCCTAACAAAACGCCATTTTGTGTCCAATCTACAGCGAGAAAAGTACCTCTAGCAAGCATTGCCAAGGGTTTACCTCCGACCCCGTAGTACTGATAAACTTGTCGCTGAGGGTGCCGCCGACAGTCTGCACCAATGTGAAGCGGGCTCTCAATAAATCAAAGACCTGATCCCGCTTTTGCAAACTTAATAGGTGAAAAAAATCAAAAAAAATGATACCTTGGAATACCTAAATTAAAGAATTCTATTCTTTATGGCCTTGCAAAAAAAAAATACTTATATTGATCTCTTTTCAGGTTGTGGCGGCCTATCGTTAGGGCTAGGTAATGCTGGCTGGCAGGGGATTTTTGCCGTTGAAAAAGACCCAATGGCATTCGAAACTTTCAAACACAATTTGATTGATGGAAATTATGGCCACTTCGATTGGCCAGAATGGCTTCCACAGAAAGCCATAACTATTCAAGCTATTCTCAAAAATCATAATACCCAGTTAACAAAATTGAAAGGTAAAGTTGACCTCATCGCGGGTGGGCCCCCTTGTCAGGGTTTTTCATTAGCGGGTAGAAGAAACTCAGATGACCCACGAAATAAATTATCGAACGAATATTTGAAAATGGTCGAGCTCGTTAGCCCTAAGTACATAGTGTTAGAAAATGTACGAGGTTTTAATGCTGTTTTTTCAAAAGCGAAAGGCCAGAAAAGTAAAATACCGCAATCAATGGTAGTAAAGGCTAAATTAGAAAAGCTAGGTTATAACGTATTTGCCGATTATATAAATAGTCAAGACTTTGGTGTGCCTCAGCAGCGTAAACGTTTTTTGATGGTGGGTATTCGTCATGATGTTGTAACTGAAGGTATAAAGCCATTCGATATGTTAAAAAAGATCACCCCTGTTTTCTTAGCATCCAAAGGGCTAGATGCAAAGCATGTGTCGGTTAAAGATGCAATTAGCGATCTTACGACAAAAGGTAAGAAGTTAATTTATCATTCTGGATCACAAGAAAACGGGTTTAAACAGCTTAATTATAAACCGCCCAAAAAACTAAATGCTTATCAGGAAATTATGCGTAAAGGGTTGGGTGAAGAGAAGCCTGATAGTTTGCGATTGGCAAGGCACAGGCCTTCTACGGTTGAAAAATTTGAACTAATACATGCCATATGTCGCCCAGGTACTGCTTTGAATAATGCAGAAAGAGCACAAATTAATACGAAAAAACAAGCCATTACTGTACTTGATGAAAAGTTACCATCGAAAACATTAACCACTCTACCTGATGATATTCTTCATTATTCGGAACCACGTATTTTGACAGTGAGGGAGAGCGCAAGGATTCAATCTTTTCCTGATGATTTTTCATTTCAGGGTAAGTATACGACTGGTGGAATGAAAAGAACGAAGGAATGTCCTCGGTATACGCAGGTGGGTAATGCTGTTCCTCCATTGTTGGGAGAGGTTTTGGGGACTCTCATTGCGAGCATAGAGAAATAAAATGTCTAATAAAAAATATTCATTTAAAGCGAATGTCAGGCTCAAGGATATTATCGGGCAGGGTCTAATCAATAACAGTAATATTGCGATTATTGAGCTAATAAAAAATGCCAGAGATGCGGATTCTGAGAGTGTAAATATTCATTTTAGCAACGCTGATAACATGCAGCCCTCTTCCAATATTGTAGTTCAAGATTTTGGCAATGGGATGAGTCACGACGATGTGGTTAATAAATGGCTCAATATTGCCTATTCTGAAAAAAGACATGATGCCAAAGGTGGGTTTGCTGGAGATAAAGGAATTGGCCGTTTTTCGTGTGATCGCTTAGGCAAAAAGTTAGACCTATATACTAAGAAAAAAAATGGTGACCTAGTTCATTTGACGGTTAATTGGCTAGATTTCGAAGTAGATGACATTAACATGGAGATTTCATCTATTGAGTTGACCCCTAAAATAATTAGTGACGCTGAGTTTACCGAAAACACAAAGCTAGAAAATTTTTCATCAGGAACTTGTTTAGTAATTAGCAACTTAAGAGAGGTCTGGGGAACCAATGAACTTCCCAGATTAAAAAAGGAATTGGAAAGGTTTATTATTGACCCAGATAAGACTTTCAAAGTTCACCTTCGTTCTAATGACGTTAAAGATAAGAAGGGTAAATTAATCTATGACAAGAAAATTGAAAATAAGTTAGCCACTAAACTTGATGATAAATCGATCTCCGTTAGAGCAACAGTATCAGAAGATGGGGAAATAATTGAAACAGAACTTAGACACTATGGCACAGTTATTCTTAGCTATGAGGAAGATAATCCTTACTCAGAACTTAGTAATATTAAAGCACACATCCATTATTTAAACCCGGCGAGCAAAATATCCTTTCATAGCATTACCGGTTTTAGATCGTTTGACTACGGCTCTGTAATGTTATTTTTTAATGGTTTCAGAGTGATGCCATATGGTGACCCTAAAGATGATTGGTTGCAATTAAACCAAAGGAAAGCTCAAGGGACCATGCGAAAATTGGGAACTAGAGAGCTGTTTGGAATAGTTGAAATTAATGACAGTACAAGAAAATTTTCACCTGTTTCAAGTAGAGAGGGAATGGAAAATAATCTGGCATTTAAGCAACTGGCGGATCTTTCTGAAAGAACAGGTTCTAAGGGTGCGTTAGCATTTGTTCCAGCGCTAATTCGCGTTCTAGAAAAGTTTGTCGTTGATGGGATTGATTGGGACCGTGTAAAGCCTAAATCTAGCGAATACTCTCGGGACGAAATTTTAGGGGCTTTAGATGCATTTTTTTCTTCTCAAAAGAGCAGGGGTTCGCATAGAAATATTTACGTTAATGAAGCTGAAATATCAAATATAGCTAGCAAAAAAATAGAAGAATATGATGAGTTTATTGGTGACCTAACTGAACGCGTAAAAAATAAGTCAGTTTACGAGCTGACGTCTGCCGAAAAGCGGGACCTAAAAAAATATATTGTTCGACAGGACGCAATAGTAACTCAAAAAGAAAAAACCAATAAGGATTATAAGCAACAAATCGTCGTTGAAACTAAGAAGCGGATGTACGCCGAATCTAATCCCAAGACTGATTCTATTAGATATCGTGAAATCACACATCACATAGAAAATGAGACCACCGAAATTCATAAAGAGTTGAGAGAAGCTCTTGACCTAGGAAGACATAGGTCGGAAGAGAATTTTGAAAGAGTACTGGAAACGATTGGGTCGGCTTTATTTCGTGTAAATAAAATTCAAAAGTTATCAAAAATCATTACAAAATCTAATTTTGACCTTATGTCGGATCTTCATAGAGAAGACTATTTTACTGGAATTGAAGAATATATAGATGAAATAACAAATATAGGAGCCACTTGGGGGATTGATCTTAGCTTTGAAAACCATGATAACCTTAAATTGGTCTTAAATTTTAGCCCCTTGGAACAGGCTATGCTTGTAGATAATGCCATAGACAATGCAATGACTGCATCAGCAAAGAACATCAAGGTGCGTGTAAGCCAAAATGATGAATATTATATTTTAGAATTCATAGATGACGGTGATGGATTATCAGAAAAATACAACAATAAAGATTTGTTTCATGCAGGTATTAGTACGACTTCCGGGACCGGGATCGGTCTAAATCAAATTAAAAAAGTGACCGAAAACCTAGACGGTGAAGCTTCCATTTCGAATAATCTCGCTGCAGGTATTACGTTATGTTTGAGGTGGAAGAAATGAAGTTAACATACAATGTTTTATGTGTGGACGATAGAATTAGTACATTAGATAAGACGCAATCTGATTTGTTTGAATTTAATAACAATGTTGGAATAGAAACAAAGTATACAGACATCGAAGTAAAGCCAGGGCCGAGWGAAAATCCTGATGATTTCTGGTTGAGAATTTTAACTGAAATTGAAGAGGCGTTCGCTGAAAATATATATGACATGATATTGGTAGATTTACATATGCCACTAAAAGTTAGCGGGGTTGATGTTATCCATTCAATTCGAAACTCCCATACCATTTATAGACCCATCATTTTCTACTCTGCAGGAGATCCCAAAACCGATGATAACGCAATTGAACAATTGAATGCTGCTATTAGGCAGGCCGAGTTGTTAGGCAAAGGCGTTTTTAWAACTTCACGAAGGGACTTAATAAATAAAGCAAAAGATATCTTTACTGAAATGCATAACGAAGAGCATAAAGTTAATCGCGTAAGAGGACTTCTAATGGATCGAGTGAGTGAGCTTGATGCCTCTATAGTAGAGCTTGTTCAGAATGATAGTCTTTGGGATTTAGTGCCAGACGGTCAAGGAAAAAATAAGATTGTCAGCGAATTTAGAGGCTATTTGCAAAAAGATTGTGAAAAAGCCAACACCTTGCTGGAAACGATAAAACAATTTGACATTAACGCTATCCAAGATTTCCTCAAAAATAATCCTAAGGATGTTAGTACATACYGAAAAGGGTATCTTTTGAGATCAATACTTAAGCAAGCTGAAGAATTGAAGCCCTTTGCTGAAGTTTTAAAGGAAGGAATTGAAGGGGACACGTCATTAAGGGGCCTTAGAAATGAATATGGCCATACGACAGTTGAAAAACTAAATAACACCCATACGGTCGAAAAATGCATTTCTATCCGTAACGAATCCCGTCGCCAACTTGAAAATATTAATAGTATTCGTGAAAAACTATGAACTTGTAGGGTGTCATATATGGACCCGCAAAAAACTGCAATAACGATATTCTGTTTTTTACGTATAAGATTATCTCATCGGTTACACCTCAAACAATCCATCGATGCTGATCAACCAGCTAATCAAAGGGGTCGTAACGATTATTTTTCGATCAGTTGTTATGTGATAAGTTGTTTATTCCAAAGATTGCGCAAAGGAATTTGCGATGCCAAGAAAGACACGGATATACCTGCCAGGTGCCAGTCCATATTGTTCAAAGAGGGAATAACCGAGAGGCTTGTTTCTTTAGTGACGACGATTATCTGTACTATAAAGAATTACTCGCTGAAGGCTTAAAACGTTACGGCGGTGAGCTGCATGCTTATTGCCTGATGACCACTTCTTATCACACCGCTTGCCTCAGATAGCCTTTCTCGCATTATTCAGCAGTATGTTCAATACATCAATAAGTACTATCGTCGCAGCGGGACTTTATGGGAAGGGCTGTATAAAAGTTGTTTGATTGATGAAGAGCATTATTTGCTGACGTGCTATCGCTATATCGAGCTTAATCCTGTTGCTGCTGGCATGGTAAGAACCCCTGATGAATATCGTTGGTCAAGCTACTTGGTTAATGCTTGGGGTAAAAATGATTCGCTTGTGGTTCCCCATGAGGTATACCTACGAACGGGTATGTCAGCTGAGGATAGGAGTCATTATTATCGGGTGCTTTTTAAGTATGCTATTCCTGCTGAGGATGTTCACCAAATTAGGCGGTCTGTAAATCAGAATTATCCCACGGAAAATGAGCGATTTAAGCGTCAGGTAGAAGCTGCTTTAGGGCGAAATCTGGGTACAGGTTTGAAAGGGCGCCCAAGGTCAAATTGATCAAAAAATAATCGTTACGACCCCTTTAAATCACTTAGAGAAGGAGCGAAGGATGCTGTTAGTTGTTTAACTGATTTGGTTAACAATGCAGAGAATGAGGAAGTAAGGCGAAAATCTGCTCTCAATGTATTAGAGCTTACGGGAATTAAAGACCCTTCAAGCGGTATTTATGGGTGGGGGATCGGATCGACAAATCTAACAGAGGCAGAAAAAGAGATTCAGCGGAAGGAGTGTCCGGGTTTGCATAATATCTTGGGAGATATGTACCCTTAGATAAGGCAAACAATATAGCTAAATACTGTGAATTCAAATTCACACTCTGTATGCTAAGTTTAGTTATCAGCTAGATCAAAAAGACATGGGCCTATAGTGTGAACTTGAGTTCACAGATCGAATGTTTCATGGAGTATGACGTGGAAGTTCAGAGGTGCTACGAATGCTAACGGCCAGTACCAATCGAATGAAACAATAAAAACTAGATTTATAGGGAAAGTAACTTAATGTCACAAAGCAGTATCCCCCAAACTCCCAACAACCTAGCCGCCTACTGTTGGTCAATTGCAGACCTCCTGCGCGGCGACTTCAAACAAAGCCAGTATGGGCGCGTTATTCTGCCATTCACGCTGCTACGCCGCTTAGAGGGTGTTTTAGAGGGAAGTAAAGAGGCAGTGCTGGCTGAGTACGGCAAAGTTCAAAAGATGAACCTGCCCGAAGAGGCCCAGGAAAAGCTGCTATTACGCGCAACTGGTGGACTAAACTTCTTCAATACCTCAAAAATGGACCTATCAAAACTTGGCGAATCCGGCATCAAGGACAACCTGGAAAGCTACATCCAGGGCTTCTCCAAAGACGCCCGCGAAATCTTTGAATACTTCAACTTTGCTGAATTCATCGGCCAACTCAACGATGCCGATCTGTTGTACAAAGTTGTCCAGAAGGTAAGAACAACCGATCTAAGCCCCAAAGCCATATCCAATCACGATATGGGGCTAACCTTTGAAGAACTGATACGCCGCTTTGCTGAAGGCTCCAATGAAACCGCAGGGGAACACTTTACCCCCCGTGATATTGTGCGCCTCACCACCTCTCTGGTGTTTATGGAAGATGATGACGCCCTCACCAAGCCCGGTATCATCCGCACCATCTACGACCCCACCGCAGGTACCGGCGGCTTCCTCTCCTCGGGCATGGAATACGTGCATGAGTTAAACCCACAAGCGGTCATGCGCGGCTTTGGCCAAGAGCTCAACCCCGAAAGCTACGCCATCTGTAAAGCCGATATGCTGATCAAAGGCCAGGACGTGACCAATATCAAACTCGGCAACACCTTATCCAATGATCAACTCTATGCCGATAATTTTGATTACATGCTATCCAACCCGCCCTTTGGTGTAGATTGGAAGAAAATCGAATCCTCCATCAAAGATGAAAACACCCTCAAGGGTTTCGATGGCCGCTTTGGTCCGGGTTTGCCCCGCGTCTCCGACGGATCATTATTATTCCTGCTGCACCTGATCAGCAAACTGCGTGACAGCAGCGAAGGCGGTGGCCGTATCGGCATCATCCTCAATGGCTCACCGCTGTTTACCGGTGGTGCAGGTTCTGGCGAATCCGAAATCCGCCGTTACATCCTCGAGGCAGACCTGCTAGAAACCATCGTCGCGCTACCGAATGATATGTTCTACAACACCGGTATCGCCACCTATGTGTGGGTACTGTCGAATAAAAAGGCGGATGAGCGTAAAGGCAAAGTACAACTGATTAACGGCGTTAATCTCTATAGCAAGATGCGTAAATCCCTAGGCTCAAAACGCAACGAAATGAGCGCCGATGACATYGCCACCATYACYCGCASYTTTGGKGCSTTTGAMGTGGTGGATGCCCKCGAGYTGGATAARCCCGCCGAGCARAAAAGYAACCGTGGCCGKCAGTCRGYCAACCCWAAARTAGARGCKCCWAARACYTTYGCYWSMAAAATCTTYGCCACYYATGAATTTGGCTACCGCCGTATCACTATCGAGCGACCGTTACGCGAGAGTTACCAATTCAGTGATGACCGTATAGCTGAACTGCGCTTTGCCAATAAACCGCTGAATGCACCGATGAAATGGATTTATGAAACTTACAGTGAAGGCTGGAGTGACGATGATGGTTGTGACAACTACGGAGTGCTGGCAGATGAAGCAGTTGAAATTCGTACTTACATAAAAAGTCACTTCAGTGAGYTAAAAGAAAAGCAGGTTAAAGRCCTGCTCGACAGCAAAATTTGGCTGGCGCAAAAACAGACCCTGCTTAAAGCTAAACAGCTACAACAAACTATCGGCACCGAGCAATGCGATGATATGAATGGCTACGCCGCCGCACTAAAAGCTGCCTGCAAAGCCCAGGGTATAAAGCTGGAAACCAAAGAGCTTAAGCAAATCACCGCCGCCGCTAGTTGGAAAAATCCAGAAGCGGAAAAGGTGATTAAGAAAATCCACAAGGCCAAGCCTGATCCAATTTATGGCCTGTTTGATGTGGATGGCCAGACGATTGAATACAAAACTGATGGCGACCTGCGTGATAACGAAAACGTCGCCCTTGWCCCTTCACGAACAGTGAATGCACTCAACGAAGCCTATTTCAAAAAAGAAGTGCATCCCCATGTACCCGATGCCTGGATCGATGCCAGCAAGACCGATGACAAAGATCAGGAAGTGGGCGTCGTCGGTTATGAAATTCCGTTTAGTCGTCATTTTTATGAATATGTACCTCCTAGAGATTTGTTGGATATTGATGCAGATTTGGATGCGGTTAGTACCGAGATTATGGACCTATTAAAAGAGGTTCATTCATAATGGGGAAATATCAGGTGTATCCTGAATATAAAGGTTCTGGAACGGAGTGGTTAGGAAGTATTCCTACATCTTGGGTATTATCAAGACACAAATATATTGCTAGTTTCCAGAAGGGAAAGAACCCAGAGCATTTATTCGACGAGCCTCAAGATAGTGCTGTTAGATATTTGTCAATGGATTATTTAAGGGGGAAAGCATCTCCTTCTTATGCTTTCATTGAAAGGAACTCTTATGTATCTAAGCAAGACCAAATTTTAATTATTTGGGATGGATCAAATGCAGGTGAATTCGTAAAAGGGCAGGAAGGAATTGTTTCGTCCACGATGGCTGCTTCAGAAGTTGTTTCGGACATTGATCATACCTATTATTGGTATTTGTGCGTTTGTTTAGAGCCTGAGATGAGGAAACATGCAAATGGTATGGGAATACCGCATGTTAATGGAAATGAATTAAAGGATGCAGTATTTCCAATTCCTGCCAAAGAGGAGCAAAGAAAAATAGCAGAATTCCTTGACCATGAAATCTATAAAATTGATTCAATGATTGAGAAGCAACAGCAGCTGGTCAATTTGTTAAAGGAAAAGTTACACGCTGTTATTAGGCAAGCAGTGACAAAAGGGCTTAATTCTAACGCTTTATTCTCTGAATCAGGAGTTGGTTGGATAGGGAGTGTGCCTGATCATTGGGACGTAAAGCTGATAAAGCATGTTTGTAAATTGGAATCAGGCCACACTCCGAGCAAGTCAAACCCATCTTTTTGGATAGATGAAGAGTGTACAGTCCAATGGGTATCACTTAATGATACTAAAAATATTGATTCCTCAGATTTTATCAATGAATCCGTTACAAAAATTTCTGAGAAAGGAATGGATAATTCATCAGCACATTATATTGATGAAGGAGCGATTGTATTCACAAGGGACGGGGCTCGTATTGGACTTGCGGCCATAATGGCGAGGTCAATGTGCGTTTCCCAACACATTATTGCATGGGTGTGTGGTGAGTCGGTGAATAATCATTTTTTACTTCACGTGATTTATGCGATGAACGATGAGTTATATCGTATTGCAGCCGGGGCGACGATACCCACCATTGGAATGCCTGATATAAAAAAAATGGCAATGTGCATTCCGCCTTTGAGTGAACAGTTAGAAATTGTTGAATATTTACTGGCAAAACGAAGAGAATTTTCAGATCTTATTTCCAATGCTGAAAATTTAATTGATCTAATGAAAGAGCGCAGAAAAGCTCTAATATCAGCAGCTGTCACTGGAAAAATTGACGTCAGGAACTGGCAGGCCTCAGAGCCATCCGATAATCAAAACAAGGAAGTAGCTGCATGAGCACATTGTCAGGAGGCGGTAAGGCCAATGAATTTACCTTTCAAAACGATATGATTCGACAGCTAGTCGCTAGCGGCTGGTTGCTGGGGAAACCCGAAAACTACAACCGTGAGTTGGCCTTGTATGAAGAAGATGTGTTGGGTTTTGTTAAAGATACTCAAGACGAGCAGTGGCAAAAGTTCTGTGGGCTGTATCCCCCTTCTCCTGGAAATGAAAGGTATCCCGAACAGAAGTTCTTAGAGCGTGTCGCGACACAGCTGAATAAATCCGACCCCAATGCCGCCAATAAAGATATGCGTACCTTTGGCACCTTGGGAGTTTTGCGCCATGAGCTGCGTGATCGTGGTACACGTTTTAGTTTATGCCAGTTTAAACCCGAGCATGATTTAAACCCGGATACCTTGGCGCGTTACAAACAGAACCGTTTACGGGTGGTGCCAGAGCTGGTGTATTCGCCATGGTGTGGTGATAAAGAGTCGACCGGAGAGCATGAGGCCGAAACCGGTGTTAGGGCTAAAAAGTGGCGTATCGATTTGGTGTTGTTTGTAAATGGCGTGCCGGTAGCAACATTGGAATTAAAGTCAGAGTTCAAGCAGGCGGTGCAAAACGCCATTAAGCAATACAAAACTACGCGTTTTGCCATAGACCCGGCCACCAAAAAGCCCGAGCCCTTATTAACCTTTAAACGCGGTGCGCTGGTGCATTTTGCCGTCAGCCAATATGAAGTGTATATGGCCACCCGCCTGGAAGGGGATGAGACTTTCTTCTTACCCTTTAACAAAGGTACCAAAGAAGGTGGTGCCGGTAACGATGTGCCAGCAGATGTGAATCAGTATGCCACTGATTATTTATGGAATGAGGTCTTACTGCCTGACAACTTACTGAATATTCTTGCCCGCTATGTGCATTTACAAATCGAAGAGAAAGAAGACTGGGAAGGGCGTAAAACCAAGAAAGAAACCTTAATCTTCCCCCGTTACCATCAGTGGGATGTGGTCAGCAAGCTGGTGAATGCSGCCCGTACYGAAGGYCCCGGCCATAAATAYCTGATACAACACAGTGCSGGTTCCGGTAAATCCAAYTCYATWGCCTGGTCGGCGCATCAGTTATCAKCTATTCATACRGCWGAGGGTAACAAGCTGTTTGATTCRGTGATYGTGGTCACCGATAGAACYGTGYTGGATGATCAGTTACAAGARACTATCTCGCAGTTYACYTCGGTAGARGGCGTWGTAGGGCGYATCAATCGCAAYGAGGGYGATGGMTCTAARTCCGAAAARCTYGCTGCYGCMCTGGAAGSCTCACAGCCKATTATTATCGTYACCATCCAAACCTTCCCCTATGTATTAAARGCCATCGAAAACAGCGTCAGCCTGAAAGAGCGTAACTATGTGGTGATTGCCGATGAGGCCCACAGCTCACAAACTGGCAGCACCGCACGCCAGTTAAAAGAAGTGTTGATGATTGATGTAAAAGGTGAGGAAGAAGAACTCACCACTGAAGACATTCTGGATGCCGCGGTCGCCTCACGTCGTGCTTCGAGCAATTTAAGCTACCTGGCCTTTACCGCAACGCCTAAAACCAAAACCCTAGAGTTATTTGGCCGCTTACCCAAGCCTGATGAAGCCCCGTCCAAAACCAATAAGCCAGAAGCCTACCATGTGTACAGCATGCGCCAGGCCATTGAAGAAGGCTTCATCCTAGATGTGCTGAAGAATTACACCAACTACAAGGTTGCCTATAACCTGGCCATGAAGATTGAAGGCAGTGATGAAGAGGTAGAAAGCAAAAAAGCCAAGGTAAAACTGAATCAATGGGTGCGGCTGCATGATTACAACATCAGTCAAAAAGTGCAGGTGATTGTTGAGCACTTTAAAGACAATGTTCTTGGGCTATTAAATGGCCAGGCTAAAGCCATGGTGGTGACCAGTTCACGCAAGGAAGCTGTGCGCTACAAGCTAGGCTTTGATAAATACATCACCGAAAAAGGCTATCAGAAGATCCATGCCATGGTGGCCTTCTCAGGTGAAGTCGAGTTTAGTGACAAAGACCCAAATTCAGCGGCATTACTAGGTGAGAAGTTCACTGAGAGTAATATGAATCCCAACCTCAAAGGCCGCGATATGCGTAAAGCCTTTGATAGCGATGATTACCAAGTGATGATCGTCGCAAACAAATTCCAGACCGGATTTGATCAACCAAAACTCTGTGCCATGTATGTGGATAAAAAATTAGGCGGGGTTGAGTGCGTGCAAACCTTGTCTCGCTTAAACCGTATTTATCCTGGCAAGGCGGAAACGGGCACTTTTGTGCTGGATTTCTTTAATGAGCCTGAAGAGATCTTAGAGTCCTTTCAACCGTATTACCAAACCGCAGAGCTTGCGGATGTATCAAACCCAGATTTAATTTTCGATTTGTTCGACAAGCTGCGTGCCGCTGGTATCTTCACCTGGCAAGAAGTTGAACAGTTTTGTGACGCTTTCTTCGTTAAGAGCAAAAGCAATGCCGCCATTGCCAATATCTGCAAACCTGCCATAGAGCGTTGGCAAGTTCGCTACAAGTCGGCTGTTGATGCCTTCAAGCAAGCTAAAGACATGTTTGAACGTACCAAGCAAACCCTCGACCCGGTCTTAATTGCCAATGCAGAGAATAGCTTTAAAGAGTGCAAAGAAGAAAAGGATGCTCTAGATATTTTCAAGAAAGATTTGGGTACCTTTGTGCGCTTCTATGAGTTTATGTCTCAGATTGTTGATTATGATGACAAGCAGCTAGAAAAACTCAGCCTCTATGCCCGCAACCTTCGCCCTATGCTGCGAGAAACGATTGTCGATGAAGATGATATTGATTTGGATAACGTGGTGCTGAGCCATTACCGGGTATCGGCAATACGCCAACAAGACCTAAAACTGAAAGAAGATTCAGCAGATTATAAGTTGGAGCCAGGCGAGGGTTTAGGTAGCGCCAAGGCTAAAGACAAGAAAGAGGAGTTTCTCTCTCAAATCATCAGTCGTTTAAATGAACTGTTTATCACCGACCATCTTACCGATAAAGATATGGTCAACTACGCCTATACCATCCGCGACAAAGTTGCTGAGAACGCGCTGGTGATGAAGCAAATAGCCAACAACACGGCAGAGCAGGCGATGTTGGGTGATTTCCACAAGGCAGTAGATGATGCCGTGATGGGTAGTAGCGAAGCACACCAGAACCAGATGCTGCAGTTGCTCTCGAACCAAGAAAAGGCAAGTGGGTTTGCTAAGGTTGTGTTTGATTTGCTGAGGTTGGCAGAGTGAAGGATTGCTTCAAAAGAAAGGCCTCATGCAAGACCTTCTCACTGGAAAGGTTTGTGTGCAGGTTTAACCAGTTTTGTCCTGGGGTGTGCCAGCTTCGGCTGGCCACTCACTTGTGAGTGCAACTAATATTGAAGAGCTTGTCTCTTAGCCTTCGGGCTTGCCCGGAAACGGGTGTTAACACTTAGTAACTTGCAGACACCTCAGGACAATCTTATTAAGGAATGATCAATGGCGTTTTCAGACAGTATATGGTGGACACGAAAAGCAAAAATACAGGCAGAGAAGAGACTTTTAGCTAATGCGTTTAAGGCTCAAGTTATTTTGCTGTGGTACTCCTTTTCAGCTGTGGCGGCTTCAGTCTATTACTTGAAGTTTAGTACCTTAGATAATGATATGTCTGGTACCGCTTGGGTTGTCTATTCTGTTCTTGTTCTGTGTATGTCTGGTTTTATTAATGGATTGTCCTTTAAGCAAAGGGCAGGTTTGGTTAAAGAATGTTATGAAACCCTGAATGATATTTACCAGCGAGTGAAATCCTTCGAGAAAGCTGAAGCTGCAGCTGAGCCAGTTACCTCAACTATCGRAGAATTATCGGCAGAGTATGAGCAGGTATTGGGCGTCAGTGAAAACCATCTAACTATCGATTATTACGTGGCATTGTGTGAGGCTTGTCTTACTCAAACTTCGTCAATCAACTGCCTCTCAGAAGAGAAGAACAATGGGATAGATAGGTCTCCCACAAAATTCATTTGGATCACTGTCGGGTGGTATATCACAAAGCGTTGGTTGATGATGGGGTTGTTTTATGTCCTTCCTGTTATTCTTTTCCTCTTGCTGGAGAATGCTGCGTGTCAGTAAGAAGGAAGTTCGAAAAACACTTTTCCGAAAAAAACCTAGAGACGATATTCACTGACCATATTATCTATTCTGGAGCTACAGGTATTGATAATCTCGACCAGTATGCTTTCAGACCCCAGCTCAAGAATCAGGTGGAGATACTTTCCCGTAAAGTGTTAGCAGGCACGTATAAATTCACTAAATTTAAATTAAAGCTGGTGAGTAAAGGTCGGGGTAAAGTGCCTAGGGAAATCTCCATCCCAACAGTACGCGACAGAATAGCACTAAGGGCGTTGTGTAACTTTCTTGGCCAGCACTACAAGAAAACTATCAGCTTCGAGTTACCGCAGAATATTGTTAAGAGGGTCAAAGCGGATGTTTCTTCTGGGAAATACGATGGTTATATAAAACTTGATGTCTCTAATTTCTATCCGTCGATAAAACATGCAGAGTTGAATAGCCGTCTTCGGAAAAAGATTAAAAACCCAGAGGTCATTGATATTGTTTTTAGCGCCATCACCGCACCCACGGTTAGTCGTTCAAGACCTACTGACCAGGCTTCTGATAAAGGAATTCCACAAGGGCTGGCCATCTCAAATATTTTGTCAGCTATCTATTTGATCAATATTGACCGGTTTTTAGAGGCTATGCCTAGTGTTAGTTGTTACCGCTATGTAGATGATGTGTTAATTTTTTGTGATCGAGCTAATGCTGAAGATATCGCTAAAAAGGTTATTCAGCGGTTTTCAAAAATAGGCCTCGAAGTATATGACCCAGGAAAAGTGCCATCTAAATCAAGTATAGGGGGGATAAGCGATAAGTTTGATTATCTGGGCTACCAATTTGACAGTTCTTTAGTCTCTGCCCGGCCGGGAACAGTTGAGAATTTAAAGTCATCACTAGTGGCTATTTTCACAAGTCACAGGCACTCAAAAAAGAAAAATGAACAATTTCTTTTGTGGCGGCTGAATTTACGCATCACTGGGTGTGTTTTCGAGAAGCAGAGCAAGGGGTGGCTCTTTTTCTTTTCTGAGATAAATGACGAATCCCTTTTACATGTTTTAGATCATTATGTTAAAAAATTATGTATTCGCTTTAACATTAAAGTAAAACCAAAGAAATTTGTCCGGGCTTTTAAAGAGTTGTCTCACTATAGGTATGAAACTAACTACATACCCAATTTTGATAATTATGACCTCGCTATGATGAAAGATGTATTAACAGATTATTTTGGTAGGGATCTTTCAAAACTGGAAGATAATGAAATCGAGTATGAATTTCATAAGAAAGTTGGCCGTCAAGTTAAGGATCTACTTGTTGACGTTAAAGGTATGTCCTAGATGAAGGGAGCTGTCCCTTTTTTATCGTTGATAATTGGACGGTCGATACCAAGTAGGTCAAAAAATAATCGTTACGACCCCTTTTTACCCATCAGTTGGAACCAGGTGAAGGGTTAGGTAGCGCCACGGCTAAAGATAAGAAAGAGGAGTTTCTCTCACAAATTATCAGTCGGTTAAATGAACTGTTTATCACTGACGAACTCACCGAAAAAGACATGGTCAATTATGCCTATACCATCCGCGATAAGGTTGCTGAGAACGCGCTAGTGATGAAGCAAATAGCCAACAACACAGCAGAGCAGGCGATGTTGGGTGATTTCCGCAAGGCGGTAGATGATCCTGTGATGGGTAGTAGCGAAGCGCACCAGAACCAGATGCTGCAGTTGCTCTCGAACCAAGAAAAGGCAAGTGGGTTTGCTAAGGTTGTGTTTGATTTTCTGAAATTGACGGGGTGAAGGGTTTACGTGTATTGGCTGTTGCAAGTTGGTTCTGTAAAGGGTGGTTAAAAGCTGAAAGGCTGCAGCTAGATTTATGATGAGTTAACCAATGGTAGTCTACATGGAAAATAAAAGAACAATCCGAGAATACGGAAATAAAGAAGAATTACCCTTCAAAATAATTAAAATTTTTTACGAGAGAGCTAGTCTGGAAGTAGAAATTGATATTCTCTCTATAAATCGTGTTTATGACATGTCTGCAACGCTGGCTAAGGACGTTAAAGGGGAATATTTTGTTTGTCTTATTTGTGTCAGTTCTTGTCATGAATACAGGCTTGATATTGACAAAAGCATAGCTGAAAAACAATTTTATGATTTGAATGGAGAGAGGAAGTTTGGTGACGAAGAGGTGATATTTGTAGGTGGGGATGTCTGTAGTGACAGGAAGCATGCGATTAAGCAAAGGGATAGGTTGTCAGGGTTTGGCTTTGATAAGAATTATCAAGAACAATTTATTTCGTCTGCAAAAATTTACAAGTGGGTTCCAAAAATACCTATTTATCAAATTTATGAATCAAACTTGTTGGCTTATGAAAAAGTAAAAAATATTTACCGATTAGAGGAAGAATTTAAAGTAGATTATTTGATCTATACGATAGAGGAAGAAGACCAATTTAAAGGGCAGTACCATGTATGTCTTAGGGTTGGTGTTGGCGTGGTTGACGGGGATTACTATATTATGTGTGACCCTGAATACGTACATGAAACAAAGGATGTTGACGCTTATTGCCATACTGTCGATAGCACCATTGTCCACTACCACCCTTTTAAAAATATTGAGTTAGCTAGGTCTAAACTTGATGAGATTGTAAAATATAAAAAAATGATTAATAAAGTATTTTGGACTGAGCTTCCCCCTGAGGGCTGGCCTTTCAGTGTAAAAATTAAACAATTTTTACCAGTCGATTCCATCTGAATATGTGACTAAACAAAAATGGTAATATGATTTTAACCTGGCGGCATTACATAGAGGGCCATGATGAGTTAGATAGCTACATCGTAAAATTCAGGACGGAGTACCCATGTATTAATCATCTGCCTGTTAAATATAAGTTATTTATAACGAAGAAGTTTACTGCGGTGACCGATCTCTAGTAAGTCTGCACCTCAACCGAGTGCACGAAGCAAGTTTGTTAGGAATGCTATAGCTTTGCTTGTAGTCTATAAGACTTTCACTTGACGGTACCGAAGGCGGTATCCATATTTATCGAATTATATATATTCTTACAGATCAGATAGATAGGTTTATTATTCAAGTCCGGCTCCGTAATCGTAAACGTGTACTCAGAGGATCTTACAGGCCGTGGGTACTAAAACACTTAACAGCGCGTGCCGCCGAAAGCCGCACGCTGCGAGGGTTTTAAATACCTATATTACCGAGTGCTTTGATGACCTTTCTGATGATGGCCGCTGTTTGGGGGTAACCCTTTTCCACTTCATCTAACAGGATTTCTGCGGAATCTATAAGGCTGGGTGGAACCGGTTCAGCTGTATCAATATCGTGTACGTAAGTTTGCAGTTCTTGCATCAACTGTTGTTGTCGCGGGCTGGTTTCATCATCACCAAAACTGTCATGTAAATCAATGATCAGGGCTTTTAGATTATCTATTGGCATAGCTTTACTCCGTTGCAATGAACTTAAATTACATACCCTCAGTATAAACCTGTCCATGGCGAAATTCTAATTCAAGCCGCCATCGGAAGTTCAAACAGACCACGACAATGGCTTTTCAGTTAATGCGAGAAAATGGATGATCAGGGAATGAATATCTACAAACGTCACTGCTTTCCGCCTGAAATTATTCAATATTCCGTCTGGCTCTACTATCGTTTCAACCTCAGTCATCGAGATATTGAAGATCTACTTGTTGAGAGGAGCATCATAATTAAAGGGGTTAATTAAAAGGGTCGTAACGATTATTTTTTGAGCAGTTGTTGTGCGCTGGAAAATTTTCTGGGTTAGTGGCTAGCCTTATCCACTAGGTATAGTAATGATTGGTAATGAATGCCTGAGTGGTGAGACAAACCAATCTCACAGGTTAAGCTGGTGGAGTAACCTGCTGCACAGTTACTGACCTGTTGTCGAAGTGTTGAAAGTGACGAAGCGTTGAGCTCGGGTAAGGTAAAACCCTTGTCTCCCGCAAAGCCGCAGCAGTCAATCTCTTTGGGAACAATGACTTCGTGGGCACATTGTTGTGCCAATTCGATAGCGTGCTGTTTTAAGCCTTGTTTTTGGGTGCTGCAAGTTACATGCAGCGCAATCGTCTGGTCTAGCGGATTAATGTCTAATCGTTTGGTTAATTTTTCCAATGTGAACTGTATTGGCTCCATTATTTGCAGTGAATGCTCGGTGTTTAGCTGTAGGGCACAGGGGCTGGTATCCGTTAGAATCAGGTGGCGTCCTTGCTCCGAAACCTGGCTAAGCCGGTCTATAAGCTGTTTCCGTTTTTGTGAAGCAATTTCACAGTGACCTTTGCTTTCAAATGGCTGTCCGCAACAAAGATCACTGTCAATGAGGAGTTCAACAGCATAACCCGCTTTTCGTAACAGGCGGGTTACGACTTCTGGAAGTGGGGCGTTATCGCTACCGCGTGGTGGTGCAAAATTTCTAGCGGCACAGCTTGGCCAGTAGATGATTTTTGTCTGTGTAGTAGGTGTGACCAGTGAGGATAGATTTAATCTTTGTAGTTGCTTGGGTCGAATAGCTCTAGGTGTTTCTGGAACCCATAATGGGACGGTGTTGTGCGACAGCCGACGAATTGATCCAGTCAGACGCTGCATAGTGTCTGTGTTCAGAGTTTTATGCATTAAATCCGTTGCAATAAGTCCACCTCGTACACAGGCTGATACGGCACCAAAGTGGTTGGATAAAAAATTTGCAGTTCCAGCCCAGCGGCGATTTTTCTCTTCTCTAAGTTCCTTGATAAACTCGCCAGTATTGATGCCGACGGGGCACCGTTCGGCACATAATCCCGTTGCTGCACAGGTGTCGATGCCAAGATACTGATATTGATCTTCGATTTCGCTGGTGTCACTTCCCATTTGTTTTTGGCGCGTTATTTCGCGAAATAGAGCAATACGCTGGCGAGGAGTGAGACTTAGTTGTTTGGATGGGCAGGTGGGTTCACAAAAACCGCACTCTATGCACCGATCAATAATGGGTGAGACCGTCGGCATCGATTTGAGGTTTTGAATGTGAACTTCTGGATCATCGTTGATTAACACGCCGGGGTTGAGGATATTGAGGGGATCCAGTAATTGTTTGATGGAGCGCATGATTTGATAGGCATCCTCACCCCATTCTAGTTCAACAAAGGGCGCCATGTTGCGCCCTGTTCCATGTTCTGCCTTTAGGGACCCGTCGTAGGTGCCAACAACCATCTGGCATACTTCATCCATAAACTGGCGATAGCGTTCTTTTTCTTGATCCGTTTCAAAACTCTGGGAGAAGACAAAGTGTAAATTACCTTGTAATGCGTGACCAAAGATAAGTGCATCGTCATAGTTGAATTTTTTGAACAGGCCCTGAAGTTCACGAACGGCATCGGAGAGTCGCTCTATAGGAAAGGCGACATCTTCGATGATCACGGTGGTGCCTGTTTGTCGCACTGCTCCTACCGCAGGGAAAAGACCTTTGCGGATTGCCCACCATTGAGAAGCTAATTCTTTGTCCGTTGTGAAGATAATTGGTTTCAGGGTTTTATGGTGTTTCAGGCAGTCACTGATCTCTTCGATTTGCTGTGTTAGCCCCGACTTGTTTTGGGCGGATGTTTCAATGAGCAGCGCACTAATGTTTGTGCCTAGTGCTTTGATCTGACTTTCCGGCATGGGCATTCCGGGCTTGTCTGAGACGGCCTGTAGGCCCCGGCCATCAATCAATTCTACGGCCTCTACTGGCATGTTTTTCAAGGCGATAACGGCGTTACAGCAGCTTTTAATGTCCTCAAAAAAAAGGATAGCCGTAGCCCTACAGCTATAGTGTGGCACCGTGTTGTAGCTCACTTCAGAGATAAAACCGAGAGTCCCTTCTGAACCCACCATGAGGTGGGCGAGGATGTCTATGGGATCATTGTAATCTATCAGGGCGTTGATGCTGTAACCGGTGGTGTTTTTTAGCCGGTACTTATGTTGGATTTTTTTTAGCAAATCAGGATTTGATTTGATGTCTCCTGCTAGGCTCTTTAGCCTTCCCAGTAAGTCAGAATGGTGTTTTCTAAACGCTGAGACACTAGCTGAATCCCTGGTGTCCAGTATGGTGCCATCCCATAACAGCAGGCGTATGCCCGACAGTGTGTGGTATGTGTTGTTTGCCATACCGCAACACATGCCGCTGGCATTATTTGCCACAATGCCGCCTATTTTACAAACATTTATAGAGGCGGGGTCAGGCCCAATTTTTCGGCCGTACTTTTCTAGGGCCAGGTTGGCTTCCGCAGCAATGACGCCTGGTTGCAAATGGATTTGTTTGCCATCATCAGTGACTTTGACGTTATTCCATAACGATCCCAACATTACTAAAACACTGTCAGTGATGGCTTGACCTGACAGGCTGGTTCCAGCTGCTCGAAAGGTGATGGGCACGTAAAAACGGCCGGCAAGGTTTAATAGGGTTGAAAGTTGTTGCTCGTCCTCAATACGAACGATGATTTCTGGTGTCAGGCGGTAAAAGCTGGCGTCAGTGGATAATGCAAAACGGCGGGCGTAATCGAGAATGATCTGGTCGTCATTTAAGGATGATTGCAAGGAGGCCAGAAAATTTTTCAGGTTTGTATTTGTGTCCAGTTTAGATGCCATAATCATGTGCCTAGCCGCTCTGGGATTTCGTTGCCACTCACGTTTTAATGATCAAGTTGCCTAGCTTGCCTGGGTGTAGGGTTGCTCATTATTCTAGTCTGTTGCAAGCTGTTAATGTCAGAGCTCGTTGTAGGTAAGAGTTTACTGGTTAGCCGTCTACTATAATGATTAATTGATCAATAACAAGTTGTTGGCTCATTGTCCTGGTCGCGACCTAGATAGGGCTGGACGTCGGTAAATAATAAAACTCCCCTAGGATAGCTGCATTTGTTGGATTTAAGGTATTTTGTCGCTCTTTTGTAGTGTGTTTTTCTGCCCACAATATATTGATCAATTGATCTTTATCATGTATGTATTTGTGATGGCGGTGTTAAGTTTTTATGATATGGAGGTTTGATATCGAACAAAGGTTGGTAAGGGGTGATTCGGGTGAGTAAAGCTGGTTATCTAACGGGTTTTCGTGACCGAGACCGGACACGCGGCGACGGGGGTAGAGATGTCTTCTCCGCCAACCTTTCTTCTAATATATTGATGATATGGCTCTGACTATGCGAAATCACATTTATCAAATTCTGGAAGACTATAAAGCAGGTGACAGAAGTGAAAATTGGTTTTCTGCCACAATAATGAATAAAGCGGGCTCCAGTTATCGCTGGCCAGGTGCCCTAATGTTAATAAGTCCCCTGGGGAAAACCTTTGGCCTGGTGAGTGGTGGCTGCTTAGAAGCAGATATTGTCCGCAGAGCACAGAATGTCTATCACCAACAACAGCCGGATTACGTGGTTTATGACAGCACTGAAGAAGGCAATATTGCTGCTGAGCTCGGGTTGGGCTGTAATGGCCGTGTGGGTGTGTTGGTTCAGCAACTTAGCTCTTCCCATGAACAATTGCTATTAACGATGCTTGACCAGCTGCAATGCGGTCATTCACCACAATTGTTGCAATGTTATAGCGATGCCGAAGATGGTAATGTCATGGCTCAGTTGGTACTTCTTGATGAGTCAGGGCATGTTATGAGCAGCACAGCTGATGTGCCTTTGCCATCTATCCCGGAACTTGGTTCGAAAAAACATGCTGTTATTAGCGACGGCAAACGAGAATGGGCTGTGGCTAAGCATATGCCACCTCCTTCCCTATGGATAGTTGGCGGTGGTGTTGATGCGCAGCCCATGGTGAATCTGGCTGTTTTACTGGGTTGGCGGGTCACTGTTGTCGATCATCGCACCAGTTATGCCCGAGTGTCTGACTTTAGGGGCGCGGAGCATATTATCCGTGATACCCCCGAAAATTATTGCGGGGAGCTCGATGGAGATGCGGCTATTGTTATGAGCCACAATTTATCGATTGATGCGGCTTGGATAAAGCGATTGAAAGGTGCAAAAAAACTAAGATATCTTGGACTGCTAGGTCCTGTTTCCCGTAAGCGAGAGGTGTTTGAATTAGCTGATGTGGACAGCCAATCTGAATTCGCAGCCTCTGTATATGGCCCAATGGGGTTTGATATTGGCGGGGATCTGCCAGAGTCCATTGCTCTTTCAGTTATCTCACAGTGTCACGCCGTGTTGAATGACAAAAGTGCTGATTCAAATACCTCGCTTAATGAACAGGTTAGGGAGCCCACCATGTCCTGTTGTCTATGCGCAAGTTAGCGGTAGTTGTATTGGCGGCAGGCAGGTCCAGCAGATTTGGGTCGGCGAAACAATTGGCGCTGATAGATGGCCAGCCATTAATTACCCATAGCATACAAGCCATTCAAGATATTGATTGCGCTGGACGATATGTAGTGCTGGGGGCTAATTATGATGCTATTTATGAAGCCGTTCGTACTCTTCCTATCACTATTCTTAAGAATGATTGTTGGTCGGAGGGCATGGCTTCATCAATCCGTTTGGCTGCGGAGGAGTTAAAGAGCTTCGATGCGTTGCTCTTTCTTGCGGCCGATCAGGTTGTAGTCAAAGCTGAGCAGTTGAATCAGTTGGTCCGCTACTGGGAGCGGCACGCTGATTACATTGTTGCTGCCAGTTATGCTGCTACTTTGGGCATTCCGGCGATTTTCCCTTCAAGTTATTTCGATGCTCTCGCATCCCTTTACGGCGACAGTGGTGCAAAAAAAATTATTCGGCAGAACCCTCAAGACGTCATCGGTGTAGAAATGCCTGAGGCTCTGTTCGATATAGACCGTATATCTGACTTGGCCCCCAAGTCTTAGACGGGAGGCCGCCCTCCTGCTGAACAAA
Organism: Porticoccaceae bacterium; assembly: GCA_002746985.1. Classification (GTDB taxonomy): domain Bacteria; phylum Pseudomonadota; class Gammaproteobacteria; order Pseudomonadales; family Porticoccaceae; genus Porticoccus. Next base: position 71,050 of record NVXH01000012.1, on the reverse strand, counting down.
TTTTCAAACAGAGGGGCAGCTGATCTAGGATGAGCAAAGCCTGATGATTGAGGGGAATCGTCGGGCTTTGTGGGTTGGCATTAGACTTYGGTTATTTTATTGCTTGGGGGTTGATGGGGGAGCCACAGCCGCCGGGAATRTGCATGGGTGGTGCGGYAAAGAAAAATTCATAAACACCATCTTCTGCACAGTCGTCTGCGAGTTCTTCCAAATAGAAGATTTCTCCCATGCTAATCCCTATTGCGGGTATCACTACCCAGTGCCAGGGCTGATTGACTTCATCAGTTTCACAGGGGCGGACTTCGCATCCCCACGTGTCCGTGCAGATAGCGGCAATTTCTTTTTCGTGTATCCAATATGCAGTTTCAAACTTTAATCCAGGTGCATCGCCTCCGGCATAACCGCTCCAGTCACCTTTTTTGAGGCATCGGCCCTGGTGGCCGGTGCGCACAATGACAAAATCGCCGCGGCGAATTTCAACACCCTGAGATTTTGCTGTGTTGTCTAGATCTTCATTTGAAATTCCATGCCCATCTTCCAGTGATTCGACACCTTTATAGCGGGCAACATCGAGAAGAACTCCTCGACCAACCATTTTGTCTATAGTGTGCTCAATGCCACATTTTTTTGCGCCATCAGAATCGACAAGATTGGCACTGTAACCATTGTACATTTTGTCATCTAAAAAGACGTGGCTAAGGGCATCCCATTGGGTGGAGCATTGAAGTGGCAGATTGATGGCATCGTCAGCCCAGCGAATTCCATAGGGTTCATCCTGAGTACCAGAAGTGGCGTCAGTTCCGGTGGCAAGCATGGTGTGAATAGGGTTCCATCGCTTGCCAAACAATCCGGTTTGGAGACGTTCTTTTAGTGATAGCCCCAGTGCAAAAGTTTTACCTTTTTTGATGAGTGATGCTGCATTAACAATGTCTTCTTGTGTAATATGATTCAGGGTTCCAATTTGGTCGTCGGAACCCCATCGTCCCCAGTTGGAAAGCTTCTCTGTCGCGGTGTAGATGGCTTCTTTATTGACTTTAATGTCCATGTTCTTTTCCTCGATTAAGACAGGTGGGCCCCATGCTTCACTCATAAAATGTTGTACGGGGTTCCCATTTGGCTTAGAAGTTTGTGTTTTGGCTGCCTTTGAGTTGTAGTATTTCACGCGCTTCGTCTGGAGTTGCTACCTGTAGCCCCATACCTTCAATGATCTCTCGGGCAAGCTTTACCTGATCTGCATTAGAGGCAGCTAGGCGCCCTTTACTTGCCCAGATAGAATCCTCAATTCCCACACGGAAATTTCCGCCAGACGCCACTGACATAGCCCCAATTCTCAATTGCGCTGCGCCTGCGCCGAGTACTGACCAAGAGTAATCCTTGCCGAATAAGCGATCAGCGGTGCGTTTCATGTGCATAACATCGTCAGGGTGGGTGCCGATTCCGCCAAGAATGCCGAAACATGCCTGAATAAATAGAGGTTTTTCTACTAAACCGCGATCAAGGAAATGGCGGAGGTTGTAAAGGTGTGAGGTGTCGTAGCATTCAAATTCAAATCTTGTGCCATTGTTGCTGCACATTTCTAAAGCATATTCGATATCTTTGAATGAGTTTCTAAAAACAAGATCACGTGTTGCCTCAAGAAATTTAGGCTCCCAGTCGAAYTTAAAGTCTTTGTATTTATCGAGAAGAGGAAATAAAGCGAAGTTCATTGAGCCCATGTTCAGTGAGGCAATTTCCGGTTTGAACTCWGCCGCTGGTTTGACACGTTCATCAACGCTCATGAAGGGGCTTCCACCGGTGGTTAGGTTAATGACTGCATCACAACCCTGTTTGATCTGTGGCAAAAATTTTCCAAAGGCTTCCGGTGTTTGGTCTGGYTGACCTGTTTCTGGATTTCTGGCGTGCAAATGCAGGATGGATGCACCTGCTTCTGCCGCCTTCAGTGATTCATTGATGATCTCCTCGGGTGTGATGGGGAGATAGGGTGTCATTGTAGGTGTATGAATYGACCCGGTAATGGCRCAGGTAATGATGACATTTKGTGATGAGCTCATGGGGTTTCTCCTGATTTGGCTATATCTCATTTCTTGGTGTATATATAAATAACCCGTAATGATCAAAAGATCAATAAAAAATAAGAAAGTTTTTAATGGACGGTKRTMRWGGRMTRGWKKCGMTNCWGTTMMMKMCGKWAGMRKRGRTNMRTTRTTTSRSKGGKWWTSGMRSGKTNTTCKGGCNRWKSMYSWYYYGGCNNTGNTWCCWGNNSCWGSCGGYWKAARGNWARMYRATYRCARKMMTYMMWRMAAWCRKKGCKGNYKYTGAKGYGNSRKRYYWGRAKTGANYGWTANNSKMASMWGGRKMGSKYSCCKKCMSGWGKWMKACGGGCTGAGCCTGTTGACGAGCGCGCTGGTGTCGTTGAAYCGGGAAAAGACAAGCAGAGTTCTCCCAAAAAAAAGAAAGTGGCAAAGCGCAGGCGTTTATCRCCCAGTGAGCGCGAGCAAATGATTTTGGATGGTGCCACTCGTTTTTTTGCCGATCACGGCTTCGAGAGTTCCACGAGGGATTTAGCAGAGCGTATTGGTATATCACAGGCGCTGCTGTATCGATATTTTAAAAACAARAARGACCTTGTTGAGAGGGNTTACGAAAGAGTGTTTTTACAGCGATGGTCGCCAGAGTGGACTAAGGTGTTGTCTGACCGATCGGAATCTGTAGAGAGTCGCCTGAAAGTATTTTATCGCTCATATTTAAGGGCAATCAATGAGTATAGCTGGGTAAGGATCGCCATGTATTCAGGGCTTGCCGGCAACGATTTGACCATGCGTTATCTTCATTCCCATGTTGAGGGTCTCCTGGAGCTGATTCTTGAAGAGATTCGTGTTGAGAGGGGRGGRRGCGYGGGYCCGAAAGAGCCGCTTAAGCTGGAGCAGGTTTGGATGCTCCACTCGTCGTTTATTCACTACATTACCCGCAAGCATGTGTATGGCGCACCAGTAGATGAAGATGTGGATAGCGTGGTAGATCTTAATGTTCACGTCTTTCTTTATGGCTGTTTGGCAAACACTTTGGCTTGAGTGGTTGCCTGAGAGAGTCTGTGGGTAAGGTTCGCATTTCATATCTAGTCTAGATATGCTCAGAAAGCCTAAGGGGTYCAATAAGTCCGCCGTTGCACGCATTGCGTGTTAGATCCAGGAGGCGGGCTGTTCATMTGGCCTTCTGTCAGGCTTCTAGTCTTGAGGTGATGAATCCTTCACCTYCACCAATTGAGGTGCGTTYTGGGTGTGGCGAAATATTGCCTTTAATCACGTAGTTGCCAAGCTTGATAATGGTTGGCTAAAAGAGTGCCTGCATGGAAATTAGCTTGARAATATAGTCTTGTTGACATTTTGATCAATAGTATTATATTGATCAAATGATTATTTGATGTRCTCTTAAGCTAGATTTAGAAGCGTAGTGGTAATTTGGGRAATCAGTAATGAAACCATCTTCTTTTGATTATATCTGCCCTGAAACAGTAGACGAGGCGCTTGCCTCCTTAGACCGTGCCGGTGACGAGGGTAAGTTGTTRTCCGGTGGTCAAAGTCTTATTCCAATGATGAATTTACGCATGGTGCAGCCTGAAGTGCTTATTGATATAGGTCGCCTGGAAGAATTGGACTTTATTAGAGTTGAAGGCGAAGAGCTAGTAATTGGTGCTTTGACCCGGCACAACACTATTTTACATTCGCCGCTTGTGGCGGAGCACTGTCCTCTTATTGCTGAAGGCTATCAATTTGTCGCGCACCATGCGATTCGGAATCGAGGKACTCTTGGTGGAAGCTTGTGTCACCATGATCCGGCCTCTGAAATGCCCTTGGTTGCWACCTTGTTGGATGCCGTTCTTGTTATACGGAGCGTTGATGGTGAGCGCMGGGTTKCAGCTGTGGACTTTTTTGTCGACATATTTGAAACGGTATTAGAGCCAAATGAAATCCTAACAGAGATAAGGTTCCCGCRTCARTTTGRYGGRGAAGGCTTTGCATTTGATGAGGTCAGTCAGCGCAAGGGCGAYTACGCCATTGTTGCTGTAGGTTGTCGGTTTTTAGTGGACAAGAGTAWATGCAAGAATGTTCGYCTTGGTATTGTYGGTGTTGGCGCAGGTATTAAACGGATAGTGGCGGCAGAGCAGTCTCTTGAGGGGCAGCCGGCAAATGAAGCAAGTTTTTCTAAGGCTATTGATGTGGCTGTGCAGCATGYGCAACCTGATGCCGATATTCATGCAGATGTACCCTATAAGATAGAGCTGGTTGAGGTGTTGACTGGCCGGGTATTGTCTGCYGCTGCAAAGCGCGCATGTTGAAATTGAGTAGGTGGGGAGTGTRAAAATGTCAAAAGAACACGTAACACTTGTGGTCAACGGACAGACCTATAAGAAAGATGTAGATTCAAGGATGCTGCTGAGTGATTTTTTGCGTGAAACATTGGGGCTTACCGGGACCCATGTTGGGTGTGAGCACGGGGTTTGCGGTAGCTGTACAGTATTAATCAATGGCAAAAGTGCCCGTACTTGTCTGTCGTTTGCTGTCCAGTGTGATGGTTTTGAAATTACCACCGTTGAAGGGCTTGGGACAGTGAATGAAATGCATCCTGTTCAACAAGCCTTTTGGGAGAAACACGGTCTGCAGTGTGGTTTTTGTACCCCGGGAATGATGATAGCTGCGGTCGACTTACTGAACGAAAACCCGAATCCAGATCGAGAAGATATCGTTGAAGCGGTGAGCGGAAATCTGTGCCGTTGTACCGGTTATCAAACAATTATCGAATCCGTTGAGCGGGCGGCTGAGCTGATGCGTAATTCAGAGAGGGGTTAGCGTCATGACAAAGCCTAAGAATAGACGTACTCCTGCAAGTCGACAGCGAGAAGGTGCCAATCAAGCCTTTAAATGGATTGGTAAAAGTATGAAGCGGGTTGAGGACCCCAARTTGTTGGTGGGCGAAGGGCGGTACATCGATGATATTTCCATGCCAAATATGCTGCATGCGGCAGTACTTCGTAGTCCTTATGCTCACGCTCTAATCAAGTCTATTGACACCGATGAAGCTTGTGCATTGGAGGGCGTGGTTGCCATTATGACCGGCGAAGATGTAGCCAAAAGTACTGGTGTTTTACCTACCTTTTCAAATCCACCCGTCGAGCAGCGCTGTGTTGCTGTTGATCGAGTTAGGCACGTAGGCGAACCGGTAGTGCTGGTGGTCGCTGAAAGTCGTTATATTGCCGAAGATGCACTTGAGCTTATTCATGTTGAGTATGAAGAGTTGCCGGTGATTAATGACCTTGTTGAAGCAGTACATGCAACAGGCGATGCGGTATTACATCCAGATCGAGGTAATACAAATGTTGCTATGCATAGGTGCTTCACTTTTGGACCCGTGGAAGAGGATTTTAATAATGCCGATGTCATTATTAAGCGTAACTTACGTTGGCCTCGCTCAGGTGCACAGCCTATGGAAACCTGCGGGGCTGTTGCAAGTTATGACCGTGGTATGGAGAAATTTACAATTCACGTAAATAGCTCCATGTATAACTACGTCGGCTGGCTTCTCGCCGAGACTCTTGGTGTTCCTGTAAACAAACTGRATATTGTTCCAGTCTTGGCTGGCGGTAGTTTCGGCAGTAAAATATTTCTGCATAAGGTGCCAGTGATTGCTGCAACATTGGCGAGAGAGTGTGGCCGGCCAGTCAAATATATTGAGGATCGTATTGATAACATTACTGCATGTGATGCGCACGGACCTGATCGAATTTACGAATGTGAGTTAGCTTTAGATGAGAACAGGAAAATGATTTCACTCCGATGTGAGGTCATTGATGATTACGGCGCTTACTTCCAATTTGGTCTTGGTACACACGCTAACGCGTTATCGCAGATTACCGGGCCATACCGTATTGGCAGTGTGGAGCTTGATGTTACGGCAGTGCTCACGAATAAATGTCAGCAAGGAGCCTATCGTGGATTTGGTGCCGAGGTGTCAAATTATGTGATGGAACGTATGGTTGATGCGGCCTGTAGCGAACTTAATATGGATCCAGTCGAGTTCCGCTTGGCTAATTATATCCAGCCTGACGAATTTCCCTACTACATCCCGACAGGGAATCTATATGACAGCGGTAATTATCCCGCGGTACTAAGCAAAGCCATGGAGCTGCTGGATTATAAAGGTTGGCGCAGGAAGCAGGAAGAAGCGAGAAGGGAAGGCCGTTATATTGGCATTGGCTTAGCTGCTTGTCAGGAGCGGAGYGTTTTCAGCGCGACAGAATTTTGGATGTTGAATAAGGACCCKGGGTTCACCTTAACAAGCTCACCCGAATCCGTCACAGTAAAGCTGGACCAAGCGGGAAATGCGGTCATCACTCTCTATTCTCCTTTTTGGGGGAATAGCCCGGAGACGATGGCTACCATGATTCTGGCAGAACAGTTAACCCTAGATCCTAAGAATATTTCGGTAATCTATTCAGATACTGACCAAGGTTTACCTAGTACAGGGCCTGGTGGCAGTCGTTATACGGTAATGATTGCGGGTGCATTGGTTAGTGCCTCAGCCATTCTTAAAATAAAACTATTAAAAATTGCTGCTCATATACTTGAGGCCAGCCCTGATGATATGGAGTTGCGGGATGGCAAGGTTGGTGTGAAAGGGGCGCCTCAAAGGGAAAAAACCATTGCAGAGGTTGCTATGCAGGCATATTTGTTTCGCTTGTCACTTCCAGATGAGCCGGATTTTGATTCGGGTTTGGTGGCTTCCAGTACATACGATCATCCCTTAGCAACCCTGCCATCTGAAGATCGCTCTGATCTGGGTATCTTTTATCCGATTATGGGGCATATGTGTCATATGCCTGTCGTAGAGGTGGATATTGAGACCGGACAGGTTAAATTCCTTGATTACGTTGCTGTGCATGATTGCGGTACGGTGGTTAACCCCATGACCTTGGATGGTCATATTCGTGGGGGTACCGCTCAAGGTGTGGGTACCGCACTCTATGAAGAGTACCAATATGATAATCAGAGCCAAATTTTGACAGCTAGTTATGCAGATTACCTTATTCCCACCGCAAATGAAGTGCCACCTGAAATTAGGATTGGTCATGTTGAGACACCATCACMCTTTACTGAATTTGGTATTAAGGGTGGGGGTGAAGGTGGGCGTATGGCTGCAGCTCCAGCCATTGCTTCTGCTATTGAGGATGCGTTGAGACCTTYGGGCGTAAAGGCAGACTTTCTACCCCTCACTCCCGCGCGGTTGCGAGGGTTGATWCGCGAATCCCAGCATTCTAAAGAATAAAAATTGTTCAATAAGTCGGAGTTGACTTAGCTGGTTGCCTCTCACCTAATGAAGGAAATTTGAGGAATTGATCAAAATGGAAATGACTGAAAAAGTATATATAGCCGCATCTCCTGAAGTTGTCTATGACGGGTTAAATAACCCAGAGATTCTTAAGCAAGCAGTACCTGGATGTGAAGAGTTTATTAAGAACTCTGATACTGACATGACGATGAAAATAAAATCAAAAGTCGGRCCGATTAAGGCRAACTTTAATTTTAAAGTGACKCTTTCTGAACTTATTCCACCTTCTAGCTATAAAATTTACGGTGAAGGTCAAGGCGGTGCAGCCGGTTTTGCCAAGGGCGGAGCAACAGTCAAGCTGGAACCAGAAGGTAATGGCACGATGATGTATTACACCGTGAGTGTCGATGTAGGCGGTAAGTTGGCTCAGTTGGGTAGTAGGTTGATCGACGGTACGGCAAAAAAAATGGCAGGCCAGTTTTTTAGTAATTTTGGTGAAATTATTTGTGGGACTCCAGAGAGTGCGCCTGAAGAGGTGTTGCCATTGGAGATGGAGAAAGCCAGAACATCTTGGACTATTTGGGTTGGGGTTGCTGCTATTGCAGGAGCTGCTGTCGTGGCCTTTATGATGATGTCGAGAGCGTAAATGGAATATTCGTTGGATGGAGCCAAGGTAAAGTACGTTGAAGGCAAGTACTGGATAGCCCCTAATGYAGTGGTGGTTGGTGATGTATGGCTTGGTGTTGATGTTAGCGTCTGGTGGAATGCCGTAATTCGAGCTGATAATGAACCCATCMGTCTGGGCGAAGGCACCAATATTCAAGATGGTTCTGTGCTGCATTCCGATCCGGGGTTTCCGTTAACAATAGGGAAACATGTGACGGTTGGTCATATGGCAATGTTGCACGGGTGTACGGTTGGTGATGGTTCTCTTGTGGGTATTGGGGCTGTAATCCTGAATGGGGCGAAAATAGGRTCCAATTGTCTTATTGGTGCCCGGTGTCTAATCACGGAAGGTAAAGAGATTCCTGACCGCTCTCTTGTGATGGGGTCTCCTGGTAAAGTCGTACGACAGCTTTCGGATGATGAAATCGAAAATATCAGAGCGAATGCTGAACATTATGTGGAAAATGGCTATCGCTATAACTCAGGGTTAAAAGAGGAATGTTCTCCAGCCTCGTTGTGTGAGTGAGATCAGAGGCAGAACAGTTAAGTATGCATATGGAAAATTTATGGCCCAGGTTGTGAGAACAAGGTAGAGAATTACCGCGGACGATCAATATGATTACTGGGCCTCCAAAGACGGCAGATATAGAGCAAACTATGGAATATGGTGTTCACGGTCCCAAAAGGCTTCATGTTATTTTGGTCGAAGGTCAAGAGAGAGGCCTATATTCTAATTGATAGGTTGTAACAYCGAAGATAGTGTTCGGCTAGCCCGTCGACTCTCCCATAACAAGCGCTTTAAACGGAATAAAAAATTGGCTATGTTTCGCGCCACTACACAATTTTTGTCCACTTAAGCAGGCGTTAACGGTCTAAATAACCCAATAGGAATATTGTGGAATATCCAATCAAAGGTTCTTGTCAATGTGGGCAAGTTACGTACAGGCTTGCTGAAGTACCGAAAATGGTTCTCGCTTGTCATTGTACTGAGTGCCAAAAGTTATCAACGAGTCCGTTTAGTATCACAGCTATAGTGGCAACGAATGCTATTGAGTTCAGCGGTGAACTAAAAGAATGGAGTCGTTCCGCAGAAAGTGGTAACAAGAATTGCGCAAAATTTTGTCCCGGTTGTGGAAACCGTGTGTACCACTTTAACCCTGACGACCCATCAACAGTAAAATTGAAACTCAAGCCAGTAAAAATGACTGACGCTAGTATATTCGAGCCTACTGTGCATGTTTGGGTGAGTGAAAAGTTAAGTTGGTATCGTATTCCAGAAGGAGTAAAAGTCTTTGACAAGCAGCCATAGCACTACAGCTAACAATCACATCAAACCTACGCTAGTTACTTGCGCGCTTTATGTGGGCGCTAAGACTGTTACAACCATACTTATGGCCCACAAGGTTTTTCATTTGACGGTACTGTAGGCGGTATCAGTATCTTTTGAATTATATTTATACTTTAAAATCAAATAATTAGATTTATTATTCAAGTCCGGCCCGGCACCATATCTACAGTTATAGTCAGTCTTTATATTCTACAGAATCCACTTGTCGTTGGTTCATTCACTAATGCCCTAAATATAAGTCTTGTTGCTCACCATTGATCAAAAAATAATTGTTACGACCCCTTTAAATCATTACCCCTTCAAATCATTCGACCCCTCTAAATCCTCAACATATGTTCTTTAACCACGGTATCGGTTGTGGGGAAGGGCGGCTTTGTCGCGAAGTTGGCGGTTTCACCGGAACTACTCCTATACTCAATTATCCAGAGCGCCAGTTTTAGGGCAATAAATGATCAGCTTTAAAGGTCGCCATCATCAACAAGACATCATTACTCAATTGAAAGTCGGGGAGAAAYCCAATGACCGAAGTACTCACGAGGTCGGCGGCACGTAATATTTTTTACGGCGGATCGCTGTTCTTCTTTATTCTATTTGCAGGGCTAACAGCGCATACCCACTGGTACATGCTGAACGTTTCCACCGATCGTGAAGGCCTTACCGAGCAAGTCAAGCACGGTAAGCACGTCTGGGAAAAACACAGTTGCATCAACTGCCACACCATACTGGGTGAGGGCGCTTATTTTGCACCCGAACTGGGCAATGTGTGGACGCGCTATGGCGGACGCGAAAATGCTGAGAGCGCGCGCGCGGGACTCAAGGGCTGGATTCGCGCTCAACCACTTAACGTGCCTGGCCGACGCGTCATGCCAAAATTCGATCTCAGCGAAGAGGAACTGGATGCATTGGTGGATTTTCTCCAATGGACCGATTCCATTAAGACCCAGAACTGGCCACCGACCAAGGCAGGTTAATGGGTTAGCCAATATGCACGGATCAACTTTACTGTGAGAGGATCGTATCGATGAAATATGAAACACAATGGGTGGCCTATCCGTTCTTTGCGGTTGCAATGGCGCTCTTCGCCTTGCAAATCATATTTGGAATCATGGCGGCTACGGTATACGTCATGCCTGAGTTTCTGGCAGAGGCGATGCCTTTCCATATCATGCGGATGAGCCATACCAATCTGCTGATAGTCTGGTTGCTACTGGGATTCATGGGTTGCACCTACTACTTGATGCCTGAAGAGGCGGAGGTAGAAATCCACAGCCCCATGATCGCCTACCTGCAGTTGGCTATTTTCGCAGTCGCGGGCGCCGGAGCACTGCTAAGCTATCAATTTGGTATTCACGAAGGCAGGGAATTTCTCGAGCAGCCACTGTGGTGCAAAATCCTGATTACCATTTCGTTCCTGATGTTTCTCTACAACACCAGCATGACCCTGGCGAAAGGGCGCAAAACAGCCATTAATATGGTGTTGATGCTCGGACTCTGGCTGGCGGCTGTGTTCTGGCTGTTCGCCTTCTATAACCCAAGCAATCTCGCGGTCGACAAACTGTACTGGTGGTGGGTAGTTCACCTCTGGGTGGAAGGCGTGTGGGAACTTATTATGGCTGCGCTATTGGCTTACCTGTTGATCAAAATGACTGGTGTAGATCGTGAAGTCATAGAGAAGTGGCTGTATGTCATTGTCGGGCTGGCACTGTTTTCGGGATTGCTGGGAACCGGGCACCATTACTACTGGATCGGTGCGCCGGCATACTGGCAACCGCTGGCGAACGTTTTCTCGACCCTGGAAATACTGCCGTTTTTCGCCATGGTGATGTTTGCCTTCTTTATGTTTTGGAAAGGCCGGCGTAATCACCCGAATAAGAGCGCCATGCTGTGGACCGTGGGTAGTGCCGCCCTTGCTTTTTTCGGTGCTGGCGTGTGGGGCTTCATGCACACCCTGTCCTTCATCAACTACTATACCCACGGCACCCAAGTTACCGCAGCACACGCACACCTGGCCTTTTTCGGCGCATACGTAATGATGGTTCTGGCGGTGATAACCTACGCCATGCCTCAGTTGCGGCGGGTCCAGCCCTACAACCAGATTCTCAATATGTGGAGCTTCTGGCTAATGACTTCGGCCATGTGTTTCATGACCTTTACCCTAACCTTTGCCGGTGTGGTGCAAACCCATTTACAGCGCGTTATGGGTATGAACTACATGGAGGTGCAGGATCAGCTGCTGTTGTTCTACTATATGCGCCTGGGTGCTGGAGTCGTGGTAGCTATAGCGGCAATCATCTTTTTCATCTCAATATTCGGGCCGACGAAAGAGCAGGCCTCTGCCACCACTGAGAGCCAGTTGGCTGGGGCTGGTGGACAGTAATGCCACTCGCAGCTGGAGATACTGAAATAGCCACCGCGTTCATTAACGATGGACCCGTAGAGCGTGACGTTCCGTTTTACCAACCCATTGGAAACGAGTGCCAGCTGTTTGAGCAGGCCTACCGCCAACAGTTGCCACTTCTGCTCAAGGGGCCGACCGGCTGTGGAAAGACCCGCTTCGTCAGGCATATGGCGGCGAAACTGGGGCGGCCACTGTTTACCGTCTCATGCCACGACGATCTCACGGCGGCGGACCTCACCGGACGGTACTTGTTGCAGGGAGGCGAAACCCGTTGGGCCGATGGACCGTTGACCCAGGCAGTACGCGAGGGTGGGATCTGTTACCTCGATGAAGTCGTGGAGGCGCGTAAGGATGTCACCGTGGTGCTGCATCCGCTGACCGACGACCGCCGGCTGCTGCCGTTGGAGCGTACCGGCGAGCTGTTGGAGGCGCCTGACAATTTTATGCTGGTGGTGTCCTACAATCCTGGCTATCAGCACATACTCAAGTCGCTCAAGCCCAGTACCAGGCAACGTTTTGTGGCCAAGAGTTTTGACTTCCCACCACCCCTCATGGAACGTGACATTGTCGCCAGGGAGAGCGGCCTGCCTCTACCGCAGTGCGCGGCATTGGTTAATCTGGCTGCGCGCTTGCGCGCCATGAAAGGACGGGATCTTGAAGAGGGTGTGTCTACACGGCTGCTAATTTACTGCGCCACCCTGATCGCCAATGGCATGCCGACGTCACAGGCAGCACAAGCCACATTGGTAGAGCCACTGAGCGACGATGCCGACGTTCAGGAGGGGCTTATGGAAGCTGTTCGCGCCACGTTTGGCGAAGACTGACGGTCGTCGCCCCGTGCTGGAATGGCTGGAATTTGAAGAAAAGATAGGACGACTGTGGCACCGCTGGGCTTCCTCACACAGCACCAGTTACCCTGACTACCCCGATGCAGCGATCAGCCTGGAGAGTATCGCCGGGCCGCTGGCGGTCTTTTTTCGCGCCAGTGGTGGTCCGGCCGGGGTTACCGTAGCCTCCATCGCGGCGCGGGCTTCCTCACATCGGCTCAATTTGCACCAGCGCTTGGGGTTAGACGAGGAGACTCTGGACCTGGCTCGCCTCGATGAGGAAAATTTGCTGCTACCGCCACAGATCGCACTGTTCAATGACCCCCGGCTCAATCGCGATTTATACTTCTGGCTGGCGGCCCTGCTCGCGGCAATGAGACCCACCATGATATTCAAGGACCCGCTGCGACGGGATATCAGCAGTCTGCGCCAGGTCGTCACGGCCAGCCATGCCGCGCTCAACGACTTTCCCGGGCTGCGAGCCCGGCACAGCGAGCTGCAACGAGAAATACTGTCAATGCGCCCCAGCCGCTCATTACCGCCCGCGGAAGCGGCTGTGGAAGCGGTGATTTGTCGCCTGCTGGGTGCCGAAGAACCCCTGTCTGAAGAGGCCGGGCGTTATCACGACGCGGTTCTGGACCCCACGATCAGTTTACGCGAGCATCGGGCCCCACAAAACTATCGGCAGCCGCTGCCTGTTCCCTTATGGGCCAATCTCACCCATCTGGGTACGTCCAGCGGGGGCAGTATCGAAGACGATGAACAGGCAGAACCACCACCTGCAGCCACTGCGCAAACCAAGGACAAGCGTAAGGCTGAGCGCCGCCGTCAGGACCAGGCCGAGCGCGATGATCCGTTGGTGTTCAACCGCTTCGAGAAAATTCTGTCATTCGCGGAAATGGTGAACGTCAACCGGATGATCGACGACGACGAGGACAACAACGCCAAGAGTAACGCCGAGCAAATGGACGAAATCACCCTGAGTCCCAACCAGCAGCGCGCCGCATCACAACTCAAGATGGATCTGGATCTGTCGCCAGCCACAGCGGGCGGAGAGCAATTGAGCGGCGTACACACCTATCCCGAGTGGAACTATCGAAAGCAGGATTATCAGGAAAATCACTGCCGCGTATTGACGGGTATACACGAAGAGGAAGGTGACAAGGGAGCCATAGACGAGCGGACGCGACGGCGCATCCGCGGGGTAAGGCGACAGTTTGAAGCTCTTCGCCCCCGCAGAGAATGGCTGCGAGGCCAGGTCGATGGCAATGAACTGGATATGGATGCGGTGGTTCGCGCTCACTGCGACCTTGCCGCCGTGGGAGATAATAGCGCGGGGCTGTATATGACCACACGGGCACAGGCAAGGGATCTGGCCATCTCCATTTTGATTGACGTATCGCTTTCAACCGACGCCTGGGTGGAAGACCGCCACGTGATCGATATCGAGAAAGAGGCGCTATTGGTACTGGCGCACGGGCTGGCCAGCTGTGGTGACGACTACAGTATCCATAGTTTTACCTCACACCGGCGTCATCGGGTATGGGTAAACACACTCAAAACCTTTGACGAGCCCATGAGTGAAGCCATAGAGCGCCGTATTACTGGGCTCAAACCCGGTCACTACACACGTATGGGGGCGGCTATTCGCCACACCGCCGCCGAGCTAAGCAAGCGTCCCAATCGGCACCGGCTATTATTGGTACTCAGCGATGGCAAGCCGAACGACAGCGATTACTACGAGGGACGTTACGCGATTGAAGATACCAGGCGTGCGATTCTGGATGCAAGGCAGAAGGAATTGAAAGTCTTTGGAATTACCATTGATCAGGATGCACAACACTATATTGCAGGCCTGTTTGGGCGCGGCGGCTACGCCATGGTACAAAAGCCGGAGCATCTCTCACAGGCGCTGCCTCGCATCTATCAGCAGATAATCTCCACCTGACATGACGCAATTACCCCCCAAAAGCACGAGCAGGTCACGCAAGGCAATTGCCCTTTTAACCGGTATGGCGGTATGTGTTCTGGCCGTTACGCCCTTCGTATTGGTAATCAACCGTTTCGATTGGGGCGTAGGGTTGCTGTTGGTGGCGCCATTATTTGTCTGGTTACTGATGCGCGTCGGCAAAGCACTGGAGCGCTGGGCACACAACGAGCCCGATACTCCGCCTCCCGACCCTGACTTTCCCGACGACCCCACATAGCTGGCCGTCAGACGACGCTCATACAGTCAGTTCAGGCACGCGGCGAGGTATTCGAAAAAAACAGTATCTCGTTTAGAGTCAGCACCCTCATCAGGGGATTTCCTGGCAGCGYGGACAGTGGCCGCTGATTGTCCTCTTCTACTACCATCAAACCCGGTTACCCAGACCAAACAACCAGCTTTTGGGTGCATCAATGGCTCGATTAGCGGTAAGCCGATGAATGCCAACAGCGCAACGCGCCATCATCCAGACGATTTCGAGGGTAAAAAAGAAATAGCCAAATGACCAGGCGTAAACCGGCGACAGCCCCATCAGGGCGGCGAATTGCCACAACAGCAACGCGACCGCAGCAGCCAATATACCCAGCCAGAATGTGCGAATCTGGAAACGTAGGTGCGTATCTAGCCATGCAGCCCCGCGACCCAGCCGCAGGTGGGCGAGGAGGGCGCCCAGTGGAGCGGTCACCACCGCAATAATACTGGCAATATACAGTCCGTAGATCACCACGACATAGCCGCGCCCGGGCGTGCACCTGTCATAGACTTCGGGCCTGGCCGGCGTAGACACAGTTGAATTTGAGGGCATAGTTAATTCTACAACTGTACGTCGGCAAAGGATATGGCACCAATCGATCCGTTTTCTAAGAGGCACATTTCTGCCTTCAGGCAGCCCCGTCGCCCGAAGGGCATCTTCTAACGCAACGGTGACATCGGCCGCTGCCATTGTCGTCGTCAGACGCCAGCTGATGATGGGGCGTGAGTAATCGACCTGAATCGTAATTCAAGGGGTCGTAATGAACCTCCCCCAGTTTGACGCACACTCTTTAAAAGGGACAATCCTCCTCCTGGAGTGTTGTGATGACCAGAAAAACAAGAGCCAAGTACAACCCAGAATTTAAACGGGAAGCTGTTCGATTACTGGAGCAAGGTGATAAAGAGACAGCACMGCTAGCCAGAGAGTTAAGTGTAGCCCGTAATAAACTGTATCAATATAAAAATGAAATTGATCGCCATGGAACGTCTGCTTTCCCCGGCACAGAGAGTTGTAATGGTCGAGCCAAAATCAATGATGCCACGTTGTTAAAGGCAGAGAACAAGTGGCTCCGGGAGGAGAGCGAAATCCTAAAAAAGGTAGCCATATTTTTTGCCAGAGAATTGGATTGAGGTTCGCCTTTATTGCCGAGTACAGTAATGATTACGACCCCTTTAACGTTCTTAAATCCTCGTTAAAAACGGGCCAAATTTACTTGACCACTACATCATACAAGAGTACATAATAAATAAATCAATAAGGAGGCAGCGCTGTGCGCAGCCTCTATTATTCAGGATGTTATATTAATCAAAGAGAGCAATTATGAGCACTCAAAGACACGGCCTTTCAATTGGTATAGAAAGAATTAACAATGATTTTTTTCTTACTTTAAAGGTTTCAGGGCAACTCACTCATAAGGATTATGAAACAATCACACCAATGATTGATTCAGCTTTAGCAGAAGTTAAGCAGCCTGAAATTAAAGCATTAATTGATGGAACAGAATTAGAAGGTTGGGAGCTTAGAGCAGCATGGGATGATTTTAAATTGGGTTTAAAACATGGAAATCAATTTGTAAAAATTGCCATATTTGGTAATAAAGGCTGGCAAGAAATGATGGCAAAAATTGGTTCATGGTTTGTATCTGGTGAAGTAAAATATTTTGAAAATGAAGATGCAGCCCTAGAGTGGCTCAGTGAATAATATAACCAGCGGCTTAAAAGCTGGCTACGCCAGAACAGGACGCGCTAAAGCGCGCCTCTTGGCCGGACGTTATAGGGCAGCAGGTAGTCCCCGCTAATGACCGGGGTGCGACCTTTATCTCTAGCGCCGGCCATAACAAGTAATGCTTTGGTCTATAGTAAGCGCAAAGACGTTCCAATTTTGCTTATCTAAATAAGCTAGTAGTGACACTGGATACATTATGGAATTCAAAGACTATTACAAGATTTTGGGTGTTGATTCTGAGGCTGATAATAAGGCCATAAAGACGGCCTACCGAAAGCTGGCTAGGAAGTATCACCCCGATGTCAGTGACCATCATGATGCGGAATCTCAGTTCAAGGAAGTAGCCGAAGCCTATGAAGTGCTMAAAGACAATGCAAAGCGAGCGGAGTATGACGAAATACGTCAGTACGRGGGGGCGCAGAAGGAATTTCGCCCACCGCCGGGCTGGCAACCATCTGACTCGGCGAGGGGCGATGGGGGAAGCCACTACCAAGGGGACTTTTCGGACTTTTTTTCGTCTATTTTTGGCGCTGCAGGTGGCCCTCAAACCGGCGGTTTTGACGGTTGTCAGCCTTTTACCCAGCGTGGTCAGGATATTGAAACAGAGCTGCCWMWWKWMYTTKWKGAMWYRSYGTCTGAAGACTCCAAAACGATTTCCTACCATCTACCCCACTATGATAATGAGGGGCGTGTCACCGAGGTAAATAAAACGCWCAATGTGAAAATACCGCCCGGGGTAGCGAACGGTGAGCGTATCCGGTTAAAAGGACAGGGGGCACCAGGTATCGGAGAGGGCGCTAGCGGCGATTTGTATTTGCGGATTCGATTGGTACCCCATCCGCTGTTTGATGTGGAGGGGCATAACCTGATTATTACGCTACCCATCGCGCCCTGGGAGGCGGCCTTAGGTGGTAAGGTGACTCTGCCGACCTTGTCGGGCAAGATCCAATTAACGATTCCTGCCAACAGTCAGAGTGGGCAACGCTTGCGAGTAAAAGGTAAGGGGCTGCCAAGCAAACAGCTGCAGGGCGATCTCTATGCAGTGTTAAAAGTAGTGATGCCGACTTCAAGCAACGAGTCTATTAAGGACCAGTGGCAACAGTTGGCGGAACTCGCCCCCTTCGATCCCCGAGCCGAATGGAGTGAAGCCTCATGAACGATACGCAAGCAACATACTTGAGTTTCACCGAAGTTTGCCTGCAAACCGGCATGGCGGAAGAGGCTGTGATCGAAATTATCGAGCAGGGTATTGTGGAGCCGATCGGTGCTTCATCCGGTGAATGGCTATTTAGCCCTGCGATGCTTATTCTGACGAAAAAAGCCGTGCGYTTGCACCGTGATCTTGATGTTGATTGGGCAGGGATAGCGCTGGCGATAGAGTTGCTGGATGAAGTGGAACAGCTGCGAGAAAGGAATTGTTACCTTCAGCGCCGCCTTAGTCGCTTTGTGGATTTGTAATACACTTTTGTCATGATTGGATCTCTACTTTAGAAATAAGTCCACAGACACAGAAAAGTACTGCAATACCAAGGAATATCGCATTTCGCTAAAGGGTCCTTTTGGGTTATGTGAAGTGCTTTTACTGTGGACCAGGGGTGAGTTGTTGAGGCTTATTGATGCAGCTTTAATTACTTACTGGTTGGTTTCTTTTTGGGTGAGGCTTTCATTGCTTTAATCAGTTCAGCTCGCTTGGCTACCTTGATCTTTTCAGCCTCAGCTACGTCGTCTTCCAGGCTAACCTTATCTTTGATGAGCTTCTGCATGGCCGCCTTGAAGCCTTTGGTATCACCTAAGGTGTGAGACATCAACTGCTTCTYAACGGGYAGYAATAGSYTCTCAGCTCGAAGTGCCGCYGCGAGGAARCCGTGRTTGTTAGACCCTTTGGATTGRTAGAGSGRWTTGAAGATGATGGCCTTGAAKGGCTGATCGGAAGGGRTGYYWTCWATGGTGTCCAGRATGTCACTYAGGGCKAYCCMTTCATYTGARAAGAAGCCACCACCAGARTTGGCAGTGATACGGAAGTGRARGGRTTTTGACTTGTCGTTATAGCCGACGYGGTAGGTRAGGGASCCTRKRGCKTTAGGGGAMARTTTTGGKGCAGTANNTTTTTTGATGATACGAAAGGTATTAGTCATGGTTGTTGCCTCTTGTTGATTGATAAAGGGTGGAGAGGCTTTCTCCACATAAGATACTGGTATTTTCGTGGGTTTATTTTGATAAAAATAGCGGGAGGAAAGGCGGCTCTTGATTTGTATCAGGTATCGCGGTCCTCCTCAAAGATAAAATACTAATGAGGATTGTTGTTTTTATAAATATAGACCATGTTTTTTCACGACAGAGGTRAAAAATGAGTGATTTGTCAAAGCAAGAGATAGAGGYCCTTCACGAAGCCTTAGATGATGAATATTTGGCGTGGTCAACGTACGATCAGGTGATCGAAGACTTTGGTGAAGTTCATCCATTTATCAACATTCGTGAAGCTGAATTACGTCATATTGAAGCGMTTYTCTTCTTGTTTAATCGGTATGGAGTTCCGATTCCAAAGAATCCTTGGCCTGGCCAAGTCGAACGATACCAAAGCATTCAAGAAGCTTGCGAAGCTGGAGTTAAAGCAGAAATTGCCAACGGGGAAATGTACGAGAGGTYGTTARTGACKACACAACGYCGMGACTTWCTTGAGGTGTTGGGCAACCYTCAAGAGRCTTCTCAGCAACGTCATCTGSCAGCATTTCAGCGCTGCGTTAGRCGTGRAGAGGGANTWGGSYGNGGNGCAGYTGCTGANNGGCNMRYYGTTNMTGAANYRKCRANRCCRTNNWATKAMYKANKMRAWRMCATNNCMAATKAMTGAGGAAAAAACATGTCAAATGAAGGTTATCACGAGCCTATAGAAGAGCTTACAAACGAAACAAGAGATATGCATAGAGCTATTACATCGCTGATGGAAGAGCTTGAAGCCGTAGATTGGTACAATCAACGAGTAGATGCATGTAAAGATGAAGAATTAAAAGCAATCCTTGCTCATAATAGAGATGAGGAAAAAGAGCATGCAGCAATGGTTCTTGAATGGATAAGAAGAAAAGATTCTAGCTTTGATAAAGAGTTAAAAGATTATTTGTTTACGGATAAACTTATTGCCCACAAATAAAATGTTCAGGACAAGATGTTCCAGTCGCAGCACTAGGTGTCATGTGTTGAATTGAGACACCTTGTTTTTATCAAAAAATCGGAGTTAGTTGTGAAAAAAAAGCTACTTTTTTTATCATTCATTAGTGTGGGGCTGTTGGGTTTTATAATTGGGGCGTTAGCAATAGAGCCGATAGTGCCCGCAAAAGAATTGAATCTTGCACAAGTTGAATTAGGCAAGAAGTTGTATTTTGATCCCAGGTTATCCAAGTCTGGGTTTATTTCCTGTAACTCATGCCATAACCTTAGTCTGGGTGGAACAGATAACCTGAAGACGTCCATAGGTCATAATTGGCAACAGGGCCCTATCAATGCTCCGACTGTACTTAACTCTAGTATGAATATTGCCCAGTTTTGGGATGGTCGCGCAGCAGATCTAAAGGCCCAAGCTGGCGGGCCCATCGAGAACCCCGGCGAAATGGCATCAACTCATGCCCTTGCTATTAATGTATTAGAGTCAATTCCACAATATATAGCAGAATTCAAACAAGTGTTTGGCAAAAACAAGATCGATATTGATCAGGTCACACAGGCGATTGCCGAATTTGAAAAAACATTAGTCACACCAAATTCTCGATTCGATCAATGGCTCTTGGGCGATAAGGACGTGCTATCCGTTGACGAAACTGCTGGCTACCAGCTATTCCAAAATTCGGGTTGTCAGGCCTGCCACAATGGTCCTGCGATGGGTGGTACTTCTTTCCAGAAAATGGGCGTAGTTGAAGCATATGACACAAAGAATCCATCTGAGGGTTTGGTTGCTGTTACCGGAAAAGATACTGATCGTTTCAGGTTCAAAGTTCCAACTCTACGCAATGTGGAACTGACCTACCCCTATTTTCATGATGGCGAGGCTGAAACCCTCACTGAGGCAGTTGATGTCATGGGCAGATTACAGCTGGCTAGGAATTTTACCCCTGAGGAAAATGCGAAAATTGTCGCTTTCCTTAAAACACTCACAGGCGACCAACCTACCTTTGTATTGCCAATCTTGCCTCCATCCACAGATAGCACCCCCAAACCAAAGCCTTTTGAGTGATTCATCAAACCCTCAGCCTCAAACCAAGGGCTTGCTAGATGAAAGCCCTTGGGCGGGATGTTACGTATAACTAAGCAAGGAGGCTTTGATTCGTTCAGTGTAATTGAGGGTAAACACATAACAAGACATTGTTGCCGAACAAATTTTCCGCTGCGCTACAAACTTGCCATAAAGCGTGGCGTTAGGCACATGACATGACAAGAGAATAGTTATGAACCAATTTTTAATCACAAAGATCCTAGATTTTCTTTCCTTTGTAGCATTAATGTTCATGTTCTCTACTGGTGTTTTTCTAAAATTCACTCTACCACCAAGAAGTGGTGGAGATGAAGTGTGGGACTTATCAAGACATGATTGGGGTAATGTTCATTATTACCTCTCTGTTATTTTTTTGTTGTTTGTGTCTGCACATTTAGTAGTGCATGCAAAATTCATCAAAAGCGTGATAATGGGAAAGGCCCCAACAGAAAAATATTACCGAATAATAGCTGGAGTACTGGGGTTAATAGCTTTAATTGCTCTCGCATTTGCTCCGGTTGTGTCTCCAGTTACTGATATTCAAAGAGGGCAGCAGTATTATCATCATAATCGTTAACACATACCTAACCAGGGCGTTAAAGCGGGACGAAAAACAGCATGCGCCTCTTAACTAGGCGTTATGATCAGCGGGAGGGGCAGATTAAAAGTCTATGGCTCTCGCCTTGTAGAGCGGTGCTCTATTAAGAGCTATATACCTGTAATCCATAAGGCTTTCCATTTGACGGTACCGTAGGCGGTATCCATATTTTTTGAATTATACATATACCATTAAATCAGATAGTTATATGTATTGTTCGATTCCGGCTCCGCACCATATCTACAGTTATCGTCAGTCTTAATATTCTACAAAATCCGCTTATCGTTGGTTCATTTACTAATGCCCCAAATATAAGTCTTGTTGCTCACCGTTGATCAAAAAATAATCGTTACGAACCCTTTAACCACCTTTAAGTACAAAAGTCAGAGGCCTGCGGTTTATTTAACCGTTGGCCTCTCACTCATTAAGCTTTAGCTTTTGGTGCTGTCTTTGCTTTAGGCTGGGCTTTGGCTTTTGGTGCTGCCTTTGCTTTTGGAGCTACCTTTTTCTCAGCCTTTTTGGAAGACTTCTTTTTATCTCTGGTTGACAGTTTTTTAGCCTTCTTTTGTATGTGTTTTTTAGCTGCCTTCTTTTTAGCTGCGTTTTGCGCCTTCACCTCATTAAGATCTCGAAGGGCATCCTGCAATTGGTTTTTAGCTTTTTTTGCTGTTTGCTCAGCATTTTTTGACTGCTCTAACACTTTCTTAGCTCTTTGGGAGGCCTTTTCTGCCATTGCTGAGAGTTTTTTTACATCCTTCTGGCTTTTTTTGATCAGCTTTTTTAGTGCGCCCAACTTTTTCYTTTCTTTCATGTGTATATCCTATTAATAGCCTAATTTATTAAAAATTTACTGAGTGTTGTCATACAAGTCTGCTGGTGAGCCAGCAATCAACGGGTCTGCACCTTGAACAACTCTGTGATCTTTTCCAGGGTAATCTAGGCTCGATAAGAAATGGCGCATACAATTTATTCGACCGCGCTTTTTGTCATCAGAACGAATAATGGTCCATGGTGCATCTTTGGTGTTTGTATGGAACATCATGTCTTTTTTCGCTTTGCTGTAATCATCCCACTTTGCTAATGAAGCCATGTCAATTGGGCTGAGCTTCCATTGCTTTAACGGGTCTTTCTGGCGTGATTTAAAACGATTAAACTGTTCGGTCCGACTGGCCGAAAACCAATATTTAAACAAGATAATGCCGCTATTCACGAGCATTCGTTCCAACTCGGGTGCTTGTCGAAGAAACTCTAGGTACTCATCGTCAGTACAAAAGTTCATAACCTTTTCTACACCTGCGCGGTTATACCAAGATCGGTCAAAAAGAATGATCTCTCCTTTGCTGGGCAAATGCTGAATATAACGCTGAAAATACCACTGGTTACGCTCACGGGCATTTGGCTTTTCCAGTGCGATAACGTGAGCACCTCGAGGGTTTAGATGCTCCATGAAGCGTTTTATAGTGCCACCCTTGCCGGCAGCATCCCGCCCTTCAAATAAAATGACGACGCGCTGCTTGGTATCTTTTATCCAGCTTTGCACTTTCAACAATTCTATTTGCAGCTCATGCTTGTGTTGCTCATATTCCAACACACTCATTTTTTTTGCGTATGGGTAGCTACCGTCGGCATTCCAAGGGATTTTTCCATTTTTTGCATTTAGATCAAAAACAATTTCTTGCTTATTTTCAGTGCCAGATTTTGGCTCTACTTTATTTTCTTTACTCACACATATTCCTAGTTAAAGATTGAAAAAAATGAAACAGATTTTTAATACTGATCGTTTAGATAACGAATAAGATCGGTGCTGGTAACAATGCCAACAAGTTTATTAGACTCGGTAACAACTGGCAGAGAGTGGAAATCGCCCTTGGATAAGATTTTTGCTGCATGACGAATGTTGTCGGATTCTTTAAGCGCAATAGGGCTCTCCGTCATTACACCTTTGATGCTGAACTGCTGGTCAATAATTGCGTCAATGGTCTGTTCGCTTGCACCATGGGTGACTAGGGTCAGCTTCATCATGTCTGTGAAGCTGACAATGCCAGATAGCTTTTTTCCATTGACAATAGGCACATGATGAATGGATTTTTCAGCCATAAGCTGCCTGACTTCACTTAGCTTCTGACCTTCCTGAATGCTTTCAACTTCTCTAGACATGATGTGTGTAATCGTTTCATTTTTACGCATAGTCAATTACCAAAATTCGCTCAGTTAGTTTTCTTGGGTTATTTTTATTTATTATACTGTCTGGTAAGATATAACTTAAATCGTATTAAGTTATTTGTAGGATAATATTTAGTTATCATGATGAATTTGACCCAACTGAAGTTGTTTCGAGATATCGCCAGAGAATTGAGCTTTGTTAAAGTTGCTCAGAAAAACCATATATCTCAGCCTGCCGTTAGCGTTCACATCAAAAATCTTGAGCATGAATTGGGTAAGAAATTATTGATCCGAACCCCACATAATATTCAGCTAACACCCGAAGGGACGGTGATTTTGGCTGATGTAAAGAAAATATTGTATTTATGCGACAACCTGAAGATTCGCTCCAATTATCAACAGGAGATAATGGAAGGCAATATTCGTATTGCAACCATCCATAGTTTTGGGATGTATGAGGTTGGCGATTTTCTCTCGTCTTTTATGAAGGCGTATCCAAAAATTCATATACACCTCGAGTTCAGACGGTCTGACGAAATTTATTCGCTATTATTAACGGAAAGAATTGATATCGGCGTGGTCGCTTACCCAGAAAAGCGTATACGCATTGAARCGCTACCCTTAGGTCAGGACGAACTCGTTTTGATCGTGGATAAAAGCCATCGTTTCTGGGGGAAAAAATCTATTAAGCTGGAGCAGATCAACAATGAGCCATTCGTTGCCTTTGAAGAAGGCATTCCAACCAGAGAGGCTATCGATCAAATACTGGGCGAAAAAAATATCGCGGTAGATGTTCGAATGACGAATGATAATATTTATACCCTGAAGAAAGCGGTGTCTGCGGGTATTGGGGTGTCCATCGTCCCCGTTAGTGCCGTTGAAGAGGAAGTACTTAGTGGGCTTCTAAGTAGAGTAAAAATTAGGGATATCGATCTGTCTCGTCCGCTATCGCTACTAAAGCTTAAGAAAAATACTCTAAGTCCGCCAACAGAAGCCTTTGTTGAGCAGCTTCTAAATTTTAATGCTGGCGATTAAAGGCATCGACCTTTAAGCTTCAATAATAATCGGAATCTCTTTCGGTCCTCTTAGTAAAATATTCGGCATATATTTCAGCTTGTCTGCATCACCAGCCAGCCAGCTATTCATGCTTAGTGACAAACCTTTCAGAAAGCCGCTGGAAATAAACAAGCATGAGTTAAGGTGTGTGCTAGGCTGCTATTAACCCATAAGAGACTGTGAGCTAAGCTGGCTCAATATGTCCTATATCGCTCATCAATGGTTTCTTCAGAAAACTGAAGTTCTTCCCAATGTAGAGTTCGAAGCACCTGCAAGCCTTATCCCAACCGAATGGTTAGCTTTAGAGCCTGCATTACTCAACTAGCTTGCACAATTAACACAGTTTACTGCGTAGGGGAGCACAGAGAGGCGTTCCGAATGGATTGCTTCATGACAGCTTTCACAATACCCATAACTGCCTTCTTCAAGGTGAAGTAATGCTTTATTGACTTGGGCAAGTTCGACTTAGGACTCTTGATGAATTTCATCCAACACTTGATCATTTTCACTTTCTGTTGCTTGTTCGGCAAAGTCTTGTGAGCGTCCTTTTTTAAAGTCGGCCTTAATAGCTGAAATTCTTGTTTCCAACTGTTCTTTCTTTTCAAGCAGAGACGCTTGTACCGCTTGCTTAGACATGTTCATTCTCCCTTTGGCTAGCTAAAATATTTTGAATATTAATTAAGCTCAGCATATCAATGACCAGCTTGACATCSAATAAAGTTTGTATAGATCTCCATCATATCGGCAGGAGAAATAATTAGATTGACCTGTATCAAACTAGCTTTTTTGGGTACTGGCAATGTGTGACGTCAGCCCATCTGGAACTACCTAGCCCCTATTGCTAAGAGACACTTCTGCTATCGTTAGTTGAAGCAGAGGAGAATCTGCTATGAGCATGTGAAACACTGAAATGTGTGACGTCAATTAAAGGGGTCGTAACGATTATTTTTTGATCAGTTGTTGTGTGGTAAGTTGTTTGTTCCAAAGATTGCAAAAAGGATTTTACGATGCCAAGAAAGACACGGATGTACCTGCCAGGTGTGCCAGTCCATATTGTTCAAAGAGGGAATAACCGAGAGGCTTGTTTCTTTAGTGACGACGATTATCTCTACTATAAAGAATTACTCGCTGAAGGCTTAAAACGTTACGGCGGTGAGCTGCATGCTTATTGCCCTGATGACCAATCACGCCCATCTTCTTATCACACGGCTTGCCTCAGATAGCCTTTCTCGTATTATCCAGCATGTGGGTAGGCAGTATATGTTCAATACATCAATAAGTATTATCGTCGCAGCGGGACTTTATGGGAAGGGCGGTATAAAAGTAGTTTGATTGATGAAGAGCATTATTTGCTGACKTGCYATCGCTATATCGARCTTAATCCTGTTGCTGCTGGCATGGTAAGAACCCCTGATGAATATCGTTGGTCAAGCTACTTGGTTAATGCTTGGGGTAAAAATGATTCGCTTGTGGTTCCCCATGAGGTATACCTACGAGCGGGTATGTCAGTTGAGGATAGGACTCATTATTATCGGGGGCTTTTTAAGTTTGCTATTCCTGATGAGGATGTTCACCAAATTAGGCGGTCTGTAAATCAGAATTATCCCACGGGAAATGAGCGATTTAAGCGTCAGGTAGAAGCTGCTTTAGGAAGAAAGCTGGGTACAGGTTTGAAAGGGCGCCCAAGGTCAAATTGATCAAAAAATAATCGTTACGACCCCTTTAACTAACCACCGTTTTGGTGGAGGGAAAAACACTGAGATTGGCTTTATGCCATCCGCCCACACCTGTTGCATTTCAATCAGCTGTGGTCTGATCAGCGGGTGATTCACTCAGTATCTTCTTGCCCGAAAACATCGCTGAGATCAGGTTCCCCCCTTCACGTAGTTCGGTCACGACGACAGCGAGGATATGTATCAGGATAATGCTGAGCAGCACGAAGAAATTGTAGTAGTGAATGGTAATCACGGGTTTACGGAAGGCCCGCATCGCCTCATAGGCGGTCTCGTCATACATTTCCTTTGCATAGGGTACGAGCGTTGCTGGGTCAACTCCAGAACTGGCTATCCAGCTAGCAATCCATGAACCGATGGGTGGGTAGAACAGATCTGTGCCGGCCAGTATCAGCCCTGTGATGGCCTGCACGAGTAACAGCAAAAGTAGCAGGGTAACGGCGATACGCCCAATGGGGTTGTGGCCGAGATACTGGCGTGGACGCCCGGCTTTGACATCACCGATGTAGTCACAGGCTTCACTTATATACCCTTGCCCACCGGGCAGAATTGCCCGCCATCGTGCATAGGGTCCACCAATAAAGGCCCAAACCAGACGCCAAAACAGGTTTAGTGAGAATACATAGCCAATCCAAACATGCACTGTCTTAAGTAAAATTTTGCCCTCATTGGTGATGCCGAGGGCCTTACTATTAAGGATGACCACACCCACGGCAATTAGCCCGAGTACACATAGGAAATTAATCCAGTGAAACCAGCGAATATTGGCGTCCCAAACCAGGTGGGCTTTAAGGTTGGTCATAACGTAGCTCCAGTAATCTTCAGGCTAAAGTGGTAAGTATCTGGTTATGATCATGACTCTTTCGTTCTTGTGGTTCAAGTGAGGTGTGGTGCTCGAGCAAAGTTGAAAACTGATCTAATGCCTCGATATTGGTTCTGAATCTGGTAAAAACTTACCATGCCTACCGAATATTTCCACACTTCTGATTGGCCGGCACGGCCACATCCATCATTTTTGGGTTGGGCAATATCAAACCATCCATTAATTCAGCATAGGCGTCACTATTGCCCACTTGTAGTCGCGGATTATGGGCTCTCTCTTCATCAATAGTACTCACGGTCCACCCTTTATAGTCATGCCCTGGATACACTAGGGTATTCCCGGCAAATGTTAGTAAATGGTTAAATAAACTGTCGTATTGTTGTCGGGGGTCGCCACTTTGGAAATCGGTACGTCCTGTGCCACGAATCAGTAAGGTATCGCCGGTAAACAGCATTGGTTGATTATCTGATAACAGATAAAAGCTGTAGGAGTCATTGGTATGTCCYGGAGTGTAGAGTACTTCTAGAGAAAGTTGACCAATCGCAATGCAGTCACCCGCTGAAAATTTACTGGACACACATTCCGCAATAGATTGCTGACCCACCATCGTCTGGCAGCCTGTATGCTCCCGTAACAGACCCAATGCAGTGATGTGATCAGCGTGGGTATGGGTGTCGACAGCAACAATTAACTTAAGCTCTAGTTGCATCAGTAACATTAGGTAGTCATCAGTCTTATCGATGACGGGGTCGATTAGGACGGCTTCACCTGTATCCTCATCGGCTATCAGGTAAGTGTAGGTAGATGACTGGATATCGAATAGTTGTCTAAAAATCATAGCGGGTTCTCGATCATTTAAGGTGGGCTGGCTGTCCATTGATGGGCTAGGGTTATAAGGGCAATGGCAATCAGGCTGATGGAAAATATCTTTTGCAGTTGTGGGCTGGCGATCTTGTGACTGACTTGGCGGCCAATAAACATACCCACCACGCCTCCAGTGGCGATAAGCCCTAGAAGGGCCCAGTTCACATTGGGTGCAGTGGCGGTAAAGCTTATAAACCCTGAGGTGGCAACTGCGGTGATGATCAGCAGAGAGGTTCCYACTGCCTGCKGCATGGAGACCTGGCTGAGGAATATCAGTAATGGCACAATTAAAAAGCCACCCCCCACGCCAAATAAACCGGTTAGTAACCCCACGATCATTCCTCCAGCTGCCAGACTACCCACGCAGCGAGGTCGCCACTCGAACTGCCCAGTGGTACTCATGCGGCATGCAGGGCTCACAAAATTTTCTGGTGTCATCTGGCCAGAACGAACAATGCTGGTTTGCTCCGGGTGTTTGGATGCTTGTCGCCACATGTGCAGTGCAACCATAATGGCCAAACCGTTAAAGCCTACCAGTAGTAGTGAGGGGGATAGCTGGTTACCGATTAATTTACCCAGAGGGGCAAACAAGACGCCAGTCGTCCCCAGAATAATGGAAGGAATCCATAAAATACTTTTGTAACGCCAGTTATTGATAGTGCCGTAGAGTGCGCTGATGGCGACAGCGCCCAGAGCGATACCTATGGCATCACTGACGGGTAGTGACAGCAGCAGGATAAGCAGCGGTACAGCAAACAAAGATCCCCCCGCACCGGTCAGACCAAGTACCAAGCCAATCACCATACCAATTAACAGTGCCATAGAGCGTGACCTAAGCTGAGCGATTCCATGGCATACGAGCCATGATCATTCCCATACCACAAGTATCTGTGACACCGGAAAAAACGAGCCCTATACCAACAAAAGCAGACAGGCCATAAAGACCCGGTGTAACAAAGCTGCCTAAAATGACCCCCAGTACAACCAGTGAGCCCGCAGTAATACGAACTTGTCGTTCCAGTGAAATTACATTACCACGGCCTTTCTTCAGGATAATTCCGGCCTGCTTCATCGCCTGAATACCCCCTGAAATAACTACTAGGGGGTTGGTAATTGCACCTTGCAGCTGTTCGGCAGCTTTTTGGGCCCGTAATCCACTRCCGCACAACAGGTAAATAGTGTCTGCAGCGTCACAATGGGCCGCTGYTGCTTCRAAGGTGGCCGCGGTAAGATCTTGCAATGGCACGTTCAGGCAGCCCTYAAGAAATTCGTTATCAATTTCTGCTTTGGTGCGAACATCAACAATGGTTATGTTGCTATTCGAATCGATTAGGGAGCAAAAATCAGTTACAGAAATTGTTGTTTGTGGGTTGGTCATGGCATACCTCATTTATAAATCGGGACAATAAATTGACTGAAGAACAGAAATAATTTTTATGGCTTCATCACCACACAGGCTGTAATAAATAGTCTGTGCCTGTCGGCGCGTCTGTACCAGGCCGGCACCACGCAATGAGGCTAAATGCTGGGACAGTGATGAYTGACTTAAGGGAACCAGGTYATTYAGTTCACTCACGGATAGTTCGTTATTCATCAATGTGCAGAGCASGAGTAATCGATGTTCATTACCCAGCTTTTTTAATAAGTTGGCGGCATCCTTTGCGTGTTTTTGTAATTTCGCCAAATCTTTGGWCGTCATATTTTGTTTTTTTGTCATTTGTTTTTCTCCAGGACCAGTAGACCCTTGGGTGGAAAATATTACTTCATGAGGGCTATTATATTAGATRTATATAAATTAGTAAAATAAATATTAGAATATACAAATATAGATGATTTGTTTTGGTGTGGTTAATCCCTTATCTTTCAACGCTAGGGGTAAAGATTGTGCATCAATTAGGTGAGGTCTATCGATGTGATAGGGCAACACGTCAGGTAGGAAATGTGTATGGCTAAATGTTTTCAGATGAATTGATATGGAACAAATATGCGTGGTGGAGAGTTGTTGCCTAGACTTTGTTCATGAGTAATAAGGAAAAAAATATGAGTCATTTTTCTGGCGTCGCTAAACGCCTGATAATATTTTTTGGGTTATTGTAGGTACTTTCTACGACTTATAYCATTGAGGTCAATGGGTTGATTCGACAGTCGTATAGGATAAGGAAATAGCATATGAATAGTGTTCAACAACTTCAGGCAACCGTCGATGCATTAGCTGCTAAAGGTAAAGGTATTTTGGCCGCAGACGAAAGTAGCCCGACAATAGCTAAACGCTTTGATGCCATTGGGGTCGAGTCGACGGAGGAGCGTCGCCGTGCTTATCGTAGTTTATTGTTCTCAACAGTTGGTCTTGGTGAGTTTGTCAGTGGTGTTATTTTGTTTGAAGAGACATTAGGTCAATGTGATGACCGCGGTGTTCCCTTACCTGAATTATTGATTAAACAGGGCATCGTGCCTGGTATAAAGGTGGATAAAGGTAAAATTCCTCTCGAGGGCGGTGAACTTGGCGATGAAATTACTGTGGGTT
This sequence comes from Porticoccaceae bacterium, assembly GCA_002746985.1. GTDB lineage: Bacteria > Pseudomonadota > Gammaproteobacteria > Pseudomonadales > Porticoccaceae > Porticoccus. The sequence goes on along the minus strand of NVXH01000012.1, from coordinate 40,522 downwards.
TAGACGGCTTGGTGGAGCGTTTAGATATCTATAAAAAACAAGGGGCGCGATTTGCCAAGTGGCGTGATGTCTATACCATTTCCAAGCGCACCCCAAGTCAACTGGCGATTGATGAGAATGCCAGGGTGTTAGCGCATTATGCCAAGATTTGTCAGCAGGCAGGTATGGTACCGATTGTGGAGCCTGAAGTACTGATGGATGGCTACCACACCATAGAGCAGTGTGCGAAAGTAACAGAAGCCGTGCAACATGCGGTGTTCCAGGCCTTGGTGAAACAGGGGGTTTCTCTGGAACATACCCTATTAAAACCCAATATGATTGTGCCAGGTAAGGACTGTGCGAAACAAACTACTTCGGAAGAAATCGCTCACGAGACAGTTAAAATTTTAAGAAGAACTGTGCCGGCTGCAGTGCCCTCTATTCATTTCCTCTCTGGTGGGCTGTCGGATGAAGCATCAACTGAATATCTGAATGCTATGAACCAAATAGGACCACATCCATGGGAGTTAAGTTTTTCTTATGGCCGCGCGTTGCAGCATCCAGCTTTGATCGCTTGGGAAGGAAATGCGGCTAATGCTAAACAAATGCAAGCGGCTTTGTATAAACGAGCCAAGCTAAATGGCACGGCACGATACGGTCAGTACACATCTGATATGGAGTAATCGTTTAACTACTTGTTCTTTGAATGAGTTGGGAGGAAAGGTGTCAGACAAATTAGCTTTACCTATCTCCATACCTGTTAATAAACTTAATACCTCATCGACACTACTRACCGTATAATATTAAATCGTATTTTTTGTCTCAGTAACTATTNGAAATRTATAAATTAAATTATTTTKGGGRAAGCTCATAGCGATTATTTTTTGATCAAGAGAAATAGGGGCCAGGTCTTACCTTTTGGTCATGATTGATGTGGGTTCCATTGGAGGTGGAATCAAGTTGAAAAARYAATCGTTACAGCTCTTTTCTGTACTTTTTTGCTTTAGCGATTTAGTAAAGTAACTGTTTGCTACTATATTGTTTAGGTACACGGAAAATAAAAAGGGGTGTAAGTTTATGAAACAGGTGTTTGATAGTACTTCTCGTACGTTACTGGCGACACTGATAGCTGTGTTGTTACTGATCCCATCAGTAAGTATTGCAAAAAATGCTGATGAAAAGCCTAGTGCAGGAGAAATGGTTGCTGACATTGTGGTGGCGCGCCCCATACTGTTGGTGCTGACGGTTTTAGGCACTGGCCTGTATGTGGTTACTTTGCCATTTTCACTCGCCGGCGGTAATGCAACTGAAGCAGGTGAAGCGCTGGTTATTGGGCCTGCAAGAAGTACGTTTGTTCGCTGTCTTGGCTGTCGTATTTCGGGCTATCAGGAATAAGGCACTTAATCCTAAATCAGTTATCTGAAGGGCTTGTTGCGACATTTGCTCTTTCATTTCTCTTGTCTGCTAGGCTAGGCCTATACCACCTATCTACAGAGTTTTTTCTTCCTTCATACCTTGGTTACCAATCACCGATAGAATTTGAAAAGCGGTAAGTTGCATAACTTAATGTGTGCCCAAGCTCGAACGCTATAAGCCCCACACTAGAGGATCTTTGGTGTGGGGGTTAGAATTCCCTCTATCTCACCTGAACCAACCTCTAAAGCACTGTGGCAAGCTTCGGATGTGTCAGTAAATTTTACAGATGGACMTGAAGCCGCTCCGGAGATAAATATAACTAATTGATATTTAAGTRTTTTGTGTGTCTGGTCCGATAAATGCAAAGAAGTTAATGGATTAATTATAAATTGTTTAAATTGCGCTCAGTATCAGTTTTTAGCCATTTAAGCGTCCGTTCTTACCAATAAAAGAAAAGGTGCACATAATGATGAATAAAACGAAAACTTTAATCGCTCTCACYTCYATTCTTGTAGCTAGTTTTTCTGGAGCTGTTGTTGCAGGAACCACTTTAGGTCAGCCGTTAAGCACCACCCTGCCATTCGGCGATGGAGGACTGATTGGTCTTGCCGCTGCGGGAATTATCGGTGCGGTTTGGTTAGCACGCCGAATTAAAAAATAAAACTGCGTAGTTGAGTGCAGCGGGATAGCCGTTTTATCAGCTGTACTCAGACAAAAGGTCTTCACCGATATGTTGGATCAACTTACGGCTCTGCAAGCCTACATTTTTTTTGGAGWTGCCAGTTTGCTGGCCACTCTCGAATTAGTGTTTCCGGCAAGATCAGCCACCACCCCTGAAACCCGCCGATGGTGCTCCAATATTGGTTTGTGTGTGATTAACATGTCACTTTACCAGCTGTTAGTTCCGATAACGGCGGTGGTTTTCAGCCAATATATCCTTTCGCATGGTGGCGGATTATTGCAGGGCTTAAATGTTGGCGGGTTTCTGTTAGTTTTTTTGGGTTTTTTGTTGCTCGACTTTATTAAATATGTCGAGCATCGATTATCCCATTCATTGTCACCTCTTTGGCGACTGCATTTAGTCCACCACAACGACACAGATATAGATTTTACGACGACAGAACGCCACCATCCATTAGAGTCCGCTTTGGGAATTTTTATCATTTATGGGGCTATCTATCTATTTGGAATTCCTCCACTGTCTGTCGTTATATACCTTCTTGTCGGGACAACAGTTGCTTTCGTTTCCCACGCCAATCTCCGGTTTCCTTTAAGCCTTGATAAAGCACTTGCTTGCTTATTGGTTACTCCGCGAGTTCATGGGGTGCATCATTCCCCTAACAAGAAAGAGACCAACAGTAATTATGGCCTTGTACTTACAGTTTGGGATAGGCTGTTTAATACATTCCATGAACCGGAAACGAGTCCAACTAAACCTTTTGTTGTAGGTCTGGAGTATTACCGTGAACCACGCAATGGAAAGTTAATCCGATTACTCCTTCTCCCTTTGCTGCCGCTGCCTTCTGTAGTGCCTGCTGAAGTTGCTGTAGACAAGGTAATGTATTGAGTATGGATAATGAAATTACCGCTTTAAATTCTCTGGCTAGCACCTCTCAAGTAGGGCAGCTTGGAAAGCCAGCTTGGCAACCCACATTGTTCTGCCTCTTTATCGGTTTGGCTATTCTTTCTTATAGCTACTTTCATACCGTTATTGAGACCATTTCAGTCTGGAATAACTTGTCCCAGTACAGATCGGGCTGGTTGGTAATACCGACTATTTTCCTCTTACTTTTTTTTAATCGTAAAGATTTACAGGCTATTCGACCAGAGGTCAGTTGGTACGGAGTACTCTGCGGATTGGCCTTTTCAATACTCTGGGTAGCCAGCGACCTGGTTAATATTTCGGTCCTTCGCCAACTGGCACTGCTGGGCATTGTTAGCGCACTGGTGTTGACCGCGGTTGGTGCTGCTGTGTTCCGTGTGCTTTTACCCTATTTAGCGTTGTTGTTACTTGCAGTGCCTATTTGGGAGATCCTATTACCCGGGCTCAAGTTGCTAGCGGTAGAATTTGTTAGTGCCTTCACACAATTGGTGGGGGTTCCCCTGACAACCGATGGTTTTGCACTATATGTGGACGATAACCGCTATGTAGTGATTGATTACTGTGCGGGGCTTTCCTACGTATTGATAGGCTTACTCATTGGTGCCAGCTTCGGTCTTCTTATCTCTCGTAGCTACTTGAAAATTGCACTCATTTCCTTGGTGGGGGGGTGTTTTGCTATTCTGGCCAACGGAATAAGAATATCCAGCATCATTTCTTTTGAGTATTTCACGGGCATAAATGTAGATAACCATCACTATCTGTTTGATCTTCCCGTGGTGATTCCATGCTTCGCCGCATTATTTTTTATGTTGTCAAAGTTAAAGCCAGATAAATTGAATCATTCAAACCAACCTCAGAGGAGGGGAGGAAAAACTTCCACTTTCTATTCGTCCGTTTTGGTAGTAGGTGCGGCCGTGATATTTTCRGCTGGCCCTATATGGGTCAATAATATCGACAGGTTGAGCCCCAAGGGCCCAGCTTCTCTGAAAATAGAAGAAAGAATAGGCGAGTGGACCCGGTCTGACAAAGTCGTGGGTTGGCATCCAGAAATTCGATCCGATGGAATTAAAGAAGACCTAGGGGTTTATTATCTTAACGATACAGAAATTCTTATCTATGTTGCTGAACCCCGTYATTCTGATGTCAAGATCAGTGGGCAGGCAATTAATCTAACTGATAAGGGCTGGATGAGTTACAGCCATCCGCACAGTGAAACATTTTGTGAAAATAAACGTTGTAATTCTTATGGGTATTTGAAGTCTGCGTTGAAAGGCTCTGGCCGCATTCGGCATATCTATTTTGGGTATGCTGTAAACGGCATGATGACGAGCTCGACGCTTAGTTATCGAGTTCATCGTGCACTTGAAAATGTCGCCGGCAAGGGTTCATCTGCAAGATATATCGCTATAGTTTTTGAGGGCGATACAGGCCTGTCACGAAACACTTTGTCACCAATACTTCACCACTTGGCGTCGTTGAGCGTGATCGAGTAATTATAAAAATACAATCTCATTGGGTCGCCCCATAAAGTCGCTTATAAAGGAGCATATGGACTCTTACGGCCATTTTTTTGGTCGGGTTAACCCACCCAACCCCAAGTCTTATTTCTTTTTAAGTTGGTGTTCTACCRCCCGATATATCTACGGGCCTTCCTTCAGACGTTAATTTCAGAAAGACTTGGTATTGATATGGTCGACACTGTCCTTGAAGCCCTGTATTCAAGACTGGAAAGAATTTATTAAGAAGGGAGCTGAAGCTGTTTTTATGGCCGGTTATCTTTTTAAGTCTGGCTCTGGCACCCTATTAAAATCACTCTCACCGCTACCTATTTAAAAACTATTAGCTATTAACCAGGCAATTATTATTGTTGGGTTAATAGTGCATCACATGGACGTGCCTCCACTAGCTGAAAGCCAGCGTGAGTCCGGTACAATCAAGGGGTTTCACACAACACCACCAGATTTTTCCGGACGATAATTAAATAGGTCAGGATGATCTATTTAATTATCTAGGTTAATAGCCATCTATTTTTGGTGCTTTTTCTTCTTTTGGTCGAGGGCAAGGGCGTCCACTGGAACGTTTTACAGGGCAGGCCTTTTGTGCGAGTTTCCTTTCTTCAATCAAAGATTCTACGGCACTTGCTGTTTACCTTGCTAGGGAAAGCATAGAAGCATTTTATACTTCTGGAAATCCTGGCACCCTATGTGAAGTTACCTATGATTATGCATTGAAAGGAATTTCAATAGGTAGTTTGTAAAATAAGTTTTAAAGTAATGTTCATGCTGAGTATTTTTTAACTTGTTTTTAAGTGCATGTGGTGAAAAAAACAGGGTTAAAAAAACCGATGATATTTTCGTCGGTTCTCAATCTTTTGTTTTGGAATATCAATCTCTTTGGCGTATTCAGGCCATTTGTTAATACTATCCATGACCTGTTCTAACATCCTATTTTCTCGAGTGCGGGGAATATTAAAACGTTGTGCTAAGGCTGAAAAATCGCTTCGTTCAAAGTCATCACACTTGCCATTTAGGGACATTTGATGGCGACTGGTGTATTGCCCTGTGGGGTTGTAGGCGAAGGTTAAATCATAGGCCGGTGCCAGCTGCCATTGGCCGGTGCTGTCCATTAGGTAGGCAATGTTTTTGACATGGTCATCCTGATTTCTGGCCATGACGTTAAACAATGCACGACGGTAAAGTTGTTCGATGGAGGCCATGCCCAGGTTCAGTTTTTCAGCGACAAGCATTGCTTGTTCGTAGCTGTAAGCTCCGGGYTGGTTGAAGTCGTAGTGGGCGAGGGCACAGAGTGATTGCATGTGGAGTTTTGCACCATTTGTKGTGCGATCAAAACGCTTGGTCATAAAGTGGTTGCGGTCATGCTCTTGCAGAATACGGCTTTCRCTCATTTCAATGCCCGCATCCARTGCCATTTTGTAATAGGCGTATTCGATGAGGCCAAAGCCCTGGGCATCGGCYAATTCTTTGTCGCGGTTGTTGGCAATACCATCAAAYTTAATGAGCCAATGTTGRAAGCCTTTGGGTAGGGTGAGTTGYCCTGAACGYACTTCATTRCTTTGTTCATTCCAKGCGATGATTGCTTTGGCTCTTGCACCCCCTGCGGAGACSCCCACTTGYAGTATRTCGGCCAGTGTTTGTTCGTTRAGACTGTCATYACCTTGKGYCAGRGTGGCATCAAATGCTTYSCGTTCTGTCAGTATTGTACTGGCCATTTCTACCATGGCWGCGACATCTAATGGGTGGTCGCCTGGCTTGGTTTTTCGGTCAATAGTGGGGGTAAATTCCAGTGCGCCCATGGCGCGGGTGCCGATGTAACAGAGTCTGTCTACGGGTGAGAACTCGGCTTTATTGATGCCTTCTTTTATCAGCCATTTGTCGATCAGGGCGGAGCCGTATTTATCAGGTAGTGCATCGGCAAGTAAGCCCGGTAGACCTTTAAATGTGGCCTTTGCCAATTCAGGGAAGCTATAGGTTTGATTGCTCAATGGCATGGTTAGCGGTGCGACTTCAATACCGCTGCTTGTAAATGCTGGCATGTATTGAAATAAGCCAAGGTTACGTTCGGCATCCCAAGTGACGGCACCAATCTCAATGCCCCATAGGGAGATAATGGCGGTRTTTGCACGCGGTGCCATTATTTTTGTTTTCCGTCAGATGATGTTGGTCTTTGTTTWGGTTTAGGTTCAAATGTTGTGGGTTGGGTAAATCCTGCCCATGCTTTTTGTTCCGATATTTGGTTGGCTGTTGATGRYGATTGCTTGGWGGGMGRTGCCTTRCGTTGACCACTGGCCCGYTGCCTKTGTTTTTGGTGTTTGTTTTTTGCTTGCTGTACGGGGCTAATTTCAGTGGTGGGCAGTAATAAATCTAGTCGTTCAATTAATCCTAGGGTTCTGATGACTTTAAGTACTGCTTCGAGGGAAATGGAATGGCCGTTCTCCAAGCGTGAAAGTGTGCGCAACGAGACCCCGGAGTCATAAGAGAATTGTTGCTGATCTTTATTTTTAGACAGGCGTAAATTTTTTATCCGAGAGCCTAGCTCAGTTAAAATGCTGGCATTGCTCATGTCGGTATTCAGGGTCTTGTTCATAGCAGTATTGATAAAATTCATACTAKTGGCCATTTTTGGCGTGAAATATCTATTTAATTAAATAATAGGCCATTTATGACGGGTTACCAAGAAAAARRTATNAANAAAAGTATAATTTGCCAAATATGGCCTATTAAATAGRTTTAATRATRGTAGTAGCCATATATGRCTTATTRTTTTTAGTTCTGTTGGYGTGTGGTATTGAGGGTATAGAGATAATAGCGGAAGCGGATAGTGATTAAGCCGGAGCAAGATAGCTCCRGCTTTTGTGTGTGTGGCTGCTAGTTKTTATTTAAGRTCRYYGTARAGRYYTTCTTCTGGCATGGAGTTGAGCATGGCTCTGAAGTAAGTGGTTGGGATCWTGATTTTATTMRTTTTGKTGCCAGAAAGGGTCAGGTYCATRCCAAMGGTTGCGCCATCAAARAAGTATAAAAAGCTTAGTGGAATGGCAAGTCTTTCYTCRTATCTGCACGATGGTGAATTGTCACAAACATTTTCATTTTTAGACAAAGTTACCAGAGGAAGTTTTTCACCATGTTTGTTGGTGGCATTGTCATAGGAGCGCCAATCTTCGTCATTGTATTGGGCGGTAATGTATAGGGCGTAATGATCGGCACCTTCATGGTCTATCAGGCGGGTCAGATAGATTTCAGAAAAATGCTCTGACAGGGCTTTATCTGAATCCGCAAAATTTGGTCCATAGGTCACTTCGCCATTTTCAGGGTCGTGCCTAAATTCTATGTTTTCGCCAATTTCCTCGGCTGAGTTCCAGTTGATCATCGATTCTGCAGGTGTGGCGGCCCAAGCTTGTAATGATACAAGAGCAAAAAGGGAGAGGGTTTTGATGACAAACTTCATGTGGTGCACTCCGTTATATATGTTTTTATGCAAGCCTACCTAGTATTAAAGAAGGGCTTATAGCTATGTYGATCCAGACATGTCGCTCCAGAACTGCAAGCTCAGATGTCGTAGRCAGTTATAGGTTCCGTAGAAAGGGCGCAACTGTACGCTTAAAAGGGTTTTTGATGCAAATAAGTGCTTGAAGAAGTARGTGTATGGCATAGCTCGAAGACTGCATTGCTATAAGAGGTCTTTTTGTTGGGMCTGATGCGGGTAAGTGAAARATGGTGTATGGGTATMTCCCTTGSWGATAAGGGCGNCSGRSSGATTYTGTAAGGAGGATAATCTTATCTTGCGAAGGGTAAATCTTATCCAGTGCTGTGATAATATGGCGCGCATATTTGTTATATAGCCCACGCTGTTATGGCGGTGAGAGCGGCGCCAGAGTTAGAAAACCTTATGTCAGAGAATCTTTTAGAAACAAATAAATATATCGTTCACACGTTTCCTGTGGGCCCATTGCAATGTAATTGCACCATTATCGGYGACACTGTTAGCAAGAAGGCATTRGTTGTAGATCCTGGTGGTGATGCYCAGGTGATTCTTGATCTGTTGTCARAATCAGGCTTAAAGGTTRTYGCTATTATTCACACRCACGCACACTTTGACCATATTCTTGCTGCCGGTGAAATAAAAAAAGCCACCGGCGCGCCTATTTACCTACATGAAAATGATATGTACCTGTGGGGTGGTATGGAAGAACAATGTGCCATGTTTGGGTTCAAAATGCCGGATATTCCACTGCCAAACCCTGATCATTACCTTAAGGATGATCATGATCTCGATTGCTGTGGTGGCGTCGCTATTCATACACCCGGTCATACACCCGGTTCAACCAGYTTTTGGTTCGAAGAAAGTAAAGTGTTGATTGCCGGGGATACCTTATTTAAAGGTGGTGTTGGTCGTACGGATTTTCCTGGTGGTAACCCTGAACAAATTGTTAGCTCCATTCGTGAGCGTATTTACACGCTGGATGATGATGCGACGGTTATCACTGGTCATGGGCCAGCGACAACGATTGGTGATGAAAAACAAAACAATATGTTTGTTAGGGGCTAGTGTTTGCTAGAACTTAGTCAGCTTTTTGGAGCAATAAATATATGAAACAACAAATGTTAACCATGCTGGACTTGCAGGATGCCATGAACAGCAAGGTCAATAATAATTGGGCTGAGCARGATTTYGCCTGGTATCGAGCAATATGGGTGGAGTGCGCCGAGTTGATGGACCATTACGGTTGGAAGTGGTGGAAGAAACAAACACCTGATGATGATCAGGTAAAACTGGAGCTGGTTGATATTTGGCACTTTGGCCTGAGTATTTTACTACTTGAATCCAACAGTAAGGCTGATATTGCTTCTGCTGTTGAGCAGCAGTTAGCTGAAGCTAGACCCTCTGGGGATTTTCGTGCTGATTTGGAGACGTTTGCTCTCGCAACATTACAGAGCAAGCGTTTTGATGTGGCCAGTTTTGCCAGTTTGATGGCGGGCATCGAATTACCTTTTGATGAGCTTTATACCCGTTACGTCGGTAAAAATGTGTTGAATTTTTTTCGTCAAGATAATGGTTATCAGGATGGCAGCTATCGCAAGCTCTGGAATGGTAAGGAAGATAATGAACATCTGGTGGAGGTTGTTGCTGAGCTTGACCATAACAGCCCAAAATTTAAGGATGATTTATATCAGGCCTTAGAGCAGCGCTACTCTATCGGGCAYCTCTAAAAATGCACTTTTTCCGCGATTACGGCGYCAGCTCCGTGCTCGAATACCCAAAGCACTCGTTTTACTCGCGGGGTAGGCTCTCCTCATGTACAGCTTGTACACTGTGGTTCTCCGCGCGGAGCTTCCTTGTACTCACGAAAAAATCACTATTTTTAGAGGTACCCTTAATACATGGAGAAGTATGTATCGATACGGATAGCTTATTTCCAAACAGATAATATGGTCAACGCACAGACACATGACTGAATTAAAAGACCTAAGTGCCTCTATCAAAAGACCGGCAAATGCCCGCAAGGAACGCTTGGAGCTGAATAAGCTGCACAAGCGTTTACGTCGCAATGTAGGCAGTGCTATTGCTGACTACAATATGATTGAGGACGGCGATAAAATCATGGTGTGTCTTTCGGGAGGGAAGGATTCTTACTGCATGCTGGACGTGTTGCTTCACCTTCAAAAGACAGCGCCTATTTCATTCGAAATAGTAGCCGTGAACCTTGATCAGAAGCAACCGGGTTTTCCACCCGAAGTGTTGCCTGAATAYCTGAGTGGTATTGGTGTACCTTTCCATATTCTTGAAAAAGACACCTACAGTGTTGTGACGGAAGTGATTCCTGAGGGTAAGACCTATTGCAGCCTTTGCTCAAGACTTAGGAGAGGTACACTTTATGGTTTTGCTCAGCAAATTGGCGCAACTAAAATTGCCTTGGGGCACCACCGTGATGACATTATCGAAACAYTGTTTTTAAACATGTTTTACGGAGGCAAACTGAAGGCGATGCCKCCTAAATTGTTAAGTGATGATAAGAAAAATATTGTTATTCGTCCGTTAGCCTACTGTAAGGAAGATGATCTGGAGGCTTACGCTGAACTAAAGGRRTTTCCTATTATCCCCTGTAATCTTTGTGGTTCTCAGGATGGTTTGCAGCGACAAGTGATTAAAGAAATGTTGCAGCAGTGGGAGAAACAACACCCTGGGCGACTGGAAACTATTTTTKCTGCCACCAAAAATATTKCACCCTCACAGTTGGCTGATACTAACTTGTTTGATTTTGCCAATCTAAAAATTGAGCGGGAAGTCGAGAAAGAGCAGCATATTGGTATGGTGAACCTTTGGGGTGGTGGGGCCGATAGTGATAGTGGGKATGGGGATGTCAAAAACCCAGACTACAGTGTTGATGTAACACAGGGACAAGAGGAAATAGCCTGATATTATCGGGAGGCCTTTCTGCTTTTAGTGGTTAGCTCCTTTCGGTCGTTTCGAGATGACCTTATAATGTTTTTTTAGCCGGTACTTTCCTATCAATAATCAGGTTTTTGTTTCATGAATAATCAGGTTCTTGCCTTATGAGTTACCAGGTTCTTGCACGCAAATGGCGCCCACGTACTTTTAGTGAGATGGTGGGGCAGGAGCATGTTCTTCGAGCATTGATTAATTCTCTGGATAACGATCGGCTACATCATGCTTATCTGTTTACGGGTACCCGTGGTGTTGGGAAGACGACGATTGCCAGAATTTTGGCCAAGTGCCTGAATTGTGACGTGGGCGTGAGTTCAACGCCTTGCGGTGAGTGCAGTGCCTGYACATCGATTGCYGAAGGTCGCTTTGTTGATTTAATTGAGGTGGATGCGGCATCTCGAACCAAGGTTGAAGATACACGGGATCTACTGGATAACGTCCAGTACGCCCCGGCTGCAGGTCGTTATAAGGTGTACCTGATCGATGAGGTGCATATGCTTTCTACTCACAGCTTTAATGCATTGCTAAAAACTTTGGAAGAGCCGCCTCCCCACGTAAAGTTCTTACTTGCGACGACTGACCCCCAGAAGTTGCCCGTGACGATYTTRTCTCGTTGTTTACAGTTCAACCTGAAGAAYCTYAGCCCCGAACGAATAGTAGAACATCTTCAGTATGTTTTAGGTGAGGAACAGGTGCCCTGTGAAGAGCTGGGGCTTTGGGCGCTAGCTCGGGCTGCAGATGGCAGTATGCGTGATGCCCTCAGTTTGACGGATCAGGCCATTGCCCATGGCGGAGGCAAACTTACCGAGGCTGAAATCAGCAGTATGCTCGGTACCATTGATCTAACAGCTATTGCCGATATTGCCCGGGCACTGGTCAATAATGATGGTACAGAAGTTTTGGCTGTAGTTCAGAGCATGTCAGAACATGCGCCAGATTATAGTGCGGCTTTGGGTGATCTCCTGTCCGTATGGCATCGAGTGGCCATTGCACAAACAGTGCCCGATGCATTGGATAATCGTCATGGAGACTATCAACTGATTTTAGAGTTGGCGAAGGCATTGAGCCCGGAAGATGTTCAGCTGTTTTACCAAATTGTATTACTGGGGCGACGTGATATTCCTTTGGCTCCAGAGCCTAGAACTGGATTTGAGATGGTGATGCTACGAATGTTGGCCTTCCAGCCTGTTCGTGAAAGCCGCATTGACCCTCCGGAGATAACAAACTCAGCTGTTGTGGCAAACTCTCCTGAGCAAGAACCCGAAGCTATACTGTCTGAGGAGGCAGAATCACCGGTAAAAAAGTCTGAAACCGCCAAGCTTGAACCTGCCAAGCCTGTTGCGGATAGTGTTAATGATGTAATTCTCCTGGACGAGTACGAAGCCCAGTTTACGGGCATGGGTGAGAGTGCTGTTCTCTCGGATGYAGAAAAATTAGATGCAGACGCTTTAGTTACAGAAATACCAAGCCTTGATACCAAGCGRGTCGTTAACCCCAAAGAATCAGRAGTGGAGGGTCAACCGCTCTCTGATARKCAATTAAGTGAATTTTCACATGAGGCCCATCAGGCAGATAGCCCGCCTTTAGACCCKGTGTCGGATACATTGAATACACGGGTTGTCAAAGCCGAGCCAGTTATTGGGCCAGAACAAAAGGCTAAGATTGTAGTCAATAAGTTACCTCTAGCAGAGGTAAAACCCCAGCGATGGATAGAGATATACCAGGGCTTGTCTGTTGGTGGTATTTTGCAAAATATTGCAGCCAATTTAGTATTGGTGGATGTTCAGGGCAATTCATTACGTTTTGAGCTGGATATCGATAATAGTTCACTGTATGAACGTTCCCATCAAGTACGCCTTGCTGGCGTGTTAGAAGAATATTTTGGTCAGCCTGTTAATGTTGAAATTGAGGTGGGTGTTGTTGTMTCAGAAACACCTCAGGCGTATCGATTACGAATAAAAGAAGAGCGACAAGCTGCGGCACTGGATAGCCTAAAACATGATGCTAACGTGCGTCGTATCATGGATGTATTTGGTGGTGTTTTACTGGAAAATACAGTGAAGCCTATAGATTAAACTTATAAATAAAGGCTGTAGATAAAGCGTTATAGCTTTAAATCGGTCTAAATAAATGTATTAGGTAACATTATGAATATTAATGATTTAATGAAGCAAGCTCAGGGTATGCAACAGCAGATGCAGCAAATGCAGGAAGAAGCTGTGAAATCTGAGGTAACAGGAGAGTCTGGTGCTGGAATGGTTCAGGTCGTGATGAATGGCCGACATGATGTCCGTAAGGTAACTATTGATCCCAGCCTGCTTTCTGAGGATAAAGAATTTCTGGAAGACTTGCTGGCGGCAGCAGTGAATGATGCCGTGAGGAAGGTGGAAGAGACTCAAAAGGAAAGCATGGCGAAGCTTACTGGTGGTATGCAAATGCCRCCCGGGTTTCAAATGCCATTTTAGTACCTTTTTTATCTCCACTTACCACCGCATGGTCGTTGTGTTGAAATCTTGGGTGGTGGTGTTTGTTCGTRTAAATATGATGTTTTACTTATTTAAAGAAGGTTAGACCGTGTTCGGCCCCATTATTGATGAACTAATAGATAGCCTTCGTTGCTTGCCTGGTGTTGGCCCCAAGTCGGCACAGCGAATGGCATTGCATTTGCTGGAGCGAAACCGTGACGGTGCTGTGCGGCTGGCTAGTGCTATAGCTGAAGCAGCTGAACATGTTGGTCGATGCCAGCTATGTCGGACTTTAACCGAGTCTGATGTTTGTATGATTTGCAATAATCCTCGTCGGGATATACAGCAGCTTTGCGTGGTTGAAACCCCCGCAGATCTGTTGGCTATTGAGCAAAGCGGGACATATAAAGGTCGTTATTTTGTGTTGCTGGGGCACTTGTCGCCCATTGATGGCATTGGCCCAGAAGCAATTGGTATTGACCAGTTGATGAACCGACTTGCGGAAGAAAATATTAATGAGTTGATTTTGGCGACTAATTTGACGGTAGAAGGCGAGGCCACCGCTCATTATATTAGTGAACGCGCAAAAGTTCAGGGTGTGACGGTGAGTCGTATAGCTCATGGGGTGCCGATGGGCGGTGAGCTGGAATATGTTGATGGCGGCACGTTATCTCACGCATTTAGCAGTCGTAAGCAAATTTGATGTTAAATACAACTATATTAAATACAACCATGCCAAATACAGAAGAAACATCATTGCCCGTACCTGTTCTGGTTACCAGTACAGATCAACTTCAGGATTGCATTGAACAGTTGAAGGGCTGTGATGCCGTTGCGCTGGATACAGAATTTATGCGGACGGATACTTTTTTTCCGATATTAGGTCTGATTCAGGTCTATAACGGTGAAACCTGCTGGCTAATTGACCCCATCGCAATATCTGATCTCTCACCACTGACAGAAACACTGACAGATCCAAATATCATTAAGGTGTTTCATTCGTGCTCTGAAGACCTCGAAGTTTTAAAACATGTGCTGGGCTGTGTGCCTGAGCCTTTGTTTGATAGCCAGGTTGCTGCGGCATTAAGTGGTTACGGTTTTTCAAAGGGCTATGCGAGCCTGGTCGATGTGATGCTGGGCATTCATGTGGCAAAAGGAGAAACGCGCTCTGATTGGTTGCGACGTCCTTTAAGTGAGTCACAATTGGGTTATGCCGCTCTGGATGTTATTCATTTATTGCCGGTGTATCGCCGGCTCTGTAAAAACCTGAGTCAGCTTGGCCGTAGCGAATGGGTGGAGCAGGAAATGGCGGCTATGATCGCTAAAGCCTCAGGAAAAGATGACCTTAATGCGTACTTTCTAAAGGTAAAAGGCGCTTGGCAGTTAGATCCACAGGGCTTAGCGACACTGCAATTACTGTGTGAATGGCGCGAAGCTGAAGCAAGGGATAGAAACCGGCCAAGGGGTCGGGTTATTGGTGATAAAACCCTGTTAGAAATAGTACTTAAAAAGCCTAAGGGGAAGCAGAGCCTAGCTGAGATAGAGGGAATGCATCCTGGTGTTATTCGACGTTATGCAGACAGAATATTTGAGTTGTTAGAGCTTGGTTTGGCGACACCGGTAATAGATTGTCCAAAACCATTGCCTGAACCCCTGCCTCGTCATGCAGGTAATATAATTAAACAACTCAAGAAGGTGGTGACAGCTCAGGCTGAATTGTTGGACCTGCCACCTGAAGTTTTGGCCAGAAAGCGCGATGTAGAAGCTTTAGTCAGATATTTTCTTGAGCAAAAGCAAGTTCGTTTACCCGATTCAATTGCCCAAGGTTGGCGTTACGATGCAGTAGGTAAGCAATTGAAACAGGCCGTAGAAGCGCTGAATGGTTAAAGTTGATTTTTAACGATGCAGTTTTAAAGAATGTGTTTGTGGTTTGAAAAGTTAGTTGTGGTTTAACAAGAGAGATACCGGGTGAAAAAAATTTGCAGCATTTATCGAAGTCCCAAGGAAGAAGGCATGTATTTATATGTGGAGAAAAAAGAGGGTCTTGAGCCTGTGCCGAAAGATTTGTTAAGGCGATTTGGTAAACCAGAACTGGCGATGACTTTAATGTTGAGCCCAGAAAAAAAATTGGCTCGTGCGGATGTTGGGTGTGTTCTTGAAAAGATAGAAGAACAAGGTTTTTATTTACAAATACCACCACGTCCTGACTTGGGTATGCAGGAGCCACTTGTCCAGGAGCTGCGTAATAAAAATAGCAAAATGTTCTGAGAGAAACCCGCTGAAATGTTTGTAGCTAATCGCTTGACGGTAAAATCTTGAATCCACCGGCGTGGTTGTCAAAACCAATGAATGAGCTGTCACCAGTGGAGTGGGAATCTATTTGTGATGGTTGCGCAAAATGTTGTCTGCACAAGCTGGAAGACGAAGATACCGGCGATATTTTTTATACCGATGTGGCTTGCCAGTTGCTTGATGAGAACAGTTGCCAATGCCGTGACTATGAAAATAGGTTTACCCAAGTGCCTGATTGTTTCAAATTGACCCCGGAGAACTTGGGGCAACAGACCTGGCTGCCAAGTACCTGTGCTTATCGCTTGTTATTCGAAAGGAAACCACTTCCTGACTGGCATCCATTGTTATCTGGGAACTCTCAATCTATCCACTCTTCGGGTATCTCTGTGCGTGGAAAAACAGTGGCGGAACAGACAGTTCAACCGGATGATATGGAAGAGCGTATTATTAGTTGGATAAACTAAAAGAGACCTCAGCATAACTATTGCACTTACCAATACGTTGTCGCCTAAAGCGCCTATTTTTGCCTCGTCTTGGCTTCGCTCGCTACGTTATGCTGARGTCTCTAAAACTTTATTGGGTAAACTCATGCTGGTGTAGCCACTAGTGTTTGGTGATATTAGGGCTTCCTTAATATAGTGTGGAGAATTGAATGTATTCAGCAGAAAATTATCATTGGGGCCTGGTGGGTTATTATCTGGGATGCTTGATGTTGATGTTATTTATCTGTCGTTTCAGAAAAATTGTACCAGGCAGACATTTTAGAAACCTTCTATTATTGTTTATTGCTACGGCAATACTGGTGCCAATTTATACCTACCCGGGTAGTTCTTATTTTTCTCCAGCCTGGTTTGTCAGTATATTTGAGGGACTAACGGGAGAAGCTGAACAGGCTTACATGAGAGGGGTGCAGCCAATTTTAGTATGTTATCTTGCCGTCGTTTGTTTTTATATTATTTGGGCCATCCTTGGCTATCGTCGTAATCAAGCTCGGGTCATTAAAAAATCGACCAAGCCTATTCCTGAGTAAGTTTTTGTTCCGGCACATGTTCTTTAAACTTCTTCTTCCACCACCGAATAGTTAAAGGCACAGAAATATTTAACATAAAGGCCGTTAACATCAGAGTGTAGAACGACTCTGTATTCATGATGTTATGTTCTACATAGGCGATATCCATAACCACAAAGGCTAGCTCTGCCCTGCCTAACATACCAAACCCAATCATCAAGCTGGCAGGCCAATCAAATTTCCCGGTATATTTTGCAGCAAGGGCTGCAGATAAAACCTGACCTATAAATAGTCCAACAAACAGAATAAGTGCATAGGGCAGAACCGATAAYAATAGGGTTGTGTCGAATATCAGTTTCGTACCCAAGGTGACAAAAAATACAGGGCCTATCCATGAGAAGGCCATGTTATCGATAATTTGTTTTGCCTGTTCGTGAAAATCAATTTTACTGTTGTGGTGAAACTCAAAGTACTCACGYTTGATGATAAGTCCTGCCATATAGGCACCGATGGCGGGGTGAAAGCCAAAGTGGTGGGCGAGAATTGCCACCATAACTGCCACCAGYAATAGTGCYAATACGGTATATTCACCGCGGGCCATAGATAAAACTTGTCGTAAATTAAAGTGGCCGATAAGTGGTATTTTGGCAACCCARCCTTCACTGGCTGGAAACAGCCAGCCACCAATAACGGTGATAAGTACAAAGAATAGCAGTGCTTTGCCCACTATCAGGCCAATACCGATGACTGACAGGGTGGCTTCGCCTGCGGCCAATGGCACCATTATYGCGACTAATACCAGAGAGGCTATGTCGTCCAGAACAGCTGAAGTCATGATGCCGGTAGCCGCGGGAGTATTGCTTAAGCCTTCAGTCTTTAGGGAGACCATGGTGAGCGAAACGGCAGTGGCAGTCATTGCCAAGCCGCAAAGCAAAGCCATATTTTTGTCGCCCCAGAAGTGTAGTGTGCCAAAGTAGGCTATCGTAAAGGGAACGATGGCACCAAAAAAGGCAATACCCCAACTTCGTTTGATACTGCTGAGAAAATTATCAGTATTTTCTTCAAAGCCCAGTGCAAACATAATAAGAATGATGCCAAGCTCGGAAAAATCCACAATAAATACGGGCATTTGTTGCGGTAGCAGGTCTAGGTTGACCATGATGGCACCAAAAAATAAATACCAGAGCACAGGTGTGAGTCTTGTTTTGTGTGCCGCGTA
Source organism: Porticoccaceae bacterium (assembly GCA_002746985.1). Classification (GTDB taxonomy): domain Bacteria; phylum Pseudomonadota; class Gammaproteobacteria; order Pseudomonadales; family Porticoccaceae; genus Porticoccus. The sequence continues at coordinate 22,577 of NVXH01000012.1, read as the reverse complement.
AGATGCAACAAAAACACCAAGCCAGATAATGACCAAAAGTGATAAATCATGCATGGTTTAACAACTATCCTTTAGATAATGAATGTTGAGCATATTTTACGAGATGCTGCCCGAAATTTAATCTATAAAAACAAACACTTATTGTATCGCTTTGGTGGGCTGATTTGAATGGTTCATATCAGTGAATACCATGCATATGTTTTCTTAAATAAGGGCTAAGTGCCAATAAAAATAGACCCGCACCACAGCCAATCCAAAACAGTGTTGAAAATAATTCGGTATAGCCCGCCAGAATTACGGTGATATCTGTTAACGGTATATTAGCCATCTCTTGTGGCATTTCTATGGCAGCCATTTTGGCTATTTGAGCTGCCATAAATTCGGAGTAGGCCGTGGCGAGAAACCAGGTTCCCATCATCAGCCCGACAATACGTGGTACGGAGAGCTTAGTGACGGCAGAAAGACCTACGGGGGACAAGCATAGTTCACCGGTAGTATGGAGTAGGTAGGCAAGAAACAACCATATTGCAGCTACTTTTCCTGTGGCATCGGGAAAGCTGGACCCTATAACGAGGACTCCAAAGCCCAAGCCAGCCTGGATAATACCCAATGAAAATTTAACCGGTGTCGACGGTTCCATTTTTCGCTTTGATAAGCCTATCCAAAGTATGGCAAACAGGGGTGCAAGTAACATAATAAACATTGGGTTAAGTGCACCAAATTGCGATGCTTTTAACTCCAGGCCAAACAGGTTTCTATCAACCACACGATCTGCATAGAGTGTCATGGATGCGGCGGTTTGTTCGAACAGTGCCCAGAATACAACCGTAGAAAATGTCAGTACCATTAATACAGCCATGCGACCACGTTCAACTGGATTGCAGCGGGTAAGAATAAACCAGAGYAGCCCGATGGCTACAATGGCAGCTAGGGCATTTAATGACCATTCCACTAAATGTGTGGTTTGCACCATTTGCCATATTCCGAGTAGCGACAAAAACCCGCACAGATATATTAACCATTCCCGATTAAGTCCAAGAAAGACAGACTCTTTTAATTGTGTTGGGTTAGGGGGTTCTGCATGACCTTGTAAAAATCGTTGTCCATAGAGGAACACGGCCAAGCCAAGTAACATACCGGCACCCGCCGCACCAAACCCGTATCGCCAGCCCAGAGTTTCGCCCAGATAGCCACAGAGGATGGTCGCTATGAAGGCGCCGATATTTATACCCATATAAAAAATGGTAAAACCACTGTCTGTTCTGGGATCATTTTCACCATAGAGCTTGCCGACAATGGACGATATATTTGGTTTGAGAAAGCCGACGCCAACGATAATGAGAGCCATTGAGAAATAGAAAATTTGTAGTGCGCTGTTATCCCGAATAATTTTACCGTTTAGGTAATGAGCTTGCGTGCCCTCTAGGGCCATACCCAAATGGCCTAACACTAATAAGCAGCCACCAAAAACAACAGCTTTCCGCATACCCAGGTAACGGTCAGCTAGCAGGCCRCCAATAACGGGTGTGGAATAGACCAGAGCGGCGTAACTGCCCAGTACATCCAGTCCCATGGCATCGGTAAACAGRTGGTATTTTGTCAGGTATAGCAGTAGCAAATACTTCATGCCATAGAATGAAAAGCGTTCCCACATTTCTGTGGCAAAACAGATGTAGAGTCCTTTGGGGTGGCCGAATAATGTGTCGCGCTGTTTTGTGGGCATATTTGTGGGCATATTTGTGGTGTTTTTTTTTGTTCTTTCTCGGGCTAACGTTCTATGGTGAAAGGGTTAATTATTGTGTTTGCAGTAGAGCATAATATTCGTTCATACGTGATGTTTGGTACATTATTGGCTGATATGTACAGCTTAGTCTTCACAGAGGTTGCGTTACAAGCCGYCACTCCGATAGCATGAGCAAAAGTGGTAGGTCTTCTAAACGGAATGGTAGAAGACTTTTTGTATTTGAATTCCTGGAAACTCGATGTTGGGAATTGAACTGATAGCGTTAAGTGAGACGGTTATGACAGTAGATGATGCGGTACGAAAGGCTAGGAAGGACTACGGTGTGTCGGAAACACTAGGTGCATCTGATCTGAATTCACTTCTGGATGTTTTGCAGCAGGCTGTTGATTTATATCCCCAGCAACCGGCTATTACTTCATTGGGCAACACACTTAATTACGCAGAGCTTGATCAACTGTCCACAGCGTATGCAGCTTACTTAACACAACACACAAACCTTAATCCTGGTGATCGGCTGGCTATTCAGATGCCAAGCCTTGCCCAGTACCTGGTTGTGGCTTATGGCGTATTCAAGGCAGGGTTGGTGGCGGTGAACATTAACCCGTTGTACACCGAGGTAGAGCTTGAGTACCAGTTTAACCATGCAGATGTAAAAGCAGTGGTTGTTTTTGATAAGTTTTTGCCGGTCATCGAAGCTGTACGTGAAAAAACGCCACTTGAGTATGTGTTTGTAACCTCACCCTTTGATTTACACCCTCCGGTCAAGCGTATCTTGATGTCCGTGGTRCTCAAATTGTTGGGTAAATCTGTTCCTTACGGCGATGCAATATCACTGCGTACGGCGCTGGCTGTAAATACAGAGGGCTTTAAACCGGCCACTCTGGGGCTGGATGATATGGCGCTATTGCAATATACCGGTGGTACAACGGGAGTATCAAAGCCTGCGGTAATTAGTCATGGGAATTTGGTGAGTGTTACCCGTCAGGGTTGGGAAATGCTAGAACATGCTTCTGCAAAGCGAGGGGTTGAGCGTATTGTTTCACCGTTACCCCTTTATCATATTTATGCGTTTGCATTGTCAGCAACCATTGGTATTTATATGGGTGCCCACACTTTGTTGATTCCTAACCCCAGAGATATTAACGGTTTCGTTAAATTATTACGCAAGTGGCCTGGAACGATATTCTCGGGGTTGAATACGTTGTTTGTAGCATTGATGGAGCACAAGGATTTTAAACAAATAGATTTTTCTGATCTGAAAATTACCCTTTCTGGTGGTGCGGCTTTGGCCCAGGCTCCAGCAGATGCTTGGAAAGCAGTCACAGGTTGTGCAATCAGTGATGCTTATGGTCTCACCGAGGCATCACCAATTGTTTCATTCTGCCCCGTGAGCGTGAACAAACCGGGTTCTGTGGGTATTGCTATGCCCGGTACCGAGATACGTATAGCTGATGGYGACGGRCAGCCMTTARCTATAGATGAACACGGTGAAATCTGGGTTAAAGGYCCTCAAGTGATGCAGCGCTATCTTAACTTTCCTGAAGAAACAGCAAAGACAGTGACAGAAGATGGTTGGTTGAAAACTGGAGATATCGGTTCTGTGGATAGCGATGGCTTCCTTTATATCCATGATCGTTTAAAAGACATGATTATTGTTTCGGGTTTTAACGTCTATCCTAACGAGGTTGAAAGTGTGRTTTCTCACCATCCGGATATCACTTACAGTGCCGTAGTTGGTGTKCCKGATAAGCACTCTGGAGAAGCRGTTAAGTTRTTTCTTGTGAGCACCAATCCAAATTTAACAGMAGAAGATAYTCGAACYTTCTGTGGTGATAAGCTGGCACGTTACAAGTKGCCGAAATACATTGTATTCAGGGATGAGTTGCCACTATCAAATGTGGGTAAAGTGTTGCGGCGTGAATTACGTGATGAATAAAGAGTTACGCGACAGCTAGAAATGAAATCAGTGAAGAATGAAATAAACCAATGGCGGGGTAAAATCGCCGAATGTCTTTGTGTCGATCGTTACAGACTTAATCAACAACTAAATAAAATTAGTGCTCGKATCAAARARAATAAACCYTTTGASCGGGAYTTGAAGCAGTTTGTTGAGAAGCTYGAATACTCATGCCAACAAGTTGTARCACGTCGACAAAGYGTCCCTGTTATTGAGTATCCTGACCAGTTACCCATTGCTGAACGCCGCGAGGAGATTAGCGATGCCATTGCCAACCATCAGGTTGTGGTGATTGCAGGGGAAACAGGGTCGGGAAAAACGACTCAACTACCTAAAATATGTTTGGCACTGGGTAGGGGTGTGGCTGGAATGATTGGGCATACACAGCCCCGGCGAATTGCTGCCAGGACAGTTGCCAATCGTATTGCTGAAGAACTCAAGCAGCCACTGGGTCAGACCATTGGTTATCAGGTTCGGTTTAACGAAACCAGCAGTGAAAAGACCTTGGTTAAATTAATGACCGACGGTATTTTGTTGGCTGAAATTCAACATGACCGTTATCTGAATAAGTACGATACGATTATTATTGATGAAGCCCACGAACGGAGTCTGAATATTGATTTTCTCYTGGGTTAYCTAAAAAATATTTTGCCAAAACGTCCAGAYCTGAAGTTAATTATCACTTCTGCCACCATCGATGTTGAGCGGTTTTCTCAACACTTTAATGATGCCCCTGTAGTCGAGGTTTCTGGTCGAACATATCCTGTGGATGTGGAATATTTGCCCGTTGAAGAAGAGCGGGATTTGGGGCAATCCGTATTAGATACCGTTGAGCATATTCTTGCTTTACCCCGGCATGGTGGGTCTTGTGGTGATATTCTCGTTTTCCACAGTGGTGAGCGGGAGATACGTGAAACGGCCAATGTTTTACGCAAGGCTCATCTGCCACATTTGGAAGTAGTTCCTCTTTATGCCCGGTTAAGTCTGGCTGAACAAACCAAAGTATTTAAATCACATAAAGGCACCAGAGTAGTATTGGCTACAAATGTTGCTGAAACCTCCCTGACTGTGCCGGGTATTGGCTATGTGATTGATCCTGGTACCGCGAGAATTAGCCGGTATAGCTACCGAACCAAGGTGCAGCGGCTACCTATTGAAGCGATTTCACAAGCCAGTGCTAATCAACGCAAGGGTCGTTGTGGCCGTATTAGTGACGGYGTATGTTTTCGGCTCTATAGCGAAGAAGATTTTGCTGGGCGATCAGAATTTACAGAYCCTGAAATTATTCGTACTAGYTTGGCYTCYGTYATTTTGAAGATGCTGTATTTGAGAATAGGGGATATCAGGGATTTTCCTTTTGTTGAAKCSCCTGACCAGCGTCTCATTAATGATGGTTTTAACYTGCTGCAAGAATTACAGGCAGTCAATGGYCGRGGTGARTTAACAACAATTGGCCGWCAGCTGTGTCGTATYYARGCAGATCCTAAAATGGGAAAGATGYTGTTAACYKCAGCAAASGAGGGTKCCCTCAAGGAAGTCTTAATTATTGTCTCTGCATTAAGTGTTCAAGATCCCCGAGACAGGCCTTCGGATAAGCAGCAAGCGGCAGATGAAAAACATCGACAGTGGCAGGATAAGGATTCCGATTTTGTTGCACTGGTTAATTTGTGGCGACATTTTGAGGAGCAGCGGCAGGAACTAAGCAGAAATCAATTTGAAAAATATTGTCGCCAAAATTTTGTTTCTCCCCARCGGATGCGTGAATGGAGAGATTTACATCATCAATTGCACGGAGCCTGTCGAGAGTTAAAACTCAGAGAAAATCCTGAGCCAGCAAGCTATGAGACTATTCATCGTGCATTATTAAGTGGTTTGTTAGGGCAAATTGGTTTTCGTCGTGAGGCTGCCGATGGGGATGAGAAAGGGAAGGGTAAAGGGCGAGATAGCAGAGAATATACAGGCACGAGAAATCGCAAGTTTTATGTATTTCCTGGTTCAGGCCTGAATAAAAAACCACCCAAGTGGTTGATGGCGGCAGAGATGCTGGAAACATCACGACTATTTAGCCATCACAATGCAAAAATTGACCCGGATTGGTTGCCATCTCTGGCTGCTCATCTTGTTAAGACGAGTTACAGCGAACCCCATTATAGTATTCGAAATGGCCAAGTGATGGCCTATGAAAAACAGACACTTTATGGTTTATCTATCGTAGAAAAACGTCCTTGTGCCTATGGAAAAATAGATCCGGTGTTGTCGAGAGAGATATTTATTCGGTCGGCCCTAGTAGAAGGCGGCTATCGAGGCAAAGGCCGTTTCTTTCATCACAACCAACAATTGCAAGAAAGCCTCCAGGATATTGAATCGAGAACCCGTCGCAGGGATGTGTTGGTTGACGATCAGGTGATGTTTAATTTTTATAGTGAGCGAATTCCAGAGAACGTGGTAAATCTGGCGGGATTTGAGCATTGGCGAAAACAGCAGGAACAGAGTCAGCTCGAGGGCCAGTCAGAGTTACTCCATATGAATGCTGACTTGTTGAGCCAGAAGAATTCAGATGATCTTGATGCCTCACAATATCCTGATCATATTGAATGGCAGGGTACCCGCTATCCACTTAGTTATCATTTTGAGCCAGGGCATCCAGAAGATGGTGTCAGTGTCATTATTCCGGTGAGTATTTTGCATCAAGTGCCGCTACATCGTTTTGATTGGCTGGTTCCCGGAATGCTACGGGATAAATGCATTGCCTTAATTAAAGGCCTACCCAAATCGCTTCGCCGTAATTTTGTACCGGTACCTAATTATGTGGATAAGGCTTTACCTTTATTAAAACCTTCAGACAGACCATTGTTTGAGGACTTGGGTCTGCAGCTCAAATACCAGGCGGGCATAGAGGTTTCAACTGAATATTGGCAGCAAGTCCAACTCGAGGATATCTACTACTTAAATATCAAATTGATTGATGAGAACAATCAAGTACTTACGATGAGCCGGAATTTAGCTGAGTTAAAAGCCCAATACCGTGGGCGGGTATCCGACACGCTCACCCAAGCTTCAGTCAATACTATCGAGCAAGAAAATTTGAAAGACTGGTCTTTTGATGAGTTACCAGAAGTTTTTTCAATAGAGCAACAGGGTTTGACCATTCGTACGTATCCGGCACTGGTTGTAGAGCAGGGACAAATAAATTTRAAGTTGTTAGATAATCCTGAAGCAGCAAAAAATAAAACGATGGATGGCCTTGTGRGACTTTATCAATGTGTTCATCCTGAATCAGCGAAGTATCTTCGCAAACAGCTATTTAAAGGTATGGATCTCGCACTAAAATCAGCGGCACTCCCGGGTAAAGAGAGTTTGATTCCGGCCATGATTGATGCGGCCTATTTTCAAGCATTGCTAGATGGTAGACACACACCTCGCTCGAAAGCTGATTTTGACATGATGCTCTCTGGAGGCAAGGGGGAGATTGTGGCTGTGGCCAATGAGTTAGAGGTTATGGTGATTGCCTGGCTGCCGTTGTTGTCTGATATTCGTAAAACATTGAAGAAATTAGGCATTGGATCGATACATGCTATAACAGATATTAACCAACAAATGGATACGCTATTTGTTGATAGGTTTTTATTCAAGGTGCCGATATTCTGGTTGCGGCATTATCAGCGTTACCTGAAAGCTATTTTGTTAAGGATGGAAAAGTTACCCGCAAATCCGGCAAAAGATAAAGTTCAGATGCTTGTGTTAACAAAGTTGGAACAACGGATATTAGCCATTAATTTACAGTGGGAAGATTTACCAGATACAACGAGAGYCGTGGTTTGGAAGTACCGGTTTATGTTRCAGGAATATAGGGTTTCATTATTTTCCCAACAGTTAAAAACGGCTCTTCCTATCTCTGAAAAGCGCATAAATACTCATTGGAAAGAATTAGAAAAGTCATTACCTCATTAGTGATGTTGGATTTAGCATAATATTTACAGCCAATAATATGCTAAATTTGTAAGACTGCCTGAAACTTAATCTGGAACGCTCAGTCATAGTACCCAGCTGCGTCTAGGCGGACGTGTAAAGAACTTAAAAACAAACTTTTTACGGAGATTTAACTATGTCGAAACATAATCTGAAACCATTGGCCGCTGCTGTGGGTGTTGCATTTATGGCTTCTATTGCCATTGTCCCTATGGCCTCTGCTGCAGAAAATCCTTTTCAGGCCAATGAGCTGAGTTCAGGTTATAACCTGGCAGATTCTCATGGTGAAGGTAAGTGTGGTGGAAATATGGATAAGGCCATGAAAGAAGGTAAGTGTGGTGAAGGTAAAGCCAAAGCCATGAAAGAAGGTAAGTGTGGCGAAGGAAAATGTGGTGAAGGTAAAGCTAAGGCCATGAAAGAAGGCAAATGTGGTGAAGGTAAATGTGGTGAAGGTAAAGCCAAAGCTATGAAAGAAGGCAAATGTGGCGAAGGTAAATGTGGTGAAGGTAAAGCCAAAGCTATGAAAGAAGGTAAGTGTGGCGAAGGTAAAGCCATGAAAGAAGGCAAATGTGGCGATAAAAAATAATCGTTCTTTTCGAGTCGTGTTATGACTAACAATCAGTACCCTGTACAAGGTGCGGGTGTAGGATTGAGGCGGGCCCTGATGGGCCCGTTGTCCTCTGTGACYACCCGKCAGGTAGACTTTATGGAAGTTGCCCCGGARAACTGGATTAATGTRGGTGGCCGGTATGGCAAGCAGTTCAGAGAGTATACAGAACGTTTTCCATTTGTTTGCCATGGGTTGTCTCTATCTATTGGTTCACCATCTCCTTTGGATTGGGAGTTGTTGGGGCAAATCAAACACTTCATCAAAGAACACCAGATTCGTTGTTATACGGAACATCTAAGTTATTGCAGTGATGATGCCCATCTTTATGACTTGATGCCTATTCCTTTTACCGAAGATGCTGTGMGTTACACCGCAGATCGTATCCGCCAAATTCAGGATTTTCTTGGCCAGCGCATTGCGATGGAAAATGTTTCCTACTATGCAGCACCACAACAGGAAATGAGTGAAATAGACTTTATTAATGCGGTGGTTGAGCAGGCTGACTGTGGGTTATTGCTGGATGTGAATAACATTTACGTGAACAGTATTAATCATCGTTATGATGCCGAAGACTTTCTGTCAAAACTACCTGGGGATCGTGTTTTTTATGTACATGTGGCGGGCCATTATGAGGAGGCTGAGGACTTGCGCGTAGATACCCATGGTGCTGATGTTATTGACCCGGTATGGCAATTGTTGGGTAAGGCCTACGAGTATTTTGGTGTAATGCCCACATTGCTGGAGCGTGATTTTAATATACCTCCGGTGAAAGAGCTTCTTGCTGARGTAGATCAGATTAAGGATATTCAAGCCTGTGGWGAGGCTTCTAGTAGYGGYCAGYCTTCATRTTCAGAAGGCGGGRCTGTAGTNATGTCMGGGGCAGGGGTAMRAGCTTAATATGTCAGCTACCGATCAATCTGTTGAGAGCGCTAGTGGTTTTCAAAAAACACAATATGATTTTGCTGCACATCTTCGTGATCCATTACTAAACCCTGCACCTAAGGACATTGAAGATCGCCGAATGAAAATATATCGGGATCTTATTTACAATAATATTGAAACATTTATTAGTAGTGGTTTTCCTATCTTGCGTAGCCTGATAACTGATGAATCATGGCATAAAATGGTCAGAGATTTTGTTAGTCATCATCAAAGCCATACACCCTATTTTTTAGAGATTGGTCAGGAGTTTCTTCGCTATTTACAGGAGGAGCGTAAGGACCATGCCGATGATCCCGATTTTATGTTGGAGCTTGCTCATTATGAGTGGGTTGAATTGGCATTAGATGTTTCCGTAGAAGAAATCCCCGACACCAATTCGAGAGCTGAAGATGTGTTGTCCTCTGAGCCTGAGGTGTCACCGTTGGCCTGGCGGTTATCTTATCGTTATCCAGTACATCGGTTAGGCCCTGAATATCAACCTGAGACCTCTCCGAAAGAAGCGACATTTTTGGTGGTATATCGAAATAGATCTYATGAGGTGAAGTTTTTGGAARCGAATGCGGTGACTATTCACCTGTTGCAGTTATTTGAAGACAAARMTATTTCAGCGCGAGATGCATTGAARKTTATTTCAGAACARCTTGGTCATACYAGCCCTGATRCGGTATTAACCAGTGGMGAGAGTTTGATTGAGCAATTATATTCTCTCGAAATATTAATCTAAGTGGTTGCTGGTATTCTATAAGCATAAAAAAAGCGGCTCAAAAGAGCCGCTTTTTAGTGTCTGTCAGTATAAATTTAGCTGTATCAGACGACCCATTACACTCATTAGAACTTGGTTTTTACATCCACTTGAAGACGATTAAAGTCTAACTCTTCAGTGCGGGTAAAGTCACCGTATTCATTGTCAAAGTAAGTAACAGACAGGGAGGTGTTTTTGCTGAAGGCGTAAGCAACGTTCAATTTATGACCTTTAACATCAGTACCACCACCACCAAAGTCAGAGTCAGCAAATGCTGCATAAACGGCATCGGCTTCYAAGTCTTCGTAGGTATAACCGAATTGCCAGTCACCTTTGTTCTTGGCTTTACCCACTTTTACACCTAGAGAAAATCCGGTATCTTCGTCAGCATCACTATTTTTAACATAGTCAGCAAAGAAAGTAGTTTTGATTCCAGCAATTTTAGTATTGAGTTCAGCAAAGAGCTCAACTACTTCGTAGTCAAATTCGTGAACACCGCCAACATCTGAGTTTCCAAAGAAGTCGCCATCWACGAATGACGTRCTRCCTTCAACTGGAATGTAGAAGTAGCTGGCGCCAACCTTTAYTTTCATATTRTCGGCAAGGGCACCTTTGTARCCCACCTGAAGCCCCATCATCTCTTCAGCATCTTTAGTGCCACCTTTGTTATCACTTTCGAGGAAGTGGTAACCGGCAACAGCCCAAATAGTACCGTTATCATAGGAKATRTGAGCACCTTCAGGACGGTAATCACCATCCCAAATCAAGCCATTTTTACCCACTTTATAGAATGGATTTTTGGTTTTCCCGGCAATCAAGTGAAGGTTTTCGGCAAAGGTCCAGTCGATGTAGGCCATATCCAGGTTAATACCCTTAGAGCTACCGCCACCACCGAGAGTTTGGTTTGATGAAACAGGGTCATCACTACCACTTGCCAGCGCTACACCAGCCTTAATGTCGTCAGCAACTTGTGCGGTCATACCAATACGAGCRCGAAKRCGGTTACGATTACGATCTTCATCTGTACGATCGTTATCAATATTTTCAAAACGGTAGCGGAAGTCACCATGCCATTGAATTTTATCTGCCCAAGCAGCTGTAGGCTTGGCTGTGGCAATACTACGAAGCTCGGTAGTTTGAGTTTCCATACTGTCCACACGAGAGGACAGTGCAAGAATAATCTTTTTAAGATCTTGTACAGAGGCATTTTCTAGCTGCTCTGTAGAGATYGTTGATACTGAAACAGGYGTGKCTTGCATGCTACCTGCCAAAGTAAGGGGGCTTACGGTGAGWGCACTAACAGCTAGGAAAATTGCGGTACGTTTCATGTTGTTAACTCCAATCCTTATTTCATGGCGTTGTRAGTAAGTAGTTAAGCCTATGTTTGGCTTTTATAAAGGTTTAAATGGTGTATTCCATCTAAATCTTGGGCATATTCTCTGCTATCAATATGTCAGTTATATGACGAAAATAAGCTCGGAAAGCTGTAGAAGTTGTTTTTGGGTAGTAAAAATAGGGGATCACCCGATTTTGAGTGAATCTTGCGCTATACCTGAAAAAGATGAGGGTGTAGAATCGCCTTGTTTTTATTATTAAAAGCTTTGCTATCACTATAAAAAAACGCTGTTGTAACCATAAAAGCAGTATTCATAAAAAAAGAGGGGAGTTGCCCAATGAAGTGGACAATGTTGTTGCTAACGGGGGTTTTATTGTCAAATCAGGTTTTTGCCGGTTCGACAGAAACAACAGAAGACCCATGGGAAGGATTTAACCGTAAGATATTTGTATTCAATGATACGCTGGATACCTACGCACTGAAGCCTATTGCCAAGGGTTATCGTGCGATAACACCTGACCCTGTAGAAAAAGGCATAAGCAGAATGTTCTCTAATCTGGGGGAGATAAGAAATGTTCTGAATGACTTGCTGCAAGGTAAGTTCCGCCAGGCTGGAAATGATACCGGACGTTTTTTGGTCAATACTACTATCGGCCTTGTAGGTTTTTTTGATGTAGCTGATGATCTTGGGATGCCCAAAAGTGATGGTGAAGATTTTGGTCAGACACTGGGTGTTTGGGGTGTRGGYGAAGGACCTTATRTRGTKCTRCCTCTTTTTGGCCCGRCKACWCTTCGTGACGGACCYGCYAAAATAGTRGATATGMTGGTAAACCCAATTTCTGAAGTTGATCATGTACCTACTCGCAATACAATTTATGGTGTAGATGTTGTTTCTACTCGTGCAGATTTACTGAAGGCTGAAAAGCTTATCAAGGGTGATAAATACAGCTTTATTCGCGATGTTTATCTACAGCGTCGTGAGCATTTGGTAGAAGATGGACAAGTAGAAGATGATTTTGGTGGTTATGGCGAATAACGACACTAAAATTATCATTATATAAACGACCATGGGGTGAGAGTGTATTGGCATAGGGTAGGGTCGCCAGCCTGTTTCTACCCTCTCAGCCCTGGATAAACTATGGCAAAGAACGGCAAAATTTTTATTGTGTCCGACAGTTTGGAAAATTGTCGGGTGCTAGAAGAGCATTTAACGAATACAGATTGGCATGTTTCGCAATTTGATGACCCTGATAAGGCCATTGATAGTATCAACGTTGAGCATCCGGCTGTGGTAGTTGTCGACCTCCCGCTGTTATTGATGAAAGAAAAGTTTGGCTCACTGCCTAGCCTCGATCTTGATACGGCCTATGTGGCGATATTACCCGAAGTAAATCCACGGGAAGTTGCCAAGTTTTTCCATAACAATGTTTCTGATGTTTTGATCAAGCCCTTTGCCGATAAGCGTTTTTGTCAAGCTATTGATCGAGCATCCAAATTTAAAAGTCTGGTACGCCAGAATCGTGAATACCGTGAGCAGTTGGAACAAGCCAACCGAGAACTCCAAGACAGTTTACGTATTCTTGAATTAGACCAAATGGCCGGACGGCAGGTACAGAATAGCCTGTTGCCAATTACACCTCTTAAAAAGGGCGAATATGAAATTGCCCACAGAATTGTTCCTTCCCTCTACCTCAGTGGCGATTTCGTCGGTTACAAYGTWATTTTTGATCGTTATATGGTGTTTTATGTTGCCGATGTATCTGGCCATGGCGCATCTTCTGCATTCCTTACTATTTTATTAAAATTTATCTTTAATCGTATTTTGCGACGTCAYGCATCTRAGAATGACCTAAGYGYGATGGCAAAAGCTCCAGAGGGTTTTATTGAGCATATWAATAAGCAAATTATGGCCCTTGATYTAGATAARCATATGACTATTTTTTCTGCTTGTATTGATATGGAAAGAAACATTCTTCGCTATTCTGTGGCTGCCCATATGCCTATGCCAGTATTTATTTCTGATGGCGATGTGCGAATGCTTCCAGGGAAGGGCAAGCCCGTGGGGATTTTTAGTGATTGTACCTGGGAGGTTGAAGAAATTGCCTTACCGGAAAAATTTGCCATGGTTATGGTGTCTGACGGTGTATTGGAGGTTTTACCCGGTAAGACATTGAAAGAAAAAGAACAGTATATTTCTGAGACTATTGCTAAATCAGACACTTCTATAGAGGATATCTGTGAAGGCCTAGGTATTAATCAGGTGACGGATGCCCCGGATGATGTAACCGTTCTAACATTACGCAGGGGGTATTAAGTGGAGCCGGGGAAGATTCTGGTATCACAATATCATGGCTCATATGTTATTAAGCTGAYAGGTGATGTRCGTGTRACACTTTGCACCTCACTTAATAATTATATGCAGGCCATWTTTCAGTCTGATCAAATCTCTGAAGTAGTGGTTGATATGGTCGATGCAGAAGGTGTGGATAGCACAACACTAGGRCTTCTAGCCAGGCTBGCTATCTATTGCAACGATAAGTTTAAACTTAACCCCGTCGTCTTTTGCCCTGACGATAGTCTTTATCAAACACTAATGGTGATGGGTTTGGATGATGTTTTTGAGATTGTCCAAAGTAAACCAGATAGCTCAGAAAATCTTGAAGAATTATCCATGGTGTCGGTAAGTGTTGATGAAACCAAGAAGCAGGTGTTAGAAGCACACCGTTTGTTATCTTCGTTTAATGAAAAAAACAAACAAGAATTCATGGATCTGATTCGTACATTAGAAGAAAGCCGTTAACCCTACGGCCACACTTACAACCCAAAACGCTCTATTTTTTGGCCTCATGCTTAGCTCTGATAAAGTTGGAGTGGGAGACATGAATTAAGTCAGCTATTCGTCTAATAATGGCTTCTTCATGTTTATCGAGTACGTTGTCAGCAAATGCTACCTGCCAAAGATTTTTAATCAGTTCATTTTTGCTGGTTTGATCAAAATGGTCGTTGACCTGTCGGGTGAATTGATAGAGTGATGTGGCCTCGCTAACTTCCCCATGAGCAAGTTTAACTAGTTGATCAATTTCTCGATCAGTTAATTGAAACTGCTGTTTTAGCAGTTGTTGTATCATCGTTAGTTCATCATCACAAAGTTGCTTATCAATAACCATGACTTCGACCATTAGAGATGCGGCGGCCAACTGTTGTTGGTGTATTTTGTCCCCAGTAGGATTGGTGATTTCAGTAGCAAAGAAATTTTTAATTTGATCAATCAACGAGCTAACTCCTGTAACATAGTTTCCAGCTTTTCTTGGTCTATCACAAAATTACGAATACCTTCGGCCAATTTCTCTGTGGCCATAGCATTAGTATTCATCTTATAGCGGAATGCCGCTTCATCCATATGATCTTGAKCGATAGAATTATTTGCTGATTGAGGATGCAGRCACCTTGGCAGTTCACCAAAATCATTACTTARTTCTTCAAGGAGTTGAGGGCTGATGGTTARACGGTCACAGCCAGCCAGAGCTTCAATTTCTCCGGTATTACGGAAGCTTGCTCCCATTACGATAGTTTCGTAGCCGTATTGGCGATAGAAGTTATAAATAGTTTTAACTGATATAACACCGGGGTCATCATGGGGTAGATATTCAGGTTGTCCTCCATTGGCTTTGTGCCAATCRAGAATTCTTCCAACAAAGGGGGAAATTAAAAATGCGCCGGCATCGGCTGCTGCCATAGCTTGTTCAAAACTAAAAAGTAGAGTGAGGTTGCATTGAATACCATCTTTCTCAAGTTGTTCTGCGGCTTTTATTCCTTCCCACGTTGAGGCAATTTTTAATAAGATTCGGTCAGTATCAATACCAGATTGTTGGTAGAGTTCTACCAATTKCTTACCCCTTTCGATGGTGGCGTTGGTATTAAAGGAAAGACGGGCATCAATTTCAGTCGATACACGACCTGGAACCACCGTTAGRATTTCTCGCCCAATTTTTACTGCCAATTCATCCATGCAATTTGATAAAAAATTGGACTGGGTAGTTTTTCTGGCAGCTTCAATACTTTCCTGTAGTAGTGGTTGGTATTGTGGTAATTGTGCGGCCTTAAGAAGCAAAGAAGGGTTTGTGGTTGCATCAATGGGGTGRTATTGACGAATGGCTTCAATATCACCGGTGTCGGCAACAACGACGGTCATTTCTTTAAGTTGCTCTAATTTACTGRGTGTCATAGTTGARTCATCTRTTATTGGGCCGCCATATTACTGAGAGCTTGGTAAAGAACCTCAGTRCCTGCATTGGGGCGGTGAGCATTTTCACTGATATAGCGGCGGAATTTTCGAGCACCAGGAATACCCTGATATAGCCCTAGAATATGCCGGGTCATATGGCTTAATTTGACCCCTCTAGCCARCTCGCCGGAAATTGATTCTGAAAACTGCTCCAGTACCTGAACCCGGGAGGGCGATGGTTGTTTGCTATGGTATATTTTTTGGTCAACTTCAGCCAGTAGATATGGATTGTGATAGGCCTCACGTCCCATCATTACACCATCCACATGGCGTAATAACTCCTCAGTTTTTTCCAARGTTTTAATGCCGCCATTAATAATAATTTCAAGGTGGGGGAAGTCACGTTTAAGTTGGTAAACACGTTCATAATCAAGAGGTGGCACTTCTCGGTTTTGTTTCGGGCTTAAACCTTGTAGCCARGCTTTTCTGGCATGAACAATAAACGTCTTGCATCCAGTGTTAGCAATGGTTCCAACAAAATCACATAGAAATTGGTAGCTGTCTTCATCATCAATGCCAATACGATGTTTGATAGTAATAGGGGTGGTTGTCACATCTTGCATAGCTCGAAAGCAATCTGCTACTAATGGAGCATCTTTCATTAARATTGCCCCAAATCTTCCAGATTGGACRCGATCACTGGGGCAGCCRCAATTTAGATTGATTTCATCATATCCATATTTATCTGCCATRCGAACACTACTGGCYAATGCTTGTGGGTCACTTCCACCTARTTGTAGYGCTATAGGRTGTTCAATATCATGAAATGCCARGTGRTGRTGACTGTCGCCATGAATCAGTGCGCCAGTAGTAATCATTTCTGTATAAAGCAGGGTTTCTTTRCTTAGTAGTCGATGAAAATACCGACAAAAACGGTCGGTCCAGTCCATCATTGGGGCAACGGAGAARCGTCGGTTTATCATCTCAGTTATAGGCGGGGYTAGARTATGGTTRCCGTCTGACATGAGTTRTTGAACCACTTGTCTGGAAAAGTCGGCATTATATCTGGAAATCATCAGAGATTACTGCATTAGRTAAGTAGTATCTACGTGCTAACATAGTGTATAAAGATAACACATTAACTTATTGAATTATAAAGCATCCATWAATATGACTGRTAGTGAAGTRGAACACARRGAGCAAGTTTCTCAAATTCCTTCCYRTGAGCTTATRGATTGTTTGTTATTGGTGGCAAATCTTGAAGGTCGATTAACCTCTAAGGCYTCTATTTCATCAGGTCTTCCCCTGGAAGATGGCAAGTTGTCGGCKATGCTACTTAAYCGTGCGGCAAACCGGGCAGGRCTTGCATCAAATATGTTAACTCGGGAACTCAATAAAATTCCGGTAGAGGTATTGCCGGCTATTTTGATACTCGAAARTGGTGRTTCCGTTGTGTTGWCGGAYATCAACCCTGAACAGAGAATTGCGATTGTTCTGGATCCGGAAAGCCATCAACCCATTCAGGTTGACTATCAACARCTWGAAGACGAATACAGCGGACACGTATTTTATYTGCGGCCCATGCAGCAATTTGATTCCCGCACACCAAAAATATATAAGAATGGGCACGATCACTGGTTTTGGGGGGCATTAAAAGGCTCTTGGAAGATTTACCGTGATGTTTTGGTCGCGTCGTTTCTGATTAACCTGTTTGTTTTAGCTCAACCACTATTTGTCATGAATGTGTATGACAGAGTGGTACCAAATAATGCAATTGAAACCCTGTGGGCGTTAGCTATTGGTGTGGTGATTGTCTATGTCTTTGACTTTGCACTAAAACTGCTTAGGGCGTACATGGTYGAGTTAGCGGCAAAACGAACAGATGTGGTGTTRTCWGCTCAACTCTTTGAAAAAGTRATGAATTTAAAAATGATGGCTCGCCCTAATTCTACGGGTGCTTTTGCCTCACGATTACAAGATTTCGATACACTTCGAAACTTTGTTACCTCTTCAACTATGTTGACACTTATCGATCTACCTTTCGTTCTTATATTTATGGCTTTTATGGCGTACTTAGGCGGATGGCTAGTTTTTGTTCCTATCGTTATTTTCCCTATCGCCATTTTTATTGGCTTACGTGCACAAAAAAAGCTTCGACCTACTGTTGAAAATGTAATGAGAGGCAGTGCTAAAAAAAATGCAATGCTGATTGAAAGCTTGGTGGGCTTGGAGACTATTAAGACCACGTGTGCCGAAGGCCAAGTCCAACGTAATTGGGAGCAAGCTGTGGGTTATGTATCCCAATGGAGCTTGCAATCAAGATTGATTTCYAACTCTGCTTTRCAGGGTGTGCAGTTYCTRCAACAAATTGCCATGGTTGCCGTRGTYGTTTGSGGSGTTTAYCTGATTRCAGCCCAAGAGCTYACRCTGGGTGGYYTGATTGCTTGCGTTATTCTAAATGGTCGTGCACTGGCATCCTTAAGYCAGGTAGCAAATCTACTGATAAGTTATGACCATGCTGAAGCCACATTAAAGTCATTAGACGARGTGATGGCCTTACCCRTTGAGAGAGAGCCGGAGAAACGATATTTACATCGTCCTGTATTTGATGGTGACYTGTGTMTGAAGCAGGTTTCTTTTCGATATGTGGATCAGCCGGCACTGGCATTAGAAAATATTAGCCTGAACATCAAGTCGGGAGAAAAAGTAGCGATCATTGGGCGTATTGGTTCGGGAAAATCTACCCTGGCAAAAATGTTAATTCGTCTCTACGATCCAGCCAGTGGGTCGGTATTAATCGATGGTTTTGATGTACAACAACTGGATCCTGCTGATCTTCGCCGTAATGTTGGATATGTAGCCCAGGATGAAAAGCTATTTTTTGGAACTGTACGGGAGAACATTACTTATGGTTTGAGTAATGTCTCTGATGCTGATGTTGTGGATGCTGCTGATAAATCTGGAATACTGGGGTTTGTTAACAGTCATCCGTTGGGTTTTGAAATGCCTGTTGGTGAGCGTGGAGAGACCCTTTCGGGAGGGCAGCGTGGTGCTATTACCTTGGCCAGGGTGTTCTTGAGAAAGCCCCGCGTATTAATTATGGATGAGCCAACATCGGCAATGGATCAGGGTACAGAAGAGCAAATACGTCAACGAATTAGGGCTGAATTCTCGGATAGCACGTTACTGCTTATTACACACAAAATGAACATGCTTGATTTGGTCGATAGRTTGATAGTGATGGATGGYGGACGAATAGTGGCAGATGGCCCTAAAGAAAAAGTACTGGAAGCCCTTAAGAATGGCACGTTAAAGGGTAAGTCCTAATGTTAAAAAAACAATTGGAAAAATTAGGAGAGTATTTCGATCAGACGCCGGCTACTGATTTGAAATACATGTCATATTCTTCTGAGGCCATGCTCAAGCAGTCACCGATTGTTGCTCAGTTACTGTTGTGGTTAATTGCGGCCTTTATTCTAGTTATGTTGATATGGGCAAGTTTCGCCCAGATAGATGAATTTACTCGTGGTGAAGGAAAGATTGTTCCATCCAGTGATATTCAGATCGTACAAAACCTTGAAGGCGGAATCTTGGCTGCCTTATTGGTTGCTGAAGGGGATATTGTTGAAGGTGGCCAGCCGTTGTTGCAAATAGATGACACGATTCTTTCTTCGTCTTTTAATGAAAGCGCACTACAGCTAGAACAGCTGACGATTAAAGCTGCCAGGTTAAGAGCGGAAGCTAATGGGACTGTTTTTGATACAGAGTTGGAGTTATTAGGAGGAGAACATAATTTTGAGCTCATAACTAGCGAGCGTATTTTTTATGAATCTCGCCAGCAACAACACCTTGACCAACTGGATGCACTGAGTCAGAAAGTTTTTCAAAAGCGTCAAGAGGTGTCGTCGGTAAAAGTTAATAAGCAGATCCTTAGTGATAGTTATAGATTGTTGAAAAAAGAGCTAGATGTTACTCGTCCGTTGTTTGAGGAAGGTGCGATATCTCAAGTGGAGCTATTGCGACTTGAGCGCCAGGTAAATGACTTAAAAGGTGAGTTRCAGCGAGCAGTTTTAGCCATTCCTCAATTGCAGGCAGAATTAAATGAAGCAAAGAAGAATATGGCGGGCTATGCCAAAGGGTTTTCTAATGAGTCTCGAGGTGAACTWAATGATGTCATGGCCGAGCTGGGGCGTATTGCTCAAGGYAGTGATGCATTAGAAGATCGGGTGGAYAGAACAATTGTACGTTCACCGATGAAAGGAATCGTTAARCAGATCAAGGTYAAAACCATAGGYGGTGTCATTCAGCCAGGTATGGATTTGGTTGAAATTGTCCCCTTTGATGATTCACTTCTTGTTGATGCTAGGGTTTTACCCGCTGATATTGCCTTTATACGYCCAGATCAACTSGCTACTGTRAAATTTACAGCCTATGATTTTTCTGTCCATGGAGGGCTTCCRGCTACCGTTATTCGTATTAGTCCGGATACTATTTTGGATGAAGAGGGTGTTAGTTATTATGAGGTGAGATTAGCAACAAAGAGCACCCATTTAGGGAAAGGAGAAGAAGCTTTACCTATTATTCCGGGAATGATTGTCCAAGTGGATATTATGACGGGAAAAAAGACGATTCTTGACTATTTATTGAAGCCAATMTTAAAAACTAAAGAGTTGGCCTTTCGTGAACGATAACTTCATCTAAAAACATTATATTTCTGCCTAACTGTCTGGAATTTCAGTGATTTTGCCATAAATCTCTCCAGCGGTAATTTGTCACACCCAAACGGTAAYTCGGCCCTTTTTTTTTGTGATACAAATAACAATAGAGAAATCACTTTAATTTAGGTACATATTTTTGATGGAAATTATCATTATTTTATCGATAAATTCTGCAAAATAACCTGCCAGCCTTAATGAATATATGAGTGATTATTAACAGGTTTTGTTCGGTTTCGTACAAAACAAATACAAAGAATAAAGAGTAAAAGGGAAAATAATTATGTTTCAGCGTTATTGGTTAAACATCCTGCTGGGTGGTTTCTCCGCGCTTTCATTTCAGCTTCAGGCAGATGCACTTAATTTGCATGATGCAATTGTTCAGACCCTTCAAACAAATCCTGAAGTTCTAGCGGAACAGCGAGAGGTGGATGCACGAGACAARCAGGTTAGCGAAGCATGGGGTGGTTATTTACCTACAGTTGATATAACTGCTGGAATTGGTTTTCAGGAAAGAGACCCAGTTTCTAGGCAGTTTGCTGATCCGGATAGAACGAGAAAYGAACTGGAACGAAAAGAGGCTCAGCTGAGTATACGACAGTTGGTTTTTGATGGATTTAATACATCGAATGAATAYAAAAATCAAAAATCACGYCATGAAAGTGCTGCGTTTCGTGCCAGGTCTGTGGGTGAGGATATAGCCCTGGAAGTGACKCGTGCTTTTTTAGAAGTGATGAAGCAAGAAGATATTCTAGAATTAGCGCATCAGACKCTRTCTACACACAAAGATATCTACAAAAAAATGCAAAAACGTTATGACTCAGGTGTTGGGAGTCGGGCTGATTTTGACCAAATTTCAGGTCGTTTGGCATTAGCAAAAACCAATGTTATTAATCAAACAGCCAATCTTTTGGAYTCAAGAACAAATTTTCAGCGAGTTGTGGGGCGTTATCCGGATAAAGGACAGTTGGTACAGCCTGTTTCTAATTATAGAAACCTGCCAGTGAATCTGGATGCCGCTATAGATTCTGCAATTGACCACCATCCTTTACTTAAGTCTGCAGGTTCAGATATTGATGCTGTTTCTCACCGTTACGAACAAACTAAAAGTACGTTTTATCCACAGTTCCATGTGGAGATAGAACGAGATCTTAATGACAATATTGATGGTGTCGAGCAACAAGTAGATGATCTAAAGATTATGCTGCGTATGCGTTATAACCTCTTTAATGGCCGGTCTGATGTGGCTAGAAAACAACAATTTGCTCACCTTGTAGAGAAGGCGAAAGAGATTAGAAATAATACAAATCGCCAGATTGAACAGGAAACAAGGTTGGCTTGGGTTGCCTATGGAGCGCTAAGGGATCAAATCCCGATGCTTGAAGATTATGTGGCAGACTCTCAGCACACTAAAGAAGCCTATATAAAACAATTTGATCTGGGTCGTAGAACCCTGCTGGATATTCTTAATACCGAAAATGAAATGATTGAAGCACGTAGGTTGTTGGCATCAGCAAAACTTGATCTCCTCTTTAATGAATATCGTTTATTTCATGCAATGGGTGATTTACTGCACAAAGTTGGTGTAGAACTTTAGCTATTATTAACAAAGCCAAATTATATAAAACCTGTGTGGAGTGAATAAAAGGGTGGCCAGAATGAATGAACAAGAAATAGAGACGAATATGGTTRAGACTGGAATGTCAGCTGAGGTTTTAGGTTTTATAACCTCARCAGATGGCGCAAAGGTTATCTTAATTGATTCTGATCAGTCTACGCATGAGCTTAAAGCTGGTGATGCCATTCGTGAAGGTGATTTATTAGAAGTTATAGATGGCTCACGTATCACTCTTACCACAGTTGACGGTTCTGTTCGGGCGTTACCCGAGGCGGTAGTATTTAACGTAACAATAGAAAATATTGAACAGCTTGTGAAGCTTGAGGGTTATGACGATTTTCCTGAGTTTCAGGAGCTATTAGCCCWGTTGGAAGATGGAGAAGACATAGCAGAAAAKCTTGAAGAGCCMTCAGCMGGKGAACAAAGCACAGTTGGTGATGAGATTGGACAAGGCCTCCAGTTTTCTTTAAGTGGTGGTGAAGTYATWCCTGTTGCYGGAATAGATCCTCCTTTATCCTCCTCAGGGTTGTTTAATYCGAGACTAAATTCTAATCAACAGTTGAATGATAGTTCRTCTGATTCAGGGTYTGAAAATGGTGTTGACCCAGTYRACCCAGTKRACSNCAGTYSRCYSRSYKTGAACGACAGCCTGAATGCGACCGAAGACACCGTTCTAAATGGCGATGTCAGTGGTAACGACACCCTGAGTGGTGATGGCG
>NVXH01000011.1:68765-151571 GCA_002746985.1 Porticoccaceae bacterium | reverse complement strand
GAGATATTCAACATCAAAGTCTTTGCCGTCTGCCGTAATCTTTAATTTAACATCACCAATGTCAGGCTCCTCCTCAACGGAGGCTTGCACTTCTGCGCGATCGGGGTCAATCGACGAAACGAAACGCTCAACAAACACCCTCTCGTCGTCTACTTTGTGATCAGCTAATACCGCTTCCACTGTCTCCATAAACGGACTAGGTCCACAGATATAAAAATCGGCATCCCACCGTTGGGCAACTAAATCTTCGATTTTTTGTTGATTAAGATGTGTACCATCGCTATCTAAATCATGGTCACAGCTCAAATGATGGTGGCAGCTCAGTTGGTTGCTGTGCTCAGTAGCCAGTCCCTCGAGTGTTTGTTTAAAGATAATGCTGTCAGTATCACGGTTAGCATAGATCAATTGAACGGGGCGGTCGGTGGTAAGTAGCGCTGTTTGTATGAGTGACAATATGGGGGTTATTCCGCTACCACCCGCAAAGAAAATTAGTCCATTATTACGTTGTTCTTTGAGTACAAAACGACCAGATGGCGTGGCCGCCATGACTTGTGAGCCTTCGCGTACCTCATCATTAAACCAGTTGGATGCGCGCCCATTGGCTGCACGCTTTATCGTTACCTGCAGTCTTGCGTCTGTAATGGGTGAGCTTGAAATGGAGTAACAACGTTCAATAAAGAAGTCCTTCCACGGAATCCGAAAGTTCAGGAATTGTCCCGCTTTATAGTCAAACGTAGCTCGTAACTCTTCCGGGATTTCGAATATAAATGAAGCCGAATCGGTCGTTTCAGGCACGCATTCAACAACATCCAATGGATAAAATGTCATACCGATTTCCTTTTTAAGACCACTCTCTTCGATCGAAGAAAAACTTATTATACTCACAGTATGCAATGACCTGCGGAGTTCTTTTTGTAGATTAGGGGAAGTGGTCACGAAGGAATAATGGTGTCACTACCCTGAAGTAGAAAATACCACTTTTATCTTGGAAGTAGTGCCTGCCATAGGTACGAGAATGTATGACCAAAATGTACTGGAAATGTATGAGTTAGGTATTGATGCCCAGAGTGTAATCATCGCTGCTTTGGCCTTGGTCAAGATTATGGCTTAGGCTGGATTAAATAGTAGAATAGGGGGTTTAACTGGAAGGATGACTATGTTTTTTGATGCTTTTGATTGGCAGTGAGGCGCCCGAGAGAGGACTGTACACTATATAAATATAACCTATTAATTCAATGACTTATTTTTTCAAAAAAAGTAATACTAATGGGTTGTAAAGGCATCACTTGAGCAAAGAGCGTCCCTGTTTCTTCATGCCTTATAATTATCTAGTGGGCCGGTAATAGATCTAGTGCCATGCTGAGGCATGTGCGTGTAGATATAGTTGTTTTTAAATCCTTGCGGCCCATTAACTCCTGTATTGTTCTAATATCACAACAGTTTTATCACACTATTAAATGAAAGCCTCCTAAGGAAGTATAAAAATGAAGAATATAAATATTTCTTTTTTTCTTATATTGATTTTAGCTGTGTTCTCGCTCCAAGTGACAGCTGGAGAATTGATGAGTAAGTCAGAATTAGAAGCAGAAGCTACTAATATCGTTAAGACCTTTGGTAGTATGTTGAAACCGAAATTGAAGGAGGCCATTCAAACTGGTGGGTTAGAGCATGCCATAAATATCTGCTCAATGGAGGCTCCAAGAATAGCTAAAAACCTTAGTGAAGAAACTGGTTGGAGTGTTAAGCGAGTAAGCTTAAAACCGCGAAATAACAGCAGCGCAGTTCCAGATACCTTTGAACGAAAGGTTCTTGAACAATTTAATGCGCGTCAAATAAAAGGAGAGTCATCTTCCGTTATCACATTTTCTGAAATTATTGGCAATAAATTCAGATTTATGAAGGCGCAAGGTGTTGAGAGCGTCTGTCTAAATTGCCACGGAAAATCGATACATCCTGACGTAAAGAAAGCGATTGTCAAACATTATCCAGAGGATGTTGCTACGGGTTATTCTTTAGGGCAAATACGTGGAGCATTCAGTTTAGTTAAAAGCTTATAAGTTAGATATTATCATTTAACAAGTAAAGGCAGCATCGCCCTTTTGGCTAGACACGCTAGCACGCCGCTGCTCTGGACGTTAAGAAAACTACAGTACTCAATACAGATATTTTCGGAGTGTTAAGTTAGAAACAGCGTGCAAGAAGGTATGACCAAAATGTACGAGTCCCCATTTCTGGTTTCCCGTACATTCGGTAATATGTTGAAAAATAAAGAATATTTYASCGAATTGGTGGAGGCGGAGGGAAACGTTTACACTTACATTACCAGTAATTGTAAACTCTTAACTCATTGTTTTTAAGTGGTTAATTTAAAATGCGGGTTTGGATGTTGGTCATACATTGTATGAGCAGAATGTATTAGAAATGTATGAGTTAGGCTTTGCCGGTTATGGCATGAGTTTTGATAGAGTTGGGGTGGTGCTGATCATTACGGTTTGGGTTTGGGTTAAATGGTCGAAATAGGGAGTTGAATTAGGTGATCCGCACTATCTAAAATGGACACTCACCTAAGCGATATTTTGTTTTTCATATTACTCAGGACTTAGGTAACCAAGTGCACTGTGCCTTCTCTTTCTGTTGTAATAAACCTCGATGTATTCAAAAACAGCTTGGTGCATTTGAGAATGATTCATCAACGGCTCATATTGGACGGTTCCACCTTGAGTGAATGGAAAAATCTTTCCACACAGGCGTTATCCCAGCAATTGCCCTTACGGGTCATGCTCTGCTTGAGTTGATGTTTGTCGATAATTTTTCTGTAGGCGTTTGAGCAATACGCCTGCCTCGGTCGCTGTGAACCATAGTTTCTTTCGGGAATCCTCTACGCCACAACGCCATACTCAATGCATCACAGGTTAAATCAGCCGTCATACGGGTACTCATTGACCAGCCAATAACCGCACGGGACTGAAGATCAAATTACCACCAGGTAAAGCCAGCCTTCGCTTGTGTACAGATAGGTAATATCGCCCGCCCATCTTTGATTGAGTGGATCTGCAGTAAAATTTTGACGAAGTAAATTCGGAGCCACAGGTTGCGGATGATTGCTGTCAGTAGTGATCTTAAACTTACGAACAGCCTTAGCCACAAGGTGCTGGCGATTCATGCTTCGATCAATGGTTTTATACTGGTTGCCTTGTTCTTCAAGTTCCACCTGGCGAGTACCGTCTCGTTGCTTACTGCTGTCAAAAGCTGGTTTTACCTGCGTGCCCATCACTTGTTGAGCCAATTACCTTGCAGAAGGATTATGGTGATTTTTAACTCAGGTGTAATACCCATTTCGCAACACCCCGAACACCGCAATCATCCGCACAGGGTGGAACTGATCATGATGTTTCTGAATGAATTGGTATTTAGTTTTCGCGAAGTAGGTGGCTGATATCAGGCGTCAACTACCTTGGTCGGTCGACGAGCTGGCGTCTCAGCCGTCAGCCCAGACTCTCGCTTGCTGGTGGAAGTCTTCTTATGGGAGGCTGACCGCTATCCATAAATCTGGGGCGGATAAATACCGAGTTTTCTTGTAGCTTTAGTCACACCAATTTTTCTGGCCAGCCGAAGAGCCTATTCTTTAAATTCAGACGCATAGTGTTTGCGGGTTGTTGATTTTGTGATTGTTCGCCTTGTTGAGTAATTTTACTCGCTTAACTAAGTGCCCGAAATTAGTGGGGCAGATCATTACAAAACAATATATGAGGAAAATCCTTGAACAGTTTAGGGGTATTACTGATGAAATAAACATGCCCAAAAAATAAAATTCAGCAATTATTGACTGATAAAAGGGATTTGCTATGACTACCGATCACCCTCAAAGACTTCGTCACTACCAAAATTCACTAATGGATAGCGATCGCTGGGATTCATACACGCCACGAAATGATGATATTGTTATTACCACCTCGTATAAAGCTGGCACAACTTGGATGCAAGCTATCTGTGCAGCGTTAGTCTTCCAAAAGCCACAGCCATCAGTTCCTCAAGATAAACTGAGCCCTTGGCTGGACGCTAACTTTGCACCAATAGAGGATGTTATAGCTCAGCTGGAAGCACTGCCAAATCGACGGTACATCAAAACCCACTGCCCACTCGATGGATGCAAATTCTTTGATGAAGTGAAATATATCTTTGTTGGCAGGGATGGCAGGGATGTATTTGCTTCTATGTGGAATCACTGGCATAACATGAAGCCAGAGATGGTGAGTGCACTGAACAATGCTCCGGGACGAAAAGGGCCTATACTCCCCCTCCCACCTGAATCGGCTGAAGGTGCATTTGAAGATTGGCTGGCACAGTCTTCTTTTCCCTGGGAAATGGATGGCTACCCATTTTGGTCGCATCTGCATCATGCTCAGACATGGTGGGACTACCGTCATTTAACTAATATTCATTTTGTTCATTTCAGTGATTTACTTAAGGATATTGATGGTGAAATGCGCAAAATTTCTGCTTTTCTAAACATTGATGTCAATGAGGATCTTTGGCCACAACTACTTGAAGGTGTTTCTTTTAGCAATATGAAAGCTAATGCTGAAAAGATGGCGCCATGCACCACCCAAGGTTTGTGGAAGAACTCTGCTGATTTTTTTCACAAAGGTACGAACCAACGCTGGAAAGGCCTACTCACTCAAGAACAATCTAATCGCTATGAAAAAATTGCGGCAGAACGATTAACACCTGAATTGGAAACTTGGTTAGCTAACGGCTCCTAGAACGGTCACACGATTCACTGAGCATACACGATCATTGTAGTTTGGGTTTTTTTANNNTNAAGGTATTCCCTTATGAAAAAGTGAGGTGTGTAGGTTAGAAACAGCGTACAAGAATGTATGACCAAAATGTACGAGTCCCCATTTCTGGTTTCCCGTACACTTGGTAATATGTTGAAAAATAAAGAATATTTCAACGAATTGGTGGAGGCGGCGGGAAACGTTTACACTTACATTACCAGTAATTGTAAACTCTTAACTCATTGTTTTTAAGTGGTTAATTTAAAATACGGGTTTGGATGTTGGTCATACATTGTATGAGCAGAATGTACTGGAAATGTATGTGCCAGATTAGTGATGTCTATTGTTCAACCGTAGCTGGTCTTGACTCCTTAGTCTGTCAATCTACAAAACCAGAAGCCATAAGGCTCTGTATCAAGGAAAGGTATCTGCTAAGACATTGATTTATTTAGACTGTCGATTATCATCAATAGCCTAGAAATTTAATAAGAATATTGCACGGAGGCTTGTTTTGTCAGTAATTTCATTCCTTGATGAATCTTCTAATCCTTTGATTATAAAGTCAAAACCGCCTACTTTTAGCGTCAGCTTTCCTCTGATACAGTGCCTTCTAGTTATAAGGCCTTCGGGCTTATTAATTGGCAGTTACATGCCCAACAAGAGTTGAAATACAAACTAAGGAAACACTATGAAAAAAATATTAGTCGGGTTTGCACTTGCTATGTGCGTGAATGGGGTTTGGGCTTATGAAGGCAGCCCAAGGGAGCAAGTTGCTCAATTTTTTACAGACCTTTCCTCTGATAAGTCTGCCCAAGCAGTTGATAACTTATACAGTAGTAACCCCGTGATGAGTCAAAAAATTCAACAGCTAGCCATTTTAAAAACACAGCTTGTTGCAGTATCTACCATATACGGGAAAATTATCGGTGCCGAAAATGTTCACTATGAAGAGTTATCTCCGTCCCTCATTAGGATAGTTGAAATTGCTAGGCACGAGGCGCACCCTGTTGCTTGGGAGTTTTATTTCTATAAGCCGCATAAAAAATGGATTATTAGTCAGGGGCTATTTGTAGATCAGTTTCAAGTAATCGGTAAGAAGAAATAGCATGTATCAAATTAAGCCAGAAGAACGCCGCAAGCGTCGCCACTGCTTAAGGCGTTAAGAAAACTGTAATTTCTAATACCCGAGACAGCGAAAAATGCGAAAAAACAGGGTTCGTATGTTTTTTCGTGTTGCCTGCATTCTTCAGCGTCATTGTTTACGGCGGGTTGTGACTCAAATTCTACAGTTTTCAATACAGGTCTTTTCGGAGTGTTAAGTTAGAAACAACGTACGAGAATGTATGACCAAAATGTACGAGTCCCCATTTCTGGTTTCCCGTRCATTCGGTAATATGTTGAAAAATAAAGAATATTTCAACGAATTGGTGGAGGCGGCGGGAATTGAACCCGCGTCCGTCAGTCCGCTGCCGAAGGCTCTACATGCTTAGATCAGTCTATTATATTTAACAGCTTACAGCCCGGCTGGCAGGGCGCGTAAACTGCGATTCCGGTTAGTGTTTAGCGAGTCCACCCCGGACGAGTTTCATCGCGATCTTATGAGTATGACACCTGATAGCCTCGAAAGGCTCTGGACGCATAAGCACGGCTCCAGTCAGATGACACCCTACCGTTTCTTAGGCGGCGAGTGCGTAGTTGTCGTCGTTGGCAACTAATAGTTTGCGACTTTGGATTAACGAGATTAGTCACCATCTCGGCATGCACCCTGGGTTTTGTAACCGGCGTCGAATCCAAAACGCCCCCAAAGATTGATATAACAGAATCAAGCGTACATTTTAGCACAAACTAGCCCCCGTTTACTTTCGCTATTACCCAATTTATTCGTTGGCGAGGCGATATGGAGGCAAAATTTTGCCGGATAATCAAATGTTATTCTGTGATAATTTGAGCTTGCAGGTAGTTTTGAATACCCATTTTATCTATTAGGCTCAGCTGTGTTTCCAGCCAATCTACGTGTTCTTCTTCGGATTCCAGTATAGAGTTGAAAATATCCCGGCTAACAAAGTCTTTGATGGATTCCGCATGCTTAATAGCTTCTTTCAGGGTGGGTATCGCTTCCATTTCCAATTTAAGGTCACATTGGAGCATTTCCAAAGTATTTTCACCTATATAAAGCTTGCCCAAATCTTGTAAGTTAGGGAGGCCCTCCAGAAATAAAATACGTTCAATGACCTGGTCCGCATGTTTCATTTCATCAATGGATTCGTGGTATTCCTTTTCGGCGATTTCCTTTAAACCCCAGTCTTTATACATTCTGGCATGAAGGAAGTATTGGTTAATGGCTTTTAGCTCATTTCCCAAAACTTTATTTAAGAATTCAATCACCTTTTTATCGCCTTTCATAGAAGCTCCTTTTTATATTTTCTTCTTTATTCTGTCGTGTACAGCACGTGAATTTTTAGTGGGTTGTATATTAGGTTGTGTCAACAAGGGGGTAGACTACCTGTTTATTGTAGCAAAAAAAATGGGACCCCGAAGGATCCCTAACTTTGCTGTAGTAGGACGATATAAACAGAGAATATAGGTGGTACTAGGTGTAACTTGCACTCATTGCGTTATAGCAATTCATATCTTGTAGAGCTTCTTTAAGGACGGCTTTCGCGTGAGGGGCGCATTTGCCGCACTGTCCAGTGGCTCCGGTACATTTTCTCAAGGATCGGAGATTTTTGACGCCTTCATATGCCGCATTGCGAATATCTCGGTCAGTAATACCTTTACAGTTGCATACGTACATAAGAAGACAGTTTCCAATCGTTGTTGCTATGTTACTAGTAGYCATCTTAATCTAAATGATAATGATTATCAATACATAAARGTAAAACTTATACTTTTATTTATAATTCAAGAAAGGGCAATGGCAGGGGGTGAAGCGTGGAGAGATAACAAGGAAGGAACAGCGAAGGGTGAGTGAAAAAAATATAGAATTTAGTTATGTGTGGATAGGTTCAGTGTTGAAAACTTTAGGGTATTTGGTTGTTGCGTAGGAACCTCTGCACCAAAACTTATTAACTGAAGCTACGTAAGTTAGTGCTAACTTACGGTAATAACTATATTAGTAGGTCTAATAGAGCTTGCCCGTATAGTTAATAATCGCTGGCAATGTACTGCAATGGGTGGAATTTTAAATGCAGGGTGGTGAATTCTAGTTACCATGGCGCATAAGACGCTGTTTTTGTCGTTGCCAGTCACGATCTTTTTCTGATTCACGTTTGTCGTGGGCCTGCTTACCTTTGGCTAAAGCTATTTCACATTTCACTAGGTGGCCCTTCCAATAAAGGGCTGTGGCAACACAAGTATGCCCCTTTTGATTGACGCTATTAAATAATCGGCTCAGTTCTTTTTCGTGAAGCAATAGCTTTCTGGTTCGAGTTGGATCGGTAACAGAGTGGGTTGAAGCGGTGTTTAGCGGTGTGATGTGTACACCCATTAAATAGGCTTCGCCATTTTGTAGAAGAACAAAGCTATCTGTAACTTGAATCTTTCCTGCACGCAGGCTTTTGACCTCCCATCCTTGGAGAACCAGGCCAGCTTCAAATTTTTCTTCCAAGTGGTAGTCGTGACGTGCTCTTTTGTTGAGCGCGATAGTTGAACTAGTCGATTTTATTTTCGGTTTCTTTGCCATGGGGGAATTATAAGGATTGGGTGTCCTCTCGACTATGATTTTATTGCATTTAAGCGTGTAGAGGAGAAAGAGTTTGGTCATTGGTTTTTAACAGGGGGCTTTGCCGGTACAATCTGGGCTGGTTGATAATGAGCATGATTGATGTCAGAAAATTCTCAGGTTGGAGTCGGATCTCCGGATGCCCAAGTTAGTAGTAAAAGGGGGATACACGGAACCTGGCCCAGTCGCTGGACCTTTGTGCTTGCGGCGACAGGCTCTGCTGTAGGACTGGGTAATATCTGGAAGTTTCCCTATATCGTTGGAGAAAACGGTGGAGGGGCTTTTGTTCTGGTGTACCTGGTTTGTATTCTAGTGGTAGGTATGCCGATTATGGTTGCTGAAATCATGCTTGGACGCCGAGGTCGGCACAGTCCTATCAACACCATGCGCTATTTAACAAAAGAAGCAGGATTACATGGAGGGTGGAATGCCATTGGCTGGCTTGGTGTGACCGCTGGGTTGATGATTTTGTCTTACTATGCGGTTATTGCTGGTTGGGCACTGCACTATATCGGTCATATGGCTTCAGGAACCTTTCAGGGGGTTAGCGCAGAACAGGCCGGTATCATTTTTGGTGATTTACTGGCAGATACAAATACATTGATATTCTGGCAGTCTGTGTTCCTGTTGTTAACGATGGGAGTGGTTATGGGGGGGGTGACTAAAGGATTAGGTGTCGCTGTTCGAGTACTCATGCCGCTTTTGTTTGTACTGTTACTGGTGTTGCTTGTGTTTGGTTATCAGCAGGGTGATTTTGCACGGGGTTTTAGTTTTTTATTTAGTTTTAATATTGAGGCACTGACATGGAAAGGTGTGTTGATAGCACTGGGTCATGCTTTTTTTACTCTGAGTTTGGGTATGGGCGCAATTATGGCTTATGGGGCTTATATGCCAGATCATGCTCGGATCGGTCGTACTGTGATAGCCGTGGGTTTTTTGGATACATTAGTAGCGCTGGTAGCAGGGTTGGCTATTTTCCCCATTGTTTTTGCTAACCCAACCATTGCACCAAGTGCAGGCCCTGGGCTCATGTTTGTTAGTTTACCGGTGGCTTTTGGTAATATGTCGGGTGGTTTGCTGTTTGGTAGTATTTTCTTTGTGCTGGTAACGCTGGCTGCCTGGAGTTCGGCTATCTCATTAATTGAACCTGCTGTTGCCTATTTGGTTGAATCAAAAGGTTTTAATCGTTTTACAGCAAACCTGTTGTTGGGTTTTATTGTCTGGCTTGTTGGGTTGGGCAGTGTGCTGTCATTTAATGTGTGGGCCGAGGCACGAATTGCAGGGTTTAACTTCTTTGAGTTTATGGATTTTCTTACCTCTAGTGTTATGTTGCCGTTAACTGGGTTGTTTATTGCTATTTTTGTGGGTTGGATCATGAAGCCACAAGCTGTGCGTGAAGAAATGAATGATGAACCCAGTAGTGTATTTTTTGTTTGGCGCTGGGTGGTTCGGTATCTCTCACCATTGGCAGTGCTGGTGGTATTCGTAATGGGCATTTATAAGACATTTTCCTGATGTTAACAACAATTAAACGTAGTGCGTTGGTGATRTATTCAGCGCAGCAAATGTTCGACCTGGTCAAYGATGTGGCYAGTTAYCCRTTGTATATGGMCAATTGTGTGGGTGCAGAARTTCTGGAACARAGTAAARRYTCGATGGTRGCCCGGCTTGATTTGAAGAAGGGSTTGATAAGCTACAGCTTCACAACCTGTAATACACTTTATGAGCCAGAACGAATTAGTATGAGTCTCCAGCAGGGGCCGTTTAGTCAGTTCTCTGGTGTTTGGTCTTTCAAAGCGCTGACGGAGACTGCCTGTAAGGTGATGCTGGATTTAGAGTTTGAATTTAATAGTTTGTCWGTAGGAATAGCGTCATCGGGCTTGTTCACGTCGGTGGCCAACAATCTGGTTGATGCGTTRTCACTGCGGGCGAAAGAGGTGTATGGGGTATGAGTGAAATAGAGTTGATTACTGTTGAGGTGGCTTATGCCTTGCCAACTCGACAACAGTTGACGGAATTACAAGTTCCTCGAGGGACAACAGCATTTGAGGCAGTAGAGCAGTCCGGTATTACGGAGCAGTTTCCTGAGATTGATCTTGAAAATGTTAAAATGGGCATTTTTGGTCAGGCGCTGGGCACTAAAGGTTTAAAAGCTCCAAGGGAGCATGTGCTGGAGCCCATGGATAGGGTTGAAATTTATCGCCCGCTGATCATCGACCCAAAAGAGGTTCGAAAGCGTCGTGCTGAAAAGGCTAGTCGTAAAGCTGAGGAATAAACACTAAGAAATTGAAGAACAGGGTAAGAAAAATAAATAGATAGGTCGCCTCAATTCAAAGATAAGCTATTTTAGGCGCAGCAAAATGCAGTGATTAATAGAAGAGCGTTACTCTTGTTCTTCATCAGTGTTATCTATTTGTTCAGATTCTACACTGTCGGCTTGTAACTCTTCAGTATCATCAGTCTGCTGTGCATTGCTGCTACCTGGAACGAAGTCACCTCTTATACCTACCAAAAGGTCATCTTTAAAGAAAATAGTCATTCTTTCGCGTACTTCTTCACTTTTTGCAGGCTGTAGGCTGTAAAAGTAATCCCAACGATCCTGGCTGAAGGTGTCAGCAATCAATGGAGTCCCCATAACAAAGCGTACCTGAGATTTTGTCATCCCCGGTTTGAGCTGATCAACCATCTCTTGAGTGATGACATTACCTTGCTGAATATCATATTTGTAAATAGTTGGCAGCTTTGGCATTGTTGGCATGGAAAACTTTGAGCACCCTGAAAGGGTGAGAGTCAAAGCTAAGCAGCATACTATTTGTGCAGTAAAATGCATTATGGGGTTCCAGTCGTATCTTCGAAGGGCGATAATACAGAATCCAACCAGTGTATAGAAGGGTTCAGAACGGAATGAATGATGAAAACCGCGAATTACGTGATGCCGGCCTAAAGGTAACTGCGCCAAGGCTAAAAATTCTAAATATCCTGGAAAGTTCTTCTGAGCCTCATCTGAGTGCGGAAGATGTATATCGGAGATTGATCGAAGCTGATAAGGATGTGGGGATTGCTACAGTCTATAGGGTGTTAACCCAATTTGAGACGGCTGGTTTGGTGACGCGCCACAATTTTGATAATGGTCCTGCCGTGTATGAGATCGATCGTGGCGGGCATCATGATCATATGGTCGATGTAGATAGCGGCCAAGTGATTGAGTTTCAAAGTGCTGAGATTGAAGAACTACAACAAAAAGTTGCTAGTGAGAAGGGCTTTGAGCTGGTATGCCATAGTCTGGTACTTTATGTGAGACGTATAAAGTAGCCTGTTTTCTTAGTGTCAGGGGTGAGTTGGTGCACTTTCTATTGCTAAAAAATCCCTTCTATTTCAAGGTGGCTTTAATGAAAATTATTGCCTGCCTTCATTATGACTTAATCTGATTTCTGCCACCTTCTTTTGCCCGATACATGGCTTTATCAGCTACTTTTAATACCACGCTGAAATCGAGAGAGGATGAGGAGTCGGCTACACCCATGCTAACAGTCGCGCGGATATTTCCTCTACCACGAGATGCTCCGCGTTTTTTCTCTCCTTTATTCTGTGCCCAGGGGCGATTCTTATTGTCTCTGGCAGTCATATCATATTCAGCAATGGTTTTTCTCAATGATTCCAGATGGTCAATAGTCTGATCTATAGTTTTTCCCTTAAATAATAAGCAGAATTCTTCTCCTCCAAACCGGTATGCTCGGCCCCCTCCTGTGACTTGGTTGAGTTTTGACGCAATGGCGCGCAAGACTTGATCGCCCAAGTCATGACCGTGTTGGTCATTAATTTTCTTAAAATGATCTACATCGACCATGGCAAGTGCGTAGTGGTTGCCTATATTGCGGACATCTCTTAGTAGTGCGCGTCGGTTGGATATTTGGGTAAGCTCATCGCGGTACACCATGTTGAGCAAGCTGTGTGTTTGGTTGATGATTAATAAAAGCCCGGAAACAGAGAACATGGTSGCCGATATATGGGGTACATGAAACCAGGCTAGGGTAATGAAGCTAAATAAAACACACCCGGGCAGGCTACTGTCGAGATGTTCCCGTTTGATGGGGGGAATAGCTAAACCTGCAATAAATACAAAGATAAACAATAAACTGGATGTGCTGGAAATTTTTAGGCCCAAAAAAATACTTTCCTGTAATTCTGGAGAAAGTGCGGCAAACCAAAGTGGTTGCCACTGAAACAGGCTTGCAATAATAAGTGCAAAAATAGATATAAAAGAAACAAAAAGAACAAAACCCAGGTGCCGCCAACCTGTATTGGGCAAGATAATAAGTGCTCCCAATAGCGGTGGGGTGCAAAGAGATATAAGGCCAAAGACTTGTCCTGCAGGTTCGGTATCTAATGGTGCTTGTAAATAGCTACGAATAAGCCAGAACCCAATCAGCAGGATGGCAGCAGTGCCAAGATAGCGGGAATTGTTGGCCAAAAGTGCAATTAATGCGGCCAGGCCACAGAGCACGTACGGTAATTGCCCCAGCATGGAGAGCTGGTCACCATCCAATGACGGAATGTACCAGTTTATGAGCCCCGCCAGTAATAGGCAAAAGAAGGGGGGAAGTAGGCGAACCATTATTTGTGACATAACCTGTTGATTCTATGAGCCTTGCCCCGGATAGTAGTCGCTAGTCTATGTTTTTGTTGCAGCATCGTAAACATCTGCGACAGTCGGATGTTTTTTTAAACCATATTAGCTGTGGAAAGTGAAAGTATGAGTGGTCAGAGGTCATGGTATTGAGGGTGGTCTATAAAATATTAATTTGGCTGATTCTGGCATTTCCAGTATGTGGGAATGCTGGAAAATTTTGCTTACTATTGGCCGAAAATTACTATGAACAGCTTTATTGTGAGGTGAAGGCTCAGGGGCAGGGCAAGCATTTGCCTTCGTTCTATGATTTTAAAAAAAATAACGAGACGACTCAGGCTCTTTTATTAAAGCGTCCTGCTGCGAGGCTTGGGATTTACCTTGTTAGGCCGGACAGTGTTCAACTTAAAAATATTCAGCCTAAAGGGATTCAGCAGAAGGTTGGCAATATTGGTGGTCGTTCTTCGAGACGCAGTGGCCTGAGTCATGATGATCTGAGCTCTCAGGATTTAAGTCAGTGTTCTCTTGRGACAAGACAAATTACATGCAGTAGTGACCTTTATCAATTAATGGGTAATCAGGCTAATAAAAAATTAACACAAGGTGTTCTGAGTGAAGCTAATAGGATGGCTATTCCTGTCTATCAAGCTGGACTTGATGAAACAAAAGCACTTGGCTTTTATCTCACAAAAGCCTATCAAAAATATATTAAAAAAATGTTGGAAATTGGTTTGGGTGGGTCTACGTTYTCTTACRCCAAGTTTGTTTTTCTGTTTCATGATGTGACGGCCAAAGGGATTGATTTTAGCCAGCGGTTCGAAACTATGTTTGGTTACCTCAAGCAGGACAAGCAGCATTTGGCTGTTAACGAGCGGCTGGCAAAAAATGTCCAGTTAGTTGAGAAACAGTGTGATTGGTTGGCAGAGAATATAGTWGTTTGTGATGTTGGCCGGAAAAATTATTTATATCTACGTCAGCACTGAGCTGGATGGTCTAACACCCAATTTACCTGCCATTGTAGAAAATTAAATGGTAAGTAAATTGGTAGACGTGTGGGTGTTATTAATACTAAATTCTCCATGCCAAACCAATAGCTGTAGTAGAGAAGTTTGTTGGTTAGATTGCATTGGCCACTACAACTAATATGAGTGTAAGGGCAACTCCTCCAAGAATTAGTTTACCCAAGTTGGCCAGAGTGGCTATATCTTCAGCTTCCATTTTGTGTACCTCCCGCGATACGGATGAGTAAATAGTGATGATGTAGCGTATGCACGGAAAACCCTTTTTTTATAGGGGCTTTATCGTGAAGCTTAAATGTAGAAGTTTTGTGGGGTTTCTTGATTGATCTAGATCAATAGATAGTGGTTGTCTTATAGCACTGGAGAGGCAGGTTTAAGCATTTCTTTGGCGTGATTTAGTGTTGTCTCGGTAATTTTTACACCGCCTAGCATGCGGGCAATTTCATGGGTACGTTCAGTGTTTGATAGAGTTTTTATCTGGCTGTGGGTGGTACTTTGATGGCTGTTTTTACTCACAAGTAGATGGTTGTGGGCGCAAGCCGCAACTTGGGGTTGGTGAGTAACACACAATACTTGCCCTCTATCACCTAGTTGTCGAAGTAGCTGGCCAACAACCTCAGCAGTGGCACCACCAATACCAACATCGACTTCATCAAATACCAGTGTGGGGATTGACGAATTTTTTGCCGCAATTACCTGAATGGCTAAGCTGATACGTGACAACTCACCACCAGAGGCTATGCGTGCAAGGGGTTTGGGTGGGTCGCCAGGGTTTGTGCGAATTAAAAACTCAATGCTCTCCCTGCCATGTGGACCAAAGGAATTGTCGGCGAGGGGTGTTAGGTTGGGTGAAAATTTTGCACCTGGCATGGAGAGTGAGTTGAATTGTTGTTCGATCGATGCAGAGAGATTTTTTGCAGCTGTCGTACGTTTTTTTGTCAGTTGGCCGGCGGATTTTGTGTAGTCGTTGGCGAGTTCTTCAACCTGTTGCTGAAGCGCAACCGTATCTTTTTCTCCTCCGGAAATGTCGCTGAGGGCTTGTTTCAGTTCCCGGTGTTTATTGTGCAGTTCTTCTGGGGACACTCGATGTTTTCGGGCGAGTTGATAAATAGCACTCAGGCGTTCTTCCAGTTGTTGAAGTCGTTCGGGTTCGGCACTAAAGCTATCCAGGTGTTGTTGGATTTCCCTGCCGGCTTCTTCTACTTCAATTTGCGCGCTGGTTAATAATTTTTCTGCTTCTTCTAGCAATGCTGGTTTGTTTGGCATGTTTTGGAGGAGCTGCAGTGCTTTGCTCAGGGCGCTCTGAAGATTGAGGGGCTCATCTTCTGAGCAAAGTTGTATCAGTGTTTGGCTGTCCTCAAGAATGGATTCAGCATTGGCTAGAATGTGTTGTTGCTGCTCTAATGTTTTTAACTCGCCGTCTTCCAGGTCGAGCTGATCCAGCTCGGCAAGCTGAAAACTGAGTAAATCACGACGTGCTATCAGCTCRTCAGAATCACTTTCTAATTGTTGAAGTTTCTGGCTGGCCTTGGTCCATTGGTGATAGATGTTTCGGGTGTTATTGGTTAGGTCCGTGCATTCGGCAAAATTGTCCAGAATCTTCCGGTGGGTTTCACGGCGCAACAGGGATTGGTGCTCGTGTTGGCTGTGAATGTCTATTAAAACTTCGCCCAGCTCTCGCAATTGTTGCATGGTTGCTGGTAAGCCATTGATATAGCCGCGTGATCGCCCCTCTTTAGTGAGYAATCTTCGAAGCAGACATTCGTTATTGCTATCAAGGCCCCCATCATCGGAATCTTGGCCATTAAAGTCATTGCTGTTGAGCCATTGAATGGCTAGGGGGGCCTTACTTAGGTCAAATATGGCAGAGACTTCGGCTCGTTCGGTGTTGCTGCGAATTCTATCGGTATCGGCTCTATCCCCTAGTGCCATGGCCAGGGCGTCGACCATAAGAGATTTTCCTGCGCCGGTTTCACCCGTCAGGGCAGTCATTCCACTATTGAAATCAATTTCAAGGTGTTCGACTAGGGTGAAGTTTTTAACGGTTAAGGTCGTAAGCAATGTCTATCCTGCATTCGCTGGTATGATTGTAAGGTCGTTAATCTTATACAGATTTTTTCGGTGCGTCTGCCCTTGAAACTGTTTGCGGCGACCCAATATAGCGGGTTGAAACCAGATGTGTAGTTTTAAAGCCAGGTAAGTAGTTAGGCCTGGTATTCATTGAATAAGGTATTAGTAAGGGAGATGTTGCGTGTCAACTGAAAAAAACAGTAACCACGAAGGCCGTGCTGATGAGTCCGAATTATTTGAGTCGGAAAAAACAGAGGTACAAGAGCCGGTTGTCGAGGGTGAAACCAATACGGTCGATGGTAAAGACTCTGATGCTGTGGATGAGCTCGTCAGGCTTCAGGAAGAGCTGGTAAAGGCAAAAGATCAAACGTTGAGAGTTCAGGCTGAAATGCAAAACCTTCGTCGAAGATCAGAGCGTGATGTAGAAAATGCTCATAAATATGCATTGGATAAATTTGTGGGTGAGTTGTTGCCAGTGATTGATAACCTGGAGCGGGCACTGCAAACCGTTGACCAAGACAATGACGATTCCAAGTCATTTGTTGAGGGTGTAGAGCTCACATTGAAAAGTTTTCAAGATGTTTTAGTGCGTTACAAGGTGGAGCCAATAGACCCTAAAGGTCAAATGTTTGACCCTGAACTCCATCAGGCTATGAGTATGCTGGAAATGCCTGAAGAAACACCCAATACCGTGGTGGATGTATTCCAAAAGGGTTACACCCTGAATGGACGCTTGGTTCGTCCTGCAATGGTTGTTATTGCTAAAGCAGCGGATAAGTAGCTGTAAGTAGATAAYTCCTAATAAAGTTAATTGTTGGGATAAGGGTTGAAATCTGCGATGGCGGGCCAATATTAGCAACCAGAACCTGGCTTTAGTGAATTAGCCATTGTGTAAATTAAACATTTTTTAAATTTAACTTTGAATTGAAAGTTAAGTTAATCCCGGAGAAGAAACATGGGCAAGATTATCGGAATTGACCTGGGTACTACCAACTCTTGTGTTGCTGTACTTGAGGGCGACAAGCCGAAAGTTATCGAAAATGCTGAAGGTGGTCGTACAACACCATCTGTCGTCGCGTTCACTGATGAAAATGAAATTTTAGTAGGTCAGTCTGCCAAGCGTCAGGCTGTGACCAATCCAAGTAATACACTGTTTGCGGTAAAGCGTTTGATTGGCCGTCGTTTCGAAGACGATGTTGTTCAGAAAGACATCAAAATGGTGCCTTATCAAATTGTGAAGGCAGACAATGGTGACGCTTGGGTTGAAGTAAAAGGTGAAAAGAGAGCTGCACCTCAAATTTCTGCTGAAGTGCTGAAAAAGATGAAGAAAACTGCCGAAGATTATCTGGGTGAAACGGTCACCGAGGCAGTTATTACGGTGCCAGCCTACTTTAATGATTCTCAGCGTCAGGCGACAAAGGACGCAGGTAAAATCGCTGGTCTTGAGGTCAAACGTATTATTAATGAGCCCACAGCTGCTGCATTGGCCTACGGCATGGATAGAACGCCTGGCGATAGTGTTATTGCGGTTTATGACTTGGGTGGCGGTACCTTTGATATATCTATTATCGAAATAGCAGACGTGGACGGTGAGCATCAGTTTGAAGTTCTTGCGACTAACGGTGATACATTCCTGGGTGGTGAAGATTTTGATCTACGTTTGATTGAGTATCTATCGAGTGAATTTAAGAAAGAAAATGGCATTGATTTGCACAATGACCCGATGGCGCTTCAGCGTTTGAAAGAGGCTGCTGAGAAAGCCAAGATCGAGCTGTCTTCCAGTCAGCAAACAGAGGTTAATTTACCGTATATCACTGCCGATGCTACTGGTCCTAAGCACTTGGTTGTAAAACTGACCCGTGCCAAGCTTGAATCATTGGTGGAAGCGCTGGTTGAACGTACTATGGAGCCATTAAAGCTTGCTCTTAAGGATGCCGGTAAATCTGCTTCTGATATTGATGACGTGATTTTAGTGGGTGGCCAGACGCGCATGCCAATGGTGCAAAAGAAAGTAACAGAATTCTTTGGCAAAGAGCCGCGCAAAGATGTTAACCCGGATGAAGCAGTTGCTATGGGTGCAGCAATTCAAGGTGCRGTACTTTCTGGTGAKGTGAAAGATGTATTGTTGCTGGATGTAACTCCGTTGACGCTGGGTATTGAAACCATGGGCGGTATGGCAACACCYCTGATTGAGAGGAAYACAACRATTCCTTCGAAGAAATCACAGATTTTTTCAACAGCGGACGAYAAYCAAGCAGCGGTTACTATYCACGTTGTGCAAGGCGAAAGAAAGCAGGCGRCAGGCAATAAATCTTTGGGTCGTTTTGATCTGGMAGAKATTCCTCCTGCGCCTCGTGGYATGCCGCAAATTGAAGTGACYTTTGATATTGATGCCAATGGTATTTTRCATGTGAATGCCAAGGAYAAAGCGACAGGMAAAGAGCAATCTATTGTGATTAAGGCCTCTTCTGGTTTATCTGAAGAAGAGATTGAAGGCATGGTGAGTGATGCTGAAGCCAATGCTGCCGAAGATCAGAAGTTTGAAGATTTGGTTCAGGCGCGTAATGCGGCAGATGGTCTTGCTCATGCAGCTAAGAAAACGGTAGAAGAAGCGGGTGATAAGGCTACCGATGAGGAAAAAGAAGCTATCGAAGCTGCCGTGAAGGAAGTGGAAGAAGCGGTTAAAGGTGATGATAAAGATGCCATTGATACCGCAGCTAAAACCTTATCTGAAGCCTCTGCTACTTTGGCGCAAAAGCTGTATGCCGAGCAAGCTGCGGAAGCCCAGGCTGAAAACCCTGAAGGTGCTGCTGATGATGCAGCGGGTACTGATGATGTGGTTGATGCTGAATTTGAAGAAGTAAAAGAAGACGATAAAGCGTAAATTTTTACTACGTTTTATCGCCGACTATCAGTGTTGTCGGTAGCAGGCGCGGGCTAGGGGGCTAAACCTTAACTCGCGCTTTGCTATGTTTGAATATTGTCAAACTACCGATGCGTTAAATTAACCTCTGCCTATGGCAGAAATGATTGATAAAGAAGCTGACTGCGAATGTCTAAACGCGATTACTATGAAATTCTTGGTGTATCCAGAAATGCTCCTGAGCAGGATGTAAAAAAGGCCTACCGTCGAATTGCCATGAAGAGTCATCCTGACCGCAATCCGGACAACAAGGAGGCAGAAGACACTTTTAAAGAGGCCGCGGAAGCCTACGAAGTCCTTTCTAACAAGGAGAAAAAAGCCGCTTATGACCAGTATGGCCATGCTGGCATTGACCCAAATAGTGGTTTTGGTGGAGGTGGTCCGGGCGGTGCTCAGGGCAACTTTAGTGATATTTTTGGCGATGTGTTTGGTGATATTTTCGGTGGCGGCGGCCGAGGTCGTGGGCGCGCTGGGCCGGTGCGTGGTTCCGATCTACAATATAATTTAGATTTGAATCTGGAAGATGCCGTAAAAGGGAAGACTGTTCAAATTAAGGTGCCGACACTTTGTGGTTGTGACGCATGTGGTGGTTCCGGGGCTAAAAAAGGTTCYTCTCCKGCTACCTGTGGAACTTGWGGTGGTCATGGTCAGGTACGAATGTCTCAAGGCTTTATTTCGGTACAACAAACATGTCCKAAGTGTCATGGGCGTGGACAGGTTGTTAGTGACCCTTGTCTTAGTTGYCATGGTCAGGGTCGAACTAAAGAGACAAAAACCCTTTCCGTTAAAGTRCCTCCAGGKGTTGATACTGGAGATCGTATTCGTTTGGGCGGAGAAGGTGAAGCTGGGCCGGAAGGAGGTCCGKCYGGTGATTTATATGTACAGATGAATGTTCGTGAACATTCTTTGTTCCAGCGTGACGGCCGCAACCTTTACTGTGAGGTGCCCATCAGCATYGTGGATGCTGCTCTGGGTGGTGAGCTTGAAGTGCCTACCCTRAATGGYCGGGTTAMRTTGAAAATYCCTTCTGAAACTCAGACGGGTCGTATGTTTCGGTTAAAATCCAAGGGTGTTGCCAGCGTTCGTGGCGGCGGGCCTGGCGATTTGTTGTGTCGTGTAATTCTTGAGACGCCGGTAAACCTTAGCGGTGATCAGAAAGAGCTTCTTCGCCAATTACAAGAAAGCCTGGAGGGTGGAAAACACTCGCCGAAAAGGGCATCTTGGTTTGAGGGTGTAAAAAAATTCTTTGATGGATTTACGGTATAGTTATTTGGTCCTAATAAGCGTAGGCCTATAAAATACACCAACGAGAACAGTCACTTAAGATAACGAGAGAGATTATGACCCGAATTGCAGTGACCGGCGCCGCTGGCCGTATGGGTAAAGCCTTGATAGAGGCTGTCACCATTAACCCTGATACTACTTTAACTGCCGCGATTGAACGCCCGGAGAGCTCCCTTGTGGGTGCGGATGCCGGCGAGTTGGCAGGTATTGGCCGGTTGGATGTTCAGGTGGTCGGGAATCTTGCTGATGTGGTCGATAGCTTTGATGTGCTGATTGACTTCACCTCCCCAGTGGCGACGATTGCTAACGCCAAACTTTGTGCTGCTAATGGCAAGCAGATGGTGGTTGGAACAACCGGTTTTACCGATGAACAAAAAACTGAGTTATTGGTAGTTGTCGATAGTGCGGCGTTATGTATGGCATCAAACTTTAGTACTGGGGTAAATCTTTGCTTTAAATTGCTTGATATGGCGGCTCGAGTACTGGGAGATGAAGTCGATGTTGAAATTTATGAGGCACACCATCGCCACAAGATCGATGCGCCATCGGGCACTGCATTAAGTATGGGCAAGGTTGTGGCAAGTGCGTTGGGTCGARATTTGGATGAAGTGGCAGTTTATGGYCGGGAAGGGCAAACGGGTGCCAGGGATAGGAAAACCATTGGGTTTGCTACGGTAAGGGCGGGTGATATTGTGGGCGACCATACGGTCACTTTTGCCTCCGAAGGAGAGCGAGTAGAAATTACCCATAAGGCCTCTAGTCGTATGTCATTTGCTCGTGGTGCTGTACGAGCTGCTGGCTGGATAGCCGGCAAAAATAGAGGCTTGTTTGATATGCAGGATGTTTTAGGGCTAAAGTAATTCGCTAACAATGGATAAAAGTTGCTCAGCCGCTCATATTATAGGGCGGCTTTTTAATGTGGCTATTTTGGGTAAATTTTTAAGGTGGAATTTGTAGTAAATTTTATGGGTTAAGCTAAAGTTTGTGTTGAGGATTGTCTAGACAGATTGTGGTGCTTAGCCTAGAATGCCCGGTTAGTTTCCACCGGTAAGAATCGCCCAAAAAACATGCGGTAAAACGGTGAAATTGATGATTTTAAAGCGAGGTGAGACGCGTGGTTTCATCTCGCTTTTTTGCAGCTTGGCTGCAGCTTCACGTGCAAACAGGGGGTTTAAGCGTGAAAAACAAAGGAATTCAGGTGCAATGGAATAGTGCTTGAATTTACGTAACTGCCAGTTGTCTCTGGCAATTCATATCTGTAGTTGAGCTTGAGGAGATTGCATTGAATACCGACACCCATCGGACCGCTATTTTAGCGCTTGAGGATGGTACTGTTTTTAAGGGCGTAGCCATTGGTGCTGAAGGTATTTCCAGTGGTGAGGTGGTATTCAATACAGCATTGACGGGTTATCAGGAAATTCTTACTGATCCGTCTTACGCTCGCCAAATTGTTACCCTGACGTATCCACATATTGGTAATACCGGCGTAAATGCAGAGGATGAAGAGTCCAGTTGTATTCATGCCGCTGGATTGGTGATACGTGACTTACCTTTATTGGCCAGTAACTTTCGCTCAGAACAAAGTTTGGACGCTTACCTAAAAGCCAACAACATTCTTGGCATTGCCGACATTGATACTCGAAAATTAACGCGTATTCTTCGTGACAAAGGTGCGCAGA
This sequence comes from Porticoccaceae bacterium, assembly GCA_002746985.1. Taxonomy (GTDB): domain Bacteria; phylum Pseudomonadota; class Gammaproteobacteria; order Pseudomonadales; family Porticoccaceae; genus Porticoccus. Next base: position 129,467 of record NVXH01000011.1, on the reverse strand, counting down.
ATGGTTGTTTGATGGCGGGTGATGTTGATGAGCTGAAAGCGCTGGCTACTGCTCGCAAGTTTGTGGGTTTAAAGGGGATGGACCTTGCTAAAGAGGTCACCACACCTGAAATCTATAAATGGAACGAAGGTAGCTGGAAGTTAGGGGTGGGTTATGAAACGCCACAGGAAAAACCCTTTAAGGTCATCGCCTACGATTTTGGTACCAAGCGTAATATTTTGCGTATGCTGGTCGATAGGGGGGCAGATTTAACGGTTGTGCCCGCAAAGACTTCGGCAGCAGATGTGCTGGCCATGAATCCCGATGGAGTTTTTCTGTCAAATGGTCCCGGTGATCCTGAGCCCTGTGATTACGCCATAGAAGCGATTCAACAAATTCTTGAAACAGATGTTCCTGTGTTTGGAATATGTTTGGGGCATCAATTGTTGGCTTTGGCCAGCGGCGCAAAAACGGTCAAAATGAAATTTGGTCATCATGGTGCCAATCATCCGGTAAAAGACCTTGATGCGGGCACAGTATTGATTACCAGTCAAAACCACGGTTTTTCTGTAGATGAAGAATCGTTGCCCGATAACCTTCGCACTACTTACCGCTCATTATTTGATGGCTCCCTTCAAGGAATACATCGTACGGACAAACCAGCATTTAGTTTTCAGGGGCACCCCGAGGCTAGCCCCGGGCCCCATGATGCTGCACCGTTATTTGATCACTTTTTTGAGTTGATTAAGGATTATTGCAACCGGACGTAGCAAGTATATTAAGACTTGTGTTGAAGGAATAAAANTTCAACGTATTAGAAATGACTTACACCAGAACAAACGTAGATTATGCCAAAAAGAACTGATTTAAAAAGTATTTTAATCCTTGGCGCAGGTCCTATTGTGATCGGGCAGGCGTGTGAGTTTGATTACTCCGGTGCTCAGGCTTGTAAAGCATTGAGAGAGGAAGGTTTCCGGGTCATTCTGGTGAACTCTAATCCAGCTACGATCATGACTGATCCTGCGATGGCTGATGCGACGTATATCGAGCCAGTTGAGTGGCGTACTGTTGCAAAAATTATTGAAGAAGAACGTCCAGATGCGTTGCTTCCTACCATGGGTGGTCAAACTGCGCTTAATTGTGCTCTGGACCTGGCTCGTGAAGGTGTGCTGGAAAAATTCGGTGTCGAGATGATTGGTGCCGACCAGGACGCTATTGATAAGGCTGAAGATCGCAGCCGTTTTGACAAGGCCATGAAAAAGATTGGCCTGGAAACGGCGGAGTCTGTCATTGTTCATAGTTTAGAAGAAGCGCTCCAGGTTCCTGATCGTTTTGGCTACCCTTGCATTATCCGGCCCTCGTTTACTATGGGTGGGTCGGGTGGTGGTATCGCCTATAACCGAGAAGAGTTTGTTGAGATTTGTCAGCGTGGACTAGATTTGTCACCTACCAACGAATTGCTGATTGATGAATCGTTGATTGGCTGGAAAGAATACGAAATGGAAGTGGTGCGGGACAAAAATGATAACTGCATCATTATCTGTTCCATTGAAAATTTGGATCCTATGGGTGTTCATACTGGAGATTCTATTACGGTTGCTCCAGCCCAGACGTTGACTGACAAGGAATATCAGATCATGCGTAATGCATCCATTGCGGTGCTGCGTGAAATTGGTGTTGAGACCGGTGGGTCAAATGTCCAGTTTGCTGTTAATCCTGAAGATGGTCGGTTAATCGTGATTGAAATGAATCCCAGGGTGTCTCGATCCTCAGCATTAGCCTCTAAAGCAACAGGTTTCCCTATTGCAAAAGTGGCGGCAAAACTTGCGGTGGGCTATACCCTTGATGAGTTACAGAACGATATTACGGGTGGCGCTACACCGGCTTCCTTTGAGCCTAGTATTGATTACGTTGTCACCAAAATACCTCGTTTTGCATTTGAAAAATTCAGCCAAGCTGATGCCAAACTGACCACTCAAATGAAGTCGGTGGGTGAGGTAATGGCCATTGGACGCACATTCCAGGAGTCGCTACAAAAGGCCCTTAGGGGTTTGGAGGTTGGCTCCGCTGGTTTCGAGCCTCAGGTGGATATTGATACAGAAGAGGGTTTAGTTGAGTTGCGTCAGCAGTTAATAGAGCCGGGAGCTGAACGGATTTGGTATGTGGGTGATGCATTCCGTGCTGGTATGTCGGTAGAGGAAGTTTTTAAACTTTCGGCGATTGACCCCTGGTTTTTGGTTCAGATAGAAGATCTTATTCAGGATGAAATTCGTCTGGAAGGTGAGTCGTTATACCAGCTTTCAGCAGATCGACTACTGCGTCTTAAGCGCAAGGGCTTTGCCGATAAGCGATTGGCTGACTTGTTAAAAACTGATGAAAAAAGGGTTAGAGATGTTCGTCAGGCTATCAATATACGGCCTGTATACAAGCGAGTGGACACTTGTGCGGCTGAGTTTTCAACAGCGACGGCGTACATGTATTCCACTTATGAGCAGGAGTGTGAGTCTGAGCCTTCTGGTCGGGATAAGATATTGGTGCTGGGTGGTGGTCCCAACCGTATTGGTCAGGGTATAGAATTTGATTATTGTTGCGTACATGCTGCTTTGGCGATGAGTGAAGATGGCTATGAAACCATTATGGTCAACTGTAATCCGGAAACAGTGTCGACAGATTACGATACCTCAGATCGGCTATATTTTGAGCCGGTAACCTTGGAAGATGTATTAGAAATTGTTCACCTTGAAAAGCCAAAAGGTGTGATTGTTCAATTTGGCGGGCAGACTCCGTTGAAGTTGGCGCGTGCTTTAGAGGCGGAGGGTGTACCTATTATTGGTACAACGCCTGATGCTATTGATCGGGCAGAGGATCGTGAACGTTTCCAGCAAATGATTGATAAGCTAGGTTTGTTGCAACCCCCCAATGCTATTATACGTTCCGCTGAAGAGGCGGTAGAAGCAGCGGCAGGTATTGGTTATCCATTGGTAGTGCGTCCCTCCTACGTGTTGGGCGGCCGGGCYATGGARATTGTGTACAAAGAAGAAGAGCTGGCGCGCTATATGCGTGAAGCTGTTCAGGTTTCAGAAGATGCCCCTGTATTACTGGACTATTTTCTGTCTTCTGCCGTTGAGGTGGATATTGATGCTGTATCTGATGGTGAAGAAGTCGTTATTGGTGCAATTATGCAGCACATCGAGCAAGCAGGAATTCACTCAGGTGATTCTGCATGTGCGTTGCCACCTTATAGTTTGCCCGAAGAGGTTCAAGATGAGATGCGTGCTGTGGTAAAAGCCATGGCCGTTGAATTGAAAGTGAAAGGCTTAATGAATGTTCAGCTGGCTTGGCAGGATGAGAAAGTTTACATTATTGAAGTCAATCCGCGGGCATCACGTACCGTACCATTTGTATCCAAATGTATTGGCACGTCTTTGGCTAAAATAGCAGCACGTTGTATGGTGGGAATCACACTGAAAGAGCAAGGCTTCACTAAAGAGGTGGTGCCTAAATTCTTCAGTGTTAAAGAAGCGGTGTTGCCCTTTAATAAATTTCCCGGCATTGATCCTATCCTTGGGCCAGAGATGAAGTCTACGGGTGAAGTGATGGGTACCGGTGATACTTTTGCTGAGGCCTATGCCAAAGCAGAATTGGGGGCCAGTGATCCAATACCTACATCGGGAACAGCTTTTCTCAGTGTGCGTGAACCCGATAAGAAAGGCATTGCCAGTGTGGCGAAGAGCCTGATTAATGCAGGTTTTAAATTGGTAGCTACAGAGGGAACGGCAAAGGTTTTGCAGTTGGCAGGTTGTGATGTGGAAACCGTCAATAAAGTTCAAGAAGGTCGTCCCCATATCGTTGATATGATTAAGAACGACAAAATTGACCTGATTGTTAATACCACAGAAGGTCGTCAGGCGATTGCTGCCTCAGCGACTATTCGTTCCAGTGCGGAGCAGCATGGTGTGTACTACACCACGACACTAGCAGGTGGTGAGGCTGTTTGTATGGCACTAGAGGTGCAGGGTGAGATTAAAGTTCATCGTCTGCAAGACCTTCATTTGAGGAATAAAGGATGAACAAAATACCAATGACTGTAGAGGGTGCAGATAGCTTGCGCGCTGAGCTGGATCACCTGAAAAAAGTGGATCGTCCTCGAATTGTTGCCGCTATTGCTGAAGCACGGGCGCATGGTGACCTTAAGGAAAATGCAGAATATCATGCGGCGCGGGAGCAGCAAAGTTTTGCCGAGGGTCGCGTACAAGAAATCGAAGGTAAGCTGGGTCATGTTCAGATTATTGATGTAACCAAAATTCCCGAGGGAGACAAGGTTATATTTGGTAGTACCGTGAATATCATCAATATGGAGACTGATGAAACAGTGTCTTATAAAATTGTCGGAGATGATGAGTCTGACGTGAAGGCCAATAAAATTTCCTACCAGTCTCCTATCGCTCGGGCTTTAATAGCGAAGGAAATTGGCGATATTGTCGTAGTTAAAACACCTTCTGGTGATATTGAGTACGAGATTGATGATGTGAAACACCTTTAATTCAACCCCGTCGATATAGTGGAGAATGCTAAGGTTTAGCGAAGAAGGTTGGATAGTCGAGGGTTGGGTTTATCAGATTTTTTCAGTAGCAATACGATATGACCAATAGATTGCACGACCTGTGCCGAAAATTTCTCACAAATCGCATCAGTCACTTGACGTTTCGTAGTGCTATCGCCAACGGCCAGCTTTACTTTAATAAGTTCGTGGTCATTAAGTGCGCGATCAATCTCAGCTAGTACATTTTCGCTTAACCCATTGTTGGCGACGGTGACCACAGGATTAAGATTGTGCCCTAATCGTCTTAGGTGTTTCTTATCATTGTTGGAAAGTTTCATCGCTTGAGTACTCTTTAGCTTAGTTGTGTGAACTAGATAGTTGTCTTTAAAACGGCGCGCATTCTATCCTGATTATTGTTTTTATGTGTTAAAACTTGCCCTAAAGTGCGTGTGATCGTAAAGATTTTGTGGAGATTAACGGGTTTATGTCAATTTAGCTGTGGTGAGAAGCTGTAACACGTTAAAATTTTGGTTAGTTGTACGAGTGGCCCACCCGTCAGTTTGTCTGGTGAGTATTGATAATAGGTGAATTTGTAATGGGCAGATATGGCGACACGCTCAAAAAGTAGCCAGCGGTGGTTGCAGGAACATAACAGTGATCATTATGTAAAGCTCTCTCAGCAGGAGGGTTATCGTTCCCGTGCCAGTTACAAACTTCTTGAGCTAGATAAGAAAGATCGTTTACTTCGCCCAGGCCTTACGGTTGTAGATTTGGGTGCTGCTCCTGGGGGGTGGTCTCAGGTGGCGGCAAAGCTAGTTGGTGATAAAGGTCGAGTTGTGGCTTCTGATATTCTTCCCATGGATTCTATTGCCGGGGTAGATTTTGTGTTGGGGGATTTCACTGACGAGTCCGTGCTCAATGAAATACTTGATACACTGGGTGGAGACTTGGCAGACCTTGTAATTTCAGATATGGCCCCCAATATGAGTGGTATGAGGGCTGTTGATCAGCCGAAGGCAATGTACTTGGTAGAACTGGCGTTGGAGTTGGCTTGTCAGATTTTGAAACCTGGTGGCAATTTTGTTGCCAAAGTATTCCACGGTGAAGGTTTTGACCAATATATACTAGAGGTTAAGAGCCGTTTTCAGCGGGTAGCCACGCGTAAGCCTGATGCTTCCCGACCCCGTTCGCGGGAAGTTTATATTGTTGCAAAAGGGTTAAAGGGTTAAAGGGTTAAAGGGTTAATTGTTTTGCATTAGATAATTGAACCGGGAAGAGCGTTTTGGCGAATCCCGGGGGTTCTTGAATAGTAAGTAGCACTGCTAAAAGTTATTGGCAGTTAATTAAGAGGATGTTCATTTGAACGACATGGCGAAAAATCTTGTTTTGTGGCTCATTATTGCTGCAGTGTTGTTAACCGTGTTTCAGAGTTTTGGTCCATCAGTTCCGGATAATAAGATCAGCTATTCTTCATTTATTGAAGAGGTGCAAACGGGTCGAGTTAAAAGTGTCATCGTTGAAGGATCTACCATTGAAGGTCATAGGACGGATAGCACAATATTTAAGACAACGCGCCCAGCTGTGTCCGATACCGGCTTAATGGGTGACTTACTCAAAAATAATGTTGAAGTTGTAGGGCAGGAACCAGAGCAGCAGAGTCTCTGGACTCAATTATTGGTGGCATCTTTTCCAATTCTTTTGATTCTTGCCATTTTTATGTTTTTTATGCGGCAGATGCAGGGTGGTGCGGGTGGCCGTGGTGGCCCCATGGCTTTTGGTAAAAGCAAAGCACGATTGTTGGGCGAAGACCAAATTAATACTACGTTTGCGGATGTGGCTGGTGTTGATGAGGCCAAAGAAGATGTTCATGAATTAGTAGATTTCTTGCGTGATCCCTCTCGGTTTCAACGCCTTGGTGGGCGCATTCCTCAAGGTGTGCTGATGGTAGGGCCTCCTGGTACGGGTAAAACCTTGCTGGCAAAAGCCATTGCCGGTGAAGCGAAAGTGCCTTTCTTCACAATATCGGGCTCAGATTTTGTAGAAATGTTTGTGGGTGTTGGTGCTTCTCGTGTAAGAGATATGTTTGAGCAAGCAAAAAAGCAGGCGCCCTGCATCATTTTTATTGATGAGATTGATGCTGTGGGTCGTCACCGTGGTGGTGGCCATGGTGGTGGTAATGATGAACGTGAGCAGACGTTGAACCAATTGCTGGTTGAAATGGACGGCTTTGAAGGTAATGAAGGGGTTATTGTCATTGCGGCTACTAACCGACCTGATGTGTTGGATAAAGCATTGTTGCGCCCCGGTCGTTTTGATAGGCAGGTTTATGTAGGTTTGCCCGATATTCGTGGTCGTGAACAAATATTAAAGGTCCATGTGCGCAAGGTGCCGTTGGATGAAAAAGTTGATTTGGCCATTGTAGCCAGAGGCACACCCGGTTTTTCTGGTGCCGATTTGGCTAACTTGATTAATGAGGCCGCACTGTTTGCTGCTCGAGCGAATAAGCGTACGGTGACGCTTGAGGGGTTTGAGAAGGCTCGAGATAAAATCATGATGGGTGCCGAGCGTCGTTCTATGGCGATGTCAGAGAAAGAAAAAGAAAATACGGCCTACCATGAAGCCGGTCACGCAATTATTGGTCGTTTGATGCCGGAACATGACCCTGTACACAAAGTTTCTATCATTCCTCGCGGCAGGGCGTTAGGTGTTACTCAGTTTCTTCCAGAGGAAGATAAATATAGTTTTAGTAGGCGTCAGCTGGAAAGTCAGTTATGTAGTCTGTTCGGTGGTCGAATTGCAGAAGAATTAATTCATGGTGCCGATGGTGTGACCACGGGTGCTTCCAACGATATAGAGCGAGCGACTCAAATGGCTCGTAATATGGTTGGGCGTTGGGGGCTGTCTGATAAGATGGGTCCTGTTCTTTACGGTGAAGATGAAGGGTTGATGCCGGGTACAAGTCAGCGTACATACTCTAGTGATACTGCTCGGGAGATAGATATTGAGGTTCGTCGGACGTTGGATGAATGTTATCAACGAGCCAAAGATGTTCTGAAAGACAATCTTGATATTCTTCATGCCATGAAAGAAGCGTTGATGGAATATGAAACTATTGATTCTGACCAGGTCGGTGACTTGATGGCCCGTAAGCCTGTTCGTCCGCCGCACGATTGGAATGATGAGGACGTTGATAGTTCATCAGATGGCCATGCGGGTGATGACTCTAATAATGTAGATGGTCAGGATGTGGGTGGCAGTAACGCAGTGGGTGGCCCTGCTAGCGAGCACTAATCAATTTCCCGGCCGCCGGTTCTTGGGGGCAGTGCCGGGAAATGTTGTTCCTCTCTATGTTTGTTTTCTGTAAGCAAGTATTCTTTTTGTTGAGTTCAGTCCTGTATGGGATGGATGTCACTCATTCGGTTCTATATATCTTCTATTATCTTGATGGAGAAATGGAGCTGTCTTCTTTAGGTTTAGTCTTTTGATTGTTGGGCTGTCTTAATGAAACTTGGTTCTGCTGAACTTGATCTGTCATCACCTCGTATTATGGCGGTGTTAAATATGACACCTGATTCATTTTCAGATGGTGGTGAGTTTTATGGTGACAATGGCCAAGTTGACCTTTCCTTGGTGCTAGAGAGAGTAGAGGCTCACCTAAAAAATGGGGCGGACATTATAGATGTAGGTGGTGAGTCCACCAGGCCAGGAGCAAGTCTCGTGGGCCTTGATGAAGAGCTGGACCGAGTTGTTCCTGTTATTGAGGCAATTGTCAGCCGTTTTGATGCGGTAGTCTCTGTTGATACCAGTAGCCCCGTTGTGATGACGGAGTCGGCAAGGGTCGGTGCTGCAATGATCAATGATGTGCGGGCGCTAGGGCATGAAGGTGCAATAGGTGCTGCGGCCTTGACCGGTCTGCCCGTGTGTTTGATGCACATGGCCGGGAGGCCAGAGAATATGCAGAAAGCCCCTGATTATGGGGATGTATTACAGGAGGTTTGTGATTTTCTTCTGGAGCGGGTAGATAGCTGTGAACAAGCAGGGATTGATCGAAGTAAAATTATATTAGATCCTGGGTTTGGGTTTGGGAAGACGGTAGAGCACAATCTATCGTTATTTCGTGGGCTAAATAAATTATTTGTATTAGGTTTTCCTCTGCTTGTGGGGGTATCTCGAAAATCGATGATTGGATCTATTCTTGATAAGCCTGTAGAAGAAAGATTGATAGGGAGTGTGGCCTTGGCCATGTTGGCGGCACAAAGTGGTGCTCGGATACTCCGAGTTCATGATGTGGCAGCAACTGTAGATGCGCTGAAAATATTGAATGCTGTAGAGGGGGGATATGATGGGTAGGACATTTTTTGGTACAGATGGAATTCGTGGGCGAGTAGGAACTCATCCCATTACAGCAGATTTTGTACTCAAGCTTGGTTGGGCTGCGGGTAAGGTGTTTAGTGAGCGTGCAGAAGGCCGCAAGCTGATTTTAGTTGGTAAGGACACCCGGGTGTCAGGGTATATGTTTGAGTCAGCTTTGCAGGCGGGATTGATTGCTGCCGGTGTTGATGTTGCATTGCTGGGGCCTATGCCAACACCGGCTATTGCGTATTTAACCAGAACATTTCGAGCCCAGGCGGGCATTGTTATTAGTGCGTCACACAACCCGTATTGTGATAACGGTATAAAGTTTTTTGGAGGTGATGGTTTTAAATTATCTGATGATGTAGAGGAGGCCATTGAGGCCTATTTGCAGAAACCTATTATCACTGAAGATTCTCTCAACCTGGGTAAGGCCCACAGGGTGGACGATGCCGTTGGGCGTTATATTGAATTTTGTAAAGGTACGTTGCCGGCTGGTAGTAGTTTGCAGGGCCTTAAAATTGTTGTGGACTGTGCAAACGGAGCTACATACCACACAGCTCCCAATGTATTTCGGGAGTTGGGAGCGGAGGTGGTAGAGCTTGCCGTTGATCCTGATGGGTTCAATATTAATGAAAACTGTGGATCAACTCAGCCTGCGCTGCTACAAGATGCCGTGGTGAAAGAAGGTGCGGATATGGGTATTGCCCTCGATGGCGACGGCGATCGCGTGATGTTCGTTGATCATAAAGGCCATACGGTAGATGGTGACGAATTGATCTTTGTTATTGCCAAGCATCGTCATCAGCAGGGTGGGTGCAGTGGTGTTGCTGGAACCTTGATGAGTAACCTGGGTATGGAGGTCTCGTTGGGTGAGTTGGGAATTCCTTTTGTTCGTACTAAAGTGGGTGACCGTTATGTTATTGAAGCCCTTCGTGAGCGGAAGTGGCAGTTGGGTGGAGAAAATTCAGGGCATATTATTTGTGGTGATTTGACGACTACGGGTGATGGTGTCGTGGCTGCATTGCAAGTTTTATACGCTATGCGCGAAACGAACATTCCACTCAATACACTCAAAAAAGGCATGAAAAAATATCCGCAAAGGATGGTTAACGTGCGCATCAAAGAGAAGTTTAACCTTGATGACTTCCCGGTTATTCAGCAGGCTATCACATCTGCTGAAAGTGAGTTGGAGAACCGAGGCCGAATTTTGTTGCGGCCGTCGGGGACGGAGCCTTTGGTGAGGGTTATGGTGGAAGCTGAAGATGCTTGCTTGGTTGATAAGCTGGTGCGTGAAGTGGCTGATGTTGTTGAAGCTGAGGTTGGTTAACGTAAGAACACCTCTAAAAATCATTATTTTTAGAGGTGCCCGCAAGGCAACATTGCTGGTTTGTATTTAGGTTGAACTGGCATGTTTTTACATAGAATTTGATTCTGGTTCTGGTTGTATGTTGTTCATAACTCAGCTAAGATTGCGCCCCTTTTCTGGGCTGTGCTTAGTGCTGGGGTAAACCATAAATATGCGTCATCCGTTGGTGGCCGGTAATTGGAAAATGAATGGCGATAGCGAATCTATTGCTACGCTAATAAGCGGTTTGCTTGAAATACAATGTGAAGCAGACATTGCAGTTTTTCCTCCCCATATATACATACCGTTAGTTATTGCGGGTGTTGGGGGTTCTAGTGTTGCTGTAGGCGGGCAGAGTGCCTCAGAACACAAGGCCGGGGCATATACAGGTGAGACCTCATGCCAGATGTTGCGGGATGTAGGATGCCAATATGTTATTGTTGGTCATTCGGAGCGCCGGAGCATTTATGGAGAGAGTAGTCAGCAAGTTGCCGAAAAATTTGTTGTCGCTCAATTATCTGGTATGACGCCAATACTATGTGTTGGTGAAACCCTGGAGCAGCGTGATAAGGGTGAAACTCTCAATGTTATTGCTGAGCAGCTTGGTTTGGTAATAGAGCTTGCAGGTCTAGATGCTGTTTGTAAGGCAGTTGTTGCATATGAGCCTGTTTGGGCTATTGGTACTGGGAAAACAGCTACTGCTGAGCAGGCTCAGTCAGTACATCAGGATATTCGTCGACAGTTAGGCGAGTCTGGAGCTAAGACCCGAATCTTGTATGGTGGCAGTGTAAAGGCTGCCAATGCGGCAGAGTTGTTTTTACAGCCGGATATAGATGGCGCACTGGTTGGTGGCGCCTCGCTAGATGTCAGCGAATTTAGTGAAATTTGTAAGCTAGCGTAACTTTTACGTTAGGTAAGTGTAGTTAACAAAAACTGGTTAAATTTGGCGAATGGAAAAAATTATATTAGTTGTTCACATGCTTGCGGGATTAGCCATTATTGGCATGATTTTATTACAGCAAGGGAAGGGCGCTGAGGCTGGCGCTTCCTTTGGTGCTGGGGCGTCACAAACTGTACTGGGTAGTGCCGGGGGTTGGAATTTCTTCAGCAAAGTAACCGGTATTCTTGCTACTGTATTTTTTATCACCAGTTTTGGCTTGGCGGTAATCGCGAAAGATGCGGTCACCGTGGGAAGCGATATCTTGCCTGAGCTAGAGGCAGTTCAGCAGACTCTGGATGAGGGGTTCCCTGGTGCTGGGTCCGTGGCGAGTGACATACCTGTTTTAGAGGGTGAGGTTGCTGGGTCAGTTCAGGGTGCATCTCTAGACGTGCCAGAGTTAAATTCTTCGGAGTCGAAGAGCGAAGAATAAACAAGTTTAGCCCAAGTGGTGGAATTGGTAGACACGCTATCTTGAGGGGGTAGTGGCGTAAGCCGTGCCGGTTCAAGTCCGGCCTTGGGCACCATTTATATTTCCAGTAACATCCTAAAATTTCTAAAAATAACTATAAAACAGTATCTTAGATTAAATCTAGGTTTTTTAGTGTTCGGCAAGAGTGTTGGCATCCTTAAAAATTGACAGTATATTGGTTCAATTAGGGGAAAGTACCGTCACATGGCTCTGGTGAACAGTCGAATTAAGGAAGCAAGCCCCGGCGTTACTGACTACAAAATGGCAGATGGCGGCGGCATGTATTTACTTATCAAGAAAAACGGCTATAAATACTGGCGCCTTGATTACCGGTTTGGTGGTAAGCAAAAGACTTTGCCCCTGGGTCTCTATCCAGAGGTAAGCTTTAAAGTTCCCGAGAGAAGGGTCGATTAGTCAAAATCTACCCAGCAATGTTCAAGACCCTAGCGAGGTTCGCAAAGCAGAAAAGCGGGTCAAGCAAATTTATCATTTTGAGGCTGTAGCACTCCAATGTTGGGAGCACTTTAAAGGCGCAAGGTGTCTAGGTCATACCGCCAGAGTGCTTAGAACGATTGAAAGGCGATGCCTTCAAGGGCTTGGGTTTTTTCTCCATTGACGATATTACGCCCAAACAAGTTATTGCGACCATTGTATTGCCGCTCTGGACCCTCGAATTCGATCTCTATAAAATTAAATCTAAAAATGCTTGACGCAGATGCGCATGTACCTACTATTGCCATAATATGACTTAACAAAAAAAAGCTTTGATATGACGATCTTTACATGGAAGCCTTATAAAGATTGTTCAATGAAGGCCACCATTAAATCAGGGGTGTTGAGATGATTATGGGGCAACACTTGCTGATCGAGTGCCGCGGGCAGCATGCCATGCTGGGCAGCGACGACCTTAAAGCATTGATGACACGTGCCGCAGCGGAAGGTGGTGCAACGGTTTTGGTTCACCATTTTCACGAATTTGGTGGCCATGGTGGTATCACCGGTGTTCTCGTCCTTGCCGAATCACATATTACAGTCCATACCTGGCCCGAAGTTCAATATGCGGCATTCGATATCTTTATGTGTGGTGATGCTCAACCCATGAAAGCCGCGAGGATCATTGTCGATCAATTTCCGGATGCCGAGGTTTGTATTAAGGCTGTGGCTCGGGGCTATCCCTCTGAAACAGGGATCAATTGCACTATTTCAACGCCGAATGTTCCTCCGACCCCGGCAGTCGCTTCGAAACAGATGGATGCCTTGTCCGGTGCATTGCGAACTTCAACAAATAATTAAGGGGGTCTTCATGGAAAAAGCTAAATGGTTCTTAGCCTTACTCCTATGCCAAAGTGTATTACTGGTTGGTTGCTCGTCAGAGCAGGATAAATGGCAACAACAATTGGATCAGCAGGTTTTGTCAACGGAAACAAAACTTAGTCGTCTAAAGAAACATATTGAATCGGACCACATTGCAAACGTTGGCGTACTAAAACAATATGCGTCAATTATTAGGAATAGTCAGCCAGACGTTGGCCAGTTGGCTGAGGCGCTAGCGCAAGATGCTACGACGCATGGCCCGATTATCAGGTCGCTCGAATCACGGTTGTCGGATGCCAAATCAGATATCCCCAACGCAATTTCTATCGGCTATGAACCCGTCAGTAAAGTCTATCAAGAGCTATCTTCTATTGAGATTGCGGCCAATCCAGATACCTACGGAATGATGCTGAGCGACCCAATTAATGTGCTGTCAGATATGTCGGAGGGTAAATTGGCACGTGTTGCTGCGATGAGTCGAGATGCTAGTGCGCGGATTAATGACGCCGAAGATTTTGGTGCCGGGAGTCAATTGGTTGGCAATCCTCAATACGGTAGTTGGCAATCAGGGGGCTCGGGGGGATCGTTTTGGCAGTGGTATGGACAATATGCTTTCTTTTCAAGCCTCGTCCGTCGACCCATCTATTACAACAATTGGGGAAGATCCCGTGATTACAGTTATTACCATGACTATGGTCGTTCTGCTTACACCTCCCCGGCTCAGCGTCGTGGTCAAGAGTCAATAGAGCGTCGTACAAAAGATAAGTTTAAGCGTAGCGGCAAGACATTTAACAGCCCTTATGCAAAAACAAAACACACCACCGCACAAGTGGCGAGGACGCAATCGAGGCTCAAGCCAAAAACGATGGCTAGGTCAGTATCCAAGACAACGACCTCTAGTTACCGCAGTTCCAGTTATCGATCATCACGTAGTTCTTTTGGCGGCAAGTAAAGCGGAGAAAGCTCAATGATTAATGAATTATCAGTTTGGACAAGCGCTATTGTTGTCATCGACCTGGCGATTGCGGTCGCCGCTATCTGTGGCTTTCGCGTCCTCTTTGGATTGCTTGCGGGCGTTAATACTACCGTCGAACTGTCGGAAAAGGACAACTACGCCTTTGGGATTTCCTTTGCCGGCGGTGCTGGCGCGTTGGCCTTGGTGTTATCAGCCGCAGTGAGTGGCGATGCCGCCGTAGACTTATTCGTTGAAGCACTGAATGTGGTGACCTACGCCATTGCGGGTATCGTGTTACTCAAGGTCGGTTCTCTCGTTAATGATCTGGTTATTTTTCACAAGCTATCACTCAAAGATGCGGTGGCTAAACATAATGTCGGTGCCGGGGTGATCCAAGCCTCAAATTTTCTTGCACTAGGGATCATTATTCGCTCGGCGGTTAACTGGGTTGAGGTCGAGAACTGGGAAGGGCTGTTACCCGTGTTGCTGGTCTTTATTGCGGCACAGCTGGTGTTGCTAATCGTGACACGCTTGCGTGCGCAAATATTCAGTCGTCGCCATGATGGTGAGAGTTTTCAAAAAGCGATTGAGGCGGGTAATACGGCGTTAGCGATTCGCTACGCGGGACATATTATAGGCACAGCATTAGCGGTAAGCGCCGGTGGCAGCATGGTGGAGTATTTACACTATGAGCCATTAATATCGGCTGCAAGTTGGGCCGCGGTTGCCGTTAGTTTGACCCTCGTTTTGTCAGTTCTCGCACTGATCGCGCGCTCTGCCATTCTCGTAAAAATCGATGTCGTGGAAGAAGTGGATAATCAACAAAATGTCGGTATCGCATTTGTAGAAGCGGTTATTTTTATTGCAATCGGTTTACTTTTAGGTGGTGTGCTCTCTTAACCATGACGACGAATAATGGTTGCTAACACACTCAACCCTTCGCGGCGCAGGCTCTTCCTGCAGGACGCTTTTCTCATTGTCATYATGGGAACACTGGCGGCYTGCGGGTTGATTTATGAATACCTAATGGCGCATTACGCAGGTCGTGTGCTCGGTGCACTCGAATCTACGATCTACTCAATGATTGGCATTATGATCGTCTCCATGGGCGTGGGTGCATTTGCCGCTAAATGGGTGCGCTGTCCATTCAAAGGCTTTGTTTGGCTCGAGTTGGCCATTGGCTTTGTCGGTGCGACCGCTGTTATTGTTATCTCGATGAGTGTCTCCCTGGCGTTCTCATTTCCCGCCTACCTGCAAGAGATCTACGGCTTACATCCAAGTATTACCACGGACGGCGAGGTGGTTCGCTCACTGTCTCGCATCGCTAAAGTCCTTCCCTTCGTCGCAGGCGCAGTACTCGGACTGATGATAGGTATGGAAATACCGTTAATCGCAAGAATTCGTGAACACCTACACGGACGGCACCTCAAAAATAATGTGGGAACGATTTATGGTGCCGACTACATCGGAGCGGGAGTGGGCGCTGCCGTGTGGGTGTTGGTGTGTTTGAAATTGCCTGTTGTTGTTGCCGCGCTTAGTACCGCACTGGTGAATGCACTTATCGGTGTGGCGTTTCTCATCAACTATCGACAGTATTTGACTGGGCGTGTAAAACTGTGGGCCGCACATGGYGTCTTGTTGGTGTTGATCGGTTCTCTGGCGGTCGGCGGTGCTGCATGGATGGAGAATATGCATAATGCCCTGTTCAAAGACCAGGTCATGTATACCAAAATCACACCCTACCAACATTTAACCATTACAGAGCGACTGATCGGCAAAGGGTTACCTGTGATCACCAGTCTTTACATTAATGGTCGACTGCAATTCTCGAGTAATGATGAAGTTATTTACCATARTTTTTTGACGTACCCACCATTGCTTGCCTCGGCAAGGCATGAACATGTCTTGGTGATCGGTGGGGGTGACGGTTTGGCGTTAAGAGATATCCTGCGCTGGAACCCCAAATCAGTTACGCTGATTGATCTCGATCCTGACATGGTGGCACTCTTTGGTGGCAAAGACCCRTTGGCACCGGCAGCGGTTAATCAGCGCCTCACTGCCCTAAACGAAAATGCATTTARTGATGRCAGRGTRCAACTGATTTTCGGTGATGCTTTTRTTGAAGTCGAAAAGTTGGTCAGTGCCAARCGACACTTTGATACCATTATTGTTGACCTGCCGGACCCGAGCCATCCCGATATTAACAAAGTTTATTCGGAGTTCTTTTATGCACGACTCAAAGAACTGCTGAGTGGTGATGGTGCCATCGGTATACAATCAACGTCACCCTTCCATACCAAAGAGGCCTTTATTTCCATCGGCAAAACGTTGCGTGCAGCCGGGTTCATCACCGAGCAATACCATGCCAATGTGCCAACGTTTGGTGAGTGGGGGTGGACGATCGGAACCGTAATGGGCAGCTCGGCATTGGCTAGAATTACTACTACTGCTGAGCAGCCACTAGTAGTACCCTCTCAATGGCTCTCTAGAGAGCAGATACTCGCTGCGTTCGTGTTTTCACCCTCTTATTTCAGTGATGCCAGTACAATTAAAATTAATACGCTGGGATCCCACAGGCTGTACCAGTATCACCAGCGTGCGTGGAAGCAGCGGGACGGGGTATTCTTCACAAGCGAGAGCACTGACAAGAAACAACTTGCCAAAAGCCATAATATGGCATACATTGAAACCCGAAAGCCATAATATGGCTTTTGAAGCACATAAAGGAGCTATTCATGTCGCTTAATGAACTTGCGTTTAAATTGAACGCTCACCTAACCGATGAGGGAACCAGTTTTGATGCGGTACTTTCAGAGGAGGGTGTACTGGAAGTTATTTGTTCCAACAATGAGGAATTTCCCATCAATATTGTGAAAACTGAAACTCAGCTGCTGGCCATTACGCCACTCTTTTCTGTAGCAGAAGTTCAAGTCGACAAGTTGAATGAACTCAATGAAGAGTTATTGTTTATAAGCCCGGCTATCCCTTTGAGTTCCGTTGGTCGCCAAGGAGAAACCTACATTTTATTTGGTGCCATGGCCCTTAATACAGCCTTCGAAAACATTGTCCATGAATTGGAGGTCCAGGCCGAAAATACCGTGGATGTGCTTCAGGTCGTCGAACCCCTATTGGTCTAAACCCTATTCGTACAGCGGAGCAAACACATGAGTATTTTGAGAAACATTTTAACGGCGGTGCGTGGTGGTGCCAGTGAGGTTGGAGAGGCAGTTGTTGATGCCAATGCCATGCGTATTTTAGGACAAGAAATTCGCGATGCCGAAGATGCTATTGGCAAAGCAAAACAATCGCTTACCAATCTTAAAGCGACAGAAATTAAACTCAAACGTGAATTAAATACAGTACACCATGACATTAGCGATTATGAATCCAAGGCGATGAAAGCATTGGAGGCCAATAACGAGGCTCTCGCCGTAGAAGTGGCTGATCGGATCGCAGAACTGGAAGCTGACGCCGCGGAAAAAAACACCGAACATCAGGGCTTAAGCTCGCAGGTCAAAAAAATTAACCGCATGATTTGTCAGCGCGAGAAAACCATTCAGAAAAATAAGCGCGAATTGGAGAAGATCAAAACAGTTGAGCAGTTGCAAAAGGCAACATCAATGATGTCCACCAATTTTGCAGCAACCAATGCCAGYGAGMATMGAGTCTCGAAAGCGYTGGAGCGTGTGAAGAATAAACAGACCCATTGGGAAGAYCGTATGGAAGCCGGTGAATGGATGACTTCAGAAGAACAACAGGGCGACGARTTGGACTCTAAGCTCAGGGCGGCGGGCATTGGTGAGACGGMAAGCSCCGGTGGTGCAAGTGTRCTGGARCGATTAAAGCAGAAAAAAGCTAGCCAGTAGYYGGCTTCTTTAAACTMATCATCGTTAAAGGCACCATCTTAAATAATGCAGCGGTACTGTTTATARCGCCAGAACCGCTGCGGCACTCRTTAAAACCATACRGTGACACTMTCTATAAATKAMGSKSWSWMTMKSKRTARWBKWMGCMMYKTWTSGSKRWRSKYRTSKYTACTTATTTGGCTAAGCGTATGTTTAAAAAGTTTTTCTCGGGTAAAAAAGACAGTGTGCGGCAGCTTGAAACGCCGAGCCAGCTTGAGGTGGGGGATATCGTATCGCTCAAATATCGTGAGTCATTGCCGCCGGACCTACGGGAAAATCAATTAGAAGTTAGCAAAATTGGTACTTACGAATAYTCCTCGGGTACCAGTAAGGAAATTGTTCTTACGGATGAGAATAATCACGTCTACTWTATGTCGCTGGAAGATAATGAYGGTGATATCTGCTTATGYTTTGCAAAAAAGATCTCCAGRCAACAGGTATACACATTATTTAATGAGAATGCATTTTCTCAACTGTGGACTGATGAATGGGTAGAGCTAGAAGCGCAAGAGCACCCAGAATCCCTAGAGGGATGGTTGACAGGGCATTATTCGCAAACGATTAAAGATCAAGAAGCTTATTACTATGATCGTGACTGCCAAGGAGAAAATCTATCCGAGGCGAGTGATGGTGAAGAATTACGTTTCCATGAGTGTGAAGGAGATGATGACCACTATGCACTTAATATTGAGATTGGTGATGGCGGATCGACGGATGTCTTTTTACAAGTATTCTGTCCAACGGATGTGATTGAAAAGATGTGGCCTCATGGCAATTAAACATGACGATAAATGGTCAGATGAAAAACACGCATTAAAAAAAATACAAATGCACTTTGTCTTCAAAGAACAATTGAATAAACGTATTCGTTACGATGCCGCTGATGAAAACATCAATCCGAGCGATGTGATTCGAAAAATTGCCGGGCTTTCCTACCAACGTATTCAAAGACCACGCATTGGATTGTCGTTCAATCATGAAGACCTGAAATGCTTGGCTCAACGTTACGATATGGATAGTTCGGATGAAAAGGGAATTAAACGACGCGTTCGAGAAGAGGTTAATCGGTACTATCAAGAAACGGATCACGGCCAAGAGAAGGATCAGGAAAAGGGCAAAAATAAGGATAAGGCAGACGGATGATTCARCAATTCATGGTCCTTCAGTATTGGAAGGGGCGTCGTTACTTGAAATACACCCAGCAGTATTCYAAACACCGCGACCAGCATGTGTTGTTSAAGCTTGGTCGTTTACTGTTGCTGCTCTTGGGTTTGATCTTTATCCATTCCTTCGCGATGGTGTATTTTGAGAAGCTAGCCTGGGGCGATGCATTTTGGCTCTCAGCAACCACGGCAACCACCGTCGGGTATGGGGATTTTTCCGCCGCTAGTTGGCAAGGGCGGCTGTTCACTGTTGTGTGCATGTATATATTTGCCATAGCCTTGTTGGCGCAGTTAGCTGCAGAGTTTGTTGAATACCGAATTCAAGCTCGAGAGGATAAACAAAAAGGTAATTGGATGTGGGRCGATATGAAAAATCATCTGTTAATCATYAATACACCCGATGAAAATACTGATACTTATCTGGATAGACTGCTTGGACAAATTCGAGCMACGCCAGAATTTGAAAAAATACCGATACAAATTTTAACGCGGAAGTACCCGAATGGTCTGCCCCATACGATCAGCCAGCACGGTGTTGTTCACTATAATGGCGTGGCAGAAGATAACGAGAATTTGGCGGCCGTTAATGTTGCCGGAGCCAAATACATTGTGATATTAGCCAAGAATGCCGGTGACCCAATGTTTGACAGCCTCTCTTTTGACGTCTTAAGTCGTATACAAGAGTTGGGTACACGGGCCGTCATTGCCRCCGAATGCTCCATCGACTCCAATCGTGAACGTTTAAAAAAGGCGGGGGCGRCGATCGTCATTCGGCCCATACGTGCCTACCCCGAGCTATTGGTGCGATCACTTGTCGCGCCAGGGACAGAAGCAGTTTTGGAAAACCTCTTTACCCATGAAGAAAGTCACATGTCGCGGATTGATGTCTCTTTTTCCAGCTTGAAGTGGAAAGATATCGTCTTTTCCTTTGTGAATAACGACTTCGGGATGCCGATGGCCTACATTGACGACGCTGGTGTGCACAGCAACCCTCCACCTGACCAGGACTGCACTGGAACGGGCATTATTTCTTTGATTCGGGAAGAGCAAGAGATATCGGTTGAGCAAGTCAGTCAATGTCTCAGGATGTAACGTCAATGGCAGGCCGTAGCAAGCTAAAATTCCCCGATGTTATTTATCTGCTAGGGATTATGTGGGCAGTGCATGCTGTGCAGTGGTTGATGCCGGGGAACCTGCACCAATACGGCATTCTACCGAGAACATTTTCTGGTTTGTTRCATATCCCCCTTGCACCGCTTATTCATGGCAGCCTGCTACATATCATTGCGAACAGTCTGCCTTTACTGGGGCTGGGGTTTCTCATTCAGCTCAAGCAGCGCGCATTATTCTGGGAATTGACAGTAATCACGATTGTTTTGGCGGGTCTTGGCACTTGGCTGATCGGTAGCCAAGCGCATCACATCGGCGCGAGCGGACTGGTTTTGGGTTTATGGGCATTTATTCTTGCCGACGCGTATTTTCGGCGCTCGATCAAAGCCATCTCAATGGCTGTTATCACTTTGGTTCTCTATGGCGGCCTGGTTTTCACCGTCTTTGATCTACGTCCAAATATATCCTGGGCAGGTCATATGTCTGGTATTGCTGCAGGTATCCTGATTGCTTGGTTTAACGCGAGAGGGGAATCTCTATCCTCTAAAGATACTCGGCCTTAATTGCCTGGAATGCTTATCCGTTTAAGTGGGGGAAGGATAAGCGCCATATTTCTATCATTCCGCACGACGATCAAATTTGCATTAGTGCTGTTTTACACGCTTCGTTTACACGTGCTTTTTTTGTTGGTGGACATTGTGTCTGCGATGGTAAAAAAGGTGAAAGGTATATAAAGCAGGTTTGGTAAGGTGTGGCTCTTTATATGTAGGGGGCTTGGTGAAAAAAGTGTCTGGTTAGGGTGGATTTGGTTGGGATCACGCGCGGTATTGTTGCTGCTTGTTTGATCAGTAAAAAAGCTTGGTAATTAGGGAGTTTTAGCCTTGACCCGGGGGTATGTCAGACCTATAATCCTCGGCCCTTGAAGTAGCCCCTTGTGAGTTGCTAGATAGGYAAATCCGGGAGTTATGACTCGGTGAGAAATGAAGGCTTGATATAAGGTCCTCATGACTTGAAAGTTGAAGTAATTTGTTGCGGGGTGGAGCAGTCTGGTAGCTCGTCGGGCTCATAACCCGAAGGTCGTTGGTTCAAATCCRGCCCCCGCTACCAAATTTTACGTTGGTGGTCTTCATCAATGTCAATACGCTGAAAAATGCGTGTTCGAAAGGCCCCTTTTTAGGGGCTTTTTGTTAGGTGGTTTAAACTACCGTAGAAGTGGGCTTTGTGCCCATTTTTTAGTTGGATGAGTTGAGAGGTTGCCGTGGCAACGAGACATGATTCATTAATGGCGCTAGTCATCCCCGTGGTAGAAGCGATGGGGTGCGAGTTTTGGGGCCTGGAGTATTTGTCATCTGGCCGTAGCGCTATGTTACGGATCTATATTGATAATGACCCGGTTACCGTTGAAGATTGTGAAAAGGTTAGCCGTCAGGTGAGCAGCCTGTTAGACGTAGAAGATTTAATAAGCAGTGAGTATACGCTCGAGGTTTCCTCCCCKGGGCTGGATCGACCGCTGTATACTCTGGCTCARTACGAAAACTATGTGGGAGAAAACGTTGTGTTAAAACTACGTTTTCCCTATGAAGGTAGGCGGAATTTTAAGGGCCGTCTAAATGGTGTAGAGGGAGAGGATGTTTTGTTGGTTGTTGATGACCACGAATTTTTGTTTCCCATAAGTAGCATTGAAAAGGCGAATATCGTTCCACGTTTTTAAGGACGATTGCGAGGCTGAGAAATGAGCAAAGAAATATTAATGGTGGCTGAGGCCGTTTCGAATGAAAAGGGCGTGWCGCCAAGTGTGATTTTCGAGGCCATCGAAGAGGCCTTGGCCATGGCGACTAAAAAGCGCTATGACGAAGATGCAAATATTCGTGTAGTAATTGACCGTGAAACGGGTGATTACGAATCCTTCCGTTGGTGGGAAGTGATGGACGATGATACCTTGGCAGAGCTGGGTACGCAGTTTACCGTTGAGGAATCCCACGAAAAAGATTCTAGTTTGAAGCCGGGTGATGTCTTCGAGGAGCAAATCGAAAATATCGGCTTTGGTCGTATTGCGGCACAAACAGCCAAGCAAGTTATTGTTCAGAGGGTGCGTGAAGCTGAGCGGGCTTTGGTGGTTGAACAGTATCGAGATCAGATTGGTGAACTTGTTAGTGGTACCGTCAAGAAGGTTACTCGCGATAATATTATTGTCGACCTAGGCAATAATGCAGAGGCGTTGATGACCCGTGAAGAATTGGTAGGCCGTGAAGTCTTCCGTATCAATGACCGGGTGCGAGCAGTTCTGACAGAAATTAATCCGGAAAACCGAGGTCCTCAGTTATTTTTAAGTCGTAAATGTAATGAGATGCTGATCGAGCTGTTCCGCATTGAAGTGCCAGAAATTGCAGAGGAAGTGATTGAAATCCGGGGCAGTGCTCGTGACCACGGYTCCAGAGCCAAGATTGCGGTAAAAACCAACGATGGCCGTATTGATCCCGTTGGTGCTTGTGTCGGTATGCGCGGTGCTCGTGTTCAGGCTGTTTCCAATGAACTAGATGGTGAGCGAATAGATATCGTGCTCTGGGATGATAATCCTGCACAGCTAGTGATTAATGCGATGGCCCCTGCTGAAGTCGAGTCTATTGTTGTTGATGAAGACTCACGCTCCATGGATGTCGCTGTGGCGGAAGGCTCTTTGGCCATGGCTATTGGGCGTAGTGGTCAGAATGTACGTCTTGCTTCTGAATTGACGGGTTGGAAAATCAATGTCATGACAGTGGAAGAGGCGGAAGGGAARCAGCAAGAAGAATCCAGYAGCCTTRTTGAGTCTTTGCAAGATAAGCTCGATGTGGATCAAGATGTAGCTATGGTATTAGTTGAAGAGGGCTTTACCTCTATTGAAGAGGTGGCTTATGTCCCTCTTGAGGAAATAGCAGGTATTGAAGGCTTTGATGAAGGGATAGCTGAAGAATTGCGTGCCAGGGCAAAAGATGCGTTGTTAACAATGGCTTTAGCTTCTGAAGAGGATATTTCAGAGCCGGCTGAAGACTTGCTGGCTATGGATGGCATGACGGATAAGCTTGCCCGTGTATTGGCAGCTCATAGCATTATTACTATGGAAGACCTGGCTGAACAGGCAGTTGATGACCTGTTAGAAATTGATGGCATGGATGAAAGTAGGGCTGGTGAATTGATCATGACGGCCCGAGCACCCTGGTTCGCTGAAGAAGGCGACGATAATTAATTCCGAAGGCGGAAAATCGAGGAATACTGATGGCTGAAGTCACTGTAAGCGAACTTGCCAAGGTTGTCGGAGCGTCTGTCGACCGCCTGCTGAGCCAAATGCAAGAGGCCGGATTGCCGCATAGCACAGCTGATGCTGTAGTTAGCGATGAAGAAAAGCAAACATTGTTGGCTTATTTGAAAGGCCTGCATGGTGAAAAATCTCGTGAGCCCAAACAAATCACATTAAAGAGAAAAACCACCAGTACTCTGAAGGCGGGAGCTGGTCGTAAAACGGTTAATGTTGAGGTTCGTAAAAAGCGGACTTACGTGAAGCGGAGTGCCGAAGAACTAGCCGCCCTAGCAGATGCTGAAGACGGTGTTGCGCAGAATACTGTTCCAGAAGGTACTTCCAGCCCCACCGATGATGCTGAAGAAAAGCGACAAGCAGCGATTGAAGCACGTCGAAAGGCAGAGGATGAGGTAGAGCTACAGAAAAAAGCTGCAGAAGAGAAGCGGCAGCAGGAAGCGGCTAAACAAAAGCCTGTTGAATCCACCGCTGTTGTTCCAGTTGAAGCACCTGTTGATCCGAATAAACATGCGAAAAAGTATGAAAAGGTTGAAGAGGTCCCTGTTGATACTGAGGAAACACCTAAAAAGCCTAAAAAACGGGGTGCGACCAAACAGATTAAGCGGAAAAATGAAGACTTGATGCAGGCGGTTGTCGATGAAGCTGATGATGACAAAAAACCACGTATTCGCAAATCGGTTAAGGTGGCAAAAATTGTCAATAAGCACAAGTTTAAAAAGCCCACAGATAAAACAACTTTTGATGTAGAAATTCCTGAAGAAATTATTGTCAGTGATTTGGCTCAAAAAATGTCAGTAAAGGCTGCGGTTGTTATTAAGTGTTTGATGAAACTGGGCACGATGGTTTCAATTAATCAGCCAATTGACCAGGATACTGCGACGCTTGTGGTTGAAGAGCTTGGCCATAACGCTGTGCCTATATCAGATGAAGAAGTAGAAAGAAAACTCATCGAAGCTTTGCAGGCCACCATGGAAGAAACCTTGGAGCCGAGAGCTCCTGTAGTGACAGTGATGGGCCATGTCGATCACGGAAAGACATCTCTGCTCGATTATATTCGTAACAGTCGAGTAGCCTCGGGTGAGGCAGGTGGTATTACCCAGCATATTGGCGCTTACCATGTGGAAACGCCAAAGGGTATGGTGACCTTCCTGGATACACCTGGACACGCAGCTTTTACGGCGATGAGATCGCGCGGTGCACAGAGTACTGATGTAGTAATTCTCGTTGTTGCTGCTGATGATGGGGTGATGCCGCAAACAGAAGAAGCAATTCAACATGCTCGTGCTGCGGGYGTACCYCTCGTYGTTGCAATCAATAAAATTGATAAAGAAGGTGCTGATCCTGAGCGGGTCATTAATGAACTTTCTGCTAAAGAAGTTATTCCTGAAGAATGGGGTGGAGATACCCAGTTTGTGAAGGTTTCGGCTCACAGCGGGGAAGGTATTGAAGATTTGCTTGAAGCGATCTTGCTACAAGCAGAATTGTTAGAGTTACAAGCGCCTCGTAATGTGCCTGGTAAAGGTGTCATTGTTGAGTCTCGACTTGAGAAAGGTCGTGGTGCTGTTGCAACTGCGCTGGTTCAAGCCGGYACCCTGCGTAAGGGTGATTTGGTGCTGGCCGGTGAAAGTGTTGGTCGGATTCGTGCTATGCACGATGAAGCCGGAAAGCAAATCTCTGAAGCAGGTCCCTCTATTCCTGTGGAGATTTTAGGTCTGGATTCTCCTCCTGCTGCTGGTGAAGAGTTTTTGGTGGTAGAAGACGAACGCAAGGCTCGCGGACTGGCTCAATTGCGTCAGGACAAGGCCCGTCAAGAGAAAGCTACTCGCCAGCAGGCTGCGAAGCTGGAAAATATGTTTGCTACCTTTGAAGGTGCTGAAGAGAAGGGTCGTTTACCCATCTTTGTTAAGACGGATGTCCGAGGTTCATTGGAAGCAATATTGTCTTCTGTAGCGGATATTGGCAACGAAGAAGTAGAAGTAGAAGTTATTGGTTCCGGTGTTGGTGGCATTAGCGAATCGGATATTAACCTGGCGATTACTTCCGGTGCGGCTGTTATTGGTTTTAACGTGAGAGCCGATACCTCTGCGCGACGTTTGGCAGAAGATGAAGGTGTGGATCTCCGTTATTACAGTGTGATCTATAATGTTTTGGATGATGTGAAGCAGGCATTGAGCGGTTTGCTTGCTCCAGAGAAAAGAGAAGAAATTGTTGGTATTGCCGAAGTCCGAGACGTATTCCGGTCACCAAAATTTGGTGCAATCGCGGGCTGTATGGTTATAGAGGGGACGGTTTACCGCAATAAACCTATTCGAGTGTTGCGTGATAATGTCGTAATTTATGAGGGTGAGCTGGAATCACTACGTCGCTTTAAGGATGATGCTAACGAAGTTCGTAATGGCATGGAATGTGGTATCGGTGTGAAAGACTATAACGATATTAAAGCAGGTGACCAAATTGAAGTCTTTGAAATCAAGGAAATTGCGCGGGAGCTATAGCTAGCCGCTAATTGATATGCCTAGAGAATTTACACGTAAAGATAGGGTGTCAGACGCACTGCAACGTGAGCTGGCTGAGTTGATTCGCCATGAAGTTCGTGATCCACGCTTGGGTATGGTGAACGTCACTGCTGTAGAGGTCAATCGAGATTTGGCTCACGCCAAGGTGTTTGTATCCTTTGTGGATACGGACTCTGATGAAGAGTGCCAAGAGGCTGCTGGTGTATTAAATGGCGCAGCCGGTTTTTTACGCTCCAGATTAGCCAAGCAAATGCAGATGAGAACAACGCCTCGATTGCATTTTATTTATGACCCTAGCAGTAAGCGAGGACAGGATCTTTCAGCGTTGATTGATTCTGCAGTAAAGAGTGATAAGAAACATCATCTGGATTCAGACACCTCGTCAGATACTTCTGAGGAAGACTAAGCTTGGGTCGTCGTCGTAAGGGTCGGGCTGTTAACGGTATTTTACTGCTAGACAAGCCTTTGGGGATGTCCTCAAATGGTGTTCTTCAAAAGGTTAAGTACCTGTTTTTTGCTGCCAAGGCAGGGCATACCGGAAGCCTTGACCCCTTAGCCACAGGCGTTTTGCCCATCTGTTTGGGTGAGGCCACTAAATTTACGCAATTTCTACTGGATGCGGATAAGTGCTACCAGGCAACATTTCGCTTTGGTATGGCTACAGCCAGTGGTGATGCGGGCAGTGATGTTGTTAGTGAATTGGGCGCTGCTGATTTGACCGCAAGCCAGGTAGARTCGGCGCTGAATGATTTTCGTGGTGATATTTTACAAGTACCTTCAATGTTTTCAGCACTGAAGCATCAGGGGCAGCCACTGTATAAGTTGGCTCGACAAGGTATAGATATAGAGCGGGAAGCTCGACCAGTAACAATTTTTTCGTTTGAGATGGTTGATTTTCGTCCGGGAAATTTTGCTGAAGCTGATGTGGAAATTCACTGTAGTAAAGGCACTTATATTCGGACACTAGCCGAAGATATCGGTCGCAAACTTGGCTGTGGTGCCTATGTATCAAAATTGCACCGTACGGCTGCGGGTCCATTCGGGGAGTCCGATACGATTACCCTTAAAGAGCTTGAGGATATACGTGAAGAACAGCCAGCTGAGAGCCTGGATTTCTTGCTCAAGCCGATGGATGCCGGTATTCAGYAYATGATGTCGGTAGAGTTGTCAGAAGATATGGCTTTCTACTTTCAGCAGGGGCAGCCGATCATGGTGCCGCAGGCCTATCGCCAAGGGGAAGAAGGCGATATAGTGCGCGTCTTTGAGGYGAATGGTCCTTTTCTAGGTGTCGGAGAAATGACAGATGATGGAAAAGTCGCACCCAARCGTCTCGTTGTTATGTAGTCCATTTTTTTAAAAGCACTGAAGTTAAAAAAATTATACGTCTTAGTTGATGTGAAAAGAATTTACCCAATAGGGTAAAAAAGGTCCGATGGATATTTTCGGGCCAAAGGCTAATAAGAGGCTTTTAATACGCCTTAATGAAATCCCTGATTAGGGTGTCTGTAAATATGCGCGGGCACTCTGGACTTAAACTCGCATATTGGAGAAAAAACGATGTTAAATGCAGCTGAAAAAGAAGCAATTGTTAAAGATAATGCTCAGGCAGAGGGTGAYACTGGTTCGCCGGAAGTACAAGTGGCGCTATTGACGGCCAACATTAATAAACTTCAAGGTCACTTTGGCGATCACAAAAAAGATCACCACTCACGTCGTGGTTTGATCCGCATGGTAAATCAGCGTCGTAAGTTGCTGGATTACCTGAAAAGCAAAGATGCAACACGCTATAAGCAATTAATTGCGAAGCTTGGTYTGCGTCGTTAAGAAAATCGCTGGCGGCTCCTTCGGGAGCCGCTGTTGATTATGGTGAGGCCAGATAACACCGATATGTCGTGGCTGATCGAGTTACCAATAACGATCTAAGTACTACCCTAAATAATGAAGGGAATTCCCTTCGCAATAGAATAGGTCATTATTGGTAACCCGAGCAGCTTATTGCCGGTGTTTTGTCAGGGCTTCAGATGATAGAGAAAATAAATAGGAAAGAAATTTTATGAACCCTGTAACAAAAACATTTCAATATGGTAATCATACCGTCACTTTGGAAACTGGACGTATTGCGCGCCAAGCCACTGCTGCCGTTTTGTGTACCATGGATAACACATCTGTACTTTGTACTGTTGTTGCCGCCAAAGAAGCAAAAGATGGGCAAGACTTCTTCCCTCTTGGCGTTCACTACATTGAGAAAGCTTATGCTGCCGGTAAAATTCCTGGTGGTTTTTTCAAGCGTGAAGGTCGTCCAAATGAAAAAGAAACACTGACGTCTCGTTTGATCGATCGCCCTATACGTCCATTATTTCCAGATGGCTTCAAGAATGAGGTGCAGGTTGTTTGTACCGTGATGTCAGCAGAAAAAAATATCGATCCAGATATCGTTGCCATGATTGGTGTTTCTGCTGCCTTGTCTATCTCTGGCGTACCCTTCAATGGCCCAATCGGTGGTGCTCGTGTTGGTTACAACACTGAAAAAGGCTACCTGTTGAATCCAACCTATTCTGAACTTGCAGAGTCTGATTTGAATATGGTTGTTGCCGGTACCAAAGATGCAGTATTAATGGTTGAGTCAGAAGCCAGCGAATTGCCTGAAGATATCATGTTGGGTGCTGTACTCTTTGCTCATCAAGAAATGCAGTCTGTTGTTCAAGTGATTGCAGAGCTTGCCAGTGAAGTAGGCAAACCTCGTTGGGATTGGCAGGCAGCACCTGAAAATGCAGTACTGGCTGAGTCGTTGAAGAGTAAGGTTGGTGAAGGCATTGATAATGCTTATCGGACAACGGACAAGCAACAACGTGTGGAACAACTGGACAGTTTGCGTAGCGAAGCATTGAGCCTGGCTGACGAAGCCAATGGTATTAGTGAAGAAGATGTTCGTGATGGCTTCAAAAAACTTGAGAAGAAAATTGTACGTGGCCGTATCACCCGTGGTGAGCCTCGTATTGATGGTCGTGATAGCACCACAGTTCGTGCTATTAATGTAGAAGTTGGCGTATTAGCTAAAGTTCATGGCACGGCATTGTTCACTCGAGGTGAAACTCAGGCTTTAGTTGCTGCTACTTTGGGTTCTATGCGTGATGCTCAGTTAATCGATGCTCTTGAAGGTAAGCGTGAAGACCCCTTCATGTTGCACTATAACTTCCCTCCTTATTCTGTTGGAGAGTGTGGCCGTATGGGTTTCACTGGCCGTCGTGAAGTTGGTCATGGTCGTTTGGCCCGCCGTGGTATTGCCGCAGTATTGCCTTCTGCTGAAGAATTTCCATATGCTATTCGGGTAGTATCAGAAATTACCGAATCTAACGGTTCCAGTTCTATGGCATCCGTTTGTGGTGCTAGCCTGGCGTTGATGGATGCGGGTGTTCCTTTGACAGCACCAGTTGCCGGTATTGCCATGGGCTTGGTAAAAGAAGACAGTGGCTTTGCTATTCTGACAGACATTCTTGGTGATGAAGATCACTTGGGTGATATGGACTTCAAGGTGGCTGGTACCGCTAAAGGTATTACTGCTTTACAAATGGATATCAAAATTGAGGGTATCACTGAAGAAATTATGGAGCAGGCACTGGAGCAGGCMYTGAGTGCRCGMCTYCATATTCTGGGTGAAATGAACAAAGTTCTCGACCATTCTCGTGATGAAGTATCTGAGACTGCRCCGCGCTATCACACYCTGAAAATTGATCCAGATAAAATTCGTGACGTTATTGGTAAAGGTGGCGCYACCATTCGAGCGTTGACTGAAGCAACGGGTGCTACCATCGATATTAATGATGATGGTGCTATTCGTATTTACAGTGATAGTGCAGAAGGCCTCAAAGATGCCATCTTCCGTATTGAAGAAATCACGGCAGAAGCTGAAATTGGTCGTATTTACGAAGGTACTGTAGCGCGCATAGTTGATTTTGGCGCATTCGTTACTATTATGCCGGGTACAGATGGTCTGTTGCATATYTCTCAAATCGCTCAAGAGCGTGTGGAGAAAGTGACAGATTATCTGAAAGAAGGTCAGRCAATCCGAGTAAAAGTACTGGATGTTGATGCTCGTGGACGTATCAAGCTTTCCCTAAAAGAAGTGACAGCAGAAGAAGGTGGTGTTCCAGCTGTTGCTGAAGAACAGCCTAAAGCTGAGTCGGCTCCTGTTGCTGATGCTCCAGAGGCTACTGAAGAATGAGTTAAGTAATGCTCATTCTTTTCTAAAAAAGCGGGGTTTAGCCCCGCTTTTTTTTGGCTGTATGTTTATTCGAAATAGATGCTCACAGGCTCGTTTTATCAGTTTRAAATGAGCCAATAATGAAATATTTCAAACCACCAYTGTAATCCTTTGGTGAAAATTCCCTGCTTGCCGTTACAATCCTTCTCCATGAGTGATGAACACGCCTTAAAAAATCCACAGCGCGAGTTTCGACTGTTTGTGAGTCGATTGTTGTTTGCTGTCTTAGTGGTTGGGTTTATGTCCATTGTTTTATTGGGGCGTTATTACTATCTACAGGTTGTGCGTTATGACGGTCTAGTCATGCTCTCAGACAAAAATCGGGTGCTTGTTGAGCCGGTTCCTCCTACCCGAGGGCTTATCTATGATCGTAATGGCACCTTGTTGGCAGATAACCGGCCCAGYTTTAATCTTTCAGTTGTCGTCGAACGAACAGATGATTTGGATGCATTAATAAACGAAATTGATGCATTGATTGGAGTGTCTGATAATGAAAAGAAGCGGTTCTATAAGCAATTAGCCCGTCGTCGTCGCCCTTATGAGCCTGTACCCCTTCGTCTCGAYCTAARTGAGCAAGAACAAGGTATTYTGGCTGTTAATGAATATCACCTACTYGGTGTGACKGTCACCGTACAGTTGTTGCGACAATATCTTTTTGGTAAAGAAACCGCTCATGTCCTTGGCTATGTGGGACGTATCAATGATCGTGAAATTCAAGAATTAGATCCGGTTCTATATAGCGGCACATTAGTGGTAGGAAAAACTGGCTTAGAAAAAAAGTATGAAGCAGAACTATTGGGTGAAGTTGGCTATCAGACAGTAGAAGCCAATGCTCGTGGCCGTGTAATGCAGCAGTTGGAGCGCACGGATCCAGTATCAGGAAAAGATCTGCATCTCTATTTAGATCATCGTCTTCAGCATGTGGCCTACGAGGCCCTGAATGGTGAGCGGGGAGCAGTGGTGGCAATAGAAATTGCCACGGGCGGTGTATTGGCTATGGCGAGTGCTCCAACCTTTGATKCCAATGARTTTGTCACCGGAATCAGTTTTAAAAATTATGATGCCCTGRTTAATTCACCMGAYCGTCCATTGTTTGATCGAGTGCTACAAGGGCAATATCCACCGGGATCTACAGTTAAGCCTTTTTATGGTCTGGCGGCTTTGGACAGTGGGACTATTAATAAAGATTACAGGATTTACGATCCCGGTTTTTATCAATTAAAAAATAAAGAACGTAAATATCGTGATTGGAAAAAGGGTGGGCATGGCAGCAAAATTTATTTAAAAGACGCGATTATTCAGTCCTGTGATACCTTTTTTTATGACRTTGGTGTGAAAATGACCATCGATATATTGTCACRGTATGGATCCTATTTTGGGTTTGGAGAGAAAACGGGACTGGACATGCCTTCGGAACGAGCCGGCATTATGCCATCTCGGGCATGGAAAAGAGGTGCTAGAGGCTTGGCCTGGTATCCCGGTGATACCGTAAATGCCAGTATTGGGCAGGGCTTTAGTTTGGTGACACCTATGCAGTTAGCTGTAGCTACGGCAAGAATGGCGAGCCGAGGAGAAATACGGCCTCCTCAACTGGTAAGAAAACAGCATGCAGTGATGCCRCCTGAAGGAAGAATAAAGGCATCAGAGGATCACTGGGATTATATTCACCAGGCAATGCAAGATGTGGTTCACTATCGACGCGGGACTGCCCAGGGAATTAATCGGGGGCTTAAATACCATATYGCTGGAAAAACYGGAACTGCCCAGGTGATYGGTATAAARCAGGATGAAGAGTACGACGCWRAAAYKGTTGCAAAGCGTAATCKGGATCATGCTTTRTTTATTGCCTTTGCTCCGGTAGAAAACCCAAAAATTGCTATATCRGTGATYGTAGAAAATGGTGAACATGGTAGTTCAACCGCAGCACCGATAGCACGGAAAGTGATTGATGCTTATATGGAATATTATCCCGAAGCATTGGGCCAGGAGCGTGTTGGACCATGATTGTGCGCGACCTTCAAACTGTCTATAACACGAACACAAAGGAACACTAATGAGCCAAGGTGATTTTGTTCGTCAAATGGGTTCAGGTAGCTCGGCATTCTACGGTGCCCCCAGCCAGTKGCACAAAGTACATCTGGATCTWCCTTTGTTGATACTATTGATGGTTTTAGCTGGCACGGGATTATTTGTGTTGTATAGCGCCAGTGGACAAAGTRCTCATTATGTTAACCGGCAACTGGCCTATTATGGTGTTGGATTATTAGTGATGTTGATCACTGCCCAAGTTCCTCCTCGTTTMTTGGAACGCTGGGCTCYAATCCCTTACGTGGGGGGKGTCATTTTATTAATTGGGGTGTTATTTTTTGGTGTYGGGGCAAAGGGTGCCCAGCGCTGGCTCGARATAGGAGGTTTTCGCTTCCAGCCAGCGGAAGTTCTTAAGATTGCCGTGCCGTTAATGTTGGCCAGCTATTTAGCCCGGAGAACGTTGCCGCCCAGTTTCAAACATGTATTTTTTGCATTAGGGTTTATTGTTATTCCACCATTACTTGTGGCGTTACAGCCAGACTTGGGRACGGCAATTTTAATTGCTGTTTCAGGTTTTTTTGTACTTTTTTTGGCGGGATTGCCAAAACGTTATTTAGGCTTTGCAACGTTAGCGGCAGCCGTGGTGCTACCATTGATGTGGCTTTATGGCCTGCATGATTACCAGCGACAGCGTATTCTTACCATGTTTGATCCAGAGGCMGATAARCTTGGCGCKGGCTGGAATATTATTCAATCTACCATTGCTATTGGTTCTGGTGGTGTCCATGGTAAGGGGTGGATGCAGGGTACTCAGTCACAACTGGACTTTCTTCCCGAAAGCCATACGGATTTTATTATTGCTGTTTTGGCAGAAGAGTTTGGTTTGATTGGGGTGATGTTGCTGATGGGTTTGTTCATGCTGATTATTTTACGGTGTGTGGTGATCAGCTTCAAAGCACAAAGTATGTTTGGGCGTCTTCTTGCGGGGAGTATTACGCTCACTTTCTTTGTCTATATTTTTGTGAATATGGGCATGGTGTCCGGTATTCTACCTGTTGTTGGTGTGCCACTTCCTTTTATGAGTTATGGCGGAACCTCAATTGTGACCCTGATGTTAGGGTTTGGTATGCTGATGTCGGTCAGTACTGAAAAAAAACGTTTGGGTTAGTTCGAGAACAACTAGCCGAAATATAGACCTTAAAAAATTAATGATGAAGTGGCGCTTTATGGAATTACGGACAATAGTATCAACTGCGTTGATTGTGACAGGCTTGCTGTGTTCACTGTCGGTATCAGCAGATTATTTACAACACCCAGATGCGAAAGCATTTGCCGATCGTATGGTGTCAGAGCACAATTTTGATCGTGCAGACGTTGAGACGCTCCTGAAATCTGCYACAAAGCAGCAGTCAATTATTGAGGCCATGACTCGACCTGCTGAAAGAGTTAAACCCTGGAAAGATTACCGCAAAATTTTTATCCAGGAGAAGCGTATTGCCCAAGGTGGAAAATTTTGGCAAGAAAAYAGGACGGCACTTCGTCGAGCTTCTAAAGAATATGGTGTTGCCCCCGAGGTGATTGTGGCCATTATTGGYGTAGAAACCTTTTATGGCCGAATTAAAGGAAGTTACCGCGTTATYGATGCTCTGGCTACCCTGTCATTTGACTACCCTAAACGCAGTGCCTTTTTTACTAAACAACTGGAACATTTTTTATTGTTGTCCCGAGAGCAAAATCAGGCACCTTTAAGTCTTAAGGGTTCTTATGCCGGAGCGATGGGTTATGGCCARTTTATTCCCAGTAGTTATCGCAGTTATGCCGTGGACTTTGATGGTGATGGCTTTGCTGATATTTGGAATAACACCACCGATGCAATAGGTAGTGTGGCAAACTATTTTTCTCGTCATGGTTGGGAGCTAGGGGGCGATGTAGTTTCTCGAGCTCGTGTAGCTGAAGATTATGATGATTCAGTGCTGAATAAGCTTAAATTAGCCAAGACCATCGATGAACTTGCCATTATGGGCTTTACGCCCATTAACCCGTTGCCTGGTAACATAAAAGCTATGCCGGTGCTTCTCAAGGGCAGTAATGGCGACGAATACTGGCTGGGATTAAACAATTTTTATGTGATTACCCGTTATAACCACAGTCGACTTTATGCGATGGCTGTATATGAGCTGAGTCAGCTGATTTTGGAGCGCGTAGGTGAGGGTGAAAAATAAACATAGTGGGCAATGTTCTGTACCACTATACCTGGAACCCCGACTTTTGATTCTCAAGTGTGCTGGTTTGTTATTTCTGGCATTACTGCTTCATGGCTGCAGTNNNAGCAGCAGTAGTAGTAGTAGTAGTAGTAGTGGGGGAGGGTATGGCTATGGTGATGGGCCCCCACCTAAAGATATTGATGTTCGCAACCTTCCTGATGCAGTTCCAAAATTTGAGCCTATTAGAAAGGCGGGAAACAAAAGCCCCTATACGGTATTGGGTAAAACTTACAGGGTTCTYCCTTCYAGTATTGGTTTTCGTGAGCGTGGTGTTGCCTCCTGGTATGGCAACAAGTTCCATGGCCGGAAAACCTCCAATGGTGAAATCTATAGTATGTATGCGATGACGGCAGCCCACAAAAACTTGCCGATACCATGCTATGTAAAAGTAACCAACCTTGATAATGGTCGTACGGTTATTGTTCGTGTTAATGATCGAGGCCCGTTTCATGGGGACCGTATTATCGACCTCTCTTATGCTGCGGCAAAGAAATTGGACTATTCAGCAAAAGGCACAGCAAACGTTGAAGTGGTGGCAATAAATCCTCGAGACTTTCAGGAAAACCAGACACATAAAAAATCAGTACAAAGAAATACGTTGGATCATCCTCGAAGTCGAGAGCGTGTAGCGGGTATTAGACAAACTAATACGGATAAAACGTACCCGCTTCCAGATAATGGCCTTCTTCAGTCGGGCGAAACTTTTCTTCAAGTAGGTGCCTTTAGCTCTGAGGTTGCCGCTATAAACCTTTCTGAGCGATTGCAGGGATTGTCTTCGTATCCAGTGGTGGTTCGCCAGTTAAATGAGCCTAATCTGTTGTTTAAGGTATTGGTGGGGCCGGTAAGAAACAACCTCAAATTACTCGATCTTCGAAACTTGCTCAGGCAAGCGGAGAATCTAAGACCGTTCGTGGTCTACGAGTAACTTTCTCTGATAAGGCTGGTAGGGGCATGTTAGAATTTGGCCAAATGTTATAAGTTCATGTCTTATTTTAAGTTGGTACGTTGTTAACCTATAGCTTTAGTTAGCAAGGTACTTCGTTAAAGTAGTTTTTATTTTGCCTATTGTTCATCCATTTTAAGAAGCGGTTTATTATGCTGAGAAAACTTTTTTCCGCCGGGGCGCTATTAACGCTAATAGTCTTGGCGATATCTGCCCAGGCTAAAATATTAATTCCTGCGCCACCACAACTAGCTGCCAGTGCCTGGATTTTGTTAGATGCTAACACTGGTAAAGTTTTGGTTGAGCATAATTCAGATGAACAGCTGCCACCTGCTAGCCTGACCAAAATGATGACCAGCTATATCGTCGCTTCTGAGCTACAAAGTGGCAAAGTGAGCGAGCAGGATCAGGTGCCTATTAGCGTGACTGCATGGAAAATGGGCGGCTCGAAAATGTTTGTGCGTGAGGGGACCTCGGTTCCTCTTATTGACCTGTTGCGTGGCGTTATCATTCAGTCTGGYAATGATGCCTCTGTGGCTCTGGCTGARTAYCTTGCCGGCAGCGAAGGCGCTTTTGCCGATGTTATGAACCAGCAAGCTGAATTGCTCGGCATGTCCGGTACTACTTATCATAATGCTACTGGTTGGCCTGCAGAAGGTCACCAAACCACTGCTCGTGATTTGTCTTTGCTTGCCCGTGCATTAATTCAGGACCACCCAAAGCAATACGGCATCTATTCCGAAAAGTACTTCGAATACAACGGGATTAACCAGCCTAATCGCAACCGTCTACTTTGGCGTGATAGTTCGGTTGATGGACTTAAAACCGGTCATACAGAAGCGGCAGGATACTGTCTKGTTGCTTCAGCTGTACGCAAGGGTATGAGGTTAATTTCGGTGGTTATGGGCACAAGAAGTGAGGAGTCTCGTGCTCAGGAGTCACAAAAATTATTGGCTTATGGTTTCCGTTACTACGAAACGGGAAAACTATATTCAGCTGGAGATGTTATTCAGGAAAATRCCCAAGTTTGGTATGGCGTTGATAATCAGGTCAATCTKGTTGTYTCTGAGGACRTCTACGTCACCATTCCTCGAGGTGCYAAAGAYGATCTGGACGCWAAGATATTAGTAGATGATATTATCGAAGCGCCATTGATGGATAAGCAAGAGCTGGGCAGGYTGTCTGTGAGCTAYGAAGGYGAGTTAGTRCTTGATMTTCCCTTGGTCGCGGATCATGCCATTGAAGAGGCTGGTATTTTTGCACGGCTATGGGATGCCATTTCTTTGTTCTTCCGGGGACTGTTTAGTTAATGAGTGATTCTGACTTACCTAAARAGMTGCCAGYAGGGTTGTCAAAARAGGCTTCCGGAGCGGTYTCTCAAGAAGAGGCACAAGAACCACCCARAATTGAGTTYCCCTGTGATTACCCCATTAAGGTGGTTGGCACAGCAGGCGCGGAATTACATRCATTGGTGRTAGAGGTTATGGAAACTCATGCCCCGGGTTTTGACCAAACCAAAATTACAGTACGGGATAGTCGTAATGGTACATTTCAGGCTATCACCGTTACCATTACRGCCACCGGTGTGAATCAATTGCAGGCATTGTTTGATGACCTTAAGGTTARCYCCTTGGTCAAAATGGTTTTGTAAGCTGTTGGTATGGGTCARATYCCCGMTTTACCATTAATTGTYCGCTATCCAGGTTGTTGCCAGTATCTTGATACCTTTGAGGCAATGAAAGCCTTTACCTYTGAACGAACAGAAAGCACGCCAGATGAAATCTGGCTRCTTGAACACKCACCAGTTTTYACTCAGGGGCAGGCRGGAAAAGACGAATATATTCTCACTCCGGGAGAYATTCCCGTRGTTCAGAGTGATCGCGGTGGRCATGTTACCTACCATGGCCCAGGRCAAATTACCGGTTACYTGTTGRTAGACTTGAAGCGGTTAGGTCTGGGGGTGCGAGATATTGTCACCTTGATAGAAGAGTCGTTGGTAGAAACAYTGGCTCACTGGGATATTAGTGCGGCCCCACGTTCCGATGCCCCAGGTGTTTATGTGGGATGTTCTGAGGTGGATACCGAGATCGACAAAGCCACCAAAATTGGCTCCTTAGGATTACGGGTACGTCGTGGCTGTAGTTACCATGGCTTCAATCTTAATGTGGATATGGACCTTGCTCCTTGGTCTCGCATTAACCCCTGYGGCYTGGGTGTCCCCATGACWCAAATGAGGGAYTTGCTGGGTATTCCCGTGTCACTGAAAGAAGTATCTGAGTACCTGGCGAATATCTTGACTAAAAAGCTGGGGTATAATGGCCACCGTGTTGAGGCCGGTTCTTATTCTTAGCCTCTGTATACCAATATCCAGTATTCCTATTAGCAGGGTACAACCAGAACAACTTAGCGAACCTCGTTAGAGCAGCCTYCATATGATYGAAACCAATGTAGCTCCCCCCAAGCGTACACGCCGTATTAARCAGGGCGAAAAGTTGCGCAGCGCTGATAAGGTGGAGCGTATTCCGGTGAAGGTGATTCCTACGGTGGAAATCCAGCGTAAGCCAGACTGGATGCGGATTCGTATTTCGTCTTCGCCGAGGGTTCAGGAAATTAAGGATATCTTGCGCAAGAATAAATTGTCGACAGTTTGCGAAGAAGCGGCTTGCCCCAACCTCAGTGAATGTTTCAGCCATGGCACCGCCACCTTTATGATTATGGGTGAAATCTGTACCCGCCGCTGTCCGTTCTGTGATGTGGGGCATGGTAAGCCTAACCCTCTGAATGCCGGAGAGCCAAAAAGCCTGGCGGCAGCTATCCACGAAATGCAATTACGCTATGTAGTCATTACTTCGGTAGATCGTGATGACTTGCGCGATGGTGGTGCTCAACATTTTGCTGATTGTATTCGCGAAGCCAAGGTGCTGAGTCCAGATTTGCAAGTTGAAGTGTTAGTGCCAGACTTTCGTGGCCGTATGGAGCCAGCGTTGGATATACTTTCTGGAACACCTCCCGATGTGTTTAACCACAACATGGAAACAATTCCTCGTTTGTATCGTGAAGCTCGTCCTGGTGCTAATTATCAGTGGTCTCTCAAGCTGTTGCAGGAATACAAACGTCGCAACCCTAATATTCCAACCAAGTCTGGTTTAATGGTGGGGCTTGGTGAAACAAAAGATGAATTACTCCGCACCCTGGATGACCTCCGTGAACATGATGTGGACATGATTACAGTCGGCCAGTATCTGCAGCCTTCCAAAAACCATCTGTCAGTAGAYCGTTTTGTACACCCCGATGARTTTGCTGAGTATGCCGAATATGGYCGCAGTATTGGCTTTACTCAAATAGCTTCCGGGCCGTTGGTGCGCTCTTCCTACCATGCCGATAAGCAGGCCATGGGTGAAGAGGTAAAGTAATGTCATACCCCAAGCTTCTCGATATTCATAATGCGACGGTTTATCGTGAGACCAAAAAAGTTTTCGATGGTTTTTCTCTCTCTGTAGAACAAGGGCAAAGTACTGCCATTATCGGTCCCAACGGTGCGGGTAAAAGTACCTTACTGAAATTATTATCCCGAGAACTTTATCCGGTGGTTAAAGATGACTCCTATGTCAAAATTCTGGGAATGGATAGACCAATACTTTGGGAACTACGGGAAAAAATAGGGCTAATATCTGCCGACTTACAACAGGGGTTTGTACCGGAGGTGAGTGGYTTGGGTGTGGTTATTTCCGGGCTGCACAACTCCATTGGACTATTTACCCATCARGATATCACTGACCCCCAGTTGAAACGTGGCCGAGAAGTACTGAAGGACTTRGGTGTTGAADATTTGGCCAATCGGCTTTATCGCCAGATGTCCACAGGTCAGCAGCGTCGTTGTTTGTTGGGGCGGGCTTTGATTCATARKCCGGATCATTTRATCCTTGATGAGCCTACCAGTGGCCTTGACCTGAAGGCGACTTACCATTACCTGAATACCATTCGGCAATTACTTCAGCAGAAAAAAACTATTTTATTGGCAACCCACCATATCCACGAAATTCCACCAGAAATTCACCGGGTAGTATTTATTCAAGATGGTAAAGTTGTGGCAGATGGCGACAAGGAAGAATTGCTCACCGATCAATGGATGTCACAGTTATTTGAGATGCCTTTGACGGTGACAGTCTCCAATGGTTTTTATCAGGTCTTGCCAGCGTAGGGCTGGCACATCATAATTCGCAACTTTTCCCCATTCCGTACTATTAATCCGGTAATAAAATTGGCGGATTAATAAAAAGGCCAGGGCTTAACCAGAATAAGTAGGATTGAATCAGTCATGAAAATTAAAAATAATACTGTGGTCGTTTTTCATTACAAAATGACCGACGAACATGGCGAAGTCATTGAAAGCTCTATAGAGCAGGAGCCCGCAGCCTATTTGTATGGCCATAAAAATATGATTGAGACATTAGAACATTCTATGAGTGGTAAAGAGGTCGGTGATAAATTCAGCGTAACCTTACAGCCGGATATGGCTTATGGCAGGATCCGTACTAACAGTGAGCTAAGAGTCTCTATCAAGAACCTTAAATTTGAAGGTAAGCTAGAACCAGGCATGATGGTCCCCCTAAAAACTGTAGAAGGCTTTCGTCCCGTTACCGTGGTTAAAGTCGGTAAGTTCAATGTAGACATTGATTACAACCACCCATTAGCGGGCAAAACGTTGACATTTGATGTTGAAATTATTGAGGTACGTGAAGGGACTACTGAAGAGCTGAGCCAAGGACGTCCACAAGGTGGCGGTGGGTTACAGCACTARAAACCAGCAGTAAAATATGAACGTCTGTGGGCGTTAATAAAACTGTAGCATAAGGCCTATTGTCACTGTGTCCGTATCATTACCGGCATATCCACTGGCATTGGCATCACCGCTGGCATAATTCAGATTTATGCTGGCTTTGTTGCCAGCTATCACATAGTTCAAACCCCACTCGGTGGTGTCACTGCTGCCGGCATCATTGGGGTTATTTTCCATGTAGCGAACGTAAGGTTGAAACTTTCCTGGCCCCACTGCCTTGGGAAATAAATAGCCCGCTGTGGCGTATAGAGAATCCCCGTCAAACAGACAAAAACATTTATCAGTGCTCGCCGTGGGTGGTGATGCAAGAGTGAAGTCCACATCGATCTCTTTGTATCCAGCCTCAAAGGTGAATACGCCGCTATTGGACAATACTCTTTCAGAAAAGACATCAAAGGCATAAGCAAAAAAATCGCCTGATTCAGCTTTGCTTCCTGTGCCATCAGATTGGGATTGCAGCGTTACCGCTGTGGTAAAAATGTTGCCTTGAGTGCCATAATACGTGGCACTGGTGTAGTAACCCGGATTGGACTCTACATTCAGGAAGTTATAAGCCAGTCGTCCGGCAAACAACAGGTGATCAGAATCATTGCCGTAATCATCTTCTAATCCTTCAAATACACCCAATAAATAGTGAAATTTATTTTTCATACCCCATAAGACAGCACCCTCACTACGCCCAAGTTGTCCGGCGGGGCCATCATAGTCTGCGGAGAATAGAGGTTGTCGATATTGGTTCCAGCTCATACCTGTATAGGGGCCGTTTAAGCCAGGGCGGTCAGAGGGCACCAACGTTCGACCTACCCAAAGGTTAACAGACGGGTCAAATTCAAAGCGTAGGAGAGCATCGATAGTCATCATCGAGTCTCCCTCGTACTTTTCAGTATTAATATTGAACTTTAAATACTTGTGAAGCTGCCCGGACACATAAAAACGGTAGCTGTTAATAGAAAACTCTGAGCTGTCGTCGGTGTCGCTATTTCGCGATGTAGTTTGTAGGCGAAGTGCGCCACCCAGAGTCAGCCATAAAGTGTCGTTATGTTCTAATTTTAGGCCGTTAAGTGGTAAATCCGCGAGAGAGGGAAGTGCTATAAATACGGTACAAAAAAGCGTTGTTCTGATGAAATGTATTATCAGCATTTTGGACGGTAAAGGCGGCTGCCTATTGTAGGTTCTACTCACCGTTGCCCCCTTGTTYCATTTATAATTTTTTACCAGTATATAGAGGCGGTGGTGTAGATAGTAGTGAGCTTAAAAGAGGGGTGATGCTTTGGTGTCAATTGCGAGTGTAAACTCGTACTAAAAAATCTATATCTGTGGTCAGTGTATCTAAATCGTCCAGCCTGGCTTTAGCTGTGCGATCACCCTTCCAATAAAAGGGTGTCATGGATAACAGTTGTTTTATGGCCTCGCGCCCCTTAATAGTGAGTTGATAGCTAACCTGCTGTTCGTCCAGTAACTGAAAGCCCTTTGGTTGTGYAGGGGGGYTRTGCTCTTGRGCYTCYTTATAAATTAACGCCTTGAGTGCAAACAAATGTCGTGGTCCGGGGGAGACAACCACAAAAACTCCTTTGGGTTTTAAAACCCGYATTGCCTCATCAGCGTCACCCGGTGCAAATACACGTAATAGAGYATCAACTGAAGAGGGCAAAACAGGTAATTCAAAACTACTGGCCACRGCAAAATCAGCCCCTTTGAGTTGACGGCTGGCAAGCTTTGTCGCATCTCGTGAGATATCAATACCAAACAGGTGAAGGTCACTTCGTTGTTTTAGAAGTTGTTGCAGGTAATARCCTTCACCGCAGCCACTGTCTAATAAATTAGCTTCGGGTTTGAGGTGTTGGCTCAGCACCTCAGACAGTTTGTTGGCCAGAGGCTCATAGTGGCCTGCCGACAGAAATGCTCGACGGTTAGCCATCATGGCCTTGGTATCACCCGGGTCTGACGAGCTTTTTTGGTGGGCGAGTAACAGGTTGGTATACCCCTCCTTGGCAACATCAAAGCTATGATTTTTTTCGCAATGCCATTCTCGTTGYTGGGTATGAATCAGRGGTGATTTACAGACTGGGCAGGCCCAAATRGATATTTGGCAATTATCGGTCATAGGGKCTCCTTATTTCTGCTACATTTTAGAGAGGATGGCGTTGTCTAGTGCGGAGGCATGCTCGCACAAAGCAGGCCATAAATTGTACGCTAATTGCCAAGGTCATTTTACGTTGGTCAGGGGCTGTTAACACTAGTTTATCCTGTACGAAGCCCCTAGAATACGCCACCTTGAATTTTCGGCTCTATTGTTTAGGCCATGTATGTATGGATCCGTATTTATAGGCACTGGCTTTGAGGGCTGGTTTTAGAAAATTTAGTTTTAATGACTTTAGCATCATAGAGGGACTCACTTGGCAGTATCTGAATTTACACCCGGWCAACGCTGGATTAGTAACACCGAATCTGAACTCGGCTTGGGTATTGTGGTGGAAAACCTAAATCGGCGGGTRACATTAAGTTTCCCTGCCGCCAGTGAARTCAGGACTTATGCTGCGGAYAGYGCTCCCCTGAGCAGAGTTGAATACCCTGTGGGCGAACGYATCACCACCTCGKGTGGTCAGCAGCTTACAGTGACCGAACACTGTGTGACGGATGGTTGTATTCTGTATATTGGTAAAAATGATAGCGGCGACAGGATTGAGGTCGATGAAATTGACCTCGACAGTTTTGTTCAATTCAGCAAACCCCAAGACCGTATGTTTGCAGGGCAAATAGAGAAAAACAGCAGTTTTGAACTGCGTGTAGCAACTCTAGAGAATCGTCATAGTTACCAGMAATCTGATGCCTTTGGTTTATTGGGTGGTCGGGTTCAACTCTTGCCGCATCAGCTGTATATAGCCA
The DNA here is from genome assembly GCA_002746985.1 of Porticoccaceae bacterium. Classification (GTDB taxonomy): domain Bacteria; phylum Pseudomonadota; class Gammaproteobacteria; order Pseudomonadales; family Porticoccaceae; genus Porticoccus. Next base: position 86,355 of record NVXH01000011.1, on the reverse strand, counting down.
GTCAGGTGGGGCATCGTTATGCCCCCAGAGTACTRCTTGCCGACGAAGTGGGCTTRGGTAARACCATTGAAGCGGGRCTAATTTTGCATCAGCAACTAGTCACGGGTCGTACTGGCAGAGCATTAATTGTGGTACCTGACAGYCTTATCCATCAGTGGTTGGTGGAAATGCTTCGTCGGTTTAATTTGCGGTTTACCATTTTGGACGAAGCCCGTTGTCTGGCTCTCGCAGAACCCCTTGAAGAAGATGATCTGTTTGACTTGGACGAAGCTGTTGAAACATTGTTATTGGAGGATGAAAACCCCTTTGAAACAGCCCAGTTAGTGTTATGTAGTCTGTCATTTTTGACTAAATATCCACARCGCCATGCACAGGCACTGGAAGCCCCCTGGGATATGATGATTGTTGATGAAGCTCATCATTTAACCTGGAGTGAAGAGCAGACAAGCCCTGAATATGCCTGTATCGAAGCGTTGGCTCAGAAAATTCCTGGCTTGTTGCTACTCACAGCAACCCCCGAGCAATTGGGTGCAGAAGGRCATTTTGCACGATTACGCCTATTGGACYCGGACCGTTATTTCGATATTCAGCAATTTCGGGAAGAAGAGGCCGGCTATCGCCCTGTTAGCGATTTGGTGCAACAACTGTTGAGCGACGATATTGCCAACGAACTGAAAAGTAATAAAGCGTTGAATCAACAGCTAATACATTATTTAGGTGAACCAGCCGTTGAAGGTTTAATGGCTGTCGTGCTGGCTGAGCCAAAGGCGGGTTTGCCAGCTGATCCTGTGGTTGAATTAGAAWYAGARMCARARMYRGAKSYWGWWRKWSASRCTGTTNNNCAGGNNATKCARKMKRCARYYKAYWGSWTNCKSSATSGYMMYGGYASMGKSWKRKTNNGTWAYWCCSSARMRSCYGWGMRGSGGTKTCSRGRKYKMCAGNWGCRWSMGYWKCMTSYKSAWSCTCYWGAANRSTYYAKARCWGYTWRTNGCKGSCRSTRCGNNCNNTANGNNNNAAGAACTATTGCACCCAGAGCTGCTCCTCTCCAACGTAGTGTTAGGTGATGAGCTGTGGACAATGACAGACCCCAGAGTTGCCTGGTTGGTTGAATGGGTAGCAGAACACCGTGATGAAAAAGTATTGGTGATTTGTGCCAGAGCCAGTACCGCCCAAGCACTGGAAGAATACCTGCGGTTGAGAAAGGGCATCCGCTCTGCTGTATTTCATGAGGGAATGGGTTTGGTGGCAAGGGATCGTGCTGCCGCTTATTTTGCCGATGAAGATGAGCGAGCCCAGTTGCTGGTGTGTTCAGAAATTGGCAGTGAAGGTCGAAACTTCCAGTTTGCGCGTCATTTGGTATTGTTTGATTTGCCACTTAAYCCAGACCTTCTTGAACAGCGCATTGGTCGCCTGGATCGCATCGGACAGTGCCATAATGTTCAAATCCATGTTCCTTACTATTCTAATGTTGGCGGTGCTGCAGGAGCTCAGGAATCATTGCTCAATTGGTATCATCAGGGGCTCAATGTTTTTGAGCGAGTCTGCCCCATTGGACAAGCTATYTATCATAAATTTGAAACACCAYTGCTTGAATGTTTAGGGGGTGGTGACGAGGRCCAGTTGGCGGARTTGATTAAACAAACCCGCATGGCCACAGAAGARACATTAAAGGAATTGCAYAAYGGGCGYGATCGCTTGTTAGAACTCAACTCCTGTAATACTCGCAGAGCAGAGCTGGTGGTGGATAATGTATTAGAGGCCACTCGCATGAAAGAGTTGGCGGAATACATGGGCCGTCTGTTCGATCACTTTGGTGTAGAGCAAGAGTTCCACAGTGCAGATAGCATCATATTGCACCCCGGTGACCATATGATTTGCCACAGCTTTCCGGGGTTGCCCAGTGACGGCCTGACAGGCACGTATCATAGAACCAAAGCACTCAGCCGCGAGGATATGCAATTCCTGACCTGGGAGCACCCCATGGTCAGTGGTGCCATKGAKATGGTGCTGGAAGGTGACTTTGGTAACACCGCRTTGTGCACCATCAARTTGCCACCGCTGAAGCCGGGMACTCTRCTGTTGGAGACAATCTATACCYTGYATTGTCCTGCACCCAAACACCTGCAACTACACCGTTACTTRCACCRGCCGATGGTGCGTATTGTGGTCGATGCCAAAGGCAAYAACTTGACCAAARTRCTGACCTTTGAGCGRYTGAATGGACTRGTTAAATCAGTGAAAAAACGTACTGCGGTGGACCTGGTACGTCACGCCCGGCCAGAAATAACAAAGATGATTGTTCAAACGGATACCGTAGCGCAGACACAGCAAGACGAYATGGTTGCCGCGGCCATGACACAAATGARCCATGATCAGCAAATGGAGTTACAGCGTTTAACYGCAYTGGCAGASGTGAACCCAAATATTCGTCAGGATGAGATTGAAYACTTACAATCCAGYACAGCATTGTTGGCGCAGTATCTAGGGAACGCACAATTGAAGCTGGATTCACTGAGAGTTGTGATTACCGTATAGCTCGCTGAGAACAGATAGCCGGATACAAGCCGTTAGAGATAGAGAGAAAGCCCCGATGGAAATAAAACATAATACCGTAGTACGTTTTCATTACCGATTGCGCGATGAAGCAACGGGTGATGAATTAGAAAACTCCCATGATGGCGAACCCAACACGTATTTGCATGGTCGTCGTGCTTTAACCCCAGCGCTAGAAGCTGCCATGACAGGGAAAGAAGTTGGTGACGTATTTAGCTTAACGTTGTCACCAGAAGAAGGGTTTGGTGTTCGAGAGGAAGGCCGTCAACAACGTGTCCCCATTAAACACTTAATGGGAAAAATAAAACCAAAAGTGGGCATGGTTGTGTCGATTAAGACCGATAGTGGCCCACGTCAGGCTGTCGTTATCAAAGTAGGCAAGTTCAATGTGGACCTGGATACCAATCATCCACTGGCAGGTAAAACTGTGACCTTCGATATTGAAGTTACTGAAGTGCGTAAAGCGACAGAGGAAGAGCTTGAACATGGACATGCTCATGGTGCCGGTGGCCACCAACATTAAGGCACCCCTAAAAATGCGCTTTTTCCGCGATTACTGCGTCAGCTCCGTGCTCAAACCCTTATGTATGTTATATACACTCCGGTTTTCCACGTGGTGCTTCCTAGTATTCATGAATAGTACTCACGAAAAAATCACTATTTTAAGCCGCACCCTTTTTGTAAAGTTTTCTGTAATCAGGAGAGAGATATGCCAAAAGCCAGTGAATTAAAAAAAGGGATGGTGGTAGAAATCAATAGCGTCCCCCATGCAGTCAAACAGGTAGAAGCTAAAAGCCCTTCCTCTCGGGGTGCTTCAACCCTGTATAAAATACGTTTTACCAACCTTAAAACTGGCCAAAAGCTGGATGAGTCCTATAAAGGTGATGATCTTCTTAAAGATGCCGATTGCGTGCGTGTGCAGTTACAGTACTCCTACCTGGATGGCGAGACTTACATGTTCATGAACACGGAAGACTATAGCCAATATGGTTTGAATTCTGATGAGATTGAAAGCCAGCTGGGTTATATCACCGATGGTCTTGATGGCATTATTGGTTTGGTGATGGATGGCGCATTACTGGGGATTGAATTACCCCAGTCGGTGGCTATGGAAATCACAGAAACAGCGCCGGGTATTAAAGGCGCGACGGCCGCAGGCCGTGCAAAACCGGCAACACTGACCACAGGGTTAGAAGTCCAAGTGCCTGAATACCTGGAGCCAGGAGAAATCATTAAAATAAATACCGTGACTGGGAAGTTTATGTCCAGAGCCTGATCAGAGGTAAACAACAGGGATTAGATAAATTTAATGCCTGTTATGTGTTGTTGAAGATGGCATATTAAATTGTTGATTTTTCTAACTCTTGGACCAGATAACCTAGTTCTTCTGCTTTCTCCGTGAAGAGAGTCTGGGCATCAGAGATGCCTTGATTGTAGAAGTATGGTCCTATTTCTTTTGCAAAAAACCCCATCAAAAACTCTGCCTCGAAACCACCGATTTCTTGATCAAGCTCATCGTTGAAGTACATTTTTATCTTACTGACGATTCGATCAGTTTCGTCTTTAGAAAATTTTATGTCACTCATATATATTCTCTACGTACACATAGCACCTAAGTGTGGGGCGGAGGTGCAGCAGCGCCGGAGTCCCGCACCACTTTCCTGTTAAATGTTTTTCGGGGCACCGGTTTCAAATAAATACATTCCAACCACCCCAACCGTGAGGAAAATGCCCCAACCAATAGATTTGTATTTCGCTGCCAGTGCTGATTTCTGAGTTTGATAAACACCACAATAGTACATTCCTATACCACCGATAATGCAGAAAATGGATGCAGGTAGGCGGTATTCTAACAACCATAACTCAGCTCCGATTCCCAATATTGTTGCAATAGTCGATATAACTCCACCTATCGCAACTAGAATCCCATAGGCTTTAAACATAGATCGACCTATATATTTAACAGTTTAATATAAAGACTCGGGCACTATATCACTTTGAATAAAACGGGAATAAAGGGGTCGGTAACATTTGATAGAAGTTATCATTTCTTTTTGTCGCCGATCCCTTAAAATTCGCAGCGGCGTAATCTGCACATGAGATAGAGCGGTGACCAAATGCTTCATATAATCCTGCACTTTTTGACTCCAGCATTATTGACGGGCATTTTCTTTCGAAAAAGCTGGAAGTATGCCTATTTCGTTATGATCGCAACAATACTCGTAGACATCGACCATTTGGTCGCTAACCCTATATATGACCCAGGTCGCTGTAGTATTGGATTCCATCCACTACATCAGCTGTGGTTGATAATGTTTTATTTTGCGCTTTGTTTTGTGCCCAAGACAAGGTTTGTTGGTCTTGGCTTGTCTATTCATATGGYCCTTGATGCTATAGATTGCCAAGTAACCAATGGGGTGTGGATAAATTAAGTTGCACCGAGCGATAGCACATAACAATACGTACAAGCGGGACAGCAAAGATGTGGCCGTTATGCCAAAAAAGATCAGGTTGGACTATAGCGCTATGTAATCYACTAGGCTGCTTYGTTATCAGAAGTATGTTTGCCTAARCAAGCATKCAAKATYAGRTAGCCCACAATRCCKGAKGCCAGTGARCCKATAATAATYCCCAGTCTTTCATCAAAAAACTGRTTCACTGCTGTTKCTTCAAAKGCCAGTGAGCCAATAAATAAACTCATGGTGAAGCCAACACCGCATAAGGTTGCGGTGCCGTATAGGCTGCCCCATGACATTCCCTTGGGCATGGCTGATAATTTCAATTGAATTACCAGCCAGMMAAASSCWAWAAKMYYRMYYYRSWKSMMAACMWWMWWRSYGKSGSYMAYWMYCWWARRKRMMTTGWKKWWSARMKRYKYAGTACCCACACCGGATAAATTAATTCCGGCATTGGCAAAAGCAAAAACAGGCARCACAAAAAAGGCAACGGCAGAGTGCAAGTCGTTTTCTAAATCTTTTAATGGCGAATAACCGGGTGTTTTTGTCGAGTTCATGGGGATAAACATGGCTAATATAATACCCGCCAATGTGGCATGAACGCCTGACTTCAGCATGGCCACCCACATCACCAATCCAACGACGATATAAAGGCTTTTAGATTCAACATTCTTTTTATTTAATAGCGCCAAAACCGGGATGCAAAATGCCAGTACTATCAAGGCAGTTATAGATATTTTTGAGGTGTAAAAAATTGCAATAATTAAGATRGCGCCAATGTCATCAAAAATAGCTAAAGAGGTAAGGAATATCTTGATGCTGGTAGGAACACGTTTGCCCAATAAGGATAGTATGCCTAGGGCAAAGGCAATATCAGTTGCCGCAGGAATTGCCCAGCCCGACATGGCTGAGGGATCATTGATATTAAAATACACATAAATCAGTGCCGGAATGGCCATGCCACCAATAGCGCCAGCTCCTGGCAAAATAATATTTCGTTTATCCGCCAGCTCGCCTTCAACCAGCTCCCGTTTTAATTCAAGACCGACCAAAAAGAAGAACACGGCCATCAGACCATCGTTAATCCACAGTAACAGGGGCTTCGCAATTTCCAGTGCGCCAATGCGTATTTCAACAGGGGTATCAAGCAGTAGCGCGTAATAGGGCTCCAGGGGCGTGTTGGCAACAATAATGGCCAGCGCGGCTGTCACCATCAGCAAAATACCACCAGCGGATTCAAGTTTTAAAAAGCTGGAGGGGAACTGCAAAGGTATTTTGTTTTCAGGGTTATTGCCGGGTAAGTTTTGCATGTAGCTAGCGTTTCCTGTCGATGATTTATAATTTCTTAAGGGTAGCCGAATTTTATCTTCAGGGCTTCCCTAAAAAGTAATTCCTTCATGCTTTAACAACCAGGCTTTTCGTTCCAGTCCCCAGGCATATCCRGTTAATGTGCCATTGCTGCCAATAACCCGRTGGCAGGGCACAATAATGGAAATAGGGTTTTTACCATTGGCAGCACCYACGGCACGAACAGCCTTTGGRTTATTGATAGCACTGGCAATATGGCCGTATGACCTGGTTTTACCAAAAGGGATGTCCAGCAGTGCAGACCATACGGATTTTTGAAAASTGGTGCCTTTCTGATCCAGTGGCAAGGTGAATGTCTTACGTGATCCAGCAAAGTACTCATTCAGCTGAGTCTTACATTGCTGAAGTCTGTCACAGCTATTGATGGTTTCAACTTTTTTATCAGTAAAAACAAGTTTGGTGATGCCYTGCTCCGAGGCYCGAATTTCTATGATGCCAGTGGGAGTGTCCATATAATCGATGTACATCAGTATTGATTCCATAGYTGAAAGGTTAAATAACTGCGCCAGGGTGCGGCCAAAGCAGGGTTGAAATTATTGTCCGATTTTTCCATGATTTTTTTGACACCTAAATCACCTCCAAGAAAAATATCAGGTTCACTCAGCCCACGCATGCGGGCGTAATCAACGGTCCAGGGTCCGATACCTTTTAACAACAACCATTCCTTCGGGTTGTCGGGCATTGGTTTGTCAATGTAATGCTGTGCGAGATTRCGGAGGGTTTGCTTACGTGCTCCGGGCATTTTTATAAAGTCGAGATYACTTTGGGCAATGGCAGAAGGTGAAGGGAATAAATATTTATCATCCATCGGTTTGCCGAGGTTAAGGGTTATTTTGGTCACCAGATTATGTGCGGCGGCAACAGATACTTGCTGCCCCAGTATGGCCCGAATACCKGCCTCAAACATATTCCAGGTGCCGGGTAATCGCAGCCCTTTGTGGAGGGTGATYAGCGACCCATAATGTTCGTGTAAGTTTTGCTCTACGGTGTCGATATCGGTATCAAGGTCAAGGATACGACGGATGTTATTTACAATGGGTTTTAAACTTCTGAGGTTGTCGGCCTCAATTGCCACATCGAAACAATTTTTTTGGGCCACATGCTGTGCCGTAAAGTGGCCAGTGCTGCCCAACCACTCAAAAGTTCTGCCGTAGCTGTTGTCGTCGGCCCATTCGAGGCCAGCAATAACCCGAGCCATTAGGAACTGCTGCATACGTGACCAGTTGTAGGGTGGACGATAATAAAGTCGTAGTTGTAGTGTGCCTTTTTGCCCGGTCTTATTCGATTTTCGAACTTGCGAGGGCGTTAAGCCTATCAGTGTTTTGAAACAGTCATTAAAACGGCGAACACTGTTAAACCCTGAGGCCAAGGCAATTTGTGTAATGGGCAATTCAGTTTGGTGGAGCAGCTGCTTGGCGAATAGACATTGCTGAAACAGCGCAAAGGTTTTAGGTGAGACGCCCAAGTGCTGATTAAACAGCAGGCGCAGGTATCGGTCGCTAATACCGAGCCTTTCGGCAAGGCTTAGTAGCGTACTTTGTTGTTCCYCTCCTTGTTGTWGTAATGCTCCCTGCTCAATTAATSYGATAGCTCGTTCCAGGGTTGTATCTATTCCTTTCCATGCCGGGGAGCCGGGGGNCGCTGTCGGGKCGGCAACGTAAGCAGGGTCGAAAGCCTGCATTGGCGGCTTTAATGGCCGAGGCATAGTAATCAACGTTTTTTTCATGTGGGGGTGAAGCAGGGCAAGTAGACCGGCAAAAGATGCCAGTGGTTTTGACGGCAGTAAAGAACCGGCCATCAAAGCGGGCATCACGTGATAATCGTGCTTTTCGACAAATGGCATTTGATAGCATGATGACCTCATTGTACRAGTCATCATTGTAGTGGGTAAAAAAYGAAAAACTAGCCAATATCGGAAGTGAAGGATTGGCTGTATATTTTAGAAATCTGTCCGTTGCCAGATAATAAGTACTACAAAGCTGGCGTGACACCATTAAACATAGCTGTCAGGTCTACAGTTGATTGTTTACCAATTTGATCAAAATTTTTCTCCAACCAGTTTTCGGCTGTGTCTCTGCCGATATCACGCAAATGCTGCAAGAACTTCCACTCAACATTCATCTTGGATGAAACCCCCAGAGGAATCAGTGCATCCTGATTTTCAATAATATGAATATGGTTATCCCGATACTCCGTATCAGAAAGCACCCCTTTTTTAATGAGCCTTGAAACAAACTCTACGGAGCGTAAGTCTTTTAACAAAGAGCTGTTAAATCCAATTTCATTAATGCGGTCAGAGATTGCCTGTGGGGTTTTCGGAATACCCTTGCGTTCAATGGGATTAATTTGAACCACAACAATATCCGAGCAATCAGTGCTTTCAAAAAATGGAAACAATGAGGGGTTCCCCATATAACCACCGTCCCAATAAGGTACACCGTCAATTTCAACGGSCTGNNRWWWACCNNGGSTAARSWGCMRKMKSCMANNTGWCCNKMTCNTRYKRTCWSCYCNNNAWGCYCAAATNCNTTYMCTNGNNYWKTTTSCASANKMSWRRYTGAARTNWRKAGCYTGSTSMTAYYGMARYKRYRTWCNNCMGCTNCAMAATYWRMYKANGAKTCYRSCRTNCGANCWTSAMMSRGYTSWSSKTARGKRKKKTYRACTGATAGGGAGAAAACAATTGTGTGAGTAAATTGTGTATGTGGAAACCAGGTGATCTATCCAGGCTCCAGTTTCCGAGCATCATATCCAGTGGGTTGCGTTTAATCGGGCTCCAATGCCCCGCCAAACTCAGTTTGTGCCAAAAGTTATGCAGCGCTTCGCGGGCGCCATCGGCACCACCATTCATCATGCCGTCGGCATAGAGCACCGTGTTAATAGCTCCAGCAGAGGTGCCAGAAATCCCAGGAAAAGCCAGTCGGCCATCTTCCAATAATTTGTCGAGTACGCCCCAGGTAAAAGCCCCGTGGGATCCGCCGCCTTGTAAGGCGAGGTTAGTGTTAGTGGTTGTTTTGGTCATTTAATATTCTTTATAAAAATTAGGTTTTATTGAATGGGTTAGGTTTTACTCTGATACTAAATACTGAAAAAGCCTTATATGCCTCGGTGTATTAGTTTTCTAAACTGAGTGGATTTATATTATTCACTTAACCAGGCCAAGGCATCGTCTCTGTTCTCAAAGTATTTCACTTCACCAGAAATAAACCACGACCCAAGCTTTGCTGTAATTTCTTGCCAGTTTTTATTGCCATAGATGGCTATTTTTACAAACTCATTTCCATGCTTCAGGCCAAGTTTAAAATCATCCCAAGCCGCCCTAAGCTCCCAGCCCTCCATTTCAGTTCCATCGATTAGAACTTTCACCTGTGGCTCTTTAACGGCACTTAAAGCAGAGTCAATCATCGGTGTAATAGTTTCATAATCTTTATGTGTAAGTTTCCCCACTGCTTTTAGTGAGAGAAAAAAGTTACTGCCAGACCGTTCGATACCTATGGATAAACCATGTCTTTCGATACTCATATGAGGTGCTCCTAATTAGGCTAACGAGACTGTAAAAAACTGACAGATTAAATTTATAAATGAAATTTTTTTACATAACACAGATAATAATTTTAGTGAGCCATATGTCTATGCGGCTATATATCCACCATCAATAGAATGAACTACGCCAGAACAATAAGAAGACTCGTCCGAAGCAAGAAATAGTACCAAATTTGCAACTTCTTCATTTGTACCGTATCGCTTCATTGGAATACTCTCTTCTACAAAAGCTTTAACAGACGCAGAATCCTCAGGGTTCATTTGATCTTCCAAAGAGTGCATCATCCTATTGTCAATCGGACCCGGCGCGATTGCATTGACTCTAATATTAAACTTGCCCAATTCCAATGCTGCTGATTTTACTAAACCACAAATAGCGTGCTTACTCGCAACATAAGGAGAAATTCCCGCAGTACCAATTAAACCGGCGACAGAGCTAGTAGCAATAATTGAACCGCTGCGTTGTTTCTTCATTGAGCCGATACAAAGTTTCATTGCAAGCCAAACACCAATAACATTAATTTGCAGTACATTTTCAAATATTTCCCGACTCTGTTCTTCTATTGGTTTAACTTGGCCTTCTATTCCTGCATTAGCGAAAAGAATATCAATATGACCAAAAGAATCTGTTGTGGCTTGAAAGGCTGCCGCTAATGCATTCTCGTCTGTAGCATTAGCCACATAACTGGCAACTGATTTCCCGCCATTAAGTCTCTCGATTAATGCTTGCAGTTTTTCCTCGGAACGACCAACCAGCATCAAATTAGCACCTTCTTCTAAAAATCTCTTAGCGCTGGCCTCACCAATACCTCCTGTTGCTCCAGTTATGAAAGCTGTCTTTCCATCCAGTCTAGGCATCATATTTCTCCTTAATCTCAGATTGTTTTATGCTTCATTTATTAACATATCTTGATTATTTGTTTTTAGATTATTAGCTAACGCCCACTAAAGGCGAAGCTTTTGCTGCCCAGCCATAAAGTGACGTTCGTTGATAACCTTGTTATGAATGTTTAACTATAAACTCTACGAAACTTGAGAAATGCCGTTCTAAGCAATTTTTCACACCATCTGATATTGATCCGTCACTCGCAATTACTTTATCAACACCGGTAATCATCATTTCATGACTCGGATAAATGACTGAAAGAGTAGAGTCAAAAATCAGTTTTAAATGTGCCTGAGCTCTTGCACCACCAACTGGGCTATTTGCCTGAGTGATAATGGTGATTGGCTTATCTTTCAAGGCTGAATTAAATGCAGGACGGGAAACCCAGTCGATAGCATTTTTTAGTACAGCCGGTACACTATGATTGTATTCTGGCGAGCAAACAACAATTCCATTACAAGTTTTAACTTGATCTATTAGACTTAGAATTGAGTCAGGCTTATCAGCGTTCAAATCTTCATTATAGAAAGGCAACTTATCTAACCTGGGAAGCTCATAGTCATAATTAGGGAAGTAACTTTGTAAAGAATTTAAAATCGATATGCTCTTACTTTTAGAATGAAAACTTCCTGACATTAAAAGAATATTCATCTTTTTACGTATCTCTGGATTTCATAACGCCGCTATAAAAAGGCGCACGTTTAGCGCCGGAACGATGTTTGATAAACTTGTTATGAGTTTACTCGCCGATTGCGACAGTAATCGATATTGCATCACTATTATAATCTCCGAAATTTACTAGCCAGGCTGTAATTGGGTTGACTGCTTCAACTGAATTAAGGCCAGTATCTTCTGACTGATACTCTAGACCTATAGCAGCGTGATTCTATATTAAGTCTTTAAAATATTGTGAATATGACTCAATCACTTTACTTGCTGCGGAATACTTCGACCTAACCTTTTCTACATGAGATTCATAGCCTTCACCAAACGGCTTCGGAACATGAAGAAAAGAACCACATTTTTCCCACATGTTAATCAATTCAGTATGGGTAGTCTCAAACCCATGATCAAAATGATGGGTATTATTTGTACTTGTTCGCTCGCCAAGTGGGCGAGGCATAAAGTGAGGACTAATATCCCTCATCTTCTTTAAGATCGTCGGAGACTTCCAGTCTTTCACGTAGTTTCCGTGATCTTTAGTTCCCGTTTCTCCTTCAAGTCTTCGGAAATCTTCGTACCGTTGTTTATCACACAAAATGGAAGAGAAACAAATTTGCTCGATAATCATTCTTGAGCTTAGAAAGCAAAACTCTGTATCCAAGGCTGACAGTGCTCCATTATTTTTCTTTAAGCAGCTATCAATGGCTCTAATCCGTATTTTTATTTCCAGCATCATAGACTGGTATATTTTATGAGATTCTACCGCCATATTTTTATGCCCATTGACTCATAACGCCTCAATAATGGGCAACCTGAAGCGAAGCGTAGGGTTGTCCAGCCGAAGGCGACATTGATTGACTTGTTAAATGTTTTTGGCACATAGTTTATAAGAATGTATGAGCGGTATTTACTTGAAACCAAGCGTAATCTCCTGACTTATGAAAATATAACCTTAAAAGAACATGTGATTTAACGCCCAACGAACCTTGATTTAATGTTTTTATGCCATGAAGAACTTTTCCGCCAGTACATAGTTGAGATGAACCGATTCCCGATAAGCACTCTTCGTGGCTGAGATAGCTGAAATCAAGACCTTGCGCAGACATAAATTTTTCGGCCTGATGCATTGTTGATTCACGGCTAAATTGCTCTTTTACCAATTCTGAAATTCTACTAGATTCGACCTCTATGGCTTCGTCTGACCTTTGGCAGCCTGTAGCCAAAAATAAGATTATAAAAATTACTATCGCGCAATTCTTCATAGACATTTAACAGTATGTTAATGAGGCCTGCGGCCTCATAATAATTATTATCGGGTCACCAGCGTAATTTATTAAGCTGGCCAGGGGTTTGACATATAACACTTTGATTTTATTGCGTAAGTCTATAAATATTAGAATTGTTTGGCCTGTTATCAGCCGTAGTTTTTTATTGAATGTGCTGTTTTTGTGAAAAAAGCTGGTTAGTTGTATGTGTGCACAGTATTTGAAAAAGAGAGTCTTGCAATATTGTCATCACCATTCCTTCGGTTTCTATATATTAGACTGGAAAACCATAAAGCCTTGTTTGTGCGGGATTAAGGGCTATATTTCAATCCAGATGAGCCGGACAAGCTAAAGCTCAAACCGAGTAATTTATCGGATACCAGAATGATTAATCCAACCGTTCATTTTTGGGTGGGTGAAAAACAGGATTGGTATCAAATTCCTGAGGGTGTTACTCCGTATGAGAGGCAGCAGTAGGAGGGAGTGTTTTTAGTGGGGTGTGATGGTGGCAGTATTGCCCGTTATTTATCTACCCACACTTTTCTTAGGGGTTCGCCGAAATCATCATAGATRATTTTTTCCTGGGGGACGGATTTCTCGGGTTTTTTCTTGGTGGTTTTTTGAGAGCGTCGTGTGTCTAGCGCGGCGATTACTTCGGGAACGGGTGTACGATTAATTTTAGGTTCGTTAAATAAAGGGATTTTGAGGCTTTCATGTGGATTTTCTCTGCCACTGACCCCTGTGGGGATTTGTTGAATTTCACCGCCCAGACGGGCGTAGTTATTCATTTGCCGTTGTAGTTCAACACGCAAGTCAGCTTTGGTAGGTATTTTTTTCACAATTCTTGGCCAATTCTCAACCGATTAAGTATATCACCGGTGGATAGAATTTTTACCAATGTTCCCAGACTGGAGTGCAATTAGAGGGGAATTCAGGAAATTTCCCTAATTCTGCCCATGGTTGCCCTGGACGGTGGAAGTCTGAGCCACAAGATGCGAACAGATTTTTTTCGTTGCAGATGTTCAGCATGTCTCTGGTGACGGCTGGGGTTTGTTTGCCCGATACCACTTCCATTCCTTGGCCACCCGCTTCAATAAAGTCGTCCAGTAACAATTTGAGTTTGGTTCGGGTGAGTTTATATTTTGTGGGGTGTGCTAATACTGCTGTGCCGCCAGCCTTTCGAATCCACTGAATCACTTGGGGTARRTCGGCCCAAAGTTGTCTGATATCACCGGCTTTCCCTGGGCCAAGATATTTTTTAAAGGCTTGAGCAATGTTGCTGACGGCCCCAATATTTAATAGATATTGGGCGAAGTGTGGGCGACCTATATTGTCGTTGTTTGCAATGGCGGCTGCCCCGGCCAATGTACCTTGAAAGCCTAATTGATGCAGTTTTTGTGCAATCATCTTTGCCCGCTGTTGCCTTGCCTTGTGCTGAAAGGCGACCCCTTCTTTTAATGCATCGCTATCCAGTTGCACATTAAGTCCAACTACGTGCACGTTAATTTTTTGCCAGTGGCTGGAAAATTCAATACTGGGGATGATCTGAATGGGCCACTGGTCCAGTGGCTCAAGCTGTTGGTAGGCATTGACGGTATCGTGGTCGGTGATTGACAGTGTACTGACGCCCATTTCAGTTGCGCGCTGTACGAGCTCTATTGGGGTTAGTGCGCCGTCGGAGCAGGTGGTATGGCAGTGCAGGTCGTATTTTATGGGGTACTTCCTATGTATTGCTGATTTGTGTAGTTTGGCGGCGATGTCGAGACGCTAATCACAGGCTAATTATAGCCGCTTTGGGTTTCCCCTGGTTTCTTTATCGCTATTTTTTATCGTGACTCTTTACTACTATAGCCGCGATGAATTATGTCATTCCAATTAATGAAGCCCAGCAGTGTGAGGTTATTGAACAGACCGAACACTTTATTCGGCTTGGCTCAAAATTGTTTGGGCACGATTTTTCAGTGATCCCGGTGGCTTTTGATCTCCGTGGCCGTACGGCCGGGATGTATAAGGTGAAGGAGAGGGYTGGCGCCAGTACAAAAAATAAGAAAGGRCGCTGGGGTTGGTTTAGCTATAAAGGTAAACAGCGATATCGGGAGATTCGTTACAACCCATGGATTTTTGCTAAATATTATCAGGAAAACCTGACGGTGACGGTGCCCCATGAGGTGGCGCAYTATTTGGTGGATTGCCTTCATCATCGCTCCCGTCGAGTACGGCCCCATGGTTCTGAATGGAAGGHGGTAATGGATGCCTTTGGTGTGGATGCTGGGGTGACGGCCAATTTTGATTTGGTGGGHATTCCTVCCCGGCAACACCGTCAATTTGMATATCRWTGTGATTGTAAAACYCATCAACTTGGCAGTCGYCGYCATCACAAGGTATTAAACTGTGAGGCCAGCTACCTGTGTCGCTATTGTGGGGCAACTTTGCAGCAGGATTTGGTGGTTGTATGAATAAAACACCTTGGTTTGTTTACATGATTCAGGCGGACAATGGTTCACTCTATACTGGCATCACTACCGATGTAGCACGTCGTTTTCAGGAACACTTAAGTGGCAAGCTGGGYGCTAAATATTTTCAGGGTAGAAAGCCGAAAAAGGTMGTGTATGTAGAGGRTGGRCATGATCGCAGTAGYGCCTCAAAGCGAGAAGCAGAAATTAAACGTTTGCGGCGTGAGCAAAAGYTGGTGTTGGTGGCCGGGAGTAAAAYAGTGTGAATATTGARCATAATCCRGATGAAGCCGTGTTTTATATTGAGTTGGGCAATACTCARGCTGTGCTGGAATATAGGCTAATGCTTCCGGGTATGGAGGATGATGCTTTAGAGGRTAAAGGCACTGTGGAYTTCACMCGAACCTATGTGCCGACAGCGCATCGTGGGCAGGGTTATGCTGAGGCGTTGGTTTATCATGGGTTGAGCTGGGCGGAACAGCAGGGGTTTAAGGTGCAAGCCGCCTGCTGGTATGTCCGAAAGTTTTTGTAGGTAGTTTTTTTGAGAGAATTTACAAATATATTCGTAGGTGCGATTTATTCATAAATACACTTTACTCATAAGTGCAGAGATACGCAGTATCTACAGCCACTTTTAGCTGGAAGGTTTCACCCGTGGGAACTACGAAGCTGTCACCTTGTGCATAGGTATTCCATTCATCACTACCGGGGAGCTTTACCGTCAGTGCACCACTGACAACGGTCATGGTTTCTTTATCATTGGTGCTGAACTCATATTCTCCCGGAGCCATGACGCCGACAGTGGCGGGAAGTGTTTCAGTCTGGAAGCCGATTGACGCCACTTGGCCATCAAAGTATTCGTTCGTTTTAAACATGTTTATATTCTCAACAATTAGCTGGGTCAGTTCAGTTGGACTCGTTCGGTCAGGCTTGCGTGCTCAAACAAGTCTGGTCAAATAAAGACGGGCGCTATAGTACCTTGAGTCTTAGCCTTATAGAATGCGCACTTTCTGATTTTAGGTTGAGATGGCTATTTGAATACTTGGGATGTGGTTGTTATYGGTGCCGGAGCCGCAGGTTTGATGTGTGCYATYACTGCKGGCCAGCGTGGYCGYCGGGTGTTGGTRCTCGATTGTGCCAATAAGCCGGGCAAGAAAATYCTGATGTCTGGTGGYGGYCGTTGTAATTTCACYAACYTGTATGTTGARCCAGAAAAYTTCCTTTCGGATAACCCRCATTTTTGTAAATCTGCACTYAGCCGCTACACCCAATGGGATTTCATAGAGCTGGTACGDAAACACGATATTGCCTAYCACGAGAAAACCCTCGGTCAGCTGTTTTGYGATAATTCGTCGAAAGATATTCTCGAKATGCTRYTGMATGAGGCTGAACAAGCAGGYGTAACGCTTAAAACCCGATGTGCCATTACGAAATGTGATGTGTCGGAAAAACATAACGGTAGTTACAGGCTGCAAACTAACCAGGGGCAAATAACCGCAGACTCATTAGTCGTGGCCTCCGGTGGACTTTCCGTGCCGACGCTAGGTGGTTCTGATTTTGGTTACCGATTGGCTGAGCAGTTTGGTCACCAGTTGGTGCCACTTCGGCCAGCTCTGGTGCCGTTTACCTTTAGTGATGGTTTTAAATTAYTGRCAGAAAAACTGTCAGGKGTCTCGATTCCGGCACGTATCACAGCGGATAGGCAGTCCTTTTTRGAAAACATYCTGTTTACTCACCGGGGRTTAAGTGGCCCWGCKGTATTGCARATTTCAAGCTATTGGCGAGAGGGGCRGTCTGTACAGGTAGATTTRTTGCCCWCCACRGATTGCCTGGAGTATCTAACGAYGCAGAAAACAGAGCARCCAAAGGCYATGTTGCGRACRGTRTTGTCYCACTTGTTACCGCGGAAGCTGGTGTTGGAGYTGGAGGCATTATGGTGGCCRCAGCAGGCAGAAAAGCCGCTAGCCGARCTGTCGGGCSAGCTGCTGGAAAATATTGCTGAAAAACTGAATRGTTGGGATTTAAARCCATCGGGTACKGAGGGTTAYCGTACAGCAGAGGTGACGCTGGGCGGTGTGGATACCCGCGATGTTTCCTCTAAAACTATGGAGAGCCAAAAACAGCCMGGCTTGYATTTTGTRGGTGAAGTRCTGGATGTTACTGGTCACTTGGGYGGGTTTAATTTTCAATGGGCRTGGGCTTCAGGATAYGCCGCYGGACAGGTTGTTTAGCGAGTYTTRCYTGAAAGTAAAAWYATCTTCCGTGCAAAGYWCTCTAGAAATTATAAGACATAACTATTTTAGGTATATAGATGCAACGTGAAGAACTGAATGCCGAAACGGCTAAAATTTCCTGGAAAGAGTTGGAGAAATTTTTTGCTAATGGCACGACAATTTATGTNTNNNC
>NVXH01000011.1:0-68758 GCA_002746985.1 Porticoccaceae bacterium | reverse complement strand
GATCTTNNNGATSTKRYMGWTGNKRKYWGYYRWGANYWRYMAHRMYMANAAWRSWMMWATGGANNNCTRWGGATNRRSTGRGGNANKWMAGTGNNGRKCARGYCAKTGAWKSKCAGGMMAYTGNATGSCANSSWRWSKKMTKYSRYSSTKWGRYCTTKGGTGSYTRKWCMWYSRKTGMWWGTTCARCCATTRAAAGYTCAGYCAYTGAAMGTGYAACCAATAAAAAACACAGATGCATAACGAYYCAGCCRYTTAAAGRTCTGTAGYTTTCCAGGTTTCAGGTGAAATCATGATGGTGTTGTTTTCATCACCGAACCAGATGTCGCCATCCTGTATGGTGGCCTGCAATGACATATTGCGTCCGGTCATCTTGGCGATGGAATCAGTATCTTCTGCCGAAAAATAGTAGACGGAAAGATTGTTGAAGCGGGTAAGGCTGCTCTCTATGTTCTTCCACCAAATAGGTGCTGCGTGTTCACCGTAGGTATAAATAGCCATCCGCTCTGTCTGGTTGTAGCCTTTGCGAATACGACGTTCATCBGGCAAACCCACTTCAATCCAGTGTTCAATGCCDCCATGGAGATTCTTCAACCACAGATCGGGTTCGTTATCGGAGGATAAACCTTTRGTAAATTGTAGGTGTTCGTCAGCATTYAGGGCAAATGCCAGCAGCCTAACCATCATGCGTTCATCGGTTTCAGAGGGRTGTCGGGCTACCGTCAATGMGTGTGATTGAAAGTAGCTCCGATCCATGTCGGAAACCTGAAGCTCGACTTTAAAGACGGTTGCTTTCAGTGCCATAGGGGTATCTATTTATTACGGAGTGGAGCTTGCCCCGGTGAAGTATCTTCCGGGGCCATTCTGTCGGGTCTTGTTTTTATGTTCGCAGGTGAGGTCTGAGCTTCTTAGGTGATGATGCCGCCGCCAGGCATTCCACCCATACCGCCTTCTTGGCCAGGTATAACAATTTTTGAGGCTTGCTCACGGCGCATTTCTTCCATTTCTTTGGCTGTACGTTCAACGGCAAGTTCTGCCTCAGGGCCAAATTTTTCAGCGGCTTCACCAATGGTGCTGGCCTCAAGATTAAAGTTGATGGGTAAGGCGCCCATGGGCGTCATAATCTGAGTAGACCCTGAGTACAATACATCACGGTTAGTATCAACTTCACCTTCGGGTGTTACTGGGGTTAAGCGTCGAATGGTGCCAATTTTTTGGTCGGTAAAGTGTTCCTCGCGATAGAGTTCAGCGGGGTTCATATTGGCGTCAGTTTTTTCTTGGCTCATGTGGTTTCATTCAATTGTTTAAAGTAGGCCGCACACACTATCAGATTTTTTTTCGTGCGTCAGTTGTCGGTATTTTATGGATACGATTGAACGGTATTTATGGTGCGGTTATCTGGTTCTTYARGGTTTCTACCATGGCRTTGGCTGCGGMAGAAAGWGGATAGCGYCGACGGGTAAGAATRCCTACTCGACGGGTTACGGTGGGGCGGGTTAGTGGTCGGCATTCCAGCCCCAGAGACTCCATTTGTTGAATAGTGAGAGATGGCATCACACTAATGCCCAGTCCGTTAGCAACCATTGARCTAATGGAYGCCAGTTGGTTGGCTTCAAATTCRATGGTGAGTTTAATGCCGCAATTTTTTGTGGTTTTGTCGATCATCTGGCGCATGGCTGAAGGTCGTTGCAGTGCTATAAAGGGGAAACCTTGTAAGTGCTTCCAGGTGATATGACGGATATCCAGTAATGGATGCTGCTTGGGGGTAACAACAAAAAAGTGGTCTTCAAACAAAGGTTCAAAATTCAGATCTTCTGATTCATCCGGGTCAAAGGTAACGCCCACTTCCACGCGGCCTTTTCGCACCATATCCACCACTTCTTCTGCTACTACATCCTGCACGGCAATATTGATGTCCGGGTGTTGTTTTCGGTAGTGATACAGTGCTCGAGGTAGTTGGCTAATAGAAAAGGAGGCCATAGTGGCAATGGTCAATTTGCCCCGCCGCATGGCAAACAGATTGTGCAGGTCGGTCAGGGCGTTGTCCCAGTCAGTTAATAGACGTTGAGCCACGGGAAGAAAATCTTCACCTTCCGGGGTCAGTGACAGGGTGCGAGTGGTTCTTGATAGTAGCCGCCCGCCCACGGTTTCTTCCATATTTTTTACGGCAATACTGAGTGCGGGTTGTGAGAGATGAAGTAATGCTCCAGCTTCAGCGAAATTGTGGGTTTGGGCCACGGCCACGAAGGCTTTGAGTTGTTTTATGGTGATGTCCATAGGCTTCTGTCTATTTATTAATTTTATAAATCAGTCYATTAAAATTTTACGCTTGATAAATATATCATCCTATAGGATGCTTGCGRAAGTTTTGCAAGCCTTTAAATAGAGGTCTTCGGGGTTAATGTCTTGGGGTTAAGTCTTCAGGCTATTGGTCTACGGGGTAATATAAAAAAGTTAATGAAGGAGTTTTGTTCATGGCGGGTTTCGACAAGGTGGTAAGCACCTACGAAGAAGCGATGGCAGGTCTGGAAGATGGTATGACCGTTATTGCTGGCGGTTTTGGTATCTGTGGTATCCCTGAGAACCTGATCAAAGAGATCAAGAAGATGGGCACCAAGGAGCTGACTATTGTATCCAACAACTGTGGTTGTGATGGCCTTGGTCTTGGYATCCTRCTGGATGACCGCCAGATCAAGAAAATGGTGTCTTCCTACGTAGGTGAAAATAAGCTGTTCGAAGAGCAGCTTCTATCTGGTGTTCTTGAAGTGGAGTTGACCCCTCAGGGTACTCTGGCTGAAAAGATGCGTGCTGGTGGTGCTGGGATTCCTGCTTTTTATACGGCGACCGGATGTGGTACCGATATAGCTAAAGGTAAGGATGTACGTGAATTCAATGGTCGTAAATATATTCTTGAAGAGTCTATTACTGGTGATTTTGCCATCGTAAAGGCTTGGAAGGCAGACCGTTACGGTAATGCTATTTACCGTCACACAGCTCAGAACTTTAATCCCATGGCTGCGACGGCGGGCAAGATTACTGTGATGGAAGTGGAAGAAATTGTTGAGCCAGGTGAATTGGACCCAGCTCAGATTCATACCCCCGGAATCTACGTCGATCGTCTGATTCAGGGTACTTTCGAAAAACGTATTGAAATACGTACCGTCCGCGAAGGCTAACAGGAGAGATAATAATGGCACTTTCTCGTGATCAAATGGCTATCCGTGTTGCCCGTGAGTTACAGGATGGTTATTACGTTAATTTGGGTATTGGTATTCCTACATTGGTAGCAAACCATGTCCCTGAAGGTATAGAAGTTATGTTGCAGTCTGAAAATGGACTGCTGGGTATGGGACCGTATCCCACAGAAGATGAAGTCGATGCTGATCTGATCAATGCCGGCAAGCAGACAGTAACAACTGCTACGGGGGCATCAATTTTTTCATCAGCAGAATCCTTTGCCATGATTCGTGGCGGTCATGTGGATTTGACGGTTCTCGGTGCCTTTGAGGTAGATGCCAAAGGAGGCATTGCTTCCTGGATGATTCCAGGCAAGCTCATCAAAGGTATGGGTGGYGCAATGGATTTGGTTGCTGGCGCWGATAATATTATTGTGATGACRACCCATGCGGACAAATACGGTAAWTCYAAGTTGCTGCCGGAGTGCACACTGCCGCTAACGGGCGCTGGTTGCATTAAGCAGGTTCTGACTGATCTGGCTTATCTGGAAATCTATGATGGCAAGTTCCATCTGRTTGAACGTGCACCAGGTGTGTCTGTGGAAGAAATTGTAGAAAAAACTGCCGGTGAACTGGTTGTACCTGACCATGTTCCTGAAATGGAGTTTTAATAGCTCCATCAGGTATGAGATAAAGGCTCCCTTTTTAGGGGGCCTTTTTTCATTTGGCTTGRTTGTTTTAGGTCGTATTTTCTAATTTTCAGCTGTAGTTTGTAACCCTTATTTATATTTGTAGCTTTCAGTTTTAGAGGAAATAAAATGTTGGTAGGTAAAACAGCGTTAGTCACCGGATCTACCAGTGGTATTGGTTATGCTTTGGCATCAAAGTTGGCTGAAGCAGGCGCCAATATTGTCTTGCATGGGTTGATGGACTCTTCTGAGGGTGAAGCACTTCGTCAGAAGTTTGAGCAGCAACACAAAATCCAATGCTTGTTCAGTAATGCAGATATTTCCACAGCAGCTGGTAATGAACAGCTGGTTGAAGTGGCATTGGAGAAGTTCGGTAGTATTGATGTTTTGATTAACAATGCCGGCATTCAGTTTACGGCTTCAGTAGAAGAATTCCCGGTGGCAAAGTGGGATGCAATTATCGGTATTAATTTAAGTTCTGCATTTCATACCACACGGTTGTTAATCCCGGGTATGCAACAGCGTGGTTGGGGCCGAATTATTAATATTGCTTCTGTTCATGGCCTGGTGGCCTCACTGAATAAAGCAGCCTATGTGGCTGCCAAGCACGGGATTGTTGGACTGACAAAAGTGGTGGCGTTGGAAAATGCTGAAAAAGGCATTACCGTTAATGCTATCTGCCCCGGTTGGGTCGATACAGAGCTGGTTGCTGCACAGTTTCAGGCGAGGGCTGATCAGAATGGRGTGAGCTTTGAAGAAGGCAAGCGTAGTGTGATTGTTGAGAAGCAGCCKATGCCTAAAGCGACRCCACCTTCTGCTTTAGGTGAATTGGCCCTGTTCCTTTGTTCTGATGCTGCYGGAACCATYACMGGRGCGAGCCTTCCCATTGATGGTGGYTGGACAGCACAGTAAGGCTGGCCATCAAAATTTTTAACGTGCCCCCAGAGTGAGGAGCATTTTTTGTAGCTCGCTAGGTGAATTGTTAGTGAGGTCTATAGACAGTAAATGTGTCACTCTTTGTTGTATTTCAGTCATTGTTTGTTGAAAGGCCTGTGCTTTTTTTGTGTCGTCACCTTCCACTTTTGATGGGTCCGTTAACCCCCAATGTACTTTGACTGCTTTGCCAAACCAGAGGGGGCAGGATTCTCCRGCAGCTGAGTCGCATACGGTAATAACAATATCKGGTGMAAAATYCTCSAGTTCATYCCAGGATTGGCTGATCAAAYCATTGGTTGATATGCCCGATGCCTGTAAATATTGAATGGACAGYGGGTGAACTTCGCCAGCAGGTTGGCTGCCAGCACTTCGTGCCTCTATCCTTCCCTGTGCCATATGGTTGGTGATGGCTTCAGAAAGAATGCTTCGGCAGCGGTTGTGGGTGCAAATATATAAAATCTTCATGTTTGTTCCAAAATAGATCATGCTCATCATGAGTGTCGTCACGTGACGAGAGTGTGACAAGAGCCATGACAATATTGCGATGAGACATTATGGATGAATTCATTAGAGCTGCCTTAAGGATTCTTTCATATTGTGTATTTTTCCGTCCAGGAGTTTATTAGTCTGCCCTGTCTCTGTGAGTATTGTTTTTGTACAATGCGCCTCCTTTCCTTTACTGATACGTAATTTATCTCATCCTATGTCGCAATCACCCGAAAAAAAGAAAGTCGGTTTTATTTCTCTTGGCTGCCCGAAAGCACTGGTAGATTCCGAGCGCATTCTGACCAAATTAAAACTAGATGGTTATGACATTAGCCCCGAATACGGTGATGCCGATGTGGTGGTTATCAATACCTGTGGTTTTATTGACTCGGCAAAACAAGAGTCCATGGATGCCATTACTGAAGCAATGAAAGAAAACGGCAGAGTGATCGTCACGGGTTGTATGGGCAAGGGTGTGGATGCCGAGGCAATTAAAGCTGTTAATCCGGGGGTGCTGAGTGTCAGCGGTCCTGCCGATTATGAGAGTGTTCTAAGTGCTGTGCATGAGTTTGTGCCGTCACAAAAGGATCTGGGTCAAGATAGTGATGAACATAACCCCTATGTTGATTTRCTCCCGCCGCAGGGTATTAAACTAACACCGCAGCACTATGCGTATTTAAAAATTTCAGAAGGTTGTAACCACCGTTGTACCTTTTGCATTATTCCCAATATGCGAGGTGACTTGGTAAGTCGCCCAATTTCTGATGTAGTGGCAGAGGCCAAAAAACTGGTGGAATCTGGTGTGCGTGAGTTGTTGGTTATTTCTCAGGACACCAGCGCCTATGGTGTTGATGTGAAATATAAACTGGACTTTGTAGACGGCAATGCACGAGAAACACGGATGCAGGATTTGGCCGTCGCATTAGGTGAGTTGGGTGTTTGGGTGCGACTGCACTATGTCTATCCTTATCCTCATGTGGATAAAGTAATTCCACTAATGGCCGAGGGRAAAATTCTTCCTTATCTGGATATTCCCTTTCAGCATGCCAGTCCTAAAATTCTTAAATTGATGAAGCGTCCAGGTAACCAGGAGAAAGTTCTGGAGCGAATTAAAGCCTGGCGAGCTATATGTCCTGATCTCACTATTCGCAGTACGTTTATTGTCGGNTTTCCCGGTGAAACAGAAGAAGAYTTTCAAATGCTTTTGGATTGGTTGGAAGAAGCCGAATTGGATCGGGTGGGTTGTTTTAAATACTCTCCGGTTGAGGGGGCTACTGCCAATGAGCTACCTGACCATGTTCCCGAAGATATTCAGCAGCAGCGTTGGGAGCGCTTTATGGAAGCTCAGCAGGCTATTAGTACTCGGAGGTTACAGCGTAAGGTAGGGCAGACMYTGGAAGTKCTGATTGATGAGGTRGACGAAGAAGGTGCYRTYGGMCGYTCTGCTGCAGAYGCKCCGGAAATTGATGGCAATGTATTTATTAATGATATGGAAAGTATTGAAAAATTAGGTATTCAGCCTGGCGATATGTTGCAAGTGACGATTGARYACGCTGATGAATATGACTTATGGGGAAGTGTTGTCTATTCATCCTGAGCCGCATTAAAAAAGGCAGCCGGATCAGGCTGCCTTTTTTAATATGCGTATGATTTGTAACTTAGTGTTGATGACCACCTGTTCCATGTACGTGACCATGGGCAAGCTCTTCCTCGGAGGCTTCACGTACTGTATCCACCCTGATGTCAAAGGTGAGCGCTTTACCTGCCAGGGGATGATTGCCATCGACGGTGACAGTTTCCTCTGTTATCTGAGTGACAGTAGCGAGAACAGAACCGTTGCCTGTTTGTGCCTGAAAACGCATGCCCACTTTAATATCTTCAGCTTGGAACGATGTGCGGGGCATCTCTTTTACCATTTTTTCCTGGTGTTCTCCGTACGCATCTACAGCTTCGATGGTGACAATCATGGTGTCACCTACTTTTTTACCTTCCAGCTCTTTCTCAAGGCCAGGAATAATATTTTTGTGACCGTGCATGTAGGCCATCGGATCACTGCCTTTGGATGAGTCGATTTGGTTGCCGTCCTCATCTGTGAGTGTGTAGTGAAAAAGCACTACAGCATTTTCAGAAATTATCATGGGGGAATCCTTTGGGTCAGTATATTTTGAGACGAATAATTGGATATATGTTTTTATGGGGTGGTATTTAGAATCTTGGTATTTGGAGCTCTATTTTGTAACCCATGTATACATGGAGGCTCTTCTTGGAATGACAAGGGGCAGCATTATCCTTGATGTTGTTTATTTTTCCAAGAAAGGACCTTTTTCTGACCAAATAGGGGTTGTTTGGTCATAGAGTGGAGCAACAGTTTGATGGCATTATTGAGGTTGTGGGTATGCGATAGTTTGTAAGCTGTTGTCTGTTGTGGGTTGGCGGCGAAGTGACTACTGGCAGATTTTTGTCGTCAATCTTGAAATACCACTAAATACAACCTGTAGTGTTTTATCTGGAAACAAACACTATATCTTGTATACTGAGGTTCGTTTTACAGTATTTSCTGATAGTCAAAAAGAYCGTAAAAAGATAAAAACAAGTTGCCTAAAAACGTTAYCTGAAAGTAAGGAARCGAGGCRGRAAAGTATAGAMGACCTCGGGTTTTGGTTGCTYAGMACGGCTCCAGCCAGAGTATAAAACAAGAGTRTAAATCAAGGACAGAAACCGGGGGAACAGTACCATTATGTCGATTGAAGCCTTAAAGACTACCGATGAGCTTGCTGCCATAGAAATAAAATTACAGGATGCCTCTGCAGATATCTGGGATAAAAAATACCGATTAAAAGATAAGAATGGTAATCCGGTGGATGAAACCATTGATGCAACCTAYCGTCGTGTCGCTCGTGCACTTKCWGATGTAGARCAAAAGGGCAARCAAGATGTTTGGTACGAACGTTTTTTATGGGCRCTGCGCAACGGTGCWATTCCWGCCGGTCGAATTATTTCCAATGCCGGTGCGTTGGAGCACAAACCTGCGACCTCAACCATTAACTGYACYGTMTCCGGTATCGTTGAAGATTCCATGCGGGGCATTCTTGAGAAAAACCTGGAAGCGGGCCTAACGCTTAAAGCAGGTTGTGGTATTGGTTACGAGTTTTCTACCCTGCGTCCTAAAGGTGCTTATGTTTCCGGTGCTGGCGCCTACACTTCTGGCCCACTGTCCTTTATGGATATCTTCGACAAGATGTGTTTTACCGTTTCGTCTGCAGGTGGTCGTCGCGGTGCGCAAATGGCAACCTTTGATATTAGTCACCCTGAYGTGGTTGAKTTTATTCGTGCCAAGCGTGAAGACGGTAGGCTGCGTCAATTTAACTTGTCATTGCTGGTTACCGAAGAATTTATGGAGGCTGTTAAAAGTGATGGTGATTGGTCACTGAGCTTCCCTGTTTCTCATAAAGAATTAGATCAGGGGACGGTGGATCCTACTGATGACACGTTGGTGTGGCGTGAATTCCCTACTATCAAAGGCTACATCACAAATGATGAGGGGCTTGTTGCCTGCCGTGTTTATCGCACAGTAAAAGCGCGTCAGTTGTGGAATGTGATTATGACGTCCACCTACGATTATGCCGAGCCAGGATTTATTCTGATTGATAAGGTAAACCAGCAAAATAACAACTGGTTCTGCGAAAATATTCGTGCGACCAATCCTTGTGGCGAACAACCTTTACCGCCTTATGGTAGTTGTTTATTAGGCTCAATTAATCTGACTAAATTTGTTTTGGATCCATTCACCGACAATGCTCGATTTGATTGGGGTAGCTACCGTGAAGTTGTGTCTGTATTTACTCGGATGCTGGACAACGTAGTTGAAATTAATGGCCTTCCTTTAGAGGAGCAGCGAGACGCAATTTTGAACAAGCGCCGCCACGGTATGGGCTTTCTGGGTCTGGGCTCTACCATGACCATGTTAACCATACCCTATGGCAGCCCTGAGTCTCTAGAATTAACGGAACAGATTTCTCGTGAGCTGGCCTTAACTGGCTGGCGTGCAGGATTGGATTTGGCCAAGGAAAAAGGCCCTGCACCTATTATGGATGAAGAGTTTGAAGTCACTGAAGCCATGATACGTCTCCGTCCAGAAATGGTGAAAGATGGCATTGTTGTTGGTGAGAAACTTAAAGGTAAAGTACTGTTGGCTCGCTACAGCAAATACATGCAGAAGRTAGCAGAAGYGGAYCCTCAGCTCGTAGAAGATATTGCTRATTTAGGTTGTCGTTTTACTCATCATTCATCTATTGCGCCTACGGGCACAATTTCATTGTCGTTGGCGAACAACGCAAGTAATGGTATTGAACCAAGTTTTGCACACCATTATTCACGTAATGTCATCCGTGAAGGTAAAAAGACCAAAGAGAAGGTGAGTGTGTTCTCTTACGAGATGTTGGCCTATCGTGAGTTGATTAATGCTGAGGCTATGCCTTTTGCTGAAGAGGGTGAACAAAAATTGCCGGATTATTTTTTATCCAGTGATGACATCAGGCCCAAGCAACACGTTGACGTGCAGGCRGCAGCACAGAAGTGGATTGATTCCTCTATTTCAAAAACTATCAATGTTCCAACGGATTGTGACTTTGATGAATTTAAAGATATCTATCTCTATGCCTATGAGAATGGCCTCAAGGGTTGCACCACGTTCCGTTTTAACCCGGAAGCCTTCCAGGGCGTGCTGGTGAAAGAAAAAGATCTGGAAAACACCACTTATCAGTTCACTCTGGAAGATGGTTCAACCGTAGACTTAAAAGGTAACGAAGAAGTGGAATACGATGGCGAGATGCATACCGCTGCAAACCTTTTCGATGCYTTAAAAGAAGGCTACTACGGAAAATTCTAATTGGAAGAATAGACATGACTGTAAAAATAGATCAAAAAATTGTGGGCTATAAGGTGGTATCACCTTCCAATGATGAATCCATACCTGAGTCATCGGAGCAAGACCAGGAGAATGTCATTGAGCAAATGCATGAAAAGGTTAGTCGYCCGGAAGAGCTGCATGGYTCYACTTATAAGGTAAAAACACCGCTGTCTGAACATGCACTGTATATCACCATCAATGACATTGTGTTGAATCAGGGTACTAATCACGAGCAGCGTCGTCCCTTTGAGATTTTTATTAACTCAAAGAATATGGACCAGTTCCAATGGGTGGTGGCATTAACCCGGGTTATTTCAGCAGTATTCCGYAAGGGGGGTGATTGCACCTTCCTGGCTGAAGAGCTGAAAGCAGTATTTGAYCCTCAGGGCGGCTATTWCAAGCGTGGCGGAAGATTTATGCCTTCRCTGGTTGCCGAAATTGGYGAAGCAATTGAAGATCACYTGACCAAAATTGGCATGATACAAAAACCTGAAATWRGTGAGCACCAACAGGCAATTTTGGATGAAAARCGTGCTGAATATGAGGCTGCAAACAAGCCCGTAACGGCAAGYRTCAATGCAAACGAGGCAAGCTCTTTTCCAGAAACAGCCCAACTGTGCCATAAGTGTATGACCAAGGCTTCTATTTTGATGGATGGCTGCATGACTTGTTTAAACTGCGGTGAGTCCAAATGTGGCTGATRAACACGGTAGTTAATGTCAGGCGTGGTTAATTGGTCAGTATGAATTTAGGTGCGGATAAAAAAGTAAAAGCAGTATAAAACTCCGTGCTGAGAGGGANGGGATTGACCGGGKTTWNCCCGGTTTTTTTNNCTCTGTCATTTAYCTGRATRATTKAGCCAGGTGGWTCAGAGTCTTAAKRATACTGTTTACCACCTCTTCGGTTGATTGCTGGTCACAGTGAATGGTGGTGTCGGCGTATTGCTCATATAGTTTAGTGCGTTCACTGAATAGAGCTTCAAARCTTTGTTCRGGATGTTTAGCRATACCACGGGTTTCGTTATCGTGGATACGATTTTTAAGTGTTTTCAGTGGYGTGTCCAAATAGACAATGACCCCATTTTTTTTCAAGTGCTCCATACCCGAGGTGCTGTAGATGGCACTACCACCTGTGGCAATGACAGAATTTTCTACATCAATATCCAGAAGAACGGACTCTTCAATATGCCGTAACTGTAGGTAATCGGTATGGTCCATAATCTGTTGAAGAGTTTGTCCTTCGCGTACCTGAATAAAGACATCGGTATCCAGAAAGTCTTTGCCCAGTGCTTTTGCTAATAACAGGCCATTGGTGCTTTTTCCCGCTCCAGGCATACCTATAAGAATAATATTGTTTTTCATGGTGTTATCACTGGCCTGTTTTTTGGTATGTGTTATTGCTGAAGCAGGGAATTTTTACTATTAATATTATTAATGACATGATTTTAACTATTAATTTTACCAATTCAAATATGATCGCTAATATGTATTATTTTAACGCCTTATCATCTAGAAATTAGCTATGACCACAGAAAAAACTATTGATCAAAAAGGTAGTGCTGCCCTAAAAGATAGCACTGACCTAAAAGCCACGCCTCTCAAGGATTTACATTTGGAATTAGAGGCCAAAATGGTGCCGTTTGCCGGTTATGACATGCCGGTACAGTATCCCATGGGTATCAAGACAGAACACTTGCATACTCGCGAGCATGCAGGTTTGTTCGATGTCTCTCATATGGGGCAAGTGATCATCACTGGAGAAGGTGTCGCAAAAGCACTTGAGGCTTTGGTGCCGGTGGAGTTGGAATCATTGGGTATTAACAAGCAGACCTATGCATTGTTTACCAATGACCAAGGYGGRATTCTGGATGATTTAATGATTGTTCGCTGGGCTGARAATTGTTTTTTTCTGRTAGTCAATGCGGCYTGTAAAGAACAGGAYMTTGAGCATTTAAGAAAGCATTTACCTGATTTTGATATTGAATATCTKGATGGYMGGGGGTTGTTGGCACTTCAAGGKCCTGCSGCTGTGGAGGTGATGGCCCAATTGGCTCCTGAGGCTCGTGAATTGGTATTTATGTCGGGTGCCCGGGCGACCCTTGCCGGGGTAGATTGTTACATCACTCGCTCGGGTTATACCGGTGAGGATGGCTATGAAATTTCTGTTCCTGCGGAGTCGGCCGAGTTGTTGGCTCGTAAACTATTATCCTTTGACCGGGTGAAAGCGATTGGCCTGGGTGCTAGAGATTCGCTGAGGCTGGAAGCTGGGTTATGTCTGTACGGCCATGACCTGGATACTGAAACGACACCAATACAAGCTTCATTGTTATGGAGTATCAGTAAATCCCGTCGAGTTGATGGCGAGAAGGCGGGAGGCTTTCCGGGTGCTGATATCATTTTTAATGAACAGGCCAATGGCGCTGCTCGAAAACGTGTGGGTTTGAATATAGAAGGTCGCGCCCCAGTGAGAGAAGGTGCTGAACTGGTGAATGCTGAAGGTGTACAGGTGGGTATGGTGACTAGCGGTGGTTTTGGTCCTAGCTTGGAGGCACCGTTGGCCATGGGTTATGTAGCAGCAAAATATGCCACAGTGGGGACAGAGTTGAACGCTATTGTTCGTGGCAAAGAGCGTCCAGTAACGGTAGTAAAAATGCCGTTTGTGCCACAGCGCTACTATCGCGGGTAAAGCACTGCGGAGGATAAAAAGGTCGAGGATAAAACACTAAAAAATCCTGTTGTAGGCAATGAAAAATCGAAACGAATTGATAGAGATAAATAGAAAATGAAGTCACTGGCAGAATTGACTAATAACAATGAATTTATTCGTCGTCATATTGGCCCCTCTGAGGCAGATCAGCAGGCCATGCTGTCAAGTATGGGGTATGAAGATATGGCTTCATTTATTGGTGCCGTGGTACCGGACAATATTCGCTCCACCCAGTCACTTGATTTGGGCAGACCTTATACAGAGCAGGCTGCACTTGCAGAGCTGAGTGCCATTGCTGGTCAGAACCAAGTATTAAAAACCTTTATTGGCCAGGGTTATTACAACTGCATTACGCCCAATGTGATTTTACGAAATGTGTTGGAAAATCCAGCCTGGTATACAGCTTACACCCCCTATCAACCGGAAATTTCCCAGGGGCGTTTGGAAGCCCTGCTGAATTTCCAGACCATGATTACTGATCTCACGGGTATGGATTTGGCCAGTGCGTCATTACTTGATGAGGCAACGGCTGCCGCTGAAGCTATGACACTCTGCCAGCGTATGTCCAAATCCAAGGGTAAGGTGTTTTTTGTAGACCAGCACTGTTTGCCACAAACTATCGAAGTGTTACAAACCCGAGCAGAACCAATGGGGTTTGAGATAGTTGTGGGTGATCCAGCGATTGTTGGCGAGCACGATTGTTTTGGTGTGTTGTTACAGTATCCCGGTGTTGATGGCGCGATTCGTGACTTTAGTGATGTTATAGACACGGCACATCAGCAAAAAGCACTGGTGGTTATGGCCGCAGATATTCTTAGTTTGATGTTACTGCAAAGCCCGGCAGAATTGGGTGCTGATGTGGCCATTGGTTGTACCCAGCGCTTTGGGGTGCCTTTAGGTTTTGGTGGCCCGCATGCGGCCTATATGGCTACACGGGATTCTTTTAAGCGGTCATTACCAGGGCGCTTGGTAGGTATTTCTCTGGATAGTCGAGGCAAGCCTGCTTACCGGTTAGCACTGCAAACCCGTGAGCAACATATTCGTCGCGAGAAGGCCACCAGCAACATCTGCACGGCACAGGTATTGTTAGCGGTCATGGCCAGTATGTATGCGATTTATCATGGTCCAAAAGGCTTGAAGCGCATTGCTGAAAGAGTGCATTGCCTGACGGCTATTTTGGCTGCTGGTTTGGAGCAACTTGGCTTTAAACCTGTAAATGGTAGTTTCTTCGATACTCTGACCATTGCCACGGGTGATCAAACGGCGGTTATTCACCAGCAGGCTGTCGCTCGGGGTATTAACTTGAGAGTAATTGATGATAGTCATGTGGGTATTTCTTTAGACGAGACTACGTGTTCTGAGGATATAGAAATCCTATGGCAACTGTTCGATAGCAGCAGTGTATTGACTGTTGCTGTGGTGGAGGCGACAGCACAAACAGGATTGCCAAAGCACTTATTGCGTACAAGCGACACCCTCAGTCATTCCGTGTTTCATCGTTATCATTCTGAAACTGAAATGTTGCGTTACCTGCGTATGTTGGCTGATAAGGACATTGCTCTGGATCGTGCCATGATTCCTTTGGGCTCCTGCACCATGAAGTTGAATGCTACTTCTGAGATGTTGCCAGTGACATGGCCTGAGTTTGCCAGTATTCATCCCTTTGTACCCCGGGATCAAACGTTGGGGTATATGGCGATGATCAAAGAAGTAGAAGCTATGCTGTGTGCGACGACAGGTTATGATTCTGTCTCATTGCAGCCGAATGCTGGTTCTCAGGGTGAATATGCAGGGTTACTAGCCATTCGCGCTTACCATGAAAGCTGCGGCGACGCCCATCGTAATATCTGTCTGATTCCCAGCTCTGCCCATGGCACAAACCCTGCTTCTGCTCAAATGTGTGGCATGCGGGTAGTGGTGACTCGCTGTGACGATCAGGGCAATGTGGATCTCGATGACTTGCGAACCAAGGCTGAGCAACATAGCGAAAACCTAGCGGCGATTATGGTGACTTATCCCTCCACACATGGTGTGTTTGAAGAAGGTATCACTGAGGTTTGTGACATTATTCATCAGTATGGTGGTCAGGTGTACATTGATGGCGCAAATCTAAATGCCATGGTGGGGTTGTGTCAGCCGGGTAAATTTGGTGGTGATGTTTCCCACTTAAATTTACATAAAACATTTTGTATCCCACATGGTGGCGGTGGCCCAGGCGTTGGACCTGTGGCCGTACGTAAGCATTTAGCACCGTACTTGCCGGGTCATCATAATTTGGGTCAGAAAACAGCGGTTGGTGCGGTGTCTGCGGCCCCTTGGGGAAGTGCCAGTATTCTCCCTATCACCTGGATGTATATCAAAATGATGGGTGCCGAAGGATTGCAGCAAGCAACAGAAGTGGCAATTCTCAATGCTAACTATATGGCCGAACGTCTGAAGAGTGTTTACCCTATTTTATATACTGGAACTAACGACCGCGTAGCACATGAATGCATTGTTGATCTGCGAGGTATTAAGGACGATTCCGGTGTTACGGTTGACGATGTAGCCAAGCGATTGATTGATTTTGGTTTCCATGCCCCGACCATGTCATTTCCAGTGCCGGGGACATTGATGATTGAGCCCACTGAAAGTGAATCTAAAGAGGAACTGGACCGCTTCTGTGATGCCATGTTGCAAATTCGTGAAGAAATAGCCGCGGTGGAGAGCGGTGAACACCCCTTAGATGATAACCCTCTGTGCCATGCGCCACATACCGCTGATGTCGTTGTGGCCGATGAGTGGAGCAGAAGTTATTCAAGAGAGCAGGCTGCGTATCCTTTAGCATCACTTCGAGAAACCAAATACTGGTCGCCAGTGGGTAGAATCGATAATGTTTATGGCGATCGCAATTTGGTGTGCGCTTGTGTTCCTATGTCAGATTATGAGTAGAAAAACAGTCTGTCTTTATATGCAATGATTGATAGCAGATAATATTTATTCTTGTTTTATTCAAAACCCGGTGAATATTTTCACCGGGTTTTTTTGTGAAGAATATTGGTGTAAGTGATGTCCAATAGATGTTTGCTTTAATGATGAACTAGGTTCTATATTTACAACGTGGCTAAGTCTTGTGGTATCAGTAGAACCTGACTTTAGAAATAATAAAAATAGAGAACTATTATGACCAATCCTGTTGTAGCCGATAACAAACCCATCAAAGTAAATTTGACCAAAGGACAGGAATATTATTTTTGTACTTGTGGTCGGTCTAAGGGGCAACCTTTTTGTGATGGCTCCCATGCGGGAACAGCATTTACACCCAAGGCGATGGTTTCTGAACAAGATCAAGAGGCGTACCTGTGCGTCTGTAAACATACCCGTAACGCACCTTTCTGTGATGGTTCACACAAGCAATTTTCAAATGATGATATTGGCCGTGAGGGCCCAGGTGTGATGGATGACGACAGTCTAATTCCTGCGGTTCAGGCAACAGCGGAAGAGCCAACAGTAGAGTTTATCCATCAGTTAGCGCGTGAGGGTTTATCAAAAGTTGGACGTCATGGGCCGATGAGTGCCATGGGAGTAC
The DNA here is from genome assembly GCA_002746985.1 of Porticoccaceae bacterium. Lineage (GTDB taxonomy): Bacteria > Pseudomonadota > Gammaproteobacteria > Pseudomonadales > Porticoccaceae > Porticoccus. The sequence continues at coordinate 52,291 of NVXH01000011.1, read as the reverse complement.
CAAGAAGTAAGCTACCAAGCTGGGATGACATTCAGATTATGGTAGCTCAGTTAGCTAGAAAGCCTTTATTGGATGAAGATCCCGTAGAGACCAGGTTAGTGATTGGTCCAGAGGCAAAAAAACCACTGACGTTGGACATCCCACTGTTTGTTTCTGATATGAGTTTTGGGGCTCTTTCTGAAGAGGCGAAGATAGCTTTGTCTAAAGGAGCAGAATTGGCAGGTACAGGTATTTGCTCGGGTGAAGGCGGTATGTTGCCGGAAGAGCAGCAAGCCAATAGCCGGTATTTCTATGAGTTGGCCAGTGCCAAGTTTGGTTATACCGAGGACGCCTTAAAAAAAGTTCAGGCCTTTCACTTTAAAGGTGGGCAGGCAGCTAAAACGGGTACAGGTGGGCATTTGCCCGCCATAAAAAATGTAGGAAGAATTTCAGARGTTCGTGGTATTCCTGAAGGGGAGCCGGCTATTTCTCCTTCGACATTTACCGACCTCAGTACTCCTGCAGATTTCAAACGWTTTGCGGATAGAGTTCGTGAAGTGACGGGTGGTATTCCRGTAGGGTTCAAGCTCAGTGCCAATCACATTGARCGGGATATTGAGTTTGCTCTTCAATCYAGCGCCGACTACATTATTCTTGATGGCCGTGGTGGTGGCACCGGTGCTGCACCATTATTGTTTCGGGAYCACATCAGTGTGCCTACAATTCCYGCGTTAGCRMGAGCCAGRCAYTATCTCGACAARCAGGGTGTTAGCGGYAARGTAACACTRATTGYTACGGGGGGTTTACGGGTTCCCAGTGACTTTATTAAAGCCTTGGCGTTAGGCGCTGATGGCATTGCTATTGCTAACAGTGCTATGCARTCTATTGGTTGTATTGCAGCAAGAATATGTCATACCAATAACTGTCCTGCGGGTATTGCGACACAAAACCCTGAACTGCGAAAACGGCTRGATATTGATRGTTCAGCCCARCGCTTGGCCACTTTTTTTRCTTCWTCCGTTGAATTAATGAAAGTGATGGCGAGAGCTTGTGGGCATTCTCRTYTTGATGAGTTTAGCCTTGATGATTTGGCGACRTTTGATGCTAAGCTGGCRCAGTTGTCTGGTGTTGCATTTTCCGGATTTAGYTCAGAGTCTGGTTAARGRYATTGYGGRTGAATATGYATGAAAGAGATYRYAGGCATTAATCATGTGGGCCTGAGGGTGAAAAGTCTTGAGGYCTCCAGAGCTTTTTATGAAAAAATTGGCTTTCAATTTATTGTTGGTCCCATTGGCCCTGAACCCGTTGCAATAATGGAGCATCCRTCAGGGGTGAATATTAACTTCATACTCAATGGGTCTGCTTCGTCTTCAAAAAATATACTGATGGATGTTGAAGATAAAAAACACACAGGGTATACCCACATGGCATTAGAAGTTACCCATCTGGATACTGTGCAGCGACAGCTTAATAGCCTGCATATCCCGATCACTGAAGGGCCAATTGTACTACCTAGCGGAGCCATGTTTTTATTTGTCAGAGACCCTGATAAAAATGTCATTGAATTTCACCAGGTAAAATAATGAACATACAAACGATACTGGGTACAGAGTTACCGATTATTCAGGCACCGATGGCCGGTGTGCAGGATAGTGCTTTGACTGTAGCGGTGTCTAATGCCGGAGGGTTGGGATCCTTGCCTTGTGCCATGCTCAGTATGGATGCTTTGTATGATGAACTGACCAGGATTAAAGAGCAGACTCGCCGTCCCTATAACGTTAATTTCTTTTGCCATGAGGAGCCTAAGCCCAGTCAAAAATCCGACATGGCATGGCAGAATGCGTTAACCCCTTTTTATAAAGAACATGGCATTGATCCAGATTCGATTCCCGTTGGTACTCGCCGTGTACCTTTTAATTTAGATGCGCTGGAGATACTGGAGGAATTCAGGCCGCCAGTGGTCAGCTTTCATTTTGGTCTGCCATCGGATGAGTTAATGGCTAGAGTGAARGCTTTTGGTGCCAAARTTATTTGTTCTGCCACAACACTGGAAGARGCSTTGTGGTTAGAAAAATATGGTGCAGATGCGGTGATTGCCCAAGGTATAGAAGCAGGYGGGCATCGAGGAATGTTTCTATCTCATGACCTTAATTCCCAGGTGGGTACATTCGCATTACTACCGCAAATTGTTCGAGAGGTGAGAATTCCAGTTATTGCGGCAGGAGGCATAGCCGATGCAAATGGTGTTGCCGCAGCAATGGCACTTGGTGCTGCCGGCGTGCAAGTGGGGACAGCTTATTTGCTTTGTCATGAGACTCTTACAAGCAAAGTACATCGTGCTGCACTTCAGGGGCCGGGAGCGGCACATACGGCATTGACGAATATTTTTACCGGACGCCCTGCTCGYGCCATYGTTAATTTTGCCATGAAAGAGCTAGGCCCGTTGCATTATGGRCTCCCGGAATTTCCGTTGGCTGCAAATGGYATTATGCCCTTACGTACAATATTGGAATCTCAGGAGTCTGGCGATTTTTCTCCTCTATGGTCTGGTCAGAACTCGACAGGTTGTAAGGCSGTTTCTGCGGCTGAATTGACCYAKGARCTGGCGGMGGGGTTGYYACTATCCTGATTTTTTGCATACTGAATTAAGTCACAAAAAGAACGATATTCAGTAGCTGTTCTTAAATTAATATTTTTGTAGAGAGTGAATTTAGATATGAAACTTGAATCTCTGGCGTTACATCACGGGTATGAATCAGAAGCAACAACYAAGGCGGCAGCAGTTCCYATTTATCAAACGACTTCATATACCTTTGATAATACCCAGCATGGTGCAGATTTATTTGACTTGAAAGTACCGGGAAATATTTATACYCGAATGATGAACCCAACAACAGCGGTACTTGAGGAGAGGTTAACCGCTATGGAAGGTGGTGTTGGAGCYTTAGCTGTTGCATCCGGGATGGCAGCGATCACATATGCTATTCAGTGTATTTGTACGGTGGGGGACAATATTGTGAGTACCAGCCAGCTTTATGGTGGTACCTATAATCTATTTGCCCATACGTTCCCTAAGCAGGGTATTGAAACACGGATGGTTTCTGGTGATGATTTTGAGGGTTTGGAGCAGGCTATTGATGAAAATACGCGACTGGTTTTTTGTGAATCCATCGGCAACCCTGCAGGGAACATTGTTGATATAGAAAAATTTGCAGAAATTGCACACAAGTATGGCGTGCCCTTAATTGTTGATAGTACCGTCGCTTCCCCATTTTTATGCCGGCCCTTTGAGTTGGGTGCCGATATCGTCATTCATTCACTGACCAAATATATTGGCGGTCATGGCACWTCKATCGGYGGCATTATTATTGATTCAGGGAAGTTTGATTGGGTTGCCAATAAAGACAGATTCCCCGTACTGAATGAACCAGACCCTTCCTATCATGGGGTTGTCTATACGGAAGCATTTGGAGCTGCTGCTTATATTGGACGTTGTCGTGTTGTGCCTCTTCGAAGCATGGGTGCGGCTATTTCTCCCCTAAACTCTTTTCAAATTCTTCAGGGACTTGAAACGCTGGGGCTGAGAATGGAACGTCATTGTGAAAATGCTGAAAAGCTGGCGACTTATCTTAAGAACCATGACAAGGTTGTATGGGTTAACTATGCGGCTTTACCAGACAGCCCTTACTACCAAAATTGTCAAAGAATTACCGGTGGRAAAGCATCTGGAATCCTAAGTTTTGGTATCAAGGGCGGCGCACTTGCCGGAGAGCAATTTATTGATGCGTTGGAAATGATTTTGCGGYTAGTGAATATTGGTGATGCAAAATCCCTKGCTTGTCAYCCTGCATCAACAACACAYMGGCAGCTAAATGATGAAGAATTRGCTGCTGCGGGAGTCAGTGYAGACCTCGTCCGTATCTCTGTGGGGATCGAAAACATTGATGACATTATTGCGGATGTAGCTCAGGCTTTAGAAGCTGTTAAGTGATGTAATACGAAGCTTTTTTCTAGTTGAGAAAATCCTGGACGATTTTATTGAACGTATCCGGTTTTTCCGAATGTAACCAGTGGCCTGTTTTGGCAATAACTTTTAAYTGTGCATTGGGRAATAAACGCAGAACTTCGCTACGGTGTTTGTCCTGAATATAGGCGGAGTTTTCACCTTTAATAAACAGGGTGGGTCCGGAGAAAGGTTCACCCGTGGGTGCCAGGGTCAGGGTATCGTAGTAGTTGGCGACAATGCCTTCCATGTTCAGGCGAAGGTCAAATTTACCGTCCTCTGCCCGAGACAGATTCTTAAGTAAAAATGCACGAACAGGAGCTTCTTCTACATAGGAAGCCAAAAGTAGGTCGGCTTCTCTGCGGGATGCCGGCCTTTTTTCTGTTAATACTGTTAGCCCGTCTAAAACACCGCCATGGCGATCAGGTTTGTAATCTACAGGAGCGATGTCTGCAACAATAAGTTTGTGAACTTGTTTGGGGTGATTTAATGCTATCTGCATAGCAATTTTTCCGCCCATAGAATGGCCCAGCAGGCTGGCCTGGTGAAGGCCCAAGTTATCCATAAGGTCGATAATATCATTGGCCATGCAGGGGTAATCCATKAYCAGGCTGTGGGGTGATTCACCATGATTGCGCAGATCAACAGAAATAACAGTGTAGCTATCTAGAAGTGCTCGGCCTATTAGCCCCAGATTACTCAGYGAACCAAACATACCGTGCATCAATATGATGGGCTTTCCCGAACCTTGAGTTGAATAATTTAGTTTCACTTAGGGCCTGTTAACACTATTTGAAGTATCACTGCTGAACGCTATTTTTTTCTTCCACAAGACGTTACGAGTGCTGTGTAGCCAGCTACATAAGCGAGTAACAACACTGTGGAAGGGGAAAATAGCTTCAGCCCTTCGGGTTATGGCTAAAAAAGCACCATACTGCGTTATTCGTCGTTCATTTGGAATGACCAAACTTCTCTCCTCATGCCTCGCCTAAAGCGCCTACTGTTGGTGTCTGGTGCTTTTTTAGCCATAACAGAGACATTTCAAATAGTGTTAACAGGCCCCAGGGTACTCTAAAGTTGGAAGTACTAAGCAGGACTATAAATGGTATCCCCTATTATAAGTCGGCTTGGTTAGCGTCGGATACACCCGGGTAGGCTGCAAAGCATTTCAAATAACAGGTTTGCGGCAAGCAGTGCCGTATTTCCGGTAGTGTCGTAGGGAGGAGAGACTTCCACCAAATCACCGCCAATGAGATTGAGTCCATAGCAGCCCCTGATTATTTCCAGAGCCTGAATACTGGTGAGTCCTCCTGGTTCGGGTGTTCCGGTTCCAGGAGCCACCGACGGATCAAGCCCATCGATATCGAAACTGATATAGGTGGGAATCTCCGGCCCAATTTGTTGGCGGACTTCTGCCATTAGGGGCGTCAAAGATTTATGCCAGCAGGCTTCAGCTTGTATGACGTTGACACCTTGCTGACGGGGCCAGTCAAAATCATCTGTACTATAGCCTGTAGCCCKAACGCCGATTTGAACCATTYTTTTTGGTTYTACRAGCCCTTCTTCGATGGCRCGGCGGAAGATAGTGCCRTGGGCAATTTTTTCACCAAACATCCTGTCATTGGTATCCGTGTGAGCATCGATATGAATCAGACCTATGGRGCCATATTGACGAGCAAGGGCTCGAAGAATGGGCAAGGTAATRCTGTGGTCTCCACCAAGGGTAAAAGGTTTTACGGAAAAAWTAAGAATATTGTCAAAATAGTTTTCTATAATTTTTATGGAAGTTGAAAGRYTGTAGGTRTTGAGTGCAAYATCGCCGATATCAGCAATTTGGAAGCTATCAAAGGGTGCTGCACCCGTGGCCATGGAATAAGGGCGAACCAGAGCAGATTCTTGTCGAATTTGACGTGGACCAAAGCGAGCCCCCGAGCGATTGCTGGTGCCGATGTCCAGACCTACACCCACAAAACATATATCCAGGCCTTCTGTGGTAGCCTGATAAGGAAGGCGGAACATGGTTCCTGGCCCAGCAAAGCGGGGCATGTCGTTGCCACCTAGGGGTTGATTGAAYCTTTCCACTATTGCCCTCCAAACAGGTTGTTGAAGGTTGGTTGATATTTTTCTAGGCCCTTGTGATTGATACTACTTGTGGACAATCAATCACATCTGGTTAAGTGTGATCACCCTATACATAGTATTAGCCTAGTTGATCCAGGAGAAAACAGTAAACCCCGTGTAGKCAGTTGTTGATGTTGGAATACCAAGTAAGATTGTCTACAGTACGTTGAACTCTGAATTTGTTGCTAAAGACGTTATGTTGGTGGCGTTGTTGTTCGAAGAATAGAGGTGGCTTGATCTAATTCATTCAGAATTAATCGTTGCTCCGAATAAGTAATAGAYTTGGTTGATAGCGCGATTTTTGCGAGTCTGCGTGTTTGAAGCAGAATAAGAAGAAGTTGATCACGATCCTTGKTGTCTAGCTGCACGATTCCTTTGCCTCAAATATTAGCTCTTTAAATGTCTCTGTATGATACAGGGTCTCTATTTTGACGACAACTTTAGTTGTTCTATGGTTTAGGTTGTGGACTTTTTGATTGTTTGATCTTTGCTGATTTCAAGAATGTACTCACAAACATCGGTACGTTGTTGGTCAGTGAGCGTTTTCCATGCGTTATTTACAATTTCATCGTTATAAAAYAAGGRTGAYGAYGTAGATGTTTCTTTTCCCAGCCATAACCAATGGGCTGATACATCCAATGCTTTTGCAATAGCAAAAATAGCGGAGGTGGATTGCGATGTGCCACTTTCCAGCTTGGATATCATTTGCTGAGTTAGCTGGGTTTGCTCAGCTAACCCCATCTGTGACAAGCCGCATTTGACTCGCGATGCTCTAATTCTTTCTGCCAAAGTCTTCATGTAACAACATATTACAACAAATGTTGTGATTGGAAAGACAACTTTAGTTGTAATGAGAACTAGGTCTAGTTATTATTTTGGTATAAAAACAGGGAGTACGGTATGACCCGGGAAGAGGCATTAAATACAGCAGTGAAAATTGTTGGCGGGCAAACAGCTCTGGCCAATGCTCTGTCTGTTAAAACAGGCAGAGGTATCAGGCAGCAACATATTTGGAATTGGCTCAATCGTGACGGGGGTTTACCAGCAGCTTATGCACCTTTAGTGCAATCTCTTTGTGAGGAGTATGGTGGAAGTATTTCATGTCATGACTTGTGTCCTGAGTTCTACCCAATGGGGGCGTCGGAGCCTGTATCAGCAAACTAAATTTTTTAAGTAGGATGTTTCTGCTCGTTTCTGTCCTTGGCCCATTTAGTTCTATTTTTTATTTTATATGGTCATTGCTTTTTTTAATGGTGATTCAGTTGCTAATTCTAGCAACACTCAATAACCCTGCTTCTGGGTAAAAAAAACGTTATAGTTTTGTTTATAAACTGGAGCATCACTATGAAACTGTACACATTTCCGCCAGCCCCAAATCCCAAACGTCTCAATATTTTTCTGCTTGAGAAGGAAATTAGTATAGAAACAGAAATTGTTGATCTCATGGCAGGGGAGCATCGCCGTGAGCCTTTTTTGTCGATTAATCGTCATGGCACAGTTCCAGCCCTGGTGTTGGATGATGGCACTGTCATGACGGAGGTGATCGGGATATTGAGTTATTTGGAGGCACTTTATCCAAAGACACCTTTACTGGGTACGGATCCACTTTTCCGAGCTCAAATATTGAGTTGGGATCATCGGTGTTTTGTTGAGGGTTTTACTGGGGTGGCTGAGGCGCTACGAAATTCGGCGGAGGCTTTTGCTGGCCGTGCGCTACCTGGCCCTGTTGCCTATGAACAGATTGACGAGTTGGTTGAAAGGGGACGTAAAAGGATTCAAACATTTTATCGTGTGCTGGATGAACATCTTGATGGTCGTCATTTTATGGTGGGTGATACGTTTACCATGGCAGATATTGCTGCTTATGTGTTTGTGGATTTTAGCGGTTGGGTAAAAGAGACTATTCCTAAGGAATGCGGTCACCTGGCTGTTTGGTATCAACAGGTTTCAAGTCGCTCGAGTGTGCAATCTTGATGCGAAGGGTAGAGATAAAAGTATGAGTGATAAATTGTCTGGAAAGGTTGCACTCGTCAGTGGTTCTGGCAGAGGTATTGGTCGGGAGGTCGCACATAAACTTGCTTCAGAAGGTGCAAGTGTGGTGGTTAATGATCTGGATGCCGATCGGGCCAATCAGGTTGTGACGGAGATGTTAGCACGTGGTTCCAAAGCCATTGCCTGTGTTGGTAGTGTAACGGATGAAGGCTTTGGTGAGCGCTTTGTGAAAACGGCAGTAGATACATTTGGTGGTCTGGACATCATTATCAATAATGCGGGTTACACATGGGACAATGTGATTCAAAAAACAGACGATGATCAGTGGTATGCCATGATCGATGTTCATATGACCGCACCATACCGGATATTGAAAGCTGCCCAGCCCTATATTAAAAAACTTCATTCCAGAGACAAAGAGACTGGTCTTGACGTATTTAGAAAGGTGGTAAATATTTCATCTGTTTCCGGTATTAATGGCAATGCCGGGCAGTTGGCCTATGCCGCCGCAAAGGCGGGTGTTGTTGGTATGACCAAAACCCTGTGTAAGGAATGGGGMCGTTATAACGTTAATGTGAATACGGTTGCTTTTGGCTTCATTGAAACCCGTTTGACCKCTGCCATCAGTGATGACTCAGTCATTAATGTTGAAGGTAGGGATATAAAAGTGGGTRTTAGTGAGCAGGTATTACAGATGGTTGATACTTTAATTCCACTGGGGCGCCCTGGTACACCAGAAGAAGCTGCGGGTGCGGTTTATTTATTTTGTATACCAGAATCTAACTATATTAGTGGSCAGACCGTTGTWGTGGGTGGCGGGTTCGAGCTCTAATCAGAGCCATTTATTTGTTGAGCTGATATTTRCAGTAATTTCTKGGTGTCAGCCCAGTCCAATGTTTAAACGCACGGGTAAATGATCTYGGCTCYACAAAKCCAACAATTTCAGASACCTCATCTACAGATAATTTTTCTTTGACCAGTTTTTTGATGGCAACCTCTCGGCGGATATTGTCTTTAATTTTTTGATAGCTGGTGCCGTCATATTGCAGTCGCCGGTACAGCGTCAAAGAACTCATATTCATTCTTTYTGCGAGKTCRYCTGCTTTGGGRAAAAGYAGCCTATGGCTACTGATCCCCATAATCTCTCTTTCAATCTGTGCCTCCAGACTGTTGTCCTCACCKGGGATGGTCATAATGTCYGTAGGATGRTTGGTAAGAAAAAYATCYACTTCCCTWGCCGTACGAACAAGCGGCTTGTCCAGATACTGGGYATCAAAAAACAAGCTATTGTTGGCTTGGTTAAAAGATAAGTTRCCAGGAAACATAATGYTGAGTTCATCRCGATGGAGGGGGGCGGAGTGAATAAAATGTGTTTCTCGCAAGCGAATAGCTTCAGCAATATACCAACTGGGGAACCGRTGCCAGATTACCATYAGGTACTCGGTTAGAAAGTGTCCTTCATCAAGYTCGGGTTCCTGTAGRTTGAATCTAAGTTCAGCGGTATTTCCYTGTACCTGTAACTTCATTTCTACGGCATCGGTRATCAGCTGGTAAAAGTGGATCATTTTTTCYAGYAGTTCACCCAATGTTTTACATTGGYTTACCAACTCACAYGCCGTTTKAAAAATGCCGTATTTACAGGGTTGCGCAGTAAACCCCATAAATTCATCATTGAGCTCTTGTTGAACCAAACGAAATAGCCGYGCCACTTGATCTGTATGAACTCTGTTGGTGGTGAGTTCGACTAAAGAAGGATTAATCCCAGCGCGAGCTAATAGTACCCTGTGATCTAAGTGACGTTGGTGGATRCCRTGAAGRCAGGTRAGTACATGGTRATGTGAAATCGTGGCGATAAGTTAACCCTCTTCTGGGTTGTTATGAATTAGTGAGTTTGATTTTAAAATAAGCACTATATTAGCCTATCTTGTTATTTTATTGAAATAATTGGTGAGTATTTGAGRTTAAATTGGACCTTGTTTAAGTTCTRTTACTCGCCCATAGTGGTTGTAATAGAGTGAATATAGATAATGCCTGAGAGAGTTTTTYTGTGGTCRGTCGGTAGAAATTCGACTATATCCAATATACTTGTAGAGGCGTTCTAATACAAAATCAGTCTAATCTTGATGGGTATGCTTGAGACTGAATTTATTCGAGGTGGTTTTCAATGACAGATATTTCCAAGCCCTCTTATTCGGATTGGGTTGATTTAGTGGGCAAAGAAACCAAAGGAAAGTCTCCGGACGATTTGGTATGGCAAACACCTGAAGGGATTGCCGTCAAACCGCTTTATACCGCCGATGATGTTGCTGGTTTGAAGTATCAAGATAATCTGCCCGGTTTCATGCCATTTAAGCGTGGTCCAAAAGCTACCATGTATGCCGGTCGCCCCTGGACGGTTCGGCAATATGCCGGGTTTTCTACGGCGGAGGCATCTAACGCCTTTTATCGGCGCAACTTGGCTGCGGGTCAGCAGGGGTTGTCGGTAGCATTTGATCTCGCCACCCACAGAGGTTATGACTCTGACCATGAGCGTGTGCAAGGTGATGTTGGAAAGGCCGGGGTAGCCATTGATTCWGTGGAGGATATGAAAATYCTCTTTAAAGGCATTCCGTTGGACAAAGTTTCTGTATCCATGACCATGAACGGTGCGGTACTACCAGTCATGGCYAGTTATATTGTTGCGGCCGAAGAGCAAGGCGTTAGGCCAGAGCAGCTGGYRGGTACGCTGCAAAATGATATTCTTAAAGAATTCATGGTTCGTAATACCTATATTTACCCTCCCGTTCCATCCATGCGTATTGTTGCCGATATTATTGCTTACACCACTGAACATATGCCCAAGTTCAATTCCATTTCCATTTCTGGCTATCACATGCAGGAAGCCGGGGCGACCAATGTGCAGGAGTTGGCATTCACCATTGCCGATGGTATTGAGTATGTAAGAACAGCCATTAAGAGCGGTATGGATGTGGACAAATTTGCTCCCAGRTTATCGTTCTTTTTCGCCATTGGTATGAATTTCTTTATGGAAATAGCCAAGTTGCGTGCCGCCCGTATTCTCTGGGCAACATTAATGAAAGAGAAGTTTGATCCGAAGAATGAAAAATCCTTAATGCTGCGTACCCACTGCCAGACATCTGGTGTCAGCCTTACCAGTAAAGACCCCTACAACAATGTGATACGGACAACGATTGAGGCCATGTCTGCGGTACTTGGCGGCACTCAATCATTACATACCAATGCATTGGATGAAGCCTTGGCTTTRCCTACAGAATTCTCTGCTCGAATTGCTCGAAATACTCAATTAGTTATTCAGGAAGAAACGGGCATCACYAAGGTGGTGGATCCTTTGGCGGGCTCTTATTACGTAGAAGCACTYACCGATCAATTAGTGCAGGACGCACGCACCTTAATTGATGAAGTGGAAGAGWTGGGYGGAATGACCAARGCRGTAGAGTCCGGAATGCCAAAACTTCGCATTGAGCAAGCAGCRGCGTTGTGGCAGGCACGTATTGATCGYGGYGAAGAAGTARTTGTTGGYGTGAACAAGTATCAGTTGGAAAAAGARCCKGAGGTAGATATTCTCGATATYGATAATACGGCTGTTCGTGAATCGCAGGTGGCKYTATTGAAAAAAATTCGTGCAGAACGTGATGATGRRGTTTGTCAAAAGACGCTCGATATACTYTCAGAAGCGGCGGCTTCAGGRCAGGGTAAYYTATTAGCACTTGCCGTTGATGCTGCCCGTGCTCGAGCTACAGTGGGTGARATTTCATCTGCACTRGAGAAAGAGTGGGGCMGGCATCAGGCTGAAACTCGCACTATTAGYGGTGTGTATGGTTCGGCGTACGAAGGTGATGCAGATTTTGCGGCTATTCAGGCCGATGTCAAAGCTTTTGCCGAAGAGTCTGGTCGGCGGCCGCGGATGTTAGTGGCAAAAATGGGTCAGGATGGACATGATCGGGGTGCCAAAGTGATTGCCACTGCATTCGCTGACATCGGTTTTGATGTAGATATAAGCCCTATGTTTCAAACACCGGAAGAAACGGCTCGAATGGCGGTAGAGAATGATGTTCATATCGTGGGTGTTTCATCCCAGGCAGCAGGTCATAAAACATTGGTTCCACAGTTGATTGATGCCCTGCACAAAGAAGGMGCYACTGACATCAAAGTRGTCTGTGGTGGKGTGATCCCTCCTCAGGACTAYCAGGYTCTTTATGATGCTGGTGTAGCYGCYRTATATGGYCCAGGCACCAATATTCCAGTGGCTGCGGCTGAAGTCCTTGAGTTGTTACGTAAAGGTTAAGGAATCTCTGATTAACTCAGAGTTTCTCTAATAGCTACAACATAGAAAATAAGAACTTGCCGGACCATTGGTGGTGAGTACAGGAGAATACAATGTACAAAATTATAGAGCAGCTGGAAGAGAAACGTAATAAAGCACTCCTTGGTGGTGGCCAAAAACGTATTGATACCCAGCACGCTAAGGGTAAGTTGACGGCCAGGGAGAGAATTGAGTTGCTGCTCGACTCTGATACATTTGAAGAGTGGGACACCTTTGTTGAGCATCGCTGTACAGATTTTGGTATGGAGCAGGACCATATTCCTGGCGATGGCGTGGTGACGGGTTATGGCACGATCAATGGTCGATTAGTCTTTGTGTTTAGCCAGGACTTTACAGTTTTTGGTGGCTCTTTATCAGAAACCCACGCAGAAAAAATATGTAAGGTCATGGAGCAAGCCATGAACGTGGGTGCCCCCATTATTGGTTTGAACGATTCCGGTGGTGCTCGCATTCAGGAAGGCGTTGCTTCCCTGGGTGGCTATGCCGATGTATTTCAGAAAAATGTCATGGCATCTGGTGTGATTCCACAAATTTCCATGATTATGGGGCCTTGTGCGGGTGGTGCAGTTTATTCTCCGGCGATTACTGACTTTATTTTTATGGTGAAAGACAGCTCCTATATGTTTGTCACCGGCCCTGATGTGGTGAAAACGGTGACACATGAGGAAGTGACTGCTGAGGAATTGGGTGGTGCAATAACCCACACCAGTAAGTCAGGGGTTTCTGATTTGGCGTTTGAATCTGATGTGGATGCATTGACAAAACTGCGTCRTTTYATCAGTTATCTTCCTGCCAATAATCGGGAAAAGCCKCCAGTGTGGCCCACAGATGAYYCGGCAGATCGTACYGAAATGTCTTTGGATACCTTGATTCCTGATGATCCTAATAAGCCCTACGATATGAAAGARYTGATCGTTAAAGTGGCAGAYGAAGGYGAGTTYTTTGAGCTGCAGCCWGACTATGCGGGAAATTTGGTGATTGGSTTTATTCGYATTGAGGGTTCAACGGTGGGTGTTGTGGCYAACCAACCCATGGTGTTGGCTGGTTGCCTCGATATCGATTCCTCCAAGAAAGGAGCACGTTTCATCCGCTTCTGTGATGCCTTCAATATCCCAATTCTAACCTTCGTAGATGTGCCGGGCTTTATGCCAGGTACCAGCCAGGAGTACGGCGGCATTATCAAACATGGTGCCAAATTGTTGTATGCCTATGCCGAATGCACCGTACCCAAAGTAACCGTCATTACCCGCAAGGCCTACGGTGGCGCATACGATGTTATGTCATCTAAGCATCTGCGTGGCGATGTAAATTTTGCTTGGCCTACGGCAGAAATTGCGGTGATGGGTCCAAAAGGTGCAGTGGAAATTATTTTCCGCAGAGACATGGGTGATTCAGAAAAAATCCTGGCGCGCGAAGCAGAATATCGTGAAAAATTTGCCAACCCCTTTATTGCGGGAAAACGAGGTTTTATCGATGATGTCATCATGCCCCATGACACCCGTAAGCGGGTTGCACGTTCGCTGGCTATGTTACGTGACAAAGATATAGAAAATCCGTGGCGTAAACACGGCAATATTCCTTTATAAAAAGCCCTTGTCGTAAGCTTTTGTGAGAGAGCTTTAGCATCATTGAAAAACAGAATTTCTAGAAGAAGATAAAATTATGTTTAAAAAAATTCTTGTGGCTAACCGGGGTGAAATCGCCTGTCGCGTCTTTCGTACAGCAAAGGCTATGGGTATTGGTACTGTTGCAGTTTATTCTGATGCAGACCGAGATGCCTTACATGTGACCATGGCAGATGAGGCGGTTCATATTGGCCCCGCAGCCTCTGCTGAAAGTTATTTAGTTATCGATAAAATCATCGATGCATGTCGGCAAACAGGTGCAGATGCGGTACACCCTGGTTATGGCTTCTTATCTGAAAACAAAAAATTCTGTGAAGCATTGGATGCCGCAGGTATTGCATTTATTGGGCCAGGTGTAAAAGCTATCGAATCCATGGGTGACAAAATCACCTCCAAATTGATTGCTGAAAAGGCAGGGGTTAACACTATTCCCGGTTATACCGATGTAGTGCGTGATGCTGATGAAGCTGTGCAAATTTCCAGAGATATTGGTTTTCCTGTCATGCTTAAAGCTTCTGCTGGCGGTGGTGGTAAAGGCATGCGTGTAGCCTGGAACGAAGAGGAGTGCCTGGATGGTTTCGAGCGTGCATCTAATGAAGCACGATCCAGTTTTGGCGATGATCGTATTTTTATCGAAAAATTTATTCAGGAACCGCGYCATATTGAAATACARRTRATGGCAGACAGTCATGGCAACGTGATTTATTTGGGTGAGCGAGAATGTTCAATTCAGCGTCGTCACCAAAAAGTGATCGAAGAAGCACCTTCACCATTTTTGACAGAAGAAATCCGTCAAAAAATGGGTGAACAGTCAATATTATTGGCGAAGGCCGTGGACTATAAGTCGGCAGGAACCGTAGAGTTTATTGCTGATGCAGATATGAATTTCTTCTTTTTGGAAATGAATACCCGGTTGCAGGTAGAGCACCCTGTGACCGAATTTGTTACTGGACAGGATTTGGTTGAACTGATGATTCGTGTTGCYGCGGGKGAAGARCTSCCGCTGARGCAGKCRGATGTCAAGCTGACAGGTTGGGCCATGGAAACMCGGGTTTATGCSGARGACCCGTTCAGRAACTTCATGCCATCCAYTGGTCGATTAACTCGTTATATTCCACCAGAAGGTGAGGGTGTTCGTGTRGATACGGGTGTTTATGAAGGTGGTGAAGTCTCCATGTTCTATGATCCCATGATTGCRAAATTGATTACTTATGGAAAGGATCGTAAAGAAGCGACTGACCGAATGGTCGATGCTCTAGACGCTTATTGTATTCGTGGTGTGAACCACAATATTAGTTTTTTGAAYGCAYTGATGGTGCATCCACGTTTTGTGGCAGGAAATCTCACYACCAATTTTATTGCCGAAGAATATCCAGAGGGTTTCAATTCTGATYTRGTGCCCCAGGATGACCCTGCTATCTGYGTTGTGGTTGCGGCAGCGATCAATAAAAAATACCAGGATCGTTGCGCCATGATTTCCGGTCAATTACCTGGCCATGAATATAATCCTGCTCCAGATTGGGTAGTGATTATGGATAACGGTGAGGCTCAATATCAAGTTGTTGTAAACCAGTCTATTGCGGACAGTGGTGATGAGACGATGACTGTAGAACTTGATGGTATGCACTATCAAATTGAAACCAACTGGGCTTTTGGTAACCCCCTGTTTAAAGCAGAAATTAATGGTAAGCCCGTATGTATTCAAATAGATGTGGTTGGTTCATCATTGCGAATGGTCCACCGGGGTGCACAGAAAGAAGCGCTTGTTGTCACTGCCAGAGCTGCTGAACTTAGCCAGCATATGCTGGTGAAGGAAGCRCCMGAYATGTCTAAATAYCTGCTCTCGCCTATGCCCGGTTTRTTGGTYAAATTGGCCGTGCAGGAGGGTGATACCGTGAAAGAAGGTGAAGAACTGGCRGTGGTTGAGGCAATGAAAATGGAAAATAGCTTACGTGCTGTGGCCGATGGTRTTGTCGCAAAGRTTTCTGCTGATGTGGGTGACAGTTTGGTRGTGGATCAGACCATTATTGAGTTTGAATGATTGAATTTGAGTGAAGGTGGTCAGCCATTACCGGTGATTGGTGGGTACAGGGTATGCCCCTTGCTTAAGGTGGAATGTGGAATAAAATGTGGTCAGCCACAATCAAATCCCTGGAGGTAGCGGCTTGAAGATAACACCACGTAAACTTGCCGAGAGTCTTCAGCTTGGCGACCGACGTGCCTTGGCCAAGGGTATTACTCTGGTGGAATCAACACACCCTGAGCATCGGGAGCAGGCAGCGGAGTTATTAGAACTTATCATGCCCCATACGGGAAATTCTATAAGGCTGGGGATTTCAGGTGTGCCTGGTGTCGGGAAGTCCACATTTATTGAGTCTTTTGGTAACTATGTCATTGAGCAGGGGCACCGGGTTGCTGTGTTGGCTGTAGATCCGACATCGGTTGTCAGTGGTGGTTCTATTCTTGGTGATAAAACCCGAATGGAAACCCTGTCGCGTAACAGCAAGGCATTTATCCGACCATCACCAGCGGGCCGAACCCTAGGTGGAGTGACACGAAGAACCCGTGAAACCATGTTGCTTTGTGAAGCTGCGGGTTTTGACGTAATTTTTGTRGARACAGTRGGTGTTGGGCAGTCTGAGACTGCRGTGGCAGAGATGACAGATATGTTCTTGCTGTTATTGTTGCCCGGGGGCGGTGACGAATTGCAGGGCATTAAACGCGGTATTATGGAGCTTGCTGATCTGGTATTGGTTAATAAGTCTGATGGTGATCAGCAGGCTGTAGCTAGTCGTACGGTGGCTGACTACCAGATGGCCATGCATTTTTTGCATCCCCGAAGCCGTCATTGGCAGGCGCGAGTACAAGCACTCTCAGCTCTTAAGCAGGATGGAATTAGTGATGTTTGGCAAACCGTCGAAGAATATTGCGAAGTGCTGGGTAATGCCGGAGAAATAGCATCACGGCGTACTGCACAGTCCTGTGCGTGGATGTGGAGCGAAACGGCCGATGCGCTGTTAACAGAACTAAAAGAGAATAAGGCTGTAAAGTCCTTGGTTGAAACCTTGGAGCGTGAAGTGACAGAAGGAAGTATGCCTCCGACCATTGCGGCACAAAAWTTGATTGAAGCATTTCGGAATAAATGAGTCGGCTAAATTAGAGCAATAATTTAAGTAAGAGAAACAGTTTAAGCAAGAGAAACAAAATGATTGGAAATTTAAACCACGTGGCCATTGTAGTCCCGGATTTGGAYCGGGCGGTAAATACCTATCGCGAYGTGTTGGGTGCAAAAACCTCAGAGCCTAAAGAYTTATCAGAACACGGTGTTCGCGTGGTATTTGTGGAGCTGGGCAACACCAAAATAGAATTGTTACTGCCGATAGGTGATAGCTCTCCCGTGGCTAAATTCCTAGAACGCAATCCTGATGGYGGTATGCATCATATTTGTTATGAAGTGGAGGAYATCCTGTCGGCACGAGACAAKCTTGTGTCTCAGGGGGCTAGGGTTCTTGGGTCTGGCGAACCAAAAACGGGAGCCCATGGCAAGCCGGTGTTGTTTCTTCATCCGAAGGATTTTTGTGGAACACTCGTGGAGTTAGAGCAAATATAAATTCTAGTGTCGTAGTCTGCAGAATAAGTAGGGTCAGAATAAGTAGGGTCAGGTACAACTTTTGTCATTTTTCCTGGATGGTATAAGATTACAAGATATATTTTTACAATTAAAGGGGTCGGTAACAATTGAGAATTATTCTCATTAGTTTTTCCGGCCTTTTTTCTGTAATGGGTAGGTCAAAAAAANTTTGTACCTGACCCTACTTATTGTTTTACTTCGCTATCATGATCCAGATAACTGGGTATTGGTGTGTGAGGCCCTGAAGAAAGCTGGTTTAGCCAAACTGATTGGTAGTGGSAAACATCAACTAGTGCCCACAGAAGAGGCAGAACTAAAAGGCCACCAGTAAAACAAGCAAGAGGCGCTTGGTTATGTGTTAAAAATAATTGCGTCCTTTTTTTGTTAGAGCTACTCCTCAGGCAAACAAATGGCTTCACGTGCTGCTTCTAGTAAACGACCATGGATACCAAGTATTTCACTTAAGCCGCGTGTTTCCCACTTATTTACAGCAAGGCCCAGTTCATTCACCAAAGCATTGATGTTTCTATGTGTTTGGATATCTAAATTTAGAAGAAGTTGTGCTTTTTGTATTAAAGGGACCACTTTTTCACGCTCTGGTGTTGGATAAACTTCAGGATCAGTTTGTGCAAGCAATGCAGAAATTACGTCCAAGAATTCTTCTTGCCATTTTGCAAATTGATTCAACTTAAAATCAGAACGAAGTTGAGTATGGAGCCTTTCGTGTTCTGACCTAATGATAGATTTGGTAACTATCCATTGAGTGAAAGCGGTAATTGCAGCTACGCCGAACATTCCTCCAATTGTGATATATGCAGTAATTGTTGTGTTGTCCGGTTTCGACAGCATAGCTTGAAGTAACTCTATAAGAGTTCGTGCTGTTTCTTGTTCCATCGAGTTATTTTATTGTTTCCTAACAGTATGTTAATGAGGCCTTCGGCCTCAAAATTATTTATCGGGTCACCAGCATAATTAATTTAAGCTGTTCAATCAAAGAATCAAAGAATCAAAGAATCAAAGAATCAAAGAATCAAAGAATCAAAGAATCAAAGAATCAAAGAATCAAAGAATCAAAGAATCAAAGAATCAAAGGGGTCGTAAAAGAATCAAAGGGGTCGTAAAAGAATCAAAGGGGTCGTAACGATTATTTTTTGATCAGTTTGGTTGATTTTTAATCCCTCCGTTTTCCTGCCCCTTCATAAACCTAGGTTGTGGTGTAACGCATTTCAAAAGCACTAATAAACTGGTTAAGCATGTCTCCAGGTAAATCGTTAATACCTGCCGCAGCTTCACGGCCACCCCCGGTTGGAAATTGACGGCAGAGTTCAGCTGCCCCCATTTTGTTATTAAGTGGTGCTCTTATACTGACCAGGTAATTGCCATTATCTTTTTCGGTTAAAACTGCATGTGCCCGGTGAGGGTGGTTGTTGGTGAGGTCGTTGCTAAAAACACCACTGACACGTCTGGCCCAGGGTTGGTCTGGAAGAATAAAAACAGCCGTTGTATTGGTGGTTTTTTCTGGGGAAATATTTTTAGCGGCTGACATGTCTGAATGATAGCCTGTTTCCAGTTTTTCAAATTGTTGCTGGCTGTTGTGGATAAAATCCAGGGGGTTTTTATAGTGGCTTACCAGGCGGTATAACTCGTCAGGTTTAAAGTGTAGGTCATCAAGGTGAGAACCATAACCGTTGTAGTTAATATAAATGCCCAGATTTTTAAGGGAGGTTAATTCTATTTCTGAGAGGTTCAGGTGTTTGGCCAGTCCCTGTGCACTTTTGTTTAGGTTGTCGCCAAAAGCCCCCACTACGGCCCAGGCTGTATAGGCGCCTTTTAGATAGTTGTTGACTAAAAGGCTGGTGCAGACATCGGGGGCTTCATTGATGATGGCCGTTAAGTGTGATGACTGAGGAATCTCACCAGAAAAATGATGATCCACATAGAATACATCGGCCTCTGCATTAAGTAGCCGACAGAGGTCATCACAGTTTTTGTCCATGGARACATCGAGTACTGTGATGCGGTCTCCTCTGTGAGCCTGAACCTGCTTTAACAGATTGATATTCCGTTTAACACCGGTAATCAATGTGGCTGTTCGAGGCTCGGCCAGCCTGAGTTGTGTTAGGGCGCAAATGCCATCGGCATCACCATTAAACAGGTCAAAATCAGCCATAGTCTTTCCCTGTGATTAGCTGTGCTGGAATACAGGGGTGTCATCTGAGAGAACGCCCCTGTAGCAGAGCTTATTAACTATTTTTAGATTGATAATAATCCATCAGAATTTGCGCCACTTCAGGGCGGGAGAACTCTGGTGGTGGTGCAATACCTTGTCCCAGTATTTCTCGAACCTTGGTGCCGGAGAGAATCACAAAGTCATCTTTTACGTGGTTTTCTGCCTCATTCATCATCACGACTCGATCCAGCTTTTTAGAATAGGCAGTGTGATCAGCGCGGAAAATTTCGATCTCCAGTGAGCCTGCTGGTACTTTTTCGTCAAAAATTGTCTGGGCATCAAAGGCACCGTAATAATCACCAACACCGGCATGGTCGCGACCAACAATCAAATGTGTAGCCCCCATGTTTTGGCGGAAAACGGCATGAAGTACGGCTTCTCTTGGGCCTGCGTAGAGCATGTCAAAACCGTAACCGGYAACCATRACTGAGTTTTTAGGGAAGTAAAGTTCTACCATTTTACGGATACAGGCATCGCGCACTGGTGCAGGAATATCGCCTTTTTTCAGTTTACCTAATAGCATGTGAACCACAACACCATCTGCACCAAGGCGCTCCATGGCCATACGGCATAGTTCTTCATGAGCGCGGTGCATGGGGTTGCGGGTTTGGAAGGCAACGACTTTTTCCCAGCCACGTTCGCTGATTTCATTACGAATTTCTACTGCGGTACGGAAGGTGTCCGGGAAATCATTTTGGAAATAACTGAAACTCAGTACCTGAATTTTTCCGGAGATCAGGTTGTTTCCCAGGCTAGTAAACGTAGCAACACCAGGGTGTTCTGGATCAATAGTGCCAAAAATTTCTTCTGCCATCATTTGAATTTGTTCGTCGGAGACAGTTTCGATGTTATCCACATCCATAATGGCCATCACCGGATTACCCTCAGTGTTAGGGTCTCTTAGAGCAATACGACTGGCACCCTTGATATCACTGATGTCCTGTGTGATGTTGAGGACAGGTGTCGGCCAGAATAAACCGTCAGTTGTCTTTAAGTTTTTAGCAACACTGAGGGCATCGTCCAGGTTCATATAGCCCTGAAGAGGATTGAAATAACCTGCACCCAACATAACGGCATTGGCAGCGGCAGCAGAGTTCAGCATCAATGAGGGAAGCGATTCTGCTTCGTGCATGAGTTGATGGTGTTTTTCTGTGTCGTAGACAAACAACGGATTTAATGTGTCTGAGCCGTGGGGCTTGATCACTATGTCTTACTCCTGTGATGGCGATTGCGTTTTAAATGTTATGCGTTCTGGATCCTGATTTATTTGGATCGCAGTTTAGATGTCAGTCAGAAACTTATTATCTTTAAGGTAATTGATAATAAGGGTGACCTCTTCGTCCACCGTCATTTGATCGGTGTGTAAGTGAATTTCGGGATTTTCCGGGGCTTCGTAGGGGTCGTCAATACCCGTAAAGTTTTTTATTTCACCTGCTCGGGCTTTTTTGTACAGTCCTTTAGGGTCGCGTTTTTCGGCTTCGGCCAAGGGACAGTCGACAAATATTTCAATAAAATCAAAGCCTGATTCGTTATGCAATTCTCGAACTTTGTCCCGATCCAGTCGGTAGGGGCTAATAAAGCTGGAGAGCGCGAAAGTGGCTGAGTCCACAAACAATTTGGAGATTTCACCAATGCGCCGAATATTTTCTGTGCGATCTTCTGCTGTGAACCCCAGGTTTTTATTAATGCCCAGGCGGATATTATCGCCATCGAGTCGATAGGATAACTTTCCATGCTGATGTAATGCACTTTCAAGCGCTACGGCCACAGTACTTTTACCACTACCAGAAAGTCCGGTAAACCAAAGGGTGGCACCTTTTTGTCCCATGAGATTACATCGGGCTTCTCGAGAAATTTCACCGTCATGCCAATGTACGTTGGTTGCTTTCTGGTCGGTCATGGTTCAATCCTTTTTATTGTGTCATCGCGAGTTGTTGATGAGCTTGTTTTGTGCATCGGGAACTCTCATGTGATCTCTATTTTTGCTGTTTCGTGGCCTTTAATAGAAAAATCCAGGTGGCATGGTAGCCGAGTCAAGCTAGAGGCGCTGTGATCTGGTCGGAAGTATACCAGCCAAAAAAAAACCTCGCATGTTGCGAGGTCTAGTGTAACTGGCGCACCCGAGAGGATTCGAACCTCTGACCTCTGCCTCCGGAGGGCAGCGCTCTATCCAGCTGAGCTACGGGTGCTTGAACGGCCGCAATAGTAAAGCTTTCAGGGGCATTAGTCTATTTGCGAAGTGGGCAATCAGGCGAGAAATAGGTCTGATTTTGAGCCGCCGGGATAAGGTATACTGAAGACTACTATTACTGGACAAATAGATGATAAGAGTGTTTGAAAAAGTTGGTTTAAGAAGCTTGTTTAGTGTCGGGCTATTTCTGATGGCAGGCTGCCATTGGACACAACCACGGGTGCAAGCGCCGCCGACTCAAATTTGTCCTCCAGTTCGAGTGTGTCCTATTTGTGAACCCATAGTGTGTCCAGCCCTTAAGGTCATAGAAAAAATTGTTGAGGTACCTGTTCCAGCTAAAACTGGAGGAGAATTAGATTTACCTATTATTGGTGAGATAGAGGTGGTGGAGATCAATCCTACCGGTATTCGGTATGACGCACGTATTGATACCGGGGCTGAATCATCGTCGATTCATGCCAAGAACATTCAGTTGGTAGAGAAGGATGGGAAAAAATACATACTCTTTTCCCTGATAAATCCAGAGACCAATACACTGGTTGAGTTGGAAAGAAAGCTCCAGCGCAAAGTATTGATCAAACAAAAACATGGTGAATCAGAACGGCGTTATGTAGTGAAGTTATGGTTAACATTGGGAGATATTAAAGAGCGGGTAGATGTGACGCTGTCTGACCGGTCTGATTTTACCTACCGGCTCCTGGTTGGCCGTAATTTGTTGACAGACACCGCAATTGTCGATGTTAGTCGCCGTTACACACTTAACCAAAACCCAATAAATCAGCAGACAATAAATAGATGAAAATCTCTTCACGGTTACAGATTGGTTTAGTGGCAGGGATATTGATTGCTATAGGGCTTGGCCTGACGCTTTATAAGAAAATAGAGTTGGGTTTTCCGCTGTTGCCTGGTCAACGACAAGCAGTGTGGACGCTGGAATCAAAGGTCAGTTTTAAGCCCATAGGTGGGCCGATTGAAATATCTCTGGCATTACCTGATCCCCAAGCGGGGTGGGTTGTATTGGATGATCACTTTGCATCATCAGGTTTTAATTTTTCTGTTCAGGAACTTCAGGGTGATCGACGAGCTAGATGGACACGCCAGTCCCTTGAGCGCACCACCACACTTCATTATAAGTTAGAGGTCTATCGATCTGATATATATGATCTAGGTGGTAGTGCGGTGCCTGATATTGTTCTTCCAGAACTAACACAGGATCGATTGGCCGCCATGGAGGGTATGGTTGCATTACTACGAGAGCAATCTTCAGGCTCAGAAAGCTTTACTGCGTTATTGCTGCAACAGTTGGTGCGGGAACAAATGGATCAGGATGCTGCCTTTTTATTTGGTAGCCGTGAAGAGAGCAAGCTAGCGGTGGTGATGGACGTACTGGCTTTTGCCGGCATTCCATCCCAGACGGTTAAAGGCATTTTTTTAGAAGATGGCCGTCGACGTCAAAAGATGGATACCCTGATAGAGATATATGATGGTGACCGTTGGCATCTATTTGATCCAGGTAATGCCCAGCCAGGACTGCCGGAAAATTTCTTTGTATGGCAGCGTGGAGCAAAATCTGTACTTGACGTGGTTGGGGGTGAAAGCTCACAGCTGGAATTTGCTATCGTCAAAAATACTCTGCCCATTAAAACCGTGTTGTTTATGGAGCAGCAGGTGAAAGAGAGGTTGTTGCTCGATTTCTCTATTTATTCTTTGCCGGTAGAGCAGCAGGGCGTCTTCAAAGGGTTGTTGTTAATTCCTGTGGGTGCCTTGGTGGTAGTTTTACTTCGGATATTGGTGGGTATTCGTACCTCGGGTACGTTTATGCCCATTTTGATTGCCCTGGCATTTATTCAAACGACATTGCTGACCGGGTTGGTTATTTTCTTAATGGTGGTGGGGGTAGGATTATGGATCCGATTCTATTTAACCTATCTCAATTTACTGTTGGTGGCACGAATAACCGCAGTAGTCATTGTGGTCATTTTATTGATGGCTGCACTCAGTATTATCAGCTATAAGCTTGGTTTCGATCAGTTACTTACGGTGACATTTTTGCCTACTATTATTCTCGCCTGGACCATTGAGAGAATGTCGATTCTCTGGGAGGAGGAGGGTGGTCATGAGGTGTTAATACAAGGTGGTGGTAGTTTGTTTGCTGCGATTCTTGCTTATTTGTTGATGTCAGTCGATTTGGTTGAACACCTTACGTTTAATTTTCCCGAGCTAATGATCAGTCTACTTGGTGTTGTGCTTTTGTTGGGGAAATATACGGGTTACCGGTTGGTCGAATTATATCGGTTTCGTGATTTGGGTAGACCTGACGAATGAAATGGGTAACACCCGGTCAATTGCGGAAACAGGGCGTACTCGGCATGAACAGTCGCAATATAGACTATATTGGCCGCAATAATGATCGTAGTCGTTACCCTTTGGTGGATAATAAATTAAAAACCAAGAAAGCCGCCGTGCAACACGGCATGTCAGTACCCGCTTTAATTGGTGTAGTCAGAATTCAGCATGAAATACAGGCTCTGGAAAAGCTCCTTGAAGGAATTGAAAAATTTGTGATCAAACCGGCTCAGGGTAGCGGTGGTAAAGGAATTCTGGTTATTACTGAACGTCGAGGTGATACGTTTATAAAATCCACTGGCGCCGCACTAGATTATCGAGACATCAAGCGTCATACCTCTAATATTCTTAGTGGATTATACAGTTTGGGCGGCCGGCCCGATGTGGCAATGATCGAAGACATGATTGATTTCGACCCAATGCTTGGTAACTACAGCCATGAAGGTGTGCCTGATATTCGGGTCATTATTTATCGAGGATTTCCGATGATGGCGATGATGCGATGTTCTACCCATGCCTCTGATGGTAAAGCAAACTTACATCAGGGTGCTGTTGGTGTTGGTATCGATATCGTTACCGGGCATAGCCTTTATGCCATTCAACACAACCGGAAGGTAGAGAAACATCCTGATACTGGTTTTCGTTTTGATAAGCTGGAACTGCCCCATTGGGATGAGGTGCTTCGCTTGGCCTCAGGTTGTTTTGAAATGACCGAGCTTGGTTATTTTGGTGCAGATATTGTATTGGATAGAACAAAAGGACCGGTGATGCTAGAGCTAAACGCCCGGCCTGGTTTAGCGATTCAAATTGCCAATCAAGTGGGGCTAAAAAAACGTTTGCAACTGGTCGATGAAATGCGCCCCATTGAGCGGAAGGTAGAGGAGCGTATCCGGTTGGCAAAGCAGATGTTTGGTGTAGTTCTGGTCTAAATCGGGCTCAACAGAGCCTGGAGCTTAAAAGTTTAACTGAAACAGCGTTCACGGTAGCTGCTTATGCCGTTATAATGCGGCCTTAAAATGCGGTGCTGGTCCTTTATAGAGGCCCTTTCGACGTTCACCGCTAATACGACGATATGGAGACGAGAATGAACCACATAAAAAAAATAGGTTTTATTGCTGTAGCCCTGACATTAGTCTTTGGGCTTGTTGGTTGTAGCTCTGATACAGAGGAGCTCAAGCTTACAGCGCAACAAGAAGCAGAAATGTCTGAGCGTCTCGCTCCTGCTGGTGAAATAGTATTGGAAAAAGATGTTGCCTCTGCTGCACCTGTAGCTAGCGTTTCTTCTGGCCCGCGTTCTGGCGAAGATGTGTTCAAAACCAAATGTACAGCTTGCCACTCTTCGGGTGCAGCTGGAGCACCTAAAGTAGGCGTTGCAGCTGCATGGGCTGATCGTATTGCCCAAGGCATGGATACACTTTACGCCAATGCCATTAATGGTATTCGTGGTATGCCAGCTAAAGGACTGTGTATGGATTGCTCTGATGACGAGATGAAAGCAGCGGTTGATTACATTTTGGATCAAAACTAAGTTTTGTTTCAAGGTAGTTCGTTAGAAAAAAACCGCGCTTATAGCGTGGTTTTTTTTGGCCTCGATTGTTAACAGGCACTAATATAGATGAGTCACTTTCTAATAGAAGGTATGGATAATATTTGATGGCATCCTGTCGTGGTTTAATTTTAGCCGGTGGATTATCAACTCGAATGGGTACAGATAAGGCCCAGCTATATCGTAACCAGCAGACAATGCTGGAATATTCCCAATCATTACTCCAATCTCTTGGCCTGGACGTTTTGATCAGCGGAGGGGGTAAAGGCCTACGGGATATTGTTCATCAGGCTGGCCCACTGGGTGGAATCTATACGGTGATCAACCAACATCAGCTAGAGGGCGATGCATTGTTAATTTTGCCAGTTGATATGCCACTATTAACACCTCAGGTATTGCAGCAGTTGGTCGATGTGGGTGAGGCTTCGTGTTCGGCTGTGTGTTATCAGGGTTGTTACTTGCCCTTATATTTACCGGTTAATACTGTACTGGTAGATTATCTTAAAAAGGTGTTTCCCTCTGAGGCCCTTGGCGCATCTGCCATGCCTCGCTCGATAAACAAAATGTTAGCTGCTGTGGGTGTGACGCAATTACACATAGCTGATGACCAGGTATTATCCAATGCCAATACACCCGAAGAATGGCGCACTATCAAATCATTGATAGTGCCAGAAGGGGGTGAACACTCTGATGTTGAGTGACAAGGAAAAAATACGTTATAGCCGGCACCTGTTGTTGGGTGATATTGGTGAGTCTGGTCAGCTAAAGCTTTCTCAGTCCAAAGTATTGATTATTGGCCTGGGTGGTTTGGGTTCCCCTGTAGCACTTTATTTGGCCGCGGCTGGTATCGGTCATATGTTGCTGGCAGATGGTGACATCTTGGACATTACCAATTTACAACGTCAAATTCTGTTTGATAGTCGTGGAGCAGGTCAGCCAAAAGCAGACCTGGCTGAAACCCGATTGTCTGATTTAAACCCTGAAATTGAGATCGACGTCATTGATCAGGCACTGACAGAAGAAGATTTAGCCGAATATATTCCGGATGTAGATTTAGTTCTGGATTGCAGTGATAACCTGGAGACACGCAAAGCGGTTAATCGAGTCTGTGCAGAACATCGTATTCCACTGGTCTCTGCCGCGGCCATACGTTGGGAAGGGCATTTAATGCTATTTGACTTTCGCCAGCCGGAAACACCCTGTTATGAATGCCTGTACCCGGCTGATGCTACTGAGCCGGTATTAAATTGCAGCACCAGCGGTGTGGTAGGCCCTCTGCTTGGTATTTTGGGGTCTATGCAGGCATTGGAAGCCATTAAATTATTGTTAGGAATGGATTCTGATCTAAATGGTCGACTGCTCATTTTTGATGGAAAATATCACCAATGGCAAAACTTTCGAATACACAAAAAAGTAGATTGCCCGGTTTGTGGTTCTTGTTAAGAGTAAAAATCCCCTTTTTGAAATATCCATATATTTTTTATAATTAGTTATTAATAAAAGATATTTTATAGTTTCCCCGTTGTGTTGTACCGCGCCTAAACTGAATATTTTTTAAACGTATTGACAATAGGACTGATCAGTCCATAATTGTTTTCATGACTTACGGCAGACCACGAGAATTTGATATCGATTGTGCACTGGAGGCTGCTACTCAGCAGTTCTGGTCTACGGGTTATGAGGCAACGTCACTTCAGGACTTATTACAAAGTATGAGCCTGTCGAAAAGTAGCCTGTATCAGACATTTGGCAATAAACATGAATTGTTTATTCGTTGCCTTGGTTATTACCAGCAGACGATGGTGGATGAGCTAAATATAAAGTTGGCCAATAGTATTTCTTCTCGTCAGTTTCTTTATGACTTTCTTGATGATGTGATTTCAGAGTCAAAAAATAGTAGCTCTAACAATGGTATTAAAAAGGGTTGTTTTCTGGTGAATACGGCCAATGAGTTATGTCAGCGTGATACCAGTATTGCCGAGGCTGTTGCTACTGGCACAGCTAATGTAGCGAAAGTGTTTCGCCGGGCCATCGAGCAAGGCAAGAAGCCGCAAGAAATTGATACCAGATGGACTACGGACAGTTTGGTGGATTACCTTATAACGTCTATCAGTGGTTTGAGAACCATGGTTAAGGCGGGTACAGAAAAAAAATCACTTAAACCAGTTATAGATTTAGTGATGATGACGCTTTTTATAAATGAAAGGTAAATATAAAGAATAAAAAGCACTACATTTTTTTAACTATTTATGGACCAATCAGTCCTAAATCATTAAACCAACGAGGATATGACCATGAAGTCTGAATATAAAATATCACTGACACCCGTCACTATTGAAACAGCTAACGATTTAGTGAAAGGAACATTGGAGCAGCAAAAGGCGAATTTTGGATTTTTGCCCAACATGTATCAAACCATGGCTAATGCACCAGCAATGCTGAAGACTTATTTATTTGGATATGAACAGTTTCGTAAAGACACCCTGTTTACCTCAGTTGAACAGGAGGTGCTTTTTATGGCGATTAGCCGTGAAAATGGCTGTGAATATTGTGTCGGTGCCCACAGTTTTATTGCAGACAATATGTCGGGTGTGCCGGTACAGGTTACCGATGCCATTCGTGATGGCAGCGCCATTGATGATTCAAAGCTAGAAGTGTTGGCCACCTTTTCGAGGGTGTTACTTAACACCCGAGGCTTACCTACAAAGGCAGAAGTGGCAGACTTTGTTGCAGCCGGTTACACAGAGCGTCACATACTGGAAATTATTTTGGCTATTTCGGTAAAAACTCTCAGTAATTATTCAAACCACCTATGCCAGCCAGAACTGGATGATGTTTTTGCTCCACGAGCCTGGTCGGAATAAAGGTCAATTGGTGTAGT
This sequence comes from Porticoccaceae bacterium, assembly GCA_002746985.1. GTDB lineage: Bacteria > Pseudomonadota > Gammaproteobacteria > Pseudomonadales > Porticoccaceae > Porticoccus. The sequence goes on along the minus strand of NVXH01000011.1, from coordinate 23,401 downwards.
TTTTAAACAGCTAAGTAACAGCCTAATAAAAAATGCCCGGAGGTATTAGCCCCGGGCAAAGGTTTTGGCCTAAATGGAGATAGAGGCCGTTTTTAGAGAGAATTAAAACTTCACAGTTAACTGAAGCCAGGCTTTTTCAGTATCAGTACCAAAATCATCTGCATTGTAGTTTGCATACTTAAACAGTAGGTGGACGTTTTTGTGAACCTGTTTGGCTATCACAAAATCAATTTCATTACCGTAGTTCGTACTGCCTTCATCGGCTTCAAAATCATGGTAAATCATACCAACTTTTGCGCCGAGTATTTTGGTAAATACGGAAACGTAAACATCTTCTATACCATCACCCGGGGTTGCCAGGAATTTATCTGCAAAGCCCTGAAACGCATGCAGGGTAGCCAGAGGTGTAGAAAATGAGCCTTTGTCATCGTCGGCTCCCAGTACTTCCATGCCTAATTTGGCGGTAACACCTTTAGCCTGAACACCAGCTTCTAACATGTAGTAGTCTGCATCAAAGCTTTTGGTGCTATCTTTATAGTCAGATTGGCGTGCGTACTCAGCGGTGTAGAGGAACTTGGTCTCATCACCTTTCGAACCGGTAAACCGTGCGCCAAATGTTTGAGTGGATGCATCAGGTATATCGTCAATATCGAGCAAGTAGGCATATCCAGATAATGTGCCGAACCCGAGACCTTTATAGTTGACGTTAAAGATATGGGCTTCAGTTTCCAAATTGGAATTTGATGCCGGGGTACCATCACGACCATCGTCTGGCCCAAAAATACGTTCTACATTCTGGACATAAGCGTAGACAGCGGTGGTGTCGGCAAGGGATGTGTTAACTATTGTCACACCATCGTAAGTTTGCTCATTTTGGCGCCAGCCGACTCCACCAACAAATCGTTGATTGTCGAGGTTGATTCTTTGGCGGCCAACTTTAAATGTGGTGTCAGCGATCCCGGTGTAAGCAACCCAGGCTTGGTTGAAAGCGGTGCCGTCTGTATCGGCTACAACTCCACGGTCAGTGTTACTGTTATGGAGGTCATCGTAATTATCGCTGCCAATACGTGAGACATTGTCAACTTCAAGCTGAACCTGAAAATCTTTGTAAGTCTGAGTTGTATAGGTTAATCGCGATTTTAGAGTTGAGGCGCGGCCTTCCTCAGCTCGAGCATCATCATCCACATTTTCGAAACGATAGCGGAAAGTAACATCTACTTTGCCGCCTTTTATGGCATCTTCCAGTGTTAATTGTTCATCTGCAAGTGCTTGACCGGCAAAACCAAAGATAACAGAGGAAATCGCCACAGCTAATAATTTGCACTTAGGCCTTTTTCCAACAGCATTTTTCATGAGTGTATTCCCCAATACTAGGTAAATCGTTCGAGCTGCTACCAAAGTGGTAGGTAAGGTACTTCCTTGGTGGTAACTCGCTGTTTTTGAAGTATTTTTAAACTCTTCAGTGCTAAATTAGCAGCTCTTACAGAGAAGACTCTTGACCTCGATCAACGAATCATCAGGATCGATGCTTAAACTAGCATTCCGCTGAAATGTATTTGAAAAATGACATACTGCTAGCTGTTTCGGCTATTATTAGTACGCAAGTAATGGGCCATTAAATGTTACAAACTGAGTTATCACCGCTAATTGACAAATTTGGGCGGACTGTAAATTACCTTCGGTTGTCGGTGACAGATCGTTGTGATTTTCGGTGTGTCTACTGTATGTCCGAGGATATGACTTTTTTGCCTCGTCAACAGTTGCTGACTCTCGAAGAAATGCTCTTTCTCAGTCAAGCTTTTGTAGAATTGGGGGTGAACAAAATCCGTCTTACGGGTGGTGAACCACTGGTGCGGAAAAATGTGCAGTCACTGATCAGTAATCTTGGCAAACTTGATGGGCTGGATGAGCTGTTACTGACTACCAATGGTTCCCAACTGGAACATATGTCCTCTCAGCTTGCTGATGCTGGCGTCTCTCGCATTAATATCAGTATTGATTCCCTCTGCCCCGAGCGTTTTACCGCCATTACCCGTACCGGCAAGTTAGAGAAGGTGTTAAAGGGTATTGAGGCTGCTCAAGCTGCGGGCATAAAAAGAATAAAACTCAACAGTGTGATTGTTCGTGGCAAGAATGATGATGAAATTGTTCCACTGGTTAACTTTGCTCTGGAGAAAGGGCTGGATATCAGCTTTATTGAAGAGATGCCAATGGGGGATATTGGTTCTCGAGACAGACAACATACCATGGTCACTAGTGAAGAAATTAGGGCGGTTATCAATACGGCCTATTCAATACTCCCCAGCACCGAAACCAGTGCAGGACCCTCTCGCTACTATCGATTAACAGGTGGTCATTCGGGCGGGAGTAATATTCGTATTGGGTTTATATCGCCAAATAGCCACAACTTCTGCGATACCTGTAACCGTGTTCGAGTTACCAGTGAAGGGCGGTTGTTACTCTGTTTGGGTAATGAAAACTCCGTAGACCTAAAGGCCGTTATACGCCGCTATCCCGGTGATATGGATATTCTTAAAACAACCATTGTCGAAGCCATGGCTCATAAACCAGAGCGGCATTATTTTTATGACGATGATAAGCCGCAAGTGGTGCGGATGATGAATATGACGGGTGGTTAACAGCAAAAGAAAATCCGATTTTTTCCTGTTAATGCCATCGCTCCTTAGTCCGAAAACCAACTGACACTGCACCCACTATTTTCTCCTGTCTCCGGACATTCAATTGTTTAGTAAACACCCCAGCTAACAAAGGGATAAGTTTTAGCCTATGGTGTACTAACGTATAAAAATATCCGAAATACCTTGGCTCAAAAATTCAGTAGTGTGAAAAGGGCGGTAAATGTAAATGACGACTTATCTTGTTGACGGTCCCAATCTAATAGTGGCAAGTGTACTGGTGTTAGCTTTGGGRCACTTYATGAAAGRTAGGGTRGCTATTCTCTCTCGACTTAAYTTACCRATAGCAGTTGTYGGCGGMATTATTTGTAGTATATTTTTAACTGTTTTGTATAAAARGTTCGAYGTTAAAGTTGATTTTGATATGGCTTTGCGAGACWTRTTRYTGCTCACMTTTTTTTCTACCATTGGTCTMTCAGCAAAGTTAAGTGCGCTTRTTTCGGGYGGAAAGACATTAGTTATYCTTTTATTTTTTGCAGTTTTTTTACTGGTGTTTCAGGATACTGTAGGMATTGGWATCGCRCTTWTAGTAGRTGWRCATCCAGCCTATGGTTTGTTTGCRGGTAGCATTTCATTTGCCGGTGGTCATGGTACAGCGATAGCCTGGGGGCAGGTTGCGGACGAAGTGGGTCTGGAGGGTGCCGCAACGCTGGGGATGGCTTGTGCGACCTTTGGCCTTGTGGCGGGAGGTTTAATTGGTTCTCCTATCGGTGGATACCTAGTTAAAAAATATGGTCTTGCTACGGCACAGCAGAATGAGCAGAACTATGAAACCGTTGAGCCAGATGATGATGAAAACAATTTGCCGGTRGAAGGGGCATTCACCACACTRTTTTTGTTAGCGGTGTGTATTGGGGTTGGTCACAATATCAACGACTGGTTGTCAKCAACCGGTRTTTCGCTGCCACAATTTCTAACCGCCATGTTTGTTGGYATTGTGCTGACAAACCTGTCGGATGTRTTMAAACTTAAATTTCATGTRCCTGCTGTYAATCGAGCGGGTGAAATYAGTTTGCAYCTRTTTTTAGCCATGAGTTTGATGTCCATGCAATTATGGAAGTTGGCAGATGCACTGGGTGTTTTATTGGTTATTCTTATTGTACAAATGGTGGTTATTTCTATTATCGGATTATTTTTCGTATTCCGATTTACGGGGAAAGACTACGATGCCAGTGTTATTGCGGCAGGGTTTTTGGGGCTTGGTCTGGGAGCAACCCCTGTCGCGATGGCAAACATGCAAGCGATGACAAGCCGCTACGGGCCATCGAGTAAAGCATTTATTGTTGTGCCATTGGTGGGTGCATTCTTTATGGACTTGAGCAATGCCGTGGTTATCAAAGTGTTTACTACACTGCCCTTGATGCAGCAGGGGTTTTAATCCTCTATTGCTGGGATGGCAACATCCCACTGAGCATCCCGTTGATTGCCTGTCGCGCGATATCTAGATCACCATAACCTCGGTTTAACACAGCGATCCCCCTCGTCATTGAGAGAATCATCGCGGCCAATGCAGCACAGTCACTGCTAGCATCAAGCTGTCCATCATTCACTGCTTGTTTGCAGCGTTGCTCAAAGCAGGTACGCATCCTTTCCATTAGCTTAATGACCAGCTCTGATGCTTGGTTGTCAGCGCCACCCACTTCCATGGTTGCCATGGTTGCAAGGCAGCCTGTAGGTAAATCCGGATTGTCGTAAGCTTTAAACAGTTGATCAAAAAAACCAGTGATTGCAGTTTTGAAGTCGGGGTGATCCAGCTTGGCTATTGCCTCTTCGCCATACTTTTCTATGAATCGCTCCAGACAGCGGTTGAATAAGGCTTCCTTGTTTTGGTAGGTGTTGTAAATACTGGATTTATTAAGTCCAGTTGCGGCTTCAAGATCCGACAGAGATGTCGCTTCATAACCCTGATGCCAGAATACTTTCATAGCGGCATCCAGGACATAGTCCTCGTTGAATTGCTTACGTCCGCTCATGGCAGAGTCTCTCACACGTAAATAAATAGAATGTTGACATTTTAAACCAATCGGTTCAATATTTCTGAACTAATTGGTTCAAGATTGATGTCCCTATTTATTTTATTATTAAATCGTCAACCGGTTTGTTGCTGTTCATAGGCAGACCATCAACGATTACAGACAAAATTGGAGCAGCGAATGTTAAAATTTTATTTCCACGGCGCCCCCAACCCTATGAAAGTTGCTCTTTTTCTGGAAGAAACAGGACTTCCTTACGAGTTAATCCCCGTGGATATCTTTAAGGGTGAGCAACACTTGCCGGACTATATTGCGATTAATCCAAATGCCAAGACTCCGGCCATCGAAGATGACGGCGTACGGGTGTTTGATTCCAATGCCATCCTTTTGTATTTGTTGGAAAAAACCGGGAAGTTGGGAGGAACACCAGAAAATCGAGCAGACCTGCTTTCATGGATAATGTTTGTTGGGACGGGCATTGGCCCTTATTCCGGGCAAGCAGTACATTTCAAACATATGGCACCTGAAAAACTGGATTACGCCATCAACCGCTTTCTTCGCGAAGTACAACGTCACTATCAGGTATTGGATCAACAGCTCGAAGGTCGTGACTACATAGTCGGTGATACGTTGACGATTGTTGATATATCCGCCTGGGGCTGGATTGCCAAGGCCTCCTTTATATTGGGGAAAGACGGTCTAAACCCGTATCCAAATTTAAAACGCTGGTTTGAGGCGATTGATGCACGCCCTGCTGCAATTCGTGTGAGAGAGATAGCTAAGAATATCGAATTTAAAACAGAAGTGGATGAAGAAACCAATCGAGCGATGTTTCCACAAAACTATGTTACTGCATAAGGTTCGACAATTAACCAAACCAAAATTTAGGGCTTAGTTTGTAGTAATAAATATTTGACTAGAGAGGTAACTTCTCAATGATAGACCTTTATTTTTGGCCAACACCCAATGGCCACAAAATTACTATATTTCTGGAAGAAGCTGGCGTTGATTACGCCATTAAGCCGGTAGACATTAGTGCTGGAGATCAGTTTAAATCAGAGTTTTTATCTATCTCGCCAAACAACAGAATGCCGGCAATTATTGATCATCTCCCAATGGATGATGGTGAGCCGATTTCAGTTTTTGAGTCAGGTGCTATTTTGATTTACCTGGCAGAAAAATACGGCCGATTTTTACCCCACGAAATGCGGGCGCGTAAAATAGTGCATGAATGGTTGATGTGGCAAATGGGTGGTTTAGGGCCCATGGCTGGACAAAATCACCACTTTGTTCAATATGCCCCAGAACGTATTCCCTATGCCATGGAACGCTACGTCAATGAAACCAATCGGCTTTACGGGGTTCTCAATAAACAACTTGCTGAACGTGATTGGGTGGCCGGTGACTACTCTATCGCAGATATGGCTATTTATCCTTGGGTACTACTACATGAAGCACAGCAACAGAAGTTGGAAAACTTTCCAAATGTAGCTCGTTGGCTAACTGTAATGGCCGAACGCCCAGCAGTAGTTGCTGCTTATAAAAAGGCAGAACCCTGGTCTAATCGTCCTGCGGTAACAGAGGAAGGAAAAAAATTACTGTTTGGTCAGCGTGCGACGGTCTAGTAGATTTTTTCCTGCAAAAGCAATTTTTCATTATTGCCCTGGTGRTCGGGRCAGYRTTAAATCTGATCAAYCAGGGTGATGYGRTMTTGTCTGGCGATAAACTGAGCTATTTGAAAATATCACTGACCTATTGTGTACCCTATTTAGTGGCCAGTGTGAGTTCGTGGTTTACACTGCGTAGTACCGACTAAGCGGGAACTTAATCAAGTTCCATATCATCATATTCCACAGATACAATTATCAAACATCCAGAACAGCTGTTGTAGGGGGTTTTTCCCAGTTTTGAACTATTCTTTTTTAATTACTCTAACTAATTTAGTGGTATTCAATAATATTTTTATAGGATGCTTGGGTGATGAGGTCAATTAAATATTTGGTGTTATCAGTTTGTCTGTTAATAGCCAGCAGTGTTTATAGTGCTGAAGATAATAAACAACGGATTGTATTGAATGATAATAATGATGTTGAAAAATATGCTCAGTTACTTTTTTCAAAATCAGCTGAAAGCCAAAAGATGTCATTACAATGGATGCGTGAACGCAATAATCCAGATGTGATTGCAGTGTTAATYAAAGCAATRCGATTTACTGGAGACAGACAAGGGGATATTGCCAAAGCACTTTTTGCTCTTACGGGTGAAGATCAAGGCAATGACTGGTCACAGTGGATGTTATGGTTGCAGGCACATCCGGAAATAAAACCCTTTAATGGTTTTACAGAATTTCAATCGCAGTTGTTTGCAAATATAGACCCAGCATTCACAAGTTTTCTTTATCCCCAGGTAAAACATGAAATTCGAATWGAAGARRTTGTTTGGGGTGGGGTTCAAAAAGATGGTATTCCGGCATTAACTAATCCAGATTTTATCGATGCCAGTGAGGCTRAATACCTGAATGATTCTGACCTTATTTTTGGTGTAGAAATAAACGGGGATATCCGTGCCTATCCCTACAGAATTATGGATTGGCATGAGATGTTTAATGATGTCATTGGTGGCATTCCTGTCTCATTGGCGTATTGCACTCTGTGTGGTTCCGGGATTTTGTTTGACGCACGAATAGAAGGTCAAGATGAACCCTTTGTATTTGGGTCTTCTGGGTTTTTATACCGTTCAAACAAATTAATGTATGACCAGCAAACCCACTCTTTATGGAATCAATTTACGGGTCGTCCAGTGGTGGGTGAGTTAACCGGCTTAGGTGTTGAGCTAAAGATACTGCCAGTTGTTACCACCACGTGGGGACAATGGAAAAATCAATACCCAAAAACAAAAGTGTTATCACTCGATACAGGTTTTTCTAGGGACTACAGCCCTGGTAAGGCTTATAGCAGTTATTTTGATAGTCCAAATTTAATGTTCCCCGCATTAACCAATGACAAGCGCCTTGATCCAAAGGACAAAGTATTTGGTCTGCGTATGACGGGGGTAGAGAAGGCGTGGCCATTAAAAATCTTTAAGGGCGGTAAAGTCATTAATGACCGTGTGGGTGTGCTCGATATTGTATTAATAGGTGATGCGGGTAGCAGAACAGTACGTGCTTACCGTTCAGACGGCCGAAAATTTAAAAAAGATTCGGCTAACCCCAGCGTAGTTAAGTACCAGGGAGCAGAATGGAAAGTTACTGAGCCGGCATTGATAGGGCCGGAAGGTAAAAGTTTGTCGCGGTTGCCAGGGCATCTTGCCTATTGGTTTGCTTGGAGTGGCTATTTGGATAAGGCTGATTTTTATAAGTGAGAATCTAAATCTATTCAATAATTCAGTGAGATTAAAGATTAAAGATTAAAGATTAAAGATTAGTGGTTTTCAGCTATTAAGGAATACATTTTTTTATCCGTYGATTGACAGTTAAATCGACTATTCCGATTTGTTTAGGGTGAATGATAAAGAGCCAAATTGATTAACTATGTATGTTAATAAAGTATAAATAAATATAACGATACCAAGCATTTCTAATGATTCCTCACACGTTTGAAATAATGAATAAACAGCATTTTTATTTCCATACAGTTCATAGTGCCTTCCTCCAAACAATTCAAAACCTATCGCACCTGAAATAAAAGTTACTCCTGAAATAATAAATAAAATCATAATGTTATTTGGTAACTTGATTAGAAAATTTGCATAGACAAGGACAAATATTATCAAGGCTATGCCATAGGGAATTACCCAGGCAAAATACAGTAATCCAGATGTATTTAATGTTTCTCTTACCGGGTBGATTAATTTTTCGTGTATTGATGCAGTCTCATCTATGGATAAAAATAGAAATATGACGGCCAACCCTAACCAATAAAAATACGAAGATTTATTCTTTTTGTGGCATAAGGCAATAATAGAAAGCAGCATGCTTGAGGTGAAAAGAGCGAGCGAGGAGTATAGGGTTGGAATGTTTTTCTCTTGGCCAAAATCAAACAATGGAATTAATCCGTAAACAACATCATGTCCAAAATGGTACTTGGATATAATGGTTAGAATGTTTAAAAATAGAAGAATAGACACTAGATAAAGTAATTTGGTAAAAACATCTCTTGGATTAACTTCAATTTTCATTCAACACTCCCTGTAATTGGCCGTATCTCGTTGTCTTAGGATAGAACAAATTTTGAGGTCTATACCTTTGAGTCTGATGCTATTTTCATTTTAAGATATCAAGCGTCTATTGATTTGTAAATCTTCGGGTCATATTTTACGTAACGCCTACAGGTTGATGAAAAAAGTAATCAAAATCTAAGATATTGATGCTATATTTCATCAATGGTGGCCGTGGTATTTTAAGTTTCAAGTTTAAATCCATATAAAACAACCAGTTAATATTTATTMARATTCGGCACRCTACTTGCTATATCACTTAYAGCGTACAGATGGCCGTCTAAATAAGGTAGTTGTTATGAGTGTTTCCCGTTTTAAGTCTGCAAACCAGTTGATAACCGGCAAAGGAGCTGCTCAAGAGTTAGTTGAGCAACTGCGTAAACTAGCGATCAACAACCCCATGATCGTTACGGACAAGGGCGTACGTAACTCGGGCACATTAGCCATARTCACCGATCAGYTGRCYGAAAATACCTATACGGTTTACGACAATATTCCACCTGAGCCAGAAGTGTCTGTYGTTAAAGCCTGCACTGATGCGTTTAAACAAGGCGGTCATGATGGTTTGGTTGCTGTCGGTGGTGGTAGTGCTATCGATATAGCCAAATGTGTTGCAGTCATGGTTGAACACAGCGGTGAGCTTGACAGCTTATTTGGTGAAAACAACGTGAGTCATCGAGGTATACCGCTAATTGCCATTCCAACCACTGCGGGTACCGGCTCAGAGGTCACCAATATCGCCATTTTATCAGACCCGGAAGCACGGATTAAAAGGGGCATTGTGAGTGACTTTTTATTGCCAGATGTTGCTATCGTCGCACCAGAAATGACACTCAGTTGTCCACGTAGTGTTACTGCTGCCAGTGGTGTTGATGCTTTGGTGCATGCGCTTGAAGCATATCTATCGAACTTTTCCAGCCCGATTACCGATGCATTAGCCATCAAAGCCATGACATTAATTATAAATGCCCTACCTAAAGTATTTGCCAAACCGGACAACCTTCAAGCCAGAGAAGACATGGCAACAGGAAGTTTGTTGGCTGGTTTGGCGTTTGGTAACGCTGGGGTTGGGGCTGTTCATGCCTTGGCTTATCCCTTGGGTGGGCGTTATCACATCCCCCATGGGGTCAGTAAYGCACTGTTATTGCCCTATGTTATGCAATACAACAAGTTRGCCTGTATYGAACGTTTTTACGATATTGCCCAAGCATTYGGGGAGCCGGTCCACACCTATACTCAAGCCCAGGCCGCCGATAAAGTCATGGATCGTTTGCGTCAGTTGTGCAATGAGGTGGAAATACCCAAAAAATTAAGTGAGTTGAATATTCCACAGAGTGATATTCCTCAATTGGCAGAAGAGGCATTTAACGTCAAACGGTTGTTACGCAATAATCCGAGAAGCCTCACCCTTGAGGACATTACCGCTATTTATCAGGCTGCTTTTTAATTTYTCACAACCTATTCCTAAAATGAAGAATAAATAAAACCGGCAATAACAAAAAAYAGAGAGTCGTTATGAGTTCCTGGAAAAACCGCCCCTACGGACACGAAACACCCTATTACGCTCTCGGCCCATTTAAAGTCAGACTACCTTTTCTGCACTACCGTTTTGAGTTGCCAGATTATCTCCAGGGGTTGTTAATGTGTGCCGTCGACCTGGCGGCAATTCCATTAATGGTTGAACTGTTAGGTATGCCATTTGAAGCCGCTATCGCCATTGTGATGATCAACGGTATCTTGTATTTACTGCATCATATTTTAGGTGATCCAGTTATTCCTGGTTGGATCACGCCAGCCATTCCATTAGTTATGGCGTATGTACAAACATTCGATCAGGGTGTGGATCGAGTCCATGCCCTTATATCTTTTCAAATGATGTTGGGTTTACTGTCTTTGATACTAGGGCAGACCAAGCTGGCTTCTAAAGTGGTTTACATGATCCCTGCAGCCATTAAATCAGGCATTATTCTGGGTGCTGGTATTGCTGCTATTGCCATCGTTTTTAAAGAGGGTGGACGTTTTGATCAGTACCCAATCACCATTAGTGTTGTTGTTGGTATTGCATTTTATTTAATATTTTCTCGCCATTTTTCCCAATTACGTCAACGCGGGAAAATATGGGGGACTCTCGGGAAGCTGGGTATTTTCCCTATTATTATTTTGGCTATTATTGTCGCTCCTTTAGCCCATGAAGCCTCATGGCCCAGTATTAGTTGGGGTTTGACCAAGCCTAATTTTGCCCTCATGTTTAGCGAATACACCATTTTTGGCGTCGGTTTTCCACCAGTAACTATGTTTCTGACAGCACTGCCCACGGCACTGGCTGCTTACATCGTATTGTTTGGAGATATCTTGCAAAGTAAAGCGATCCTGGCCGAAGCGGATGAAATACGTGCTGATGAAAAGATAGATTACGACCCCAATCGAGCGCATCTTATCTTTGGTGGCCGAAATTTTTTAATGAGCATATTCGGCCCAGATATCGTGATGTGTGGGCCCTTATGGGCGGCCATGCATGTGGTGGTGGTAGAGCGTTATAAACAAGGCAAAGAGACAATGAATTCCATTTTCGGCGGTTCTGGGTCTTTTCGGTGGGGCACCAATACCGGCTTGTTACTGTTGCCAATTGTTAGTCTGGTAAAACCAATTTTAGGCATAGCCCTGGCGCTTACCCTTTTAATACAAGGTTTTGTCAGCGTGCGAATAGGCATTATGGAAGCCCGCAGCCAACGAGACTTAGGTATTGCCGGTGTGATTGCTGCCATCTTGGTGATTAAAGGTGCAAGTTGGGCCTTTGCAGCGGGGATCATACTAACGGCACTTATTTATGGTAAAAACTTTTTTGTGGGTGAAACAGACCAAACTTTTGTTAAAGACCTTGATGTAAAAGACTGGGGTCTAAAAAACATGGACGCAAAAAAMTTAGGCGTAGATCAGGATTCCAATAGCCTGGAGAAAAATGAAACGGCTAGGGACAAAGTGTTATGAGTGATATTGAACACCAATTATTACAACCGGTATTAGATGCACTTCAAGATGGTGTGTATATCACCGACGCTGAAGGTGTCACCGTGACTATTAATACAGCCTACGAACGCATTACCGGTATTCAACGACATAAAGTAGTGGGTAAACACATGTCGGAACTGGTTAAAGCGGGCTATATATCGAAGTCAGTATCATTAGAAGTTATTCGTGAAAAGCAGCCCGTGACCTTAGTTCAAACCATTCGGGACAGTCGGAAAATTGTTGTGAGTGGAAACCCCATGTTTGATGACAAAGGGCAATTGCTTTATGTCGTTACTAATGTCCGCGATGTGACGGAACTGCTACAGGCCAAACATGCCCAGGAGCAATTAGAGCAAATACTTAGTATTCGTGAAGAATACGGTGTGGAGCCACAAACGGACAAGCAAACCTCAGGTGTTATTACCGGTGCCCATACCCATGATTGTTATCAGTTGGCAAAACGTGTGGCGGCAACAGAGGTAAAAATYCTAATTCAGGGTGAAACCGGTACYGGGAAATCGCTACTAGCGCAGTTTATCCACCAAAATAGCAACCGGTCATCGGGGCCATTTATAGCCTTAAATTGTGCGGCTATACCAGAAAATCTGATCGAAGCTGAACTCTTTGGTTATACCCCCGGTGCTTTTACCGGGGCTAGTCCACGAGGTAAAGAAGGCCTGCTAGATATTGCTCATGGAGGTACTTTGTTTCTCGATGAAATTGGCGATCTACCCTTATCAACACAAGCAAAGTTACTCAAAGTTGTCGAAGAAAATAAATTTTTACCTTTGGGTGGAACAAAGTTTAAACACACCAATATTCGTTTGCTGACAGCCACGCACCGCAATTTAAAAAATGCTGTTAGCCAAGGTACATTTAGAGAAGACTTGTATTATCGGKTAAGTGTTATGCCAATAATGTTACCCCCGTTAAGACAGCGACAAGACGAGATTATTCCACTGCTTAATCACTATCTAAAACATTTTTCTAGCCAATACCAGATAACAAAAACATTTCACCCTGAAGCAACAGAGCTGCTGATTAATTACTCATGGCCCGGCAATATCCGTGAATTAATCAATCTGACAGAGCGGCTATTATTAACCACAAATAATGATGAAATTACGGCAAACGACTTGCCAGAAGAAATAAAACCGACACCAATGAAAGGCGCACCTTGTATTGCGGGGACATTAAAGGAGCAGGTGTCGGCGTTAGAACAACGCCTTATTACAACAGCTTTAGTGCAACATAAAACTACTCGTGCCGCCGCGGCATCACTTGGYATCGACCAATCAACGTTGGTTAAAAAAACACAACGCTGGAATAACCGCATAAACCAAAACTAAGGTAAAAAATTAGGGGTAAGAAATAAAGATGGATTACCAAGCATTCAGTTTTTTTAAAAACCAATGTTTTATTGGTGGGCARTGGCTTGACGGTGATAAAACAGAAGAAGTGTTAAACCCTGCCACCGGTGAAGTATTATCACGGGTGCCTTTATTTTCAAAAAAAGAAACAGAACACGCTATCAGTGCTGCCGCTAAAGCATTACCAGATTGGCGTGCTCTAGCCGCACATGAGCGGGCAAATTATTTAAAGGCCTGGTACCAATTAATAATAAAAAATAGTCAGGAATTAGCGTATTTAATGACCCTTGAGCAGGGCAAACCTATAGCTGAGGCCTTGGGTGAAATTMATTATGCGGCAAGCTATGTTGAGTGGTTTGCGGAAGAAGCCACACGTATATATGGCCAAACAATTCCTGGGCATGGTCGCGATAAACGTATTGTCGTATCTCGTGAGCCCGTGGGCGTATGCGCTGCGATAACACCCTGGAATTTCCCGGCGGCCATGATTACCCGCAAGGTGGCCCCGGCCCTAGCAGCGGGTTGCACCATTATTGTAAAACCTGCATTAGAAACGCCGTTAACCGCACTGGCTCTGGCTGCTTTAGCTCAGCAGGCAGGTATTCCTGATGGCGTAATAAATGTGGTTACTGGCAATGCTCAGTTAATCGGTGAAACCCTTACCTCCAGCCCTGTTGTACGTAAATTAAGTTTCACGGGGTCAACCCCCATCGGTGCAAAATTAATGGCYGCTTGCGCACCGACGGTTAAAAAAATCTCCCTTGAACTGGGCGGTAATGCGCCCTTTATTGTATTCGACGATGCTGATATCAATCTCGCCGTAGATGAATTAATTAAAAGTAAATTCCGCAATGCCGGGCAAACCTGTATTTGTGCCAACCGAATTTATGTTCAACAAAGCATTTATCAAGAGTTTTCTCAATTGTTGGCAATACGAGTGACGGCACTTAAAGTGGGTGTGGGCACAGATCCAGGCACAGATATTGGCCCGTTGATCAGTGAAAATKCTCTCCAAAAAGTTGAGCAGCAGATYGCCAATGGATTAGAGAATGGTGGTCAAATTATCACTGGCGGCAAACGGCATGCGATGGGTGGTACGTGGTTTGAACCGACAGTGTTAATTAATGCCAATGACAAAATGTTGTGTGCTAAACAAGAAACCTTTGGGCCTTTCGCGCCACTGTTTAATTTTGAAACTGAAGAACAAGTTATCGAACAAGCAAACAATACCGAATTTGGTTTGGCTGCATATTTATTTTCAAACAATATCAACGTAGTCACTCGCGTTTCAGAAGCGCTGGAGTACGGTATGGTCGGTATCAATACAGGCCTTATCTCAACGGCAGTAGCACCCTTTGGCGGCATAAAATCCAGTGGTAACGGTCGTGAAGGTTCACATTTTGGAATTGATGAATACACCGAACTTAAATATAGGTGTTATAGCATTAGTGATAAATAATAATATTAGAAAGGAGTTTATGATGTTTAATTTTACCTGGATTCGTCAGCGAAAAATCACAACCAGTATTCTATTAATAGCCGGCTTAAGTCTATTCAGTGGCATCACCACTGCCGGTGACAGCGATGTATCCGGTATGAATAAATTGCAAAAAGATGCACCCAAAAACTGGGGTAAATGGGGTGATGACGATCAAGTAGGTGCATTAAACTATCTAGATAACGCTCAAGTCCTGCGAGGTGTCGCCACCATAAAAACAGGTCAGCGTTTTACTCTACAAATACCGATGACTCACGGTTTTGGCCCGGTATTTCCCGGGCGGGTGCCAGTGCAACATTTTATGTCCCAGGATCAAAGCGTATATTCCTCAGGGAAAATTGACCGACTATCTGGCGGTATGAAGTATTCGGATGATGCCGTTTTCATGTACTTGCAAGGGACGACCCATGTGGATGCACTGGGTCACGCCTGGTACAACAACGAAGTTTACAATGGCAAGTCTGCTGACACGACGATACATGGTCATAACTTTGTGGATATTGGCCAGATAGGTGAGAAAGCAATAGTCGGTCGTGGTGTGCTGTTGGATGTGGGGAAATTGTTAGGTGATAAGAATGGTCGCTTAGCACCGAATACCTGTATCAACTTGCCCGACCTGAAAAAAACCGCAGAAGCCCAGAGCGTCACTATAGAAAAACGTGACATTCTCTTGATTCGTACCGGTTCCATGGGCCGTTTTTATGATAAAAAAGATCACGACAACTGGAACGCCTTAACCGAACCCGGTTTGTGTTACAGCAAAGATCTTATCCATTGGCTAAATAAAATGGAAATCCCTGTYATTGCTTCAGATAACCTGGCCATTGAAAAAGCGGCGCAAACAATAGATGGCGAATCATTTGTTATCCCTCTGCATGGGGCATTAATTCGTGATCTGGGTATCGTGTTGAGTGAAATTTACTGGCTGGATGAATTGGCGGCTTCTAGCGCCAAAGATGGTCGATATAGCTTTTTCTTCAGTGCCGCTCCATTAAAAATGAAAGGTGGGACCGGTGCGCCGGTAAACCCCATTGTTATTAAATAAARAAACAGAAAATTAARATTATTTTGCCAGCCCAGTGTTCTTTCTGGGCTGGCAATTTAATTACAAAACTTGTTTTAGCTCGTTATAACATCACAAGGTACAGGCCATATCCTCACCACAGCACATGGGTGATTTTATTTTTCCATGATCATTTGGACATTTAGAAATTTGTACTGTTGATCCATTCTCAAGTTCTAAACTATCATCAACAAGTGGTGCATCACACTTGCCACAGGTTGCATTAACACTCATACCACATTTTGAACATTCATAAGTTGCCATTTGAGTTTCCTTTAAAAAATAGTCTAAACACTTTTATTACGTGTAGCGCGTAGGTAGGTAGCACGTAGGTAAGAGTATAGATGATTTYTCATAACATCATAATTTTGAGTYCATMGGCTTGAGTACAAARAATGGGCTCCCYTTATGCCACTATTAATNGGGGGGCGTGGAATGGGAKAYAGTGAAAAGTAGAGGTCACTTGTATTCTCATTGGTCGCCGTYTCAGAACACGCTCTTTAATCCTATAATAGATTTATCCAGCATAGGAATAGGGCCATGAGAGTTCAATTGTTAGTCACCAAAACCGATTTCAATCTACCGAACCTRGAAAATGAATTTAGGAGCCTAGGTATTAAGTACGAAGTTGAGTTCGTYGAAGAACAGCCAAGTCTGGTTGCCGCYCTRAATATCCGTCACTCTCCAAATATCATTGTGGATGGACGGTTAGTTTTTCAGCGACAGCCCTCAGAAAGTGAATTAAAAGCCTATTTTGATAAATAAAAGACCATAGCAGGCACAGTGTTAAATGGTTAAATTAGACGCAAAACAACCCCTGCCATGAAATCACATGGGTTTGTTCACCAAATAATCGTTAACTTTTTGAGAGCCARGTTTTTTTAATAATAGTTCTGGCTACAAAATTGGCTGTGTTTGGTATTACTCATTAACTTACCAAACTGCATTTTAGTTAAGTGAATCAATGTTTCATGGTCACCGGCTTCAAAATAGACATCATCCAGTTTATCCAGCGCTTCATCATAAATTGAATTCATGTTGTAGGCCTGACCAATAGCAGGCACCGCACCATGGTCACAATCACTGAACATTTCATAAACCTGCTGTTCATCGGCTAAATGCAGATTTAGGTCCAGCTTCTGGTTCAATTTGTGCAAGCTGACCTTATGGTCTGCGGGCAAAATTGCCATAAGGTGGCGGCTGTCGTGATCTTCCAATACAACAGCTTTTGCTATGGTTTCCAATGGAATATGGGCCGTCCTGGCCGTACCAGCTGAAGTGTTGGTGTGGGCATGGTTGATGGTATCGTACGTAATGTCTTGTTCATCCAAATAGTTAACAATACGAGTTGAAATACTCATAGTTATATACCTTTTTACATGACATTGGCCCACCAAGTATAAGACTTGTGGAGACACATTTTTAGATAAGGCTTGGACCGTTTTGGGATAAAAAATGATGGTGATATAGAAGGRAGGYATGAGGCCTAAGTYRCTAGGGGGAAGTGGCGACTTTTYYCCCTTTATYTATTTCAACYTGTGCRCAGCATAGGCCACTTTAAAYGCAGCTTCCTGAAACACTTTTAACCCAGTATCTGAAAATGGGATAGGYAACGGRTTTTCCGACAGTGCAGATTTAATTTGTGTTGATGAAAGCATAGTGACATCTATATCCGCAATGAGCTGAATGGCAGACTCCAGTTTAAAGCTGATTGAGCCACCAGCAAATTTCCCCTTGGTCATACGCTCTTTTATGGCAACTCTGTCGACCTGGTAGTCACTCATTAATTTGGCAAATGAAAATTGAAATTTCTGGAGATCCTCGCGGGTGTGTTCTTTCGGTAATGACAGCTTCCGCACTCTGCAATCGGGTAAATTAAATTGTTTGGTTTCTAACTCAAGCAAACACACAACAGCATCATTGGCCGTGAGTTCAACACCACAAATTATCATTGATAGTCCTTAGTCGAGATATGTCGACGGTCTTTGTTGTYATGTCTTCTGYTTTGTACTGGAAAACAGAGTGAAGRTGGCTCTGAAAAGCATAATTTTATGCCTCCGTTACTGAGGCAYTCAGMGATAAACTTGRTAGAGAAAATAAATGCGTCGCCTTTTCCTAATTATTTCATACCATGGAAGATAGAGCGATAGCCATCACAACTCCCAAATAGTACGCATTCGAGAGTTTAAAAGTATCATCCCGTAATTTCAGAAGTAATCCAGCGGTCAAGAATATTCCAGGAATCAATACTAAATTCTTTGCCATAGAAAAAGCAAAAGCACCGAGACTTTCCAAGCTCAAGTCGGTCAGCAATATTGGAAGGTTTATAGCCGTAGCCACAATAATCAGTGAAACACGAATAAATAGCGGTATTTTAATGTTGTCGTTATTTGTTTCARTTTTATCAAMAKTCATTTGAGTGCCAGCCAGTCAGGCTGGATCCATTTGTATAGTTTGTTTTGGAGGTTATTCATCTTTTCAAATCTTTTTAAAAACGGGTAAATTGTAACAAAAGCGTATCTGACCCTACTTATKCTTTATTCATAGTGAGTCCAGAGCCGTAGCACTTTAACTGAATTTTCATTTTCTAATATTTGATAAACAATTCTATGTTGAATATTAATTCTTCTAGAATATGCCCCTTCAAGGTCACCAACAAGTTTTTCGTAGGGAGGAGGATTTTGATAAGGGTTTTCCTGAATAATACTCAGCAAATCCTGTGCTTTCTTTTTTAAACCAGCTGAGGCTAATTTTTTAGCGTCTTTCTTTGCTTGCTTGGTATAGTAAATTTCCCACATTACCAATCAAGACTCTTTTCACAAGYATCAAGGTTTTCAGCCATMCCTTCACGAATGGATTCTCTCATTCCTGGAACAGAGAGYAAAAACAAGGTTTCGTTAATRGCGTTCCAATCTTCCTCTGCAAGAAGGACTGCATTTTTTCGTTTGCCTGTAATGATAATTGGCTGGTGAGTTTCAGCTGTTTCATCAATTAGCTTGTAAAGCTTAGAGCGTGCTTCAGTCGCATTAAGTGTCGTCATCTTTCATCTCCAGAACAAAAAAAGCGTACGCTAATACGTACGTTGTGTCAAGGTGAGCTATAGCCCTTGACTGATTTGTGTTGCGGAAGGGTGGGGTGAAAAATAAGAATGAAACGTATTGATTTATCAGAATGAAACTTAGGTAATAAGGGTGCTTTGGGTGTTGGTTAAAATTTAATCCCTCCGCCACCTTTTTAGTTGAGAAAATAAATTCGTCCCCTTTTCCTCTAAAATTTCTTGGGGGAAAATCCCGTCACTTTCTCTATAGTTAATTCACGGCCAAGTGCAGTTAGAGGATGCACCACGATCAAGCCGCGCACCGACTTTTTCAGCTTGCCCATATCGGTCTGCTCTTCTTTAGTTAATTCACGATTAAAGGCCAAGGCTTTAATACTATTGCCTTGATCACTTACCTCGCGATCATTTTTATTTTTTGCGCTAGCTCTCGTTTTAGTTAATGATTCTATTTCAGCTTCAAATTGAAGCACAATGGCTTTATCGCCGCGCTTTTTAGCGGCGGCTAACTTACGGCTAGAGTTATCTAATTTACTATTAAGGTGTTGTAGTTCTTGTTTGATATTCATAGTGGCATCTTTTGTTTCTTAGTCGCAGCGTCTATATTGCTGCCAGTATAAGCCTTCAGCGCATCTCGCTGTATAAAGGCATGATAGCACCTAGCCAGTCGAAAATGAGTTATCACTATAGATCCACTTATTTGTATTAAAGAGTAAGAANGGGGGGGCGGTGACAAACGAGAATAATATTAACTATCAATTGTCACCGACCCTTTTAATTGACCCCTTTAATTCTCCCCAGTGTGTCGTTCAACTTGTGTATGCTGACCTTATGGTCCGCAGGCAGTATTGCCATAAGATGGCGGCTGTCGTGATCCTCCAGCACAACGGCTTTCGCCATAGAATTCGGCGGGATATGGGCTGTCAAAGCCGTACCAGCCGCAGTGTTGGTATGGAGGTGGTTGATGGTATCGTATTTGATGTCTTGTTCGTCCAGATAGCTAGTAATACGAGCTGAAAYRCTCATCGCTTTATCCTCTTGTAGRTAACACTCACCCTCTAATAATAAGTCCTGTCAGGGCTTACCATCAGGCAATGCTTGGACTGTTTTGGGATAAAAAATGGCGGTTATATAGAGAGGCGATATGAGGCTTGCGTGACYGGRGGGGGGAGGGGGCAGCGAAGGTGGCGGAAACAAGTAAGAATACGTACCTGTTTCAGTGTTCATCGAGCTGATGCACTCAACAGTATCCGTAAAAAATAAATGCGTCCCCTTTACCCTTTAATCAGCAATAGATGCTCATCTTGATAAATAATTTTAATTTCATCATCACAAAGAGGAACAATGAACGGATCAGCTTGCCGTTGCATTTAACCTTCTGCCCTGAAGATCAATCTTTTTTCTCGATTGAAACTTCCAGTGTTTTACAGTCACCTGCAAACCACTTTTGCACATACAAAGTGCCGACAATGGGTGCTTTCCCAGCTTCTGGCTGCTCTTTATAACGGACACTATTTTTAGTTTCTTTTTCGTAGCTAAATGTAACTAATACCTTTGACATGGAGGCCAGTTCTCTTCTCGTTGATGACGTTTAAAAGTTAAAGGGGGCGGTGACATTTGAGAGCAGTTATCATTTCTATTTGTCACCGACCCCTTTACTTTTGTCTCCTTCACAACTCATAAATACCTCCTGTTTTTTTAAAGTTCTATGGCGATAGTTTATTATTGGCTAACAGTGAATTATAAAGACTCGGGCACTATATCACTTTGGCAAACAGCTGCCCCGCCATTATTTATATATAAAACAGTGTGTTGAGAGGGTTTGAAACTTTTATTGGCTGACATATAGCGACCTTCCCTTAATTTTATTTTTAAATTCCGTTTCCCCTTATCATAAAGCTGTTTCGTTAAATAACAAGGGGTTACAACCTATTTAAAGGTGTTATGAAGACCATGGCCGCTGATCTAGGAGGTTTTAATAAGATGTAAGTGGCGCTAGATGTGATTTCCCACATCATATTAACGAATCAACCTTGCCGTCACCTTCCAATCCCCGTGCATAAAAAGTAACGTAAACTATACAAACCAATAGATGTTTTGTGTCTCATTGTCCGAGYAAAGCCATGACCTTACCYAAAAAAGTCAAAATCGTTGAAGTTGGCCCTCGTGATGGYCTGCAAAACGAGCCGCAACCGATYAGYACTGAGGTSAAGATTGAGYTGATCCATCGGYTGGCRGATGCCGGSCTCAGYTAYATCGARGCGGGTAGTTTTGTGAAYCCCAAATGGGTRCCGCAAATGGCCGGAAGTGAYGAGGTGTTTCARGGWATTGWGCNNSTRAANTNGGYGTGACCTATGCRGCRCTGACACCCAACTTTCAAGGCTTTGARMGGGCGGTKGCKGTACATGCTAACGAGGTGGCGATTTTTGCKGCGGCGTCYGAATCGTTTAGTCAGAAGAAYATCAATTGCTCCATYGATGAAAGCCTGGATCGTTTTGCCCCAATTATGGAAGCGGCTAAGTCATCTGAGCTRCCCGTGCGTGGGTATATCTCCTGTGTGGTGGGTTGCCCTTATGAAGGTGAGGTAGATGCTAACAAAGTGGCAGAGGTGGCCGTTAGGCTCCACGATATGGGTTGTTACGAGGTGTCTCTCGGTGATACCACGGGTGTGGGCACGCCGGGCAGTATTACCCGGGTAATTGAAACTGTAGCGGATAGGGTTTCTATCCATCGTCTTGCGGTACATTTACACGATACTTACGGGCAGGCGCTGGCGAAYATCTATGCSTCGTTACAAATGGGTRTTGATGTGGTGGATAGCTCCGTGGCMGGGCTSGGYGGWTGTCCKTATGCGAARGGYGCTTCSGGTAATGTGGCCACGGAAGACTTGGTGTATATGCTYAATGGTTTGGGTATTGAGCATGGGGTGGATYTGGATAAATTAATTGAAGCGGGTCGGTTTATTACGGAGAAATTAGGSCGAGAGAATGGATCAAAGGTTTCACAAGCTTTAGGTAGATAGCKCTAGTGTTCCTTTTCAGCTTGCTTCTCAAGTACAGCTTGCAACGCAACTCTTAATGCAGAKACGCCCGGTTTTTTATCCAGAATTTCCTGAGCACTTAACCCGGATAGTTCGTGAGGAAACACCAGCCATTTATCCGTCTCGTGGAGGTAGTAGTCCGGTGCTCTGCCTGTCCGATTATTGCCTGGTTTAAAGTAAGGGGMGGCAATACGGATTTCAGGTGGGTTGTCGGTACAGGCCTGYTCAATATCWTCCACAATCTGTTTCATGCTGAGGCCGGTGTCGGACACATCGTCAACAATTAAGATGGAATCTGCCTTACGGAGGTTGTCGATGATATGTCCCAGCCCGTGCACTTTCACTTTATCGGCGGTTTCTCCGATGGCCGTGTAGAACGACGTTCGAATGGCAATATGGTCTGTTTCGATACCGAAATAATCCAACAACTCTTGAACGGCAATACCCACCGGGGCTCCGCCTCGCCATACACCAATAATAAAGTGAGGCACGTAACCGCTTTCTAGAACTTGTAGCCCCAGAGAAAATGAGTCATCCAGTAGTTGCTGGGCGTCGATAAATTGTTTTTCCACTAGCGGGCGTTCCGTTAAGAATGGGTGAGATGGCATAACGATTATCCACTTTCAATGGCCAGGTGCCAGAGATATCACCATAATTAGGTCATGCTAGTAGGCAACTGGCGTTATTTTTCTGGTAGAACACTTTTTTGTGAAATAGGTTTTTATGACAGACGTGTTTTCAAGTAATGAGTCTTTTGACCCAAAGAAGCTACTCACCGATTTATTCCAAACGGCAGTGGCTGCGGCTGATCCCAAGGTATTGCTGCCAGGTTTTTTGGATGAGGCCTTAAAAGACTTTCCTGTTAAAAAAGGGTTTGGCAACGTTGTTGTYATTGGTGCTGGTAAAGCTGCTGCGGCGATGGCGTCTAGTTTGGAGAAAAGTTGGGGCGGTACGTTAAGTGGGTTAGTGGTTACGGCCTATGGCCATTCCGTGCCCTGCAACCAAATTGAAGTGATTGAAGCGGCACACCCGATGCCAGATAAAAATAGTGAGATTGCAGCACAACGTATTTTAAATTTAGTGTCGGATTTAAATAAAAACGATTTGGTTATTTGTCTGCTTTCTGGCGGTGGGTCTTCGCTGCTTTCGCTTCCTGCATCTGGCATTACTTTGGAAGATAAACAGCAAATAAATACAGCGCTGTTGAAGTCCGGGGCAGATATCAATGAGTTAAATTGTGTGCGAAAACATCTCTCTGGCATTAAGGGGGGCCGTTTGGCCATGGCTTGTGCTCCAGCCAAACTGGTGACCTTTGCCATCTCTGATGTGCCGGGAGATGACCCGGCGGTGATTGCCTCTGGCCCTACGGTGGCAGATCCAACCACGCGACAACAGGCCTTGGCCATATTGAACAAATACCACATTGCTATGAGTGATGCTGTGCATCAATGGTTAAGTGGTTCTGAATCTGAAACGCCAAAA
>NVXH01000010.1:76867-165024 GCA_002746985.1 Porticoccaceae bacterium | reverse complement strand
CGGCATAGCCAGAACCAAGTGTGATGGCTGGTAATATTTTGTCGCCAGGTAAATCACCCCAGCCCGAAACAGGGAGCCATTCAAGCCCAATACCAAATATAAGTACTAATAACGGCCCCATTAAGAAAGAGGGCATGCAGATACCGATCATGGCAGCCGACATGGGGATATAGTCTTGCGGTGTATTGGGTTTTAGTGCTGCAAACACCCCGGCACTTACACCAATAATAATCGCCACTAACATGGCATAGAGCGCCAGTTCCGCCGTAATGGGTAGCCCTCCGGCAATTAATTCATTGACGGAGCGTCCGGGGTAGCGAAAAGAGGGACCAAAGTCACCGTGTACCAAATCGTTGAGGTAGCTGAGGTATTGTTGCCATACCGGCTGGTCTARATGRTATTGGGWTTCCAGCGCCYTGATGACTTCMGGTGGCACCGCTTTTTCTGCACTAAAAGGGCCRCCAGGAGCCGCACGTACCAAAAAAAATGTTGCGGTGATAACCACCAATAAAACYGGGATYGCCTGTAGCAGTCTGCTTAAAATAAACCGTAACATTAGTTGAGTTTTRCCCCACTGAGRTTGGGGTCCAGRGAAAGGTTTTTATACAGYACATAATTAAGAATRTTGGGTTGAAGCCCTTTTAGRCTRGGGTGAACCAGRCTYTTACTGTTATAAATATAGATGGGGATAATGGGCATYTCTTCGAGTAAAATTGCTTCWGCTTCGGCCATCAGTTGATAGCGTTCATTTCTGTCGGTGGCTGTGGGTGCAAGTTTCAGTATCAATTCGTCGTAGCGGGGATTAGACCAGCCCGTACGATTGTTGCCGCCATCTTTAACCCACATATCGAGAAACGTATTGGGGTCTACATAATCGCCAATCCAACCGGCTCGTGCGATGCTGTAATCACCGTTATTTACAGAGTCGAGATAAACCTTCCAGTCCTGATTGTTCAGAATAATATTGACACCGAGATACTGATTCCACATTTGTTGAATGGCCACGGCTATTTTTCGGTGGCTTTCCGATGTGTTGTACAACAACTCCGTAACGGGAAATCCTTTGCCATTGGGAAAGCCGGCTTCAGCTAACAGCTTGCGGGCTTTTTCAGGGTTAAATTCAAAGGCGGGTTTGGCGGTATAGCCCAATGTGCCTGGTGGCGTAAATGTGTGGGCAGGGACTTCGCCACCCTTAGTCACCTGCTCAGTAATTTGTTTGCTATTGATACTCATAGCCAAGGCTTGGCGTACTCGCTTATCACTGAGGTGGGGAAGCTTGGTGTTGAGCCGGTAAAAATAGTTGCCCAGGTAGGAGTGGGTATAGAGCAGGTGTGGTTTATCTTTTTTATAGCTAGCCACCTTGTCGATAGGAATACTGGCAGTGTGATGTAACTGCCCTGAACGAAACATACGTTCTTCTGTGGTGACATTTTCAATTGGATGAAAACGTATACCGTTAAGTTTTACCTTGTCAGCATCCCAGTATTTTGGATTTTTGGTGACCTCCACCCGTTTAAACAGCTTCCATTCTTTTAATATGAAAGGGCCATTGCCCACATAGTTGCCGGGACGAGTCCAAAGGCTACCGCGTTCATCGGGTGCGCCAAACTTTTCAATGGTTGGCCGGTGAACAGGGAACATACTGTAGTGGTCCAGCAGTTGCAAAAAATAGGGTGTGGCATTGGTGAGCTCAACTTGCAGGGTATAGTCATCCAAAACCTTGACCCCTACCTGAGAAAAATCATCAATGTCACCTTTTGCATAGGCCTCAGAATTTTTAATGGGGAATAACATATAGGCATACTGGTTGCCTAGAGCGGGTTGTAGTGCCCTCCACCAGGACCAGGCAAAATCATGGGCAGTGACGGTGTCACCATTGGACCATAATGCATTATGGCGTAGCTGGAAGGTATAGGTTTTACCGTCCTCGCTGATGCTCCACTGTTTTGCCACACCAGGGATGGGTTCCAGCGTTGCGGGGTCTTTTGCTACCAAACCTTCGAGAAGTGCGGTAAGAATGTGGTGCTCAGGGATACCCGTGACAATGTGGGGGTCAAGCTCCTGAGGATCAGTGCCATTACCCCAATGAAGGATCCCATCCCGGTTTCCTGTAGTCACATTGTTTTCGCCACCACTACAGCTGGCAAGCAAACTTGTAAGTACCCCAGCTAGCAGTAGAGTGATAATCCGTAAATTTTTTTTATTATGCATATGTATTCTAATAACAGTGATAAGCGAGCTATGTTAGGCAAGAATGCTGTTTAGTACTACTCCAAATAAAAGGAGAGTGTACCAGTACACAGAAGTCTAGATTTAATTAAAAAAGCCTTATTGAAATGCGCTGTGTAACCGACCATAATGCGCCACCTTGTAATCATACAGCTAGGGCTAGATTTCAATGTAAAGGTTTGATGTGCTTTAGTCTTGATCGTTCAATAGATAGGACGGTCATCCGATAAATTAAACTAAGCACCCTCAGTCAAACCAACCAGTTTATGGTGACCCCTGTTGGTCCCCTCGCAATGATCGGCTACGAACCCCGCCAGGCCCGGAAGGGAGCAACGGTAGTAGTTATATCATGTGCCGAGGTGTGGCTGGCAGGGGAAGCCACCAGTCCTAAGTCCTATCTTCAATATTTCTTTCTTGACGGCCTTTATTTTGTCAGTAGGGTTAGGTTTGTTTTACTCCTTCTTTGCTTCGTCTTATGACTCTTTGTCACCATTAATGTACATGTCAGTTATTTTTACAAATAAGCTAATTTTTTTTGTTTTATTACCTTTACTTCTAACAAAATATTCTCAACACATTGTTTTATGAGAAGTATTTTTTATTTTTATTACAGTGGCATGAATTTTGCTAATTTTTATATATAGACTATTAATTGTTTATTTAAGGAGTCGGTTATGTTGGGAAGAATTTTTACTATTGCAGTTATCGCTGCGGCAGCGAGTAGTGTTCAAGCTACACCTGTTGACTTGTCGTCCTGGCAGGCCGATTTGTATACAGGACCAAACCAAGCTTCAGGTGGCGGGTCTAACTGGACCGTGCAGGGTGCGGACAATGACTCTGTATTTCAGTCAGTAAATGGCCAACCAGCGGTATTTTTTGAATCAGGCTCTAATGCTCAAGGAACTTCACTAAGTGGCTCTATTAGTGTTGAAACAAGCTCTGATGATGATTTTATGGGATTTGTTTTAGGGTACCAGCTTGGTGAAATAAATAGTGCAGTCAGTGACTTTTATTTGATCGACTGGAAGCAAGGCAATCAAAATCTCGGTGGCGTGTGGGGTAAKGGCCTAGCAGGGTTGGCGATATCTCATGTGACTGTACCAGATGGCGGTGGTTTTTGGGGGCATGATTTTGGGGTTGGTGATATCGAAGAAATTGCCCGAGCTTCTAGTCTGGGGTCAACTGGTTGGAACGACTTTCAAGTGTACGTATTTGACTTGGTGTTTACCAGTCAGGTAATCCAGGTGTTTGTGGATGAGGTGTTAGAGATTAATGTGACTGCGGCAGATTTTGGTTTGGCTGCTTTTGATGATGGAGCCTTTGGATTTTACAACTATTCACTAGCTAATGTTCGTTATGCAGGTATAACGGAAGACGTGGTAACGGATCCTTGTCTAATCAATCCTTCGGCACCAGAGTGTATCGATCCACCAAATAATGTTCCAGAGCCTGCGACACTTTTATTAATTGGGTTGGGGCTTATGGGTATGTGTCAAATGCGTAGAAAATCAAAGAGCTAAATCATAGGGGTTAACGATTATTTTTTGATCAGTATTAGTGGATAGAAGTAGGGCCAGTTAGATATTTTCTTCTGGCCCTATATTTATTTGGAGGAGTTGTATCTGACTTAATTTTTCATATCTTTTTGTCGCTTTTCTCTCATTTTACTGTGGAATTCTCTCGCTTCTTCTTTGGTCACTAGGCCGTCGCCGTCAGTATCCATCTTGCTAAAGTGTTCTCTGCGTCGTTCCAGCATCTTTYGTAAACCTTTTTCGTGTTCCCGTACGGAGATGGCTCCATCATTGTCGGTGTCCATTTTTTTGAACATCATGTTGCCAAAATGGCGTTTTCCATCATGTGACCCTTCATGCCCGTGCCCGGCCCAGACAACGGTTGCAAGGCCAAAGCTGGCGACAAGAATAATAAGTGTTTTCATGTGATGTCCTTTTGTTGATCTACATTAGTTCATGTTGTTTCCAAGTCTAAAACGTATAGGTGAGGGTTTGGTTGACCTGGACATAAAAAAGAGTGCCACAGGATGGCACTCCTTTTTTATCATTTCTTAGAACGATTCAGTTTTTGTTTAGAACCTAATCTTATTTATCAAGAATGGCTTCTACCTCATCCATTAGCCTGTTCATACGGCGAATAATTGCTTCGTAGACTTCGGTTGAGGCCATGTCTACACCGGCATCCAGAAGAATTTTGTAGGGGTAGTCGGAGCCTCCTGCTCGCAAGATATCAAGAAATTGTTGTTGTGCTTTCTCTCCCTCGCTGAGGATTTTATCCGTCAGAAAATAAGCGGCTGATATGGAGGTGGCGTATTGATAGACGTAAAAGTTTCGGTAGAARTGGGGAATAAAGGCCCACTCGACGGTGTAGAGCTCGTCGATATTCATTRCGCCTTTGTCATGACCGTAGTAGCGTTTAAGAATGTCGCCGTACATGGTGTTAAGTTTGTCGCCAGACAGTGCACCACCGTTTTCAACCTGTTCATGAATGGCCAGTTCAAACTCGGCAAATTGTGTTTGGCGGAAAAAAGTCCCRCGAATTTGTGAAAGTTCTTTGAACAGGTAATAGAGGCGTTCCTGATCATTAGCGGCATTTTTACGGAGATAGTCAAACAGTAGGACTTCATTGGCCGTAGATGCAATTTCTGCAATAAAGGTRGCGTAATCAGCTTTGGTAAAGGGCTGGTTTTCATTGGCCATGAGTGAGTGCATGGCATGGCCCCATTCATGGGCAAATGTACTCACTGATTCAATGGTATTGTCATGGTTGAGCAGCATATAGGGATGTGTGTCGTAGGCGGCACCCATGACATAGGCTCCACTGCGCTTACCGGGGCTGGGGTACACGTGCATCCAATTTTGATTCACTGCTTTGGTAAATGTGTCGATGTACTCTTTACCCAAGGGTTGTAACGCTTTTATGGTGAGTTCTTTGGTGTCTTCAATGCTGTATTTTTTGTCGAGGGATATCACCGAGGGGTACACATCGTAGTAGTGGGTTTCATCAATTTTTAGCATGCGTTGACGCAAGCTGATTAGCCGATGAAGGCTGTCCATTTTATCATTTACAGTGGTGACGAGTGCTCGGTATACCTCTTCGGGAATATTATCATCGGCCAACGCTCTCTGAAGAGATGAGTCGAAGCCCCTGAGTTTTGCAATTAGCACATCATTTTTCACTTGGCCTTCCAAAGTGATGGCCAGTGTTTGTCGGTAGTTCTGGAATGTATTCCAGAAGGCTTTGAATACTTTTTTGCGATCTTCACGAACAGCAGAGTTACGAGTTTGGCCGTACCCGGAAGCATTGAGCCTTATTTTTTTGCCATTAGAAAGAGTTACTTCGGGCCACGGAATTTCAGCATTGGTGAGCACCTCATAGGCATTTGATGCGGTACTTAACGCATCACTCATGGCAGCAATGATACGTTCTTCTTTGGGACTGAGAATATGCTCGGCCTGGCGCCTAACATTTCGGATGGAAAAATCATGATCTTTTAGTGCATCAGAATTTTTTAGAAAGTCGTTCATTCTTTTTTCACTGATGGCCACAAGTTCTGGATTGACGTAGCTGGTGGTTTCCGCCAATTGAGTCATTAGGGTTTGTGTTATTGATGCCCGTTCACGAAATTCTGAATTACCCAAGTCCGTGTCCTTTGCCAGGAAAGAAAATACGTAAAGTTGTAATAAATCTTTATAGGCATTGGATATTTTATCCAGACATTTACCTAGCATGTCTGCACTGTCGCCGAGCTTGCCTTTGCATTCACCCAAAGTGGTAATGCGGTTGGTGATTTCTTCTCGGGCAGAATTCCAACTGGCGATATCGGGGTATAAATCGCTTAGGTCCCAGACTGTAGCGAGTTCTGCTTGACCACTTTTAATTTTAGTTTCAAGGGTTTCAGTTTTTGAGGTGACTCCCTGTGCCATGATTGATGGGGTAAAAAAAGCAGAGGTCAGCGCTAGGGTGAGAATTAGAGCGATTTTTTGTTTCATTGTTATTGTTCCGGGATAATTTTATCTACAGTACAGAGTAGTGAGCCGTCCATTAGTTTCGTGGAAATTTGGTCACCAGGTTTTCTGTCGRTTACGGTGCGTACAACATGTTGCTGCTGATCGATAACAATTGCGTAACCCCTTTGCAGGGTATGGAGAGGGCTTACGGTATTTAATAGTTGTGCCAAATTCTTCCATTGTTGTTGTTTTTTCTCAAGCAGATTGGTCATTTCTCCTTGTAATCTTTGTTGTAGGGCTTTTAGTTGTAACTGAAATTTCTCCAACTTTTGATTAGGGTGGTTCTGATTTATTTTGCTTTCCTGAACCTGTATACGATGGCGTTGATGATTCAGATTGGTAATAACAGCCTGTTTTAATCTTAGTTGCAGGTTCTGTAATTGAGATTGAAGGTGTTGTAGGCGTTCACCTGGGTGACCAAGCTGGCGGAAGAGGCTGTCTATACGTTGACTGCTGGATTGTATTTGCCGTTGAATAGCGGCTGTTAAAAGTTGCTCGTAGCCCCGGAACTCGGCCATTAACTTCTCGCCATCAGGGCTGAGGATTTCTGCGGCGGCAGACGGGGTTGGGGCTCGATAATCTGCGACAAAGTCTGCGATGGTGAAGTCTACTTCATGCCCCACAGCACTTACGATGGGGATTTTGCTGTTATAGATAGCACGGGCCAGTATTTCTTCATTAAATGCCCAAAGATCTTCCATTGAGCCTCCGCCACGACTCAGTATCAGTACATCGCAGCGGTGTTCTTTGTTTTCAATACTGTCATTAACACCGCCGCCATCAACGTAGTCTTCATTGGCGTGGGCAATTCTGTCTGCAAGTTCACTGGCTGCGCTTGCACCCTGAACACTCTTACCTTGAACAATGCTGGGGTAAATAGTAACGGGGATGGAGGGAAACCGTCTTTTCAGAATGGCGAGAATATCCTGTATCGCYGCACCAGTGGGAGAAGTGATCAGGCCAATTCTTTTTGGCAGTGTGGGTAGGGGTCGTTTGTGCTCTTCACTGAACAGGCCTTCCTGGGATAGCTGTAACTTGAGTGCATCAAATTGYYGTTGCAGTGCACCATAACCAGCYTGTTCCATATGCTCTATGATGAGTTGAAAGTCTCCACGCCCCTCATAAATACTTACACGGCAGCGGATAAGTACATGGGTGCCATTTTCTGGTGCAAAGCACACTTTACTGTTTCGGTTGCGAAACATGGCACAGCGAACCTGGGCTTGCTCATCTTTTAAGGTCAAATACCAATGGCCTGAGCCTGGACGGGAAAAGTTGGAAATTTCACCCTCAACCCAAATAAGTGGCAAGTGTGTTTCCAGTAATTGTCTGGCTCGGCGATTGAGCTGGGAGACAGTAAATGTTGTGGGTTGGTTTTCCATGGACTCATTGTCCATTACCCCAGTTTTTAGTCAATTTATATAATGACATGGCCAATATAAAAACCTGTCTTAAAGAGCGTTGATTTTTTGTGACAGTACATCGTTTTATTCTTGTCCAATATAGGGTCAACTATGTGAAAAATAGTGTTTTTTAGGCCTTTATAGGCTTATAATGCCGCGCTTACTTTAATAACAGCCTGTTCTATTTTGCCCAAAACGAAATAGCAGAAGGTTTAAAACTCTCGTCCTGATGAGGTAAGCCGTACAAATGCTACGAATCGCCCAAGAAGCACTCACCTTTGATGATGTCTTGTTAGTCCCTGGTTACTCCGAGGTCACTGCGAAAGACGTTTCTCTTCAATCTCGCTTATCGCGAAATATTTACCTGAATATCCCCCTTGTCTCTGCTGCTATGGATACAGTGACTGAGGCACGGCTTGCAATTGCGCTGGCTCAAGAGGGTGGTATTGGGATCATTCACAAAAGCATGACCATTGAGCAACAAGCTCTGGAAGTGCGTGCCGTCAAAAAATATGAAAGTGGTGTGGTGAAAGATCCCATCACTATTAATGCCGGGGCTTCAGTTAGAACATTGCTTGAGTTAACTCGTGAGCACAATATTTCTGGTGTGCCGGTTGTGGAAGAGGGCGAACTTGTTGGTATTGTTACTCGCCGCGATGTCCGTTTTGAGCCCGGTTTGGATTTGCCCGTATCGGCTGTTATGACCCCCAAAGATCGCCTGGTAACAGTGCGTGAGGGTTTCGGCGCTGATGAGGTAAAAACGTTATTACATAAAAATCGTATTGAAAAAGTCTTGGTGGTTAATGATGACTTTGAATTGCGAGGGCTGATTACCGTTAAGGATATTGATAAGGCTGAAAAATATCCAAATGCTTGTAAAGATGATCAGGGACGCTTGCGGGTGGGTGCCTCTGTAGGCACAAGCCCTGATACCGATGACAGAGTAGCCGCACTGATCAAAGCGGGTGTTGATGTATTGGTGGTAGATACTGCCCATGGCCATTCGTTAAATGTCATTAGTCGTGTTCGTTTAATTAAATCACAGTACCCCGAAATTGATGTTATAGGTGGCAATATTGCTTCTGCAGAAGCAGCGTTGGCATTAGCCGAAGCGGGCGCTGATGGCGTTAAGGTGGGTATCGGCCCTGGTTCTATTTGCACCACACGTATTGTTACCGGCATCGGTGTGCCGCAAATTTCAGCTATTGCCAATGTGGTGGAAGCTTTAGCAGATAAAGATATCCCGGTTATTGCCGATGGTGGTATTCGTTTCTCGGGTGATATTTCCAAGGCATTAGCTGCCGGAGCTCACTCGGTAATGATGGGTTCGATGTTTGCGGGTACTGAGGAAGCACCTGGCGAAATTGAGCTTTATCAGGGACGTACCTATAAGTCTTATCGTGGTATGGGTTCCATGGGTGCCATGTCTCAAACCATGGGGTCCAGCGATCGCTATTTTCAGGATGCCAGTAAAGGTTTTGAGAAGTTGGTGCCAGAAGGTATTGAAGGTCGTGTTCCGTATAAAGGGCCTGTGTCAGCCATCATTCATCAGATGATGGGCGGTGTCTGCTCTGCTATGGGTTATACCGGAAGTTGTGATATAGAAACCTTGCGGACTAAGCCAACATTTGTACGGGTGACTTCTGCGGGCATGACTGAGAGTCATGTACATGATGTCTCTATTACCAAAGAGGCACCTAACTATCCACATAGGTGATGATTTTTGTCGGTAAGGGTTTTACCGATGTTGATATTTAAATTAAGAAGGGCTGCGAACTGCAGCCCTTTTAGCTTATAACTCGCTTTCAAATGGCTCGATAATTGATTATGACTGATATCCATTCACAAAAAATCCTGATTCTCGATTTTGGTTCCCAGTACACACAACTCATTGCCCGACGGGTAAGGGAAGTGGGTGTCTACTCGGAAGTACGCGCCTTTGATATGAGCGAAGCGAAAATTCGTGAATACAACCCCAGCGGTATTATTTTGGCAGGTGGCCCAGAATCTGTTACTGCCGGAGAATCTCCCCGCGCACCGCAATTGGTATTTGAATTGGGTGTGCCTGTTTTGGGTATCTGTTACGGCATGCAGACTATGGCCAAACAACTGGGTGGGAGTGTGCAAGGTTCCGCGTTACAAGAGTTTGGTTATGCCCAAGTGAAAGTTCAAGGCAATAGCCGGTTACTGCATGAAGTGGTGGATCATATCGACCACGAGGACGGTAGGTTGCTTGATGTCTGGATGAGCCATGGTGACAAGGTGACGGCCATACCTGATGGTTTTGAATTGATGGCCTCTACAGAGTCCTGTCCGATTGCTGGTATGTTCAATGCTGATAAGAATTTCTACGGTATTCAGTTTCACCCCGAAGTGACTCATACCCTACAGGGAGAGAGGATTTTTGAGCACTTTGTACTGGAAATATGTGGTTGTGAGGCATTGTGGACGCCTGCTCAGATTATTGATGATGCCATTGCCCGTGTACGTGATCAGGTGGGTACAGACAAAGTATTGCTAGGTTTATCTGGTGGAGTGGATTCTTCGGTAGTAGCAGCTTTGTTACACAAAGCTATTGGTGATCAACTTACCTGTGTGTTTGTGGATAACGGCTTGTTACGGAAAAATGAAGGTGATCAGGTCATGGATATGTTCGCCGACAACATGGGCGTTAAGGTGATTCGTGTAGATGCCGAAGCATTGTTTCTGGGTGGACTCGAAGGTGAAAGTGAYCCTGAGAAGAAACGTAAAATTATTGGTAAAACCTTTATCGATGTCTTYGACAAAGAAGCCAYGGCCATCAAAGACGTGAAATGGTTGGCTCAAGGGACTATTTATCCCGATGTTATTGAGTCTGCGGCGGCTAAAACTGGCAAGGCCCATGTGATTAAATCACACCATAATGTGGGTGGTTTACCTGAAGATATGAAGATGGGCTTGGTCGAACCACTGCGTGAGTTGTTTAAAGACGAAGTGCGAAAGATTGGTCTGGAGCTTGGGCTTCCCTATGACATGGTTTACCGCCATCCTTTCCCTGGGCCTGGGTTAGGTGTACGGATTCTGGGTGAAGTGAAGAAAGAATACGCAGATATCCTGCGAGAAGCGGATGCCATTTTTATTGAAGAATTGCACAATTCCGGTTGGTACCACAAGACCAGCCAAGCCTTCGTAGTATTTCTACCGGTCAAATCGGTAGGCGTAGTAGGAGACGCCCGTCGCTACGAATATGTAGTGGCACTGCGTGCCGTGGAAACCATAGACTTTATGACCGCGCGTTGGGCCCATTTACCCTATGAATTGTTAGAAAAAGTCTCTAACCGGATTATTAATGAAATATCTGGTATTTCCCGGGTGAGTTACGATATTTCCAGCAAACCACCGGCTACTATTGAGTGGGAATAGAGCGAAGGGAAAGATGAAATATTTGTTAATTACTACCGCAGTACTTGGACTTGTTTATGTGGTTTTTATGGATACAAATAAGTCTGTGGATTCTCCAGGTACCTTGCCTGAAAAAATGATATACCAACAAGAAATGGAAAAAGCGAAAGCGGTTGAGGMATTTTTACAGGAAACCGTTAACCAACGTCTTGATGAAATGGATCAGGTCAAATAAGTGGCTCTAGCTAAAAAATGACAATGAGCAAAGGTTATACGCCCATTGATATGGAGTGGATGAGTAAAGCTTTGGTGCTGGCAGAGCAAGCTGGTGCTAAAGGAGAAGTGCCCGTTGGTTCMTTGTTGGTCAAAGAGGRWGTGGTGGTAGGYGAAGGCTATAACACACCTATAAGCCACTGTGATCCCACGGCCCATGCTGAAATTATGGCGTTRCGTGATGGGGCTRCCAGGCTCGAAAATTACCGACTGCCTGGTACCACTCTTTATGTCACCATTGAACCTTGTACTATGTGTATTGGCGCTATAATTCATGCCAGAGTGTCACGTCTGGTTTATGGCGCTAAAGAGCCGAGAGCAGGGGCTGTAGAAAGTCAGTTAGAATTACCGACGTTGGCTCACTACAACCATAAACTGGATGTGGTGGGTGGTGTTTTGGCGGAGCAGTGTAGTGAACTAATCAGGGCCTTTTTTCGTGATAGACGCTAGTGTTTACTGAATCTCGATGCAATAACTAATAGCAGTTACATAACGGTTGTTAATAACTAACGAAATAATCTTTTTTNATTTTKTRGYTTYACAGGGARA
The DNA here is from genome assembly GCA_002746985.1 of Porticoccaceae bacterium. Lineage (GTDB taxonomy): Bacteria > Pseudomonadota > Gammaproteobacteria > Pseudomonadales > Porticoccaceae > Porticoccus. The sequence goes on along the minus strand of NVXH01000010.1, from coordinate 153,167 downwards.
GTAAAGCATCCTGGTTCCAATCACTGGAAKTTGGTATGTCTTTCGATATCTTTTTCTCTTGAAGGCGTTGTATATCCAAAGTATTTCTTTTTAATATTTTTTCGTAGTGCAATATATTTTTAACATACTCAACAGGTTCTCGGCCCCGTGCGTAGCCATGGCGTACGGTATTAAAATACATTTTCTTTTGTAGTAATGGTAAAAATTCTTTAACGTCKACCCAGAGGTCTGGATTTTKTCCAGCRCGGTCTGTTAGCACCCTGGCATCTTCAAGRTGTCCCATGCCTACATTGTAAGCAGCTAATGCTAACCAGGTTCTGTCTGGTTCCTTGATGTCAGAGGGAATACGYGACCTGGTTTTCAGAAAGTATTTGGCGCCGCCCTCGAGGCTTTGCCTGGGGTCAATGCGATCTGTGACACCCATTTCTCGAGCAGTAGGTAGTGTCARCATCATTAAGCCACGTACTCCTGTGGGTGATGTGGCCTTGGGATTCCAATGCGATTCTTGGTAAGCGATGGCTGCTAACAGGTGCCAATCAAGGTTRTTTTTCTTGGAGATTTCCTGAAATAAATCCTGATATTTTGGCAGGCGTGACCTGATCATTTTCTGAAATAATTGTGATCCGGCCTGATTAAATTTATATGTTTGCTCAAGAGATTGACGCTTTAAGTGTTCAAGTTCTCCACTTTTTTCAAAGCGGGCCAAAAATTGGTTGGCTGCTTGCACTAACGTGTTGTCACCATGGGATGGAAAGGCCCAACCTACAGGTTCAGGTTCAGATATATTGAATGCAGCACGGGCTTTGGGGTAAATATTTCGGTCAATAAAATAGGCTGTGGAATCGATGACAGCATAATTAGTTTCTCCGGTATGCACCATGGACATTAAGTCCTGCATTTCTAGTCCTTCAGTTTCTTGCCATTGGAGATCGGGATACTCCAGTTTAAGTTGGGATAGGCGCTCACTGTGGGAGCTATTAGGAATGGCCAGCAGGGAACCACCGTAAAGATCTTCTATTTTTCTTGGTCGTTTTGTGCCATTTCGGTAGAGAAGTTTTTGCTCAACATGGTAATAGGGCTGACTGAAGCGCAGGACCTGTTGTCGTTTGGGTGTAATGGTTAAACCCGCAGCAGCTAAATGGCCCCTTGGCCCACCAACAGCTAGCAGTACACCGCTTAGAGAAGGCATGGTGGTTAWGTGTAATTTTATACCCAGGCTGTCCGCAAATGCTTTTGTCAGTAAATACTCAAAGCCATCTTTACCTTTGGCGTGTTCAAAAAAGGTAGTAGGGCCCATTAATGTGACTATACGTAATTCACCACTATTTAGGACTTCTTCAAGGGTTGTGGGTGCACGGCTGGCAGATAGCATTAAGGCCACAATAAAAAGCAGTATGCAGGAGAGCACACGTTTCGTTGCCTTTTTTAAGTGAAAATAAAACTCAACCATACTTCAGTCCGGTKATACAACCATYGCTTCGGGTTGCCGATACAAGTGGCCAATTACTCTATGGTTATTAATTGACAAATGTTAAGGCTGTCAGTGCTAGCTTGCTGATAGCTCTGAACTAATTTTTATCTTTTTGTAACTTCTAGGTTAGTGAGAGAAGCCGTGGGGTTCAACTATTTTCTGACTAAGGCGTGTTTATACCGATGAAATGATGAAATCTACCCTTACAGGGAATGACGTTTCGAGAGCAATTCCAGTACAATAGCGGCCCTTAAATCCTGTCTGATGAGAGCTACGCCAAGATGCTGATTTTTTGTGGTGCCCCGGCACTTTCTGAGTTTCGAAAACAAAAACTCTTTTCCTCATTAAAATCCATTGAACCGGCTATTGTGGGCGTATATGCCGAGTTTGTGCATTTTGTGGAGGTGGATGGGGATTTATCAGATTCAGACATGGAAACATTGAGGTCGTTGCTGAGTTATGGTTCCAAGGTAAGTGGTTCTAAGATAAGTGACCCTAAAAATGCTGATGAACTAACCGGCATAATGCGATTAGTGGTTCCCCGTCCTGGAACTATCTCACCCTGGTCCAGTAAGGCGACAGATATTGCCCACAATGTGGGTTTGTCATCAATTCGCCGTATAGAGCGAGGTATTACATATTACCTTCAGGGTGAAATGATTGAAGAGCATCGACAAGCTATCGAATCATTATTGTATGACCGTATGATTGAGACAATTCTTTCTGATTTGTCTGAAGCCGAAAGCCTATTTGTCCATCATGAGCCGGCACCTATGGAATTGATTCCCCTGTTATCCCAGGGGCGAGAGGCACTGGCGCAGGCTAATATCCGGTTAGGTCTGGCGTTGGCTGAGGATGAAATTGATTATTTACAGCACAGCTTTATAGAACTCAATCGAGACCCTACAGATGTTGAATTGATGATGTTTGCGCAAGCAAACTCTGAACACTGTCGTCACAAAATTTTTAATTCATCCTGGACGATTGATGGCAAAGACCAGGATATTTCACTGTTTGGCATGATTAAAAACACCTACAAGCTAGGTGGCGAAAATGTTCTCTCAGCTTACGACGACAATGCTTCGGTCATTGCCGGTAGTGAGGCTGGGCGATTTTTCCCTAGCCCAAAGGGCAAGGTATACGGTTATAACCGAGAGCCAGTACATATATTGATGAAAGTGGAAACCCATAATCATCCTACGGCTATTGCCCCATTTCCTGGGGCTGGCACAGGTTCTGGTGGTGAAATTCGTGATGAAGGTGCTGTTGGTCGAGGCTCTAAACCAAAGGCAGGCCTCACGGGCTTTACTGTTTCGAACCTTAATATTCCTGAGTTAATGCAGCCTTGGGAGCAAGATTATGGCAAGCCTGACCGCATAGTGACGGCTTTGGATATTATGGTTGAGGCMCCGGTAGGTGGCGCAGCATTTAATAATGAATTTGGACGCCCAAACCTTTGTGGTTATTTTCGTACCTTTGAGCAGGATGTAGGTGGAGAGCGCCGCGGTTATCACAAGCCGATAATGATTGCTGGAGGTTACGGCAATATCCGAGAAGAACATATTGAACAGTTTGAATTTGCCCCCGGTTGCGAATTGATTGTTCTTGGTGGCCCGGCCATGTTGATTGGCCTGGGTGGTGGTGCTGCTTCTTCCATGGCTTCTGGTTCCAGCGCGGAGGATTTGGATTTTGCTTCGGTACAGCGTCAGAATCCTGAGATAGAACGCCGTTGCCAGGAAGTGATTGATCAATGTTGGCAGTTAGGGGGCGATAACCCCATTGCCTTTATCCACGATGTGGGCGCGGGTGGTTTGTCCAATGCATTCCCTGAGTTGGCCAAAGACGGTGGTTGTGGTGCGCATTTCGAACTACGAAATGTGCCCAACGATGAACCAGGTATGTCGCCATTGGCCATTTGGTGTAACGAAGCCCAGGAACGCTATGTTATGGCGGTTAAGCCTGAAGACCTGGCTGTATTTGAGGCGATTTGTCAGCGTGAGCGTTGTCCCTATGCTGTTGTCGGTAAATCTATTGCAGACAAACATTTATTGGTGAATGACAAATATTTTGATGCTAAGCCGGTAGACTTACCCATGTCGGTGCTATTTGGTAACGCACCTAAAATGCACCGAGACGTAAAAGCATATTCTTACCAAACGAGCTCGTTTGACTGGTCAGGAATTTCATTAGATAAAGCCATAGATCGAGTCATTCAGCATCCGTCAGTTGCGAGTAAAAGCTTTTTGATCACCATTGGCGATCGAAGTATTACTGGTACTGTTGTCAGGGATCAAATGGTTGGCCCATGGCAGGTGCCTGTGGCTGATTGTGCGGTAACGACTTCCAGTTATGACAGCTATACCGGTGAAGYAATGGCCATGGGAGAACGTACTCCACTTGCACTTTTGAACGCTCCTGCTTCTGGCCGTATGGCCATTGGTGAGGCAATTACCAATATTGCAGCATCTAATATTGGTGGGATTTCAGATATAAAATTATCTGCTAACTGGATGTGTGCAGCAGGGCATCCAGGTGAAGATGAAAAACTGTACCGTACCGTAGAAGCGGTAGGTATGGAGTTGTGTCCAGAGCTGGGGATTACTATTCCTGTGGGCAAGGATTCCATGTCCATGCGTACGGCCTGGCAGAAAGATGGTGAGGATAAAGCGGTCACCTCACCCTTGTCACTGATTATAACGGCGTTCTCGCCAGTTCAAGATGTGAGGAAAACACTAACACCACAAATAAGGGTTGATAAAGGTGATACGGTTCTTCTCTATATTGATCTCGGTGAAAATAAAAATCGGCTCGGGGGTTCAATTCTGACTCAAGTTTACAATCAGATGGGTGACATTACCCCTGATGTAAACAGTGCGAAAAAGCTTAAAGGCTTTTTTGAAGTAATTCAGCAGGCAAATAATGCGGGCGAAATTATTGCCTATCATGATCGTTCTGACGGTGGTTTATTTACCACTTTGGTCGAAATGTCTTTTGCTGGGCATGTTGGACTTGATATTTATTTGGATGATCAACCTGGTGATGCATTATCACTACTCTTTAATGAAGAGTTGGGAGCCGTCATTCAGGTATCGGCAGACATAGCTGATAATGTCAAAAAGCGTTTTACAGCYATAGGTATTCCCATCAGTAATGTGGCCAAGCTAAACCAATCTGACAGTATTGAAATTCATCAGGATGGTGCTCGACTGTATAGCCAGAGCTGTGTTGAATTACTGCGTCGCTGGAGTGAGACCAGTTACCAGATACAAGCGCGACGTGATAATGCCCAGTGTGCACGCCAGGAATTTGATGGACTGTTTCTTGATGACCCCGGCCTTAATGTTGGTCTGACATTTGATATTAATGATAATGTTGCGGCCCCATATATTGGGCTAGGTGCCAAACCTCGTATGGCAATTCTTCGTGAACAGGGTGTTAACGGCCAAGTGGAAATGGCGGCAGCTTTTGACCGAGCCGAATTTGAGGCAGTTGATGTTCATATGAGCGACATTCTCAGTGGTCGTGTTTCCCTTGATAGCTTCAAAGGACTGGTGGCTTGTGGCGGGTTTTCCTATGGCGATGTACTGGGAGCCGGTGAAGGCTGGGCCAAGACAGTCTTATTTAATGCTAGTGTCCGGGAACAATTCCAGCAGTTTTTTCATCGTAATGACACCTTCACTTTAGGCGTGTGTAATGGCTGCCAAATGTTGTCTAATTTAAAAACATTAATACCGGGTGCAGAACATTGGCCTCGATTTGTTAGAAATTTGTCTGAACAGTTTGAGGCGCGCTTCTCGTTGGTTCGCATCGAACCAAGTCCTTCGGTTTTATTGAAGGGCATGGTGGGTTCACACCTTCCCATTGCTGTGGCACATGGTGAAGGTAGAGCAGAATTTACCCAAGAAATTGATGCGCAAGCCTTCAGTGCTTCTGGTGAAATAGCCCTGCGTTACCTGGATAATTTCAATGAAGCGACAGAAGTTTATCCAGCTAACCCTAATGGTTCACCCATGGGTATTACCGGTGTTACCACAAGTGATGGGCGTGCAACGATTATGATGCCTCACCCTGAGCGAGTATTCCGCGCTGTGACAAACTCATGGCACCCGGATGATTGGCAGGAAGATGGAGCTTGGTTGCGGTTATTCCGAAATGCCCGGGTATTTGTTGATTGATCAGTTTTCACTGCACATCTTTTTTGTATCACATCTTATTTCATCTCTCTTGATAATCATCAATGGGGTTTTTGGGTGTTTCATCTAGCCTAGTGGTCCATATTCCTGTCATTTGATGATTGGGGTTTGCTGTTGCTGTCTGTAAGACAATTCCTCTATAGCTGGTATTGCTAAATCGGTAGTTATAGAATCGGAGGCTCATCGATGGGAATGCTAAAAAAAGAAGGCGCGATGCAGTTCCAGAAAATACACGGCCAATTACTCAGAAAACATCATCTATTTTCAGCGCTGTCTGACCAAGAGCTGGAGAAACTGATAAAAAGCTCCCGAGTCATCAGTGTTGGGARGGGTGAATTTTTGTTTCAGCAAAATGAAGAAGCCCGACAGTTTTATTTTGTTGTTTCCGGCTGTATAAAGCTGTTTCGTACCTTGCCTGACGGGACAGAGAAAATAATTGAGCTGGTACCTTCAAACCAGACATTTGCCGAAGCGTTGATGTTTACCTCACAGATGGTGTATCCGGTTTCTTCCCAAGCGGTTGAACCTGCTGAATTATTCAGCTTTTCCAATTCGRATTATTTGACGCTGCTGAAAACCAGCCCTAACCTCAGTTTGATACTTCTGGGAGACCTCAGCCGGCGATTGCGAATGAGACTTGGTGAAATTGAGGTGTTGTCACTTAAAAATTCAACTCATCGTGTAGTTCGCTACCTTTTGACTCAAATAGCGTGTTCTGATTCTGAATCTCCTCAGTTTAATTTACCCGTGGCCAAGTGCCTTATTGCTGGCCAGTTGGCAATTCAGCCAGAGACGTTCTCACGTATTATTCACAAACTTAAGGAGGAGGGAATTATTGATATGAAAGGTAAGGAGGTCACGGTACTCAATAGAAAAGCATTGGACAACTATGAATAAATAGATGTGTAAGGCACGTTATCGTACACGGATTTAAAAGTTTACCTATAAAAAACCTACTATTCACAACGCTAGGACAAAGTGTGAATAGCAGGAGTTTTTATAGTACTAGCTAGATATTATTTCATCCCTGCATAGTAAGCAGCCAAGTTTTCTGCATCCTGGTCAGATAATGTTTTCACCATAGAAGACATCATTGGATCATTGCGCTGGCCATCACGGAAGGCCTTGATTTGCTTAGCGAGGTAGCCCGCTTTTTGTCCAGCCAGGTTTGGCCATAAATCATTACCACTGATGCCAACAGCTCCATGACAGCCCGCACAAGTTACTGCTTTAGCTTTGCCAGCTGCTGCGTCACCGGCGGCCAGTACATGTCCCCCAACTGTAATCAGCGTTACTGCCATCGCTACTTTCATCGTAGTTCCGATCAGTTTTTTCATATTTATACTCCAGCAATGAGATAAAATAATTATAAAAGTTATATCGAATATTGGTTTAATCAGCAGTTTATTTTAACAGAAGGATAATGGATAGACTGCAATTAATGCTTGATTATGATCAAGCTCCATTCGTTTGAGCATCTATTGGTGATACTCCATTTTTTGCCCTCAATGCACCAATGACAACGATGAGGAACAATATGCCACCTATAACGGCGATTAATCCACCGAGGCCCATAAATGCCATACCAATAATCTCCTGTAATCCTTCTAGACCTTTGGCTTGCCCCATTGCCTTACGTTTGACCCCATGTCCTCCAGACCAGGCGAGTGCAGTGATGTGCATCAGTTGTCCTGTGCCGTATAACCAAGGCATCCAGTACGCTAATTTTAGATGTTTGATTGGGCGACCAAGGCGGGGCAGTAGCAGAAACACGATACCCATTATGGCCATGGTCACACCGACAATAGAACCATGGTAATGAGCAGGGATGACGGTGTTGGAGCCCATGATCATAAAGCCGAGAATACCGCCACCAGCAAACAACGTAATTGAACAGATAAGGGCGGCTCGAAGAGGTTTTTGTGCATCACTCAATTCAGTGAATCGAAAGGTGCTTAGAAACACCAATACTCCAATAGGGATAGAGGCTAACCCGCCTTTTCTCATTAATTGAGTAAATCCTAAAATGTGCTCACTGGACTCTATCTTATAGCTGTATAGCCAGGGAACCATTGCTATGGGTAGTACTACCAACAGAAATAGCATAACGCCAAGGCGAGGGCTCATACGTAAATCATTGCCACAGGCGGCTGCAAGCATTACCCACGCCACTAATAGCAAGAGGGTGTTGACGAACTGGTGAATGTGGCCTCCGCCCCAAAACAACAGGTCGTAATAGAACTCTCCGCCTATGGTCTCAGGTATTCTTGCGTAAGAAACAGCAACACACATTACGGCAATCAGAGCAGACCATGCGCCTAGGTAGAGGGCAAAACGAAGGGTGTCCGTTCCTTCGGCGCTGTTTAATCGAGGTGTGTTGGTGATGATAAACCCAAGCGCCTGGATAATGAGCCCTGCTGTCACCACAATAAGTCCATAAAAGAACCAAGGTTGTAGRATCACAGGTATGTAGTTGTTCATGAGTGGCTGGCTGCCTCCTAAAAAAGGAGAAATACTGATGATGACAGTTCCGATCACRGCCAACCAAAAGGCAGCCTTRCTCCACAGTGATTCACGGTGTATACCAAACACGGCCCAGAGGATTCCAGCACCGGCCAGGAACCARATGAGTACSGATAAATCTACGTGGACAACGAGGGCCACCTTAAAGAAATTACTTCCTGGCATCATTTCTTTAATGGCAGGGGTTCTTGATAAAGYGAGYAATATAGCCAGGATTCCTGCTGCAACCAATGAGTAAACCCCCAGCCAAATCCAACCAAGTGCCAGTTTTTTTGCGGCTGGACTAATACCTTGAAGGTTGTACGTATCGCTATTCAATGCAGTGTCCTGTTTATCCCATGTTGCGTTAGGTTGGATCGGGTTAGACTAGGTTAGAGCAGTGTTTTAATTTGTTCGATAATGGTTGCCAGCTTTACTGATCCAGAATACATCGCTCTAACTCTTCCTTGTTGATCGATCAGATAAATATGATCGTTGTGTAAAAAGCCATATTCCAGTGCAGAATCAAGATATTCTTTTTGGTGGAGCACTTTGTAGAGGTCAGCTACCTTGGCCAACTGAGTTTTATCGCCACGCAAACCGATTATGGATGAGTGAAAATAGGGTAGATAGCTACTCAATTTCTCTATTGAGTCCCTGTCTGGGTCAATGGTGACAAACAAGGGTTGGACTCCACTACTTTGTTCACCAAGTGTTTCCATGAGTGCCCGAATTTTAGTCAGTACAGTTGGGCAAACATCAGGACAGCTGGTAAAGCCAAAATTGAGTAATACTACTTTTCCTTCAAAATCAGAAAGTGTAGTTGTCTTGCCTTCGGTGCTGGGTAGCGAAAAGTCACCCCCCAGTGTTTCAAGGACAGGCAGTGAATTCTTGAGTGTAGACCGTAAATAGTTGGAACCTACTACGGCTGCCGCTAATAGCCCGATGGAAACAATGACAACTAATAGCCGATTCAAGCGGATGCCCTGGCTAGTTGGCTTGTTCTATTATTGCTGAGGCAGTGGCTCACAAATAGTGAGGCGGTAAACAAAGCAATAGCACCACCTTGGTGCGCGGCGGCCACTGTGACGGGAACATGTAGTAGCAATGTTGAAATGCCCAAAGTGACCTGTATGAGTAATAACCCTATCAGACAGTGCGTTCCTGTGCGGAGTTTTCCTAGAACACCACTTCTTAATACTTTAAACGCAAAACTCAGAATCAGCACAAATAACACATAGGCAAAGATTCGATGGTTAAATTGAATGGTTGTTATATCTTCAAAAATAGCTAGCCAGGCGGGGTCTGTATTGAATAACCCGGGTGGTATAAAAGAGTCTCCCATCAGAGGAAATGTTGGATAGGCAAACCCTGCTCGAGTACCCGCTACTAAACCACCCGAGAGKATCATTAAAAATAATAATCCACTGAGTGTCAGGGCGAAGCGTTTAAATCTCTTTGCGGCCACGCTGAAAGAAGAGCTGACGGATGAAGCAACTGATAACAAACCAAAGGCCACCCAGAGAATATAAGCATAGATAATGACTGCAGCACCGAGATGTGCCGTTAGACGGTATTGACTAACCCTAGGGTTATCAACAAGGCCACTTTTGACCATATACCAGCCTAGTAGCCCCTGAAGGCCACCGAGTAAAAACATCACCATTAATTTGGGCGTCAAGCCGGATTGAATGCGTTTGGTAAAGTARAAAAACAGGAAGGGAATCAGGAATATGACGCCGATTAACCGCCCCAGAACTCGGTGCAGGTACTCAAACATAAAGATCGATTTAAACTCTCCAACACTCATACCTTCATTAACTTTCTGGTATTCGGGGAATTGTTGATATTTTTCAAACGTAGCCTGCCACTCCATATCTGTGAGTGGAGGGATAATACCTATCAATGGTTTCCACTCAACCATGGATAACCCAGAATGGGTAAGGCGGGTAACCCCACCCAGTAAAATCATGGCAAAAATGACACCGGCACAGAGCATTAGCCAGAGGGCGATTTGCCGGTTATAAGGGTGATGAGAAGTGTTGTGCATGTTACTTAGCCTGAACGAGTTGGTAGTTAAGGGCCATGACAGCCATCAAGAGAAGTGCAGCTATTAGGTTGTGCGCCATCACGACCATGATGGGCAGTGATAATAGTATGCCACTAGCTCCCAACAATAATTGGAGTAGGACCAATACAGCAAGGCAGATAGCCATTTTTACGCGGTATTGTAGTGAGGCCAGAGCTCCAATCAACAAAATTAGACCAGTGATAATGGCGCCAGCACGGTGGATAAGGTGAATCACGATACTACTGTTGTCAAAAAGAATGCGGCCTTCGGTATCCAGTGCGAGTTGTCGAAAATACCAGAAACTACCAGATCCATCTGATGTGTATTCTGCGGGGGCATTACACGTCAGCAGCTCACTACAAGCCAGGCCTGCATAATTGGCACTGACCCACGAGCCAAGAAGGATTTGAATCATCAGTAGTAGCCAGCCTGACATTATGAGTCTTTTAAGCCAAGTTGGGGCATCTGTACGGTTTTTACAGTTAAGTTGGAGCCACAACCACCAAGACATCGCTAGCAGAGCTAATCCACCGGCCAAGTTGACTACCGCGATAGCTGGCATAGTTTTTAGGTAGCTGGCAGGCCCAATAACAGAGAGTAATAACAAGACTGCCAGTAACAAATAGGGTAGATGGCGGCTCACACCCTGCATGGCTTCAGGTTTGCGGCTCTGGTTAACCAGTAGCAATACACCGATTACTAGTAGGGCAGCGATGGTGCGATGCATCTGCTTGGCTATTTCTGTGGGTGCTAATGCTTTTTGGGCAATCTCCGAGTCATCAATGGGGGAGACATATTTTCCAATATCTCCGTAACAGCTGGGCCAGTTATCACAACCAAGTCCGGCTTCCATATGGCGAATGTAGGCRCTKAGACAGTTGATAATCAATGTAGCTACAAGCACCATCATGACATAGCGTGCTAGAAGTTTTTGATGGTGTTGGGGTGAGTGTTGYTGCTCRTTTCTCATCATTTATTGATCATGGACATAGTTAACTGTGTARTGGCAGAGTATATCTGTGAAACACATTTTAGTTTGTCGCTTTTTGTTGGGAGTTTATTGTGGAAATTGTACTCTTTATATTGGTTGCTATTGCTCTTTACCTATTTTCTGACTGGCTGTTGCGCCAGGTGGAAACTCGACGTGGGGCACCATTTAAAAGTCGTAGTATCATTTATTTCATCATTATTTTTGTTTTAACTTTGGGTACTTTTGAAGTGCTACAACACTTTCTTCAGCAAAGTCCAAGTGGATGAAGCTATCATTAAGAAAAATTAACATCGAATAAATCGCTCAAAACCCTAATACAACAAACACTGATACAAAAAACATTGAGAGATCAACGCCTTATAAAATAATAAATTCCCCTGTTTTGGAATCAAAATCAACAACTAATACCTGAGCTGGAGCCAGCTGTAAACTTTTTTGTAGCTGGTAGGGATAGTCATTCTGGCTGGTATGGTCTTTCATCCTAACCTTGAGATCGATGTTTCCAGAGTCWACGGGTACTCGAAAGTATACGGAAGACAAACCATCYCTATGTAGGCCACGTGGAATGAGCTCTTCGCTATACACCATTTCACCATTTATTAGTAAATCCAGCAGTAATGGTGAGCGTTCTCTGGGGCAGACCTTGGCTATACGCATGTTGGGAGGTAATTGAGCCAACTCTTTTTCGCTGCGGTTACGGCATTCCCCGAGGATTTGACCTGCATGACGCAGGCTGAGTTTGATGGTGGCCTGGTCATCCGGAAAACGCTGATATTTCGGTGAATTGGAGAAATAACCAATAAATGCGATAAACAGGCTGTAACAMAGTGCTTGGCCGATCCAGAATTTCCAGTTAATCAAAYCCGGCTCCTTCYGTTTCYCCTGCCTTGTGAAAAGCCAGATCAGCGCGATACTGGATCAGAGCGGTGTGCAGCTTTTCTTCTTCCTTCGGGCCCGCCCAGAACAGCTTCACCTTTTCCTTTCCGGCTTTGGTGCGAAGGTGTGGCAGTCGTTCACGGTGAAAACGCTGCTCAGTCCATTCGGTACCTTTTCGAAAGTAGCAGTCTTCAGTGCAGCAGCCACTGACCATTACACCATCAATTTCTGGTTGCCTGGAGATGTAATCAGCAAAGGAGGGGGGCAGCAGGCCTGCACAGGGCAGACTGATTACCGCAGTTTGATCGTCGGCAACACGCTTGATGTCTGTTGCATGATCACAGCCAAAGACGACTAGGCGCTGATTGCCGGTCAGTGCATCCAGTTTTGTGTGTGTTTCCTGGCGTAGATGTTCTATGGAAAAGTCGGGTATCTCAATACCGGAAATTAGTTCATCAACATGCCTGAAGGGTGTTGCCGACGGACAGGAACCGGCACAGATACCACAAGCAGTACATAAGTCTGGATCAACTTGAGCCTGCCTTTGTCCCTTTTTGTACTCATGGTCAATCATAGTAATGGCTTCAAAAGGACAGTCCTGATAACACCAGCTGCAGCCATTACAGTTGTCAGGATTAACCTCAGCCACTCGCATGGCTTTTTTCTTGTCAGGGGAGAGCCAGGGGAGAAGTGCCAGAAATCCAGAAAGGCCCACCAGTAATGCCCAAACTGCGCCATAGCCCCAACTGTCCAATAGAGGGTAAACATTCATGTACACCCAGTCGAGGTCTATTGCCGTCACTGAAACAGACATATTGGCTTTGTCCATGCTGACAGCAGGTTTGATGAGTGACAGTAGGATGAGTGCTGCAAGTGTGCCGCGAGCAAGCCCTTTAGGTGGATTGGTTTTGGGCAGCTTAATCCGCTTGATGTGAATAAACATGCCCATCAGTAGAAATAACGGGATGGCGATATGCATAAAGACCAGGAGTGAAAATAGTCGGTCACTCAGAGTCTGATTGGAAACAAAGTTACGGGCCAACGAATCGCTAATAAATGGTAGCCATCCAAACCATTCGGTAGTGATTTCAGAGACATATTGGGCAAGTTGATCCCAAACTAGCCAATACCCACCGATCGCCGAAGCAAATAGCAGCCATAACAAGGGAACGCCACTAAACCAGGAAAACCAGCGTGCGCCACGGAAGCGTCCAAGACCAAATTCACGCAATAGGTGCARCGTGACGGTAATTGCCATGGCATCGGAGGMATARCGRTGCAARCTACGCATAATACCGCCAAAAAACCATTGGTTATGGGTGAGGGACTCCATAGACTCAAAGGCACCATTGATACTGGTATCAAAAAAAATAAACAGGTAGAGACCGGTGACCGTTACTATCCAGAAAAAGTAAAAGGAGAGNSSSNCCTAACTGATACCAGGGATTCCAGCGCTCACCAAAAATTTGGTTAAAGGTATTTTCCAGAAACTGGAACAGGCTGAGCGTTGAGCGCTCGAGAATTTTGATCACACCATTCTACCCATGAGCATTATTYGTTTTGCRCCGCATTGCTGTAACGCCATTCCCGGATAAAAAGAAAAATCATTAATCCACCAAGGGTAAGACCAATAAAGAGTCCGACAAAAATTGAGTAATCAAATTTATAGGAGTCGGAATAGGGGTCATACACGGTGCAAAATAGCCGGATCTTGTCCGTAATTTGCTGAAAAAGTGATTGATCTGCTTTTTCGCCAAAAACCAGTTGTTTGAGTGGTTCCACAAGGTGTGGGGTTTGAAACTGGATACCATAGACTTGCCGATTGACGACCCCATGTTTGTCTAGCAGGGTAGTTTGAACCAGGTGGTCAAAGCCATTGGGTGAGGGAAAAAACTGGAAGCCAAGTTGTTTAGAAAAYTGAAGAATAGTTTCTTTATCAGTAGCTAGGAAGTCCCAGTTGTCTTCATTGACTGATTGCTGCTTGGCGAAAATTCGCATGGCATCAGCGGTATCGTTSGCTGAATCAAAACCGATAGTGACAACATTAAARSTGTCTTCTCCCAGAACTGATTGTGCCTTACCYATWACCTTATCAAGATGTTTGGTGGTGGTWGGGCAKATATGGAAGCASGAGGTGTAAATCAGRCTRATRAYCAGYGGTTTTCCRCGGTAGTCACTGAGCTTTYTTTTCTSCCCBAGGCTGGTRAAGAAATGATATTCCTTTAACTGGTTACCAATAGCBGACTGACTGGTATCCAGAGCGGTTTTTCGGTCGAARGTCGGTGCAGGTTTGTGCTGATGCTGTTGCATCGCCATTTCTTCTGCAATGACGGCTGTGCCTAGCAGAGAAATTAGCAGGATTAGTAATCGTAGTCGTGTATACATCGATGAGTTACCCCATGATCAGCGGATCGATCATTGCGGTGATCAACAGCAGCGTCAATTGAACCAATGATGCGAGAAAGCAGCGCATGGCTGTTTTTGGATTAGCATCCTGAACCAGGTGAATACCTTTATAGATAAAGTAGGCCCCGCCGACTGAAGCACCTGTCAGATAAACCCAGCCCATACCATAAAAGCCGGGCAATAGTGACACTACTACAAGTGCAATAATATTGAGCAGGATGATCTTGGCGGCGGAGGCATCACCCTTAACCACCGGAAGCATGGGAACTCCCGCATTGGCGTAGTCCTTGTGAAGAACTATGGCCAACGCCCAAAAGTGGGGAGGTGTCCAAAGGAAGAGGACTATGGCGAGTAATATAGACGGCATGCTTAAGGCTGGGTCTGCTGCGGAAGCGCCGGCTAACACAGCAAAGCTACCTGCAGCACCACCAATCACAATATTCCAGGCAGTACGACGTTTGAGCCACAGGGTATAAATAACACCGTAGGTAAAGGCTCCCATAAAGACATGGAAGCCTACAGCAATATTAAACACCCAGCTGGCAAGACCAACAGAGAGTAAAAGTAGACAAGCGATTAGCCATAACCAACCCTGGTTGTGTGAGGCCGCACCTGTAACAAAAGCCCGATTTTTGGTGCGCTCCATACGCGCATCCAGATCTCTTTCAGCGTATTGGTTAAAGGCCCCTGCTGCTGCAGAAGCACCTAAAACGGTCAGTGCTAATGCTAACATTTGCAGACTGGACAATGACTCACCGGGCGTGACAGCAAATCCTGCCAGAGCAGTTATCGCCATTAACACACCGATGCGTAGTTTGAAAATGTCGACTATCTGGGCAAACACAGAGATTCCTTAATCATTGTAGGACTCATTTACAGGCTTTGGTTATCRCCTGTTTAACTTAAACCCCAAGTCTGTGMCAAGTACTTCCAGTTAATGAAGTAGTAAAGGACAAAGACAACAAAAAATACYGCTACCAWTCCCARWGTSCCRGGRATMGTCAGTGGAGCTTTGTTCGTTGCGTAYTCTTCMTCRGTAACGGGGGYCACGATCATCACGTCACCAACCTTCTCRTCTTCGCCAATTTTCTTACCGAACAGCAGTGAACCGACCACGATGATACAAAAGGCTGCTCCACCGATACAGGCGAGGATGACAGACATACCATTCAGCCCCATCATGGTGATAGCTGCTGCTGAGAACTCATATCCACCACTTGAACCGGAGAACAGAATATCCCAATGACGGCGTGGTACACCTAGCGTGCCGGCACCCATCATGAACAGAGAAACACCGGTCATACCAAGGCCGAACAACCAAGGTTGAAAACTGGCCAGTTTTTTCATGATTAACTGCCGGCGGAACAGAATGGGTACTAGCCAGAAGGTGAGCGCCATAAATGTCATGGTTGTACCGATCACAACCGTGGCATGGAAATGGCCAGGTACATACAGGGTGTTATGAATCAGCAGGTTAATCTGCTCAGTGCCCATGACTACGCCAGTAATCCCCCCCAGCACGCCAAAGCCAACCAGAGACAGGAACATACCTGAAAATACCGGATTGCCCCAGGGGGCTTTACGTAGCCACTCATACATTCCTGCCCCGAGTCCTCTGGCACGTTGTGCATGTTCTATAGCACCAGGAACAGTCAGGCCATGAATCATACTGGCCATAACYGCTAGGTACATGGCGTAACTGGTATTGAAGATTTTCCATTCTGAACTAAGGCCGGGGTCAACCAACAAGTGGTGGGCTGAGGCTAACTGCAATACAGCGATGTACAACAGGAAGGCAAAACGACTGACTTTTTCTGACAGCGGTTTTGCCCCAAATAGAACGGCTACTATTAAGTACCAGATGGAAATCTGGGTTGCAACGTTAATTTGTTGGGCTGAGTGACCGAAGGCCCACCAGATCAAACGGTAAAGCCCTGCATCAATATTACTGATAAAGCCAAGRTTCCAAAGCAGTGTCGGAATGAGAATGACGGCACCRGAAGCAATGGTRAAAATAGCAATAATACAGGCGGTCAAAGCACCGAAAGTYACTAGTGGRATAGAGCCTTCATAGGTYTTTTCATCYTTAGCGATTACCAGCGTRSCCAGGAATATAAAACAATTAATTAATGCCCCGACAGCAAACAGTATCAACCCTAGATAAAATAGCGTGTCYGCAGGCATAGGCACATAGGATGTCATCATGACACTGGAGTTGCCTTTTACCAGTACGGCATAGTTGTTGAGTAATGCCCCCAGCAGCATCAGTACAAATGCGCCCATACCAATTTTTGGTGTTGCTATACGGCAACGCAGCAGGGTGGATGAGGCAAAGTGTAGTACTGCCATTTCAAAGAAAATAATCCAAAAAATGAGTACATTAATCCCGTGTCCAGTGAGTACCTGATAAAAGGTATCTGGGCCTAGCAGGTGAACYTCTGGCCAYCGAGTCAGGCCAACGCCCAAGCCGAGTATGCCTCCAACCAAAAGAAATACCACGGCTGCAACAGCATTGAGCTTTATTAGGGTTTCTGCAGGACGGTGCCATTTAAGCCCRGTATCGGGACAAATTCTAAAATTATTATTAGTATTCATGTCAGCCCCTTATTCAACAACGTAAATCGTGCCCAGCATATTGTGATGCCCGATTCCGCAGTATTCGTTACAAACAATAGTGTGCTTGCCCGCTTTGTTCGGGGTGACGGTTAAGACCATGTCATAACCCGGTAGGACTTGCACATTGAGGTTGGTTGGTTGCAGGGAGAAACCGTGCTGCCAATCAATTGAGGCGATGTGAAGACGATATGTTTCGTCTTTCTTAAGCTCAAAATAGGGCCACCATTGCCAGAGTCGACCTACCAGGTATATATCTTCACCTGCGGGAGGTTTGACCACTGGAATCTGCATATCACCTTCAGTTCGAATGGTGTATTTGTCGACCACTGCCTGAGCTTTGGCCATGTAGATTTCAGGGGTGGTTCTGTAAGCTTCATCGGATAGGTTCTGATCACCATAAATATGCCAGAATGGCATCATCAGGGTTAAAATAATTCCCCAAACGACTACCACTCCTATCCAGATTAGCTCACCTTTTTCTATGGGTTCTTTCCACCAGATCTTTCTGGCTGGGGGTGAAATAGCTGTCATTGTTGATACTCCCTAACGCCAAAAATTTGTTTAGTGGGAAATGGGGATAGAAATCAACTCCATTACACCCCATACGATGTAGAACAGTGTGGGGATGGAGATTCCGATAAATAACAGAATAAATGGGTTGTCCAGTATGCGTTGCATCACTGGAATGTCCTTTGGCTCAATATGGTTGTCATCACTCATGGCGGCTCGTTCCTGTTTTTTGTTTGTAAATCCCGAGTTTTTTAGTTAGTTACATGTCGAACTCTAACGCTGTAAGCCCATTCAAGTGCTTGACCAAAGTCAACGGTTGGAAAGGGGYTGTCAGTVRTTGGTGGGGAATTCACGAAAAATAAAACGGTATAGAGTGAGAAGAAACAGATGTTGGAGTAAAAATAAGGGTDGGGGGAAAGAAGAAAAGCTGAGAAAAATATTTAGTTAAAATTATTTACTCAGCTATGTARAGTAGAGGTGTTACCCGGGCCGACCATCAACGTGGGGCTGGGTCAATACAGGCCAGTAAACTACCACAAAGACGAGGTAGGAAAATACCCAGCAGGCTATGCTGACCATATACAGTGAAGATGGGTTATTTGATAGCAGAGGTGCAACCACTCTAGCGATAGCTGATAGGGCGAGGGCCCCATAACCCAGAGTAATCCAGATGCCGACATGCAACATTCGTCCAGTATGCCCGAGAGAGACGCGGCTAATCATGGCAAAAATCATTAGTCCAATACCGCCGATGGTAAGTCCGTGAAGGGCTGCACTCAGAGGGATATTCAAACCAAAGTGAAATGCTCCCAGTAACCCCAAGCTGATGAYTATCAGTAAATAGGAGAGGTGCAGTGACCAAAGTAATGGATTACCAAAAGTAAGTTTACTCTGCCAGCGGCCCATCCTAATGGCATTTGCTAATGCGGCCACCAAAAAGAGAATACCAATACCTGGTTCAGGGGCGAGGTTGCCAGTGATCAAACTGTACAGAGCGGCAACACCGAGAGTGGTGATAGAAAGCAGCTCCAGAACCATAATAGGCTGTGGTTTTTGAGTGCGAGTCGCATTTGCGGTAAAAAATGGAATCACCCTGCCACCCATAATAACGATGATGAGTGTGATAATTAGAATAGTGGCTTGAGTATCGGGTAATGACAGCATATCACCACCAATCAGTCGATAGTGGCTGTGGCCATTGGTCCARGTTAGCAACAATAGCAATGGAATAAACATCAGGTTGCGCCATAATTTGGCAGCCACAATGGGCCGGCCAAGTACATACGCTGCTAGGGGCAGAAACAGAGTGTCTACAATGGCAATTATTTCCCCAGGGATAACTGGAAATAACATCAGTAATCGTCCTGTAAGCCAAAAGCAAAACAGTCCCACTAGCGGCCAGCCMGACAGCCCAGGAATRCCACTCCAGTTCTGAATAGCCGTGAGTAAAAAACCCACAATAATAGCTGTGCTAAAGCCGAATAGCATTTCATGCCCGTGCCACCAAAACCAACCACCGTAGGGCTGCCAGGCAAGAGCTGGATTGTTTAGAAATACGGCCCATAACAACAGGGCTACAATTGAAAATAGGCTGCCAAACAAAAAGAAAGGGCGAAAAGCCAACCTAAAAATCGGTGGTTTCTTTTGTTCTTGCTTTAAGTCGGTAATGTTTAGCATTGGTGGGTTCCTAGATTAATCCTGCACCCTAAAGTATCACCTAGTACATCACAACCAATTACTCTGTGATTATAAATAGTGCTGGCATTTATTATCTGTGATGTGGATAAAAACAGAATTGACGATTCTCAAAAATCATCAAAATTAAGAGTATTTGAAGGTTGTTTATAGCAAAAAAAAGCCCCCGTTTCCGAGGGCTTTAATTTTTTTAGGAATAGTTATTAGTAAATATCATCCTTGGTGTTGGTGACGTTAAACTTGCCGGTAGGAGTAATTAARCGCTTGTCTTTAATCACTGCTTTCARCTTRCGAGTTTTGTCATCWACTAYYACGATGGCYGATTCRGCATCTGCACCATTCCAAACAGAGAACCAGACTTCATCTCCGGCCTTATTGTACTCAGGCTGTACAACCCGGGCAGGCCCCTGATCGGCAACGCCGGCCCACTCTGCAATAGGGAGCACCTCGTAGCCTGCATCCAGATCATCAATATTAAAGACTGCGATAGACTGGCTGATTTTGGTGTCRGGGTTAAGGGGTGCATCTACCCAAAGGTTTTTGGATTTAGGGTGAGTYTTCACAAACAGTGAACCACCRCCTTGWCCYTTCMGAATTTTGGCTACTTTCCAAGCATATTGCTTATGGTTYTTGGGRTCGGTACCAATCAGGGTAATCTCATCACTACCCAGAGCACTGGTCACCCAAACAGGTCCATAAGCCTTAGTGTTGAGGTTAGCGCCACGACCGGGGTGTGGGATTTCCGTAACATCAATCAACGCTTCTATTTCACGGTCCTTCGAGTCTACAACGGCTATTTTATTGGACTTGTTTGCCGCTGTCATGAAGTAGCGTTTGGTGGAATCCCAGCCACCATCATGAAGGAAACGAGCAGCTTCCAACTCAGTGATCTGTAACGCGTTAATATTCTCGTAGTTCACCAGCAGAATTTTACCGGTCTCTTTTACATTGATGATAAATTCGGGGTGTTCATGGGAAGCCACAATAGCGGCTACCCGTGGTTCCGGATGGTACTCCTGAGTATCTACCGTGTAGCCACGTGTGGAAACAATTTTAAGTGGTTCCAGCGTCTCACCATCCATGATGGTGAACTGTGGTGGCCAGTAGGTTCCTGCAATGGCGTACTTATCTTCAAAGCCTTTGTACTTGGAGGTCTCAACAGAGCGGGCTTCAGAGCCAATTTTAATTTCTGCCACTGTTTTAGGTACTTTCATATACATGTCGATCATATTGATTTTGGCATCACGGCCAATCACGAACATGTAGCGACCAGAGCTGGACGGGCGAGAGATATGTACGGCGTAGCCAGTGTCGACAATCGTTATAATCTTTTTGGAATCACCATCGATCAATGCCACCTGGCCACTATCACGCAGGGTGACAGAGAAAACATTTTCAATATCAAAGTCACCTTGCTGTTTTTTAGGTCGATCTTTGGGCGCTACTATAAGCTTCCAGCTCGCCTTCATTTCTTTCATACCAAATTCAGGAGGCTGTGAAGGGTTGTGTTGAAGATATCGAGCCATKGCGTCAATTTGTACATCGGTCAAATCCCCAGAACTTCCCCAATTTGGCATTCCTCCGGGTGTACCAAAGGCAATCATCGCCTTCAAGTAATCAGTACCTTTCGGTTGAGTTACATCAGGGGTCAATGGCTTGCCCGTTGCACCTTTGCGGAGTACACCATGACAGCCAGCACAGCGCTCAAAATAGGTCTTGGTTGTAGATGCCCATTCTTCCGGTGTGATTTTTGGCCCATTGGGGTGGAGGGTCATTTCGACATCCGAAGCCATAGTCGGTGCACCCATATAGCGAACTTCTGAACCGTCGGTTCCTGGGTGGTCTGATTTTTCTTCTGCCATGCAGTAACCGCTGGCAATAGCGACTGTTAACGTCAGAATGCACGCAAATAAATTTTGTTGATGTTTCACGATGCCCTCCTTTAAAAGGCTATTTTTCCAAGGACAGTGTCGTACTAAGTTGCTTAAAATCTATTGATTTTTGTCAAGAATCTGGCGAGCTTTCAATTATTTTTACTATGGATGGCCTGTTGTGTGCCTGTTCGCGCCTTTCCTGTCGTTTGCGTTTTTCCACTAATGGTGGACACATGTGGTCATCCCAGTAAGCCACTTGGCATTCCAGGCAGAAATGACATTCGCTCTCGATAATTTCCCCGGTGGGTTTGATGGCACCGTTCTGGCAAAGGGTARCGCAGGCCTGRCAGGGTTTGCCRCATTCRTTGCGTCGTAGCATCCAATCGAAGACGCGGAAYCGTCCGAGAATACTGAGCCCTGCRCCYAGGGCACAGAGGTACTTACAGAAAAATTTACTGTTGAAWATGGAGATAAAYAACAGGATRGMGGCATAGGCAACATAACCCCACTCRCGKGCAAAGTTCAAGGTGATGACTGTCTTGAAGGGTTCTACTTCTGCCATGATGGCSGCTGTGGAGAATGAGTCCATAGAKATACCRACCAAGGCGATAAGGATRAAGTACTTAATTGCCCATAATCGTTGATGAACAGTRCTAGGGAACTCAAAAKAAGGGATGTTCAGCTTACGGGCAGCTTCGTGAATCAGATCCTGTATTGCACCAAAAGGGCAAAGCCAGCCACAAAATACACCTCTACCCCAGAGTAGAATTGAGGTGGCTATAAARCTCCATAGCATGAAAATTACCGGATCCAGCATCAGCGTATCCCAAGTAAACCCGTAGCTGAGCGTTTGTATAAATGCCAGTATATTGACGATGGATAACTGCGCAGAAAAGATATAGCCGATAAAGACCACAGTAAATATCATATAGCCAATGCGAACGACGCCGTATACCTTAGGTCTTCGGACCAGCCAGTCCTGAAAAAATAGAATAAAAAGCAATAACCCCAGAGCCATAGCCATAGTAATGACAGTCGGCAACCTATCTAGCCAGGGTTCCAGTCGTTCTTTCCATCGGTCAGCCTCGCTGAGAGTTGTCGGTTGCGTACCCACCATTATTTCAACTTGGTTTGGCCAGCCTAATGCCAAAGCAACTTTTTTGGCGGACACCATAACTGATCTATTCAGCACCATGGCTGTAATGGTGGCACTACTAATCCCATCAACACCCACATAACCAGGTCTGTTTGAGGCGTCGACTCGCACCTTATCCAGTGCAAACAGGYCAATGTATTGGTCAGTAAATCGTTTGAGGTCTATTTCTTYTACCCCTACGACRAGAATAGGYTCTTCATGTTGAACAACCTTCAATCCGATAATMATGGCTCTGGTRTYTAGAGCAATTARGGTGGCAATGGGTGTGCCAGAGTAGGCTGGTATAGGTGTTATCTGGTGGCTATAAAACACGGCRCCCTGAACATCRCCGTTGTGATAGACCAAACGATAGCCWGGAGTACTTATTTGAGTATCGAGTACGGTAGCATCTGAAAACCAATGTGTAATTTGTTCCAGCCTCAGAGTAGAGATATCTGGAGCCTTTAGAGCTATAGCAGAATTAACTGCTAAYAGTAGTAAACCACTCAATAGCCACCTGAAAATACCCATAAATCTTCCGATAGTTGGATTTGAATCAGTAATGGCTACAAGAATGCTGTGATTAAGTATAAATGGGATTGAYGAACATCAAGTAAATGAACAGATAGAGCCTTTAGACTCTGGTCAATGTTGAAATTTAGCCATATTTCCTTATTTCTAGTGTTATCGCTGGCATTATTTTGGCCCAGTTCTGGGCAAACAGATAATCATAGTGTTGTAAGTAATGATGCTGTTGCTAATGAGCGACCACCGCTGACCGGGGGTGATCTGGCAAAATATTGGGGCCTCAATTGCCAACAGATAGCAGCGACAACACAGGGTTGGGCAGAGAAACAGTTGTTGCTACAGCAGCCAGATATGGATGCCGTTAATTGGCGGGGGCTGGAACTCTGTGGGATGATTTACAATGTCAGAGATACGGGTCGATATGAGCCTTGCCCGGATTACGGTGGGGCGTTGCTTGCGCTTAAGTCTATGCGTTCAGGGCAAATAAAGGCGGCCCCTTTGATTATTACAGGCTATTTAATGAACTGTAATAAAAGTCAGTAAATCTATAGTTAGTGGCTGGTACCTTCCTCATAATGAGTTTTGTTGTAGACGTTATATTTTCCTGAGGGCTTGCTCATTGGTAGTCTTTTTATTTCCTTGAGTGTCTGTGCATCGTATATCACCAGTGCACCCTCTATATCCCAGATACTGACTAATGCATAACGACCATCTTTGGTAAACTCCACATGGCCGGATGTTTTGCCGGGCTCCGGTTGCAGGGTTTTTACAATTTCCAGCGTTTTTTTGTCGATAACATGTATCTTGTCTTTATTTGGGCCAAAGAATACATCGACCCAGGCATAGGGGCTTTGGGCATGGCTACGCATAAAAAATCCGGGCCCCTCGGTCTTGATCGTCTTAATGGTTTCCCAGCTATCCATATCAATCACACTGACTTCACCACTACTGAAATTAGGAGAGGCCAGCACGGTTTTACCTTGATATTGCCAGGTAATACCGGAGCCGAGGTGGGGCATMCCGGGTAGGGYTAGTTCGGCTATTTTTTCTCCACTATCCAGGTCRATGACCAGCCCGCCTTTAATTTTTGATTTTTKMCCACCACTGTCAGTCGGTCTGGCTGCRCCGATGACTTGTGAATAMGTTTGATTGAAGAAAAAATCATCCAAATAATCATCRAGCTTAATGCGGCGTGGYTYAAAGTCAGGMTKTTCCTCTTTTGCWTYKTTMTCGCCKGGRTTGCTCTCGATAGAGCCATAAGGTATCTCCCAAATCTCCGGGATATCYTTGAGCGCCGCWATAAAGCTGTTGCGAGTTGGYGCGGTATAAACAGCGCTGACTCGCGAGGTTTTATCTCCGTCACCTTGAGTAGGGATAATCTTGATTGGTGAAAGGTCYTTAGCATCGAGTATCACCAGATTATGAGGTAGGTAGTTACCCACCGCCACATAGCGCCCGTCATAGGAAACAGCCAGGTTGCGTGTATTGATTCCGGCACGAATTTCAGCGACTGTTTTTAAATTGTAGATATCGAATTTTGAAATCCAGCCATCACGAGAGGCAAAGTAAACATAACGTCCATCTCGGGTGTACTTAGGCCCACCATGTACGGCGTAGCGGGTTTTAAAGCGGTGAATCGGTTCGAACGTGTCACCATCAAGCAGAGTGGCGTGATGGTCGCCAAGCTCAACGACAATAAATAGATTCTGTAAATCTGCATCAAATACCGGCTTGTCTCCAAGTTGTTCAGGTTTGTAATGCTGTTCATGAGATCCTTTGATGGCCTGCATGTCCCAGCTTGGGTTGGTAGACGGCGCTGTGTAGATGTATTGCACCAGTTGATCGATCTCTTCTGGAGACAATTGGTCAGCAAAGCCTGGCATCTGTGTGACAACACGTCCGTAAGCAATAACATCCGCTGCTGCTGGTTTTTTTAACCGGCTTAAATTTTGTGGTAGTAGTGCTGGCCCCATGGCACCCAAGCGTTGGGCTCCGTGACATTGGGCGCAATGTTGCTGGTAGTTTCGATAGCCATCTGTCGTTTCTGCATTGGCTACGTCAGTAGCCARGCTAATAAAAAYTGAAAAAAATATAACTATATAATTCATAAATATCAATTGTCTATGGTGTAAATATAATGTTCTTTGTGGGAATTGTTTGTTTGCTGTAAGGGGTGACTTGTAACCGGCAATTTTCGCCAGTTACGCCAATTTCGTTATCYGTCAGATAGCAGGCGGGATCTTCCTGCCARGGGTCACCGGTTAATTGGTAGGCTCTGACTCTGGTGTTACCTCCGCAGATATTGCTCATTTGGCATGCACCACAGCGTCCTTTTAATTTCCTCGGTTGTTGTTTCAAACCGGCCATTAATGGATCTGAACAGTCTTCCCAAATTTCTGAGAAAGGGCGGTCTTTCACATTGCCCAGATCATAATCCCACCAGAAAGTGTCGGGATGAACATTGCCAAGATTATCGATATTGGCGACATGTAGTCCGGAAGCATTACCTCCCCAATTTTCAAGCCTTTGACGGATAAATTTTTCCTTGCCCGGGTGATTTTTTCGTACCCAGTGGAGTAAATAAACGCCATCGGCATCGTTGTTTCCCGTGACGTATTCCTTGGCTTCGCCTCGTTGTAGTTCATTCCAGCAGCGCTCAAACAGCATATCCATTGCCGATCGAGTCATCTGGTGAACCACATCATCCTTGCGGTTACGGTTACCGCGGCCGGCATAGTTCAGGTGCGACAAATAGAATTTATCGATACCCTCGTCATCAACAACTTTGAGCAGATCTGGTAGCTCGTGAGCATTATCTTGAGTTAAGGTGAAGCGCAGCCCAACTTTAATGCCATTGTCCTGACAAAGTCGTACTGCCCGCATTGAAGCGTCGAAAGCACCATCCATTTGCCGAAACTTGTCATGGGTTTCGCCGATGCCRTCAATACTGATRCCCACATAGTCAAARCCWGTTTCCAGYAGAGGCTCAATATGGCTTTCGTYAATTAATGTACCGTTGGTTGATAGACCCGTGTAGAAGCCYTGGTCTTTCGCATAGCGCCCAATACGATARATATCCGGGCGYAACAGTGGTTCACCGCCTGACAGAATCAGGGCGGGCACATGGAAGGCTTTTAAATCATCCATCACCGTTTGTACTTGCTCGGTAGATAGCTCTCCCGGRAAATCSGTGTCGGCGCTAATGGAATAGCARTGTTTGCAGCATAAATTGCAACGGCGGATTAGATTCCAGATGACSACTGGCCCACGAGGTTTTCGTAGTGGGGGAGCTTGCTCGGGATTAGCGAGGGCCTGCATGAACTGTGTTACACGAAACATATCACTGTCCTTTCTTTAACGGATCCTTAAACCCGTTTTTTTTAAAATTTTTACACTGTTGAGTTGGGCCATATCACGGCAAGCCGGGCCTAGTAACTGCTTTATCGCCGCTACTTGCTGCGCAACCTGCTCCTCACTGCGGCCATGGACCATGGCAAACAAGTTGTAATTCCAGTCCGGTGTTTTTCGCGGTCTTTGGTAACAATGACTGACAAAAGTCAGCTGTCCCACTTTCCTACCCAAAGACTGAATATCATTGTCATTTACATCCCAGACCGTCATCAGGTTAAATCGATAGCCCAATGCATAATGGTTGGGTACCAGCCCAATTCGGCGGATAAGCCCTTGCGACATCATGTTTTCCATCACGTGTAATAGCTCGCTTTCCGAAATCTCAAGCTGATTGGCGATAACCTGGTAGGGACGATCACACACAGGTAGTCCATTCTGTGTCGCGGCCATTATTTTTCTTACCAGTGTTTCATTCATATGCTAGCTAAGCCTCAAACTTAAGCCCAACAAAAAACTCTGTTTGCTTGGGCAGRTTTAAGCTTGDGCAGCCTGTGGARTTGGTGATTTGGTTGAATACTTTTGTHAGCGCTTGTTCGCTCTCAGCYGCTAATACAAACCACATATTCCATTCGTGGTCGCGCTGATAATTGTGTGCTACTTCGGTGAAGCTGTTGACTTGCTCGGCCACCTCATCAAACCGCTGGGTGGGGACCTTGAGTGCACAAAGAGAAAAGACTCCATCCACTTTTTCAATGTTATAAAGTGGACCGAAGCGAGTCAGCACGCCTCTATCCAACAAGTCCACAAGGGTTTCCTGTACTTTTTCGCTGGTTGCTCTCAATACTTCTGCCATCGCCTGGAAAGGTTCTGAGGTCAGCGGGAAACCACCTTGATAGCAATTAATAAGACGCTTTTCAAATTCTGTGAGCTCAACCTTCTGTTGCTGTAGTGTGCTTTGATGACTAGACGTACGGTGACTACACATAATGTGCACCACGTTGTTTGAATTGACGGTTGCTGAATAACAGTTGGTGTGGGTAATTCAGCTGATGCTTGTCAGTGATAGATTCAATCTGGCGTTGTACTTGAGTGCGCTCTTTGCCGTGAACCATGCAAAATAGATTAAATGGCCACTTGGCACGTCGAGGTCTTTGATAGCAAAGTGTGACAGCAGGTTCTGCTGATAGTAGTTGCGCCACTTGATCGACCTGTTGATCTGGGATATCCCACACCACCATGCAGTTTGCGGTATACCCTAGCTGGTGGTGTCGCAATACCATGCCAAACCGTTTTATCAGTCCCTGCTGTTTCATTTCAGCAATTTTTTCTATGACAGCCTGTTCATTAGTGCCTAATTGTTGGGCGATATGTTGGTATGGCCGAGTGACCAGAGGTAGCCCTTCCTGCAACACTTTTCTGAGTGCGTGCTCGCTGAGTTTAAATTCGAGTGGCTGCTCTACCATAGCGGGAACCCAAGATCGATGTGGTAGCCCTTTACCATGGGTAAATCGAGCAGGGGGTAGTCAAATTTTGCGGCAATATGGGTTAAGACACTGTCCACTTCTGCTTGGTTACCTGCGTTGATTACAAACCAGAGATTAAACTCATGTTCCCGTTGGTAGTTGTGGTTCACTTCCTTAAGGGCATTGATACTTTTAGCGACATGTTCAATTTCATGCTCGGGAACGGCAAGTGCTGCCAGCGTACTTGCCCCAGCACGTTCATGATCAAATACGGCGCCAAACCTTGATATAGCATTACTTTGTTGAAAGGCGTTAAGGCGCTCGATGATTTCTTGTTCCGGTATATTCAACTGATTCGATAACACTTTGAATGGCTGAGGGTGGAGCGGAAAGTCCCTCTGTACAGCATTCAGTAATTGCCGGTCTTGATTGGATAGTTCCATTACAAGCCTATCTTCCCTGCACGATTTGTGAAAAAGATACCGCTGGGTTTGTCTGCGTGTAAGGTTTTAACCAAGGATATTGATTCTGTATCGAACACTTTTATTTGGTCTTCATCTCGAATGGATATCCAGACTTTTTCCCCGCGGGGGGTGAATTCCATGTGCAGTGCGCCTTTGCCTACATCGAGTGTTTTAACGAYCTTGAGAGAAGGCACGTCAATGACTTGTATCCAGTTGTTATCAGGGTAGGCAAAATTTACCCAGACTTGACGTCCATCGGGCCGGGCTATGGCAAATACGGGTTGTCCTTTGAGTTCAATACGTGCAGATTCTTCCCATGTATTTTTGTCCACCACCAGTACTTGGTGTAACCCCATTGCTGGCAGAAAAACCAAGTTACCGGCAACAGCCCAGCCTTCCAGGTGAGGCATTTTATACACGGGTAGTTTCTTGTGGCCGCGACCGTATCCGGAAAGAATGCGTTTCATTCCTATTTCGGGCTGCCAAAGGTCCAGCATTGCCAGCCCATCCTCGCCAAATAGTCCCACGATGTAATATCGGCCATCACCCGAGATCAGGGCATCATAGGGTTGCTTGCCAATCTGCTCGAATTTTGTGATTTTTGGCTCATGGGGTTTTGATAGATCAGCAATCCAGGTTGCAGCACCGTCAAAGAGTGAAAAAACAAATTTTTGTCCCGGAGCATCCACTAGACCAACGGTTTTGGAGTTCTTGCTGCTACCAGATATTGCGGTATTTTTATTAGTTGCATCATTAATAGTTGCSGGGATATCCGCCACCAGGGTGAGATCCTGGCTGTTAAATATTTTGATGCCACCCGGTACATAATTTGATACGGCAATCAGTGATCCATCTTGAGAAATAGCACCACCAATGGAGTTTCCTCCCTGAATGACTCGTTTGACAATGCGTCCAGTGAGAATATCTACTTTGGTTAATCCGCCATCTCGCCCAAAAATGTAGGCGTATCGGGCATCTCTGGAATATACCGCTGAGGCATGAGATAGATCCCCGAGCCCTTCGACTCGACACAGTATCTGATCACTACTGTGTTCAACGATTAACAAGCTACCTTTTTCACGCTCAACCACAACACCAAGGTCACCTGTTCCCCGGTTTCCGATGGCACATACTTGATTTCCCATGGATACACAGCTGAAAACCGAGCATATAAATACAAGAAATGTTGTCCTTATCAAGTGCCAGTTGCTCATTTTAGGGGAKATCCTGTGAAGGAGGTTCTTTCAAAAGGTAAACCAGATAATCGATATCATCCAATGAAAGCAGGTTTTCCCAAGGAGGCATTGCTGACCCAGGAATTCCCTTGCTTATAACTTGCTTTAAATAGGCGGGGGGTTTCCCTTTGAGATCTTTGACAAGTAGTGGTGGTCCCAACCCRCCCTTAAGGCGCATGCCATGGCAGGAGCCGCAATCCTGCTTAAGTAGGTACCGTAGTTTTTGTTGACGATCAATATCAAGCTCACTAGCAAATACCCCTGAATATGGGGTGGTACCGAGGCAGATACACAGAAGCCCCGTCAAGATAGAGGGTTGGGAAGCAGCGAGCTGTTTCATGCTCTTATGATTCACCATTAGGAGATAAAGTGGCTATGATATGTGTCAGGTAATCAGAAGATGTTGTCTTCACAGCGGAGTGTGATTTATCTGCATCTCAAGGTCYCAAYCTCAATTTATTTTGTTCATTTTTAGAACGTTGCGATAAATCAACTATTTGGGGCAATTAAAAGTTAGAATTTACCAAACAGATATTTGAGACCATGCTACATGGACTACTTGCCCATATTTACAAAACTATCGGACAAACACTGCTTGGTGGTTGGAGGGGGCGATGTCGCAGAACGAAAGCTGTCTGTCTTGCTTGAGGCTGGTGCTCAAGTAACGCTGGTAGCACCCTGCATCAATGAATCTATTAAAACTATTCATCAGGGATCCCTGAGCTTAGTAGAGGCCAATTATGACAGTAGCTTTATGATTGRAAAGGATCTAGTTATTGCCGCAACTGACGACCAAGCACTCAATGAGGCCGTCTCATACGACGCTACTGAGCGGCATGTGTTTGTTAATGTGGTCGATAACCCCAGCCTTTGTACATTTATTATGCCGGCAATTATTGATCGTTCCCCGGTGACTATCGCGGTGGGTACTGGTGGAACGGCGCCTGTATTGGCTCGGCTATTGAGAGGAAAAATTGAGGCACTTATTCCCCATCGTTATGGTGYCCTTGCCGGRTTGGCGGCGAAGTACCGAGATAGGGTAAAGGCAGCATTGCCCAAGGGGCCCAGTAGAAAGGTGTTTTGGGAAGAAGTGTTTGAGGGAGATGTTGCCGAACAGATTTTTAGTGGCAATCAAGAGGCTGCTGAACAGCAACTACAGGCGCTTATTGAACAAGGAAAGGCATCGCAGCAGGGGGAGGTCTATTTGGTTGGCGCAGGCCCTGGAGATCCTGATTTACTGACGTTCCGTGCCCTACGGTTAATGCAGAAAGCCGATATTGTTATTTATGATCGTCTTGTTTCAAAGGAAATTCTCAGTCTGGTTCGTCGGGATGCTGACAAACTTTATGTGGGTAAAGAAGCCAGCAATCACTGTGTYCCTCAAAGTCAGATTAACGACCTGCTCTATAAGTTAGCAAAAGAAGGTAAGCGWGTGTTRCGGCTTAAGGGYGGAGACCCATTTATTTTTGGTCGTGGAGGTGAAGAGGCAGAAAGGCTAGTTGCTGAGGGTATTCCATTTCAAGTAGTTCCCGGTATTACTGCGGCATCAGGGGCATCCACCTACTGTGGCATTCCCTTAACCCATCGTGATTACGCYCAGTCAGTGACCTTTGCCACCGGGCATCTGAAGAATGATAATGTTGATCTTGATTGGCCCTCGCTGGCTCGTGAAAACCAGACTCTTGTTATCTATATGGGCTTAGGTGGCCTGAAGGTTATTTCAAAGCAATTGATAAAGCATGGTTTGCCTGCAGATACCCCTATTGCTGTTATTCATAAAGCGACCCAGCCGGAACAACGAGTACTTGTTAGTGACCTGACACGGGTGGTGCAAGAGGTGGAGGACGAAAAAATGTGCCCRCCCAGCCTGCTTATTATTGGTCAGGTTGTTAAATTACATGATCAGCTGAAAGCTTAGATAWTCAAAAGAAKATAYGTCTTCTATTTCATCGTAAGTACCTTTTTCAGYATCGAATAAAATCCGAACGAAGGCGGGGGAGAGTAAACTATGCCAATTACAATTGTTAATGGTGTAACAATTTCTTATGACGATGAAGGGCAGGGTGAACCCCTCATTTTTCTTCATGGTCTGGGGATAAGTCGTCAGGATTGGTCTTCCCAGGTAGAGCACTTTCGGCAACATTTTCGGGTTATTGCACCTGATTTTAGGGGGCATGGAGAATCAGAAAAACCTGATGCTGAGTACAGCATATCTATTCATGCAGCAGATATTGTGGCACTGATGGATRCTCTGGGGCTTGAGTCTGCWCATGTGGTAGGGCTTTCYATGGGRGGRATGGTGGCTTTTCAGCTTGCCGTTGATGCCCCTGATCGCTTGCGTACAATGACCATTGTTAATTCTGGGCCAGCATTACCTAATGACACGTTTGCGGCTAAAAAAATGCTATGGGTGCGCTTGTTGCTTATWCACTTATTTGGYATGAAGCGTTTTGGTAAGAAAGTTGCGGAAAATATGTTTGCTAGTAAGGGGCATGAGCAGTTGATTCAATCGCTGGCGGACCAAATTGCCAGCAACCCGAAGAAAATTTATTTACGTAACCTAAAATCACTATTTGGCTGGGGAGTATTGCCTCAACTGGCCATGATAGAGACACCAACGTTAATGTTGGCGGGTGACCAGGATTATTCTCCGGTGGCGATTAAACAGGTGATAGTTGATGCTATGCAGAACGCTAAATTGGTGGTGATTAAAAATTCAGGTCATGGTACGCCCATGGAAAAACCTGAGGAAACAAATACTGCTATTGAGGCATTCATTCGTGATCATTTAGCCATCGCGTAATTTTTTCTTGTAGTTGTTGTTTCGTGGCCTCTGCCATTTTAAAAATTTCGTTGGCCCGGTAAAACTCCAATACTCTCAAATTCACAAGGTTTGGCTCAAAATAAATATCTGGTGCTTTTAGCGCCAGTTTTTCTCGGATAATGCTCTTTTGCATAATTTGATAGGTGTTGAAAACGGCCTCGGATAATGACGGTATATCTTCAGAGACGGTGCGCTCGCTAATGACATCAATAGCAATAATCAGATTGCAATCCTTGGGTAAAATATCAAAGGGGACGGGGTTAACCGCGCCACCATCAATCAACACCTGATTGTTGATTTTTACTGGCTCAAACAACCCTGGCAGAGACATGCTGGCACGGATAGCCGGTATTAGCAGCCCCTCATTCAAGATTACCTGCTGTCTGTTCCAAAAGTCTGAAGCAATGACTTGTAGTGGTATTTCCAGTTCGGAAAAGCGGGTTGCATGAACGGATTCAAACAGATAGGTCAGCAGATTTTCTACACGTAATAATCCACGCCCACGAAACTGTGGAGCAATAAAATCAAGCCATTTGAAGATGTGTTTTTTAGTGACAATATGTTTAAGAGACTCGTTCTCTTTTAGGCTAAATTCGAGAAAAATAGATTTCATTTCAGCCGTGGACATACCCGCACAGTACATGGCTCCAATCAATGCACCTATACTTGTGCCCGTGATATAAGAGGGCCTTAGGCCCATTTCCTCCAGTGCCTCGAGTACTAATACATGGCTAATACCTTTAGCTCCACCGCCACCTAGTGCCAGACCTATATTCTTATTCATATCTTTATCATAATGGCTGAATACCCCTGTGTGAGTTGATATAACGCAGTCATTTAAGTTTATCGGCTCGCTATAAACATAATAGTCGGAAATACGTCGTGCAAAATAACAGTATTAAGCTTCATTCATCCTGGTTGGATGTTATGGGCGATGAATTTAATCAGCCCTATATGGGTAAACTCAAGCAGTTTCTTGCGGAAGAGAAGGGCAAGGGGAAGGTTATTTACCCTGTGGGATCAAATTGGTTTGCGGCCTTTAATGACACACCATTTGATCAGGTAAAAGTGGTCATTTTGGGACAAGATCCATACCACGGCCCTCAACAAGCTCACGGTTTGTGTTTTTCCGTACTACCTGGTGTGGTAGTGCCACCCTCACTACGCAATATGTATCAGGAGTTACAAACTGATGTGGGTATGTCTGYRCCAGRTCATGGATGCCTTACTTCYTGGGCTGAACAGGGTGTTTTATTGCTGAACGCTACTTTGACGGTTGAACAGGGCAATGCTGGCGCCCATCAGCGGCAGGGGTGGGAACAGTTTACTGACCGGGCTGTACAAGCGCTCAATGAGCAGCGCGAAGGGTTGGTATTCTTATTSTGGGGGAGTTATGCACAAAAGAAAGGAGCCTTTATTGATACTGCCAAGCACCTGGTACTAAAGGCCCCTCATCCTTCGCCGCTTTCTGCTTACCGAGGTTTTTTTGGCTGCAAACACTTCTCATTAACAAATCAATATCTTATCCAGAAGGGTTTATCTGCTATTGATTGGCAGTTGCCCCCAGTTTCTGAGGTGAAAGAAGTATTAAAGGCGCGGTTAGATACTTAAGAGTCTACTTTGATGGGAGGGTGATTACCTTTGGCTCGAAGCCAGTTAATCCCTTTAAGAACTGATGGGTAAGCAACAATTCGTCGCTCAATAGAAAATTTTCCTGGATAATCCAGTAGTAACATTCCTACTGCGATGGTTAAAAGCCCTTGTCCGGGAAGAAATAGCATCAGTATCCCCCCGCAGAGTAACAGCATCCCTAATAGGTTTTTTCCAACAAGTAGCAGTAATCTAACARCGGGGTGACGTTGCTTTAAATCGGCAGGGTTTCGTCGTGGATGTAAAAAATAATCTTCAGGGATTATTCCTACCAGCCAGGGTAGGGCAAGCAGGCTTCCGACAAAAGTGATTAGCGATATTACGCTAAGCCAGGTAAGCAGTGTTTGATTGTCAGAAAGCCATTCAAGCATGATTAGCGTGGCTTCCTGTTAAAGAAAAGCCTGCATCTAGTAATATAAACAACATTATATATTACTCTTAATATATTGATTTATATTATTATATTTCATATGGAAGTGGTTGTTGGGTAATCGTTTGGTGATTACCCTGACCAATTATTAGCGTTTCAGCTTGAGCTGCTGCTTCCGTGAGCACTAATAGGATTTCCTGTGAATGTTCATCAGCTTTTGCCGCTATTACGACATTCCCGATACTTTGTTTCTGATCCTGTAGGTAGCAGGCTGTTCCCGGTGTCGGTAGTTCGCTGCTGTTCATTGTTATACGATACATTCGTCTTTTTAGTTTACCCAGATATTTCATTCGAGCCACCACTTCCTGGCCCGTGTAACAACCCTTCTTAAAGCTAATCCCATTTATCGCTTGGAGGTTCAGCATTTGTGGAATAAACATGCCCGACGTTTCTGTTTGAAGGGTTCCCAGGCCTGCTCGGATATCTTGTAAAAGCCAGAACTCAGTTCCGGTAGGCGTTAAGTCTTGGCTGAGTTGCAACCATAAGTTTTGGGCTTGATCGCTCGAGGCTATAAGTAACCTACGGCCATCACCTAATTGATAGTTGGGAATAGTTGTAACGGTTTGTTCATGGTTTGCCGTGAGCTCACCTGATAGCCCCACAAGGGAGTATTGCTCGCTGGCATCATTCAATTCCACCTTAAAAAAAGCAGCATACTTGGAGAGTTCCTGGATCGTAGGCTCCACCAATGAATGATCCATGATCATTAGTAATTGTTGCTCGTTGAGCTCATGGAGCAGAAAGCTTGTTAGGGCTCTACCCTTGGGATTACAACGTGCTCCTAGAGCACTTTGTTGAGGCGAAAGTTGTTGAACATCGCAGGTTACTTGACCCTGTAGAAAGCTTTTGGCATCAGGTCCATCAAAAACAATGACACCYARGTGGATSAGTGGGGTAAGAGTACTTTGTTGTTCAARGTGGGGGTAATTACCAGGACTTTCAGAAAATGAAATGTGCTGTTCTCTGGAAATGGTTGCACCCTGTTGTTGCAAAAAAGTATGCCAAGTATTCATGTTTAGCCTGATTTTATAAAGGCATATATCTTAGTGGGTATACTGGGTCAGTTCCACTATAATGCCTCTCCTTTCAATGACAGGTTAAATGGGTAAACGTAGATGGACAGGAACCGACTTTTTTGGGCGAGCCGGCGGGGTATGCTTGAGTTGGACCTTATACTTTTGCCTTTTCTTGATAAGGTTTATCCCGATTTGGAGCAGGATGACAAGGAGCGTTATTGGAAGTTGCTCGATAGTGAAGATCAGGATCTGTTCGGTTGGTTTCTCAAGCGTGGAAAYCCGGATGACCCTGAGATGCTGAAAATAGTACAGATTATTCGTGACACACGATCACAGACACGTTGAGCTGAATCTTAGGCCATCCAGATTRTTATTGCGATGGATTGTCATTTTTCATGCTTGYAGTTCRCTTGCCATAGCCTCTCTCGGGTACTCTCTACCCGTAGCACTTTCTCTTCAGCTGGCAATAGTTGGTAGTCTCTTTTTTAGTTTTCGGTATTGGAAAAAACCTTTATGGCATCGTGTCATTTATAAAKCTGGTTGTTGGGAGCTGGTGCCTTCATGTGATGGGAATGGAGCTGYTAGTACTAGCAGCTCCGCTGAGTTATATAAGCATGTTGAGCTTCATCAGTTTTATCACTTTGGCCAAGTTTACGTCATGACTTTTAAAGACCTTAATCAAAGGKCTTTGGTAAAACCTSAAATCAATATTTTGTTATTGCCGGATAGCAGTGATGCCCAATCCTTGAGACAGTTCAGGCAGTTGTTGTTAATGAATAGCTCGCATCATTCCAATAATCGGTTTCAAAAAAGTTAGTATCACTTTTTACTGGGCATCGACACTGTTTTTTAATCTTTGTTAGCGACGATACTTTGTGCGGCAAAATTGATAGGAACCATGACAGTATCTTTGGCGATGGGTGACATTTCAGGAAAGTCGAGAGTGTAGTGTAACCCTCTGCTTTCTTTGCGCTGTTTGGCGCAATGAATAATCAATTCCGCAACAAGAACAAGGTTGCGAAGTTCTAATAGATCTCGACTAATTTTATAGTTGCTATAGTACTCCTGGATCTCTTTTTGTAGCAGTTCTACACGATGCTGGGCTCTTTCGAGTCTCTTTTGTGTGCGAACAATACCGACGTAATCCCACATAAAACGGCGTAATTCATCCCAATTATGAGAGATGATGACATCTTCATCAGAGTGGGTGACTCGACTTTCATCCCAGGGTTTGGCTGGGTCTGGTGTAGGAATACCKGGCATACTGGCGTGTATGGCTTCGGCGGCAGCTTGGCCATAGACAATACATTCCACGAGAGAATTACTGGCCATACGATTAGCACCATGTAGCCCGGTAAATGCAGTTTCGCCGATAGCATAGAGATTCTTCAGGTCAGTCTGGCCCATTTTGTCGACCATAATTCCACCACAGGTGTAATGGGCGGCAGGAACAACCGGTATAGGGTCTTTGGTGATATCAATGCCATAGGTTAGGCACTGAGCTTTGACGGTGGGGAAGTGGCTATCAATAAAATCAGCGGGTTTGTGGCTAATGTCCAGATAAACACAATCGCTACCCAGTCGCTTCATTTCATGGTCAATCGCTCTAGCGACAATGTCTCTGGGAGCTAATTCCTCTTTTGGATGAAACTTCGACATAAAACGTTCACCACTGGCAAGCTTTAAATAGGCTCCTTCTCCGCGTAAGGCTTCAGTGATCAAAAAAGCTTTGGCATTGGGGTGATAGAGGCATGTAGGGTGGAACTGATTGAACTCGAGGTTGGCAACCCTGCAGCCACGCCGCCAGGCAACGGCAATACCATCTCCAGTGGCACCATCAGGATTACTGGTATAGAGATATGCTTTACTTGCGCCACCTGTTGCCAATACGACCACTTTGGCCTGAAAAACGCTGACATGGTCTTTTTTTGTATTGAGTACGTAGGCGCCCGTACAGCGAATCCGATGAGAGTGTTTGTCTGCTTGAGTAATTAGATCGACGATRACGTGATTTTCAAACAGCTCAATGTTGGTATTGTGAAGGACTTGGTCGGCAAGAGATGAAGAGACTTCTTTGCCAGTTGCGTCGGCGGTATGAAGAATACGACGGTGACTATGACCACCTTCCTGGGTTAAGTGGTACTCGTTGTTATCTGAATTTTGGGTAAAATTTACACCTTGTTTAATTAGCCAACGAATAGCTTTAGGCCCATTTTCAACCGTATATTTTACGATGTCCTCATGGCACAGGCCTGCACCGGCAGTTAGCGTGTCTTGTACGTGAGATTCTGTAGAGTCTTCTTGATCAAATACTGCGGCAATACCACCTTGGGCATACCAGGTGGAACCAGAGTTAATGGTGCTTTTACTGAGGAGGGCAACGTTGTAATTGTCTGCAAGCTGAAGAGCTACAGTCATACCAGCTGCACCACTTCCTATGACCAAAAYGTCATGGTTGTAAGGTTTGTTCATTAACGGCCCTAGCGCCTCAAAATCCGTGGTGGGCATGATAGTATAGCGGGGTAAAATAAACACTGATTCTCTTTTATTGAAATRAGAATGCGAACTATTTGCAGATTAAGAGGTCTAGCAAACTGCCATAATTTAATGGTAAGGGATTGGAGTAGTTATGGAAGCCGAGCAGGCAAAAGAAACAGACAAGCAGTTAGTAGCTCGTGTTCAAAAGGGTGATAAAAGRGCATTTGATTTATTAGTGCTCAAGTATCAGTACAAAGTGCACTCTATTGTTAGTCGATACATCAGAGACTTTGATGAAGTTCACGACGTCGTCCAGGAGGCCTTTATTAAGGCATATCGTGCACTGGCTAACTTTCGGGGTGAAAGTGCTTTTTACACTTGGTTGTATCGWATAGCAGTTAATACCGCAAAAAATTACYTKGTTGCCCGAAGCCGCCGTCCACCGGCTTATGATGTCGACGCTGCCGATGCCGATTATTTTGAGGGTGGAGATAAGCTTAGAGACATTGATTCACCAGAAAACATCCTTTATCGAGATGAACTTGAGGCTGTCGTTGATCAGGCCATTAGAGATTTGCCTGAAGACCTTCGTACTGCGGTAACTTTACGTGAGTTTGAAGGTCTCAGTTATGAGGAAATTGCTGAGGTTATGGATTGCCCAGTAGGTACCGTAAGATCACGAATATTTAGAGCTCGGGAAGCAATTGAGGAAAAGATTAAGGTGCTGGATCATTAATTTWTGTATTAAGTTGAACCTTTTTATTTTGTGCCGGTCTCACTGCTAGTTTTTCCATAAAGGTATAAGCGAAAGCCCTTTGTTTTGATGAAAAAATCACTTAAAAAAGAATATAAATTTAGTGTTAACTTAACAGTAAAGTCGAGGTGACTGCAGACATGAGTAACAATAACACTCAGATAAAAGAATCTCTGTCAGCGCTTATGGATGGCCAAGCAGATGAACTGGAAGTTCGTCGTGTACTAAAGGCAGTTTCTGAAAATGATGAATTACGAGATACTTGGCGACGTCATCAAATGGCCGCGGCTGCTATGCGCCGTGAACTTCCAAGGCAAGTAGTTGATTATTCTGTAGCGATTCGAAATGCGATAGAAGATGAACAAAGTTATGGTGGTCAAACTGCTATTCAGCGCTTTATTAAGCCTCTGGGTCGTTTTGCCGTTGCTGCTTCAGTTGCAATTGTTGCATTAGTTGGCATACAGCAGTACAACCAACCAATAGATACAGAGGTTTCGCTGGCTACTATTAATGAAATTCCAGTCAATATAGATATGCCTCAACTTCGGACATCTGCAGAATTTGGTATTCCTCCTGTTACTGCTCGAACGGTCAGTGCAAGTAACAATCCAGAACAAGGGTATACAGCGCCACGTACTGTTATTCAGGTAAGAGAGGTGACTCCAGACAAGGTTACTCGTGAGCAGGTTCAAGCATACCTGAATAACTTAATGTTGCAGCATACCGAGCATGCTGCAATGAATACGAATCAGGGAATGTTGCCTTTTGCCCGGATGCCAACTGATCAGGAATAGTGGGAACATAAATTTTTGAAGTATTACTTTCAATGTTGCGGAGTTTTGTTACTAGCCTTGGTGGCAACCTCCGCTTCTTATTCTCTAGATGATCTGTCTTCTGTAACTAAGCTATTACAGCGTATGTCTGAAGCCAATCGCCAATTAAGTTATCAAGGTGTYTTTACCTATGAGCATGGTGGTGCTTTAAAAACTGTTAAGGCATATCACTCGGTTCGTGATGGYCAKGAGTTTGAGAGGATCATTCACCTTAGTGGCCCCAAAAGGGAGGTGGTTCGAAGAGGTAGCAATCTTGACTGTCAGCGACTTGGTGATGCCATGTTGCGGAGTTCACCCGTAGGATTATCTGATATTTCACGTGGGCATATCGAGAAYAATTATAGTCTTTATAAAAGAGGTGAAGAYCGTGTCGCTGGGCGAGATGTAGACATTATTCACGTGGTACCTAAAGACTCCTTTCGCTATGGGTATGCATTAGGACTTGATAAGGAAACAGGATTGTTGCTGCAATCCATGCTCATAGGAAACGATAAGAGGGTACTCGAAAGATTTCAGTTTGTTGATATCACTATAGGCTCTTTAGTTGATGATATGGCACTRGAACCGACAAGTTCGGATCATCATCAAGTTTCCACTGACGTCTCTCCTTGCCTTGATGAAAAAGGGAATATTTCATCTGAATCGACTAGGCATTGGCTGTCATCCTGGTTGCCACCCGGTTTTGCACTGTCTGGTTACCACACAGATCCTGATAATGGCCGTGAGACATTGATATACACAGATGGTCTTGCTGTTTTTTCAGTATTTATTGATTCTGGCGATGTATTAAATGCACCGACTATGCAGGCACAACGAGGTGCTACMGTCGCATTTTTGAGCCATATAGAATATGCCAGAAGTAAGTATATTGTCTGTGTAGTGGGCGAAATTCCCATTGAAACAGCCAAAAAGGTGTCTCAATCAATTACTCGTATACAGTAAGCTTTATTCACTGAATAGGGCAAAAGTCTTTGCTGACATCTCTCAATTAAACAAATTTTTGAAAAAAACATTCATTCATGCAGGACTTTTACTAATATATAGCTTCTATTTATAAATTTGGAAGACTGGTTACAATGTCATATGCGTTTGATTGTTTAAAACTGTCTTTATAAGAGTTCCATTGTGATACGAGAAACAGGCCGTGTAATTGCCATAAAAAGTGGAGAGTTGTGGGTAGAAACCATACAGCAGTCTACGTGTGAATCATGTGCAGCAGAAAAGGGTTGTGGTCAGCGCTTAATAGCTAAAGCGACTGGAAAGACAACAGCAATTAAGGTGTTGCCAGGCCGGTACGATATTGAAACTGTTCAAATGAATGATGAGGTGGTAATAGGCATACCAGAGCACGTTATTGTAACCGGTACGTTATTAACCTATTTTTTGCCGCTGCTAACAATGGTGCTAGGTGTCATCTTATTGGATAAGCTGCTAAGTAATGATGCTGCTACAGCTATTGGTGCTGTTTCAGGTCTATTGCTTGGTGCGGTTTTAGTGAGAATTCATTCATACCTACATCGAGATGATTTAGATGTTCACCCAATACTACTTGAGCAGGTAGATATAATGCCGGTACAAATYCACGCCTAACCTTTCGGTTTTTTTATTGTCTGAGAGAACACAATAATTCATTCAGGTATGTTGGAGAGCCTTATGCCAAAGCGGATGGTAGCCTTTGTGTTGCTTATGGGGTRYATGTTAAGTACACCCGTKTTTAGTCATGGAYTACCYAGTTTTACCAAGCTAATCGAAAAAGCATCGCCCTCTGTAGTCCAAATTGATACCGCACAGCGTAGTGTAAATCAAAGTTCTTCCGGGTTTCCAAAGCATGATATYCCYGAAATTTTTGGTGAGCGGTTTAAGCAACGCCAGGAAGAGTCACATGATGCCTTATCRGCGGGCACGGGGTTTATTATCTCAAGTGATGGCTATGTCCTGACAAATCATCATGTAGTTGATGGGGCAGATGAC
Organism: Porticoccaceae bacterium; assembly: GCA_002746985.1. GTDB lineage: Bacteria > Pseudomonadota > Gammaproteobacteria > Pseudomonadales > Porticoccaceae > Porticoccus. The sequence continues at coordinate 111,830 of NVXH01000010.1, read as the reverse complement.
ATTGTCATTCGATTGAGTGACCGTCGTGAGTTTCAGGCAAAAATTATTGGTGTTGATCGGCGCTCTGATTTGGCRCTTTTAAAAATTAATGCAAAAGGGCTTCCTGCGGCAGAATTTGCTGATGTCAGTCAATTGAAAGTAGGTGAGTGGGTGTTGGCCATCGGTTCACCGTTTGGCCTCGATTATTCAGCCAGTGCTGGCATTGTTAGTGCCATAGGGCGAAGTATTCCCACAGATRCTGGTGATAATTATGTGCCGTTTATACAAAGYGATGTCGCTTTGAATCCTGGAAATTCTGGTGGGCCGCTCCTGAACCTTGAGGGGAAAGTTGTCGGTATMAATTCTCTTATTTTTAGCCGCTCTGGCGGTTCTATCGGTTTATCATTTGCTATCCCTGCAAATGTCGCGTTGAAGGTTGTAGAGCAGCTAAAATCAAAGGGGTTTGTAGAAAGGGGTTGGCTGGGAGTATATATTCAGGATGTTGATAAAAACCTAGCTAAGTCTTTTGGACTTGAAAAGCCTGTTGGMGCTTTAGTAGCGCAAGTAGAGGCTGGTAGTCCCGCCGATAAAGCCGGCCTTCGTCCTGGTGATGTGGTTCTGAAACTTAATGGTAAGGATATAGTTGATTCCGGTGATTTACCCCATGTGATTGGACTTGTCACGCCAGGAGAGACAATAACGGCAGAAGTCATTCAACAGGGAAAAACTCGTCAGTTGGACATTGTTGTAGGTATTTTGCCAAAGGTTAGCTTTCAGGTTCAATCACTGATAAAACCTGATCGTTTGGGTTTGATTATCTCAAAAATAGTAGATGATGGGTTAGGCTCATGGAGAACCGGGGTTCTTGTGGAGCAGATTGTTGCTGGCTCAGTGGCTGATAAGGCGGGTCTTTTTAAAGGGGATGTGATCATGCAGCTTGGTTACCACAGTATAGACAACCCCAATGAGTATTATAAAACAATCGACAATCTACCTATAGGCGAACCTGTGGCTATTCGGTTGGTGCGTCAAGGTCGTTCAATTTTTAAAACTCTTCAAATTGGTCATTAAACCTGTTTACTTATGTGCAGCTAYTTCTTGTGTAGGTAATAGTATTGATGTTAAAARTTGCCCTAAAGGAATGATTTCATTTAAGGCAATTCGTAGCGACAATATATCAAATAGGCTAGACTCCACGSCCTGAAGCKTCCTTGTAAAAATAACCCATCTGTCATTACTGACAACAACTGAAATTGATGCCCTGTGTCTGATTTAAAGCATATCCGAAATTTTTCAATTATTGCCCATATTGATCATGGGAAATCAACTATTGCAGACCGATTTATACAGGTTTGTGGTGGTCTCGCTGAACGTGAAATGGAAGCACAAGTCCTGGACTCTATGGATATTGAGCGTGAGCGGGGCATAACGATTAAGGCCCAGAGTGTCACGCTGGATTACACGGCAAAAGATGGAAAAACCTATCAATTAAATTTTATTGATACCCCTGGGCATGTAGATTTCTCCTATGAGGTATCTCGTTCCCTAGCTGCTTGTGAGGGTGCGTTGTTAGTGGTGGATGCAGGGCAGGGTGTAGAGGCCCAATCAGTTGCTAACTGTTACACAGCTATTGCACAAGGGTTAGAAGTCATTCCTGTACTGAACAAAATGGATCTACCACAGGCAGATCCAGAGCGTGTTATAGAAGAAATTGAGGATATCATTGGTATTGATGCACAAGATGCCGTTAGGTGTAGTGCAAAAACAGGTCTTGGTATAGACGATATTCTTGAGCATCTGGTTGCTAGTATTCCTCCGCCAMAGGGTGATGTTGATGCACCATTACAGGCATTAATTATTGATTCCTGGTTTGATAATTATCTAGGAGTTGTTTCTCTGGTGAGAGTGACTCAGGGTACGCTAAAGACTAAAGAAAAAATCATTACTAAATCTATTGGTAAGGCACACGTTGTCGACAGTGTTGGTGTCTTTACACCTAAAAGAAAAAAGACTGATATGTTAAGGGCGGGTGAAGTCGGTTTTGTAGTTGCAGGTATTAAAGATATTCATGGTGCGCCTGTAGGTGACACCTTTACCCATGCAAATACACCAGAAGTCGAGGCATTACCTGGTTTTCAAAAGGTTAAACCTCAGGTGTACGCTGGTTTATTCCCYGTTAGCTCCGATGATTTTGAGGGYTTTCGTGAAGCCTTGGCAAAGTTGACCCTTAATGACGCATCGCTTTTTTATGAACCTGAAAGCTCAGATGCCCTGGGTTTTGGTTTCCGTTGTGGTTTTCTTGGCATGCTACACATGGAAATCATTCAGGAGCGGCTGGAGCGTGAATACAACCTCAACCTTATTACCACTGCACCTACCGTTGTCTATGAAATTTTAAAAGTAGATGGGACGGTGATTCATATTTCTAGCCCATCTGATTTGCCTGACCCTGTGTATGTGGACGAAATGCGTGAGCCATTGTGCGARGCAAATATCCTGGTACCAAAGGAATATGTTGGGAACGTRATCAMCCTTTGTGTCGAAAAGCGTGGTGTTCAAAAGGATATGCAATTTATTGGGGGCCARGTTTCTTTGTCTTATGAATTACCCATGAGTGAAGTGGTTATGGATTTCTTTGACCGACTTAAATCAGTTAGTCGTGGYTTTGCTTCTCTTGACTATAGTTTTAAGCGATTTCAGCCTGCCCCATTAGTTAGGCTGGATGTTATGATTAATGGTGAAAAAGTTGATGCACTGGCTGTTATCCTTCATCGTAACAACTCTCAAAATAAAGGCCGTCAACTCACGGAAAAAATGAAAGAGTTGATYCCTAGRCAGATGTTTGATGTGGCCATTCAAGCTGCAATTGGCGGCCATGTTATTGCTCGAACCACRGTAAAAGCAYTGCGTAAAAATGTGACGGCAAAATGTTATGGTGGTGATATTTCACGAAAGAAAAAACTGCTACAGAAACAAAAAGAAGGCAAAAAGCGGATGAAGCGGGTGGGCAATGTTGACATTCCCCAAGAAGCATTTTTGGCTGTATTGAAAACAGATAGTTGAGAGTTTTGAATGGATATTAATTTTCCTCTGGTACTAYTGATACTGGTTATTGTTAGTGGATTCGTCTGGTTTTTAGACAAGCTGGTTCTAGCAAAGAAACGTACAGATGGTCCAGTACCCACTTGGATTGAATACAGTGGCGCCTTTTTTCCTGTATTAATAGTCGTGTTTGTTCTTCGTTCCTTTTTGTATGAACCCTTTCAAATTCCTTCAGGTTCAATGATTCCTACACTCAAAGTAGGTGACTTTATTTTAGTGAATAAATACAGCTATGGGTTGAGATTGCCAGTATCTGGTTCTAAAGTTATTTCTGTAGGTAGCCCTGAACGTGGTGACGTTATGGTCTTTTTTCCACCAAATGATGATAGATACTTTATCAAGCGTGTTATTGGTTTGCCCGGTGATGAAATCAGGATCGTGAATAATCAGCTTTATGTAAACGGTGCGGCTGCCAAGCAAGAGCCCCTTTCTGATATRTCAGAWGATCCTCGTTTTGTGCTTGCAGAAGAAAACCTTACTGGTGTGAAGCATCGAATACAAAAGGGTAAAATACCGGGCCGTCTTGGGCTTGATTATTCTATAGTGGTTCCTAGCGGACACTATTTTATGGTGGGTGATAATCGAGACAATAGTAGTGATAGTCGTGTCTGGGGGCCTGTACCAGAAGAAAATATTGTTGGCAAAGCTGTGGCAGTATGGATGCATTGGGAATCCTTTAAAAGCTTGCCGAGCTTTAGTGGAGTAGGCAAAATTGAATAGCACTCAGTAGGTGAACTATTCTTAATTACTGGTATTAAGGGAAACGGTCATGAAAGAGAGAAAACAAAGAGGACTCACACTTATTAGTGGGCTTGTTTTATTAGCTGTCATTGGTTTTTTTCTAACAGCGGCTTTTAAGGTGGGGCCATTGTACCTCGACAACTCTTTTGTCAGTGCAGCAATAGCATCTTTGGAACAAGAAGATGTTCATGGTATGACAGACCGTGATATTAGACGAAAACTGTCCAGCCAATTTGATATCAATAATATTCGTGATATGAATACAAAAGAAATCAAAGTAGTTCGTGAAAAAACCCGTACTGTGGTGTCCCTAGATTATGAAAAAAGGGTGAATTTTATGGCCAATGTTGACGTCGTGGTACGTTTCGAGAATAGCTATGACAGTAGTAGTGCCAAAAAATGATACCAGTGAAGTAGATCGTTAAGGGTGAATATTTCTAAACAACGTTTTTTGAAACGAATTGGGTATGAATTTAATGATCCTGAGCTCCTGGAGTTGGCGCTAACCCACCGAAGCTGCGGATCCAAAAATAATGAACGGCTTGAATTTCTTGGTGATGCGGCCCTTGATTTTATTATTGGTTATGCAATTTACCAACGATTACCTGATAGTAAGGAAGGTGAATTAAGTCGATACCGCGCTAGCCTGGTTAAAGGTGTGACCCTTACAGAAATTGCGACTGAGCTTCAGCTTGGAGAGCATTTGCATTTGGGTGGTGGTGAGATGAAAAGTGGGGGGCACCGTCGTGCCTCCATTCTTGCTGATACAGTTGAAGCTATTATTGGAGCAATTTATATCGATAGTGACATGGCATCCTGTGAGCGCTGTGTTCTTCAATGGTTTGATTCAAGGCTAGAAAATCTGGATAAAAATGGACAAAAAGATTCTAAAACCCAACTTCAGGAATATATGCAAGCTCGTGGTCATGTATTACCAATATATGAGGTGGTGAATATTTTTGGTGAAGCACACAGTCAGGAATTTACGGTGGAGTGCCGTATAGAACTTCTAAGAAAACCGACAACAGGGCAAGGCAGCAGCCGTAGAAATGCTGAAAAACAAGCCGCTGAAATGGCATTAAAGAGATTGTTAAATGATCGATGAAAACCCAAAACAATTTTGTGGTTATGTGGCAATTGTTGGCAGGCCAAATGTTGGTAAATCGACATTGCTCAATCATTTGCTGGGCCAGAAAATTAGTATTACCTCCCGCAAGCCACAAACAACAAGACATAACATGTTGGGCATCAAAACAGAGGGTAACACTCAACTTATTTTTGTCGATACTCCTGGCTTGCATTCGAACCAAACTAAAGCTATTAATCGCTATATGAACCGTGCTGCAGAAAGCGCCATGCGCGATGTTGATGTTATCGTGTTTGTGGTTGATCGCAATATATGGAGTGAAGCAGACGACAAGGTGGCCGAGGAAGTTTTTAAAGCCAAAGCACCGGTAATTATTGTGATGAACAAGCTTGATCGGTTGGAGAGTAAAGCTGATTTATTACCCCACATTCAAACACTTTCAAAACGGTTTCCGACGGCTCAACTCATTCCTGTGTCGGCCCTAAAGGGAAAACAATTAGAAGAATTAGAGTCTGCGATACAACAGTTTATTCCTGAAGCAGTGCATTATTTTCCTGAAGATCAAATTACTGATCGTAGCCAGCGTTTTCTTGTTGCCGAGCTTGTTCGTGAAAAAATTACTCGCCAGCTTGGGGCAGAAGTTCCTTACGAAGTTACCGTTGAAATTGAAGTGTTTAAGTATGAAGGGAAGATTTGCCATATTAATGCATTGATCTTGGTTGAACGAGATGGGCAGAAAAAAATAATTATTGGTGATAAAGGCAGCCGTTTGAAGAAAATAGGTCAGGATGCACGCCTTGATATGGAACGTCTGCTGGATAGTAAAGTGATGCTCAATCTTTGGGTTAAAGTTCGTCGTGGCTGGTCTGATGACGAAAGAGCCCTCCGGAGCCTAGGGTATGATGAGTAGCCGGGTTTCTCTTATAAATTAACATTTGGTTCCTATGCAAATTGAAGCTGAACCAGCATTTGTTCTCCACTCTCGCCCCTATCGAGAAACCAGTCTTTTGGTGGATTTATTTACCCGGCATTATGGGMGGTTTCGTGCCGTAGCGCGGGGTGTTCGGGGGGTAAAAAAAAGAACAATAACAACACTCAATCCCTATACTCCCATGTTGATCAGCTGGTCAGGAAAGACTGACCTAAAGACATTGGGTAATATTGAACAATCTGGAGCACCTCTGTTGCTCAAGGGTGATAGTTTGTATTGTGGTTTCTACCTCAATGAATTATTGCTGCGTTTATTAGCTGAAAATGACCCCCATGAAAAAATATTTGATGACTATCTGAAGGTGCTGAGTAAATTGGCTCAGGCTGAGTCTATAGAATCTAGTTTAAGATCCTTTGAATTTAGCCTTTTGGAAGAAATAGGTTATGGGCTTGTTCTCGATACAGATGCTGAATCAGGTGAGCCTGTCAGAGTGGGGTTGAGGTATTGGTTTGAGCCGGCAGTGGGATTTATTTTAAGGCAGAATGTTAACTTAAGCTCTAAGGCGGGTAACTGGTTTCAAGGTGATGAGCTTCTAGCCATAAATTCTGGAGGCAAGCCTTCGAGGGCAACAGCTGCTGCAGCAAAACGATTGATACGTCTAGCATTACAACCACATATTGGGGATAAACCATTGCTAAGCAGAGCTTTGTTTGCCAGAGAAAAACCCAGCTCTATGCAGCATGAATCGCCAATACAGGCTGAGCCAAGAGACAGTGAATCAAAAAAGTTTGACCCACCTAGGAACATTCCAGGAATGGACCAATGATTGCTGGTATAGGGACAGATATTGTTCAAATAGACCGAATAAAACGAGCATTTGAGCGCCAAGGTTATCGGTTTGCTGAAAGAATATTGTGTCCAGCTGAGCTCAGTATTTTTGAAAAAAAGAATCAATCAATTCCATACTTGGCTAAGCGTTTTGCTGCAAAGGAAGCTGCAAGTAAAGCGTTAGGAACAGGTATTGGTCCTATTTCTTGGCAGGATATGGAAATTAGCAACAATAATATTGGCGCACCGGTTCTATCTTTAACGGGTGCTGCAAAAAAAATAATGGAATCCCTAGGGGCTCATCAAGTTTCCATTAGCCTTTCAGATGAACTGGATTATGCAGTGGCCTTTGTGGTGCTCTCTACCGACTAGGTTAGCACCTAGAACCGAATCAAGACTATGGCTTGTTTCATTCGAAGATACTGCTGGTTTTCTATATTCAATAACTAATTAACAGGTGGTTAGCATTAATCTGTCTGGTTAATACCTTTCATTTTCAAGACAAACGCTAAAGCCACAAGATAAAATACGGCTTTTGTTAAACCATTATTCTTAAACATCTATTTTTTTGCGTACTGGGGTCTAAAATTAATGTCGTATCCAACTATCGAATCCTGTGTGGGCGAAACACCACTGGTAAAATTACAGCGCTTACCGGGAAAAACCAGCAATACTATTTTGGTAAAACTTGAAGGTAACAACCCTGCGGGGTCGGTTAAAGACCGACCCGCAATGAGTATGATTCAACATGCTGAAGCACGAGGTGATATTCATCAGGGGGATACCCTTATTGAAGCGACCTCTGGAAATACAGGGATTGCCCTAGCAATGGCTTCGGCCATCAAGGGTTATAATATGGTACTGATTATGCCCGAAAACTGTACTGAAGAACGTAAAGTAGCTATGCGTGCTTATGGAGCAGAACTGATCACGGTTAGTAAAGAAGATGGAATGGAAGGGGCCCGAGATCTTGCCAAATCTATGGAGGCAGCGGGCAAGGGTAAAGTTCTGGATCAGTTTGGTAATCCTGATAACCCCCTGGCTCATTACGAACATACAGGGCCAGAAATTTGGCGTCAAAGTGATGGCAATGTGACACATTTTGTCAGCTCAATGGGTACTACTGGAACTATTATGGGTGTATCACGTTACCTAAAATCAAAAAAACCAAATATTCAGATCATTGGTTTACAGCCAGAAGGTGGTGCCAGTATTCCTGGTATAAGGCGTTGGCCCAAGGAATACCTACCCAGTATCTTTGATGCTTCGCGTGTTGACAGATTGATGGATATGGGTCAGCTAGAAGCGGAGCAATGCATGAGAGCCATGGCTTGTGAAGAAGGTATATTTTGCGGTGTATCCTCTGGCGGGGCCGTGGCTGGAGCCTTGCGATTATCTAAAGACGTTGAGAATGCGGTTATTGTTGCAATTATATGCGATAGGGGAGACCGATACCTTTCCTCGGGTATTTATCAGCCTTGATTTCTTAGTAGTTATACTGAGGTCTTCAGTCGTTATGTGTCGTATTTAAACCGACAATTTAGTTGAATATGATCCGGAGAAGAGCGTAAGCTCACAGGTTGTTTATAAGTTTTGTTACCAATCACAGATTAAGGGCTATTTGTTGCTTGTTTACTTAACCCTCTCAGCCTAATTAAGGTGGTAGTCATTCTCCATAGATAATTCTACAGACAACAAGAGTACACATGGTACAGGTTAGGGAGCACCATCCACTCCAGGATAATGGAGAAATTAACATAGAGCAGTGGGTAGAAAACCTAGGAGATAGGTTTGCCCCAAATGTTGTTAATTCTGCCATATTGACTGAGGCCTGTGAGTTAGCTAAAAGTTCAGAAGCTAATTCTAATCCCGAGAATAATCAAATTTGGGCTGCCACCGTTAGTAGTTTCCACACGGGCCTGGAAATGGCCAGTATCCTCGCGGAATTACACCTGTTTGATCAAGATAGCCTTGTAGCTGCCATTTTATATCGGGCAGTAAGGGAAGGGCGGCTATCTATTTCTATCGTAAAGCAGAAATTTGGTGAACAGGTCGCCGTACTGATTGAAAGCGTTCTCCAAATGGCGGTTATCAGTACCCTGAGAGCTGACGACGAAACAGGCGTTTTTGGTCATGGGGCTACTCAGCAGGCAACCAAAGTAAGAGAAATGCTTGTCTCTATCATTGATGATGTACGGGTAGCTCTTATCAAAATTGCCGAACGTACCTGTGCGATCCGTGCACTAAAAACAGCGTCCAACGAAAAACGTTTGCGAGTGGCGCGTGAAATTTTTGATGTATATGCCCCGTTAGCCCACCGATTAGGCATTGGCCAATTAAAATGGGAGCTAGAGGATCTTGCATTCCGTTATCTTGAAACGGACGAATACATGCGTATCGCAAAACTGCTTGATGAGCGCCGTATGGATCGTCAGCGTTATATAGAAGAATTAATCGATACTCTCGAAAAGGAACTGAGTAGCGCTGGAATCGTTGGGGATATCGCTGGTCGAGCCAAACATATTTATAGTATTTGGAAAAAAATGCATCGCAAAGATGTAGGCTTTTCTCAAATTTATGATATTCGAGCCGTTAGAGTTCTGGTGCCCACGATTGCAGATTGTTACGCCGTATTGGGAATTGTACACAGCCACTGGCGAAATATTCCCAATGAGTTTGATGACTATATTGCCTCGCCCAAAGAAAATGGCTACCGCTCCCTGCATACGGCGGTTATTGGTCCCAACCGAAAAATTTTGGAAATTCAAATACGCACACATGAAATGCATGAAGATGCAGAATATGGCATTTGCTCTCACTGGCGCTACAAAGGCACGGACAGCAAGTCCACAGCGAATAGCTATGAAGATAAAATTGCATGGTTAAGACAAGTGCTGGAATGGCACGAAGAACTTGAAGATGGTCATATTTCAGAATTACTCAGTCGTGATAATTCTACTGACCGTGTTTATATCTTTACTCCTGAAGGTCATGTGGTAGATCTTGCTACGGGTTCTACCCCATTAGATTTTGCATATCGGGTTCATACTTCTGTAGGCCATCGTTGCCGAGGGGCTAAGGTGAATGGAAAAATAGTTCCTCTTAATACCCTTCTACGTACTTCTGACCAAGTGACGATTATGACCGGGAAACAGGAGTCACCAAGTCGTGACTGGTTATCTCCGGCGTTACATTATTTACATACCACCCGAGCTAGAGCCAAGGTGCAACAATGGTTTCGCAAACAAAATCATGAAAAAAATGTACTGGCAGGCAAGGTAATCCTTGATCGTGAAATACGACATTTAAATGTCAAGGAGGTTGACCTGATAGCACTTTCCGAAAAATTCAATAAACACGGTGTAGAAGGTCTTTATGCTGCCCTTGGGGCCGGTGATGTTGGTGTAGAGCAAGTCACCAATGCCATGTTATCCCTATTGAATATGGGACAAAAGGCCGACAAGCCATTTATATCATTGCCAGCCAAGGCCAGCCGTTATGCCGAATCAGAAATCTATATATATGGGGTTGGTAACCTTCTGACACATATTGCGGGTTGTTGTCACCCTATACCGGGGGACCAAATTAGTGGCTATGTGACCAGTGGGCGAGGTGTCTCTGTACATAGAAAAGATTGTGGCAACTTATTACGTCTTCAAACTGTCGAATCAAAGCGTGTGCTCGAAGTACATTGGGGAGTGGAACCCAAGCAAGCGTACCCCGTTAAGGTAAGGGTTGATGCTTACGACCGATCAGGCCTATTACGTGATATATCAGCAGTACTAGATAAAGTGGGTTTAAGCGTTTTGGCTATGACAACAAAAAGCGATCAAAGTAATGAGGGTGTTTATGTGCGGATGAACATTACCCTTGAGGTATCCACCATTGAACAGTTGAGCACCGTTATGGCTCGCCTCAGAGAAATTCCTAATATTACCCAGGTTCAACGACTGGATGATTCCTAAGGAACCTTGAATGACGGAACGTAATCAACAGTCCCTGTCATCTTTAGATGACCTGTTGTATCTGATGCAACGCCTTCGGGATCCTATTACCGGGTGTCCTTGGGATGTTAAACAAACCTTTAAAACCATTGTTCCTTATACCTTGGAAGAGGTCTATGAGGTTGTTGATACTATAGAGAGGGAGGATTACCCCCACCTTCGGGAAGAACTGGGAGACCTATTGTTTCAAGTGGTTTTTTATAGCGAGTTGGCTGATGAGCAAACGTTATTTAACTTTAATGACGTTGTGTCGACGGTGGTAAAAAAATTGGTAGCCAGACATCCTCATGTTTTTCCTGAGGGGACCCTAGGGAGTATGCGGCAGCCCGGTCAACTTCCTGAAGAAGCGGGTATCAAGAAAACATGGGAGTCTATCAAAAAATCTGAGCGTGCTGAAAAAGGCCACTATTCAGTACTATCCGATATTCCTGCTAGTCTTCCTGCGTTAACTCGGGCCCAAAAATTGCAAAAAAGAGCAGCAAATGTTGGATTTGATTGGCCATCAATTGATGGAGTGTTAAATAAGCTCGCAGAAGAAACCAATGAATTAAATGAAGCCATTAACCAAGATGACCAAGGGGGTATAGAAGAAGAGCTCGGCGATCTCATGTTTACTGTAGTGAATATGTGCCGACACTTTGGCCTGGATGCAGAAATGGTGTTGCGTAAATCATCCCGAAAATTTGAGTATCGCTTCCAGTACATCGAGAAGCAGGTCAAGGCGAAGGATTTGGTGCTTTCAGAAATGAGCCTCGATGAGCTTGATCGCCTATGGGATGAGGCCAAACAACGTTAGTAACCCCCTGGAAAGACGCGTATTTTCTTGTGATTACAAGGATTTATGTGTAAGGTCTCGGCCCTGATTATTTGAACGATAAACCATTCGTAAAATAGATTTTTCTATTTTTTACCCGTTGAAAACCGGAGATAACCGATGAGAATTATTCTGTTAGGCCCGCCTGGCGCTGGCAAGGGCACTCAGGCTGCTTACATTACTAATAAGTTTGGTATTCCTCAAATTTCTACAGGTGATATGTTGCGTGCGGCTGTTAAAGCTGGTTCCGAACTAGGCCTAAAGGCTAAAGGCATCATGGCCTCTGGTGGCTTGGTTTCTGATGATCTGATTATTGCCTTGGTTAAAGAACGCATTCAAGAGTCAGACTGCGTTAATGGCTTCTTGTTTGACGGTTTTCCAAGAACTATTCCTCAAGCGGAAGCACTGATAGCAGAAGGGGTTTCTATTGATAAAGTGATAGAAATTCATGTGGCGGATGAAGAAATTATTGCTCGCTTAAGCGGGCGTCGTGTCCATGAGGGTTCTGGTCGTGTATACCACATTAGCCACAATCCACCCAAGCAAGAAGGTGTTGATGATGTAACCGGCGAGCAGCTGGTTCAACGTGAAGATGATCACGAAGCAACTGTTCGTAATCGTCTGAAAGTTTATCATGACCAGACAAAGCCTTTGGTTGATTTTTACCAGGGTTTGTCCACTTCTCAGTCAGACAATGCACCGGCCTATGCACGTATAGATGGTGTTGGACCGCTTGACGAAGTTCAGGCACGGTTAGAGTCAATACTGGCCTGATATCCGAAACTGATGCAAAATGGGCTCTAAAGAGCCCATTTTTTTTGTCTAAAGGAAACTGATTGTTTGTGATGAAAAAGACCGCTGTTATTCTGGTAAATCTCGGCACACCTGAAAAACCAACCCCCAGGAGTGTTTCTCAGTTTTTAACGCCATTTCTATCTGATTACCGTGTTGTTGAAGCATTAAAATTACCTTGGTGGTTTATTTTAAGGTGTATTGTTATTCCGTTACGTGCAAAAAAAGTGGCCAAGGCTTATGAAGAAATTTGGTGGGAAGAGGGCTCCCCATTACGAGTAATTAGTGAACGGCAGGTTGCTGCATTGCAAGACAAAATGAATGAAGAATGTGAGGGTTCAGCCCCTCATATTGCTGCGGCTGTTACCTATGGAAATCCATCACTAGAATCTACGATTACAGAATTAAAAGCTGAGGGTGTTGAACAGTTTGTCGTGGTACCCATGTACCCCCAATATTCGGGTTCAACTACAGGTGCAATATACGATCAGCTGGCGGACATTACTCATGGAGAGAGAAATGTAGCTGACATTACTACCATTAAATCATTTTACGATGACCCTGGTTATATTGAATCACTTGCGGAAAGTATTAACATCCACTGGCAACAACAGGGTAAAAATGAAAAACTATTAATATCTTTTCATGGGATACCACAGGAATATGTTGATAAAGGTGATCCATATCGCGAGCAGTGTAAGGCAACGGCCGATGCGTTAGCAGAAGCATTAGGATTAAACTCTTCTGATTGGGCCATGGGGTTTCAATCACGATTTGGTCCAAAAAAATGGTTGCAACCCTACATAGATATACAACTTAGTAATTGGGCGAAAGAGGGTGTTAAATCTATCGATATTATTAGCCCGTCATTTACAGCTGACTGTCTTGAAACACTTGAGGAATTAAAAATCGGTTCACGCCAGTTATTTTTGGCGGCAGGTGGTAAAAAATATGCCTATATCCCCTGTGTAAATGACTCACCATTATTCATAGCGGCACTATCAAAACTGGTTATGCAGCGGTTTTATTGAAAAAAAACTCAATATATGGGTTAAATTGTCATTAATTTGAGAAAAAACAATTTTTTTTGTGGAAAAAATTATTTTATTGCATAAACTTTAGGCAAGTTTATTTTTTATAAGCCCTGAAGGTAAGTATCCCTAAATAATAAGGAGAAATATGATGGCGCGAGTTGCAAAAAAGCCAGTAGCTAAAAAACCAGCACGAAAAGCAGCGACGGCTAAAAAAAATCCGTCTAAGACAAAAAAAACCAAGTTGGTGTCAGCTCTAGACAAGGCAGTTGCAGTTGTTAGCGCCATTGAAAAAGAAATAAATGTACAAATGAAAAAGGTAGCCGCTGCTCGAAAAAAAGTTGCTGCTTCACGTCAGAGAGTTCTTAAGAATGCAACCAAAGCTTCCAAAGCTATATTGAAGAAGGCTTCTCAGGAAGTTAAGTCGAATGCTAATAAACTAGATAAGTTAGTAGCAAAAGGTGCTGTTGGGAAAGCGGCCTTGCGAGTGGAAAAATTACTTTCACAGATAAAAGCTGCTGAAGAAAAAGCACTCGCTCAAGTTGTGAAAACCGAGAAAAAATTAGAGTCTGCTGCGAAGGCTGATTTAAAGAAAGCATTGGCTCGTTATGAAAAATCATGGTTGAATCAGCGTTCAAAAAATATTGCTTCCCAACTAAAATCTGTTGAAAAGTCAGCCATGTTGCGGGTTAAAGCGATAGAAAAACGACTGAAAAAGCAAGCTGCAGCTGTTGTCAAAAAGGCTGGAGCTAAAGTAGATACTATCAAGGGAACAAGRAAAACAACGGGACGTGGCCCAGGCCGTCCAAAAAAGGCAGCAACAGTAAAACCTGCAACCAAACGTAGTCCAGGTCGTCCAGAAAAAGTGGCGAAAGCTAAACCAAAAACAACAGTTAAAGGAGCTACGGCTAAACGTAGCCCCGGCCGTCCAAAAAAGGCGGTCAYTAAGGCCAAGGCAGCTACGGTTAAAAAAGTAACTACAGCTAAAAAAACGGCAGGCCGACCTAAAAAGGCGACGGCCACTAAGGCAAAAGCAGTTAAGCCACAAACAACCACTAAAAGTTCTCCCGGGCGCCCCAAAAAGGCTGTAACAAAAAAGCCAGTGGTAAAAAAGGCTGTTACCAAAAAGAAAGTAGTTACGAAACCAGCACCTGCAGCGGAGCTTGAAACACCGACGGCTAATGCGCCTAAAAGTTAGTCTGATTTATTTGTGACAGATTATTCTTAAAGCAAGCTTGTTTGCTCTGATCTTAGGAGTAGAAAGGTTACAATCCCCCGCYAGTACGGGGGATTTTTTTTGACGTGACAAATATTTTAGCAATTGATACAGCAACACCAGCCTGCTCGGTTGCATTGCTTCGGGGCGAGGAACTACTTACCAGGCATAAACTTGCCAGTAGAGAACACACACGKCTGCTACTACCTATGGTGGATGAGCTCCTCAACGAGGCGGCTATGGAGCTTTCTGAGGTGGATGTTATTGCATTTACCGCCGGSCCAGGCTCCTTTACCGGAATTCGTATAGGTTTTGGGGTTGTGCAAGGTTTGGCATTTGGTGCAGATTTGCCAGTATTACCGGTATCCAGCCTAGAGACATTGGCTTACACCGCTATTCGTAAACTCCAATTACCATCAAATACACATATTATTCCAATGTTTGATGCCCGGATGAGTGAAATCTATTGGGCACAATTTTATTACAATTCAKATCATTTAAAGCGTATTCATGAWGACAGCTTGTGTGCTCCGGAAAATCTGGAGATAGAGCTAGTTGATCCTGTAATTRTTGTCGGAGACGGCTGGAATTACAGTAAAAAAATTGCCTTAGCACCGGGCAAAACTGAAATAGCATTATTACCAGAAGCCCAGGATATTCTTACGATTGCTCGTCCATTAATAAAGGCAGGGAAAACCATGCCCATTGAGCAGGCTGCCCCCATTTATTTAAGAGATAAAATTACCTGGAAAAAGCGTGAAAGATTGCGCCAAGTCTGAACAGTGACTACTAAAAAGTAATTAACTAAACAGCCAAACAAAATGGAGTGTGGTTAGCAGTGGATTTAATACAGATAGTATTTCTGGCGATTATTCAGGGACTCACAGAGTTTTTACCTATTTCCAGCTCTGCTCACTTAATCTTACCCTCAGCAATTATGGGTTGGGGAGACCAAGGGTTAGCTTTTGATGTCGCCGTGCATGTGGGCTCGCTACTGGCTGTTATCGGGTATTTTCGTCATGACATACGACAATTGATAATATGTTGGTGYCAGAGTGTATCCGGTGGTGAAAAAACGCCAGAAAGCCGRCTTGGCTGGCATATTATTTTGGCTACTATCCCGGCAGGGGTAGCCGGCTTATTATTTAACAATTTTATTGAACTTCATCTACGTTCTATAGCTGTTATTGCAGTAACAACTATCGTTTTTGGTATTGCTCTTGGTTTGTCAGACCGGTTCAGTTCTCGGTCAAAAAATCTTCATGAGTTTACTTGGAAGACAGCTTTATTTGTCGGCTGTGCCCAGGCACTGGCACTGATTCCGGGAACCTCCCGGTCTGGTATAACAATTACAGCTGCACTGGCATTAGGATTCAATCGCACYGATGCGGCAAGGTTTTCGTTTCTGTTGGCGATTCCAATCATTATTTTGAGTGGTGGATATAAAGCTGTGCAATTATCACAACTGGCGGCTGTRCCTTGGGTAGATATTGCATTGGGTACTCTGTTATCTGCTATAACCGCCTATTTTTGTATTTATGTCTTTCTTACTGTAATTAATCGAATTGGTATGCTTCCATTTGTCATTTACCGCCTTATTCTCGGAGGTGTWTTAGTGGCTATTCTAGTGGGTGGATAGAAGCGGTTTGTTAGCACGGCTTCAGNNNTNANANTYASATNMWMRATRANNWSAATRANNWGARWAAAGAATACGTAAGAATAATTAATTGAGAGCAAGTGTATGAACCATCATCAATATAATCAGCARCTGCTGRACTTTATTCATCAGTCCCCGACACCGTTTCATGCGGTGGAAAATATGAAGAAGTTGTTTGATGAGGCAGGTTTTCAGGCACTTGCTGAAGAAGACAGATGGGACCTRGYCCCAGGMGGCCGTTACTATGTCACCCGTAATGGATCTTCTATTATCGCTTTTGTGGTGGGCCATAAACCCGCAACAAATAGTGGTATTCGTTTAGTTGGAGCTCACACAGATAGCCCCTGTTTGAAAATTAAACCCAGCCCTGAGCTACACAAACAAAATTACTTTCAATTAGGTGTGGAGGTTTATGGTGGTGCGTTACTGAACCCCTGGTTTGATCGTGACCTYTCTATTGCAGGAAGGGTTGTGTTTAAAGTGGGGGAGGCTGGACCACAACAGGCRTTAATTGACATGAAGAGGCCTGTGGCAGTTATTCCCAGCCTTGCCATCCATTTAGATAGGGACGCGAATAGTAAGCGCACAATTAACCCTCARACAGACATCCCACCGATACTATTAAAGTGTAATGACAAKACAGAARATTTTAGGTCGTTACTTGCTCAGGAACTTCTCAAAGTATTRCCAGCGATAGATCAAGCTAACAGTTTATCTGTGATGGATTACGAYCTYTATCTCTAYGATTGTCAGCCTCCGGCCATTACCGGGTTTAATGAAGACTTTATCTCCAGTGCCCGGTTGGATAACTTACTGAGTTGTTTTACGGGTATGCGGGCATTATTGGAGGCGAGTGACCAAGTAACCAGTATGTTGGTTTGTAATGACCATGAAGAAGTGGGTAGCACCTCTGCATCAGGTGCCAATGGGCCGATGTTGGAATCCTTGTTACAACGCCTATACCCTGATTCAGAGACAAAATCTCGAGTGATTAGTCAGTCATTATTGGTTTCCACRGATAATGCCCACGGTATACACCCTAATTATAGTGACAAGCATGATAAAAATCATGGGCCCATTATTAACGAGGGGCCAGTAATAAAAACAAATGCCAATCAACGTTATGCTACGAGTAGTGTCACATCGTCTATATTTCGGCATCTATGTGAGTTACAGGACATTCCTGTGCAATCCTTTGTTAATCGTACYGATATGGGTTGTGGCAGCACTATAGGCCCAATTACTGCYGCTAATATMGGTGTTCAAACCCTTGATGTTGGTGTTCCTACCTTTGCGATGCATTCCATTCGTGAAATGGCTGGTGTWGAAGATGCTTAYAACCTGTTTCGGGYTTTGCGRGGGTTRTACAACTATGARGATAGTTTGGTGATTAATTAGTGGATATGGTTCTGCCCACTTTATAACTGCCGTTAAATACGTATGATGTGCKCGATCAATTAATTAACGATTTATTAAGTTGCTGACGACGACGCTTTGAAGGAAATTATGAAGGCCAATACACCTGACACAGTCTTAACG
Source organism: Porticoccaceae bacterium (assembly GCA_002746985.1). Classification (GTDB taxonomy): domain Bacteria; phylum Pseudomonadota; class Gammaproteobacteria; order Pseudomonadales; family Porticoccaceae; genus Porticoccus. Next base: position 94,109 of record NVXH01000010.1, on the reverse strand, counting down.
GGTATCACCACCACCGGTACGCCACATTTAGGTAATTATGTCGGTGCCATTAGGCCCGCCATTGTTGCTAGTCAGCAAACAGATGTTAAWGCTTATTATTTTCTTGCAGATTTTCATGCCCTRATTAAATGTCAGGATCCGRCGAAAGTRCATCAATCGACTCGGGAAATTGCGGCTACATGGTTAGCCTTGGGACTTAATACAGACAATGTGGTGTTTTACCGTCAATCCGATATTCCTGAAATTCCACAGCTTAACTGGTTTTTAAATTGCGTAGCAGCCAAAGGTTTAATGAACCGAGCCCATGCTTATAAGGATTCAGTTCAGAAAAATTTGGAGGYAGGCCAAGACGCYGATTACGGTATTACTGCAGGATTGTTTTCCTATCCAGTATTAATGGCCGCAGACATTCTGATGTTTAATGGCTCCAAAGTACCTGTCGGTAAAGACCAGATTCAGCATATTGAAATGGCTCGGGATATAGCTCAACGTTTTAACTACCTTTATGGCCAGCATTTTACTCTTCCTGAGGCCGTAATTGATGATCATGTTGCCGTATTACAGGGTCTGGATGGTCGAAAAATGAGTAAAAGCTACGGTAATACYATTCCACTGTTTCTCACAGAAAAGCAGTTGAAAAAGCATATCAATAAAATTAAAACCAATTTGCTAGAGCCTGGTGAGCCCAAAGACCCAGACACCTCAACTGTATTTCAGGTATGGCGTGCTTTTGCCTCTGAAGAGCAAGCAGTCTACATGCGGAAAGAATTTGAAAATGGTATTGCCTGGGGCGAAGCCAAGAAACAATTGTTTGAGCTGATTAACCAAGAGCTTAGCGTCCCCCGAGATCGTTACAATGAGTTTATGGAAGACCCGGAGTATATTGAGCAGGTGTTGCAGCAAGGTGCAGAAAAAGCCCGCGCCTATAGCGTTCCTTTTATGGAGAAGATCAGAAAAKCTRTTGGTTTATATCCGCTAACAACGTAGTTTTGCAACAAGCCTTTTACTAAGTTAGTTCCGGGTTATGTGTAACCCTTTTTACTACACATAATCCCTAACCACGTTAAGCATGCCTTGCATGAGTGTAGCTAAGTCTTCTGTTGAGATAATGTAGGGTGGCATCACGTACACGCGGGTACCAAATGGCCTTATCCATATACCTTGATCGACAAATTGTTTTTGAATCTTGGCAACGTCCACGGTCTGATGCATTTCAATAACACCGATAGCACCAAGAACCCGAACATCGGCAACATTYTCATAGGTTTTTGCCTCAGCAAGACCGGCTTTAAGCTGTTGTTCTATTTCTGTAATACGAGCCTGCCAGTTTGTCTTGAGTAATAGCTCTATACTGGCATTCGCCACAGAGCAGGCGAGAGGGTTTCCCATAAATGTTGGGCCATGCATAAAGACACCAGCCTCACCATTACAGATACCATTGCTGACGTTCTCKGTACAAAGAGTCGCAGCAAGAGTCATGTAACCACCGGTTATGGCTTTRCCAACACAAAGAATATCGGGTGAAATTCCWGCCCAYTCACAGGCAAATAAYTTYCCRGTACGGCCAAACCCTGTCGCTATTTCATCAGCAATCAATAACACATCGTGTAGATCACAGAGTTCACGTACATGTTTTAGAAACTGTGGAGAATAAAAATTCATTCCACCAGTGCCTTGTAATATGGGCTCCAGTATTACTGCAGCAAGCTCATGGTGGTGATTTTCTAAAGACTGTTTGATATCAGAGATATAACTATCATCCCAATCATCATAAAAGCCACAGCGGGGTGAYTCGGTRAACAGTTGTTTGGCTAAGGTGTTGCTGAATAGGTGATGCATACCTGTGTCTGGGTCACATACAGACATGGCACCAAAGGTATCACCGTGATAGCCATTGCGAAGGCTCAAAATACGTGATTTTTTGGGGTGCCCTTGGGAATACCAGTACTGAATAGCCATTTTTAAGGCAACTTCGACCCCTACGGAGCCGGAATCACARAGRAARACCTTATCCAGGCCGGCAGGAGTAATATCTACTAATGTTTTGACCAGTTGTGCCGCAGGTTCRTGAATAATGCCGCCAAACATCACATGTGACATGATGTCTACTTGGTCTTTTATAGCTTTATTGAGAATAGGGTGATTATAGCCATGAATGGCAGACCACCAGGAGGACATGCCATCAATAAGCTCTCGTCCATCGGACAATTTAAGCCGAACCCCGTGAGCGCTGACTACCTGATAGGCAGGAATCGGCTGTGTCAGGGAAGAGTAGGGGTGCCAGATATGTTGCTGGTCAATATYGAATATTTGGGATGTAGTTARATGTACCATCGGGATAGAATTCACAGAYTTGGAAGCTGCCATTGTAAGCTAGCTTGGATCATGGTACCAAAGGGGTTCTAACAGATTGTATACGAATGTGGAGTAATAAMTTGGTGGCTACAGCGCACAAAGGATTGGTTCTTTCGTTTCTCCTGGGCTGCTTTATCAGTTGTTCAACCCTGGCAGCRCCMAGCTCAGATTATTGGGCCTAYTGGGATAAAAGTAACGAAAACAGTTATGACAGTATTGATCACAGCCAATGGGATCAAATACTGCACTTTTACGTTATAGATAATCACCCCTCAGGGGTTAATCGTTTCAAATATGGATCTGTTACACGAAAAGACAAGAAGAGATTGTCTCGCTATATTCTGTCACTGGAAAAAATAGATCCTAGGCGATACAACCGAAGAGAGCAAAAAGCTTATTGGTTAAACCTCTATAACGCAGCAACAGTAGAATTGATATTAAAACACTATCCAATCAGTAGCGTTAAAGATATTGGTACTAAATTAATTAAGCGWGGACCATGGAACAAATCTCTCGTTAAAGTYGCTGGAGAGTCTTTAAGTTTGAATGATATAGAACATCGAATTCTAAGGCCCATATGGCGGGATCACAAAGTACATTTTGGACTGAGCTGTGCCAGCATCAGTTGCCCGAATGTACTGCCTGTAGCGTTTACAAGCGCCAATGTTAGGCTGTTATTAAAGCAGTCAGGTCGTGATTATATTAACCACCCTCGTGGCGTCAGCCTGAAAAATGGAAAGATGCAGGCCTCAAGTATATTTGAGTGGTATCGTGATGATTTTGCAAAAGATAATAAGAAGCTAATGAAAATCTTTGCACATTATGCCAAAGATAGACATGCACTTTATCTCYTGGGGTTTCAGGGKRAAATTGATTATCAATATGACTGGCGATTGAATGCGCCATAGAGCAACGTAAGGATTTAGCCTTGATTGATAGTTACACTATATATTTAACATTAGWAATATAGWGTAACTATTTGAAATATAATATTTTNRTTTGTAGGTGAAAARTCTATTTATCGTCGCCGCCATGGGCTAGAGACCATTCAACGGGCGCGTTAAGGAAAGATTCAATTTCAGCGATAGCTTTAGTGTCAAGATAGTTTGTATCCTTGCAGACTTTGAGCACATCCCACCAGGTCGTCAGATAATGCAGGTTTATACCGGCATCCAATAACTTTTGACGAGTATCAGGGAAAATATCATAAAAGAAGATCACGAAGGTATCCGTCACTTCGGCACCAGCTTTGCGTAAAGCGTCACAAAAGATGATCTTGCTGCCACCATCGGTGGTTAAATCCTCCACTAATAATACTTTTGATCCTTCCTCTAAATAGCCCTCAATTTGAGCATCACGACCAAAGCCTTTAGGTTTCTTTCTGACATACTGCATGGGGAGTGACAAACGCTCCGCAAGCCAGGCAGCAAAAGGAATTCCTGCAGTTTCACCACCGGCAACGGCATCGATAGATTCAAAGCCAATATCACGCAATATGGTAGAAGCRCCGAAATCCATAAGGGTAGAGCGAACRCGAGGGTAGGATATGATTTTYCGGCAATCAATATAAACCGGACTAGYTTTTCCAGAAGTGAGTTTATAGGGGTCGTCAGGTCGAAAGTTGATAGCTCCAATTTCAAGCAACATTTTTGCACTCAGYTCAGCGACTAGCTGCTTGTCTGGAAAGCTATTAAAAGACATACAAACTCCTTGGTAACAATGGTGGCTTTAGGTCAGATAGGTAGGAAAAGTTTTGGCTTATTCTGAAAAGCTTTTCGAAGTGGGATTCTGCCAGAATAGGTGCTTAGAATCCATTGAAACAACCGGTAGACCCCCAATCATAGGTAATCTCGCTAGCCGGGGGTTCTAGGGGCAAGCAAGGAGCAGGAGTGGTAATCATATGTACTTTGATATTCGTTTCTCCATACTCAATTTAACATAATATACATTATGCGCAGTTGTAAATTTGGTGATATTAGCTTAAACGTTGATCTATCCTGCTAGTGAGCGCTTATGCATCACCACGACGTTGGACAAGTTGTCATCTGTATGTGGTTTTAACTCAGAAGGATCTTTTACACCGTACAGTGGCATAACCAAATGGTTTGGCTCCCACCAGTAACGATAAGACAGTTGATTGAAATACARGCRGCCACWACGAATCCCTCCGTAAACAACTCGCTAATAACCTCCCTTCAGGGCCAGCTAGGCACACACAAAGCTCTCTCAAGACAAAAAAACAACCGCTGAAATCATCTATCTGGAAATTTTCAGAGAAAAGGTGCGAAGTAATCAAAAATATCCAAGGAAGATAAATGTTGATTTATAAGGTAATTGGTAGCAAAAGCGGATTCAGTGAACTAGAAAAAGAAGTATCAAATCGATTAAACCGTGGGTGGAAACCCGTAGGAAGCATTTCATTCAATCAAGGTTTCTGTTACCAGGCAATGGTTGGAAAGGTTGAAAACAATAATAATCAAAAAGATAAAAAACGGGTTCAAGATCCAAAACATAAGTTTAAGAAACTTGGTGCTGTAGATGCCATGAGAAAGGTAGACGAACTGACCTAGCTTACCACTTTCCCCGCCATAAACGGTTCCCTGTTCTCCTCTACAGTGCATAACGCCTAAAGCAACGGCGTGAAACCGCCCGATTGCCTTGCCTTGTTATGCGACTTTGACTTATAAAAGAACGTCAAATCGACCCCTAAGAATATTCGCAATTAGCTATTGGCTCGACTAAAAACTAGKCTTGTTCGGAAAGACACTCAAGGCCGCCCATTTCAAATTCACGACAAATTAATGGGCGCTTATCATAAATAGTACATGCCTTAGTGCTTCGATCCAAAGCTGCGCACCATCCGTCGTCTAAACGAGCCATACTCATCCCACCCCAATTATCCAATTCAACATATTTTTCGGGTACACCAGTATCCGTAATAAGCATTACCTCTAAGCGGCAACAATTCGCCTTGCAGGTTGCACATGTGACAACTTGGTCAGGCAAACTTATCACTTCAATAGTCATTCTTTATCATGCACCGTTTCTATGGGTTTAATCTAATCTAGAATGAACGCCTTGCTCACCGGAAAATTGGGAGCGTAGCGAGTAATTTTTCCGAGTGCAGCAACTTGTTAGCCATTACCACTTAATTAGCGTTATCTCTACTAAACCATGAAGAATGATTGGGCAAAATAAAACACAATAAGCCAAGAAAAATATAGTCCAACATCTGATTAACAGAAGACCATTCTTGCAGAATGTAATGACCAAACAATAGGCTTAACATAAAAACAAACCAACCATAAACGGCGAAGATCTTGTACTTATTGCTTAATAGAGCCAAGCCAAGAAATACCTCAATAAAGGGGGTTGCCTTGAGATAGAGGTTTACGAGAAATGGCGCTAAATTTATCCTTAAATCTCCTTGGAATAATTGAGAGTAATACTCAAAAAAACCACCCTGGCTAAAAAGCTTACTGGTTCCAGCTGTTACCAGTATTAATATCATAGTAATTCGAACGATGCGTTCCGCATCCTTTAACTTTAACTCAGGAATCATGTTGTTTATCTACCTATAGTTACTGGATGGCTAACAGCTTATTCAGAATCCTATGGCCTTATCTCGGGACAAACAATTTTCGGTCAAGGCTATTTTTGTTTATTAACAATAGGTTGGAGCAAAGAAAAAGATTCTATCCTTTGGCAAAAGAAGCCTAATCCCTATTTTTGTTTTCCAATCCCGGTCCTCTGATCATAAATCAACACCTTTTAAAATCAAATACTTAATACCACTTTTCCTGTGAACAGAAGTCACTCTCTCCTAATAGGGGCTCCTGATCTAGGTGGCTGAAGGTCATTATGTAGTAAAGGCTTACCCCCTCACCCGCTACGCTCCCTGTCCCCCTCTACACGAGGGGAAGTAGAAAAGCAGGCTAAGGTAGGGAATTAGTTGGTTGTGAGCTTACGGATGGGTGTGGAGTCTTTAATTATAATACTCCGGTGATAATCAGCTATTGGCGGGGTTCCCCCTGCAAATATCTGCTTGTCACCTCTCCCCTCTTTGGGGGGGTCTTTGGAATGATCAAAAACACCATTTCTAACAATATTCGTGCAGGTGGTCTTGTCTACGGTAATTTTGGTGGCTTGCTGGCTGTAACAATCGCAGTCCCCGGTTTTTTCAAATAAAACGCAGTTTGGCCAAGGGTATTGAGTCACCTGTCTAACTTCATCATAAACGGGCGCTGTCCAGGGCATACCTGCAAATCTAGGTTTATAGTTGCCCACAAAATCGGCAGGATCATACGYTGAATAAGCAGCCGTCGTCTTAAACGGTTTTACTGGGGCTTTAATGCCTCATTTCATTGTGACAAACTCTTCAGCTGCCGTTGGGTGAATACCTATAGTCTCATCAAAGTTTGCTTTTGTGGCTCCAGCTTTCATGGCAACGGCTATGCCCTGGATAATTTCACCGGCATTTTCTCCGACCATATGGCAACCAATAACCAGGTCAGTACTATCAACAACGATCATTTTCATGAATATTTTACCTGAGCCYCCTCCCAGCGTTTCTTTCATGGGGCGGAATCGGCTGCGGTAAATACGTAGATCATCTGAGTGTTGAGTACAAGCTTGTTCCTCTGTCAGGCCGACAGAGGCTGAGTTTGGCTGACAAAATACAGCAGTGGGGATATTRGTGTAATCCAGAGCTGTTAGTTCACCAGTGGTCAGTGTTTTGGTTAAAGCCATACCTTCTGCGATGGCGACMGGTGTGAGCTCWATMCGACTGATGACATCGCCTAAGGCATAGATAGATGGCTCRGAGGTTTGAAAGTACTCRTCMACAAYAATGGCACCGTTRTCTTTTTGTTGTACCTTGGTGTTCTCTAGCCCTAAACCATTGATGTTGGGRCGCCGRCCTGTGGCGTACATRACCAGCCCAGCATCGATACTTTGGCCATYATTAAGCTGGACTTTATAAGTRTTATCTTGCGATGTAATTTTCTCGATTTCAGTTGAGAAATGTATGTTAACYCCTTGATTTTCAATTTCTTCTTTTAGGATTTCTCKTAATTCTTGGTCAAAACCACGTAAAAATAGTGRTCCTCGATACAATAGGTGTGTTTCAACACCGAGGCCATTAAATATCCCGGCAAATTCGATCGCAATATAACCRCCACCGACGATAACAATACGTTCTGGCAATGTGTCCAGGTAGAAAGCGTCATTTGAAGTAATAGTATGATCACTGCCGGGAAACTCAGGTACGTAGGGCGTACCTCCGGTGGCAATCNAAATTCGCTCACAACTATATTGCTTACCATTCACCTCAATACAATGGGGGTCAATAATGGYTGCCCTGCCCTCATGTAACTCAACCCCGGCGCCATCGAGTAAACTTCCGTAGATACCATTAAGGCGTTTTATTTCTGTATCTTTGTTTTCTCGTAACGTTTTCCAGTCGAAGTTAGAGTGGCCTACATCCCAACCAAAGCCTTTAGCTGTTTTAAATTCTTCTGAAAATGCAGAGGCATATACAAATAGTTTTTTAGGCACACAACCGACGTTGACACAGGTGCCRCCAAGGTAYTGAGACTCCGCTATACCCACRCGCAARCCTTGCTGGGAGCACATTCTTGCTGTACGCACYCCACCTGAGCCGGCACCAATGACATACAGRTCAAAATCGTAATTAGCCATNAAATNATTATCCTATACCGTTATTGGGTAGACATAGCTTCATGTTTATAACCCGTTAGAGTTTGGTTAAAAAGCTATTGAGCCCTCTGTTTTACTATCAATTAATACGAGTTTGTCCACCCATATAGGGTTGCAGTACTTCAGGTATGTCAATGGAGCCATCTATATTTTGGTAGTTTTCCATCACTGCAAGCAGTGTCCTGCCAACAGCCAAACCAGAACCATTTAGTGTATTTAGTAGCTCAGGTTTTCCTGTTTCAGGATTACGCCAACGTGCCTTGAGGCGGCGCGCCTGAAAATCCCTGAAATTACTACAGGATGATATTTCGCGATAACGCTGCTGTGATGGCAACCAGACTTCAATATCGTAGGTGCGCACAGAGGCGAAACCTAAATCACCGCCACAGAGGATAAGCGTTCTATARGGAAGWCCCAGYTTTTGTAAAATAACTTCAGCATGRCGGGTAAGTTGCTCAAGTGCTTCCGTAGAATCTTCAGGTTTGACGAATTGTACCAACTCTACTTTTTCAAATTGATGTTGGCGAATCATACCGCGAGTATCTTTACCGTAGCTGCCCGCTTCGCTTCTAAAACAGGGCGTATGACAGGTAAGTTTTATCGGCAGTTGGTCGGCATCAATAATTTCATCACGGTAGATATTGGTTGCCGGGACCTCAGCTGTAGGGATCAGGTAAAAACCGCGATCATCCTCTAATTTGAACAGATCTTCTTCAAACTTGGGTAACTGGCCAGTACCAAATAGTGATTCACGATTAACAATATAGGGAACATTAATTTCCTGATAACCGTGTTCCAGTTGATGGGTGTCCAGCATCATTTGTATCAGTGCACGGTGCAGCCTGGCGATACCACCCCGCATAACCGCAAAACGTGAACCGGTAATTTTAACGCCAGCTTCAAAGTCCAGAAGGCCCGAATCAGCACCCAGATCAACATGATCTTTTACTTCAAAATCAAAGGTACGTGGTTCGCCCCAGCGGCGAATTTCCACATTGTCGTCTTCTGTTGTACCAGAAGGAACCTCGCTATCAGGCAAGTTGGGTATGCCACTGAGGTACTCTTCTAATTGATGTTGCAATTCACTCAGTTCATCTTCTGCCTGTATACAGGATTTTTTTAGTGCTTCGCCCTTTTCTTTTAGAGGTGAAATATCTTCACCTTTTGCCTTTGCTTCGCCAATGGCCTTACCCATTGCTTTGGCGTAAGCATTGCGTTCGGCTTGTAGTGACTGAGCGGCATCCTGCAACTGACGGCGGCGGCCTTCAAGCTCAATAAGCATTTCAACATCTAATTTGAAACCACGTACAGCAAGYGTGGCAGCGATTTTTTCGGGTTCAGAGCGAACGAGTTTTGGGTCCAGCATGAGGTTGGAATATTTCCTAAAGTAAACGGGTCAAGAAAATTGCACCGAGCATTCCCGCYAGGCACAACACAACATTCAGGACGACATAGGCAGCCGCCAGCGCAAGGTGGCCATTTTGCCACAAAGCAAGGGTATCAAGCGAGAACGTAGAAAAGGTTGTAAAGGCACCAAGAAAACCGACCATCAAAAGGTTACGTAATTCAGCAGGCAGTACTCCTCGCTCAATAATCAGTACGTAACATAATCCCATAAGAATCGARCCYAGGACATTAACAACAAGTGTGCCAATAGGAAGCCGCCCACCAAACATTGGAAAGATGGCCGCATTGACGGCAAACCGCCCCATTGCACCTAATGCACCACCTAAAGCTACGGCTAACCATTGCATTATGAGTTCTCGCTTTCTTTTTTTACGCCCACATAGCGTTGCTGGGGACTATTTTTGTTTAGCGTATTTAAGTAATTAAGTTTTTCAGAAATTTTTTGTTCAAGCCCACGGTCGGTCGGAAAATAATAACGCGTATTTTGTATTTCTTCCGGAAAATAATTTTCACCTGGAGAAAAAGCACCCGGTTCATCATGGGAATAACGATAATCTGCGCCGTAATCGAGTTCTTTCATTAATTGTGTGGGTGCATTCCGTAAATGCAGTGGTACATCATAACTGGGCATTTTRCGTACATCMGCTCGAGCTGCATTAAAAGCACTATAAACGGCATTGCTTTTAGGGGCYGAGGCCAAATAYATAATTGCCTGGGCAATACTTAATTCACCYTCAGGACTACCAAGTCGCTCCTGGGTCTCCCAGGCACTAAGCGATAGTGATAATGCTCTCGGATCGGCATTGCCAATGTCCTCACTGGCCATGCGAACTACTCGGCGAGCAATGTAAAGAGGGTCACAACCACCATCAATCATTCGCGTAAACCAGTATAAAGCTGCATCGGGAGATGAACCTCGAATAGCCTTGTGTAGAGCCGATATTTGGTCATAAAAATATTCGCCACCTTTATCAAAGCGGCGGCTATCTGTCACCAGCACTTCCTGTAGCGTGGTTTTTTCTATGTTTCCATCCAGTGTAAGATCACTGGCTATTTCGAGTAAGTTGAGTGCTTTCCTGGCATCACCATCTGCAGCATTGGCCAGTAGCTCGATGGCATCATCTGTTATGTTCAGTTTTCGGTTACCCAGCCCGATGTCACTGTCATTCAGTGCTCGTTGAATAATTAGACAAATGTCGGCCGGCTCTAAACTGCGTAGTACGTAGACTCTACAACGMGAAAGCAGTGCRTTATTCAGCTCAAAGGAAGGGTTTTCTGTAGTGGCTCCAATAAGAACAACCGTGCCGTCCTCTACATAGGGTAAAAAGGCATCCTGTTGGGATTTATTAAAACGATGCACCTCATCAACAAATAGAATGGTCTTGCGACCACGAATATCACGCTCTTCTTCTGCTCGGGCAACAGCAGCACGAATTTCCTTCACGCCCGATAACACGGCTGATATGGCTTCCAGATGTGCATCAACAGACTGGGCAATAATTTTGGCTAATGTAGTTTTTCCAACACCAGGCGGCCCCCAAAAAATCATGGAATGGAGTTGTCCTGCAGAAATAGCTTCGTAAAGTGATTTCCCCTCCCCTATTAAATGGGCCTGCCCAGAAAAATCGTTCAGTGATAGCGGGCGCATTCTTGAAGCAAGAGGTTGATATACCTCCTGACTAAACAGGTCTTTACTCATCACGAAGAATGTCTACCCCATCGGGCGGATCAAAATGAAAGAGTGCGGGATCGATAGGCTGATTTAACTGTAACCCCTGAAAGGTGATTTTAGTTTTTTGCCCAAGTGAATCCCAAAGTGTCATGGATACGGGTGCTTTGTTGGYAAAGCCCAATGCAACCTTTTCATATAAGCTGTCTGCGGCAGTAGGCACAAGTGTRAATTCTGTGATTTCACCTTGCTGCTGACTAATGTCATAACTTAGTTCGAGATTATCAAGATTGCCAATAAATAAAGCTGCCGGTGTTTTTGAAAGATCCTGATCAAATGACTGAATGGACACTTGTTCAAGGTCTGGATCATAAATCCATAGGGTTTCACTGTCAGACACCACTAATTGCTCTATGGGTGGCGCTGTCATCCAGCGGACTTTACCTGGGCGTACGGCCATAAGATGGCCAGTAGTTTTCTGTAAAATATCACCTTCAAAGGAATATACAGTCTGCTCAAAACGGGTGTCTAAAGAATTGACGTTTGAAAGTAATGTGCGGAGTGCATCGGTGCTACTTATACTTTTACCACTTATGTTGTCTTTATCACGGGTAGCATCAAGACTCGTGGCGACTTGGCCCCCTGCTAGCAGTGGTGAAGCAAGCACACATAAAACAAYATAAAAAAATRGTGATTTCATGGTTAACCTCCGGAGTGYGATGGCGCCAACACCTCACGRTTACCATTGGTACCCATTTCACTTACTACACCAGAAGCTTCCATTTGTTCAACAAGTCGGGCAGCTCGGTTATAACCAACACGTAATTTGCGTTGTACCGATGAAATAGAKGCCTTACGAGTCTGGAGWACAAAGGCTACAGCTTCATCGTAGAGTGGRTCAGATTCSGCATCATCTGAACTATTSCCSCCTTCTGAGCCAAAGCCTGGTACAGGAATACTATTAGTTGMAATTTCATCGGTAATTTCATCGAGATATTTAGGCTCACCCCTGCTTTTCCAATCAGCAACTACTTTGTGTACTTCGTGATCATCCACAAAGGCACCATGAACTCGTATGGGGACGCTGGTTCCGGGTGGTAAATAGAGCATATCTCCATGCCCTAACAGTTGTTCTGCACCACCTTGATCAAGAATTGTCCGGGAATCAATTTTGGAGGAAACCTGAAAGGCAATACGGGTGGGAACATTCGCTTTAATTAACCCGGTAATCACATCTACAGAAGGTCGCTGTGTCGCCAATATCAAGTGTATACCAGCTGCCCGTGCTTTCTGAGCAATTCGAGCAATCAATTGCTCSACTTTTTTACCGACGATCATCATCATATCGGCAAATTCATCAATCACAACGACGATATAAGGAAGCTTTTCTAAGGTGGGKGCAATGGGTTCTTCACCCTCTCCKGCAAACAAGCTGGCATGCTCATCTGGTTGCCACAATGGGTCGACAATGGGGTTGCCYGCAGCAATAGCATCCAATACTTTCTTGTTGTAGCCAGAGAGATTACGTACCCCCAACGCAGCCATTAACTTATAGCGCCGCTCCATTTCACCCACACACCAACGAAGACTACGGGCGGCATCTTTCATATCAGTAACAACAGGCGTTAATAGATGAGGAATATCGTCATAGACAGATAATTCCAGCATTTTAGGGTCAACTAAAATTAATCGCACATCTTCAGGGCTGGACTTATACAGTAGGCTCAACAGCATCACATTAATGCCCACAGACTTACCTGAACCTGTTGTCCCGGCCACYAGTAAATGGGGCATTTTTGCCAAATCTGCACATACGGGCATGCCTGAAATATCATGGCCTAGTGCAAGAGTTAGCGGTGATTTTGCTTGCTCATAAACATCRGAAGATAGAACTTCACTCAGTCTTACCATTTCTCTGTGTTCATTGGGTATTTCAATACCCACTACAGATTTTCCAGGTATAACTTCTACAACCCTGACACTTACAACGGCGAGTGATCTTGCCAGRTCTTTMGCTAGGTTGGTTATTCTACTCACCTTTACACCAGCTGCAGGCTGAATCTCAAAACAAGTGACAACAGGGCCTGGCAGCACCTCTATTACCACGGCACTTATGCCAAAGTCCTGAAGCTTCAGTTCCAATTGTCTGGACATCGCTTCGAGAGACTCTTTGGAGTACCCCTTACCGGTATTGTTGTCAGCTTTATCGAGCAAGCTTAATGTCGGTAATGAGCCAGAGGTAGGTTCAGAAAAAAGTGATGTTTGTTTTTCCCTTTCAACCCGTTGACTCGGGGCTACTTTTTTTGCGAGAGCTTGAATGCTTGGGGGTTTTCGATTGGCTTCTTTTTTAGCCTGTTGTAYCTTAATTTCTTTACGGTGCTGCTGAGCTTGCTCTGCCAGTTKRGCTTCTTCTTTTCTAGCTCTTCGTGCCGCWAGRCGATGTTGAATATATTCGATAAATTTCAAGGTYGTTTGACCGGCACCMTCTATCARTGCCARCCATGAKAGGTCGGTRAAAACCGTTAAACCAAACAGAAAAACMGCTAATAAAATTAATGTACTRCCAACATAGTTAAATGCCGTTGCTGCTGCAACAGAGATAGATGACCCAAGAATACCCCCAACACCAAATGGTAGAGAGGTTTCAATATGCCCATAATGGAGTGAAGCCAGTGATGTGGCGCTGACCATGACCAGAATAAGTCCCAAAATACGAAGGGAAAAGACAACACCGTCAAAATGAGCCCCTTCTTCACGATGGGCTCGAAAAACATTCCAGGCTCTTAAYCCTAATAAAACAGGAAATAAGTAAGAGATATAACCAAGTARCGAGTAAAAAACATCGGACAACCAGGCACCGATAGCACCGGCGGCGTTACTGACATGGTCCATACTGCCAGTATGAGACCAACCAGGATCTTCAGAGGAATGGCTAACAAGTGCAATTAACAGGTAAACACAGACAACGAGCCAGCCAATAAGAGCACCTTCTCTTAAAATAAGTTTACCCCTTGAAGGCTGTTCGGCTTCAGCATTCTTCTCTGTAGGTTTTTTAGGCCGTTTTTCTCTACTCAAAATGCTATCCAAATTCGTTATTTATGCACGCTATTGTAATGGCAGTAGGTTGAAATACCAGCTACCAAGTACAGTGGTTAGTGGTATAAGTTCACTAAATACCCTCGATAGTAAAATCCTACTTTGTCTATTTAGCGTCATTCATTATCATAGTCGTCGAAATATACTTGATAAAATAGATTCTTTTAGCTTTGGAACCCCTMTCTATGTCCGATGTACAACACCACAAACTGATTATTCTTGGGTCTGGCCCCGCGGGTTATACCGCAGCTGTGTATGCCGCAAGAGCCAACCTTAACCCCGTTGTCATTACTGGAATTCAGCAAGGGGGACAATTAACCACGACTACAGATGTAGATAATTGGCCTGGTGATGCTGAGGGTGTTCAGGGCCCTGATTTAATGATGCGGATGCAGGCACATGCTGAGCGTTTTGATACAGAGATTATTTTTGATCACATTGATAGTGTCGATTTCAACCAAAGACCTTTTCAACTCAAAGGCAGTAATAGCTACAGCTGTGATGCTTTAATTATCTGTACGGGTGCCTCTGCTCAATATTTGGGGATTCCATCTGAAGAAGCYTATATGGGGCGAGGRGTAAGYGCCTGTGCYACCTGTGATGGTTTCTTTTATAAAAACCAAAAAGTTGCCGTTATTGGTGGTGGCAATACGGCAGTTGAAGAAGCTCTCTACCTGTCGAATATTTGTAGTGAAGTGACATTGGTTCACCGAAGAGATTCATTRCGTTCAGAGAAAATTCTTCAAGATAAGCTGTTAGARCGTGCARAGAACGGCAATATYAATATTCTGTGGAATTACACGCTTGATGAAGTAAAAGGYGAYGATGCRGGTGTAACAGCGTTGTCACTRAAAGGTACACAAGGCGGCGCTGAYGTTGAGCTTGATGTCAGTGGTGTATTTATTGCTATTGGRCACAAACCYAATACRGACCTGTTTGTAGATCAACTGGATATGAAAAATGGATATTTAACTATCCGGGGTGGYAGTGAAGGTAATGCYACAGAAACCAGTGTAACGGGTGTGTTTGCTGCGGGCGATGTTGCCGACCATGTGTATAGACAGGCTGTGACCTCTGCTGGCTCTGGTTGTATGGCAGCACTGGATGCAGAAAAATATCTGGATGAATTGGATTAATTTTTAAGTGTCTAATCTTCAGCTGCTCGATACCAATGCTCCGGTTTTCCCCGATCCGGAGAATGCGCTTCAAACCCCGAACGGGCTATTGGCTATGGGGGGAAATCTAAAGCAAAGCACATTGCTGGATGCGTACCGCCAAGGTATTTTCCCCTGGTATGAAGATGGCCAACCGCTTCTTTGGTGGTCACCGGACCCTAGGGCGGTGATATTTCCTGAAGACATACGAGTTTCTCGTTCTTTAAAAAAAGTAATGAATCGACAACCRTGGGAAATTCGGCTTGATACTCACTTTCAATCRGTTGTTATGCATTGCTCAGGTCCGCGTCGTGATAATGAAACAGAAACCTGGATAACCGATGAGATGATAGAGGCCTACCTTGCTTTGCATATTGCGGGTATTGCTCATTCCGTCGAGGTTTGGTTAGACAATAAATTAGTCGGCGGGCTGTATGGTGTACTTGTGGGTAGCGTGTTTTGTGGTGAATCCATGTTTAGCTTGCAACCAAATGCCTCAAAARTTGCATTGGTTCAATTRGCGTTATTAATAAAGCAACAGACTGATGGTGGCTTTATCGATTGCCAGATTAGCAATGAACATTTAACTTCTATGGGTGCTGTTACCCTCTCTCGGCAAGATTTTTTATTGAGGTTAGCAAAATTACGTGATCAACATAGTAACTGGCCTGATCAATGGCGGTGTAAAATGCCTGAAATAAAGGTCTAAACTAATATTATGACAATGGTTAAAATGTTGCTATGTCACGAGATATAACGCCAGATGTACAAGCGATACGGTTGTTTTTGACTGAACCGCATCCTTGTAGCTATTTAGAAGGCAAAAGGGCCACCACAGCCTTTGTGGACCCAGTTATTGATGTCGACCCTTATTTATACACCCAATTGTCTGAGATGGGGTTTAGGCGCAGTGGGCGCTATGTATACACACCTCGGTGCGAGAGTTGCAACGCTTGTATACCTTCAAGAATACGCGTCAATGAATTTAAAGCTAACAGACAGCAAAAACGGTGTAATAAACGTAATAAAGATTTAAGTGTCTGGGTTACATCAAATATCGATGAATCGGAACACTATCCGTTGTATGCAAATTATATTTCAGAGCGCCACTCTGATGGAGATATGTATCCTCCAAGTCATTCTCAATTTAAGGACTTCATCAGTAATCTATGGCGAAACAGTAAAATGATAGAGGTTCGGCTTGGAAAAGAACTTATCGCTGCTGGTGTTGTAGATGTTCTCGACAATGGCTTGTCGGCTATCTACATCTACTATTCGACGAAACATAACAAAAGAAGCCTCGGCACTTTCACCATTTTGGCACATATAACTTTAGCCAAACAGATGGATTTACCCTATGTCTATATGGGTTATTGGATAAAAAATAGTCCTAAAATGGCTTACAAGGCTCAGTATCAACCCTTGGAAATACTCAAGAATAGTGAATGGGTACTGGCTGATTGACTTTGCCGTGTTTTCAGGCAGAATGCGCCTCGTTCTAGAGAATCCCAGTCCGGAGATAGCAAATATTATGCCAAAAGAAGATCATATTGAGATGGAAGGTGAAGTGATTGATACACTTCCCAATACAACCTTCCGTGTCAAATTGGAAAATGGACATGTTGTCACTGCACATATCTCTGGAAAAATGCGTAAAAATTATATTCGCATACTGACGGGTGATAAAGTAAAAGTAGAATTAACGCCCTATGACTTATCCAAAGGGCGTATTACCTATAGGGCGCGCTGAGTAACGCYCATCTTTACGGTGTTACTTCCGCTTCMGMTTCAGWTTCARTWWCAAKRWCAWSRTYMKYWWYCGWTACMKWKACMWYSNCCACCC